>JANQPO010000012.1 GCA_028289445.1 Tepidamorphaceae bacterium
CGGGAAGATCCTCAATGTGGAGCGCGCGCGCTTCGACAAGATGCTCTCGTCGGAACAGATCGGCACGCTGATCACCGCGCTTGGCACCGGCGTCGGCAAGGAAGAATTCGATCCCGCCAAGCTGCGCTATCACAAGATCATCATCATGACGGACGCCGACGTCGACGGCGCCCATATCCGCACGCTTCTCCTCACCTTCTTCTACCGCCAGATGCCCGAACTGATCGAGCGCGGCCACCTCTATATCGCTCAGCCGCCGCTCTATAAGGTCAAGCGCGGCCAGTCCGAGCAGTATCTGAAAGACGAGCGGGCAATGGACGAGTATCTGATCGAGGGCGGCCTCGACGGTGCCTCGCTTCAACTCGCCAGCGGCGAAGTCCGCACCGGCGCCGATCTGCGCGTCGCGGTCGATGAAGCGCTTCAGGTCCGAAATCTCCTGGACGGTCTCCATTCACGCTACGACCGGACGATCATCGAGCAAGCCGCAGTTGCCGGCGCTCTGAACGCCGAACTCGTTTCGACGGCCGACCGCGCGCTTGCGGCCGCGGATTATGTTGCCAAACGCCTCGACCGATTGTCAGAGGAGTGGGAGCGTGGCTGGGAAGGCATGATCCGTGACGACGGCGCCTATGTATTCGCCCGCACGGTGCGCGGCGTGCGCGAGGCCCATGTCGTCGATTTGAAGCTGATCGGGTCCGCCGACACCCGCCGTCTCGATGCCCATGCGGCAGCGCTCCAGACGACCTATGCCAATCCGGCCACCCTGGTTCGAAAGGATGCCGAAACGATCATCCATGGCCCGCTGGACCTGCTTCAGGCGGTCTTTGCGGCCGGCCGCAAGGGTGTCTCCGTTCAGCGCTACAAGGGCCTTGGCGAAATGAACGCCGACCAGTTGTGGGAGACGACGCTCGATCCCAACGCCCGCACGCTTTTGCAGGTCAAGGTGACCGAAATCGATGCGGCGGAATCGATCTTCTCGCGCCTCATGGGCGACGTCGTCGAACCGCGCCGTGAGTTCATCCAGGACAACGCGCTCACCGTTGCCAATCTAGACGTCTAGACGATAGGCCGGCGACCAGCGTGCCTGCTGCGACATCACAATCCGAACTCCTGGCGGCCTTCGATCGCGAATGGACGAAACTCTCAGCGACGCTCGCTAAGGTCGATGACAACACCGCCGGCATGAGCACGACAGACGATCAAACGACGATCAAGGGCGTCATCGCCCACCGAACCCATTGGATCGGTTTGTTCTTCACCTGGTATGAGGGCGGCGTTGCCGGCGACGACGTCCAAACACCGGCACCCGGATACAAGTGGAACCAGCTTAAGGACTACAACGCGGCAATCTACCTTGAAGCCGACGCCCGAGGCTGGACCGATCTGCTTTCAGAGCTACAAGCCGCTGTCGACAGACTGCGCGCCTTCATCGCGGAGAATAGCGACGACGTGCTGTACGTGCCCGGCCTCTATCCGTGGATGAACACATGGACCCTCGGCCGCTGGGCCGAAGCGTCGGGACCGAGCCATTTCCGCTCGGCCAACACCTATATCCGCAAGGTGTTGCGTCAGGCCCAAGCGACTTGACGGGTACCAGTCGCTCGCACACTGGTGATTGGCAAGTGAGGCCGCTTGGTGCGACAAGCCGCACAGATAGTTCTCGCTAGAGCCATGATCATGATCCGCCGTCATTTCCTTGCCGCCGCAATCGCCTCCGCGGTCCTGGTCGCCAGCCCCGCGCTGGCGTCGGATGCCTCCATCATCACGCCGCAAGAGGCCCATACGGGAGCGCGGTCGGGTGACCTTCTCCTGATCGACATCCGCACGGAAGGCGAGTGGCGCGACAGCGGTGTTGGCGAAGGCGCGCATGCGATTTCCATGCGCGACCGCAAATTCCTCTTCAAGATCGAGGCGCTGACCGGTGGCGACAAGAACGCGAGAGTGGCGCTGATCTGCGCCCAGGGCTTCCGCTCCGCCTGGCTTCGAGACCGGATGGAGGAAGAGGGCTATTCCAACGTCATCGATGTCAGCCAGGGCATGATGGGCAATGAACGCGGCGATGGCTGGATCGCTCAGGGCCTGCCGATCAACGCCTATACGCAGTAACCGGTTGACATCGCCGCGAGATCGTCCTTAACCGACCATAAACGGGCCGCAATATACGGTCATTGGCGAAGCCGGCGGCCCAAAGGGGCGGGTGTGTTTTCAGTCAATGTCCTGGCGGGTCGTCGACTTCGCCCTCGACGCTCGTCACCGGGCCGTCGAAGCCCAGCACTCTGTCGGTTGGAAGCTCGTATATGGTCGGCAAGAAAGGACGCCGCGCGTCCCGCAATGAGCGGATTGAGCCGCACTTCGGTGCGGGCTCCGATGGCGCTGCTTTGAACCTGCGTTTGAGCGCCGACGACCGTGCCGACGGGAATGGGCGCCGCAAAGCCAAGACTGCAAAGCCGAAAAAGGGCAAAGCCGCTAGCGGTTCGGCGCGGCGTCGGTCCTCACGCGGGAAGCGCGGCGGTGGCTCGGGAGGCTCGTTTCTCGGTCGCACCGTCCGCTTTGTGGCCTACTGGGGCACAGTCGCAGCCGTCTGGGCGGTTCTGGGTCTGGGCGGCTTGTTCGCCTACTACGCCTATCAGCTTCCCCAGTCCGCCAATCTGGAAATCCCAGCCCGACCGCCGTCGATCGATGTCGTGGCGGTCGACGGATCGAGCCTCGCGCAGCGCGGCAAGATGCGCGGCCATGCGGTCGCGTTGCACGATCTGCCGCCGGTCATGCCGCAGGCCGTGATTGCGACGGAAGACTCGCGCTTTTACTCGCATTTCGGCGTCGATCCAATTGGCCTTACCCGCGCCTTGATCGCCAACATCGCGGCCGGACGCGTGGTCCAGGGCGGCTCGACGATCACCCAGCAGCTCGCCAAGAACATGTTCTTGAAGCCGGAGCGCACGATCGAACGCAAAGCCCAGGAAGCCGTCCTCGCACTGTGGCTGGAACAGCGCTTTTCCAAGGATGAGATCCTGGAAATGTACCTGAACAGGGTCTATTTCGGCGCTGGCGCCCATGGCGTGGAAGCCGCCGCCCAGCGCTATTTCGACAAGTCCGCACGCGACATCGAGCTGGCCGAGGCCGCGATCCTCGCCGGGCTTTTGAAGGCACCCTCGCGCTTCGCCCCGACTCGCAATCCGAAGGCGGCCGCCGAGCGTGCCCGTGTGGTCCTCGCCCGGATGGTCGACGAGGGCTACATCACCAATACCGAAGGCGAACACGCCGCGACACTGCCGGCGAAAGTGGCGCAACCGCGCATGGCGAGCGTCGGCTATGTCGCCGACTGGGTCGCGGACCAGGTCGAGTCCTTCGTCGGCGAGATCGCCGACGACGTCGTGGTCGAGACGACGATCGACGCCAATCTACAGGTCATGGCCGAAGAGGCGCTTGTCCAGGTGATGGCGGAAGCCGGCGAGCAGAAGGGCGCGTCCCAGGCCGCGCTCGTCGCGATCGACGGCATCGGCGCTGTTCGGGCGCTGGTCGGCGGTGTCAACTATCAGGCCAGCCAGTACAACCGAGCGGTCACGGCGAAACGCCAGCCAGGTTCCGCCTTCAAGCCATTCGTCTATCTGGCGGCGCTTGAAATGGGGCTGACGCCGGAATCGCTCCGCATCGACGGGCCGACCCGGATTAATGGCTGGGCGCCGAAAAACTACGACGGCGACTTCCATGGACCGGTGAACCTATCATTCGGCCTCTCGCGTTCGGTGAATACCATCGCGGCCCGCCTCACCCACGAGGTCGGCGCGGGCACGGTCGCGCAGACGGCACAACGGCTCGGGGTCGCGACTGATCTCCATGAGAATCCGTCGCTGGCGCTAGGTACGGCTGAGGTTTCCCTCCTGGAGCTGACCGGCGCTTATGTGCCGTTCGCCAATGGCGGCTATGGCGCGCTTCCCCATGTCATCCGCACGATCAAGACACGCGACGGCAAAGTGCTCTATCAGCGGTCTGGATCGGGACCGGGACAGGTGATCGATCCCCGTGTCATCGGCGCGATGAACTACATGATGGCGAAAACTCTGACTGAGGGCACCGGACGCGGCGCACGGCTTGAGGCCTGGCCGGCGGCGGGCAAGACCGGCACCAGCCAGAACTTCAAGGATGCCTGGTTCATCGGATTTACCGCCAATTTTGCCGCCGGTGTGTGGGTCGGCAATGACGACGGCGCACCGACCAAGAAAGCGACCGGCGGCAGCATCCCAGCCCAGATCTGGAAAGCCTTCATGGACGAGGCGCATGCGGGTCTGCCGCCTGTGCCGCTGCCCGGCGAGTACACGCCGCTGCCACAGGGTCAGGTCCCCGTCGACGAGACGCTGCCCTGGCTGCGCGACGATCTGCAGCGCGAGGCCGGTCTGGTGCCGCCCGCCGCCGTCGGCCCACGCGTCTACAACCGCCCAGCGGAGCGACGAGGCCTCAACATTGGAACCGGGTTCCTGCGGCGGATCTTCTCCGGCGGCTAAAGCGCTCTGAGGACTCGCGCCGGCTTGCGGTCGAGCACGGTCCAGGTGCCGCCGATGCCAAGTGCGACGGTAACCACGAGTGCGATCAATGCGCCGCCGACTGCCACCGCCGGCATTACCACGAAATCGAATGCCATCACTTGAGTGACGACGACATAGGCGGCGGCCGTTCCGGCCAACACGCCGAAAAGCGCCGTCGCCAGGCCGAGCATGAGATATTCCATGGCGTAGGCGGTCAGCAGTGTCCGCCTGGTGGCGCCCAGCGTCTTAAAGATCACCGCGTCGTAGATGCGATGGCGATGGCCGGCGGCGAGCGCCCCTCCCAGCACCAAAATGCTGGCGACAAGAGTGATGGAGCTGGCCGCCCGGATGCCCCAGCCAATCTGCGTCATCAGCCCATTGATGGTGTCGAGCGCATCCTTGATGCGAACGCTGGTCACGGCGGGAAAGGCCGCCGTCACCGCGCGCAGAACATTCTGGTCATGATCGTCCGTGAGGTTTTCGGGATAAGTCACCGTGGCGAGCAAGGCATGCGGTGCGCCGGCGAAGGTATTCGGCGAGAAGACCATGAGAAAGTTGATCCCCATGGAGCTCCAACTCACTTCGCGCAGGCTGGCGATTTCCGCGGTGATGGTGCGGCCCAGCACATTGACCGTGACCGTATCGCCGATCTCAAGACCGAGCTCGCGCGCTTCCTCGTCGACAAAAGATACAAGCGGCGGACCGTCATAATCAGTCGGCCACCAAGCGCCTTCGACAACCGTCGAATTGGTCGGGATTTCTGCTGAATAGGTAATCCCGCGATCGCCACGCAGAACCCAACGCGCCTCCGGCGGCGCATTGAACTCGGCCGACGGAATCCCCTTCAGCGATATAACGCGGCCGCGCAGCATCGGCACGGTGTCCAGCGCTCCGCCCGGCACCACTTCGTCGATCAACGTTCGAAAGGACTCTTCTTCCGGGTTCTGGATGTCGAGAAAGAAGAAGCTTGGCGCCTTTTCCGGAATGGCCGATGTGAGTTGACGCGACAGGTTACCGTCAATCTGTCCGAGCGCGACCAGGAGAGCCAGTCCGAGACCGAGCGAGAGAACAACGCTGGGCGTCAGGGCACCCGGGCGATGAACGTTACCGATCGCGAGTCTCAGCGTTGCCGACCGGACACGAGGGATACGCCGCGCGATGGCCATGATGGCGAGCGCGACCAGTCGCAACACGAAAAACGCGATCGCTGCGGCACCGATATAGATCATCGAGATCGACGGCACGGCGGCAAGGCTCGTTGCCATGGTTGCGAGGATCGCAAGCACGATGGCAATGGCGACGATATAGACTGCACGCGGTCGCCGGCGCGTCGGTTCGACCTGATCGCGAAAGAGCGCGCTGACAGGAATGTCGCGAGCGCGGCCGAGCGGCCAGAGCGCGAAGGCTAGCGCGGTCAAAAGCCCGTAGGCGATGGCGAGCAGGAGCTCCCCGAAATAGATGCCGTTGGCCGCGGACACAGGCAGCACGCTCTGCAGGGCCATTCCGGCAATAGGCGGGATCAGCGCGCCGATGACCACGCCTATCAGGGTCGCCAGAAGTGCGATCAGCGCGATTTGCGTCAGGTAAAGCTGGAAGACGAAGCTACCCGACGCCCCAACCGCCTTGAGCGTGCCGATAACATCGCGCTTGGTTTCCATGAAAGCGCGTACGGCATTGGCAACGCCAACACCGCCAACAATGAGCGCGGTGAGCCCGACCAGGGTCAGAAACTGCGCGAAACGGTCGATCGAGGTCGACAGACCGGGCGATGCGTTAAAGCGGGTGCGGGCGCTCCAACCGGCATCCGGAAACTCTGCCTCGGCCGCCGCGATTTCCGCCTGGAGCTCGGCATCGTCGGCCGCCGGGTTGGCCAGCGCGACACGATAGTGATAGCGCACGAGGCTTCCGGGTTGAACGAGACCGGTCGCTTCCAGATCGCGTTTCGACAGCAACACTCGGGGCCCAAATCCCGGCCCATTCGATAACCGGTCGGGTTCGATGTCGATAGAAGCCGCAATCGTGAAGACCTGCCGCCCGAGAGAAACCTGGTCGCCGACCTCCAGGTCGAGACGGGCAAGCAGGCCAGGTTCGACCGCAACCTGCCGGACGTCACCGTTCGCCGCGAGCGCCTCGCCAAGGCCCTTGTCAGCGTCAAGAACGACGGCGCCGGTCAGCGGATAGGCGTCGTCAACGACTTTGATTTCGACCAGGGCTTGACGCTCCGCCGTCGCCCGCGCCATGCCGCGCAGCGTGATGATTTCCGAGACGCGCCCGAGGCCGTCGAAATAGGCGCGTTCTACCTCAGTCGCTGGCCGTTGCACGATGGAAAACGACAGGTCGCCGCCAAGGACCACCCGGCCTTCGCGCGCCAGCCCATCCGACATCGCGCGGGCCAAGGATCCGACACCTGCAATGGCCGCGACGCCAATGGCGATGCACGCGATGAAAACATAGAACCCGCGCAGGCCACCGCGCAGCTCCCGCAGCGCCATCCGCAGGGCTGAGGCACGCCCGCCTCCGGTGGCTTCGATGACGGGCCGCGCCTGAATGGCGTCGGAAACGCTCATCACGCCGCCGCCTGGCTACTTTGACTGTCGCCGACGATTTCGCCGTCACGCAAACGCACCACACGCTCACACCGTTCGGCCAGGTCGGCATCGTGGGTGACCATCATCAGCGTCATGCCCCGTTCGCGATGCGCCTTGAACATCAAGTCGACGATCTGCTCGCCCGTCGGCCCATCGAGATTGCCGGTCGGTTCGTCGGCAATGAGGACGGCGGGATCGGCAACCAGTGCCCGGGCAAGCGCCACGCGCTGTTGTTCACCGCCGGACAACTGAGCCGGATAGTGACTGACACGCTCACCAAGCCCGACCCGGCCAAGCTCAACCTCGGCCCGTTCGAAGGCATCGTTGCGCCCCAGCAGTTCCAACGGCACAGCGACGTTTTCGAGCGCCGTCATGTTTGGAATGAGATGAAAGGACTGGAACACGATGCCGATACGCCCGCGCCGGAACGTCGCCAGCGCGTCCTCATCGAGACCGGACAGTGTCGCGCCGGCGATCTGCACCGTTCCTGACTCCGGTCGCTCCAAACCCGCCGTCACCATGAGCAGCGTGGACTTACCGGACCCGGAGGGACCAACGAGACCGACGGCTTCGCCCTCGCTCACGTCAAGCGATACGTCTTTGAGCACATGAACCTTCGAAGCCCCCTCGCCTAGTCGAACATGAATGTTATCGAGCGCAATCATTGGTGCCGTAGCGGCAGGCGGGGGCGTGTCGAGCATGAGCGTCGCGATCCTGGACCGAGCTTCGAAGACTTGACGAATGGCTGTTCAGCCTACAATTGGCGACATATAGAGACGCTGCGTTGATATTTGTAGATACGCGTGCGGACAATTAACCGATCACCGGCCGGCAAGGAGCATCCATCCTGATTCGGTTTTTCATCTTCATTGCCGTTCTTTTGGTGCCCCTACGGCTCGCCGCGGCGGATACAGTTCGGATTCTCGCCTTCGGCGACAGTCTGACGGCCGGATATCAGTTGCCGCCAGGTGCCGATTTCGCCAGCCGTCTCGAAGCCGCTCTCGCAACGAACGATACGGCCGCCGAGGTGATCAACGGCGGCGTCTCCGGTGACACCGCAACCGCCGGTCTCGCCCGGCTCGACTGGTCGCTGAACGCGAGCGCGGACGAGCAGGTCGACGGAGTGATCCTGGAACTTGGCGCCAACGATGCGTTGCGCGGTATCGACCCGGCGATCACCAAGGAAGCACTTGTCGGCATTATCGAGACGCTAGCGGACAAGAACATCCCCGTGCTTCTGGCCGGCATGTTGGCGCCGCCCAATATGGGAGAGGCCTATGGCGCGGCGTTCAATGCCATCTATCCCGATCTTGCCAGGCGCTACGATGTCGTGTTCTACCCGTTCTTCCTCGATGGCGTTGCCGCCCAGCCCGATCTGAACCTTTCGGACGGCATGCATCCCAATGAAGCTGGGATCGACGTCATCGTCGCCAACATCCTGCCGAGCGTCGAAGCGCTCATCGCACGTATCCGCGACCGCCAGTAGCCCGCACAAAACCTCAAGGACCAGACCGCATGGAAAAGCGCCGCCTCGGCCGCACCGATCTACACGTGAGCGTCATCTGCCTCGGCACGATGACCTGGGGAGAGCAGAACACCCAAGACGAGGCCTTCCAGCAGATGGACTATGCCGTCGGCGAAGGCGTCAACTTCTTCGACACGGCCGAACTCTATGCGATCCCGCCCCGCGCCGAGACCTATGGCGCGACGGAGCGGATCATCGGCAACTGGCTGAAGGAGCGCGGTGGCCGCGACCGGATCATCCTTGCGTCGAAGGTCGCCGGCCGGTCTGAGAACACCTGGATGCGCAGCGGCGGCCGGACCGCCGATCTCTCGCGCGATCAGATCTTCGAGGCGATCGATGCCAGCCTGACGCGGCTGCACACGGACTATATCGACTACTACCAGGTCCACTGGCCCGACCGGCCTTCGCCGCTTTGGGGACGAAACGGCACGGTCTACAAACATGTCGAGGGCGATGGCGTGCCGATCGAGGAGACGCTCTCGGCGCTGGACGATCTGGTGAAGGCCGGCAAAGTGCGCCATGTCGGCGTCTCGAACGAATCGGCCTGGGGCGTCATGCGCTATCTGGCGGCATCCGAGGCAAACGGCCTGCCGCGCATTCATGGCGTTCAAAACGCCTACAGCCTGGTCAACCGGACGTTCGAACTGGGCTTGGCCGAGATCGCCCATCGCGAACAGGTCGGGCTTCTCGCCTACTCACCGCTCGCGCAGGGCTATCTGACCGGCAAGTACGAAGACGGCGCCCTGCCGCCCGGTGCCCGCAAGACGCTCTTCGGCCGCACCGCGACGCGCTACGAGAAGCCGGGCGCCGAGGAAGCCCGCAAGGCTTACTACAACGTGGCGGCCGACTTCGGCCTGGACCGGGCGCAAATGGCGCTCGCCTTCATCAACAACCGGTCCTTCGTCACGGCGAACATCATCGGCGCGACGAAGATGGAGCAGTTGAAGACCGATATCGGTTCGGTTCATGTGTCCTGGAGCGACGAGCTGGAGGGCGCAATCAACGCCGTTCATCAGATCCACCAGAACCCAAGCCCCTGAGCTAATCATGCCGCGCCTTTTTACCGCAATCAGCATTCCGGACGACGTCGCCGACGGACTGGTCCGTTTGATGTCGGGCTTGCGCGGCGCGCGCTGGATCGAGCGCGGCAATCTGCATCTGACGCTGCGGTTCATCGGCGATGTCGACGGCCAGACTGCGGATGCAGTGGTTTCTGCTTTGGACCAACAGCGCGCAACCGGGTTCGACCTGGCGCTCAGCGGTCTCAACGTGTTCGGCGGCCGCAAGCCGCACAGTGTTTTTGCCGATGTCCAGCCGGAGCCGGCCCTCTTCGCGTTCCAGGCCGCGCAGGAGCGGCTGATCCAGGGTGCGGGGTTGCCGGCGGAGCGGCGCAAATACACACCGCACGTGACGCTGGCACGGCTCAAACGTGCTCTTCCGGGCGATGTCGCCGCCTGGCTGACCACATTCGGCGATTTTCGCTGCGATCCCTGGCGCGTGACGGATTTCCATTTGATGTCGTCGCGTGACTCAACTGGGGGCGGACCCTATGTTCCCGTCATCACCTACCCCCTCGCCGATACACGAGAAACGGAGATGACCCATGGCCGATAAGCTGACCGGCGAGGCGCGAACCGCCGCCCTGGCCACTGTCGCGAACTGGAGCGAGGTTGCCGATCGCGACGCGATCGCCCGCACGTTCACATTCGCGAACTTCGTTGACGCCTTTGGCTTCATGGCGAAGGCAGCGCTGGTGGCGGAGAAAATGAACCACCACCCGGAATGGTTCAACGTCTACAAGACCGTCGACGTGACGCTTGCGACGCACGACGCCGGCGGGCTTACCGAACTCGACATTCGGCTCGCAAAGGCAATGGACAAGATCGCCGGAGAGGCCTGAGGCTTTACTTCGGCGCCAGGCGCAGCGCGCCATCGAGACGGATGTTCTCGCCGTTCAAGAGATCGTTGTCGACGATATGAGCGACAAGGCGGGCATACTCGTCGCCCCGGCCCAGACGTGAGGGAAACGGCACGCTTGCGGCAAGGGCATCGCGAATCTCATCCGTGAGCGAGTCGAACATCGGCGTCGCGATCAGCCCGGGAAGAATGGCGCAAACCCGAATGCCGTCGCGAGACAGATCACGGGCCATCGGCAGCGACATCGCGGCCAGACCGCCCTTGGAGGCGGCGTAGGCAAGCTGACCCATCTGCCCGTCCTGCGCCGCGACAGAAGATGTCGTAACGATAACGCCACGCTGCCCATCCTCGTCGACCGGATCGGCCGCCATCATCCCGGCGGCCGATTGCGAGGCAACGTTGAACGTGCCGACGAGATTGACGGCAACGACCTTTTGGAAGACCTCCGGCTGATGCGCCAGGATGGCGCCAGTATCGCGCTTCCGCGTGACTGTCTTCTGGCCAATGACAATGCCAGCGCAGTTGACGCAGATGCGCTCCTGGCCGTTCGCTGCGCGGACGGTTTCAAGGCCCGCAGCGACGCTGGCCGGGTCGGAGACATCCACCTGCGCGAACGTGCCACCGATTTCGCTGGCGACCGTCGCCCCACTCTCCGCGTTCATGTCGAAAATGCCGACCTTGGCGCCCAGCGAGGCCAAATGCCGGGCTGTCGCAGCACCCAGCCCCGATGCGCCGCCGGTCACGATTGCGGCTACCGTATTGTCGATTTTCATGGCGCTTCCTTGCCTGAACGCTAATCCGGCCGCCGTCTTAGGGTCTGGCTGCCCGCGTTGCAAGTGGCAGCGCCCTCACCCATATTTGCGGAGCGAGCAATGGAGACATTGGATATGGCCGGAAGTCGCGAGGAGCCCATCGCGCCACCGCTTGAGGGCGAGATCTTGACCGGGCGGGAGCTCGAAAAGGTCGAGTCGCGCGAAAACACGGTGCGGCAAAAGTTCTGGACGAAATTCCGCCGCGTGGTCGGCGCGATCCCATTTGCCCGCGACCTGCTTGCGGCCTATTACTGCGCCCTCGATCCCACGACGCCGCTTCGCGTGCGCGCAACGCTTCTGGGCGCCCTGGTCTATTTCATCCTGCCGATCGACATGCTCCCCGACTTCATCGTCGGTCTCGGCTTCACTGACGATGCCGCGATCCTGCTGGCCGCGATCCGGGCCGTCACGACCTCGTTGCGGCCGGACCACTATGCCAAGGCCGACGCCGCGCTCGAAGATCCGGATGCGCCGCCGCCTGCCTAGAGCATCGGGCGGTAATGCTGCATCATTCTATTTCGCAGCCGTTGAGCGCGCCGGGTTGTGACCGCACCGCAGCGCGATGCCGTAGCATCGGGCGAGGATTGGACGCAATCAGGCGTCCAACGGGGCGAAACCCTTCGGGCCGGGCCATTTTGCGCCAATATGCTTCGAAAAAATGCTCGACCGATGCTTCGGCATCGCCCTGTGCTTTTTCCTCGATCTTGACGCAAAATGCCCTCGGTAGAATGCTGCAATAGTACCGCCCGATGCTCTAAATCTTTATGATCACCTTGCCGCGCGCCTTGCGCTCGGCCAAAAGCTTCAGTCCGTCCACCGTCTTCTCCAGCGGCAGAACCGCATTGATATGGGGCTTTAGCCGGCCTTCCTCGCACCAGGCGACGAGCTGTCGTGTGTTCTCGGCAAACGCCTCCGGCTCCTCTTCCATGAAGCGGCCCCAAAAGACGCCGTGAACGCTGCACCCTTTGACCAGTGTGAGATTGAGCGGCAATTTCGGGATCGTGCCGGACGCGAAACCGATCACCAGTAGCCGACCCTTCCACCCTAGCGCCCGCAGTGCCGCTTCTGTCATGTCGCCGCCAACCGGGTCGTAGACAACATCGATCCCAGTTTCCGACGCAGCCTTCAGCGCGGTTTTTAGATCGTCCTTGGAGTAGTCGATCAAAGTATCCGCGCCCTGGTCGGCGCAAAGCTGGAGTTTTTCGGCACTCGATGCGCAAGCAACAACGGTGGCGCCCATGATCTTGCCGATCTCGATCGCCGCCAACCCAACGCCACCCGACGCGCCCAGGATGGCGAGGGTCTCGCCGGGCTTCATGGCGGCGCGGTCCTTTAACGCGTGCAGCGTCGTACCATAGGTGATCAACAGACCGGCGGCCGCCTCATCCGCGATGCCGTCGGGAATGGCAACGGCCGACGATGCCGGAACGACAATCGCCTCGCGGCACGCGCCATAGCCCGGATAGGCGATGACGCGCGTGCCTGGAGCCGGCGCGCTCACGCCGGCGCCCACCGCATCGACAACACCGACGAACTCGCCACCGGGAGAAAACGGCAGTTCCGGGCGCACCTGATACCGGCCGGCGATCATCAGCGTGTCGAAGAAGTTGAGACCGACAGCGGTGACCCGCACCCGGACTTCACCGGAGCCCGGCTCCGGTAGAGGACGCTCAACGAGTGTGAGTGAGTCGACCGCGCCTAAAGCCTGACATTCGATCGCGCGCATCCGATCCATCAATCCGTATCGACCCGCGAATCGGCCTCAAGCACAGTTCTCATCCGGCCGAAGCCGAGCCGGATGCGCGATTTCACCGTACCAAGCGGCAAACCGGTCTCTTCCGCGATCTGGTTGTGCGACAGGCCCTGGAAGAACGCCATCTTGATCAGGACAAGCTGTTCGCCCGGCAAGGCATCCATCGCCATGCGGACCCTTTGGTCACGCTGCTGAGCATCGAAGACGGTGTCCGCCGACTCGACATCCTCGGGCTGGAAAAAGGGATCGTTCTTGTCGATCTGGTCTGATCGGTCGCGCCTAAGAGCATCGATGCGCCGGTTGCGCGCAACGCGAAACAGCCAGGTGGAAATCGTCGCTTTTGCCGGGTCGAACAAATCGGCCTTGCGCCACAGGGTCAGCATCACGTCCTGCGTCAACTCCTCGGCCAGCATGTCGCTGGCGCCAAGCCGCATCAAATACGCTTTGATGCGCGGCGCGAAGAAGTCGAACAGCTCGGTAAATGCGACGCGGCTGCGGTCGACGGCAACGGCGCGGACAAGCGCGGCTAACTCTTCACCCTGCGGCACAGGTTTTCATCCTTTGTCGACACTGTCCGCGTCCAGAACCGCGTACACGCCATCATCGCACCAAACAGCAGGCGCTGCACTTGGCAATATGGGATAGGCAACGAAATATTAACCCTAAATTGGTTGGTTTTGGCACAGCAGATTGTGACGATCGCGAGCGGCCGTCAAATTCTTGCCCGTTTCGTGGTTCAACACCCGAACATCGTCGGGGATTGGGGGCCTTTGGCGGCGTTTGCGGGAAACGATGCCGAAGCCCAGAGCCGGTCAAAAGGGACTGTGAACTCATGGAAAGACGACATTGGGGCGCTCCACTGCTTTGTCTTGCAGCCGCTGCCGTTTTGGGAATGGTCAGCACGGCAAATGCAGCACCGCGCCTTCTCGAACGCTTTAACGATTGGGCTGCCTATTTGAACGAAGAGAACGGCAAGAAGCTGTGCTTCGTGATCTCCCAGCCGAAGTCCACCCAGATGAACCCAAGGGGCCGCAAACGCGACCCGGGCTTCGTCTTTGTCTCATTCCGGCCGTCTGAAGGTGTCACCGGCGAAGTTTCGTTTGCTTATGGCTACCCGCTTGCCGAAGACTCGGTTCGCGCCGAAATCGGCGAAGACACGTTTTCCTTGATCGCGCGCGACGAGAGCGCCTGGATCGAGGATACGTCCGACCAGCCGAAAATGGTCGATGCAATGCGCGCAGGCACGACGATGAAGATTTTCGGAAAATCGGCACGTGGCACGACAACCGTCGACACGTATTCGCTTTCCGGCGTGACCGCCGCGCTGAAAAAGGCCAGCGAGGCCTGCGGCGCCTGATTCCACCATCAGTCATGATCAAAGGGCGTCCAGCGGGGCGCCCTTTTCATGTCCGGCCGCCGCGTGATATGACGCCGGCGCTTTCTTCATATGCGAGCGACCATGCCGACGACCCTCATTGAGGCGACTTCGACTGCGCCCAACCTTGCACAAACCTCTGTGCTCGGTCTCGACCGGCCGGCGCTGGCGGGGCGGCTGGCCGAAATCGGTGTGCCGGAGAAGCAACTACGGATGCGGTCGAACCAACTCTTTCACTGGATCTATAATCGCGGCGCGACCGATTTCGAGGCGATGACGACGATCTCGAAAGCGCTGCGGCAGACGCTTGCAGAGACCTTCAGCATCGCTCGGCCGACGATCGTCGCCGAACAGGTCTCTACCGACGGCACGCGCAAATGGCTCTTGCGCTTTCCGCCGAACGGCCCGGGCGAAGCGCCGGTCGATGTCGAGACGGTCTACATCCCCGAAAGCGACCGCGGCACATTGTGTGTGTCGAGCCAGGTCGGCTGCACGCTGACCTGCACGTTCTGCCACACGGGCACGCAGACGCTGGTCCGCAACCTCACCGCCGGCGAAATCCTCGCGCAGATACTCACCGCTCGCGACCGGATCGGCGACTGGCCAGGCGCCCATCGGCCGACGGATGGCCTCATTCCTGAAGGCGACCGAGCCATCACAAACGTTGTGATGATGGGCATGGGCGAGCCGCTCTACAACTTCGACCATGTAAAAGATGCTCTCCTGATCGCCTCAGATGGCGAGGGCATTTCGCTGTCGAAGCGGCGCATCACGCTTTCGACCTCCGGTGTCGTCCCGATGATCGCGCGTTGCGGCGATGAAATCGGCGTCATGCTGGCGATCTCGCTTCATGCCGTGCGCGACGATCTGCGCAACGAGCTAGTGCCGCTGAACCGCAAATACCCGATCGCCGATCTGCTTGAGGCCTGCCGAACCTATCCGGGTGCGTCCAACGCCAGGCGCATCACCTTCGAATATGTCATGTTGAAAGACATCAACGATTCGCTGGCCGACGCCCGAGAGCTTGTGCGTCTCCTTGCCGGCATCCCTGCCAAGATCAATCTCATCCCGTTCAATCCGTGGCCCGGCTCTCCCTACGCGTGCTCCGATTGGGACCAGATCGAACGCTTCGCGGAAATCGTCAATCGCGCCGGTTATGCCAGTCCCGTGCGCACGCCGCGTGGCCGCGACATCATGGCCGCCTGCGGCCAGCTCAAGTCCGAGTCGGAGCGCATTCCGGCCTGGAAGAAGCGAGAGATCGCAGCCGGCATCGCGGAACGGGCCGGCGCGCTTTGATCTTCGATCTCATCGCCCGCATCCTGATAGTGTGCTTCGCCTATTTCATTGCCGTCTTCGCCGCGGCCGCATTCTTTGTGTTGGCGGCGCTTGGCCTCGATAGCGTCGGGCCGACTGCCGGTGAAACGACGGTGGACCTGGCGCTCCGCCTGGGGCTTTACGCCGGCTTGATGGCGTCCACAGCCGGTGCAATCGCGACTTTGCCAATTCTCTTGGCCATTGCGATTGCGGAGGCGTTTCGCCTATCGGGCCCGGTCTTTCATCTCACACTGGGCGCAATCGTTGGCGGCATCGGCGTTGTTCTCTGGGAGGGCAGCGAAGCCCGCGCCGGCCAGCAAGAATATGTGATTGCGATCGCCTCGGGCGCGGTCGGGGCTTTCGTCTACTGGCTGATCGCCGGCCGCAAAGCGGGAGAGTGGCGCGACCGGACTACGATGCCCGCGCCGCCAGAAGCCTGACCGCGAACGCGCCCATCACGCCGGCAAAGGTCCAGTCGACCGCCCGGATCATCCACGGCGAGCGCTTCAGCCGAACCGCGATGCGATCGGCCGCCAGAATCATCGGCACGCAAACTGGAATGGCGAGCACGATGAAAAAGAGACCGAGGAACATCAGCTTACCCGCGGCATGAGGATCTGTCGCAACAACGAACTGCGGCAGGAAGGTCACGAAGAACAAGACGATCTTCGGATTGAGCAAATTGATGCCGAGTCCGGACGCAAAGATGGCAGTCAGCGATTCGCGTTTCGTTTGTGTTGAATCGAGCGTGAGGCCTGAACCCTTTCGAAGCGCCTGAAACGCCAGCCATAGGAGATAAAGCGCGCCGGCGATCTTCAACACGAAGAAGGCTTGCGGTGACGCCGCCAACAACGCCGAAAGGCCGACGGCGGCAAAGAGCGAGTGCACCAAAAGGCCGGCAATCGCGCCGCCGAACGCCGCCAGACCGGCGGCCCGACCACCACTAACTGCCTTGCCGAGAAAGAGCGTCATGTCCGGGCCCGGCGTGATACTGAGGACGATCGCCGCCAGCGTGAACGCGCCAAGCGCCGGCAGCGGCGGGATGAACTGCGTAAAGACGTCGCCGATCATCATGCTGTCTCCGGCGCTTGCGCCGAGCGGTGAAGCGCTGCCCAGGCGAACGCTTCCTCCATGCGATCGTTGCCCCAAAACAGCTCGCCGTCCGCGCAGATAAAGGTCGGCGCACCGAAGACACCGATCTCTTGAGCCTTGGCCACTTGAGCTTTGAGGCCATCCTTGTTTTCAGGCGATTGGGCGCGTTCCATGATCGCGTCGGCGTCAAGCTCCAAGGCGGTCAAGATGTCGGCAAGCACGGTTAGATCGGAGATATCGCGCCCCTCTCCAAATTGCGCCAGATAGACCGCCTTGGTGAAATCGGCAACGAAGCCGAAAGCGGTTCCGACCAAGGCAATGCGCGCGGCATGAAGACCATTGGCCGGAAACGCGGACGGTGGGCTGAAGGGTACGCCCTCGGCAGCCGCCAATCGTTCCAGATCCCGCCACATGTAGCGGCCCTTGGCGGGATAGATGTTAAACGGCGACGTATCCCAGCCTTGCGACGCAAAGATCGGCCCCAGCAGAAAGGGCCGCCAGCGCACATCGATCCCCGCCTTCTCCGCGACGGACTCAATCCGCATCGCGGCCAGATAGGAATAGGTCGAGGCAAATTCGTACCAGAAATCGAGCTTCGGCATCGCAAACTCCGGTGTCGTCGACGCAGTCAAACAACACCGGTGCGCCGGCGGCAAGTCCATTTCGGCTTGCAGCGGCAAACACCCTGCCTATAGTGCGCCGCTGACTTTATCTCCGTATCACGAGACGTTTCATGTCCGAGACCATCGACAAGGTCGTGCTCGCCTATTCCGGCGGCCTCGACACGTCCATCATCTTGAAATGGCTACAGACGACCTTTGACTGCGAGGTCGTCACGTTCACCGCCGATCTCGGCCAGGGCGAGGAACTGGAACCCGCCCGCCGCAAAGCTGAAATGCTGGGGATCGAGGAGATCTACATCGAGGACCTGCGCGAGGAGTTCGTGCGTGATTTCGTCTTCCCGATGTTCCGGATGAACGCGGTCTATGAAGGTGTCTACCTGCTCGGGACGTCGATTGCCCGGCCGCTGATCGCCAAGCGGCTGGTCGAGATCGCGGCGGAAACCGGTGCCGATGCCATCGCCCATGGCGCCACCGGCAAGGGCAACGATCAGGTGCGGTTCGAGCTGAACGCCTATGCGCTCAATCCCGACATCAAGGTGATCGCGCCCTGGCGCGACTGGGAGTTCAAGTCGCGCACCGACCTGATCGATTTCGCCGAGAAACATCAGATCACGGTGACGAAGGACAAGCGCGGCGAGGCCCCGTTCTCAATCGACGCCAACCTGCTGCACTCCTCGTCGGAGGGGAAGGTCCTGGAGGACCCTTGGCAGGAGGCGCCCGAATATGTCTATCAGCGCACCGTCGCGCCGGAAGATGCGCCGGATGAAGCAACCGAGATTGTCATTGGCTTCGAGAAGGGCGATGCCGTTTCCGTCGACGGAAAGCCATTGTCGCCGGCAGCGCTCCTGACGCGGCTCAACGCGCTGGGTCGCGACAACGGCATCGGCCGGCTGGACCTGGTTGAAAACCGCTTCGTCGGCATGAAGTCGCGCGGCATCTACGAGACGCCGGGCGGCACGATTCTTCTGCACGCCCATCGCGCGATCGAGTCGATCACGCTTGACCGCGAGGCCGCACACCTCAAGGACCAACTGACGGCGCGCTATGCCGAGCTTGTCTACTACGGTTTTTGGTTTTCGCCGGAGCGCGAAATGCTGCAAGCACTGGCCGACAAGAGCCAGGAGCGCGTCGAGGGCGAGGTCCGGCTGAAACTCTATAAGGGCAATGTCATCGTCACCGGTCGCCGGTCGCCACAGTCGCTTTATTCAGGCGAGTTGGTGACCTTCGAGGACGACCGCGGCGCCTATGACCAGAAGGATGCTGAGGGCTTCATCCGGCTGAACGCGCTCCGTCTACGGACCCTCGCGGCCCGCAAGCGGCAATCCTAGACTGGAGTTTCGGAAACAACTCCCCGATCCTATATAAGGACCAGTCTTCACGGAGCGACAACGCGCCATGAGCTGGTCGATCAAGCTTGGAACCGTCGGCGGCAGCGAGATTCGCGTCCACCTGACGTTTTTTCTCCTGTTGGTGTGGATCGGGCTGTCCCATCTCGACGAGGGCACCGCGGCGGCGGTCGAGGGCGTGGCCTTCGTGATCGCGATTTTCGCCTGCGTCACGCTCCACGAACTCGGTCATGCCCTGGCCGCGCGCCGCTACGGCATTCGGACGCCCGATATCACGCTGCTGCCGATCGGCGGCGTGGCCCGGCTTGAGCGGTTTCCGGAAAAGCCGACAGCCGAGATCGTCATCGCGCTGGCTGGCCCTGCGGTCAACGTGGTGATCGCGGCGATCCTAATCCTCATTCTGGGCGCCCGACCCGAAACGATCACGGCCGGAACAATCGAGGACCCGTCGGCCGGCTTCCTGGCCCGGCTGGCCTACGTCAACGTCTTCCTCGTTCTCTTCAACCTCATTCCGGCCTTCCCGATGGATGGCGGCCGGGTATTCCGCGCCGTCATGGCGATCTGGACCGGACGCGAACGCGCGACGCGGATCGCAGCTATCGTTGGCCAAGGCGTCGCCTTCCTGTTCGGTCTGCTGGGCCTGATGTCCGGCAATCCGATCCTGATCTTCATCGCGATCTTCGTCTATCTCGCGGCCGGCGCGGAAAGCAGCATGACCTCCATGACCGCAATGGCGCGCAACCTCACCGTCGATGACGCGATGATCACGGCGTTTGAGACGCTCAGCACCCAAGCGACGATCGGCGACGCGGCCGACGCACTGATCCGCACCACACAGCACGAATTCCCGGTGGTCGATGGCGCCGGGCGCTTGCGCGGGCTTCTGACTCGCCGTGCGATGATCGCCGGCATGGAGCGCACGGGACCGCAAGGTCCCGTCCTTGGTGTCATGGAGACCATTCCCGAGATCGGCCAGAACACACCGCTGGAACCGGCCATGGCGCCGATCCTCTCCGGTGGCGCGCCAGCGGTCGCCGTCACTGATACGGCAGGGCGGCTGGTCGGCTATCTGAGCCGTGAGAACATCTCCGAACTGATGATGCTTAAGATGGCGAGCCAGTCGGCGTAACCTCGCCTAGGCGGAGTGAGTTCAAGTAGAATCATTCCCCCTCCTGGTCATCCCAGGCGCGGTGCAGCACGTTGGTGATGCGCCGCAGAACCGGGATCGTGTTGCTAAAGATGGGGGCGCCAAGCATCGAACGATCCCGGATCAGCACAGCGGCATGTCATGCCGCAGCGCGTCCGGGAGGACACGTGAGGTGAGCGGACCTAATCTCAATCCGCTTTAGTTGGGCCCTCAGGGCCGCCGCCGCTCTTCCAGCGCATCCAACTCCGCCTTCAGCGTCTCAAGCGGCCAGCCATTGGACAGCCCGTCATGCATGAGATCGGCCTGGGTCTTCGGTGCCAGGCCGCCGATTGGCGGATCGGAGTCCAGATTGGTCGGAAAGGAATACCCCTCGGCCGCTGCCGCTATCGCGGCATCGATCGACTCGTCATCCAGCGCGCCCGACGTCTTCTTCTCCAATAGGCTCGGATAAAGCACCAGACACATGGCGTGGCGATCAATCGATTCCATTGCCCGGCCGAACGCCGAGGAGACCTGGAAAAGATTGGCCAGCCGCTCAATCTCGGCGGAGCGATTGCCGCCGGCGGCGTGGTACATGGCCGGGTTGAAAAAGATCGCGTCGCCCTTTTGCAGCGGCAATTGCACGAAATGATCGTTGGCGTAGTCCTGAAACGCCGGCAGGCGATAGGCCAGGTAGCCAGGTGCATAGGTTTGCGAAAACGGTAGAAATTGTGTCGGACCGGCTTCGATCGGCATGTCGCAATGGGCGACTCCGCCTTGGAGCGTCAACTGCGATGAGAACAGGTGCGCTGCAATCGGATAGTCCTTGGCGACGTCATTGGTCTGAAAGCCCAAGTGATAGTCGCGATGCGCCTGCTGCGGCTCGCCGCCGGGGTGGACCAGATTGACCTGCGCGGTCATCTGATAATTCGGGCCAAGCCAGGCCCTCGCCGCCAGATCGAGCATGATGTTGCCGTGATAGGCCGCGAAAACATCCGGCGCCCGGAGGCAGAGCTTTTCAAGCGAGTTCCAGATCCGATCATTGGTGCCGAAATGATCGCCGCCGCCGTCGCCGCTCTCACGTTGATCGTCCAATATGTCCGTAAAAACGGTCGTCGCGGCGTCGACGATGGCCGTATCCGGCACCGCGCCCCGCAGGACCAGAACGCCTGGACCGTTTGCGAAGACACCGGCCCATTCGCGCATCAGCTCGCGATCGCTGTTCGCGCCATTGCGGCCGGCCCGCAGCGCGGCGCAATCGTAGATGGGCACGTCCTTGGCCACTTCCGCTGCGCGAGGCGCGCCGTCCCAAGCGTCTCGCAAACCGGCAATCTCGAACTTGAACACATCAAGATCGCAATCCGCTTCTGAAAACCATCCCACCTGCATGATCGTCATCCATCCAGCCAGCATTTCGTCCAAACACCGCCCGCTTCATGGCTGTCGGCGGCGGCTTCGATAAACTTCACACCGCGCGCGCCGTCCATCGCGTCGGGGATCGCCAAAAGATCGTCCGGTAGGGCCAAGCCATCGCGGCGCGCGGCAATCGCGATCGCCAATTCGCGGTAGAGATTTGCCCAGGCGTCCGACAGGGCCTCGCCGTGGCCGCGCGGTTGGCGCAGCATCCGCTCGGCTTCCGGCTCCACGCCCGATCCATGACCGCGCACGATAATCTGTTGCGGCTGGTCGAGCGGATTGAACCGCAGGATCTCCGCTGTCTCCTGCTCCCATTCAAGACCGGCCTTTTCGCCGTAGATGCGCAGGCGCAGGCCGCAATAATTGCCGGGCGCGGCCTGGGTCAGCCACATGGCGCCGGGCGCACCGTTTTCGAATTTCAGGTTGATGAAGGCGGTGTCCTCCATGTCCTTCGGTGCGCCGCAGACATGGAAATCGGCCCGCAGCTCGGTGACCGGAAGTCCGGTCACGAAATGCAGGAGATGATAGGCATGGGTGCCGATATCGCCGGCCGTCGACGCCCGGCCCACCTTCTTCGGATCGCTCCGCCACACCGCGCCCTTGAACGCCGGGTCCGGCGGACCGGTGCGCCAGTCCTGCGCGTATTCCACTTGAACCTGCCGCACGGGTCCGAGATCGCCGCGCCGCACCATGGCGCGCGCCTGTCGTACCATCGGATGATAGACATAAGGGTGCGTCACGCCGAAGACGAGGCCGCTTGCCCTCTGCCGGGTAGCAAGGTCCAGCGCCTCCTCCGAGGTCAGCGTGATCGGCTTGTCGCAGATGATGTCGATGCCGGCGTCCATGAATGCGCAGGCGATATCGTAGTGGGTGTGGTTCGGCGTGCAGATGGCGACGGCGTCGATACCGTCGCCGCGCGCGGCTTCCTTTTCGGCCATCTCCCGGTAATCGGTGAAGATCCGCTCCTCGGCGAGGCGCCAATCGCGGCCGGACTGGACCGCGTTTTCCGGGTTGGAGGACAGCGCACCGGCCACGATCTCCCAACAATCGGACAGGCGGGCGCCTGTGGCGTGCCAGTCGCCGACGAGGCCGCCCCGTCCGCCGCCGACAAAGCCAAGCCTCAACCGCCGGTCGAGGCGCGGATAGCTGGCAGCATCGCTGACTTGAAGCGGCATGATGCGGCGTCCTCCCCATCGCTTGTCTTTTCCGGCATCATCAAGGTTCCGGTCCGAAACGCAAGCGCCGGGTGCAATCGGTTGCAACGCGCGCTTGGATCGTGATCAATGCGCGAGGACAATTGAAAAAGACAGAGCCATGTGGACAGGTATCTTTCCAGCAGTCACCACCAAGTTCACGGAAGACGGCGGCCTCGACCACGCGGAGATGAAGCGCTGCTTTGACCTTCAGATGACCGGCGGCTGTCACGGCCTGATCGCCGCCGGATCGCTTGGCGAAGGCCCGATGCTGACGCTCGACGAGCGGCTTGAAGTACTGCGGCTCTGCAGGGAGGCGGCGGCCGGCAAGCCGGCGCTTTTGACTGTCGCAGCGGCATCGACGCGCGAGATGTGCGAAATCGCGGAGGCGGGCGCCAAGTCCGGCGCGGACGGTCTGATGGTGGTGCCGTCCATGGTCTACCACACCGACCATCGGGAGACCGTGTCAACGCTCAAGGCGGTCGCCGAGGCCGCAGACCTGCCGATCATGATCTACTCCAACCGTGTCGCTTACCGCGTCGACGTGACGGTCGACATGATGGCGGAGCTGGCCGACGATCCGCGTTTCGTGGCGATCAAGGAAAGCTCCGACGACATCCGCCGGACGATTGAAATCATCAACGCATTCGGCGACCGGTTCGCGGTCTTTACGGGCGTCGATAACCTCGCCTTTGAGGCGCTCACGGTAGGCGCGGTCGGCTGGGTGATGGGCGTCGGCATCGCCTTTCCGGAGGAAACGGTCGCGATCTACGATCTGATCCGGCAGAAGCGATACGACGAGGCGCTTGCGATCTATCGCTGGTTCCGACCGCTGCTCGATCTCGACGTCAGCACCTATCTTGTCCAGCAAATCAAACTGGTGGAGGCGATGGCGATCGGCTCGAACGACCGGGTACGCCCGCCGCGCCGGCCGCTCGCGGGTGACCACCGGGCGCGGGTCGAGGCGCTGATCGCCGAGGCCCTTGCCAATCGGCCGGCGCTCCCCGACCGCTAGCTAGAGCCTTCTGTGAACAGGTTGAGCCAATTCTGTTTCTCGTCCGGCGCGGCGATCCAGAAGGAGAAGCGCGCGGTGCGTAGCGGGGCTACGGACAAGCGCTTCGACATAGTGGGCGCCCGCCGGACGGAAACCCGACAGGGCCGGGCCGCTTTGGCCCAATGCCGGCGGTCTCCGGCTCGACCGTACCACCGGGTACGCCCGTCGCCGAAGCCCTTGGTCTTGAACCAAACCTGCTCCGGCAGAATGGTTCAATCTGTTCACAGAAGGCTCTAATGGCCCGGCATATCTTCCTCTGCATCGACGGCCATGCCTGCGGCAACCCGGTGCGCGTGGTAGCCGGCGGCGGTCCAACGCTTGTCGGCGAAACCATGCTGGAGCGCCGGGCGCATTTTCTCGCCGAGTTCGACTGGGTCCGCACCGGGTTGATGTTCGAGCCGCGCGGCCACGATGTCATGTCGGGCTCGATCCTCTACCCACCAACCCGAGACGATTGCGACACCGGCGTGCTGTTCATCGAGACATCGGGATGCCTGCCGATGTGCGGCCACGGCACGATCGGCACGGTGACGACCGTCATTGAGAATGGCCTGGTCACACCGAAAACGCCTGGAACGCTTCGGCTCGACACGCCGGCGGGGCTTGTTGTCGCTGAGTATCGGCAGGAGGGGCAGTTCGTCGAGGAAGTGCGTCTCACCAACGTGCCGGCTTTCCTCTATCGGACCGATATCACGCTCGAGGTTGAGGGTCTCGGACCGTTGATCGTCGACGTCGCCTATGGCGGTAACTTCTACGCCATCGTCGACGCCCAAGAGACCTTTCGCGATATGGCCGACTTCTCCGCCGGCGATTTGGTCGCGCTCAGTCCGAAACTACGCGCCGCGCTGAATGACGCGCACGATTTTATCCACCCGGAGAAGCCCGATATTCGTGGGCTAAGCCATGTTCTTTGGACCGGTGCGCCAAAAGACCCGAAAGCCCACGCCCGCAACGCCGTCTTTTATGGCGACAAGGCCATCGACCGCTCTCCCTGCGGCACCGGAACATCGGCCCGCATGGCGCAATGGGCGGCAAAGGGCCGGCTAAAGCCGGGCGATGAGTTCGTCCACGAGAGTATCATCGGCTCGCTGTTCCATGGCCGCGTGGAATCCGAGACGACGGTCGACGACACGCCGGCGATCATCCCATCGATTGGCGGCTGGGCGCGGGTAACGGGCTTGAACACCATCTTCATCGACGATCGCGACCCGTTCGCACACGGGTTCAGCGTGACCTGACCTATCGTCCGATTCGCTTGAACGCGCGAGTCTGCTCCGTCATCGCGACTTCCGTCGGCAGGCGCTCCATCGAGGATGCGCCATAGAACCCGTGGCAGGTCTTCGTATTCTTAAGGACGAATGCGGCGTCGTCCGGCTCGGCCACTGGGCCGCCATGGGCGAGGATCAAGACATCCGGATTGGCCGCAAGCGCGGCCCCAGCCCATTCGTCGACCAGCGTCGGGCAATCTTCGAGTTTCAAAGCGGTTTGTGCGCCGATCGTCCCGCCGGTCGTCAGACCCAAGTGACACACGATGATGTCGGCGCCAGCCTTGGCCATCGCCGCTGCGTCCTCGGCTGAAAAGACATAGGGCGTCGTCAGCAGGTCCCTGTCCCGCGCCAGCGCGATCATGTCGACTTCCTTGGAATAGGACATGCCGGTTTCTTCGAGATTGGCGCGAAACGTGCCGTCAATCAGCCCGACGGTGGGAAAGTTCTGGACGCCGGCAAAGCCCGCCGCCTTCACCTCATCAAGGAACCGGTCCATGAGACGGAACGGGTCGGTGGCGCACACCCCGGCCAGAACCGGCGTCGACGTGACGACTGGCAACACTTCCGCGGCCATCTCCATGACGATTGCGTTGGCGTCGCCATAGGGCATCAGCCCCGCCAAGGAGCCGCGCCCGGCCATGCGATAGCGGCCGGAATTATAGATGACGATGAGGTCGATACCGCCGGCTTCTTCGCATTTCGCCGACAGGCCCGTTCCGGCACCGCCGCCGACAATCGGTTCGCCCGCCGCCGCCATCGCGCGGAAGCGGGAAAGCAACGAAGCGCGGTCGATCACGGCTATTCGGCCGCGGCCGCTGAACCGGTATGGGCGTAAACGGCCTTGGTGTAGTCTTCCATCAAGGCTTTCGTGATGTCGCCGGGGACGAAGCTGTAGGGGCCGATCTCCGACACGGGCGTCACTTCGGCCGCCGTGCCGGTCAGGAAGCACTGCTCGAAGCCGGCCAACTCGTCCGGCATGATCGTGCGCTCGACAACCTTGATCTGGCGCTCCTTCGCAAGACCGATCACCGTCTGCCGGGTGATGCCGTCGAGGAAGCAGTCTGGCGTAGGCGTGTGTAGGTCGCCATCCTTGACGAAGAAGACATTGGCTCCGGTGGCTTCGGCAACATGCCCGCGCCAGTCGAGCATCATGGCATCGGCATAGCCGCGCCGCTCGGCCCGGTGCTTGGACAGCGTGCAGATCATGTAGAGCCCCGCCGCCTTCGACTTCGATGGCGCCGTCTGCGGATCGGGTCGGCGGTACTCGGCCATATCGAGCCGAATGCCCTTTAGCCGTTCCTCCGGCTTGAAGTAGGACGGCCATTCCCAAATCGCGATCGCCAAATGGATCTTGTTGTGCTGCGCCGAAACGCCCATCATCTCGCTGCCGCGCCAGGCGACCGGACGGACATAGGCGTCGCTGAAGCCCTGGACCTTCAGAAGATCGCGGCACGCGTCGTCGATCTCCTCGACCGACCACGGGATTTCGAAATCGAGAAGCTTCGCCGACTCGTGCAGGCGTTCCGTGTGCTCGGTCAGCTTGAAGATCTCGCCGCCATAGGCCCGCTCGCCTTCGAACACGCAGCTCGCATAGTGGAGGCCGTGGCTGAGCACATGCATTTGCGCATCCGCCCACGGCGTCAAAGCGCCGTCGAACCAGATCATTCCGTCGCGTTGATCGAAGGGCAGGACAGACATTGGGCGTTCTCCCGTGTCGACGTCATATTGCCGCCGCACACTTGTTTTTGCGTCGAAAGCCGCCTGACGCTATTCTCCCGCGCGAGTAATGATGGGCGCGGTTGGCTTTTTGCTTCCTCGGATCGCAACGCGCGAAGAGGGTCAAGGCATACGCGATCCGGACCCATGGCGTAACAATCGACACGAAATATGTCAATATGACTGACGTAATTTTCCGCGACCCTTCGACCCAAGCGACCGAGTCCGACAAGGACGGCAGCTTGTCGCCGGATGGCGACAAGGTTATGGCACTGATTGAGCTTTTGTTCTTCGCCTACCGTGATTTCACGGGCGATCCCGACGAGCTTTTGCGCAAGGACGGGTTCGGCCGTGCGCACCATCGTGTCATTCACTTTGTCTACCGCAATCCGGGGATGCGGGTTGCCGATCTGCTCGACATCTTGCGCATCACGAAACAGAGCCTGGGCCGGGTGCTCCGCCAGCTTATCGATCGCGGCTATGTCGAGCAGCGCGAGGGCCAAGCCGACCGGCGCGAGCGCCGTCTCTACACCACGCCGCAGGGCGCCGAACTGGCGCGAACCCTCGCCGATCCTCAGCAGCAGCGGATCAAGGCGGCGCTTGACCGGCTTTCGCCAGAGGGGCGCGCTGCTGCCAGAGATTTTCTCGCGCACCTTGTCAACGAGGAAGACCGGCCCCAGGTCGAGGCCCTGATCGCCACAACGGAGCCGCCGGAATGAATGGTGTACCGGCCGACGCAGCGCCTCACCTCCTGGTCGTCGACGACGACCGCCGTATACGCTCGTTGCTGAGCACTTTCCTGCAAGAGGAGGGCTTTCGCGTCACCACGGCGGATAGCGCTGCAAGCGCGCGGGAAAAGCTGCGCGGCCTTGAGTTCGATCTGATCGTCCTCGATGTGATGATGCCCGGCGAAAGCGGCGTCGATCTCGCCCGTGACCTGCGCTCGAAGAACCCGGTCCCGATCCTCATGCTAACCGCGCGGGCGGAAACCGAGCATCGCATCGCCGGGCTGGAAAGCGGCGCCGACGACTATCTGTCGAAACCGTTCGACCCGCGCGAACTTGTCTTGCGCATCAATAGCATTTTGAAGCGCGCCCAAGCCGTGCCGCCACCGCCGATGATCGAAACCGTCAAAATCGGCCGCTCGGTGTTTCATCTCAAGCGCGGGGAACTGGTCCGCGACGATGAATCGATCCGGTTGACCGAGCGTGAACGCGAACTGTTGCGCATCTTCTGTACACAGCCCGGGGAAATCGTCTCCCGCCTTGCCTTGGTGGAAGACGGGTCCGCCGGCAGCGAGCGCGCCGTCGATGTCCAGATCAATCGCCTGCGCCGTAAGATCGAGAGCGACCCGGCCAACCCGATCTATCTGCAAACCGTGCGCGGCGCCGGCTATCGGTTAATGGTGGACGAATGGTAAGCGTCGACAACGAAGCCCCTTCTGCCGTTGAGGCACCGGCATCGCCGTCTTTGCTTGGCTGGCCGCTGCGGATCGTCAAATCGACGAGTTCATGGCTGGCCGCGCAGATGCCGAAAGGGCTTTACGCCCGGTCGATCCTGATCATCGTGACACCGATGGTGCTCCTGCAGTCCGTGCTGGCCTTCGTCTTCATGGAGCGGCATTGGGAAACGGTAACCCAGCGCCTGTCGGCCGCCGTAACCCGGGACATCGCAGCGCTCATCGCGTTTTACGAAAGCTATCCCCACGACGATAACTACGAACAACTGCGTCGTATCGCGTTTCAAGAACTTGGCCTCAATGTGGCCGTGCTTCCAAACGAGCCGCTGCCGTCGACGGGTCAGAAGCCGTTCTTTTCGATTCTGGATCGCAGTCTGTCGACAGAGTTGACCAAGCGCGTCGGCAAGCCGTTTTGGATCGACACCGTCGGCCGGTCCAACATCGTCGAAATCCGGATCAAACTCGACGACGCCGTGTTCCGGGTGTTTGCCAGGCGCAGTCAGACCTACGCCTCGAACTCCCATATCTTCCTGGTTTGGATGGTCGGAACATCGCTGGTCTTGCTGGTCGTCGCGGTCTTGTTTCTACGCAATCAGATCCGGCCAATCCTCACCCTGGCCGATGCGGCGGAGAATTTCGGCAAGGGTCAGCCAGTGCCGCCCGGATTCCGCCCACGCGGCGCCCGTGAAGTCCGTCGCGCCGCCCGTGCCTTCATCGAGATGCGCGGCCGGATCGAGCGGCAGATCGAACAGCGCACGGCGATGCTGGCGGGCGTCAGCCATGATCTGAGAACCGTGCTGACACGGTTCAGGTTGCAGCTTGCGGTTCTGAGCAAGAAAGAAGACACGACGGACCTCCAAGGCGATGTCTCCGAGATGGAGCATATGCTTGAGGACTATCTCGACTTCGCTCAGGGCGACGGCGGCGAAACCGCTGCACCTTGTAATGCCCACGACATTTTGAAGACGCTTCAAAACGACCTGTCACGCTCAGGCCACGTCTCAACACTCGGTTTCGAAGGCGATCCCGTGGTCGAGATCAAGCCCAACGCCTTCAAGCGGTGTCTCGCCAATCTCATCCACAACGCCCATCGCCATGGGCAAACGGTGGCGATCAAGGCCCGTCGCGGCGAGCGCTATCTGAAAATCAAGGTCGAGGATGATGGGCCTGGCATTGCGCCAGAGGACCGGGAAAACGTGTTCCGGCCGTTCTTCCGCCTCGACGACGCCCGTAACCAAGATATCGGCGGGACTGGATTGGGATTAGCGATTGCCCGCGACATTGCCCGTGGCCATGGCGGCGATATCAGCCTGTCGGAAAGCCGCTACGGCGGGTTGTGCGCGACGGTGCGTATCCCAGTCTAGGGATCAGTGCAGTCGGCTACCGTTCGGTACCGGCTGATCGGCATTGATGAAAACGACGGCGCCGTTTTCATCGGCGAACCCCAAGGTCAAGACTTCGGACATGAACGGCCCGACCTGGCGCGGCGGGAAGTTGACGACAGCCGCCACCTGTCGCCCGACAAGATCTTCCGGCTTATAATGCACCGTCACCTGAGCCGAGGCCTTTTTTTCACCGATCTCCGGCCCGAAATCGATCCAAAGCTTGTAGGCCGGTTTGCGTGCCTCGGGGAACGGTTCGGCGGCCGTCACCGTGCCGATCCGGATATCGACCTTCAAGAAATCATCGATGGTGATCGTGTCGGTTGCCATCGTCCGATCCTTAAGCCGTTTCCGGGTCGCCGGCCGGCGCATCGGACCCGTCATCGGGACGCCGGTCGCGGCGGCGGGCAAAGGCCGCGAGAGCACCGAACAGACGTCCCGCCCCTTTCTGCAAGCCATCGAGATTGCGCCGCATGCGTTCCGCCTCCCGCAGCCGGCGGTCGAGTTCGGCCATGGTGCGGGCCATGCCGGCGTCATCGTCCTTGAGCCAGACCCGGAAAGCCCTTGCGAAAACGACGACCAATCCCTGCGCCTCGATCATGCCGCCCGGCCCTTTTGGTGCGAGGCCGGCCGCCACCATCATCCAGTATTGCGATCTGACCGCGATGCGGTTCCACGCCGCAAGCGCCACGGGATCGTTGCGGCAGGCCTTGTAGATTTCGCGCAGTGCGGCCTTGTGCGGAACCAGCGCGTCGAACCGCATCATCAAGACGTCGAAAATGCGCTCGCGTGGTGCGTCCTCCATCAAGTCGGCGGGAACGGACTCCAGCACGGCCTGATCGATGCGCTCCGAAAAGGCGGCAATCAGCGCGAACGGATCAGCGTATTGCGCCCGCATTTGCGACAAGGACAAGCCGCAAGCTTCGGCAATGTCGGCGATCGTCACCGCATCGAAGCCGCGCTCCGCCACGAGTGACATAAAAGCATCGACAGGATCGATGGCTTTGGTCTTCGACTTCCGTGCGGCCATGGCAAAGGCCCTTTCTTGCAAGGTTAGAACCTAACCTAGGTGTCGGGGTGCTGTTTGGAAAGAGACCGGCTAAAGGATCAGCCAGCCAGGTCGCGCGACCGCTGTGTCGCGGCCTGAACGGCGTCGCGCAAGAGCGGTTCCAGTCCGCCATCGGCCATCAGGACGTCGAGCGCCGCCGCGGTGGTGCCGCCCGGCGATGTCACGTTTTTGCGTAGCTGCGCGGCCGGGTCGTCCGACTGATGGAGTAGCTCACCGGCGCCCGACACGGTGACGCGCGCCAACTGCGCCGCAAGATCGGCTGGTAGACCGGCGGCAACGGCCGCCTTTTCGAGGCATTCTGCGAGATAGAAGATATAAGCCGGACCGGAGCCCGACACCGCCGTGACGGCGTCCATCAGCGCCTCGTCCTCAATCCAGGCAACCGCCCCGCTTGCCTGAAGAAGAGATCCGCAAAGGGCTCGGTCGGCGTCCGATGCCCGATCATTTGGACAGGCGACCAACATGCCCCGGCCGATCGCAGCCGGCGTATTCGGCATCACCCGCACGATCGGCTGATCGGGTCCGAACCGCGCCTCAAAGTTTCCAAGCGTCCAACCTGCAGCAATGGAAATGACCAGTGTCGCCGCATCGGCGAGCGGAACGATATCGTCCAAGGCCGCCGCCATGATCTGTGGCTTGACCGCCAGCACCATGGCGCGCGGCGCCACATGCGTTTCCGGCTCCGGATTGAGCCGAACGCCGGCGTCGGACAGAACCTTTGCCATCTCAGGCGGTGGCGAGGGGTCGAGAACGATGACGCGTGCGGGATCGAGGCCGCCGGCAAGCCAGCCCTGAAGCATCGCACCGCCCATCTTTCCGACGCCGACCAGGAGCAGCGGTCCCGATCCATCCGGCAGCATGTCGTTCGATCCGTGCTGAATCAGGCCGTTCCGGCGGTCTCAAACACCACCGTTTGCAGCGCTTCCGAGGCGCTCTTGCCGGCCCAGACGACGAACTGGAAAGCCTGGAAATAGCGCTCGCAGGCCTCCGTCGCGGCCCGTAGAAGGCCTTCGCACTGCTCTTCGTTCAGCGCGCCGCCGCCCGACAGGAGCACACCATGGCGATACATCACCACGCCCTCTTGCGCCCACAGATCGAAATGACCGAGCCAGAGCTGTTCATTGATTTGCGACAACAGCATCGTGATCTCGGAACGGCGCCGGGGCGGCACCTTCAAATCGAAAGAGCACGCCAGGTGCAGCGCCTCCAGATCGTCGCGCCAGGTGAAGGATATGTGATAGTCGGCCCAGGATCCGGCAACCGAGATGGAGATTTCGTCGTCCGCGGAGCGATCGAACGCCCATTCATTCAAGTCGGCAATGTGCTCGACCACGTCGACCGGATTGGTGATCCGGCTTTGAACATCGAGGGATACGGAGTGCATGGCAGACCTCGGCTAACGTTACAATCACAATCGATTGCCGCCGGGAATTCCCGACGATTGTTGCGCTGCCAACCTTGCCGCGCTTCGCGCCGAAAGGCCGGGACGACTCTGCGATTCGTTCCCCCGCGCCGGTGCAGTCACCGCTGTGCGCGTTCCACGAATCACCGACGAAATCACTATATCGTGGCCGATTCTTCCGTTGCCACTACCGTTGGGTTTGAAACCATAAGAAACCGTTAACAACTGTCCGCGAACGAAACACCAATTTGGGGATTGTCCGGCGAGACGACGCCAGGGTCAGGATGCTTTGGGTTCGGCCGCTTCAAGGGCGTCGAGACGCGCCTTAAGCGCCTCGTTTTCCGCCCGCGCCTTTTGCGCCATCGCCTTGACCGCTTCGAACTCCTCGCGGCTCACGACATCGAGGTCTTGCAACATGCGCTCGGCCTGCGACCGCATGACGGTCTCGACCTCGCGGCGCACACCCTGCGCCACGCCAGCGGCATCGGTCATTACCTTCGCCATTTCATCGAAAAGTCGGCCGGTTGTCTGGGTCATCGCGATACCCATCCTCGATATTCGCTACGCTTACACACTGCTTTATATGATAGCGGCGACAAATGCGATCAAGTCAAGCGACGGAAACGAGACTTGCGCCTTAAGGGCTTGAGCGCTAGGCCGGGCCAGCATCACTCCGGGGCACGCCTTCATGGTCGCAGCCATCCCCTTTCCGATGATCGACCCGGTCGCCGTCTCGTTCGGTCCGATCGTCATCCGCTGGTACGCGCTGGCCTATATCGCGGGCATCCTGCTCGGCTGGTTCTACGCCGTTCGGCTGACGCGCAACGATGGCTTGTGGGGCGGGCCTTCGCCGGTCAGCCGCGCCCAGCTCGACGATTTCGTCCTTTGGCTGACGTTCGGGGTCATCCTGGGCGGTCGCCTCGGCTACGTGCTCTTCTACAATCCGGGGCACTATCTGAGCCATCCGGCCGAGATCATCCGGGTCTGGGAAGGCGGCATGGCGTTTCATGGCGGCCTTCTGGGCGTGCTGGTCGCCATCATCTGGTTTGCCAAACGAAACGGTATTCCACCCTTGTCGCTCGCCGACATCGTCACGGCTTCGGTGACCTTCGGTTTGTTCTTCGGCCGGATCGCCAATTTCGTGAATGCCGAATTGTGGGGCCGGGTGACCGATGTGCCCTGGGCCGTCGTCTTCCCGGGTGCGGGGCCGTTGGCGCGCCATCCAAGCCAGCTCTACGAAGCGGCCCTGGAAGGTGCCGCGCTCTTCATCATTCTGCGCGTTTTGACCCATCGCTACGGCGCCTTACGCAAGCCCGGTGTCGTGACCGGCGTGTTCGTCGCAGGCTACGGTTTCTTCCGTTTCCTCGTCGAATTCGTCCGCGAACCGGATGCTCATATCGGATTTCTGCCAGGCGGCCTGACCATGGGCATGGTTCTTTCCCTACCAATGCTTGCGATTGGCGGTGCGCTGGCGTTCTGGGCGTGGCGGCGGTGAGCGACACACCGCTCAGCAATCTCATTCGCCAACGGATCCGCGAGACCGGACCGCTGTCGGTCGCCGAGTACATGACGCTCGCCCTCGGTCATCCCGAACATGGCTACTATCGCCGCAAATCTGCCATCGGTGCCAACGGCGATTTCATCACGGCGCCGGAGATCAGCCAGATGTTCGGAGAATTGATCGGGGCCTGGGCTCTCGACATCTGGCGGCGGGCCATCGCGCCAAAGCCGCTAACGCTTGTCGAATGCGGGCCCGGTCGCGGCACGTTGATGGCGGACGTGTTGCGCACGACTCGCTTGCTACCGGAGGCGACAAAAAGCCTCTCGGTCCATCTGGTCGAGACGAACCGAACGCTCATCGACGACCAGTCCAAGCGGCTTTCGGACTTCGATTGCTCCATTGCCTGGCACCCGACGATCGACCATCTGCCTGACGGACCAGCCCTCATCATCGCCAACGAATTCCTGGATGCACTGCCGATCCGCCAGTTCGTCCGAAAAGCGGACGGGTGGCACGAGATCGTGGTGGCGATCGATGCTGAGAGGCTCGCCTTTGCGCCCTCGCCCTTACCGGTCGATCCACAACTCATCCCCCCGGCATTCGCTCATGCAAAGGACGGAGCGATCTGCGAGATATCGCCGGCCGTCGAGCAGGCGGTGACATCAATCGCCACGCATATTGCAGATCATGGCGGTGCGGCGCTCTTGATCGACTACGGTCACACTCATTCCGCCCTCGGGGAGACGCTGCAAGCGGTCAAGAGCCATGCCTTTGCCGATCCTCTTGCAGCGCCCGGCGAGACCGACTTGACCGCACATATCGATTTCGAGGCTGTCGCAAAGGCGGCGCAAGCGGCCGGCGCAAATGTGCACGGCCCAGTGGAGCAAGGCGCTTTTCTGACGGCGCTCGGCCTGCACGAACGCGCTGCTATCTTGGCGGAGACCGCAGGGCGGACTGAGATCGACGCTGCCGTCCATCGTCTGAGCGATCCGGATGCCATGGGTGCCCTGTTCAAGGTGCTGGCGATCACGCATAAGGGAGCACCGGTGCCAGCCGGTTTTGCCGCTTAGGAAACCTGATGACTGCAGAGTCCATCCGCCATCCAGCACTCTCTCTTGATGGCATCGCGCACGGCTTCTTTACCCGCAAGGGCGGCGTCTCGGAGGGTGTCTACGCCGCGCTCAATTGCGGTCTCGGCTCCGGCGACGAACGAGAGAAGGTTCTCGAAAATCGGGCGCGGGTGGCGACAGCTCTTGGTGTTGAGGCGCCGAATTTATGCACGGTCTATCAAGTCCACAGCCCCGAGGTCGTGATCCTCACCGAGCCGTTCAGCGGCACGCCGCCACAAGCGGACGGCATGGTGACGAACGTCCCCGAGTTGGCGATCGGCGCGCTAGCGGCCGATTGCGCCCCAATCCTTTTCGCCGAACCGCAGGCACGCGTGGTCGGTTGCGCCCATGCCGGCTGGCGAGGCGCTCTGGCCGGTGTCGCCGAAGCGACCGTCGCTGCGATGGAGCGCCTGGGCGCGCATCGGTCGGTCATTCGGGCCGTCGTCGGGCCGTGCATCTCGTCCGCCAATTATGAGATCGGCCCCGACTTTGCAGCCGCCTTCATGGATGCAGCGCCCGAAAACGCCCGGTTCTTCAAAGCTGCCGAGCGACCGGGACACGCCTATTTTGATCTGCCCGGTTTCGCCGTCGACCGACTGGGAGCCCTCGGCTTGCACACCGTCGCCGCCACAGACGATTGCACCTATGCCGACGAAGACCGCTTCTTCAGCTATCGCCGCAAGACTCACCGAAACGAACCGGACTATGGCCGTCAAATCTCGGCGATTGCGCTCTCGAATATGGATGGATAAACGCTATGGCGCTTCATTTCGAACCCCAGGAATTTGCTGACCGTCGCAAAAAGGTTCAGGCCGCACTGGCCGCTCGCGAACTCGACGGACTTTTGATGTTCGCCCAAGAGAGCATGTATTGGCTCACCGGCTACGACACGTTTGGCTTCTGCTTCTTCCAATGTCTGGTGATGAAGGCCGATGGCCGGATGGCGCTTTTGACGCGGTCGGCCGATCTGCGCCAAGCCCAACACACATCCAATATCGACGACATCCGCATCTGGACCGACGTGGGCGGCGCCCGGCCGGCCGATCAGCTTAAGGACCTGATCGCCGATCTCGGCCTTTCCGGCGCGCGGCTGGGCATCGAAACCGAAACACAGGGCCTGACCCATGCCAACGGCCGAGCAGTCGATGCTGCGCTGGAGGGCTTCGCCACAGTCATCGAGGCTTCGGACGTCGTCTCGACCCTACGCACGATCAAGAGCCCGGCCGAAATGGCTTATGTGCGCCGCGCCGCCGAGTTGGCCGACGACGCTTACGATGCCGGGCTTCAGGCAATCCATCCAGGCGCCAACGAGGGCGACGTTTTAGCCGCCATTCAAGGCGCCGTCTTTCGCGGCGGCGGCGACTATGCGGGCAACGAGTTCATTGTCGGCTCGGCCGACGATGCGCTTTTGTGCCGCTACAAATCGGGCCGGCGGGTCTTGTCCGACCCCGATCAAATCACGCTCGAATGGGCCGGCGCCTATCGCCGCTATCACGCTGCGATGTTTCGCACGGTCTGCGCCGGCGCGGCGACCCCGCGCCATGAGGCCATGTACGCCGCCGCCAAGGAAGCACTCATGGCCTGCGAGGCCGCGATGCGGCCCGGCAAAACCTTCGGCGACGTCTTCGACGCACACGCCTCAGCCGTCGATGCCCATGGCATGGCGCCGCACCGCCTCAACGCCTGCGGCTACAGTCTCGGCAGCCGTTTCACACCCTGCTGGATGGATGCGCCCATGTTCTACCGTGCCAACCCCGCAGTGATTGAGCCGGGCATGGTTTTGTTCCCGCACATGATCCTCATGGATTCTGAGACCCGCACCGCGATGACCTTGGGTCAAACCTACGAAATTACTGAGAGCGGCCCGGTCAGCCTGTCCCGTTCGTCGCTGGACCTGCCGGTGCGCACCGGTTTAGACTGATTTGACGAAGAATAAGCGCGCGACATGACGCGCTTGGGGGCGCCAGGTGTTGGCAATGCGGATCGCGTTTTTGGTGCGGTTGCTCGTCGTTTTGGGCATGGGCGGGCTGATTGCGGGCTGCGGCCTTGGCTTCGACATGGACGACCTTTTGACGCCGCAAGACGGATCGATGCGCGTCAATCGGCTGATCGGACCGCCCAAGGGCGTCAGCAATCGGATGATGACCGTCATCGGCGCGAAGGCCGAGGCGGAAGGCTTGCCGGTCGTCGTCGGCGGTCGGGCGGACACCAATTATGAGCTGGCCGGTTACATGTCGGCAGCGTCTGAGACCGACGGCACAGATATCGCCTATGTCTTCGACATTCTCGACAATGACGGCGACCGCCAACATCGGCTCACCGGCGTCTTCACGGCTAAGACCAGTCCCGGCGATCCCTGGAAAGCGGTCGACAACACGGTCGTCGAGGCGATCGCCGAACGGGTCGTTGCCGACCTGAAGACCTGGTACGGGAACGACGGACCGTCGGCACGTCCGCCAGGCACGCCGGAAGCCGTGTCGGAGACCCCGTCTGAAACACCGCCGGAACCGACCGCGCGGCCGAACACCACGAACGGCGCCGCGTTGAGCGGACAGAACCCGGCCCTCGCCCTTTTGGCACGCCCGCGCCCGCCGGCGGCCATCACCGCAGCCACTGAGGCATCCACGACGCTGCGCCAACCGATCACCATCGCGCTCACCGGCATCGACGGCGCACCGGGCGACGGCTCAAAGTCATTGTCCAATGCCGTCGACCAAGCACTTGCGCCTTATGGTATCGACCTGGTGCCTGATCCCGAGAAGGCCCGCTACCGGCTTGCCGCCGATGTCAGCATCACCCCGCCGGAAAAGGGCCGCCAGGCCGTGGCGATCATCTGGACCGTGTCCGACAAGGCCGGCGCCATCGGCTCCGTCCGGCAGGTCAATGCCATCCCGTCCGGCAGCCTGCAGACACAGTGGGGCGGTTCGGCGCAGTCGGCGGCGACCTCCGCCGCCAACGGCATCGCCACCCTCGTTCAACCGAATCCTGTGAAGTGATGCGCGCTTGCAACTCCTGCCGCGTTTACACATCGCGCCGCCATTGTTAGACAACGCTCAATCCGTTCAAACGGTCAAAAACACGCATCGATCAGGGCGAGCCTCTCCCATGAAACTCGTTTCGGGAAACTCCAACCGGCCGCTGGCCGATGCGATTGCCGCCTATCTCAACCTGCCGATCACCCAATGCAGCGTTCGGCGCTTCGCCGACATGGAAGTGTTTGTCGAGATTCAGGAAAACGTCCGTGGCGAGGATGTCTTCGTCATCCAGTCGACGTCGTTCCCGGCCAACGACAATCTGATGGAACTCCTCATCATCATCGACGCGCTCAGGCGGTCCTCGGCCAAGCGGGTAACGGCGGTCATTCCCTATTTCGGCTATGCCCGCCAGGACAGACGCACCTCCGGCCGCACGCCGATTTCGGCCAAGCTGGTCGCCAATTTGATCACCAATGCCGGCGCCGACCGGGTGCTGACCGCCGACCTCCATGCGGGCCAGATCCAGGGCTTTTTCGATATCCCGACGGACAATCTCTTCGCCGCCCCGGTCATGACCCGCGACATCAAGGAACGCTACGACACGTCCAACGTCATGGTGGTGTCGCCCGATGTCGGCGGCGTGGTGCGGGCGCGGGCGCTCGCCAAACGGATCGGTGCGCCGCTCGCCATCGTCGACAAGCGCCGCGAACGGCCGGGCGAATCGGAAGTCATGAACATCATCGGCGACGTGTCCGGCCGCGACTGCATCCTGGTCGACGACATCGTCGATTCCGGCGGCACGCTGTGCAATGCCGGCGAGGCGCTGCTGGAGTCCGGAGCGGTTTCCGTGGCGGCCTATATCACCCACGGCGTGTTGTCGGGCGGCGCGGTGGCGCGGGTGTCGGCGTCCATGCTGAAGGAACTGGTGATCACCGATTCCATCCAGGCGACGGAAGCCGTCCGCGTGGCGGAAAACATCCGCGTCATGACGATCGCGCCGCTGATCGGCGAAGCCATCGGCCGCACGGCCAGCGAAGAATCCGTCTCAAGCCTATTTCACTGAGCGGCCGGCGGGCCTCAAGGCGCGTTCATGCCGGCGGTCCTTGCTCCTTACGACTCGCGAAGGAATCCGACCCTCATCACATTTAACCCATTGAAAAGTCTAAAATTTTCTCAGACTACGGCATTCGATAAAGTGTAAGATGGTGTTGGCGACAGCCTGATGGGGGCTTGGCGTTTGCCCTTTCGTTCGAGTCGATAAAGCAAACCCAAAGTGATCGACTCGAAAGATGGAATTGCAAAAAAATTTCAAGACTAGAAATATATGAAATTTTTCTGTATGTACGGTGGTAAGGTATTGCCATGTCCAACATCGTCCATCTCCACCGCCGTCCACGGCAAATCGCACACTATCTCAGGATCGGCTTCAGAGAGCACGTGCTGGCTGACAGAATGCGTGCCGAGAATCGGATCACTCAGCTGGGCTTGATTTTCGACGCTTGCTATGTGGAGGCCAAAGGCGACCTCATCCAAGATCTCCGATCAGAAGGGCGTCAGCTTATCCTCGATACGAACGTTGCGGAGCAGAGTGTCCCAGGGCGGTTCGAAGGCACCGTCTCCAATGCGCCCTGGGCCCGCAAGGATAGCCCCTTAGAGCGTGATGACTTCAAGGCTGCTACAAACCGCAGTGTTATTGAACCAATCGCTCGTTTCGCAATTTCGAAAGGGTTCCATACAATCCTAAGTCCCTCACATTATCTTAGCGGTGATCAGCTGTTCTGGCTCGATGTGGACGTTCAAAGCTGTGAAGCTTTGCGATACGCGCTAGACCGCGAAGGAGGTGAACATATTGGGATCAATTATTCTCTGGTTCTGGACAATGCTCAGATCAAGGATGTCGAGTTGGTCAAACACCTTGTTGTCCGGCTGCAGGGGCTACCGATCTCGGCGTTGTGGTTGCGGGTATCTGGCTTCGGTGCGGATGCCACGGGTGCTGGTGTGGACAAAATGGCTCGGGCCGTTCTTCATTTCCACGAACTGGGCGTTCCAATCATTATGGATCGATTGGGCGGTCTGACAGCCCTCGCTCTATCTTCATTTGGTGTGACAAGCGGTCACACAAATGGACTTAAAGGCAAAGATGGAAACCAACTTAGTGGATGGTTGAAGCCGCGCGGTAGTGGTGGAGGCGGAAACGACCGTGCCGTGTTTGTTGCTGGTTTGGATCGTCGTATCACCGTAAAGGAAATGAAAGCGCTCTTTGATGCTTCCCCGACCGCCCGCACCATCTACGGATGTCGTGACACAGCTTGCTGTCGCAACATTGATGCCATGCTTCGCGAACCTGAAGCCCATCACCTACGTGAGCAGCAAAAGACGCTTGCGAACCTCGGACAAGTTCCTGAAGCGGGTCGACCAGATTACTATCTCGACAACTGCCTTGAAGCCATCCGCATCAAGGCGGAACGCTCTGCTCGGCTCAAAAAGGCCCCTGATGAGTTTCTCAAGAAAGCTGAAAAAGCAACGATTAGGCTCACAAGAATGAAAACTGCCCTTGAACAGACTTCCAAACGGATAGGCCAAATCCCGTTTGCGCCAGAGGCAAAGCTACCCTCTTCTATTACACAATCGAACCCAATCAACAGGAAAAACCCGTGAATTCGGCCACTCAAAGATCTACCGCTGTATCCCGCATGGTCGGCGAATTGCGTCAGCTTGGTGGCCTTAAGAATATCGACCTAGCAAATATCGTTGGCGTTTCTCCCCCAACTGTCCATCGCTGGAGCAAGGGCCAAGGTTCGCCAACCATTGAGAAGCAGCAAGTCATTGCAGAGCTTCGTTGGGTAGCCGAGCGCCTTTCGGACTTCTATGAACCGGATGAAGCACGCCTTTGGCTACAGACAAGTCATCCACAACTCAATGGAGAGAAGCCCTACGACCTCATCAACGAGAATCGCACTGCGGAAGTACTGGAGGTCATCGACCGACTCGAAAGCGGAGTTTATCTGTAGATGGCAGCCCGGCGGCCGAGCCACAATATCGAGTTGCTCGACGCGCTGAATACACTTCCTGAATCCCCGTTTGACGGCAAACTCTGGCGCGTGGTGCATGGGACTCGATCTGTATTGGACGGATCAAAAGGCGCAGGGCGTTGGAACCTGCGCGAGACCGAGCTTCTTTACTGCTCTCTGGAAAAAGACGGCGCACTTTCCGAGATCAATTTTCACATCAGCAGGCAGAACTCAATCTTTCCCAGTAGGCTAGTCTCAGTAGTCCATCGATTGCACGCACGCTTTGAGCGCACTCTCGATCTGTCTGATATGTCACTGTTGCAAAGGCTTGGAGTAGAAAGAAACCGTTATCCAGAGATCCTGTATGACAAGACTCAAGAAATTGGCGAGGCCGTCGGTTTTCTTGGGTTCGAAGCGATGAAAGTTCCCAACGCACGTCATAAAAGTTTCAATCTTGTTGTTTTCCCACAGAACTGCGACCTGGACGAGATCAGAGTAGAAGACTCGGAAGAAGTCGATTGGACTAGCTGGCGTGCGTCAAAGGGGCTTGCATGAGGGCTGCAACAGCCACCGGACAATTAGCTCCAGCAGCACACATCGGCCACGCCCCCTCCCCCATTGCCAACGCTCCCCGCCTCCGCTATACCGCCCGCCAGTTCGTCGCAGACACCCTTGGAGGCGCGGCGGAGGGCGGCACGTTTCCCATCATGGGGGCCGCATTTTCATTCAGGAGACACCAATGAGCGAGACGCAGATTTTGGTCGCGTCGGCGCGCGCCCGGGCCGGCAAGGGGGCCGCCCGTCAAGCCCGCCGCGAGGGGCTTGTGCCCGCCGTCGTCTATGGCGACAAGAAACCCCCGGAAATGGTCACCCTGGAGCGGCGGGTCATCTCGAAGCTTTACCAGTCCGGCCAGTTTCTCTCCACGGTCTATGAGATCGACGTGGACGGCAACACGACCCGGGTCATCCCCAAGGCCATCGACCTCGACAAGGTCAAGGACTTCCCGATCCATGTCGACTTCCTGCGTCTGGCCAAGGGCGCCGTCGTCACCGTCGAGGTGCCGGTGCAGTTCCTCAACGAGGAAGACTGTCCGGGTATCAAACAGGGCGGTGTGCTGAACGTCGTGCGCTACACGGTCGAGGTCGTCTGCCCGGCCGAGTCGATCCCCGACTATATCGAGGCCGACCTCACCGGTCTGGAACTCGGCGACTCGATCCACATTTCGGCGGTCTCGCTGCCGGAAGGCGTTGAGCCGACCATCTCCGACCGCGACTTCACCATCGCCACCATCGCCCTGCCCGCCGGCCTCAAGTCGGAAGACGAGGAGGACGAAGAAGGCGAAGGCGAGGAGCTGGAGGACGGCGAGGAAGCCGCCGAGGGCGAAGCCGAAGGCGAGGCGGAAGAGGCGCCGGAAGAGTAATCTTTCCGTCTCCCGCCAAGGGACCCCGTCATGCTCTTATTGGTCGGCCTCGGCAATCCGGGGGCGCGCTATGCCGGACATCGCCACAATGTCGGCGCGATGGCCGTTCAGGCGATCGCCGACCGGCATGGCTTCGGTCCCGCGCGCAAACGCTTTCAGGGCGAACTGCGCGAGGGCCGGCTGGATGACGAAAAGGCACTGGCGCTCCAGCCCACCACGTTCATGAACGAATCCGGCCGCGCGGCCGGCGAAGCAATGCGGTTTTACCGGCTCTCGCCCGCCGACGTGGTGGTGTTTTACGACGAACTGGACCTTCCCGCCGGCAAGTTCCGCATGAAAAAGGGCGGGGGTGCGGCCGGTCATAACGGCATCCGCTCGCTGATTGCCCATCTCGGCCCGGACTTTCGCCGTGCCCGCATCGGCATCGGGCATCCCGGCGACAAGAACCGGGTGAAGCGCCACGTGCTGTCGGATTTCGCCAAGGCCGATGCCGACTGGCTGGGGCCGATGCTGGCGGCGCTGGCGGATCAGGCGGCGGCGCTTATCGATGGCGATTCGCAATATATGAACCGGGTGCACCTGGCCTTGGAGCCGAAGGTGAAACCGAACGCCGAAGGGGCCGAGAATGGGGTTTAAGTGCGGCATTGTCGGCCTGCCGAATGTCGGCAAGTCGACGCTCTTCAACGCGCTGACGCAGACGGCGGCCGCCCAGGCTGCCAATTTTCCGTTCTGCACGATCGAGCCGAATGTCGGCGACGTGGCGGTCCCCGATCAGCGCCTGGATCGGCTGGCGGAGATCGGCAAGTCCGCCAAGGTGATCCCCACCCGCCTCACCTTTGTCGACATCGCCGGCCTGGTTGCCGGCGCGTCGTCCGGCGAGGGCTTGGGCAACAAGTTCCTCGCCCACATCCGCGAAGTGGACGCGATTGCCTATGTGCTCAGATGCTTCGAGGACGGCGACGTGACCCATGTCGCCGGCGCTGTCGATCCGCTGGCCGATGCGGAGACCGTAGAGACGGAGCTGATGCTGGCCGACCTTGAGAGCCTGGAAAAGCGGGTCGGCGCCTTGGAAAAGAAAATCCGCGGTGGCGACAAGGAGGCGAAGGAGACCCTCGGCCTAGTTGAGCGGGCGCTTGTGTTCCTGCGCGAGGGCAAGCCGGCGCGCCTCGTCGAGCGGTCGTCCGAGGAGGAGAAGGCATTCAAGGCGCTGAACCTCTTGACCGCCAAGCCGGTGCTTTACGTCTGCAATGTCGGCGAGGACGATGCGGCCTCCGGCAATGCGCTGTCCGAGGCGGTCGCGGAGAGAGCCAAGGCCGAAGGCGCAGAAATGGTCGTCATCTCCGCCAAGATCGAGGCGGAACTGGCGACGCTCGACGACGCGGAGCGTGCCGAATATCTGGAGACCCTCGGTCTGGCCGAACCGGGCCTCAACCGGCTGATCGACGCCGGCTACCGTCTGTTGAATCTCATCACCTTTTTCACCGTCGGACCGAAAGAGGCGCGCGCCTGGACCGTGCCCGTCGGCACCAAGGCGCCGAAAGCCGCCGGCGTGATCCATACCGACTTCGAGCGCGGCTTCATCCGCGCCCAGACGATCGCCTATGACGACTACGTCGCCCACAACGGCGAGACCGGCGCCCGCGACGCCGGCCGCGCCCGTGACGAGGGCAAGGACTATGTGGTCGTCGACGGCGACGTGATGCTCTTCAAGTTCAATGTGTGAGCGCCATGGCTGACGATGGCAAACTGGCCTTCGAGGACTTCGCCGTCGGCGCGGTCGCCGCATTCGGCGACTACGCGGTCACGGAAGACGAAATTGTCACCTTCGCCGCACAGTTTGACCCGCAGCCAATCCATCTGGACGACGACGCGGCGAAAAACTCTCTCCTCGGCGGTCTCGCGGCTTCGGGCTGGCACACCTGCGCGATGACCATGCGCATGATCTGCGACGGATTTCTCCTGAACACACATTCGTTAGGCTCGCCCGGCATAAAGGAAGTACGCTGGCGCCAACCGGTGCGCCCCGGCGACCGCCTATCGATCGAGCGTACCTGCGTGTCCGCGCGACCGTCGAAGAGCCGGCCGGACACCGGCCTTTGCGTCTTGCGTTACGACGTGAAGACCCAGACCGGCGCGGTCGCGATGACTATGGAAGCCACCCACATTTTCGCCCGCCGCGAGGCAAGCGAATGACTGGCTCGAACTGGCTTTCAGGCGATGCGGTCGAGCTTGGCTGCCACACCGTCACGCGCGACGAAATCCTGGCCTTCGCCACCGCCTACGATCCGCAACCGTTCCACATCGACGACGCGGCCGCGGCAGAGACGCCCTTCGGCGCGCTATGCGCATCGGGCTGGCACACGGCGGCGCTCTGGATGCGCTATCATGTGCTTTGGGCGCAGCAAGCCTTTCCCGAAAACGGCGGCAATGCCGGCATCTCGCCCGGCATCCGCGATCTCAAATGGTTGAAGCCCGTCTATGTCGACGACCAGTTGCGCTTCTATTCGCAGGTCACGGAACGCCGCGCCATGGCAGAGCGTCCGGGGCACCGCTTACTGAAATCCGACAACTGGGTGGACAACCAGCACGGCGAGCGCGTGCTGGAATTCACCAGCGCAGTCTTCGTCACCGACAGCGTGGACCAGGGTGCGTAGGCCCGCTTAGTCTCCCTCAAAGTCCACCAGCGTGTGGACGTCGATGCCCTTCTCGTTGAGCCGCGCCACGCCACCAAGGTCTGGCAGATCGATGACGAACGTCGCCGCGACCACATCGCCGCCTGAGCGATGAATAAGCTCGGCGGCCGCCAGCGCCGTTCCGCCAGTGGCGATCAGATCGTCGACCAGCAGAACACGGTTCCCCTTCGAAATGGCATCGGCATGAATCTCAATCATGTCGACACCGTATTCGAGCGAATACTCCTGACCGATCGTCTTGGCCGGCAATTTGCCTTTCTTGCGGATGGGGATGAATCCAAGGCCAAGCTCGTGCGCAACCGCGCCGCCGAGGATAAAGCCCCGCGCCTCGATGCCGGCGACGAAATCGATCGGTGTCTTCAAGAACGGCCAGATCATCTCATCGATGGACGCCCGGAGCGCCGCCGGATCGGCAAACAGCGTCGTGATGTCGCGAAACATGATGCCCGGCTTTGGATAGTCGGGAATCGTCCGAATATGGCTCTTTATATCCATGCCGCCGCGAAGATCCATTCCGCCCCCCCAAAAGGAAATTCAAAGCGTTACTGATTGAGCACGCGTCCGGCAACCGCGTCCAGCTTTTTCAGGAGGTCCGGATCGCGCGCTTCCGGCGCCGTCATGATCGCGAAGTCGAGCGCCCTGTCAGACCCTCCGGAGCACGGCTGATGCTCGCGCGGCAGATCGGCGGCAAGCCGAGCAACAAGCCGCTGCGCGTTCTCGCGGTTCGCCTCCAAGACTTTCAAGATCGACGAAACATCGACCTCGCCGTGGTCGGGATGCCAGGAATCGTAGTCGGTCACCATTGCGACGGAGGCGTAACAAATCTCCGCCTCTCGGGCGAGCTTGGCCTCCGGCATGTTCGTCATGCCGATCACATCGCAGCCCCAGGCGCGATAAAGATTGGACTCCGCAAGCGTCGAAAACTGCGGCCCTTCCATGATGAGGAAGGTGCCGCCCTTGTGGACTGGGATCGACTCGGCGACCGCGGCCTGAAACAAGCGCTCCTGAAGATCCGGGCTGATGGGATGGGCGCAGGACACATGGGCGACACAGCCGGCCCCGAAAAAGCTCTTCTCGCGCGCGAAGGTCCGGTCGATGAACTGATCGATGAGGACGAAATGGCCGGGCGCCAGTTCCTCGCGAAACGAGCCGCAGGCCGACAGCGAAATCGCATCCGTCACACCCGACCGTTTCAACGCGTCGATATTGGCGCGATAGTTGATGTCCGACGGCGAGATCCGATGGCCCCGCCCATGACGGGGCAGAAAGACCATCGGCAAGCCTTCGTAATCGCAAAAGCACAACTCGTCGGAGGGCTCGCCCCACGGGGTCTCGACCGCACGCCATTCCTTGTTTTGAAGGCCAGGCATGTCGTAGATCCCGGACCCACCAATGATGCCCAGAACAGCTCGCGTCATGCTCTTTTCTCCCTCAACACTCGAAATATCGCTGTAATGGCTGCCAACGCAGATAAGGGCCCCTTCCAGAGGCCCTCATCGAAAGATCGCCGTACCTAGGCTATCTCAATGGTCGATCGCCGACCAGATCTTGCGCTTCGTGAAGTAGAGCAGCGCGGACAGCAGGATGAGATAGATGATCACCTGGAAACCGATACGCTTGCGCTCTTCCATCTTCGGCTCAGCCGCCCACATCAAGAACGCCGAAACGTCCTTGGCGTAGTTGTCGACCGTCATGGGCGTCCCGTCGGTGTATTCAACGCCTTCATCGAAGAGCGGCGGCGCCATGGCGATCGCATGGCCGGGGAAGTAGTGATTATAGTATTTGTCCCCGACATCGACGCCGGCCGGCGGCTCGTCTTCATAGCCGACCATCAGCGAATAAATGTAGTCCGTGCCACCGGCGCGGGCCTTGGCGATCACGGAGAAATCGGGTGGCACGGCGCCGCCATTGGCGGCCGCGGCCGCGTTCTCGTTCGGGAATGGCGACGGGAAACGGTCCTTTGGTTCGCCCGGCCGTTCGAACATATCACCCAGATCGTCCGGTCCGTCCTCGATGGTGTAGTCGGCCGCAATCACCTTGACCTGCTCTTCGGTGAAGCCTGGCCCGCCCGGATCGGCCAGATTGCGGAACGCGACCAGTTCCATTCCGTGACAGGCGGCGCAGGATTCCTTGTAGACCTGGAAACCGCGCTGCAACTGTGCCCGGTCGAAGCGTCCGAACGGTCCTGAGAAACTCCAATCGACGGCGATCGGCGGTTCCGCCTCACCGGCGGCGTGCACGACGCCAACTGCGCCAAGACCAAGCGCAACGCCGAGTACCGTAGCGAGCGCACGAAGACGTAAGGTCTTTATCATGTTCGGCAGTCTCCTTACGCCTTGCTTTCGGGCGCCGCAGTGGCGCCGCTTGCGGCAGCACCTGCCATGCCGCCGCCGCCATTCTTACCAAGGACCGATTCCGTGATGCTGTTCGGCAAGGGTTTCGTCTTTTCAAACAAGCCGAGCAGCGGCAAAACGGCGAGGAAGAAGAGGAAATACATCGTCGTCAGGATCCGTGCAGCGATCACGTACCCTCCCTCGGCGGGCTGGGCGCCCAGATAGCCGAGACCAAGGCACACGACGACGAAAATCCAGAAGAACTGCTTGAACAGCGGCCTGTAGGCGCCGGAGCGCACCTTGGACGTGTCGAGCCATGGCAAGATGAACAGGACACCGATCGAGCCGAACATCAAGAGCACCCCGCCAAGCTTCGACGGAACGGCGCGCAAGATCGCGTAGAACGGCAGCAGATACCATTCCGGCACGATATGCGCCGGCGTCACCAGCGGATTGGCTTTGATGTAGTTGTCGGTGTGGCCGAGGATATTGGGCGCATAGAACACGAACGCCGCGAACAGGATCATGAAGAGGACAAGCGCGAAGGCATCCTTCATCGTGATGTAGGGATGGAACGGCAGCGTATCCTGCTTGGTCTTCACCGAGACGCCTGTTGGATTGTTGTTACCCGGAACATGCAACGCCCAGATATGCAAGATTACCACGCCGGCAATCATGAACGGCAGCAAGTAGTGCAGCGAGAAGAAGCGGTTGAGCGTCGGATTGCCGACCGCGAAGCCGCCGAGCAGCCAGGTCGTGATCCAGTCGCCGACGAGCGGCAGCGCGCCGACGAGGTTAATGATCACCGTGGCGCCCCAGAACGACATCTGCCCCCACGGCAGCACATAGCCCATGAAGGCCGTGGCCATCATCAACAAGAAGATGATGACGCCCAGGATCCATAGCACCTCGCGCGGCGCCTTATAGGAGCCGTAGTAGAGCCCCCTGAACATGTGGATGTAGACGGCCAAGAAGAACATCGACGCGCCGTTGGAGTGCACATAGCGGATGAGCCAACCGTAATTGACGTTACGCATGATGTGCTCGACGCTGTTGAACGCCATATCGACATTGGCCGTGTAATGCATGGCCAGCACGATGCCGGTGATGATCTGAACGACGAGACAGAACGACAAAATCCCGCCGAACGTCCAGAAATAGTTGAGGTTGCGTGGGGTTGGGTAGGCGATTGCCGTTGGATAGAGGAAACCCCAGATCGGCAGGCGCGCTTCCATCCATTTCATGAAGGCGCTTTGCGGAACGTATTTTTCGCTCGGAATCGGGCTCATCGGTCGTCCTTGTTATCAGCCGATGCGGACCGTTGTATCGGTCAGGAAGGTGTATTCGGGGATTTCGAGGTTTGCCGGTGCCGGACCTTTGCGGATACGTCCCGACGTGTCGTAGTGCGAACCATGACACGGGCAGAACCAGCCGTTGTATTCCCCTGCCTCGCCGAGCGGGATACAGCCCAGATGCGTGCACACGCCGACCATGATCAAGAGGTTCCCATTGTCCGGCGTGGCGCGTTCTTCGTCGGTCTGTGGGTCGGGCAGATCATCGAGCGGAACGGCCTTTGCGGCTTCCACTTCCTCGTCTGTCCGATTGCGGATGAAGACGGGCTTGCCGCGCCACATCACACGGATCGACTGGCCGGGTTCGATGGCGCCGATATCGACCTCGACCGACGCGAGGGCCTTGGTTGAAGCGTCCGGATTCATTTGATGAATCAGCGGCCAAGCCACCGCGCCCACACCGACCGCGGCGACCGCCCCGGTGGTCACATAAAGAAAGTCGCGGCGTGTCGGCTCTTGGCCGGCTCCGTCTGCAGTGGAATCCGTCGCGCTCACGCTTTTCGTCCCTCTAATCTTACCGACTGCCAGCAGGCTAGAACACTTCTAGGATGTGCCTAACGTCCAAGGCACTGTCAAGCCCGCCGATCGGATGCTAAAGCCGGAGCTGAGATCGACATTGCACCTCCACGAGCGGTTGTCCAGTGTTGCCGCGTCAAGAAACCACAGTGGTATCGAAAGTCTTGGAAATCCCGTGCGAATCGTCCTGTTTCAGCCTGATATTCCCCAAAATACCGGCACGATCCTGCGCATGGCCGCCTGTTTCGGTCTGGCGGTCGATATCATCGAGCCGGCGGGGTTCAACACCTCCGATCGCGCGTTTCGCCGCGCCGGGCTCGATTATCTGGACCATGTGGACATCCACCGTCACGAGTCCACCAGCGCCTTCGAGGACTGGCGGCGCAAATCGGGCCATCGCCTGGTGCTCATGACGACGCGTGGCGATATACCGCACCATGCCTTTGACTATCGCGCCGATGACCTGCTCATGTTCGGCCGCGAAAGCGCCGGCGTTCCCGAGCGCATGCACGAGGCCGCCGATGCGCGGGTCGTCATCCCGATGCGCGCGGGCCTGCGCTCGCTTAATGTGGCGGTCAGCGCGGCGATCGTGACGGCCGAAGCCATGCGCCAGACAGGATTGTTCGATAAGGAGAAATCATGATGGGGATAGCGACGGCGGACCGCAAGGATACGGCACGCGCCTGGTTCGAGACGCTACGCGACCAGATCACCGCCGCGTTCGAGACCGTCGAGGACGATCTGACCGGGCCGCATGCCGATCGCGAGCCCGGTCGGTTCGTGCGTACGCCGTGGTCGCGCACCGACCATTCCGGCGATCCGGGCGGCGGCGGTGTCATGGCGCTGATGCATGGACGTGTCTTTGAGAAAGTCGGTGTACACGTGTCCACTGTCCACGGCACGTTCGCGCCGGAGTTCGCCAAGACGATTCCCGGCGCTGAAACCGATCCTCGTTTCTGGGCGTCGGGGATTTCCTTGATCGCCCATCCCTGGAATCCCAATGTCCCGGCCGTCCACATGAACACTCGCATGGTCGAGACGACGAAAACCTGGTTCGGCGGCGGCGCCGACCTGACCCCGGTGCTGGATCGGCGGCGCACCCAGGACGATCCGGACTCAATCGCCTTTCACGCCGCCATGCGGGCGCCGTGCGAAGAGCATGAGCGCGACTATGCCGAGTACAAGGACTGGTGCGACCGCTACTTCCATCTCGCCCACCGCGACGAACCGCGCGGCATTGGCGGCATCTTCTACGATCGCTTGGACAGCGGCGACTGGGACGCCGATTTCGCCTTTACCCAAGCCGTGGGTAGCGCGTTTCTAGGCATCTATCCGGGTCTGGTGCGAGGCAACTTCAACACGGCCTGGACCGAAGACGACCGCGAGGAACAGCTCATCCGGCGCGGGCGCTATGTCGAGTTCAACCTGATCTATGATCGCGGCACACTGTTCGGCCTGAAAACCGGCGGCAATGTCGATTCGATCCTGTCGTCGATGCCGCCTACGGTCCGCTGGCCTTAGACTTTCGCAAGAACACATAGCCGATACCGAAATCGAAGCCCGCGACGACGAACAGCATCCCAATGACGAGCGTGCGCGTGCCACCGTCAAGCCCGGCGCCGACATTGGCGTTGAAGAGAAAGGCCAGCGCGAAGAGCGCCAGCACAACGCCGGAGGCGAACAGCAGATAGGCGATCATGCGATAGGGCGCGCTCATGTGGCCTCCGCCTTCATCCAATCGGTCATGACCCCGATCAGCGTTTCCCGATCGGCGGTAAAATCGCTGTCCGTCCATGCGCGGCGCGCCGCGTCGAGCGCCGCGCCGGTCTTCGGCCCTTCGGGGACACCGGCGATCAGAGCGTCGCGACCGCCGACGGGAAACGATGGCGGGTTATAGGTGTTGGCAAGGGCCAAGAAATCAGAAAGCCTTGGATCATCAGCGGCTTGTCCCGCATGTGCCCAAGCGACAAGGAGTCGATCCGCGTAGCACTCGGGCGCTTCGACGATCAGCGCACGGGCATCCCGTTCGTCACGCGGCAACCGCGCATCCGATAGCCCCCCGATCCGCTTGGCCTCCGCATTCGAGAGACGCAAGCGGTCGCGCAGATCGGCACCTTTGATCAGCACACCAAGACGCAAGACGGCGTCGACATTCAGCGCCTGCGTCGCTTCGATCTCGACCAGCCTGCTGAGCGCGCCCAGGTCTCCCGGCTGACCGAGGATTGCCGCAAGGATCGAAGCATCGGCCATTGCCGTCAAAGCCGTCAGCGGCTGTGGCGCGGCCAAAAGCCGAAGGAACTCGCGCCCGACCCGCTCCGCCGAGAGACGTTCAAGACCAGCCTTCTCCGCCGTGACAGCGTCAAGATCGGTGCGCTCGATTGCGCCACGGCCATACCAAGCGTGCATGCGAAAGAAGCGGAGAATGCGCAAATAGTCCTCGCGGATGCGGCTGACCGGGTCGCCGATGAACCGGACCCGCCCCCGCCGCGCGTCGTCCAGACCGCCGACCAAATCGAAAATCGCGCCGTTTTCATCCGCATAAAGCGCGTTCATGGTGAAATCGCGCCGCGCGGCGTCCGCCGCCCAATCGTCGGTGAAGGCGACGACGGCGTGACGCCCGTCGGTTTCGACGTCTTTGCGCAACGTCGTGACTTCGAATCCACGATGCGCGATCACGACAGTGACCGTGCCATGCTCGATCCCTGTCGGAACGGCCCTCAGCCCGGCATCCTGGACGCGTGCGATCACCTCGTCCGGCACAAGCGATGTCGCAAAGTCGAGATCCGCGACAGGCATCCCCAAGACAGCGTTGCGCACAGCCCCACCAACGATGCGCGTCCTGCCGGCGGCACCATCCAAAATCGCGAAAATCCGCTGAACAACGGGCTCGTGGAGCCAGTCGGCATCGCTCAGTCGCGCGTCCTCTGGCACCGTTCAACCCTTTCAAATCAAATGACTATTCGAAGCGTCCCGGAACGATCTTACCATCTTCATAGTGCGCTGGAACATAGGTTGAGCCCGGTGCGGCGCCATCGAACACCGAAAGCGCGACCAGTCCCATGATCGCGAGCGCCAACCCGCCGATCACCAGCCAACTGGTCTTGCCCGACCAGCTCGCGGGATCGCCGACATCGGCGCGCTTCGTTAAATACAGATACCCCGCATAGACGGCGAACGGCAGAAGAAAGAGCAGCGCCTGGACAACGACCAGCCTCAGCATTCGTCAAACAGCCTCTCATACATGAGCCGGATGATTCCGGCGGTGACGCCCCAGATATAGTGTCGACCGTAGGGCATGACATAGTATCGGCGCTCGCCGCCCTGCCACTGTCTTGCGCTGATGGCATGGTTTTCCGGCGACATGAGAAAGCCAAGAGGAACATCAAAGACTTCCGCCACCTCGCTCGGATCCGGCTGAAATTCCTGGCCATTCGGAATCAGTGCAACGACGGGATGCACGCGAAAGCCCGACGACGTGATGTAGGGATCGAGATAGCCAACCGGCGCGACGGTTGCCGGGTCGAGGCCGATTTCCTCCTCCGCTTCGCGCAAGGCGGCCGCGAGCGGCGTCGAATCGCTCGTTTCGACCTTGCCGCCGGGAAACGCCACCTGGCCGGCGTGGGACGGCAGGTGGTCGGTGCGGTGGGTGAGCACGACGCGGGCTTCCGATTCGGCGTCTCCGCCGATGATGGGAATGAGGACGGCAGCGGGGCGCAGGCTTTCCGGATCCTGGCGCGCCGTCCAGTCGGCATTCAGGTCATAGTCGCCGCGATGCCCGGACGGCGACTGCGGCCAGTCCAGACTGAGCCTGTGGCGGGCCGTTTCCGCAAGCATGGACGATGAAAAACGCGAGGGCAGTTCAAGCATGTTAGCGCAAATGGGCAATCAGCACGGTATCGACAATCGGGAAAAACGTCCCAGACGACCAGACGCCGAAGCGCATCGCGCCGTCAACCTCATGGTCAACCCCTAACTCCACCAGATCGTAGAAGATCGGCCGCGCAATTTTAGCCTCCAGCCGGGCGCGCACGAGGCAATAAGGCGTCACCTCGCCAACTTCGTCACCAGGCGTGAACCACATCGGGTTGTCGGGACCCGCGATCACCTCGTCGCCGACATTGGTCGTGAAGCGAATCACCTGGTCGCGACCCTTGCCCTCAACCGCCATGGAGGTCGCGATGAACGGCACGTCTTCAACGGTGATTCCGATCTTCTCGACCGGCGTGACGAGGAAATACTTGTCATCATCCTTGCGCAGAACCGTCGAAAACAGGCGCACCAGCGCCTCACGACCGATTGGCGTGCCGCAATAATACCAAAGGCCGTCAGACGCGATCCGCATGTCGAGATCGCCGCAAAACTCCGGATTCCACAAGTGGACAGGCGGCAGGCCGCGTTTGCCGGCCTTTCCGGCCTCAGTTGCGGCCTTTGTAAGCTCCGTCAGGGCTTGTGACGGATCGCTTTGACCGGTCATTGATCCTCTTTGCCCACCGACACGGCGGGTCCACAGTGTCGCACTCTCACCATTTCTTGTTCGCCCCCCTACTGATGTCGGGGACAAAGGCCTATACTATGCCACTATGAGCACCGTCAGCGAAACCAGCGATATCCTGGACCGCGCCGAGGCCATCGCCGAGAAGATCGGCCGCGCGCGCTTAGAAATCAACTCGGTCATCTTCGGTCAAGACACCGTGATCGAACAGGCCTTGATCACCATCCTGGCCGGCGGCCACGCGCTGTTGGTCGGCGTTCCGGGCCTGGCGAAGACCCGCCTGATCGAGACGATGGGGATCGTGCTGGGCATGGACGCGCGCCGCGTCCAGTTCACGCCGGACCTGGTGGCCGCGGATATCCTGGGTTCGGAGGTCTTGGAGCAGGACGAGGCCGGAAAACGGCATTTCCGCTTCATCAAAGGGCCGATTTTCGCCCAGCTCCTCATGGCCGACGAAATCAACCGCGCCAGCCCGCGCACGCAATCGGCCCTGCTTCAGGCCATGCAAGAATATCACGTCACTGTGTCGGGCGAATCCTACGACCTCCCCTCGCCGTTCCACGTTCTGGCGACCCAGAACCCGCTGGAGCAGGAAGGCACCTATCCGCTGCCGGAAGCCCAGCTCGACCGTTTCATCATGCAGATCGACGTCGGCTATCCCGATCTGGCCGCCGAGCGCCGCATGTTGTTCGCGACGACCGGCTCCGACGAAGTGACGGCGAAGCCGGTGCTGACGACGGAGGAGCTAAAAAGCGCGCAGCGCATCGTTCGGCATATTCCCGTCGGCGATAGCGTCGTCGACGGCATTTTGGGCCTCGTGCGCTCGGCGCGACCCGACAGCGGCGAGGCCGAGATCGCCGAAGACATCGCCTGGGGGCCGGGGCCGCGCGCCAGCCAGGCGCTGATGCTCACCGCCAGGGCACGCGCCTTGCTCGATGGCCGTTTGTCGCCGTCCATGGACGATGTCGCGGCACTCGCCGAGCCTGTCCTGCAACACCGCATGGCGCTGAAGCCCGCGGCACGACGCGCCAGAAAGACCGTCAAGACAGTTATCGCCGACTTGGTCGACAAGGCAGGCTGATCCCGGTGGCCGTCGACCGCCCGCCCTATGATCAAGCAAGTGTGCTCGGCCTCGCGGGTGACGCCGACCTCTTGGCCTCAACGCTCGACGACATCGGCGTTCATGCCATCGAGCTGGCGCAAACCGTAGCGCCCGGCCTACACGGTCGCCGGCGTGCCGGCATCGGCGATACGTTTTGGGAATACCGCCACTTCGCCGAGGGCGACTATGCCCACCAGATCGACTGGCGCCGCTCTGGGCGCAGCGAACAAGGCCACTACTTCGTGCGCGAGAAGGAGTTCGAGACGGCGCAGACCGTGTGGTTGTGGCCGGACATGACATTATCCATGGGATTCCAGTCCGATCTGGCCGACACCGCGAAGATCGATCGCGCGCTGCTCCTGCTTCTGGCCCTGGCGCAGCTTCTCGTGGCCGGAGGCGAGCGCGTCGCCCTGCCCGGCCCGATGGCGCCGAACGCTCATCGGCGCGCTCCGCGGCTGATCGCCGAGCACTTGGCGGCCGGCATGGAGGGCGCGCATACGCGTTTCCCGGCGACCGATCTCATCACGCCCGGCTCATCCTGTGTCATCTTCTCCGACTTCCTCGATCCGGTCGCCGGCATGGGCGAGACGCTGGCCGAAATCGCCGAAACGGGCGCGACGCTCCATCTGGTCGAAATCGCCGATCCGGCCGAGGAGCTTCTGCCCTATGCTGGCCGGATCGAGTTCCAGTCGCTGGAGGGTGGACAACCCTATCTCGCCGGCAAGGCGGAAACTCTGCGCGACGACTACACCTCGGCGCTGGCCGCCCACCGCGAGGCCCTGCGCCACACGGCAAACTTGCTTGGCGCATCGATCCTCTCGCACCGGACCGACCATAGCCCCGAGGCCGCGCTATTGGCGCTCGCGGCACGGATCTCGGAGGACGAGACCGACCTCTTTCATCTGCCGGCGGAGACGGCGGCGTGAGCGGTCTGGTCTTCACATCGCCCTTCGTCCTCACCGCGCTCCTTGCGCTGCCGGTCCTGTGGTGGCTCCTGCGGCTGACCCCGCCGGCGCCCAAGGTCGTCGCTTTCCCGCCGACCCGCATCCTGCACGAACTGCCCCAGCGCGAGGAATCGGCCGCTAAGAGCCCGCTCTGGCTGACGCTGATGCGGCTTTTGATCGCCACATTGATCATTCTGGCGCTCGCCGGCCCGATGGCCGCGCCGACCGTGCCGGTCTCGGCCGGATCGGGTCCGTTGCTCCTTATCGTCGACAATGGCTGGGCCTCGAAGGACTGGTCCGTCCGGCGCGAGGCCATCGAGCAAGCGCTTGACCAGGCGGAGCGCGACGATCGCGTCGTCGTTTTGGCGCCGACCGCCGATCCGGCGCTGACGAGCGGACCGGCCGACGCTCAGGCGGTGCGCGAGGTCGCCGATTCGCTGAACGCGCTGCCGCATCCGCCACTGCGCGGCGACATCGCGACACGCCTTACGGCCGACGCCATCGCCGCGCCGGCGCCTTACGACGTCGTTTGGCTGTCGGATGGCCTGGCGCACGACGCAGACGGCGATGCAGCACTCCTCGACGCGCTCGTGTCGCTCGACGGTGACGGCGTCGTCACGATCGTCGCACCGGACGAGGCGAGCCTGCCGCTCGGGCAGATCGGTGCCCGCAATGGGTCGAGCGCGATGATCGTCACGGTCGCCCGCGCCAACACCGCGTCGGTATCGGTCGGCGAGGTCCAGGCCTTCGATGCCAAGGGACGATTGATCGACACAGCCCCATTTGCATTCGAGGGCGAGAACCTGACTGCGCAAGCATCATTCGATCGGCCGATCGAACTGCGCAACACATTTCGGCGCCTGGAGATTGCCGGTGCCGGCACCGCCGCCGGGGTCTACCTCCTCGACAATCGCAATGAGCGCCGCACCGTCGGCCTGGTGGACGGGACGGCGGGCGACGCCGATCAGCCGCTTTTGTCGTCGGCGCATTATATCGGCAATGCACTGGCGCCATTCTCGGACGTGCGACGTGCGCCCGACCGCAATGTCGAGAACGCCATCCAGCGCATGGTCGACCAAGGCGTTTCGATCATCGTTTTGACCGACATCGGCACGATTCCCGATGCCTCGGCGGACCTGCTCGCCGAATGGGTCGACACCGGCGGTATGCTGATCCGGTTCGCCGGACCACGCCTCGCAGCGAGCGACGACAACCGGCTCTTGCCGGTGGCGCTCAGGCGTGGCGGACGGACCTTGGGCGGCACCTTATCCTGGTCGGAACCGCGCCGTATCGACACGTTTCCGCAGACAAGTCCGTTCAGTGGCGTGTCCATTGAAGCCGGGACGACGGTGGCACGTCAGGTCCTGGCGACGCCGTCGATCGAGCTGGCGGACCGTAGCTGGGCACAGCTCGATGACGGCACGCCGCTCGTCACCGGCACGCGGAGCGGTGAAGGCTTTCTCGTGCTCTTCCACATCGCCGCCGACCAGCGGTGGTCGAACCTGCCCCTGTCGGGCACTTTCGTCGAGATGATGCATCGCCTGGCCGAACTGGCCGGCGCACCGCGCGACGCGGCATCAGGCGGCGAAGAAGGCACGGCGGCCGATCCAAGCGGTCTGATCGAGACCGACGCGGCCAATTTGCTCGCGCCGTTCCAGACGCTCGACGCAACCGGCCGCCTCGGCGACCCGCCGGCGCGGACACAGCCTCTGTCGGCGGACGGGCAGCCAACTGCGGTCGGCATGGATCATCCGCCGGGCTTCTACGGTCCAAGCGATGCGTTGCGCGCCCTGAACATCGCCGACGAAACGTTTCAGCTTTCGCCGCTGGCCTTCGATCCGGCGGTCGCTCAGGTCCGACCCTATCCAAGCAGCGAACCGGTCGACTTCGCGCCTTGGCTGCTCCTGGCGGCGATCTTGATCCTATTCGCGGACGCAATCGCGGTTCTTTGGATCACCGGCCGGATCGGACACCGCATCGCCGCGCCGACGGCCGCCGCTCTTGCTGTCCTGGTCGTGGTCGCAGCGAAGCCTGTCAGCGCGCAGGAGATGATCGGCGACGATCTGGCTCTGGCCGCAGCGAACGGGACGCGCCTCGCCTACGTCACCACACAGGACGAGTCTCTGAACGCGATGACGCGGGCCGGGCTTCGCGGCCTGACCGCAGTGCTTACCGCCCGCACGGCCCTAGAGCCCGAAGATCCGATCGGCATCGATATCGCTCGCGACGAGCTTGCCTTCTTTCCGTTGCTTTACTGGAACGTGTCGGAAACCGACGGCAAGCCGGAAGCGTCCACACTGGCGCGGCTCGACGCCTACATGAAGCAAGGCGGAACGATCCTGTTCGACACCCGCGACGCCAGCATCTCGGCGTTCAGCGAGCAGGCGGGCGTAACCAGTCCGACGACGCGCGCGCTGCGCGCCATTCTGGCCGACCTCGATGTCCCGGCATTGGAACCGGTCCCGACCGACCATGTGCTTACGAAGTCGTTCTATCTGCTCTCGTCCTTCCCCGGCCGGTCGGACGCCGGGCGCCTGTGGGTCGAAGCGGCAGTCACGGAAGCCGACGTCGATCGGCCGGCACAGGCCGGCGACGGCGTGTCATCGATCATGATCACGTCGAACGATCTAGCCGGCGCCTGGGCGATCAGCGCCGACGGCCGTCCGCTCCTACCCATGAGCATGGCGATCCCGGGACAGCGCGAAATAGCCTTCCGGTCGGGCGTCAACATCGTCATGTACACACTGACGGGCAACTACAAGGCCGACCAGGTGCACATCCCCGCCCTACTTGAAAGGCTCGGCCAATGATCTGGTCGGTTGCCTTCGATCCGATCCTGCCTTGGCCGGTGCTTGGCGTGTTGCTTGCCGCCGTCGTTTCGATCGCAGCGGTGCTTGCGGTGCTGCGGGTGAGGGGCGCCGCTCTTCGGTCGCTGGCGATGGTCGCACTCGCGATTGCCTTGATGAACCCGGTCTTGAAGCGCGAGGAGCGCGATCCGCTTGAATCGACGGTTGCGGTCGTCGTCGACCAATCCGCCAGCCAGCGGATCGCCGGGCGGGTCGATGAAACGCAAGCGGCCGCCGACCGGCTGATCGAAGTGATCGAGCGCCTGCCCGGCCTGACGCCGTTGCGTATCGATGTCGAGGAGAGCGCCGGGGCGGACGGAACGCAACTCTTTTCGGCGCTGGATCGCGCTCTCGCGGCGACGCCTTCCGACCAGGTCGCCGGCGCGATCATGGTGACGGACGGCCTGGTTCACGACATTCCGGCCGAGGCGTCGCGGCTCGGCTTCAATGCTCCCGTTCACGCACTGATCGCCGGCAATGACGGCCAGCGCGACCGCCGGATCGTGCCGCACCGACTGCCGCGCTACGCCATCGTTGGGCAGGATCAGGAACTCGTTTTCCGTGTCGAAGACGCAGGCGCACCCGCTGGCGCGCCGGAACGCGTCGAGGTGGTGATTTCCCGCGATGGCGAGGTCATCGGCCTCGAACGCGTGACAGTTGGCGACACCGTCACGATACCCGTCGAGATCACCCATGGCGGCGAGACGATCGTCACGCTCGATGTGGCACCGCTGGATGGCGAAGTCACGGTGCTGAACAACCAGACCGTCATCCCGATCGAGGGCGTGCGGGAGAATCTACGCGTGCTTTTGGTCTCCGGCGAGCCCCATGCCGGCGAGCGAACCTGGCGCAACCTTCTGAAATCGGATGCAGCCGTCGATCTGGTCCATTTCACCATTCTACGACCGCCGGAAAAACAGGACGGAACGCCGATCAACCAGCTCTCGCTGATCGCCTTTCCAACGCGCGAACTGTTCTCCGAGAAGATCGAGGATTTCGACCTCATCATTTTCGACCGCTATCAGCGTCGCGGCGTGTTGCCGTTGATCTATTTCGACAATATCTCCGACTACGTGCTGAACGGCGGCGCGATCATGGTGGCGTCCGGGCCGGACTATGCCTCGCCACGCTCGTTGTTTCGCACGCCGCTTGCCGGCATCTTGCCGGCGGAGCCGACCGGCCAGACAATGGAAGCGCCCTATCTGGCAGCGCTTTCCGAAGACGGGCAGCGGCATCCGGTAACGCGCGATCTTCCGGGTTCGAACGCCGATCCACCGCTGTGGAGCCGGTGGTTCCGGCTCGTCGAGTCGACCGCGCTCTCCGGTCACACCGTCATGGAAGGGCCCGACGAGCGTCCGCTCCTGCTGCTCGACCGCGTCGGCGAGGGACGTGTCGCGCTGCTTCTCTCGGACCACGCCTGGTTGTGGGCGCGGGGCTATGAAGGCGGCGGTCCGCATGTCCCGCTTTTGCGCCGCCTCGCTCACTGGCTGATGGCCGAACCCGACCTTGAAGAAGAGCGGCTCTTGATGCGCCGCGCCGGCGATCGAATCGTGGTCGAGCGCCAGACGATGGGCGATGATCCCGAGGATGTCACCGTGATTGCGCCCGACGGCAGCGAACAGGTCGCGGCTTTCACGAACCGGGAGCCGGGCCGCTGGCAGGCCCAACTGCCCATGGCGGGTCCGGGCCTTTACCGCGCCGAAAGCGGCGCCGTTTCCACGATGACCAGCATCGGTCCGCCGAACCCGCGCGAGTTCACCGAGGTTGTATCGTCGAGCGCCATGCTGGAACCGCTGGCGACCGCGACGGGCGGCAGCGTGGTTCGCTTGGCCGAAACGAACGCGCCGCGCGTGGTTCCGATCAGAAGCGGCGGCCGCTATGCCGGGCGCGACTGGATCGGCGTCAAGGCCGCCGATCGCTTCGTCGTGACGGGTGTGCGCACCTTTCCGCTCTTTGCAGGCTTTCTCGGCCTGGCACTCCTCGTCGGATTGTTGGCCGCGACGTGGTACCGCGAAGGCCGCTAGACCTCAGCCGCGACCGGCAATGAGCACACCCTCCGGCGATTCCGTCAAATCGTCGATCAACGGTAGCCATAAGAGGCGCTTTGGATCGACGGGACCGGGAAACACGACTCGACCCGGCGGCACTGGCTTGAAACCGGCACGGGCGTAGTAGGCCCGGTCCCCGACAAGCATGAGATAAGGATGGCTGTTCGACGTCGCGGCGACGATCCCCGCGCGCATCAGCGCCAAGCCGATTCCCTTGCCGGCCAGTTCGGGCGCGACGGCGAGCGGACCCAGCAAACGGCCTGGAGCATCCGCGATGCGAATGGGCGCGAACGCCACGGTTCCGACAAGTTTGGAACCGTCGCGCGCCACGAAGGCCAGATCGGGATCCTCGCCCGCCTGCTCGCGAATGCGATAAGCGGTTCGCGTGAACCGGCCCGGGCCGAACGTGCGATCCAAGAGGCTCTCGACATCCGGCGCATCCTCGGACTGTCCGGCAAGAATGGTGACATTGGGTGGTAAGGAACACGACATGGCGATTTCCCGCGTAAGAGGATCGGGACGCACCGCGCCGATAGGATTGTGAAAGAAGAAAAAGGCGATGCGTCAGGCGACGGAGTGAATGTCGGCCTGTCGTCGTCGCGGAAATGTCCGGTTCGCTTTGGAGTAGCCCGGCATCGTTTCGCCCTTCGCCGCCAATGATGGCGCTCTTCACCCATCCGTTACGCCCTCGACGCACCAATGTCCAGCGCGGCCCTTCCAATTCGAGAGGGGAATGTCATATTCGATGAGCCGACAACGAGAACAGGTGGGCGGATAGGCAATGGGGCTCCTCGTCGACGGTGTCTGGCACGACACGTGGTATGACACCAAGAAAACCGGCGGGCGGTTTCAGCGGTCGGAATCGCAGTTCCGCAACTGGATCACCGCCGATAGCGCGCCCGGACCGAACGGCAGCGGCGGCTTCACGGCCGAGAGTGACCGCTATCACCTCTACGTTGCCCATGCCTGCCCCTGGGCGCACCGCACGGTGATTTTCCGCAAGCTCAAAAGTCTGGAGGACCACATCGGTCTGTCGATCGTCGATCCGATGATGCTCGACAAGGGCTGGGTGTTTTCGAACGAGCCGGGGGCGGTCCCCGACACGGTGAACGGCGCCGACCACGCCTACGATCTCTACGTGAAGGCCGATCCGCAGTATTCGGGCCGCGTCACGGTGCCGATCCTGTGGGACAAGCAGCAATCGACGATCGTCTCGAACGAATCGTCGGAGATCATCCGTATGTTCAATTCCGCCTTCGATGGGCTGACGGGAAACACGCTCGACTTCTACCCCGAGGACCTGCGGGCCGTCATCGATCCGATCAACACGCGCGTCTACGACACGGTCAACAATGGGGTCTACAAATGCGGCTTCGCGACCGCACAGAACGCCTATGACGAGGCGTTCGACGCGCTGTTCGCGAGCCTCGACTGGCTAGAGAGCATCTTATCGAAACAGCGCTATCTGGCCGGCGATCGGCTGACGGAGGCCGACTGGCGGCTGTTCACGACGCTCGTGCGCTTCGATCCCGTCTATGTCGGGCATTTCAAGTGCAACCGCCAACGGATTGCCGATTTCACCCATCTGCCGAACTATCTGCGCGACCTCTACCAGCGGCCCGGCATCGCTGAGACCGTCAACATGGACCACATCAAGCGGCACTATTACGGTAGCCACGAATCGATCAATCCGACGCGGATCGTGCCGAAAGGCCCCGCTATCGACTACGGCGCCCCGCACAACCGCGACCGCTTCTAGAGCGGCGAACTACGGCCACTCTTTCGCGATTGGCGCGTTGCCGGCGATCTCGGCGAGACGGCGATGGACGCTTCCAGCCGTGTTGTCCGGCAAAGCATCGGGCGAAAAGAAGCCGTGTGCGACGATTTCCCGATTCGGCGGCGGAAAACTGTCGCATCGCACACGATCGACGACGAACAAGGCGACATGGTCGCCGGGCATCGATCTGAAGTTGGTGTAGACGCCAAAAAGGCGCGGCGGCGCGCTGCAATCGGCATTCGCCTCCTCCTTCAGCTCACGGACAAGGGCGCCCGCCAGAGCCTCGCCACGGTCGACACCGCCGCCGGGAAACTGCCATTTCGCCGTGTAGGACTGCCGCACGAGAAGAACATGTCCATTGTCGTCATATGCGACCGCCTGGACGCCAAGCGTCGTGCCCCGCGCGATCCGTGCGATCGGCAGAAGGACAAACCAGCGAACGGCCAGGGCGGCCCAGCGCGGAAGCGGACGATACCGTCCGCGAATGGTCAGGCCGAATTCGGGCATACTAGAGCCTTCTGTGAACAGGTTGAACCATTCTGCCGGAGCAGGTTTGGTTCAACCTGTTCACAGAAGGCTCTAGCAGCCATGCAGATGCGAGTGGGCTGGGTTGCAGAAGCGGCACTACAAACTGCATAGGGAAGACCTATGTTGGGCGAAATGAGTAGCGGTTCCCGCCGTTCGGCTGACCGCGCGACCAAACTGACAGGATCGATCATGTTCCGCAATCTGTTCGCCAAGAGCGAAACAAACACCGCCTACGCGTGGCGGCCGGCTGTCGATATTCGCAGCGGCCGCGTTCTGTGCGCGCTTTCGACGTTTGCCAACAGCTAAATCGGCTTTTGAAGCCACCTGAATAGGGCTTGGGTCACTGACCTGACCGCCGAGGCATGATAAGTGCTTGGGTGATGTTCAAGCTCGCTCATCTTTCCGATCCGCACCTGGGACCGATGCCGAGGGTCGCCTTGCGCGACCTGGCGTCGAAACGCGTGCTTGGATATGCCAACTGGCATCGCTCGCGCCACCGCCTTCACCGCGAGGAGGTGCTGGACGCCGTCATCAGCCACATGCTGGCGCAGCATCCAGATCATATCGCCGTGACCGGCGATCTCATCAACATCGCGCTGCCCTTGGAGTTTCAAGCCGCGCAAACCTGGCTAGCGACCCTCGGCATGCCGGAAGACGTCTCGGTCGTCCCCGGCAATCACGACGCCTATGTGCGAACACGCTTCGAGGATACGCTGGCGCTCTGGGGCGCCTATATGCAGTCCGACCCCGATGTCGACCCGAAGATCCGGCCCTTCCCGTTTGTCCGGCGCCGTGGATCCGTTAGTCTCATTGGCATCTCCACGGGGTTTCCGGCACCGCTCTTCAAGGCGGTCGGACGTCTCGGGCATCGGCAGATCGCGCGGTTCGAAGCCGTGCTGAAGGCGGAGCGCGCCGCCGGGCAATGCCGGGTCGTGCTCATGCACCATCCGCCGCACCCGGAAGGAACGAAGGCACGTAAGCGCCTGATCGATTCGGGACCATTCCTGGAGGCACTCAAGTCAGCCGGCGCCGACCTTGTCGTTTACGGTCACAACCACCGATTCGACGTGTCGTGGCTTGAGGGGCCTCAGCACATGATCCCGGCGGTCGCCGCACCGTCAGCGTCCGCCGCCGTAACCGATACCGGCGATGAAGGCGGCTACCATGTCTTCGAGATCGACGCACGAGACGGCCACGCCGAGATCGTGGTCACGCGCTATGGCGCCGAAACCAATCGCGCAATTGTTCAAATCGGCGAGCCGATCCGCTTGAACACCGAAGATCAGGACACCGTTGCGGCGATTTTGAAGGCGTCGGCGTCGCGGGTCGGTTTGATCTGAAGCGGAATGACCTGACACTGAGTCATCCCTAATTCGCAGCCCCGGCCGGAGCGAAGCTAAGAGCCGGGTTTGTGTCAACTCTTGGCCCATAATCCTGATCTGCTCCGGGCTACGCCCTTCGCAGGGTTATGGGCTAGGTGACGTGATACGGATTGCTTGGCGGATTGCAGCCCCGGACCCCGATCCGGGGCCTCTGGCCGCATAGTGTAAGAGTGCGAGGTCCCGGATAGCCGCTTCGCGCCTTCCGGGACGGCGAGAAGGGGAACCGAGCGTAGCGAGGCAAGGCCGAACGGCCGTCGCGCCTTATGGCGGGCGCCCGCGCAGGCCCGCGCCGCAGGCGCGGAATAGCCGTGAGCGAAATCTTTGACCCCGGTGCTCTAGATCGAACGATCCCGGATAAACGCTATCGCGTTTTCCGGGATGACGGACTGTGGAGCGGGGCCGCGCATAAAAGGGGGGACCGCACAAAAAAACACCCCCCGGCGAACCGGGGGGTGTCTTTCAATCGGATCAGACGATCAGATTAGAACGGGCGCGTGGCACCAACGATGAACGACCAGATGTCGCGGCCGTCGTCGCTGAAGTTGCCACCAGCACTGATCACACGATCGTTCTCATGATCGTAGATCACGTCCAGACCGATGTCGAGGTTCGCCAGCGGCGACCAGGTCATGTAGAGACCCGTATTCCACCAGCTCTCCGTATGACGCACGGCACCAGTGGTGGCGGCATTGGCACGACGCAGAATGTCGTCGATATCGACAACAGTCGTGTAACCACCAAAGACACCAGCCGTCAGCGTCGGGGTCAGACCAACGTCCAGACCAGCGCGAGCGCTCCAGGTTTCGATCAGCTCAAGATCGCCACCAGCATTCTGGACATAGGCATCAGGCGCATAGTCGGCCGCCCAGTTGCTGGCACCGCTCGTGTAGGTACCAACCGCACCAATCGAGCCGCCATTGGCCAGGAAGTTGAGGTCGAGCCGCAGCGCACCACGAACCGCCCAACCGATCTCACTGTCACCAGAGAAACCAGCGCTTGTGCCGGAGCGAACGTCACGGACGATACCGGAGGCGTGGAAACCACCCCAGCCCTGCTCGACACGGAACACCGCAGCGGCATCCGGAACAACGTCGCCAGCGGCAACGTTACCCACGGTCGCACCCGTGGCAGCCGTCGCGACCGTGGTCGCAGCAGCACCCACAGCAGCACCCGGACCGGCAGCAAGACCAGCAGCCGTACCGGCCGCTGTAACGCCGATGATACCGTTGTTGCCATCGGTGTTATCGGACTCTTCGATGCCGACGGCGAACGAGAAGCCGTTGCCGAACGAGAAGGTGTAGTTGATCAGCTGGTTACGCGACGTACCGTTGTCACCCGAGATCGTGCCGTAGTTCGGGCCGAAACCCTGGCTCAGCGAGCTCATCAGCACGCTGGTGTGACCGGCAGTGATGCCGGCGATCTGCAGGTAGGCGTGACGCATGTTGAGCGAACCGCCGGAGTTGGCTTCAAATTCCATGTAGCCGCGGAGGGTTCCCCACTCCGTTTCTTCACGGGCATCGAGCCACAGACGGGCACGACCGAGCATATCGAAATACGTCGGATCGTCGATAAAGGCTTCGTTCAAGCCACGATTCCGCTCACGGTGCGTATATGTTGCACGCCATTGAACGTAACCACCGATCCGCAGGCAGGTTTCCGTGCCCGGGATGTAGTAGTATTTGGCTCCGTAGGCGTCACAGATGCGGACATAGTCCCACACCTCAGCCGGCGGATCAGCGGCCTGGGCCCCCGAAACAGCGAGGATAGCAGCCGCGGAGCCAAGGAACAGACCCTTGAGTTTAGTCATCCTGACCTCCAGTTAACTTCTGACAATTCGAGGAACCGGCTGGTTCATGAGGCGGCGCCTCCGAAGTCCACTTCCCCCGTTTAGCTGACCTGGCTTATCGAATTTGCGTTCGTATCGACCAAACCAACGAAACAACGCCCGGACCCCCGAACGTCTGAGTGAAGCATTACCACCCCCGGCCCGGTGTTCAACCTGATTCCGACTGTCCACACCCTGCAAGGCCTTGAAAAGCGGTCGGCGTTGCAAAAACACCACACACGGGTAACCTACCGTTAACCGTCTGAAAACAATGGTAAACGATGGGTTAACGGAATTTCTCTCGCTCACGGCTATTCCTCGCCTTCGGCCTTGCCTCGCTACGCTCCGGTTCCGTATCACGTCACCTAGCCCATAACCCCGACGAGCGAAGCGAGGCGGATGAGGATTATGGGCCAGGGAAACTATCGATCCGCCCGTGGCGGCTGCCCGAATTTCTGGCGGTAGGCACGGGAAAAATGCGACGCGGAGACGAATCCGCAAGCGACCGCCACCTTGAGCACGGATTGGGACGTCTGCCGCAGCATCAGCCGCGCCCGCTTCAGCCGCAAATCCAGGTAATGGTGGCCGAGCGTGCGCCCCAAATAGGTCTTGAACAGGCGTTCGAGCTGTCGCACGGAGACCCCGGCCACCGCCGCCAATTCGGCCCGCGACAGCGGCTCCTCAAGATTGGCTTCCATCAGCTCCAACACATTGAGAAGCTTGGCATGGCTAACGCCGAGGCGTTCGCGCAGCGCCATGCGCTGTGGATCGTCGGCAGCGCGCACATGATGATGCAGAAACTGCTCCGACACCGCGCCGGAGACCTCCGCGCCATGGTCCCGCTCGATCAGCTTATGCATGAGGTCCAGCGACGCGATCCCGCCGGAACAGGTGAACCGGTCCCGGTCGATCTCAAACAGCGTATTGGTGACGTCGAGGTCGGGAAACTCCTCGCAATAATTGTCGAGATGCTCCCAATGGATCGTCGAGCGATAACCATGCAGAAGCCCGGCCCGTGCTAGCACGATCGCGCCGGTCGAAATGCCCCCGATTCGCACGCCCTTGCGCGCCTGGCGGCGCAACCAGGAAAATGTCGCCGTATCGCGGAAACGCTCTGCATTGATACCGCAGCACACAATGATTGTGTTGAGCTCAAGCTCGGTATCGAGCCCGCCTTCGGGAATCACTATGACGCCGTTCGAGGCCTGCACCGGCTCGCCATCAGGCGACAGGAAATGCCAGCGATAGAGCACTTTGCCGGACGCGCGATTGGCCTGGCGCAGCGGCTCGATCGTCGCTGAGAAGCACATCATTGAGAAATGCGGAATCAAAAGGAAACCGTAGTCCTTGATATCCGCCCTTACGACTTGTGCGTCCATTCGCGCGCCTTATGTCGGCAAGCTTTGAATTCAGCCGTTTTGAGTCTGATAAATCGTTATTGACGCCCGCGCAAATCACTGCTGCGTTCGTGGACCAAGCGGTGTCGTATTTGTGGCAGATTTCCACGAACCGGCTCGGCTAGTACTGCGTCATTCGCCGATGAGGGCGGGTAAAAGGAGCCACGGGAGCTAAAACGGGCCATGAGCGATTCGAGGACGATCGTATCGCACAACGGTAAGCCGTTGGAGTCGCGCCGCAATCATCCCGGCAGCGGTCGCCGCAAGGCGCCGGTCCACAGCAAGGGACGACAGCTCGACGATCTCGCCCTGGCCGAGGTCAGCGAGTTGCTTGGCGACGGGCCGCGCGACCGGGAGTTCCTGATTGAGCACTTGCACCGACTCCAGGATCATTTCGGCTGTTTGCACGCCCGCCATCTGCGGGCGCTGGCCGAGGCGATGCGCATGGCCATGGCTGAGGTCTACGAGGTCGCGACATTCTACGCGCATTTCGATGTGGTGCTGGAGGACGAAGCGCCTCCGCCCCCGGTGACCGTCCGGGTTTGCGATTCGCTGTCCTGCATGCTGTTCGGCGCCGAAGAACTCCACGACGCGCTTAGCAACGCTGTCGATCCCAGTGAGGTCCGCATCGTGCGAGCGCCCTGCATGGGGCGGTGCGCCGAAGCGCCGGCGGTCGAGGTCGGTCACCGGACCGTCGCGCCGGCATCGCTGGCGACCGTGACCGAAACAATCGAAATCGGCGATCTTTCGCCCGCGATGCCTGATTATGTCGATCTCGCCGCTTATCGGGCCGAGGGGGGCTATCGGCTTCTCGACCGGGTGCGCGCGGGCACCGTTTCCATTGAAGCCGTCACCGAAGCCATGGATGACGCGGGGCTGCGCGGTCTCGGGGGCGCAGGATTCCCATCGGGGAAGAAGTGGGAGATCGTGCGATCCTTCCCCGGCCCCAGGCTGATGACCGTCAATGGCGACGAGGGCGAACCCGGCACCTTCAAGGATCGCCATCACCTGGAGCGCGATCCGCATCGGTTCTTCGAAGGCGCGCTGATCGGCGCGTTCGCCGTCGAAGCCGAACGGCTCTACATCTACATGCGCGACGAATATCCGGCTGTTCTCAAGATCCTGGCCGCCGAGATCGCCGCGCTGGAGGAGGCCGGCCTGGTCGAGCCGGGCTATATCGTCGTGCGGCGCGGTGCCGGCGCCTATATCTGCGGCGAAGAGTCGGCAATGCTCGAATCGATCGAGGGCAAGCGCGGCCTGCCCCGACACCGGCCGCCCTACATCGCCGAGGTCGGACTCTTCGGCAAACCGACACTGAACCACAATATCGAGACGCTCTTTTGGATCCGCGACATCGTCGAGAAGGGCGCCGATTGGTTTGCATCGAAAGGCCAGAACGGCGCGAAAGGGCTACGCTCCTGGTCGGTATCGGGCCGGGTCAAGACTCCAGGCGTTATCGTCGCGCCGGCGGGAATCACGGTGACCGAGCTGATCGAACGCGCCGGCGGCATGGCTGAAGGCCACGCCTTTAAGGCTTACCTTCCGGGCGGCGCGTCCGGCGGTATCTTGCCGGCATCGAAGGCCGATATCCCGCTCGATTTCGGCGGCGAACTGACAAAGCTCGGCTGTTTCGTCGGCTCGCACGCCGTCGTCATCCTGTCGGATCAGGACAATATGCGCGATGTCGCGGTTAATTTGCTGCGTTTCTTCGAGGATGAAAGCTGCGGCCAGTGCACGCCTTGCCGCAACGGTACGACCAAAGCGGTGGGATTGATGGAAAAGCCGGCCTGGGACAAGGCCCTTCTCGATGATCTGTGCGATGTCATGGGCGATGCGTCGATTTGCGGCCTCGGCCAGGCGGCACCGAACCCGATACGGTGCGTGATGCAGTATTTCCCCGAGGATGTGGGCCTATGAGCGCCATCCCAACGATCCAAGTCGATAATGACCGCGTGCGGGTCACAGAATGGCGTTTTCCGCCGGGTGCCGCGACGGGCTGGCACCGGCATGAGATGGATTATGTGGTCGTTCCGCAAACGACAGGCGCTCTAACGCTCGTCGACGGCGATGGCAACCGGGCGCAAGCGCAGCTGACCGCTGGCGTGAGCTACTATCGCGATCGCGGTGTCGAGCACGACGTCATCAACGACAATGACGATGAATTCGTCTTTGTCGAAATTGAAATCAAGGACGGCGCATCCAATGCTTGATCCAAAGGGCGTGAAGCCGATCACCTTCAGCCTCGACGGCAAGGACGTCGAGGCCTATCCGAGCGAGACGATCTGGGCCATCGCCAAGCGCGAGGGCACGTCCATCCCGCATCTGTGCCACGCCGACCAACCCGGTTACCGACCGGACGGCAATTGCCGCGCCTGCATGGTCGAGATCGACGGCGAGCGTGTGCTGGCCGCCTCATGCATCCGTACGCCGACGCCCGGCATGGTGGTCAAGACCGCGACCGAGCGCGCGCAAAAATCAAGATCCATGGTGTTCGAGCTTTTGGCCGCCGACCAGCCCACAAAGGACATCGCACCCGATCCAGACTCTAAATTCTGGGCCTGGGCCGACGATGTCGGCGTATCAGAAAGCCGCTTCGAACCCGATCAGCGCTTCGATCGCGACATCTCGCACCCGGCCATGCATGTCAATCTGGACGCCTGCATCAATTGCGGCCTGTGCGTGCGCGCCTGCCGCGAGGTCCAGGTTAACGACGTCATCGGCATGGCAATGCGCGGTTTCGGCTCCAAGGTCGTGTTCGACTTCGATGATCCGATGGGCCAATCGACGTGCGTCGCTTGCGGCGAATGCGTCCAAATCTGCCCGACCGGTGCGCTTCTGGAGAAATCACTCGTCGACGAAGCCGGCAAGCGAACCGAATACGCCGACAAGACGGTGGACACGCTGTGCCCCTATTGTGGCGTCGGCTGCCAGACGACCGTGCATGTGAAGGACGATCATATCTTGATGGTCGACGGCCGCGACGGCCCGGCCAATCAAAACCGGCTGTGCGTCAAGGGTCGTTTCGGCTTCGACTATATCCGCCATCCCAACCGGCTGACGAAGCCGCTCATTCGCCGCGACGATGCGCCGAAGGACGCGACCATCGACCTCGCCGACGGGGACTGGTCGGCGACCTTCCGAGAGGCAAGCTGGGACGAGGCGCTCGACCGCGCAGGACAAGGTTTCGTCAAAATCCGCGACGAGATCGGCCCGCCGGCATTGGCCGGTTTCGGCTCCGCCAAAGGGTCGAACGAGGAGGCCTATCTCCTGCAAAAACTGGTGCGCACCGGTTTTGGCACCAACAATGTCGACCATTGCACCAGGCTCTGCCACGCCTCTTCCGTCGCCGCCCTGATGGAGTGCGTCGGGTCCGGCGCTGTCTCGGCGCCGTTCACGGCCGCCAATGAGTCCGATTGCATTGTCATCATCGGCGCCCGCCCCGGCGTAAACCATCCCGTTGCAGCCACCTATTTCAAACAGGCGGCCAAGCGCGGCGCCAAGCTCGTCCAAATCGATCCGCGGACATCGGGCATGACCCGCCATGCCTGGCGAGCGCTCAACTTCAAGCCCGGACAAGACGTGGCGCTTTTGAACGCCATGATCCACACGATCGTGACGGAAGACTTGGTCGACACCCAGTACATCCAGGCGATGACGGAAGGCTTCGATGCATTGCGGGAGCGCATCGAGCCGTTCTCGCCAGAAGCGATGGCGCCCGTGTGCGGCGTCGAAGCCGACACGATCCGCGAAGTGGCCCGGACCTACGCCACCTCGGAGCGCTCGATCATCTTCTGGGGCATGGGCATTTCGCAGCACGTTCACGGCACCGACAATGCGCGCTGCCTGATCACGCTGGCGCTGATCACCGGTCAGATCGGCCGACCCGGCACGGGCCTGCACCCGCTACGCGGTCAAAACAACGTCCAGGGCGCCTCCGATGCCGGTCTGATCCCGATGGTCTATCCGGATTACGTGTCCGTCGAGAACGCCGACGCGCACGCCCGCATGGAAGAGTTCTGGGGCACGAACCTCGATGCCAAGCGCGGCCTGACGGTTGTCGAAATCATGCATGCCATCATCGCCGGCGACATCCGGGGCATGTATGTCGAAGGCGAGAACCCGGCCATGTCCGATCCCGACCAGAACAAGACGCGCAAGGCGCTTGCCTCGCTCGACCATCTGGTGGTCCAGGACATTTTCATGACCGAAACGGCGTGGCACGCCGATGTCGTGCTTCCGGCCTCCGCCCACGCCGAGAAACCCGGTACCTTCACCAATACCAATCGGCAGGTTCAACTGGCCCGCCCGGCGGTCGGTCTTCCGGGCGACGCGCGCCAGGACTGGTGGATCATCCAGGAGATCGCTCGCCGCATCGGCCTTGACTGGTCCTATGAACATCCGCGCGACGTGTTTGCGGAGATGGCCGAGGTCATGCCGTCGCTCGCCAACATCACCTGGGAGCGCCTGGAGCGCGAGGAGTCCGTGACCTATCCCTGCGACGGGCCGGAAGAACCCGGCAACGATATCGTCTTCGCCGAGGCGTTTTCGACGCCGTCAGGGCGCGGGCGGATCGTACCGGCCGATATCGTGCCGCCGGATGAGCTACCCGACAGCGATTTTCCGCTGGTTTTGACCACCGGTCGGGTTCTTGAACACTGGCATACTGGATCGATGACCCGCCGGGCCGGCGTGCTCGACACGATCGAGCCGGAGGCGATTGTCTGCGTCAACCGCCGCGACATCGAGACGTTCGGCCTGACGCCAGGCGAGCCCATCACGGTCGAGACGCGGCGCGGTGCGATCACGTTGAAGGTGCGCGAGGATCGGGAGGTGTCTCAGGGCCTCATCTTCATCCCGTTCTGCTTTGCCGAGGCGGCCGCGAACTTCCTGACCAACCCGCAGCTCGATCCGTATGGCAAGATCCCGGAGTTCAAGTTCTGCGCCGCGCGGTTCACAGAGCCGGCGAAGGAAGCAGCGGAGTAGGATTGGTCCTGACGCATGACCCTGAAAAGTTGAAGACTTTTCAGACAAGGATTATGCGCCTCCCAAAGAAGGCTTAGCGCGCCAGAACCACCAGGTCCTGCTCGCCGTTTAGCCCGGGCACGGTGACGTCGGTTAGCGTTTCCGGCGCGCCCTTGGTCTTGAAGCCCTGTGCCAAGGCGGCCTGATAGGTTGCGCTGTCCGTCAGTGCGCGTGTTTGCGCGACTTTGTTGTAGTCCTCCAACTTGGCGGCGCGGTTCACCGGCCGGCCGATGACGGTGTGTTCCAGCCGCTGTTCATCGCCGACAACGCCGACGACGACGGTTCCAAAGGCAACCGCGCAGCCGGCCCGCAAAGGCTCGCCAAGGCCGGACGCCGCCATGTTCGCATTACAGGCCGCAACCGCGTTTTGAACCCGGTCGATAGCCCGAAGTGCATCGGCGGCCGGCGTGTCGGACGGGCGGATCGCGCCGAATGTGGCGAGGATGCCGTCGCCCAGGTATTTGTCGATGGCGCCACCCGCCGCCTGGATCTCCGGCACCACATGCGCATGGAAACGAGCAAGGATGGCGGCCGTTTCCTCCGGCGTCAGGCGCTGCGCGAGCGTCGTGAACCCGCGAATGTCGACCATGAGGATCGCCGCTTCGCGATCGACACCATAGCCGGCGCGCAAATGCTCCGGGTCCTCGCTGCCGACGATGGTCGCAACATCGGCTGAAAAGAACCGGCTGAGATTGGAAACGGCCGCGGACTCGCGCACTGCCACGAACAGGACCCGGCGTGCCCGCACCAGCGCGTAGACCAAAAGCGCGGTGACGGCGAGGATGACAAGCACCTTGTCCAGCTCGGCGCCGAACAGCACCATATTGCCGCTGATATACATGGGAAAATCGCGGGTGCGCCCGGGAAAGGCCGGATCGACCATGACCGCGTATCCAAGCAATCCCAGCCAGCCGGCCGCACCGGCAAGTCCGGTAATCGCCACATAGATCGGGTCGAAGCGGAGCGCCCGAAGCGCGATGAACAGGAAGATGTAGAGCATGGTCGGCGCCTTCAGATAAAACGCCGCCGGCTCGTAGTACTGGATGTGGAAGGAAAAGATCAGCCCGCAAATGAGGCCGATATCGACCAAGATGGAGAGAATGAGGATCGGCGGGAACAGCCAATTGCGATAGGCGAGAAACAGCCGCACCAGCGTGAATGCCCCATAGGCCAAGAGCGCATAGGGCACGAAGTTGAACCCTTCCGTGCCCTCCGCGCGGGGCGCGAGGGCATAGAGCACGCCGAAAACCGTCACCAGGCCCAGTTGCACCCAGGAGATACGGATCTCTGCGTTGGCGTCTTGGCGTGCGATTTCTGCGGCAAGCCGTGGGGGTATAGATGGCGATGTCATCGTATCGACTTGCCAGCCGCCCGCGAAAAGCTCAATGCCCGGTCACGCATTCGTGCGGGATGAAGGGGCACTTTGTGTTGCCGCGCGATCCATCGCGAGCAGCGCAAGATCTTCGAAATCCGCGTCAGAGCCGGGTCACGTCGATCGTGACCCCCTCCGTGGCGATCGCGCCGCGTTGTGACACCGCTTTCATGTCCTTGCCGATCTGGTCGAGCTGATCGTCGCTTCGGTGTGGTGCATGATGAAACATATAGACCTTCTTGACGTCGGCCACTTCGCCGATCTCCAGGCCTTTTTGCCAGGTCGAATGCCCCCAGCCGACGAAGTTCTCGTACTCGGCTTCGGTGTAGTTGGCGTCATAGATCATCGCCTCCGTGCCGCCAACGAAGGTGGTGATCGCGGCATCGATGTCCGCATTGCCATGTTCGTGATCGGTGATGATCGCCACCGACCGGCCCTGCCATTCAACTCGGAAGCCGCAACAGCCGCCAGGATGGTTGAGAAGAATGGTGCGGACCGAAAGCCCCTGTCCAAATTCCAGCGTCTCGCCCGGCTCGAACATATTGAGACGTGATCCCTTCAGGCTAGAGATCGGCACGGGGAACAGCGCCGGGTCCATAAGCCTGGACAACACGTCGTGGAGAGTCTCGTCGGCACGCAAATGCCCGGCCCAGCACGGATAGTCGCCGTCCGACCGGTAGGCCGGCTTGAAAAAGGGCAGCCCGCAGACGTGATCCAGATGGGTGTGCGTGAAGAGCATGTGGGCCGACAGCCGGTTCTCTTCTAAAAGCCGCTTGCCGAGTGCGTACGCGCCGGAACCACCGTCGATGATGAGGGTCTGCTCGCCGGCACGGATCTCGATACAGGCCGTGTTGCCGCCATAGCGCAAGGTGTGCGGTCCCGGCACCGGCAATGACCCGCGAACGCCCCAAAAGCGCAGCGTAAATCGGTCGGACCCTTCGGTCATCCGTTCGCCGTGGCTCGCGCCAGTTCACCGCGTACGTCGGCGAGATCGCGCGTTGTGCGCTCAAGCCGAGCCGCCAGAACGCGCATGATCTCAATCGTCATTTCCGGGAATTCGCTCATCATCTTCAAGAACTGATCCTTCGAGATGGTGAGTGTGTGGACTTCGGTTTTCGCGATAACGCTGGCGGTGCGCGGTACGTCGCACAAGATGGCGATTTCACCCACGATATCGTTGGTCCCGACCACCGCGACCGTCTTGGGTCCGGTATCGGTGTCGACGACGATATCCGCTTCACCGTCCAGCACGATAAACGCGCTGTCGCCGATATCACCCTGTTTGCAAAGTGTCTCGCCCGGACCGTAGACCATGCGCTCGCTGATAAAGGCAAGAAGGCGCAGTTTTCCTTTCTCGATGCCGCGCAGCATCGGAACGCGTTGAAGCGCCTCAACTTCCTGATCGATACTCACTCTTTCCTCCTGCCTTTCGTGCGCGCGATGCCTTGCGCAAGGCTACTCTGCCGCCTGTCTAAGTGGGGTCAATGACGCCTGTACGGAGTCATAGGTGCCAGCGGCAACCAGACCGCCATTTTGCAACGCGATGATGTAGTCGAAGGTCTCAGCCGAATCGGCGTTTGCCATGCCGCAGACGACAGTCGAGTCCGGCGCCACCTGTTTGATGAACCGCAAGACCGGATCGTCGCCCGGCGCGCCAGTCACGAGGCCATCCAGAAGAATGATGTCCGGCCGCCTCAGGATGGCACGCACCAGCGCGATGCGTTGCTTTTGCCCTGTCGACAGACGGGACCCGGCGATCCCGACTTCGAATTCGAGGCCGGCGCGCATAATGACTTCACGCAAGCTCATCTCGTCCACGATCTGGCCGATAAAACGCTCGATCGCCTCGCGCGCCTTCGGACGGTCGAGGCGCGGCCGGCCGAACAGAAGATTGTCCTCGATCGAAAGGCTGGGAACGATCTTGTCGGCCTGGAAATGCTCGAACGCATCCGGCGCGTCCTTATCGAGCCGTTCGCGCATCGGCGCCCGCGCGGCGACGACCTTCTCCTGGAAGTCCTCCGTCGACAGGCCGAGACGGTGCCGGGTCGGCACCAGCATGAAGGCCAGGCCGATCAGCTTGGCCGCTTCGTCATCGGTAAGTTCGCTCTTGTTCTTCGTGCGGTTGAGCAGGGCGTCATAGTCCGAGATCTCGTCCTTCGGAATGAACGAGTAGGTCGACAGCAACTCGTTCTCGTCGCTGACATCGGCAAACAGTTCGACCATGGTCTCGGCGATGCTGCGGCCGATCCCGACCAGATCGTCGTGCAAACCGTTTTCGCGAATGACGTCCTTGATCTCCGGCATCGCCGCCATGTCATGGGGGGTCACCGCCGGATCGACGGGCAGGCCATAGACGATGTTCTCGATCACCGAGGCGGATCGGTTGAAGCTGTCAGGCGTCCACAGATGGACATACTCGCCGAACTCCGGCTCCGACAGCACCCGCTCCCGGATCGCGGCACGGGCACCCAGGATGCGCTCCGACAACTCAGAATCAGTGTGCCCTTCAACCGTCGACTGAAGCCCCATGCGGTAGATGTCATCGCCGAGACCGACGCCGGATACCAGCTCGATCATGCGTTCGTCGAGCGCTTCCAGCGACTCGACGCCGGCGGCATCGATGTCTTCCCACCGAAGGTTGATTTCATAGCCACGGGCACCCGTCAGTTGGGCCTCCGTCAGGCGCCGTTGCAGGAGCGCATCGTCGATTTCTTCACCGTCCAGCAGGGGTAGCGGCCGGTGATAGAGGCCATAGGTCAAATTGTTGCGGATCGTGCCGGTGAAGATGTGAGGTGAACTGTCCAGATACGCCAGTTTCCGGCCAAGCACGGAATCCGGCAGCGTGTCGGTCGCCTGATCGCCGATTTGCGCGCGACCCGACGATGGTGCCAGCAACCCCGCCAAGATCTGCATGAGCTGCGGGCGACCGCTACCCTCGCCGCCGATGACAGCAGTGGTTCCAGGAATCGGGATGGTCGCCGCGATTCCGTCCAGATTCTGCCCCGCGCCCTCGCCGACATAGCTGACATTCTGCAGTGCGATGCTGTCGGCACCGGACAGGTCGATATCGCCCGGATCGTCCAGCCGCTCGACCGGGAAGATGTCCGACGCGTCGAACTGCTCGATCACGGCATCGTATTTGACGATCGTGTCGGCCAGCATCTGATAGTAGGCCAAAAGCTCTTTCCATGGGCCGGCCAAGTCCTTGTAGGCCGCAAGAACGGCGACCAGCGCGCCGAAGGAGATGTTGCCCTGGATCACCAGATAACCGCCGATCGAGTAGAAAAAGAACGGCGTGAGCTGGTTCAAGAAATTGTTGAGAAACTTGATCGCGTATTTGCGTTTGAAGATTTCAAACCGGATCTCGAAATTCGTCTGCAACCGATCCGACACGTCCGCCATGTGATAGGCGGTGGTGTCGTTGGCGTGGATCTCGCGGATGCCGGAGATCGATTCACCGACCCGGTCGGACAATTGCCTTAGATTGCGGACGCGCTCCTTGCCGAGTTGGTTCACCCGCCGTTGCAGACGCGGAATGATATAGCCCTGGATCGGATAAAGCGCGACGGCAGCCGCACCGAGCAGCGGGTCCTGCACGAAAATAAAGGTCAGATAGACGAGAAGCGTGCCGCCCTGGAACGCCGGCGTGGCAATGGCATCGGCGATGAAACCGCCAAGCGGCTGCACTTCCGCCGTGATCATGGAGATGATCTCGCCCGCCGAAATCTTACCGAAATGCGCCAGCCGGAAGCGCAAAACGCGCTCAAACAGCTGATAACGGATGCGGCGCAGCATCCGCTCTCCGGTCAGGCCTTTGTAAGTGTTCAGGCAGAACTTGACGACATTGTTGAGGACGACAAGGCCGAGGAATGCAAAGCAAAGCGCTAGCAGGAATGGAATCTGATCGAGTTCCATTCCCAGAAAATTGCGCGGAAATTGCGTGCCGCCGATCGCCTCGTTGATGATGCGCTTCGGCAGTTCCAGCGTCGTGTACAGAATCGGGAACGACAGCGTAGTGATCAGCACGATGGTGATCTGCTGCCGCTTACTGTACTTCCAGACGAACTTGAAGAGGCTCTTTTCCATCGCCGCCCCAATTGACCCGGACTCCATTATATGACGGCTCCGGACCGTCTTCGCCAATAGTTTTTCCCTGCCGCGTGTTTGATGCGGCAAAGCCCTGCGGGACTTGGCGTTTGCCATCGACCGTGATTAAGTGTCGCCGAGGCGGCGGAAGAGGCTCTTTTTTCAGCGATGCGGAAAGACGACCGAATAGGCATATCCTGGCCTGCCGCGAGGACCGCGTAGCGTTAGCGCAAGCGTCGTCGCCCTTTTTCAATCATCGATGGCTGCATGTCCCAAACTCTGAAACCGACGCATCCGCGTGTGTTGATCTACAGCCACGATACGTTCGGGCTCGGCCACCTGCGCCGCTGCCGCGCGATCGCCCATGCGCTGGTCGAAGCGACAGACAAGATGTCCGTGCTCATCCTGTCGGGTTCGCCGATCATCGGCAGTTTCGATTTTCGCTCGCGGGTCGATTTCGTCCGCGTTCCCGGCGTCATCAAACTCCGCAACGGCGAATATACGGCCCTTAGCCTTCATCTCGATATCGATCAGACGCTCGCCATCCGCTCGTCAATCATCGAACACACGGCGAAGGTCTTCCAGCCGGACATCTTCATCGTCGACAAGGAACCGACCGGTCTGCGCGGCGAGGTCGCCTGGACATTGGAGATCCTGCGCGAAATGGGCACGCGCAACGTGCTTGGGCTACGCGACGTGCTCGACGCGCCGGAAGTCCTCAAGGAAGAGTGGGAGCGCAAGCACGCCTTCGCCGCGATCGAGGACCTTTACGACGACATCTGGGTTTACGGCCTAAAGTCGATCTACGACCCATTGACCGATCTGCCGATCTCCGACGATGTCCGCCGCCGGACGCGCTTCACCGGCTATCTGCGGCGCGGACAGCCGAGGCGGAAATATTTCGAGCCGACCGCTTATAAAGACGAGCCGTTCATTCTGGTGACGCCGGGCGGTGGCGGCGACGGCATCGAACTGGTGGACTGGGTCATGCGCGCCTACGAGGCACAGCTTCAGCCGCTTTTTCCTGCGATGATCGTCCTTGGGCCGTTCATGCCGCAGGACAAGCAATCGGAGTTTTTCGCCCGCGCCCAGAAGCTGCGCAATGTTCGCATGCTCCGCTTCACGCCGAACATCGAGGCCATCATGAACAAGGCGACGGCCGTCGTGGGCATGGGCGGCTACAACACGTTTTGCGAGATCATCTCCTTCGACAAGCCTGCGTTGATGGTACCCCGCGTCGTGCCGCGTCGCGAACAGGCGATCCGCGCCCAGCGGGCGGAAGAAGTCGGGCTCGTCCGGACCTTGCCGATCGACGGCTATCCCGATGTCGATCAGATGACCGAGGCGCTTGCAGCCCTGCCGACGCAAGCCCATCCATCGGTCAGCGGACACAACGGGCTGCTGGACGGCCTCGACGTAATCAACGCCATGACCAGAGACGTCATCGAGGGCCATGTCGAAGCGGAAGCGCGCGCGGCGCTCGCCTAGAGTCTGGGTCTGATATCAAATGGCGCGCATCGCGGTTCTGGTGAAAGGCTATCCGCGCCTGTCGGAGACCTTCATTGCGCAGGAGCTGCACGGGCTGGAACAGCGCGGCCTTGAGCTGCTCATCGTATCGCTGCGTCATCCGACCGATCCCCATCGCCATCCCGTTCACGATGCGATCAAGGCCGACGTGCTTTACCTGCCGGAGTACCTCAAGGACGATCCGCCGCGCGTGCGGGCCGGGCGGACATGGGCCCAGGCGCGACCGGCATATCGTAAACTACGACCCGTGTTCGATAGAGACCTGGCGCGCGACCGCACCGTTAACCGCTGGCGACGGCTCGGACAGGCCTGTGTCCTTGCCCGCGAACTGCCCGAGGACGTTGTCGGCCTTTATGTTCACTATCTTCACACACCGGCGTCCGTCGCACGCTATGCCGCTATCCTGACCGGCCGCCCTTTCGCGTTTTCGGCCCACGCCAAGGACATCTGGACGACACCGGACTGGGAGGTGAGAGAAAAGATCGCCGATGCCCGTTGGGGCGTCACCTGCACGGCGATCAATCGCGATCATCTGGCGGCCCTTGCCGATCGGCCGGAGAAAGTCGACCTTGTCTATCACGGGCTCGATCTTTCGGCGTTTCCAAAACCGCCCGACAGGCGTCGCCGCGCCGGGCCGCTGACCATCCTCTCCGTCGGTCGCTTGGTGGAGAAAAAGGGCTATGGCGATCTTCTCTCCGCGCTCGCGAAACTGCCGAGCGACCTTGATTGGAATTTCGTTCATATCGGCGGCGGGCCGCTTGCATCGACCCTTCGCGAGCGTGCGGAACGGCGCGGATTGACTGACCGGATTTCCTGGCGTGGCATGCAGCCCCGCGACGCGGTCATCGCCGCTGGGCTTCAAGCAGACCTCTTTGTTCTACCTTCGCGGATCGCCCGATCCGGCGACCGTGACGGCCTGCCCAATGTTTTGATGGAAGCACAGGCGCTGGGCCTGCCGGTCGTCGCCACGCGCCTGTCGGCGATCCCCGAGCTTGTCATCGATGGCGAGACCGGCTTGCTGGTTCCCGACCGCGATCCCAAGGCCCTTGCAAATGCGATCCAGAAGTTGGCGCGCGACCCGGATCTCCGTCACCGGTACGGCATAGCTGGGGCAAAGCGCGTGCGCGAGGCATTCTCCGAGGCGCCAGGGCTTGATCGCCTTGCGGCCAAGCTGAAGGACTTGCGGTGAGAATTGCCTTCTACGCGCCGATGAAACCGCCGGACCACCCGACACCGTCCGGCGACCGGCAGATGGGCCGCCTGCTGATCGAGACGCTGGAGGCGATGGGCCACACCGTGGAGCTCGTTTCGCGCCTGCGGACGTGGCAAAGGGAACTCAATCCCGACCGGACAGCAAAGCTTGCCGCCGAAAGCGCCGGAGAAGCGGAGAAAATCGTCGCAACAACGCAGCGGCCTGACCTGTTCGTCACCTATCACGTCTACCACAAGGCGCCCGACTGGATCGGCCCCGCCGTCGCGACCGCACTCGACATTCCCTATGCCATTATCGAAGCCAGCCATGCCGAACACCGACGCGAGGGGCCGTGGCGGTCGGGGCTGGAAGCCTCCGAGGCGGCGATTCAGGCTGCTGACGCTGTTGTCGCGATGAATGCACGTGATCGGCGCGGACTGACGGGTATCGTCGCCGAACACAGGCTCTTTGACCTCAAACCGTTCATCGATGCTGCGCCGTTTCTCTCGACCGTGCACCGATCGGCCGATGGCCCTGTTCGACTGCTGACAGTCGCGATGATGCGGCCTGGCGACAAATCGGTGAGCTACCGGACGCTTGCGGACGCGCTGGCGCGGCTTAGCGACCTCGACTGGACGTTGACGATTGTCGGCGACGGCCCGGCCCGCACCGATCTCGCACCGCTTTTCCCGACGGATCGCACGACACTCCTGGGCGCCGTGCCGGCCGATGCCCTGCCGGCGCTTTATGCCGACGCGGATGTCTTTGTCTGGCCCGGTTTCAAGGAGGCCTACGGACTGGTCTATCTGGAGGCAATGGCGTCCGGACTGCCGGTGATCGGCGGCCGAAATGGCGGCGTGCCCGACATCGTGCTTGATGGCAAGACCGGTATCCTCGCGCCACCCGAGGACAGCGCCGCACAGGCTGCGGCGATCCGCCAGTTGATCGAGGACGCCGACCTGCGCCGTCGCATGGGCCCCGCGGCGCGCACCCACGTTGCCGAACACCACGACATCAAGGCAGCCAAGACGACGCTAGCGGCTATTCTGTCAGCCGCTAGCGAAAATGCGACGGAGCGCCGGCCGTGAAGACGCTAATCTGGGTTCAGCATCTGCTTGGCATGGGTCATCTGATGCGCGCCGCGGCCTTGGCGCGGGCGCTGGCGGACAAGGGCATCGATACGCTTCTGGTCAGCGGCGGCGCCGTGCCAAGCCTGGTCGATAGCGGTGCCGCGAAGATCGCGACCCTGCCGCCCTGCCGCGCCGCCGATGTGACCTTTAAGGTCATCCTCGACGAAAACGACGCGCCTGTCACCGACGCCTGGTGGACGGAGCGGGCCGCCCGGCTGAACCGGATCGTCGACGACTTCGATCCCGATGTTCTGATCACCGAGACCTTTCCCTTCGGGCGCAGACGCTTCCGCGACGAACTCCTACCCGTCATCGAAAAGCGCCGCGCGGCGCGGCGACAGACCATGACCGTCGCCTCGGTCCGCGACATCCTGGTCACCGCCACGCCGGAGAAGGATGACTGGATGGTGGAGGCCGCCCGGCGCAGCTACGACCTGATCCTGATTCATGGCGATCCAAAGACCATCAGCTTCGATGACAGTTTTCGCCGTGCCGCCGACATCATGCACTTGGCCGAATACACCGGCTACATCGTTTCGGCATCGAATGTCGCGGCACCACCCGGCGACGGCGTCGGTGAAGTCATCGTATCCTGCGGCTCCGGCGCGCTCGGCACATCGCTGTTTCGCGCCACGGTGGGCGCCCGCGCGCTGAGCAATAGCGCCGCCGACCTGACATGGCGCATGTTGGCGGGCTACGGCATATCCGAAACGCTCTTTGGCGAGATCAAGGATAGAGCGCCGGCCGGCATGATCATCGAGCGCGCACGGCCGGACTTCATGGCGCTGCTTGGACGTGCGCGTCTATCGATCAATCTGGGCGGCTACAACACGATCATGGATGTTATCTCGACTGGCGTTCCGTCCGTCATCGTGCCGATTTCGGCGGAAGGAGAGACGGAGCAGGAGCAGCGCGCTCGACTGTTCGCCGAACGGGGTTTGGTGGTCTGTTTGCCGGAGCGGGACCTGACGCCCCAGTCTCTCGCCGCCGCTGCCGACCAGGCCATGGCGCTGACCCCGCCGCCCCACGGTATCGATACCGCGGGGATCAACCGAAGCGTGGAGATCCTTGTTGCGCGCTACCGAGCATGGGCGGACCATGGACGCTGATACCGAACGCGACCGTTTCGTCTCTCTCCTCGACGAGGCTGCAAGGCGCCGAACGCCGATCCGGTTCTGGTGGCGCGACGACGACGCGGTCTCCGTCACGCCGGCGCTTGAGGCAATGACTGCCGTGCAAGCGCGCCACCGGGTCCCGTTGGCGCTTGCCGTGATCCCGAAGCCAGCGGAACCGTCGCTTGCCGCCTATCTCGGCGACTTTCCCGAGATCGCCGTGTTCCAGCATGGCTGGCAACACAAGAGTCACCGCGACAAGGCGCGCGGTGAGCGGGCATCAGAGTTTCCGCGCAGCCGTCCGATCGACGAGTCGCTCGACGACCTGACACATGGATTCGCTCGACTGACCGACCTATTCGGTGAGCGCTTCCTGCCCGTGTTGACCCCGCCCTGGAACCGGATCTCAAAGCCCGCGCGCACCCGCCGGAGAGAGGCCGGCCTGATCGGTCTCTCCGGCTTCAGCCGCATCAAGTTTGCGGACGCCCATCTCGTCAATTGTCATGTCGACATCATCAAGTGGCGCGGCGTGAACGCATTTACCGGCCGGCTGACTGGCTTTCGTCGACTGGTCGCGCAAACGCGCCGGTGCCTGGCGGGGCTCGATCAGCCCATTGGCCTTTTGACCCATCACCTCGTCCACGACGACGCGGCCAATGCCTTCGTCGACGAGGTGCTTACGATCACGGCGAACCACCCCGGCGCCGTCTGGCCAGCCCTGCCTGATCTGTTCAAACTGCCGAAGTGACCTAGTCCGCGCGCCCGACCAACCGCATTTTGAATGTCGTCGTCTTGACGCCGCCGCGAATGGTGACGTCGTCGATCACCCGATATCCGGGACCGTCGGTCTCGGCCCAGACCGCGTCGATGTGCTTATGCGCGCCGCTGTCGGCACGGTCCGGCGCATACATGGAGACGACGATGACGCCGCCGGGCGAAAGGTAGTCGAGATAGCGGCGCACCTCACCCGCCGGATCGGCGGCGAAATAGAGAACTTCGTTGAAGATGATCGCCGAATAGGTCTCGCCCTCCGCCTTAAACTCCTCCAAGGCAGCGGTTACCAACCGATCCTCCGGACCGACCTTGGCAAGCGCCAACGCCTTCGCCGAAACATCCACACCGGTGTAGCGTGCCATCCCATAGGGCTTCAGGAAATCCCAGACGAGGCCCTCGCCGCAGCCGACGTCCAAAACATGAGCGAGCGCGTCGGTCTGCTTCAGCCACGCGGCGATCATTCCAGAGCGTGCCTGCTGCTTCAGGCCACGCAGGAAATCGAGGCTGCCGGCGTCGTATTCCTCGTCCCAATGACGGGCAATAACGGCCGGGTCTTTACTTGTAGGGGTCGGCCGCATCGCGCAATCCGTCTCCGAAGAAGTTAAAGGCAAGGACAACGACGATCACCGGAATGACCGGCGCCATCAGCCAGGGATAGACGGTAATGATGGTGATGTTTTGCGCCTCGTTCAACAGCACGCCCCACGAAACCACCGGCCTTCGTAGACCGAGATCGAGAAAGGAGAGCGCCGTCTCGCCCAGGATCATCGACGGGATCGACAGGGACGCAGACGCAATCAAATGGCTCATAAAGCCAGGCACCAGGTGCCGTCCGATCACTCGCGTCGGCTTGGCACCCATCAGCACGGCGGCCCGCGCATACTCCTCCTCCCTGAGTGCCAGGAGCTTCGAGCGCACGGCCCGCGCCAGGCCAGGCCAGTCGAGAAGGCCCAAAATGACCGTGATGCCGAGGTAAATCAGGATCGGGTTCCAAGTCACCGGCAATGCGGCCGACAAGGCCATCCACAAGGGCAACTCCGGCAGCGAACGCAGGATCTCGATGACGCGCTGAACGAAGGAATCCACAATGCCGCCGAAATACCCGGCCGCCCCGCCGATGATGATGCCGAGCAGCATCGATATCGCGACCCCGATCAGACCGACGGTGAGCGAGATACGGGCGCCGTAGACGATGCCGGAGAAGACGTCGCGGCCGAGCCTATCCGTGCCGAGGAGAAAGACGGTGCCGCCTTCCGCCGGACAAAACAGGCGAAAACTGGCCTCAAATCCCATCCAGTAGTCGTAGGGATCGCTGAAGCAGAAGAAGCGGATCGGCTGGACATCGTTGAGATTGGGTTTGAACTCCCGCTGCATCAGGTCCAGGTTGATCGTCGATTCCATGCCGTAGACGAACGGTCCGACGAACCGGCCTTCGTGGAACAGGTGTAGGCCCTGCGGCGGCGCGTAGATGTGTTCGGAGTGGCGCTGGTTCGGCGAATAGGGCGCCATCTGCTCGGCGAACGGCACAGCCAGATAGAAGATGAAGAGGATAACGCCAGCCCACATCGCTGGTTTGTGGCGGCGGAATTTCCACCACATGATCTGCATTTGCGAGGCTTGGAAGAAGCGCTCCTGCTCCGGCGTGATCACCTCGCGGCTGGTTGGGTCGAACGGATCGGGATTGACGTAGTGGTCCGGCGCCAGCGAGGTGGTTTCTCGTTGATCGGTCACGACCGCGCTCCCTGGCCGAGACGAATGCGCGGATCGAGCAGCGCCAGAAGCAGGTCGGAGATCAACATGCCGACCAGGGTAAGAACCGCGACGAACATCAAGATGAAGCTCGCCAGAAACTGATCCTGGGACTGCAGCGCGCTCAAGAGGATCGGTCCGACCGTCGGCAGATTGAGCACGACCGAGACGATGACCGATCCCGACACCAGCGAAGGAATGAGATTGCCGATATCGGCAACGAATGGATTAAGCGCCATCCGCAGCGGGTATTTCAGGATCAGGCGATTTTCCTTCAGTCCCTTGGCCCGCGCGGTCGTCACATATTGCTTGTGAAGTTCATCGAGCAGATTGGCACGCAAGCGCCGGATCATGCCGGCGGTGCCCGATGTGCCGATGACGATGGTCGGGATGATCAAGTGCGACAGCACCGATTTGATCTTCTCCCAACTCCACGGCTGATCGATGTATTTGGGATCCATCAGCCCGCCGATCGACAGGCCGAACCAAACATTGGAGTAGTAGAGCAGGATGAGCCCAAGCAGGAAGTTCGGCGTCGCCAGGCCGATATAGCCCAGGAAGGTGAACCCATAATCGCCCCAAGAATACTGCCGCGTCGCGGAATAGATCCCGATCGGCAGCGACACGATGTAAACGAACAAAATGGTCGTGAAGTTGAGGATCACGGTCAAGAGCAGGGTCGGCCCGACGACCGTGTTGACCGGTTGATCGTATTCGAACGACCAGCCCCAATTGCCCTGCAAGATACCCGAAAATCCGGACGCTCCAGGCCAAAGTCCGACCCACATCAAATAGCGAACGAGAAACGGGCGATCGAGACCGAACTCCTTGCGCAGGAACTCGATCTTGGCGACACCCGCCCCCTCGCCCGACGCCTGAAGCGCGGCGATCTGGTTCGACAGATAATCGCCCGGCGGCAGTTCGATGATGGCAAAGGTCAAAAGCGAGATCACGAACAAAGTCGGGATCATCGTGAATATGCGGCGGACGATATAGGCCAGCATCGAACCCTGCCTTCACAAAACGCGCTGGGACCGAGCTAGCCGTCGACCGGGCGATCGAGCCAGAATTCGTCCATGCGATGAAGGCCGTATTGCGCGCCCGGGTCCCACCCATAGATGCCGGCTTCCGGCACATTGCGCACATCGGTTTTGACGACCACGGGCTGACGAATCTCCGAAAGCACGCCGATGGTCAGCATCTGGTCCGCATGGATCGCTAACATATCACGCCAGATCGTCGCACGCTCATCGTTTGTCTGAGCCTGAAGCCATGCCTTGTAATGCTGAAGCAGGTCCATCGCCGGCTTGAAGTCGGGCGGAGAACCGACCTTGCCGTTCGATTCGAAGTGATCGCCCCAGGCGCCCCAGCTCGGCTGAATGTGACTGGTCGGCGCCAGGAAGGCCGGGCTCATCGCCGGCGTCGGAATGCCGTTGTTGAAGCCTTCCCAAACCGAGATTTGCAGTTCACCGGAGTAAGCGCGCCGACGGATGTTGTCGCGCTGCGACGGCTTCGGAAACAGTCCGACGCCGATCTCGGCCCAGGTCTCCTTGATCAGCTCCAAGACGTCGATCTGCTCGGCGCTCTCACCGGCGGTCTCGACGATAATTTCAAGCGGCCGCCCGTCGGGCAAAAGCCTGAGACCGTCGCCGCGCCGCTCCGTTAACCCGATATCGTCGAGCAGCTTATTGGCCTTCTTCGGATCGAACTCCGTGCCCGCCCGGCGCAAATGCTCATCGAAAAGCGGGCTTTGCGGCAATGCCGTGTTATTGCCCGGAGCACCGAGCCCGAAGAACAGCGCTTCATTGATCATCAACCGGTCGATGCCGTGCGACAGCGCCAGACGGAACCGCGGATCCCACATGAGCTTGCGCATCGACGGATCGGCAACGTTGAAGTTCGGGTAAAGCGCCATGTGCGAGGCCTTGGCGATCGGCCATAGATATGTCTTGTAGCCGCTGTCGGCCTCGCCCTGTTTCAATACGGTGATGTCGGAAAAGCCGAGATTGCGGGCCTGAAGATCGGATTCTCCGGCCCTCGTCTTGGCCGGGATCAGCCGGCCATCGGCAACCGAAAACACCACGCGATCGATGTAAGGAAGCTGGCGACCTTCCGAGTCGATCCGATGATAATAGGGGTTGCGGATCGCTTCGAAGCGCTGACCGGCGATATCGCGGCTGACGACCCAGGGCTGAAGCGAGGGCAGTTCCAGATTACGACCGTTGTACATATCATCGAGCTTGTTATGAAGCGCCGCCCAGTTGCGCGCCTCAGCCGTCTTGACCGCTTCCTCGATGAACGCCGGATCGCCGGTGCTTTGATTGAATTTTCCAAGATAGTGTGCGGGCCGGTAAATGAACGGCGGTCGCGCCGCCGCAAGATTGGTCAGGAAGTCAGGGTTCGGGCTTGGCCAGGAATAGCGAACCGTCAAGGGATCGATGACCTCGAACTCAGGCCCGGCGCCATCGACCTTTAGGAAGCCCGGCAAACCGGCCGGGTTCAGCTCTTCGTTCGACGCAACGTCTTCGAAATAGTAGCGGAAATCCTCTGCCGTGAAGGGATGGCCGTCGGACCATTTGTGCCCATCGCGCAGGTGCAGTGTGAAGCTTCGTCCCTCTTCGACATCGACGCCCTTGAGAATATCCGGCTCAAGGTTGAGCTTGTCGTCGAATCCGACCAAGCGCGCATAGCCCCACACATTGATCAAGCGCACATCCTTGGCCCGACCGATCAGCGTCTGCAGATCGCCGCCATGGCGTCCCGACACCCGACCCTTGGTCGCCAGATCGACAATCAGCGGTTCGGCCGGGATGCGTTCCGACACCGGCGGCAAGTCGCCCTCGTGCGTGCGGGCAAGCGTCGGCGTTTCCTTAAGCGGCGGCAACGCGCTCGCCGCCGCCGGTTCAACAACGGCGAGCGCGACAAGGCCGGTCAATAAAACGAAAATACGCGGTGTCATGCGGCTTCTCCAAGCGTGTCCGATCGATCGGTCGGAATACAAACCAGATGCCCCGGCGACACTTCTTCCAGATGCGGATAGAGGTCGTCGGTCAGGCGATAGGGGGCCGGCCAAGCATCTGGGATCGATGCCCGAGAGTCGGCCAAATGATCAAAATCCAAGCGGTTGTTGAGGTCGGGTTCTGGAATCGCCATCAACAGCGCTTGTGTGTAGGGATGGCGCGGATCGTCGATGATTGCCGCCTTCGGACCGACCTCGACGATCCGGCCACGGCACATCACGGCAATCCGGTCGGCGATATAGTCGACGACCGCCAGATTGTGACTGACGAAGAGATAGGTCAGCCCAAGATCGGCCTTCAAATCGCGCAGCAAGTTAAGGATTTGCGCTTGGACTGAAACGTCGAGCGCCGAAACCGGCTCGTCGCATAACAGGAAATCCGGCGCGAGCGCCAGGGCCCGTGCGATGCCGATGCGCTGCCTCTGACCGCCGGAAAAGGAATGCGGATAGCGGCGCAAATGCCGGATATCGAGGCCAACCAGGCGCATCAATTCGCGCACCCGCTCGGACCGCTCATCAGGCGTGCCCACGGAGTGGATAATGAACGGCTCAAGCAGAATGTCGTTGACCGTCATACGCGGGTTGAGCGACGAAAACGGGTCCTGAAACACCAGCTGCATGTCGCGCCGATAGGCCAGAAGCCGTTCCCGCGACATTGTGCTGACGTCTTCGAATTCGTCATCCATGCGGTACGAGATCGCACCGCTGTCGGCGGGCTCGGCACGCAAGATAACCTTGGCCGTCGTCGTCTTGCCCGATCCGGACTCGCCAACGAGACCAAGACACTCGCCCGTCGCAACCGTCAGGTTGACGCAATCCATCGCCTTGATGGTGCGGGTCGGCCCGCCGATCGAACCGGATTTCTTGAGTTCGTAGACCTTTGAGACATCGCGCAACTCAAGCAGCGACGCGCCAGTCGGCGGTCCCGGATTGCTCTCGCGCGATTGCACCAACAAAGCGCCGGCTTCGGCCGCAATCGGCCGGATCGGCTTCAAGCGTTCCTCGGCGCCCATGTGAAAACGCGGCACAGCGCCGAGCAAAGCTTTGAGATAGTCGTGTTGCGGATTACCGAAGATGGTCTCAGCGGACCCCGACTCCATCACTTTGCCATGGTAGACCACGACAACTTCATCGGCCATGTTGGCGACAACGCCGAAGTCGTGGGTGATAAGGAGCACGGCCATCTGCAATTCGGCCTGAACGTCGCGGATCAGGCGCAGGATTTCGGCCTGAATCGTAACGTCGAGCGCCGTGGTCGGCTCATCCGCGATCAAGAGCGCCGGCCGGCACATGAGCGCCATGGCAATCATCGCCCGCTGCCGCAAACCGCCGGAAAGCTCAAAGGGATAGGAATCGACCGAGCGCTCCGGATTGGGAAACTGCACCAGCCGCAGCATCTCTATCGTTAGGTCACGCGCTTCGTTGCGGGTCTTGCCGCGATGCAGCCGCACCACCTCGCCAAGCTGATCGCCAATGGTGTGAAGCGGCGAGAGCGATGTCATGGGTTCTTGAAATACGATGGAAATCCGATCGCCACGAATATCCCGCATCTGATCGCCGTCGCGCGGGAGCTTGACGATATCGGCCGGCTGCCCGCCGGTCTCCGGGTCGCGAAACTCGATCTTGCCGCCAAGGATCGAGGCGTTGTCCGCCAACAGGCCGGTGATCGCCTGAGAGATCACCGATTTGCCGGACCCGGACTCGCCGACAAGGGCGACGGTCTTACCATGCGGGACGACGAACGACACGCCGTCGACGGCTCGCGTCAAGCCATCGCTTCCGGCAAATTCGATGACGAGATCTTCGATCTCGATCACGTTCATTATCCCCTCCCCGAATTGTCAGCTAACCAAATCGAATAGCGAGCGGCGTGACAACCACTTTCCGCCGCGATGCGGTCCGCATGGTCAGAATCGGCAAGTGCCGTGACCATTCGACGACAGTCCAGGATCGGAATGTCAGATGTCGAGTTGATAGACCTGGATCGCTGCTTCGCGACCAGGAACCCTGTAGGAGGAGAGCTGGGTCGTGCCGACGGTCTCCGGCAGGCAGGCATGCGTTTCGACACTCATGAGGACAATGCACTCGGCATCCGGCGCCACCACTTTGCCAAGCTCCTCGATCCGCTGACCGGTGTTCACGGTATCGCCGACGATGGTGTAGTTCATGCGATCGCGGGCGCCAATGTTGCCGACGACAACGGGACCGGTGTGCAGCCCGATACGCAGCCGCACCGGCGGCTCGCCAATAGCGCGTCGCCGTTCGTTGTTGCTCGTAATCGCCTTTGCCATCGCGCTGGCCGCAGCGCAGGCCCTTTCCGCGTGATCGTCGAGCGGATCGGGCGCGCCCCAAAACGCCATCATTCCGTCGCCAAGAAACTTGTCCACCGTGCCGCTGTTTGCCTCGACCTCGGCGCACAAAATCGAAAAGAGCTCGTTTAGGTAGCTCGCCGTCTCGGCTGCGGTCATACGCTCCGATTGCGCGGTGAAGCCGGCGACATCGGTGAACATGACGGTCAAAACACGCTCATGGGATCGTGCCGCCTCGTCGACGCCCCACTCGATTAGCCTTGAAACCAGCCGGCGTGGCACATAGGCCGCAAACGCCTTAAGCGTCGACACCATGCTGCTGAGCACGCTTGCGGTCTGGTTGAATTCGCGAAACCGCGACGGCGGAATAGGCTTCACATGGTCGAAGTCGAGCTTGGAGACGCTGACCGCCATACCGTTCAAATCAGCCACGAGTTTGCCGATACGCCGGCCGATCCAAAAGGCAATCAGCGTACCGATCGCCAGGAACCCGATACCGACCATCGTCGACCCGAAAAGTCGGCGAATCTCATCGCTCACGTCCTCGCCCGGGAAATAAACGCCGACAATCCATGGCCGATCCGCATACGACCCAATCGCCGTCGTCATCATGATGTAGGTCTCGTCGCCAATCTCGACCGTACTGACCTCGACACCGGCCTCCGCGGCCGCCTCAAAGAGATCGTCGCCGGTGTCACGCTTCGGGTAAGCGACTAGAACCGGATCATCAAATTCTGCCAGAGGCACCGTTGCCGGCGGTCGCTCCTGCTGACCCAAGCCGCGCCCAGCCATGTCCGAGGACCCTCCCGGCGGGGGTTGAGCACCAGCTTCCGGTGTATACTCCTCAGCCACCAAGCTGCTTTCGGGCGAGCCCTCAGGCGGAGGAGGCGGGGCCAGGTTCGGATGGGCCAGGACACGATCTCCCCCATCCAATATGAAGGCCGTCCCAGACCGCTCGCGGCTGATCTGCCGGACAAGCGCTGACATGCGCGGCAATGGCACCGCAGCGATAAGGTGGCCGACATGCTCGCCACCGACCACGAGCGCCTGCCCGACATTGGCATGAACAACGCCATTTTCCTCGATGAGCGTGCCCCAATGCGGCCGCCCATCCTTGGGGATCAGCTTAATCCCCTCGCGTATCTCGGGATTTTGGATCGTCGAGCGATCCGATCGGCCGAAGAGTGGCCCTTGGCGAAACACCCCACGCACGTTGTAATCAAGATCATAGGTCTCGATGACGACAACCATCCGGTTGGCGGCGATGGCGCCATGCAGGACTTCGCCGAAACCATCCTCGTCCGAGAGCGACAACTCCCCTTTCGAGATTTGCCCGGCAAGGGAGCGCACCGTCAATTCGACCGGCTCCAGATAGGCGTCGATCAGAAGCGTCAGCGATTCGACCGTTTCCATCGATCGCGTATTGAGCAGCGAAAACGTATTGCGGACGTTAGCCACTACGGTGAGCGACAGAACCGCCAAGATCGACAATCCGGTGACCAGCGCGAAGGAGATGCTCAAAAGGCGCGCGATCGGCATGTCGCGCTTGGTCCGCGCGCGGCTTTCGGGCTTCATCGCCAAGCCGTCATCCATTATGCAATCCTAGCCGTCCACAAACTGGTCCGGAATGACCGTGCCGAACGAAACCAGACCGCCAATCCCCGAGGCCGAATTGAAGCGCAGTCTTCGCGACGCGAAGCTCGCCGAGTGGTTCGCTGACGCCGAACCGCAAATAGTGCTTATCGGTCATCGGCCCTTGCTCGAATCGCTCGGCCTCTCTTCCGGCGAACATATACTACTCTCAATGACTGATGTTGCGACTCCGGACGGCCAAAACAAGGCCCGAACCGCTCCGGCGGTATTCGTTCTCGATCTGGACGACGAGCCGGTGGCGATTCACGCATTGAAGGCGAGCCTTGGCCATGACCGTGTCTACGGACTGATCGGCGACCTAGTCGTTGCACGAACGCTCGGTCTGGAACCCGGAGACGACCGCGAAGCACTGCGTTGCGCCCAATCACCGGACAGCTGTTTCGCGGTTTTGTGCACGGCGCGCTCCGGCAGCACATGGTTCTGCCATCTGCTGCAAAACACCGGCGTCCTCGGGCACCCGAGCGAGCATTTGCGGCCAACCATCGTCTTCCTCACGCGGCATGCCACCCGGTTTGGGTTCTCGATTGTCGATTGGACGGAGACCCTGATCCGCGCGAAGGCGAAGAACGGCGTATTCGGGACCAAAGTCATCGACAATTTCGTCGACGACATCCTGCCGGCCTTGTCGACCGACGACAGGAGGCGGCTTGAGCAGCTTCTATCGGGCTTTCGGTTCATCCATTTCGAGCGGCGCGACAAGGTTGCGCAAGCCGTCTCGAAGTTCATGGCGACCAAAAGCCATGTTTGGCACCTTCGCACCACCGATGCCGCGCGGGCGTATCGGGAGAAGAAAGCGCAGGTTGAATACGACGGCTCGGCTTTGAACAAGATTCATGATGGACTAAATAAAAATGAAGATCGTTATCGTCATTTCCTTGCGTCGACCGGCGCTCAAGCTCTTCATCTGACCTACGAAGATGTCCTTGCCGATCCCGCACCCGCCATTCGCGCCGTTGCCGAATTCCTCCTAGATGACGTCCCGGACAGTTTACCGATCGTCCATGAGCGCTATTTCCCCATGGCCGATGATCTCAACGCGGCCTTCGCAGAGCGGTTGCGCCTCGAATACGATCTCGGCGGATAGAAGTCGCCCGCAATGTCCGACCCCGATACCGCCCTCCTTCAATCCGACGATCCCTATGATCTGATCGGCCAACTCAATGGAGGCGCCTATCGGGTCTATCAGCGTGACGGCTATCGCATTTGGCTGAATGTGTCTGAATCGCGCGACATGGCGAAACGGGCGGTCGGCCGCTATGAGCCGGATAAGTTCGCCGCGCTGGACGAGCAGTTGAAAGCCGGCCAAACCGTCTTCGACATCGGCGCCAACAAGGGCGACTTCGCTCTGTTCGCCGCTTCGCGCGTGGGGTCCACAGGCTGCGTCGTCGCCTTCGAGCCGCACCCGGACAATGTCGGATGGTTGCGAAAATCGGTTGCCTTGAACGGTTTTCAGACTGTGACGATCAAAGAGACAGCGCTTGCCGACACTGCCGGTGAGGCGCCGCTTCACATCGGGCCGAAATCCGGGCATCACGCCCTCGAACCGCTGTCGCGCGATCGCGGAACGATCACCGTCACCGTCGACACACTCGACCGGGTCTGGCACGAGTTGCGACAGCCGACTATCGACATCGTCAAGATCGACGTTGAGGGCGCCGAAGACCGGGTCATCGCCGGCGGTCGGGCCATGTTGGCAGAATGCCGGCCGGTGATTTTTCTCGATGTACATGACATCGGCTCAGATCGCCTCACAGCGCTGAATGCAACGCTTTCCGATCTTGGCTACACCATCGCCGCGCTCGACGATCCCGACATCGCCACGCTTCTGCCCGATAAGGACTACATCCTTATCCCGCAATGACACTTGACCCCTATAGTTGTGACGTATCGCACAACCAAACCGCGCAATGGGGTTCACACTTGCGACCATGCGTGCAGAAATCCAAACAGAGCCGGACCCGATCCCGGCGAACGATGCGCCCCGGGAGACACGCATGACGTCACAGGTCCAAGGTGTCGATATGGGCGTGTTCGGCGATATCCGGCTGGCGGCGGCGCGTGACCTGCCGGACCTGCGCGACCAGTTCTATCGCCCGACCTTGAGCCCGCTTCGTCCTGTCCGCGAACGCGACGATATCCTGTTCTATCCGCGCAAGAAGGCGCTGCGGATCGCCATTCGCGATCAAGGATCGACGGGCACATGCACCGGCCAGGCCCTCGCGTCGCTCATCGACATCATGCGCCTTCGCCGCGCCAACGGAAACGCTCTCGAACCCGCTAGCGCGATGATGCTTTATCGCCAGGCGAAGGAATATGAGCTTGGTCGCAACCCGGATCGCGGTCTCTTGAGTCTCCGCTCCGTCATCAAGGCCTTTTACCACTACGGTGTATGCGCCGACGGCCGCATCCATGCGCCAGGCCAATCCAAGGCCAAGGCAACGTATGAAAGCCGGCACTGGAGCTTCCTGGATGACGCAGGGCAGCCGATCGACGCCGAGACGATTGACGAAAATCTGACGGTCGCGCGCGCCAAATCCGCGCGCGGCGTCCCCCTCGGTGCCTATTACCGCATCGCGCCGCGCCTCAACGACTACCACGCCGCGCTCAACGAGGCCGGCGCTATTCTGGTATCGGCCTATATCCACGATGGCTGGACGCACAAATCCGTTGCCGCCAAGACGGATCGCAAAGGCAGCGGCGAGATCGACTACCAGGCGATCGACCCCCTCGGCGCCCATGCCTTTGTGATCATCGGCTACAACGACGAAGGCTTTCTGGTCCTCAATTCCTGGGGCGAGACCTGGGGCGGCTACCGCGGCTATCCGGGTATCGCTCTGTGGCGCTATGGCGACTGGGCCGACTCCATCCTCGACGGATGGATCCTGCGGCTTGGCGTGCCGACGAAGAACGCCTTTCAGTTCTCCATCGGGGAACAGGGTCTGGGCAGTTCAGACGGGCCAATCGAGGCAGCCGGCGACAGTCGGCGCGGTGGCTCGACGCCCTGCTTTGAGATTCTCGGCCACTTCGCGCATCTCGATGACGGCGCGCACGTCGAGCGCGGCGCCTACGCGACTTCGCCGATCGCGGTCAAAGAGACCATTTCCTACCTGCACGGCACCGATGCGAAGCTCTCCGACGCCCAGACCATGGCAAAGCTCTCAGCCGCCGACGGCGAACGGGCGGTCCTCGCCAAAAAACCCGGCGCGACGAAGGGCTATTCGGGCGTGCTGCTTTGGATCGGTGGCAGCCTGGAGAGCATGAAGGACGCCGTGACCCTTGCCGTTGGCCGCAAGGATCGGATCAAGGCGGAACAGCTCTATCCTTACTCCATCTTCTGGTGTTCCGACTTCGTCGAACAAACGAGCCGCGTCCTGGCCCGCATGTTCGACGACGTGGTGGAGCGGATCGGCCGGACAAGCCCCGACCTCGACACGGTGATCGAGAACGCCTGTCGCGGCGTCGGGCGGGCGTTTTGGCGCGATATCGAGACGGGCGCCCGCAAGGCGAACTTTCCCGGCAGCCATGGCGCGGAGATCCTCGACGGCATTTTGGGTCTGAAGCGATTGAGCGTCCATGTGATCGTCGACGGCGCCGGCGCGGTCTTCTTGTCCGAATATCTCAAGCGCGTTTACGCGGTCGAAGGCGAACGGGCGGCGTTTCCGGATCGTATCCGTTCAATCGACTTCATCACACCGGCCATTCGGCTGATCTCGGCTGAAAAGGAAGCGCACTGGCTGCGATTCTTCGCTGGCTTCGACAAGGGCGACGCCGACCGCCGGGCGCGGATCTGGCTGCCCTCGGCGGAGATCGAGGACCGAATACAGGTCGACGTCTACTCGAAATCGATCCTCCATCTGGTCGCCAACGCCTTTGAAGAGCCCCTGAAAAAGCCCAACACCCGGCGCGGGCTTAGAGGTCCCGCCCTGCTGGGCATGGCCAAGGAGACATCCGGTCTCAAGCGCGGTGCGATTGCCAATTTGGACATCAGGACGATTCCGACCGATGCACGCAAATCCGACCCATTGACCCATCAACAGCTCACGGAAAGCCCGGACCTTTTCAAGGCGATCCTCGAGGACATTTCCCTTCAGATGAAGGGAACACGCGCCACACGTGGCAGTTGACCGATGGCTAGGCGTCGCAACCTGTCATGCTATCGTCAGCCGAAGGGGCAATGGTTGGGTGGGCCAGACAACAACGAGCCGCATGAGGAAGCACGATAATGGCCAAGAAAATCACCCTTGACGAACTCTACGAAAAGCTCGCGGACCCGAACGTTCCCGAAGAAGAGCTGCGCGCCTATTTCGACGTCGACATCGCGGCATCGACGGCTTTCGACCCCCGCTTATCGGTGAACACCCGATCCGTCCAGATCCCGGATACGCCGGCCGGTCGGGCGCGGTCCGGCCAGCTTTTGAACACCGTCAACTGGGCCTCCCGCATGCGGCGGCGCTCCGCGTTCCACCGCAAGATGTCGAGCGGTAACTACAAGGGCCCGGTTATCGTGTCGGAAGGCGACAGCTGGTTTCAGTATCCCATCAAACTGACCGATGTGATCGATCATCTGTCGCGCGATTTCGCGATTTTGAGCCTCGGCGCCGCAGGCGACACCATGGCCAACATGATCAAGCGCGCCGAATACATGCGGGCCATCGAACAAACGAATGCGGCGGTGCTGCTGTTTTCGGCCGGCGGCAACGATTTGGTCGCCGACGGCAATCTGGCCACGCATCTCAAGCCCTTCGATCCGAACCTGACGCCCGTCGAACATCTCCTGCCGAGTTTCGACCGCCTCGTTGAGTCCGTGGTTCAGAAATACGACCGCATCTTCCGGCAAGTCTCGTCGAAATTCCCCAAGCTTCATATCCTTTGCCACGGATATGACTATGCGATCCCGGACAAGGGACCCTGGCTCGGCAAGCCGATGATTTCCCGGAGCATCGAGGACGCAAAGGTGCAAAAGGCCATCGCCCGGGAGATGATGGAGCGCTTCAATCGGTCGCTGAAGGCGCTCGCCGGCCGCTATGGCCAGGTCACCTATGTCAACAATCGCGGCATCGTCAAAGACACGCGCTGGGCCGACGAACTGCACCCGAACGACGAGGGGTATGGCGCCGTCGCGGCCGGCTACAAGAAGATCATCAACAAGCTGACCGGCCAGCCCCGCGGACGCAGCGCCGTTCGCCGGTCCGCGCCGGCGGCCAAGGGCCGCTCCCTCCACCTCGGGCTCAATTTCCTCGATCCCAACCACTATGGCGGCTGGGACGGCGAATTGCAGTCAGCCGAGTTCGATGCGGAAGACATGGAGGCGCTTGCCAAGGACATCGGCTACAAGACCAAAATCCTCAAGCGCAACAAAGTGACTCGCGCCGCCGTCCTAAGCGAACTCGACCGCGCCGCGCGCGACTTGAAGGCCGGTGACATCTTCTTCGTGACCTATGCCGGGCATGGCGGCCAGGTGCCGGACTTTAACGCGGATGAGGAAAACGACCGCACCGATGAGACCTGGTGCCTGTTCGACGCTCAGTTGATCGACGATGAGCTGGCGGTGAAGTGGTCGAAGTTCAAGCCCGGCGTGCGGATCGTCGTGGTCTCCGACTCCTGCCACTCGGGTTCGGTCATCCGCGCCATGACGCCGCGCACTACGGTTCCCGTCGAGAGCGACGACCCGGCCACCGCCGGATTCCGGCCGCGCGAGATGCCGTGGCGCGTTGCTGCTAGAACCGCGCGACAGAACCGCGCGCAATACCGTGCCATCTCGCGTTCGCTCGGACCGATCAATGAAGAGCTACTGTCGCGCGAACTCAACAATCCCATCGCCTGTAGCGTCCGGCTCCTCTCCGGCTGCCAGGACAATCAGGTGTCGATGGACGGACCCGGCAATGGTGCGTTCACGTCGGCGCTTCTGACGATCTGGGACGAAGGCCGGTTCGAGGGCAATTACGACCGGTTCCATCGCGAGATCGTCGCGCAGATGCTGCCGACACAAACGCCAAACCACTGGTCGATCGGCACACGCGATCCGTTATTCGACGGCCAAAGGCCGTTTGCGATCTAGAGCATGTTCCGAAAAGTGCGTGCGGTTTTCGGACAAGATCATGCTCAAAATCAAAGAGATAGAGCATTCTCGGTAACTCAACTTTCACCGAGAATGCTCTAAAGACGGGGCATCTCAGGGGAAACGGGGGCGAGAAGGAGCGAAGGAGGGCCCATTGGCCTCCGAGGTGATCACGCTTGTCGCCGTCTTGTCGGCGGGGCTTGCCGCCGACATCGCTGACACACCTGACCAGCCGACCTCGGCGTTCGAGCGCACGCTCGACGCCCACCGTGCAACGCTGGCGCCGACCCGCTACGCCAGCCGCGACGACGACGGTAGTCTCTACGTTACCGTCACCGTCACCAATGGCGGCAACGCCGACACCCTTCAATCCGCTCTCACCCAATTGCCCGGTGTGCTTGCCGTTTACCGCAAGCCGCCGGACGCCCTGCCCGATTAGGGCCAGTTCAACGTGAAAGGGAGACGCGACAATGGCCAAACGACCCCGCAAACGCTCCGGTGGACGCGACGACGGTAATCCGCTTGAGGCGCCGCGTGAATTGATCGTCATGATGCGGCCACAGGCCGGCATGCGCGCCTCGCGATCGCGGCTTGAGTCCGCGACCGGCGCCACCGTGTCGGACATCCGCAAGATCCTAAAGGATGCCGGCGCCCATATGCTGCCCTTGTTCGGCTCCAACGAGGAGCGCGTCATGGCCCGCTCGCAAGTGCAATCGGAGGCGGCGCAAATATCGCTGGAGGATCTCTCGGTCTACTACCGTGTTGCAGCGGACGACGACAAACTGGAGGGCTTGAGCGATAAGCTTCTCAAACAGGAACTGGTCGAAGCGGCCTATGTGAAACCGCCGGCAAGCCCGCCGATTGGACCGGCCGAGGAAGGCGAAGCCGATATCGGTATTCCCGAAGCGGCGGCGCCGACCACCGCCGGTTTCGAAGCGCGGCAAGGGTATCTCGATCCGCCGCCGGTCGGCATCGATGCACGCTGGGCCTGGACCCAGGCGGGCGGCACCGGGCATGGTATCAGCATCATCGACATTGAGGGTGCTTGGCGGTTCACGCACGAGGACCTTTTGACGGCTCAGGCCGGCGTTGTCGGCGGCACTGAGTTCGACGATATCCGCTGGCGTAATCACGGCACCGCCGTGCTGGGCGAATACTCCGGCGACCGCAACCCATTCGGCGTGACCGGCATTGCGCCAGACGCTGTCGCCATGGCGGTGTCCATAGGCGGCCTTGGCTCATCCGCCGCGCTCAACATGGCGGCGGCCAGGCTCCAGGCGGGCGACATCATCCTGATCGAGCTGCATCGCCCTGGCCCGCGTTTTGACTTCATGTCGCGATGGGATCAGCGCGGCTACATCGCGATGGAATGGTGGCCGGATGACTATGTGGCCATTTTGAACGCCACGCGGCGCGGCATCATCGTGGTCGAGGCCGCCGGCAACGGTGCGGAAAACCTCGATGACGACATCTACGAGACCCGACCGCCCTGGTTCCCGGCGTCCTGGCGCAATCCTTTCCGCCGGGTCAATCGCGATTCGGGCGCCATTGTCGTCGGTGCCGGCGCACCGCCGGCTGGAACGCATGGTCGCGACCATGGCCCGGACCGCTCGCGCCTCGGGTTTTCAAACCATGGCGACATCGTCGACTGCCAGGGCTGGGGACGCGAGGTGACGACCTGCGGCTATGGCGACCTGCAAGGCGGTCCGGACGAAGACCTCTGGTATACGGACCGTTTCTCCGGCACCTCTAGCGCGTCGCCGATCGTCGTCGGAGCGGTGGCCGGCGTCGTTTCCATGGCGGCAGCGCGTGGCAAGCCGATCCCAACGCCGGCGCGCCTGCGCAACTGCCTACGCACGACCGGTTCGCCGCAACAGGACGCGCCCGGTCGCCCGGCGTCCGAGCACATTGGCAACCGGCCCGACATGCAGGCGCTCGCCACTTGTCTCTACGGCACCAAGTCTTTCCTGAAAGACGCGAAGGACACCAAGGAAGGCAAGGAGAAGGAAGCCAAAGAACACAAGGAGCACATCAAGGACTTCAAGGATGTCCGCAAGGATCGAAAGGAGAAGGACGGTAAGGAGGTGATGGAAGGTCCGGTCGCGCGCGGGGCGCCTAGTCCAGCCGGTCCTGGCGATATCGAGTCCAGACTGGCAGCGCTAGAGGACACGATCGGTCAGCTCAGCCATTTCATTTCAGGCGATCTGCGGCCCGACCTCGACGATGGCTCGGGCGGCAAGCACGACAAGGACGTGAAGGACACCGAGAAGCCGCGCGACCGGTGATCCTCTTCCTCTGCCACCCAGGCGACGCCGTTGCCGTCTGGGTGGCCGACGGTTTAGCGGCGCGATTGGATGTGCCGGTCGAGGTGATCACGCTCGATGCGGTTCTTACCGCGCCGCACGTTTCGCTCGCATTCGGATCGACTGAACGCCGAAGCCGTATCGAACTGGCGGATGGGCGGATCATCGACAGCGGCACCGTGACGAGCGTCGTCAATCGCCTTGCTGGCCTGCCGGACCGAGCGGCGGCGAACATCTCTCATGACGATCGTGCCTATGTGCACGAGGAACTCTACGCTTTCGTCCTTGCATGGTTAGCGTCGTTCGACGGTGCGACGGTCAACCCTCCGCACGCGCGAGCGCTCTCCGGTCTGTGGCCGGATCCGTTGGCCCTTCGACATCTGGCGGCACGCGCCGGGCTTCCAACCGACGCAGCTATCCTGGGCAACATGAAGCGCCTCGCGCCAGCCACTGCGCCAGCGGCAACGCTCGTCGTCTGTAACGGCCAGGTTTTCGGCCCATCCATCGACGACGAGATCGCAGCCGCGGCAGCGCGGGTGACGGCTGAACTGGGGTTACAGGTTCTGACCGTCGTCTTCGAGCATTCGTCGAGCGGCGCGCTCCGGTTTTCCCATGCCGATCCTCGCGGCGATTGGCGCATCGGCGGTCCGCCCATGCTCGACAGCCTTACCTCATGCCTGGACCGCGCGGCGTCATGATCGCGATCGCCGGTTATCCCGACGAAGCGCCCGTGCGGCTTGTGACTGAGGCGCTCGACGCCATCGGCGCTGCTCACATCACGCTCGATCCGCACAAGGCCTCGGCGATCGATCTGGACGTGAGGATCGGTGGCAGCGGCGATGGCGGTGCGATCACCGGTCGGCTTATGACCGATGACGCAACGATTGAAATCGAGCACATCAAAGGCGTCTATTTCAGATCTCTGGGCACTGATCCCGCGCCCGCGCTCGCTCGATTTGGCGCCTTGATGGACGTCTTGCCCGCTCGCGTGCTCAATCGCCCGGCGGCCATGGCCTCGAATGCCTCGAAGCCCTACCAGAGTCTGGCGGCACGCGCCTGCGGTTTCGCGATCCCCGAAACGCGTGTCACCAACGACCCGCTGACCGCACGCGCCTTTATCGAAGCCGCCTGGGCTGCAGGACATGATGTCGTCTACAAGTCGATGAGCGGTGTCCGATCGATCGTTCAGACTTTCAGCGAACACGACTGGTCCCGGTTGATTCATCTCGGAACCTGCCCCGTACAGTTTCAACACCGGATCGCCGGCGACGACATCCGCGTCCATGTCATCGGCCGAACGGTTCATGCCGCCCGCATCCAGTCATCGGCCACCGATTACCGCTATGCCGAACGGCAGGGGAGCGAGGCGGCTCGACTCGCGCCTATCGACCTTCCTATCGAGGACGCACGGCGGTGCGTTGCTTTGGCAGAAAGTCTCGACCTGCCGCTCGCCGGGATCGACCTGCGCCGTGACCGGACGGGCGTGCTCTATTGTTTCGAGGCGAACCCCTCGCCGGCCTTCAGCTACTACGAAACGGCAACGGGCCTGCCGATTGCCGCGGCTATCGCCAGCTATCTCGTTGGAAGCAGCGCATAAATGCGGGCCAGCGCACATCATGCCGATTGACGTTCGGTCAAGATACGTCGTAACGACCATGATGGGAGAGTACTATGGGTGATCGGGCGACGCATTCGTTTGCCATGCGGCCATTGGCCAGTAAGGACATCGAGAAGCTGGCGGCATGGTTTCAAGACCTCAACGATCTTGCCATGTTCGATCGATCGGCGCCGATCCCTGTCGGCCCTGAGGCTGTCGAAAAGCTATGGAAGGATGACCTCGACAGTGAACCGCCGCGCACGTCGTATTGGTATATCGGCGAAGATGACGACGGCGAGCCGCTCGGCATCTGTGGCATTCGAGATATCAATTATGTCCACGGCGACGGAACGATTCCCTTGTTTGTGGCGAAGGCTGCGCGGGGCCGGGGCGTCGGCATGGAGATGGGTGCCCGGATGCTGAACCTGGCGTTCGATAACTTGCGGCTAAGGCGCGTGAGCACGTTTCATCGTGTCGACAACAAGGCGACCGAAGTGCTCATCAAAAAGTTGGGCTTCTCCCATGAAGGCGTGGTGCGCCAAGCCTGGTTTACCGACGGCAACCATATCGATATCGCGCTGGCCGGAATCCTGCAGGAAGAGTGGGCCGCGCATCGCGATACCCTTCCGAGCCTAGCGACAATGGACGGACAACGTCACTTCAAAGCGACAATCAATGGATAAGACGGGGCAGGCGTTGCAGGTGGACGAGAGGCGACCAGGTGACTGACGACAGCGGCACAGTCAGGCGCCGTCTCGGCGCGGTTCTGTTTGCCGACATGGTTAATTATTCGCGCATGATGGGCCAGGACGAGCTGGGCACGCGCGCGGCCGTAAAGTCGCGTGTGACGATTTTCGAGGATCTGTGCGCGGCCCATTCCGGCGAGATCGTTCAGTTGACCGGCGATGGCTTGTTTTTGTTGTTCGACAGCGCCGTCGATGCCGTCTCGTTCTCCATGGACATCCAGAAGCGGATGGCGACCGAGAATGAAGTCCTTCCCGAAGAACGCAGGGTTGTGTTTCGGATCGGCATCAACCTCGGTGAGATCATTTTCGATGAGCGCGGCCCGACAGGCGAGAGCGTGAACATTGCCGCCCGGCTCGAACCGCTGGCTTTGCCGGGCAATGTCTGCATTTCGGGCGCCGTTTACGAACAGGTCCGCACCCGACTCACCTATGGCTATGAATATCTCGGCGAACAGCGCCTGAAGAACATCGCCGATCCGATCGACGCGTTTCAGGTGCATGAAGATGCTACCGGCGCGACGATGACAACCGGCCGCCGCCGCGTCGTCTCGCGGCAGTCGCGCGGCAATGCGCTCGGCAACGACCTCTCCCTCGTCGTCCTGCCCTTCAAGTTTCAAGGCAGCGAAACATCGGAGAGCTGGTTCGCCGACGGCTTGACGGAAGACATCACCACCAATTTGTCGCGCTTTCACAGCTTCTCGGTGATCTCACGCACATCCGCCTACGTCTTCGCCGATCGCAATCTGCCACCCCAAGACGCCGCCCGAGAGCTGGGCGCCCACTACGTCGTCGCCGGAACCGTGCGCAAGGCCGGGCCGCGGATTCGTATTGCCATTCAGCTGCAGGACGCCGTCAGCGACCGGTTGATCTGGGGCGAGCAATACGATCGGGTCATCGAAGACATCTTCGATCTGCAGGACGAAATCACACAGATCATCGTCGCCGCGACGGCGGTTCAGATCGAGACCACAGAGCGCGAACGGCTGCGTTCGGTGCCACCGGCCAGTCTCCTCGCCTACGGGTTTGTTCTACAAGGCCAGCAGCACATCTTCCGCTACACCAAACCGGAAGTCAGCAGCGCCCGATCGCTCTACGAGGCAGCGCTTCAATCCGATCCACGCTATGCCCGAGCGCTGGCGGCCAAGTCCCGCACGTTCAATCTCGACTGGCGCTACGATTGGTCGGACGATCCTGACCACGCGCTCGACACCGCGCTTGACCTGGCGATACGGGCGATCGAGATCGACCAAACCGACGCCCGTGGCTTCGGCGAACTCGGTTTCGCCCATCTCTACCGCAAGGAACACGACGCCTCGATAAGCGCCTATCGCCGAGCGCTGTCGCTCAATCCCAATGACGCCGACCTGATGTCGGACATGGCCGACGCGTTGGCCCATTCGGGTGAATCGGAAAAAGCCGTCGAGCTTCTGCAAAAGGCAATGCACCTAAACCCGTTCTATCCGGACCAATATCTCTGGCACCTCGCCGGCGCCTACTACAATCTCTATCGCTATGAAGACGCGGCGCAGACGATTCTATCGATGCAGAACCCGACGGAGGGTCGGCGCATCCTAGCGGCAAGCTATGCTCAGCTTGGGCGCATGGAGGAAGCGCGCGAGGCCGCCGAGCAGGTCCGAAAGGCTCATCCCGAATTCGATCTGGACAAATGGGCGGCCGTCCAGCCGGATAAGCTGGAAGAAGAACACGAGCGCTTCAAGGAGGGCCTGCGCAAGGCGGGGCTCTGAGGGCCTCGCCCTGCTTCCGTCGCTAGCGCAAAATGAGTTCAAATTGGAACCATTCCGCTTCTCGGTAATCCCGGGCGCGGTGCAGCACTTTCATGCTGCGGCGCATCCGGGACGACGCGGAAGGTGAGCGGACCTGACCCAATTCCGATCTAGTCGGAGGCATCGCCCGAAAGCTTGGCGCCGGAAACCTTAGCACCGGAGACCTTGGCACCGGAGACTTTCGCGCCGGAAACCTTGGCGCCGGAGACTTTCGCGCCGGCAACCTTGGCACCCGACAGTTTCGCGCCGGCAACGCTCATGCCGCCAAGACCGAGCGCAACCAGTACTTCTTCGAACGTCCCGGATTGCACATCGAGGCGGATGGTGAAATCGGACTGGTCGTAGGACCAAACGCGCATATCGTCGGAGAACTTCACGTCGCGCGTTGCAAGCCCGGTGATCGACATGCCAGCATTGGAGAGTTTTGCGCTGGCACCCGATCCTGTCGTTTTGGTGGCCGGCTCGCCATCGCCATGGACGAGGAACAGCGACGGCGTCGGCATCTCGAAATAGGTGCCCTCAAAGCCGAACCCGTAAATACGAGCGAATTTGGCCATTTGCACCGTTTTCCTGGCGCTGCCCGACCCGGTGGTCTTGGTCATGGCAAGCTGCGATTCCAACAATGCGTTGCCGCCGATGGTGTCGGCATCGGAAGGACTGTGCGATCCTGCGCCGACCGACAAATCTTCGACAACACGGCCGAACAACAATACGTTGGATGCGCTCAGTAGTGTTTCGGCCATTACTTGATCCCGCCTCTTAGAAGTATCGATCGTTTATTTGATCGGAATACCATATTCGTATCCCTCCGATTAATCCAGCGGAACGACAGTCCGGACCGAGTTCGCGTGGCTATCCTTGTCCAGCGGCGCCAGTTGCGGCCCGACGCGGACATCGCCGATATCGCGCATCTTGAAGTTCCCGAATGAGAGGCGCTGAAAGCGACCGTCGCTAAGCTCCGCGTCGACATCGAGAAACGCCTCGGCGACATCGACGTAATCGAGATAATCGGCATCGAGCCGCTGCCACGTCTCGGCCAGATAGGTGCCCATCACGTCGCGTGCATGCATGAGCGCCTGTTTGAAGCCGTGCGGGTGTTCGGCGAAGGCCTCATCGAACAGACGCTGCATCACCGGGTGATAATCGGGCGACGACAGAAGCTGATCCGAAAGCTCCTCCACGTCGGGTGAGATCATACCTTCTTCCATGAGCACTTCGTGGAAGATGTCGACGAAGATATCGAAGAATGCGCCGGTCAGCGGTTGCGAAAGCTTGTGCTCCTTCACCCACCCCTTCGCAAAGGCCGACAGGCGAACATCGTTCGCCGCGATCCGGATTTGCTCGTTGTCCGACAGCTCCGCCATGCGGTTCGCCGCGTTCAGCGTGTAAAGATTGCCACGGGTCGACAGCAGCAGATGATCGATGACGGAGTTGAAGTGAAGCGACGAGATCAGCGCGACCAGATCGGCGGCGGACTCGTGAAAGCCGAAGTATTCGCCGATCGCCGCTTGTGGGTCCGGAATGCCGACCTCCGAGTAGATGATCGCATGGCCGACCTCGTGGGCAATGACGTCGAAATTGAGACTGTAGGGTTTGAAATCGTCGTCCTTTTGATGAGCGCCGACTTCGATGAAGCCATAGCCCGAATAGGCGTTGTCGAGCGAGTGGAGGATAGACAGCTCGACACGATCGTAATGCCGGGCGCTGTGCCAGGGTATCTCGCGGCCGAAGTATCCCTCCCAGATATCGAGGACGAAGCGAACGATGCCGAACAAGTGCGCCGCCTCGAATTGCGGTGTGCCCGGTTCCAGGTAATCGAAGTGCCCCTCCTCGTCCGGTTCGGCGGGAAGCAGGATATCGCCGTGCCACGGCGGCATTGGCGCGTCCTCGTTGCCAGTCGGCGCGATGCCGTAGGGCGCCGGCTTGTCGACTGGAAAGACGGTATACATGCGATGGTCGGCCGGTCCCGGCATCAGGCTGCCGGCGGGCGACGACACATAGACGGTCTCCGGCTCGTCGAAGGCGTCAATGAACGACGGCTGGGGGAAAATCTTAAACCGCGTTCCCGTCATTGCCTGGACCTTCGTCGCCATCGCCGCACAACCGGCAGTATAGGTGCTCGTCGGCCAGAACGCGATAGATTGTGTCGTTGTCGGCGAGATCGAAGTCGACCCGCCAATGGTCGAGATGATCCCGATGGTCGACCATCCGCTGTTCGAACCATGCCAGGAGAACAGGCGGCAGCACAGATTCGGAGACGCCGGCCTCAAGCCGCCGCGCCTTATCCTCGGCACGGGTGCGAAGCTTGGCATAGACGCCGGTCAGCTTGGCCTCGGCCAGAAGATGGGGGGCTAGGGGACCAGCACCACGTTCCGTGTCGGACAGTCGCGCTGCACCGGCAAGCACGCGTTCCAAACCCGCCTCATCTAACCCGTTCTCGGCAAGCCACTCATCAAGCACCGAGCGGCTAAAAAGCCCCTGATCGCGGCGTGTCTTATCGAGAATTGACAATAATGCAGCGCGATCCGGCAACCGCGCTGTTGGTTCCGCATCGGCGAGTCGTCTCAGACGCGCCGCCACACGGAGCTGCGCATAAAGCGTTGGCTGGAGAGCTAGCTCAACCAGCACGGCGTTGTCCTCGTTTGACGCTGGAATTGCGTTCGACCACGCGCGCGCCGCGCGCTGGAAGGCGTAGGTCCATGAAAAGTCCTGATCAGCTGGGCGGTCACGTAAATCGTCCTTGATTGCAGTCAGCAGCGCCAGCGCATCGACCCGCTTCTGGTCGACCGCGTTATCGGATGCCCAATCGATCAGATCGGATGCTCCAGCAAGCGCGGCCGCCCATGTTCTGTCCTTGTAGTGCACGGCCTTCGCCGCTGCCGTGTGCTTGTCCGCCTCTGCGCGGCTGATCACGCCGGCGTCGACCGCCGCATCGAGCGTCGCGCGGACGTTCACCATGGGAACGGTCACGGCCGGGAAGCCCGCTTCCGCCGGCCCATGCAGAACGGCGACTTCGTCATCGTCTTCATAGACGCCGTCGCGATAGGCCTCGTAGATCGCGCCCACACCGATCATGCCATGAACATCGAGTTCGGCGGCGCGCAGCGCCCCCATGCTGGCCGCGCCAAAGACCGGGATGCCATGGCTCAGCGCAAAGAGGATCTCCTTATGCCAGACCGACGGCACGCCTTCGAAGTAGCCATCGACGATGCCTATGGCGTCCGGATTTTCCAAGGCGGCCTTATAGACGTCGCCTTGGCGTGCCGGCGGTCGAAAATCGATGTCAGAGTGTTCTGCGGCGATATCCGGCGGAAGCGACGGTCCGGCAAAGACGATCCGGCTCATCCGGTGCCCCCGGAGCGGGGTCCGGGCGTGTATCCCGGATCGTCATGCGGGGCTTCAAGTCCGGGGACGATCACACGGACGACGTGGATGCCGCTGTCCGGGCGCGACAGATCGACGACGATAGGCGGTCCAAGACCGACATCCGCGAGGCGCGCCAGGATGGCATCAAGATCCTCACAGAGCGTTTCGTGTATGATATCCGGCACGTCCGGAAAACTGCATGGCACGACATCGGAGTTGGCCAGTCGCGTCACCATGTCCGACTTTTCCGCCCGCCCCGCTTCGCTGAATTCGTCGCCGGCCAGGTCGTCGCGCGATCCGGTGATATAGGTCATCCGGGTTTGCGCCGCTTCCGATAAGGCGCGCGCCAGCGCAACGTCCCGGTCGAAATGCGCACCGGAGCCCGCACCCACATGGCCGTCTCCCGCACCGCCGCCGATCAGGACATAGAAGCTGGCAATTCCGACATCCGACGTCACGTCCCAAACCGCGACCGGGAGGCCCGCATCGACGACTCGCTCCACAAGCAGCGTCGATCGCTTCCCGTCAATCGTCGAAAGATCGATCCGCCGCGTGGTGCGATCCTCGTCACCCCCGGCAAAAAACAGCGACACCGCATCGCGCTCGATCACTTCATAGAGCGCGTGGCAGCGAGCCTCCAAGGGATGATTGCCGGAGGCCAGACCATTGGTGGATGCCGGAAAGTAGCCGTGACCCGGATAGCCCGGTGCACAATAGTCGGCGTGCACCATCTCAAAGGGCACGTAGACGACCCGATCCGCCGCCAGGTCCATACCGGGTGCCCAAAGGATCGGCTCCGAACCATCCCTCGCCTTGCCGTGCAATCGCGGGAGCGCCTCCGTGTCGATGAGCGGCAAGGTCTCTTGCAATCGATTGACGGCGCCGTAGCGCAGATCAAGGATGGGATTTTCGGCGTGCCAGAGTTCGATTGCTTCCATGAGGCCGGAGGCGCGCGCGTCGGCTAGCGCGACACCCTTGCCCTGCGACACGGCGACAGAGCGCGCGTCCGGCCGGATGGCCAACGTCACTGGGATGCCGATCCGATCGAGGCCGGTGACATTGGCAATCCGTGTGACGCCGAAGCTGTGGCGCTTCGGGTGGACGCACTCGAAGGTTTCTTCCGCCGGGCAGGTGCGATGAGATCCGATGTCCAGCCGCTTGACGCCGTGGTCCTCACCCTCAGCCACGACGCGTATGCCTTACTCCGCCGGGGTTGTCGAAGGTGTAGCGGCCGGCTCGCGATCCGCCATGTGTCTGGCGCCAAGCGTCAGCCGGAGCAAAGGCGGCACGGTCAGGAGCGTCAAAAGCGCGGACAGCATCAGCCCGCCCACGACAACTGAGCCCAGACCGCGATAAAGCTCAGACCCAGCGCCAGGGAACAGAACCAAGGGCATCATGCCGACGACGCTGGTCAGGGTCGACATGAAGATCGGACGGATACGGTTCTTGGTCGCTTCGACGATGGCGTCGGCTGGCGCCATGCCGTCCTGGCGCAGATGGATCAGCGACTGGTGGACCAACAGGATGGCATTGTTGACGACGATGCCGACGAGGATGACGAAACCGAGCAGCGTCAGCATATCGAGCGGCTGCGTCTGATAGAGGTTAAGCGCCGCCAGCCCCCCGACCCCGCCCGCCGCCGCCACGGGCACCGAGATCATAATGACCAGCGGCAGGATGAAGCTCTCAAACAATACGGCCATGACCAAGAACACGATGATCATGGCAAGCGCCAGATTGATCTGAATGGCGTTCCATGTCTGGGTCAGCTCGTCCGCCGTTCCCGACAGCGAGAGCCGGATACCGGGCGGCAAGCCCTGCTCCGTCAGCGGCGCAAGCACGTCCGCCTGCAGAATGTCCAGCGCCTCTTCCAGGGGCATCGCATTGGCCGGGCGAACTTCCAGCGTCACGGTCCGCAGGCGCTCCCGATGGCGGATCTCGGTCGGCCCCGCCGTGATGATGACGTCGGCAAGCGCGGAAACCGGAACGATCCGCCCATCGGGAGTGACAACGGGGAAACCGCCGATATCCTGGGTTCTCTGGTCGACCGGCTCCTCGGCTTGCCCCTTCAGCGTCAAGTCGACACGCTCACCGCCGACGGTGATCTCGGCGACGCGCACGCCGTCGTTGTAGGCATCGACGGTAGAGGCCAACGTGCTGGCATTGACCCCGGCATCTGCCAAGCGCACGCGGTTCGGCGCCAATCGTACCTCGGGCGCGCCCAGTTCCAAGCCCGGAAGCGGCCGGAACTGATGTCCTTCGGAGCGCGGTAGCCGTCCGGCGACCATGCCGGCAGCCTGGCCGGCCACGCCTAAGATCGTCTCCAGGTCGGGCCCCGAAATGTTCAGCTCGATCGCACGACCGCCGCCGATTCCGCGTCCGAACAATGATGGCTGGGTCATGAAGCCGAAGGTGCCGGGCTCGGCGAAAATCGGACGTGACAGGGCGGGGATCAGCTCAGCCACTCGCGATCCGTCATGGGCGTTGGCGCCGACAAAGCTGTTGCCCGGCGTGGCGACGAAGAAAAAGTTCTCCATCGCCGGCGGGCCCTCGGGATCGGCCGGGTCCTTCTCCCAAAGCGGCTTTGCCACCGCCTCGATCCGCTGGGCGATATCGTAGGTGGTGTCTAGATTGTAGCCGGGCGGCGGGATGATAACGCCGAAGATGAGATTGCGGTTGCCCTCCGGCAGATACTCCAGCTTTGGCAGGAACGTCGCCGCGAACAGAGCCGCGCCGCCGGCAATCGCCGCAACCATGACCAGCCCGAAAACCCGGCTTTGTGCCGATGCCCTGACATAGACCATGACGAGGCGCGCGAAGGCGCCGGCCAGGTGATCGATGATCGGCAGGCGCACCGGCTCCAAGCGGTCCTTGTGCGCCAAAAGCCGGCTGGACAGCGCCGGAATGACGGTGACTGCGACGACCAGCGATAAGAGAACCGCTACGGAAATCGCCACCGCGATGTCGCGGAAGAGCTGGCCGGCCTCCAGCTGCATGGTGAGGATGGGAATGAACACCATGACCGTCGTTAGCGCGGAAACCAGGATCGCGCCCCAAACCTGGCTCGCGCCCTTATAGGCCGCCTCGCGCGCGCGCATGCCCTGTTGCCGGAACCGGAAGATGTTCTCCAGAACGACGATCGCCGCGTCGACGACCATGCCGACGGCAAAGGCGATACCGGCGAGTGAAATCACATTGATCGTTCGACCCATCAGCGCCATCGCGACGAAGGATGCAACGATCGAGACGGGGATCGAGATCGAGATGACCAACGTCGCGCGCGGCGAACGCAGGAAGAGCAAGAGGACCAGCGCCGCCAGCGCGCCGCCGACCCAGATATTCTGAATGACGAGACTGATGGCCGAATTGATATAGATCGTCTCGTCGTAGACTTGGTTCAGGACGAGGTCCGCATTGGCGATCTCTGTCTCGCTCAATTCTTGAATGGCCTCGCGCACACCCTCCATCGTCTCGATCACATTGGCGCCGGTTTCGCGCACGGCATTGACGGCGATCGCAGGCTTGCCCTGATGGCGAATGCGCGCTCCGGGTTCCTTGTGGCCAGACCGGATCGTTGCAATATCGCCGAGCAGGACCCGGCCGATCCGGCCCGATTGCTGGTCGGCGCTGCTGCGCAGTACAACGCCGCGGATCGCCTCGATCGTGTTCAACTCGCCTTCCGCACGGACGATGTAGCGGCGCTTGCCTTCATCGATGTCGCCGGCGGACAGCGAGATGTTCTCCGCCCGTAACCGCGCGACGACGTCTGGGATAGTCAGCCGGTATTGCGCTAGACGCGCCGGCTCGACGATGATTTGAAGCTCGCGCTCCGAACCGCCGAAGACATTGACCGTCGAAACACCCTCGACGCGCTCGATGCGCTCCTTGACCACATCCTCCGTGAAATCGCCGAAATGGTGGATCGGCGTCGTATTGCCTTCCGCGCGGGTCAGGATGAACCAAGCGATCGCGTTGTCTTCCGCCCCCGAAGTTCTCAGGGTCGGCTCGTCGGCCTCCGCCGGATAGCTCGACACCCGGTCGAGTCGGTTCGACACCAGGAGCAGAGATCGGTCCATATTGGTCCCGACCTTGAACTCCAGCGTGATCTGGCCACGACTGGTTTGGGACGACGAAATCATGCTTTCCAGGCCATCCAGGCCCTTCAACTCGTCTTCCTGGGGATTGATGATCTCGCGTTCGATTTCCGCCGGCGCGGCACCGCCCCAGGTCGTCTCGACGATGATCACCGGCTTGCGCACGTCCGGCGCAAGCTGAACCGGTATGGCGGTCAGCGCGACATAGCCGAAGGTGACCGCCATGAGCACCGCGGCGATGACAGCGATCGGCCGGTCGATGGCGTAGCGGATCAGGTCCATGGTGGTTAGCCGCTATCCGAAGTGGCCGGGCTTGCGGCAGCCGGCGTACCGTCACCGGACGGTTCGGCGGCAGGCATCGCCTGCACCGGCTGCCCCGGTCTCAGGCGTTCATTGCCTCGGATCACCACGTCCATGCCTTCGTCCAGACCGGAGCGAACCTCGAAACGGTCGCCGACGGCCTTGCCGATTTGCACCGGGCGCGGTGCGGCCTTGCCATCTTCGATGATGTAGACGATCCAGCCACCGGACGCTTGCACAAGCGCATCCTTAGGGACTGCCAGCACTGGCCGCGCATCGCCGATCGGAATGTCAACCGTGACAGATTGGCCGATGGCAAAAGGCGTCCCGTTCTCGACAAGCTCGGCTGTGAAGCGAACCGGGCGCGTGCGGGTGGTCGCCGCTTCCTGCGGGATCAGGGCACGCACGGTCGCCGACAGCGTCGCACCATCTGCCAAGCGCGCGTCAATCGTCTGGCCGACCGAAAGCGCGCCCACGATCTCGGTAGGGACTTCCACTTCGATCTCCAGATGATTGTCGTCCAGAAGTGTCAGCACAGCGGCACCCGTGGTGATGTACTGACCCGGCTGCGCGCGCTTGTCGACGACAACGCCGGAAAACGGCGCGCGGATTTCCGTGTGCCGCAGATTGTATTCCGCCCGCGCGAACGCTGCCTCGGCATTCAAGATGCGCGCTTCGGCTTGGACGATCTCGCTTTGCGCGCGTTCCATCTGTTCGCGCAGATCGTCGAACTGCCCTCTGGAAAAGGCCGCGGACTCCTTAAGGCGGTCCATCCGATCGAAGGATTGTCGCGCCAGCTCGAAATTAGAGGCCGCGATCTCTCGTCCAGCGCGCGCCTCGCGCAAGGAAGCGGCGGCGGCATCGCGCTCAATGCGCAACAGCATGTCGTCGAGCCGCACCAGAGGGCGGTCTTCTTCGACATGATCGCCAACCGCGATTTCGACCGATTGGACGATCCCAGGCACCCGGCTCGCCACAACGCTGTTTGTCACGGCAATCAGCTGACCGATGACCGGCATGGTTTCGGCGAACTCACGGGTCTCCACGGTCGCAACACCGACCATGGCCGGCCCACCTTGGGACGACGCCGGTTCTGAAACACCCAAGCCCACGGTCAGCGCGGCCAAAAACCCGCCGACACGGAAATACGATCTCATAGTAATCACCCTGCGGGGCAATAGGCCCCGAGCTTTAGCCCTAACTTAGCGTCTTTTTTGCAGGTTAACAGCCTTGCGGGCGGATTCACTGTCCTAAGCTGACATTTGCGCGGCGACCCAGGCGAGTGCGAGCGCATAGCTTTCCACGCCGAAGCCGGCGATCGATCCGTCAACGACGTCACTCAGATAGGACCGGCGGCGGAAAGGTTCGCGGGCGTGGATATTGCTCATATGCACTTCCACCTTGGGTGCGTTCACCAAGTCGAGCGCGTCGCGCAGCGCCACGGACGTGTGCGTGAGACCGCCGGCGTTGATGATTACGGGTGTCCCCTCTGTAGTGATTTCATGCAGCCAGTCGATCAAGACGCCTTCATGGTTCGACTGGCGAATGACCGCCTCAAGCCCAACCGCCCCGGCTCGTTCCTGAAGAAGCCGGCCCATCTCGTCGTAATCCACGCCACCGTAGTGCGCGGCATCACGCTTGCCGGTCATGTTGATGTTCGGTCCGTTCAGGATATGGACGACATGGGTGGTCATGGCGCGTCTCGGCTCAGATTTTCGTCTTTGTGGCCAATCCCCGCTCTGTCCGCAAGCCATTTCCCCGCGCGCGGTCTTGCCTTGCCGTCGTGAAGGCGTAATGCTCGTTGCTCCATTTGGCCAACGCCTGGAGACCGACGATGTCGCTTGCCGCCCTTTCCGACCCAACGCGGTCGAACTTTCCCTTCTACGATGACCGGGTCGATCTCGCCTGCGCGTTCCGCTGGACGGTCAAACTGAACATGCACGAGGCCGTCGCCAATCACTTCTCGCTGGCGGTCAACGACGACGGCACGCAGTTTTTGATGAACCCCAACCAAATGCACTTCGCTCGGATCAAGGCGAGCGATCTTCTGCTCCTGGATGCCAACGACCCAACGACCATGGAACGCCCGGATGCGCCGGACCCCACGGCCTGGGGCCTCCACGGCGCCGTGCATCGCGCCTGTCCGCACGCCCGTTGCATTTTACACGTTCACTCGGTTCACGCGACGGTGCTGGCGAGCTTGGCCGATTCAACACTCCCGCCAATCGATCAAAATTCCGCAATGTTCTTCAACCGCGTCGTTGTCGACGATCAGTATGGCGGTCTGGCCTTCGAAGAAGAGGGCGCGCGCTGCGCCGAACTCTTCACCGATCCGAAGGTGAAGGTCATGGTCATGGGCAATCACGGCATCATGGTTATCGGCGACACGGTGGCGGACGCATTTAACCGAATGTTCTATTTCGAGCGGGCGGCCGAAACTTATATCAAGGCGCTCTGGACCGGCCGGCCCTTGCGCGTCTTAAGCGATGAGATCGCAGAGAAAACGGCTTCCGAGATCGAAACCTATCCGGCACAGGCCAACCGTCATTTCGAGGAACTCAAGCTCTTGCTGGATGCCGAGCAACCGGAGTACCGGGACTAGCACCAACGCACCGCACCATTCGCGCGACCGTCGGCCCAACCTGGACCCCTGACCATGGACACCATCGGCGTCGGCCTGATCGGCAGCGGCTTCATGGGCAAATGCCACGCGCTGGCCTGGTCCGCCGTTAAGCCGGTTTTCGGGAGCAATCGGACACCGCACCTTGTCGCACTGGCGGATGTCGATTCCGACGTCGCCACAAAGCGGGCCACTGAGTTCGGATTCGAACGCGCGACCGCCGATTGGCGCGACCTCTTGGCCGACCCCGCCGTCGACGTCATCTCGATTACGGCGCCAAACCAGTTCCACGCCGAGATGGCGATCGCCGCGTTGGGCGCCGGCAAGCACGTTTGGTGCGAGAAGCCCATGGCGCCGACGCTCGACGAAGCTCTTGCCATGCGCGACGCGGCAGCGGCCTCCGATGCAGTGGCCATTCTGGGCTACAACTACATCCAAAACCCAGCCATTCGCCACATTGCCAAACTGCTTGGCGAAGGCGCGATCGGCCGCGTCAGTCACGTCCGTTTCGAGATGGACGAAGACTTCATGGCCAGCCCCGATGCACCTTTCGGCTGGAAGCACGACGCGGCATCGGGCTACGGCGCGCTCGACGATTTCGCGGTCCATCCGCTTTCGATACTGCATGTGCTCATCGGCGATGTGCGAGAGGTCATGATCGACATGGCCAAGCCCTTTGACGACCGCGCGACGGCGGACGGATCGCGGCGGGCGGTTGAAACCTATGACGTGGCATCCGCGCTCATCCGGCTCGATGACGGCATTTCCGGCACGCTCCTGGTCAGCCGCGCGGCCTGGGGGCGAAAGGGCCGGTTGGCGATCCAGATCTTTGGAACCCACGGCGCCATTTTGTTTGATCAGGAGCGCGGCAATGAGCTTCAGCTCTACCGCTCTGAAGATCCCGTGGGCGAACAAGGCTTTCGGACGGTGCTGACCGCGCCGATCCACTCTCCTTACGACCGCTTCCTGCCGGCGCCGGGTCACGGGCTTGGCTTCAATGACTTCAAGACGATCGAGTGCCACGAGTTGCTTGAGTGCATTGCCGACCGCAACGGCATGACCATCGATTTCGACGTCGGCCTGACCATAGAGCGGACCGTTCATGCAATGGCGCGGTCGTTCGAGACCGGTCAATGGCAAGAGGTCAATCCCGCAGATTGAGGAAACCCAATCAAATGGGATTCGTCATTTGCAACCCGTATAGCCCGATAGTAGCATTTCGGATCGCGGTCGAAGCCCAGACGAACATGGGCCGGCGATCTAGGGAGTTTTGGCGTTGAGCCTATTGAAGTTAAGCGGGATTTCGAAAAATTTCGGCGCGATCCAGGCGCTTCAAGACGTCAACCTGGACATTGCAGCCGGCGAGGTCGTTGGCCTGATGGGCGACAACGGTGCCGGCAAATCGACGCTCGTGAAGATCATTGCCGGCAACTTTCCGCCGTCCAGCGGCACGATCGCCGTCGACGACAAAGAGGTCCATTTCACTAAGCCCGTCGATGCGCGTAATGCCGGGATCGAGATCGTCTATCAGGATCTCGCGCTCTGCGACAATCTCACGGCCGCTGCCAATGTCTTTCTTGGGCGCGAGGCGAAACGCAGCATCGGCCCGGTCAAGATTCTCGACTACCCGACGATGTACAAGCGCTCCGCTGAACTCTTCCAGGAATTGAAATCGGAGACGAGGCCGCGCGACCTCGTGCGCCAGATGTCCGGCGGACAACGCCAGGCCGTGGCCATCGCGCGCACCCGGCTGAGCGATCCGAAGATCGTCTTGATGGACGAGCCGACGGCGGCGATCTCCGTGCGCCAAGTCGCCGAGGTTCTCGACCTCATCCGGCGCCTGAAGGAAACCAATCACGCCGTAGTCCTTATCTCCCACCGCATGCCGGACGTGTTTTCCGTGTGCGATCGCGTTGCCGTACTCCGGCGCGGCCAAAAGGTCGCGGACAAAGTGATCGCCGAGTCATCGCCCGAGGAAGTCACCGCCTTGATCACCGGCGCATTGGAGGCCGCATGACAAGCGCCGAAGAAACGGGGCCTGTCACGCACGCCGATGTTCGCGACGTCGCCGAAAAGCGCGAGGTCAACTGGCTTCAGGCGATCGTCCGGACTCAGCCCTTCTGGGTGCTCGTTGCCATTTTGGCGATTGGCATCGCCATGTCGTTTATCTCCGATGCCTTCCTGACCGAGCGGAATTTCTTCAATATTTTCAGGAACTTTGCCTTCTTCGGGATCATGGCGCTGGGAATGACGGCGGTCATCATCACCGCCGGGATCGACCTGTCTGTCGGCTCCTTGATGGGCCTGACCGGCATTGTGACCGGACTGGTCATGCAGGCCGGCTATTCGATTGGTCTGGGTTTCGGCGCCTGCATGGCGACGGCCATCATCATCGGACTGATCAATGGCTCGCTGATCGCCTATGTGAAGCTCGCGCCCTTTGTCGTGACCCTCGGCATGTTGGCGATTGCGCGATCGATCGCCATGGTGCTCTCGAACAACAAGATGATCTATCAGTTCGGCCCCGACCAGGATTTGTTCGAGTGGATTGGCGGCTCGTCCATGCTCGGCATTCCGAATCCCGTTTGGGTGCTTCTGGTCCTGACCATCGCCTTCACCTTCGCCTTCCGCTACACGACCTGGGGGCGCTGGGTTTTCGCTGTCGGCGGCAATGCGGAAGCCGCCAAGATGTCCGGCATTCCCGTCGAGCGCGTGATCGTCTCCGTCTATGTCGTGTCGTCGATGACGGCCGGCCTGGCGGCCTTCTTGATGGTCGGCTGGTTTGGTTCCGTCACCAACGCCATCGGTCAGACCTATGAATTGAACGTGATTGCAGCCTCGGTCATCGGCGGTGCCAATCTCATGGGCGGCATCGGCTATGCCATCGGCGCACCCATCGGTGCCGCCCTCGTCGAGCTTATTCGTAATTCTCTATTGCTCGCCGGTGTCGATGCCCTTTGGCAGGGCTTCTTCGTCGGCGTGTTCATCATTCTTGCGGTGCTTCTGGAGAAATTCCGCGGGAAGAATGGGGGGTAAACACCCTTTGTCAAAGCGCGGCATAAGCGCGAAACGTGGAGGACTGATATGAAGAAATGGGTTCTGGCGGCATGCATGGCCGCCATTGCGGTGCCAAGCGTGGCATCGGCGCAAGACGTCATGAAATTCGCGCTCGTTCCAAAGGCGATGAACAATCCGTTCTTCGACTTGGCGCGCGATGGCTGCCAGAAGGCCGACGCCGAGCTCGACGATGTCGAGTGCGTCTATATCGGCCCAGGCGAGCACACTGAGCTTGAGCAGATCCAGATCGTTCAGGATCTCATCAGCCAGGGTGTTGATGGCATCGCCGTGTCACCATCGAACGCACCGGCCATGGGCAAGGCACTCAAGGCAGCGGTCGATGCCGGCATTCCGGTGATGACTTGGGACGCTGATCTGATCGAGGAAGACAAGGGCATCCGCGCCACCTTCGTCGGCACCAAGAACTACGACATCGGTGTCAATCTGGCGAAAATCGCCCAGGGCCTGCATGCCGACGGCGGCAAGATTTGCTTGCAGACCGGCGGCGCCGCGGCGGCCAATCACAACGAACGGTTGCTTGGCATCCGCGAAACCCTTGCCGGCACCAGCGGCGGCACGCCTCCGGGCGATCCGCTTTCGGGCCAAAACGGTTGGACGGAAATCGCTGGCTGCCCGCTGATTACCGACGATGACGGCAACAAGGCGGTGCAGGGCATGACCGACATCCTCGCCAAGGAAGGCGATCTGACGGCATTCATCTCGACCGGCGCGTTCACGCAATGGTTCGATAATGCCTATCGCCAAGCGGTCGAGCCCTATAAGGCGCGCCTCGACGACGGCTCACTGTCGATCATCGTCGCCGACACGCTGCCGATGCAGATGGACCAACTGAAGGACGGCCTGTCTAAGGGCCAGGTCGGTCAGCGGCCGTTCGAGATGGGCTACCGCTCGATGTTCGTGCTTAAGGACCTCGTTGCCGGCAAGGCCGTCGAGGATCCGATCTATACGGGCCTCGACGTCTGCACGCCCGACAACGCGGATAGCTGCCTCGTACAGTAGCCACGAATACTTCCGGCCGGGGCGGTGCGCCGTCCCGGTCGACCCTTAAAGTCTTCCTGCCACGGACCGACCATGTCCCACTATCCGATTGCGTTGTTCGGCGCCGGCCGGATCGGTCGCATTCACGCGGCGAGCATCGCCGGCGATCCCCGCTCCTCGTTGAGAGCAGTGGTCGACGTCAATGCCGACTTCGCAGCATCGATGGCCAAGGATTTCGGCGCGACAGCGATGTCGCCGAACGATGCACTTGGCGATCCGAACATCGCCGCGATCGTGATTGCGTCCTCGACCGACACCCATGTCGATCTGATCGAGGCCGGAGCAGCCGCCGGCAAGCATGTGTTTTGTGAGAAGCCGATCGATCTCGACATCGATCGGGTCAACGCCTGTCTCGAAGCAATCGCCGATGCATCGACGCAGCTTTTCGTTGCCTTCAACCGCCGGTTCGACACGAATTTCGGCGATTTGCGGCGTCGGGTCGCTGCCGGCGAGATCGGCGATCTGGAACTCCTTACGATCATTTCCAAGGATCCCGAATCGCCGCCCCGCGCCTATCAGGAGGTCGCCGGCGGCTTGATCCGCGACATGATGATTCATGACATCGACTTGGCCCGCTTCATCTTGAATGAGGAGCCGATCCGGGTCGTCGCTACCGGCGGCGCACTGTTCGACGATGTGGCGCGCTCTCTCGGCGACCTCGATACAGCCGTTTTGACCTTGCAAACCGCATCCGGAAAGATCGCCACCATCACCAATTCCAGGCGCGCGACGTTCGGCTATGACCAGCGCATCGAGGCGCTCGGCTCCAAGGGCATGTTGAGCGCCGGCAACGTCGTCGAAAACACCGTGCACCTTGCCAATGGCGACGGGATTACTGGCGCGAAGGTGATGCATTTCTTCCTGGAGCGCTATGCCGCCGCCTACCGCACCGAGTGGTCGGCCTTTCTCGATCATCTCGACGACGGATCGACACCGAGCCCGACCGGAATCGATGGGCAACGCGCGCTGATGATCGCCGATGCCGGCTATGAGAGCCTCAAGACCGGTCGCGCGGTGGACCTCATCTACTAGGAGACGGCAATGGCAGGGATCGGACGCAGGACCATCGGCAAGACGGCGCTCAGCGTGTCGGAGCTTGGCCTGGGCGGGGCACCGCTTGGCGATCTCTTTGCCTGTCTTTCCGACGACGAGGCCCGCGGCACGATCGAGGCGGCTGCCGACAGCGTCGACGTCACGCTCTTCGACACCGCGCCGCTTTATGGACAGGGATTGAGCGAACATCGCTTCGGCGAGGTCTTGCGCTCCCGCCCGCGCGACAGCTTTCAGATTTCCACCAAGGTCGGCCGCTGGCTGCGTCCGCCGACCGGCGAGATCGAGCGCGGCGCCTTTGTCGGCGGCTTCGATTTCGAGGCGGTCTACGACTATTCCTATGACGGCGCCATGCGCGCCGTTGAGCAATCGATGGCCCGCCTTGGGCTACCGAAGCTGGATATCTTGCTGATCCACGACGTCGACATCTGGACCCACGGCCCCGACAAGGTCGAAGGTTACTACAAGGACACGATGGAGGGCGCCTATAAGGCCCTCGACAAGCTGCGCGCGGACGGCACGATCGCCGCGATCGGCGTCGGCATTAACGAAGCGGATATGAGCGCTCGATTCGCCCGCGACGGCGATTTCGACTGCTTCCTGCTCGCCGGCCGCTATTCGCTCCTGGAGCAACCGGCGCTCGATGACTTCCTGCCGATCTGCGAGGAAAAGACGATCTCGGTTCTGGCCGGCGGCGTTTTCAACTCCGGCATCCTGGCGACCGGCGCCGTGCCCGGAGCGAAGTATAATTACGCCGACGCACCGCCGGAGATCATGGATCGGGTCAAGAAGATCGAGGCGGTCTGCCAAGCCCATGACACGCCGATCGCCGTCGCGGCCGCGCAGTTCCCGCTCGGTCATGCCCGTATCGCCAGCGTCGTGTTAGGTGCCGTCGCGCCGACCGAAGTGGAGCGAAACATCGCAGCGTTCAATCATGCCGTCCCAGCTAGTCTATGGTCGGACTTGAAGACCGAGGGCCTTCTGCGCGCAGATGCTCCAACGCCCTAACCCAACACCATGACCATGATCGATGCTCATCAGCACTATTGGCAGGTTTCGCGTGGTGACTACTTTTGGATGCCGGACGACCCCGACTCGCCGCTGACGCACGACTACGGTCCGAGCGATCTCGAACCGATCCTAGAAAAGTATGGGATCACCGGTACCGTCCTGGTGCAGGCCGCACCGACGGAGGCAGAATCCGAGTTCATGCTGTCCATCGCCGACCGCACGCCTACGGTAAAGGCCGTCGTCGGCTGGATCGATTTCCAAAGGTCCGATGCGCCGGATCGCGTCGCCGCGTTTGCCGAGCGTGAGAAGTTCGTCGGCTTCCGGCCAATGATCCAGGACATCCCGGACGATAACTGGATGCTGCGCGCGGACCTGGCACCGGCATTCGAGGCCCTGATGGCACACAGACTGCGGTTCGATGCCCTCACCTTCCCGCGTCATTTGCCCAATCTTTTGACGTTCATCGACCGCTGGCCGGACCTTAAGATCGTCGTCGATCACTGTTCGAAGCCGCAAATCCGGTACCAGGAGTTTCAGCCCTGGGCCGATCACATGCGCGCCGTGGCGGCCAATCCAGCAATCGTTTGCAAACTTTCGGGCGTGGTCACGGAATCCAATCCCGATTGGACCGTCGACGATGTTCGCCCCTATGTCGAACACATCGTCGACGTTTTCGGTGCCGACCGCGTGATGTGGGGGAGCGATTGGCCCGTGGTGAACGTGGCTGGCGGCTATGAGCGCTGGCGCGATGCCGCCGAGACGATCCTCGCTGGCCTATCGGACGCGGAAAAATCGGCGATATACGGCGGCACCGCCACGCGGTTCTATGGGTTCGGCTAGTTAGTCCGATTGCACAAAGCCGCGCAGGCAGTCCGCCGTCGTCTTGTCGAAGGCGACGAGCGAGATCGACAGACCGGTCCGATCCGCCTCTTCCTCGCATACGTCCGTCGCCTCACGGCAGGCATCCTCTAGCGGGTAGCCGTAGATTCCCGTGCTGATGGCGGGAAAGGCGATGGACCCGCAGCCGTTTTCGATGGCGACACGGATCGCCGACTGATAGGCCGCGCGAAGGAGCCGGCGCGCTTCGTCCGGCGTATGGTCATGGTACACCGGCCCGACGGCATGGACGATGACCTTGGCGGTCTCGATCTCAAAGGCCGGTGTGGCAATGGCGCTTCCCGTCGGGCAGCCGCCGATTGATTGGCAGGCGGCGGTTAGCTTGTCCGCGCCCGCCGCCCGAAAGATCGCACCGCACACACCGCCGCCCGCCATCAAACCGCTGTTGGCCGCGTTGACGATCGCATCCGCTTCGATCCGGGTGATGTCTCCCTCGACGACGGCGACCGTCCCCGTCACATCACCGCCCCGATCTGCCAGGGCACGAATTCGTTATCGCCGATGCCGAGCGCCTCGCTTTTGGTCTGTTCGCCCGAAGCGACAGCCAAAATGCGCGCGAAAATTTCCCGTCCCTTCTGCTCGATCGTCACATCACCGTCGGCAATGTCTCCGCAATTGATGTCCATGTCTTCCGTCATGGTCTCATAGGTGCGGGAATTGGTGCACAGCTTGATCGAGGGTGCGGGCTTGCATCCAAATGCCGATCCGCGCCCGGTCGTGAAGCAGACGACGTTCGAGCCGGACGCCACCTGGCCCGTCACGGACGCCGGATCGTAGCCCGGCGAATCCATGAAGACGAAACCACGCGTGTCGACCCGCTCGCCATAGTGATAGACGCCGGTGAGCGGCGTCGTGCCGCCCTTTGCCGCCGCGCCGAGGGATTTTTCCAAGATCGTCGTGAGCCCGCCCGCTTTGTTGCCGGGCGAGGGATTGTTATCCATCTCCCCGCCGTTGCGCGCCGTATAGTCCTCCCACCACTGGATGCGCTCGATCAGTTTCTCACCGACATCGCGGCTAACCGCGCGGCGAGTCAAAAGGTGTTCAGCGCCATAGATCTCAGGTGTCTCTGCCAGAACAGCCGTACCGCCCTGCGCAACCAGAAGGTCGGCGGCATAACCGAGCGCCGGATTGGCGGTAATGCCCGAATAGCCGTCCGAGCCGCCACATTGGAGCGCCACCGTCAGTTCGCTTGCCGGAACGGTCTCGCGCACGGCCGCATTGGCCGCCGGCAGCATGGCCTTGACCCGTTCGACTGCTTCCTCGATCGACTTACGTGTGCCGCCTGTGGCTTGGATCGTCATGCGGTGGAAGCGGTCAGGATCCGAGAGATCGTATTTCTCCGAGAGGCGGGCGATCTGGAACACTTCACAGCCGAGGCCGATAACGAGCGCCGAAGCGACATTGGGGTGGGTCGCGTGCCCCCAAATCACCCGCTCCAAATTATCGAAACCGGGGCCGCTATCGGCCATGCCGCAACCGGTCTGATGGGAAAAGGCGACGACACCGTCGATGTTCGGGTAATCGTCCAGAATCCCCGAGCGGTTGACGGCATCGGCGACATAGCGCGAGACGCTCGCCGAGCAGTTTACCGTTGAGGAAATGCCGATGAAATTGCGCGTCCCCACCCGGCCGTCTGTCCGGCGAAAGCCCTCAAATGTGGCGCGCTCGGCTTCCGGAACGACATCGATCGGGCGCGCTTCCGTGCCGAAAGCATAGTCGCGGTCGAACGTTCCCATGTTGCAATTGTGGCTGTGGACATGCTCGCCGGGCGCAATGTCGGCCGAGGCGAAGCCGATGATTTGGCCGAACTTGCGGATCGGATCGCCTGCCGCGATCGCCACGGTCGCAACTTTATGGCCGGGCGGGATGCGCGCACCTACGGTAACGTCTTCAATCATTGTGTCGGGCGCAATCGTCGCGCGGGCGACGACCACATTGTCCGACGCATCAAGCCGGATGGTTTGCGTTTCGCTCATGACCGGGTCTTAGGTATCCTCGGGATCGACCTTTTCGGACCGTTTTGCCACACTTCCTAGACCATCGCCAAGCCGCGCATCCAAACGCGGCAGTTCAATACAACCGGGGAGGAATGAATGTCCGACATGAGCGGGAAAGTTGCCGCGATCACCGGCGGCACACAGGGCCTGGGCGCGGCGATCGCGCGCCTGTTCGCCGAGCGCGACGCAGCCGGCATCGTCATCTGCGGCCGGTCAAAGAACAAGGGCGAAACCGTTACCGCTGCGATCAACACCGACACCGGCGCCGATGTCCGCTTCGTTCAGGCCGATCTAACATCTGTCGCCGATTGCCGTGCCGTGATCGCGGCAACCGATCAGGCTTTCGGGCGGATCGATTGTCTGGTCAATGCCGCCGGCATGACCGATCGCGGCACCATCCTCGACACGTCCGAGGAGCTGTTCGACGCAATGTTCGCGACAAACATCAAAGCGCCGTTCTTCCTCATGCAGGATGCCGCCAAGATCATGATCCGCGAGAATATCCCGGGCACCATCGTCAATATCGGCTCGACTTCGGCGCTGACTGGCCAACCGTTCATCTCCGCCTATTGCGCATCGAAAGGGGCGCTCGCCACGGCCACCCGCAACGTGGCCTTTTCGCTTTTGCGCAATCGCATCCGCGTCAACCAGCTCAATATCGGCTGGATGGGATCGGATGGCGAAGACCGGATCCAGAAGGAATATCATGGTGCCGCCGACAACTGGCTTGCCGAAGCAGGCAAGACGCAGCCCTTTGGCCGCCTGATCGACCCGAATGAGGTGGCGCGCGCCGTGGCATTTCTGTCCTGCGACGAGTCCGGCCTGATGACCGGTTCGGTCGTCAATTTCGATCAGTCGGTGTGGGGCGGCTATCCGGCCGCGCCGCCAACGCCGGACACGCCGATGACGCTTCCAACCTGAGCACCAGATCGTCAGCCGCCCGTCAGATGTGGTCGGCCGAGCGAGACATAATCGATGCTCTTAAGCGCCGGTGAATCCTGATCGTAAATGTTGCGCAGATCGATCACGAGGTTCTGGCTCATCTGCACACCAAACGTCTCCCACGGCAGATGCCGGTAGTCGTCCCATTCTGTCAGAATGACGGCCGCATCGGCACCCTTGAGCGCCTCTTCGATACTGTCGGCCACGTTGAGGTCGGGCAGGTAGTCGGCAATGTGCCGGCCGGCATGGGGGTCGTGGCCAATCAGATCGGCACCCTCCGCCGCCAAGCCTGGAACGATGGTCAGTGCAGGCGCATCGCGCATGTCATCCGTATCGGCTTTGAAGGCAAGGCCCAGAACCGCAATCCGCTTTCCCGACAGCGATCCGCCCAGCGCGTCTCGGATCTTCGCCACCATCTCATCCTTGTGGCGATCGTTCGAGGCGATCACGGTCTCGACGATGCGGATCGGGCAGTCGAAGTCCGTCGCTGTCTTGACCAGCGCAGCGGTGTCTTTGGGAAAGCACGATCCGCCATATCCGGGACCAGGCCGCAAAAAGGCGCTGCCGATCCGCCGGTCTAGGCCGACGCCAAGCGACAACTCCTCGACATTGGCGCCGGCGCGCTCGCACAGCCGCGCCAACTCGTTGATGAACGACACCTTGGTCGCAAGGAAGGCGTTGGCGGCGTACTTGATGAGTTCGGCCGTGGCCACAGTCTCGGTCACGACGACCGGCCGCCCGGCTCGCGTCAATGGTCGGTAGAGTTCCTCCAGCGTGCTGCGGGCGCGTTCCGATTCCGACCCGATGACGATCCGATCCGGCGCCATGAAGTCGTGAACCGCGTTGCCCTCGCGCAGAAACTCCGGATTCGAGGCCACACCGAAACGATCTTCGGGAATGTGGCGGGACACCGCTTCATGAAGCTGCACGCTGGTGCCGACGGGCACCGTCGATTTCGTCACGAAAATGTAGTAGCGGCCGTCATCAAGGCCGGTCGCTGCGACGGAACGCGCCGTGCCGTCGACCGCATTCATCACGTCGGTGAGGTCGGCGCCTCCGTCTGCGCCGCTCGACGGTGTTCCAACCGCCAGAAAGATGACACTGCAGCCGGCTTTGATCGCGTCGTCGACTTCAGTGGAAAAATTGAGCCGCCCCGCCTCGCGATTGCGGGCGACAAGCTCATCCAATCCAGCCTCGTAGATCGGAACGGAACCGTTTTCGAGTTGCTCGATCTTCGCGGCGTCGACGTCGATGCAGTAAACGAGGTAGCCCAATTCGGCAAAGCACGCCCCGGTCACCAGGCCGACATATCCGGTCCCGATGACACATACCTTCAGTTCCGACATTGAAAATCGTCTCCCCGACCCGCTCGCGTCGGCGTGCGGGATTGCACCAGATTGTGTCAGCGGTGTGAAACCACACTTGCCTTGAATCGGCTAGGAAAAAGCCGTTTGTGGGTTTAAAAAATCGGCGATGCGGAGAGGCGCTGCAAAGAGGCAAAGCCATGAACGATGTTGTGTCCAGTCCACGCTTCGAGAAATCCTTCACGCAGCAGGAGCCGATCCCAGAGGCGGCAATCGCACGCGCGGTGGAGATCATGCGTAGCGGGCGCCTTCATCGCTACAATACCGTCGACGGCGAGATATCGGAGGCCGCTGCTCTTGAGGATGCCTATGCCGCCTATCAAGGCAGCCGATACTGCCTGGCTTGCACGTCGGGCGGCGTCGCCATCCAGATCGCCTTGCGGGCCGTCGGCGTCGAACCCGGCGATAAAGTGCTCGCCAACGCCTATACGCTGGCTCCGGTGCCGGGCGCGCTCTATCAGGTCGGCGCGATTCCCGTTTTCGTCGAGATCGATGAGGCTTATCACATCGACCTCAACGATCTGGCGGAAAAAGCGCTATCGAGCGGCGCCAAGGCTCTGCTTCTGTCCCATATGCGCGGACACATAGGCGACATGGATCGCGTCGTTGCAGTGTGTGCCGAGCACGACATCACAATGATCGAAGACTGCGCCCACACCATGGGCGCGCGTTGGAACGGCGCGCGCTCTGGAAACTTTGGCGCTGTCGGCTGCTTCTCGACCCAAACCTACAAGCACATCAACTCCGGCGAAGGCGGGCTTCTCACGACCGATGACGAGGACATCGCGGCGCGGGCTGTTATCCACTCCGGGTCCTACATGCTCTATGCACGCCACGGCGCCCGGCCCGACGCCGAGGCGTTCGAGACGGTCAAATATGAGACCGCCAACTTCTCCGGGCGCATGGACAATCTTCGCGCGGCGCTGATCGCCGCCCAGTTGCCCCGCTTGGACGACCAGATCGCCGCCTGGAACGCCCGCTACAAGGTACTGGAAGACCGGCTGCGGACCTCGAACCGGATCGAAATTCCACGCAGGTCCGATCAAGAAGACTATGTTGGCAGTTCGATCCAGTTCCGCCTCGCCGATTGTCCCGTCGCGGCGATCCCGGACTTCGTCGAGGCCTGCGGCACGCGCGGCGTTGAGTTAAAATGGTTCGGCGCGGCGGAACCGCACGGTTTTACCAGCCGCTACGACAGTTGGCGCTATTTCGACGGCCTACCGGATTTGCCGAACACCCTTGCCGTCCTGTCGCGCACCGTCGACATGCGCATCCCGCTGACGTTCGATCTCGACGACTGCGCACTGATTGCCGACATCATCTGTGCCGAGGCGAGCCATCTTCCGAACGGCGCCTGATCTCTCCCAGCGCTGCAATGATCGCTGTGACGATACCCGCCGTCGTGTCGTCGATTGAAACGGCGATTGCGGTCTCGTCGTCGGTTGGCGGTTCGAGCGCCTCGAACTGACTGTCGAGCAGGCTTGTCGGCATGAAATGCCCTTCCCGCTCGGCCATTCGGCTGGCGATGAGATCGCGACTGCCCGCAAGATGCACGAACAAAACGTCCTCGCCGGCCTTGTCCCGGATATGATCGCGATAGCGCCGCTTCAAGGCCGAACAACCGCCGATCACCGTGCCCTCACCGGCTGAGAGTTCGGTCGCGACCCGCGTTAGCCACGGCCAGCGGTCCTCATCCGTAAGAGGAATGCCGGCGGACATCTTTTCGATATTGGCCGGCGGATGAAGGGCATCCCCTTCCAGGTATGCGCCCCCAATTGCCGTTGCGAGCGCCTTGCCGACCGTCGACTTGCCGCAACCGGCGACACCCATCACGACGATCAGCCGAGGATAGCTAGGGTCAGCCCCCCTAGAGCGAGGCTGTGATGCCGCCGTCGACATAAAGCGTGTGCCCGTTGACGAAACTCGATGCGCCCGAAGCCAGAAAGACGCAGGCACCGACCAGTTCCTCGACCTTGCCCCAGCGGCCGGCAGGCGTTCGCTTCTCCAGCCAGGCGCTGAAGTCCGGGTCGGAGACAAGCGCAGCATTCAGCGGCGTATCGAAATAGCCGGGTGCGATCGCGTTGCATTGCAGGCCATGCTTCGCCCAATCGGTCGCCATACCCTTGGTGAGATTGCCGACCGCGCCCTTGGTCGCGGTGTAGGGTGCAATCGACGGGCGCGCCAGCGCGGTCTGCACGGAGGCGATATTGATGATCTTGCCCTCCCTACGTTTGATCATGTGCCGCGCCACCGCCTGACCGACATTGAAGACGGTCGTCACATTGGTTTCCAAGAGGGTTTGGAAGGCGTTGTGCTCGAAATCCTCCAACGGCGCGCGATGCTGCATGCCGGCATTGTTGACCAGGACATCGATACCGCCTTGGTCGGCTTCAAACGCATCGACAGCAGCACGAACCGCTGCATGATCGGTTGCATCGAAAGGCAACTGATGGACGGTTGCGCCGCCGTCCGCCAGATCACTGGCCGCCTTGGCAAGACGGTCCGTGTTTCGTCCGTTAACGACGATGATGGCCCCGGCTTCGGCCAGCCCTTTCGCCAACGCGAACCCGATCCCCTGCGATGAACCCGTGACCAGCGCCGTGCGGCCGGTCAGATCAAACAGCGATAAGTCCGGCATCGATCCCATTGCCCTTCATATGAATTGCGGCTGGCGCGCGTGGCCCAGGACCGCGATACTAAGAACTATCATCAGTGCACCGCAACGAAGCGCGGCGCAATCCTGTTCACAGAAGGCTTTAGCCATGCGGGCGATCGTCATTCATGCCGCGAAAGACCTCAGGATCGAGGACCGCGAGAGTCCGCCGCTCGGCCCCGGCCAAGTGCGCGTCGCCATTGCCGCCGGCGGCATCTGCGGTTCGGACCTTCACTACTTCAATCATGGCGGCTTCGGCGCCGTTCGCCTGAAGGAGCCAATGATCCTTGGGCATGAAGTGTCCGGCACGATCACCGAACTGGGAACCGGCGTCGAAGGCTTCTCGGTCGGTGACCTAGTCGCCGTCTCGCCGTCGCGGCCCTGCGGCACATGTGAACAGTGTCTGCGCGGGCTGCCGAACCATTGCGAGAACATGCGGTTCTACGGTTCGGCAATGCCGTTTCCCCACATCCAAGGCGCATTCCGAGATGTTCTGGTCGCCGACGCCTCGCAATGCGTCAAAGCGGACGGGCTTTCGCCCGCAGAAGCGGCGATGGCCGAACCCTTGTCCGTTTGTCTGCATGCGACGCGGCGCGCCGGCGATGTGCTGGGCAAACGTGTGCTCATCACCGGGTCTGGTCCGATCGGTACGCTGGCGATTCTGGCGGCGCGAGCCGCCGGCGCGACAGAGATCGTCGTCACCGATCTGTCCGACAACGCCCTCGCCTTCGCCGCAAAGGCCGGCGCCGACCGCACGATCAACATGCAGACCGAACCGGAGGGCCTAGCGCCCTATCAGGCCGGTAAGGGCACATTCGATGTCCACTATGAATGCGCCGGCGTCCCGCCGGCATTGGCCGCCGGTATTGCGGCCTTGCGCCCAAGGGGCATCGTTCTGCAACTCGGTCTTGGCGGCGACATGATGGTGCCCGTCCAGTCCATCACCGCAAAGGAGATCGACCTGCGCGGCTCCTTCCGTTTCCATGAAGAGTTCGCGGCCGCCATCAAGTTGATGCAGTCGGGCGCGATCGACGTGAAACCGCTAATCTCGCATACCTATCCGGTCGAGGAGGCCGTCGCGGCGTTTGAGATGGCAAGCGATCGCGACCGCGCCATGAAGGCCCAAATCGTCTTCGCCGATGCCGCTCAGTAACCGCGCGTGCGATCGACGACGTTCTCCAACGCCAAACCCGACTCGAAGCGCTCGATCTGACGGACAATGTACGCCGTTAGAGCGACCGGGTCGCTCATGGCCGCGTTGTGCGGCGTGAGAGTCACCTTCTCATGCGACCAGAACGGACTGTCATGGGGTAGTGGTTCAGTCTGAAAGACATCCAGCGTCGCGCCGGCAAGCGTGCCGTCGTCGAGTGCGGCCAGAATGTCCGCTTCGACCTGCAGCCCACCGCGACCGGCATTGATGATGTGTGGACCCTCAAGGACACCATCCCTGGACAGTCCACGGAATATGTCCATGTTCAAAATGCCCCGTGTGTCGGGCGTCAGCGGCAGTAGGCAGACGAGGATATCCGTTCGGCCTAAGAAGTCCGAGAGTTGGTCCGCGCCGGCGAAGACCGGAATCGTGCCGAGGTCCTTCTGGGTCCGCCCCCAGGCGGCAACGTCGAAACCCATCATGGCAAGCTTTGTCGCAGCGTCGGTGCCGAGCACGCCCGTTCCCATGATCCCGACGCGAACAGCGCTCGCGGCGACATCATCGCCATGGGACCAGACTTTTTGCCGTTGAAGCCCATCGTAGAACCGAAATCGCCGCTGGATGACCAAGGTGTGCATGACGATGTATTCGCTCATGCGGCTGGTCAGGTCCGGATCGACGATCCGCACGAGCGGCACGTCCGGCAGATCGCCGCCCTCCAGGATGTGATCGACGCCGGCGCCGAGCGAAAAGATCACCTTCAGGTTCGGCAGCGAACGGAGGGCTGCCGGATCGGGCTTCCACGCGAGCACATAATCGATTTCCGCTGGATCGCCGATGTCCGGCCAAACCCTGAGGTCGAGATCGGCGCGCGCGGACAGAACGCGCTCGGTCCACGGTCCCGGATCCCAGCCCGTCATCATGAAACAAACCGCCATTAACTCTCTCCCATCCACGCTTTGCGGATACGATCGCGATGGACCCGGAACCAGAAAAGCGCGTGGATCGTGTAGCTATTGGCCAACCGACCGGCATCGAGCGCCGCCAACGCCTCGTCCGGCGAAACGACGATAGTCTCGATTACCTCGCCCTCCGACACTTCGCCCGTGCGCGGCGGCACAGACCGCGCGTCGACGCGGGCGCAGTAAAGCGTCACCCATTCGGTCGTGAACCCCGGCGACGGCGTGAAGTCATAGGCTTCGATGAGATCAAGCGCCGGTACGCCGGCCTCCTCCTCGGTCTCGCGCAGCGCCGCGTCCTCGACCGTTTCGCCGGGATCGACCAGCCCGGCGACCACTTCGACCATGTTGCTGTCGATGCCAGCCAGATGCGCCCCCAGCCGAACCTGTCGCAAGAGCACTAAGAGATCGCGATCGGGATCATAGGGCAGAACGGCCGCGATCTTGCCGATATCGGCGATCTCGCGCTGCTGCGCCTCCGGCAGACGATCGGCGTGGTGATCGGTATGACGATAGGTGACCGCGTGGAGCTTGCGAAAGCCTGAAAAGATTTCGTCTTTGCCGTCAATCGCTATCGGGCCGGGCTCATCGCCCAACGGCTGCTCAGGCTTTACGGATGCCACGACTATTGCGCCACAACGCCCTCGCCGGTCGCCTCGATCTCGAAGGCGGCCGCCAGAAGCGCCTTGGTGTAGTCGGTTTCCGGCGTCTGGAAAATCTTCTCCGACGGCCCTTGCTCGACGACCTTGCCGCCACGCATGACGATGACATCGTTGGCGAGCGCCCGTACCACTTTCAGATCGTGGCTGATGAAGAGATAGCCGAGATCGTGACGCTTCTGGATATCGCGCAACAGATCGACGATTTGCGCCTGCACACTCATGTCGAGCGCCGACGTCGGCTCGTCCAGAACGACAAATTTCGGATCAAGCGCCATGGCACGGGCAATCGCGATGCGCTGGCGCTGGCCACCGGAGAACTCATGCGGATAGCGGTGGCGCGCGGTCGGTTCGAGGCCGACCTCCTCCAGCGCCTGGACCACGCGAGCGTCGCGCGCTTCGACCGAGAGCCCGCCTTGAACGAGCATGCCTTCCTCGATGATCTGGGCAATCGACATGCGTGGCGAAAGCGAGCCGTAAGGATCCTGGAAGACGACCTGGATGTCCTTTCGAAGCGGACGCATTTCCTTCCAGCCGGCTCCGTCGATGCGGTCGCCAAGGTAAACGATCGGGCCGTTGCTGGAGATCAGCCGCAGGAGGGCAAGACCAAGCGTCGTCTTGCCGGACCCAGACTCGCCGACAACGCCCAGCGTCTGTCCGGTCCGGACCTTCACCGAGATGCCGTCGACCGCCTTGATGTGGTCGACGGTGCGCCGAAAGATACCGCGCTTGATCGGAAACCAGACCTTGAGATTGTCGGTTTCAACGATGACCGGTGCGCTCGGGTCGCTCGCCGGAGGATTGCCCTTCGGCTCTGCTGCCAGGAGATGTTTCGTATAGGCGTGTTGTGGTCGCTCGTAGACATCCGCGGTCGGTCCCTGCTCGACGATTTCGCCCTTTGTCATGACGCAGACCCAGTCGGCCATCTTGCGAACGATGCCCAGATCATGGGTGATCAACAGGACGGCCATCCCCATATCCCGCTGTAGCTCTTTCAGGAGCCGCAGGATTTGCGCCTGAACGGTCACGTCGAGCGCCGTCGTCGGCTCGTCCGCGATCAAAAGGTCCGGCTCGTTGGCCAGCGCCATGGCGATCATGACCCGCTGCCGCTGGCCGCCGGAGAGTTGGTGCGGGTAGGACTGCAACCGCATTTCAGGATCCTTAATGCCGACCTGATTGAGCAGTTCCAAGACCCGCGCGCGGGCGGCCGTGTCCGACATGCCGCGATGGATCTTCAGGATTTCGCCGACCTGTTTCTCAATCGAGTGGAGCGGATTGAGCGAGGTCATCGGCTCCTGGAAGATCATCGAGATTTGATTGCCCCGCACCCGGCGCAGATCACCCTCGTCCTCGTCCAGAAGGTCTTCGCCGTTGAAGACGACGCGCCCAGAGGGATGATGGGCCGAGGGATAGGGCAAGAGTTTCAGGATCGACAGTGCAGTCACCGACTTGCCGGAACCGGACTCGCCGACGAGCGCAACCGTCTTTCCCTTGCCGATCGAGAACCCGACACTCTTCACCGCATGGGTTACCTCACCGGCCTGACGGAAATCGACCGAAAGGTCTTCGATCTTAAGAAGCGTCTCGGTCACTGGAACACCTTTCTCGGATCGAGCGCATCGCGCACCGCCTCGCCAATGAAGATCAACAGAGACAGCATGATGGCAATGACGAAAAAGCCGGAAAGGCCGAGCCATGGCGCCTGGAGATTGGCCTTGCCCTGGGCCAGCATCTCGCCGAGCGACGGCGAGCCGGGCGGCAGGCCGAAGCCCAGAAAATCCAGCGACGTCAGGGTTGTGATCGATCCGTTCAGGATGAACGGCATGAAGGTGAGCGTCGCGACCATGGCGTTCGGCAGGACATGTTTGAACATGATCTTGCCATTCGACACGCCAAGCGCGCGGGCCGCCGTCACATACTCCAGATTGCGGGCGCGCAGGAATTCGGCACGCACCACCCCGACCAGTGCCACCCAGGAGAAGAGCAGGAGGATGCCAAGCAGGATCCAGAAATTCGGCTCGATCACCGATGCGATGATGATGAGGAGATAGAGTGAGGGCACCGATGTCCAGATTTCGATGAAACGCTGGAAGATGAGATCGGTCCAACCGCCGAAATAGCCCTGAACGGCGCCGGCCATGACGCCGATGATGGACGAGAAGAAGGTCAAGACTAGGCCGAAAAGGACCGAGATCCGGAAACCGTAGATCAGCCGCGCCACCACATCGCGGCCCTGGTCGTCGGTGCCCAGCCAATTCCAATTGCCCAGCGTACAGCGCGGATCGCGATCTTCGGGGTCGACACCCTCACAGTCCGGACGCTCGAGCTGCCAGGTCGGCGGCGCCGGAGCCGGAACGGGCAGGTCGAGGTTGATTGTGTCGTAGGAGTAGCGGATCAGCGGCCACAGCATCCAACCGTCAGCGCCGTCCTCGGCTGCCGTCGTCTCCGGCGCGTCGAAGCAAGCCTCATTGCCGGCTGCGCGGATCAGGCAAGCGACGACTGGATCGCGATAGTCGGCCTCCGTCTCGAAGTCGCCGCCGAATGCTGTCTCAGGATAGACCGCGAAAATCGGCATGTAGTAGGAGTCGGCATATTTCACCAGGAAAGGCCGGTCGTTGGCGATGAATTCTGCCAACAGGGTGACGATGAACAGGACGAGGAAGATCCAAAGGGACCAATACCCGCGCCGGTTCTTCGTGAAGTTGCTCCAGCGGCGCTCGTTGAGCGGCGACAGCGTAACAAGTCGGCGACGCGGTGGTTCGGCTTCGCCCGGCAGGGGCACGGTCGTGGCGTAGCCCTCGTCCGTTTCAAGCCTATCGCGGATCTTGGCGTCCAAGACCTAAACCTCTCGCGTCTCAAAATCGATGCGCGGATCGATCCAGGTGTAGGTGAGATCCGAGATCAGATTCACGATCAGGCCCATCAGCGAAAAGATGTAGAGCGTCGCGAAGACCACCGGATAATCGCGATTGACGATCGATTCGAAACCGAGAAGACCCAGTCCATCCAGCGAGAAGATCGTTTCGATCAACAGCGAACCGGCGAAGAACGCACCGATAAAGGCGCCCGGAAAACCGGCGATGATGATGAGCATCGCGTTGCGGAAAACGTGGCCGTAGAGCACTTCGCGCTCGGTCAGGCCCTTGGCGCGCGCCGTCATCACATATTGCTTGCGGATTTCGTCCAGAAACGAGTTTTTAGTGAGCAACGTGGTCGTCGCAAACGCGGACAACGCCATTGCCGTTAGCGGCAAGGCCAAGTGCCAGAAATAGTCGGCGATCTTGCCGAAGAACGACAGCTCGTCCCAGTTGTCGGACGTTAGCCCGCGCAAGGGGAAGAGATCGAGGAACGTACCGCCGGCAAAAAGCACGATGAGGAGGACCGCGAATAGAAAGCCCGGAATGGCATACCCGACGATGACGATGGCCGATGTCCAGACATCGAAACGCGATCCGTCGCGCACCGCTTTGCCAATGCCCAGCGGAATCGAGATGCCGTAGGACAGAAGCGTCATCCAAAGACCGAGCGAGATCGACACCGGCATCTTTTCGAGCACCAAGTCGATCACGGAAATGTCGCGGAAATAGCTCTCGCCGAAGTCGAAGCGGATGTAGTTGCCCAGCATCAGAAGGAATCGTTCGTGTGCCGGCTTGTCGAAGCCGAACTGCTCCTCCAGTTGCTGGATAAACTCCGGGTCGAGGCCCTGGGCGCCGCGATATTTGGACGTGATCGCCTCGTCGGCACCGGCGCCCGGACCGCCGGCCTGGTTCTGCGCTCCGAAATCGCCGCCCGCACCGCCGCCAATCCGCGCAGTGGCGGAGACATCGCTGCCGGTCAACTGCGCGATAACCTGCTCGACCGGCCCGCCCGGTGCGAACTGCACGATAACGAAGGAGACGAACATGATGCCGATGATCGTGGGGATCATCAGCAACAGCCGACGGATGATATAGGCGCCCATACTAGGCTTATCCGTTGTCTTTGAGCGCGGCGGCCTTATCCACGTCGAACCACCAGAGCTGTTCGACCGGAAAATCGTAGCGCGGCGTCTCGTCCGGCCAGCCGAACTCATCCCAGTAAGCAACGGTATGAACGGCCTTGTACCAATTGGGAATCCAGTAATGGCCTGCGCGCAGCACCCGGTCGAGAGCGCGCGCGGCAACCACCATGTCGTCGCGAGTCTCGGCGCGGATCATGATGTCGGTCAGCGCGTCAATCACAGGATTGGCGATTCCGGCGATGTTGTTGCTGCCGGGCGTTTCGGCTGCTTCCGAGCCCCACAACTGCCGAATGCCTTCGCTCGGCGTCGGCGTAAGGGCAAAGCGACGGCCCACCAGATCGAAATCGAATTCGTTCAGGCGTGCCTCGAACTGAGCGGCATCAACAACACGAAACTTGGCCTCGACCCCCAAAATGGCGAGGTTGCGGATCATCGGATTGACAATGCGCTCAAAGACGGTCGAGCGGGCGAGCACTTCGATGGTGAAGGGGTTGCCGTCGGCGTCGACGAGCCCGCCCTCGGCCTTGCGTTGCCATCCCGCCTCACGCAGGAGTTTCGTGGCCTGGCGAAGCTGTCCCCGGATCTGGCCTGACCCGTCGGTCACGGGAGGCGTATACGCCTCGCCGAAGACGATGTCCGGCACCTCTCCACGGAACGGTTCAAGCAGTGCCTGTTCGGCCTCGCTCGGCGGCCCCACGGCTAACATGTCCGAGTTTTGGAAGAAGGAATGCGTGCGCTTGTAGAGACCGTAGAACAGGTTCTCGTTCGACCATTCAAAATCAAATGCAAGCGCCAAGGCTTCGCGGGTACGGGGGTCGGCGAATTTCTTGCGCCTGAGATTGAAGAACCAGCCTTGTGCGCCGGCCGGCCGACCGTCGGAAAACTCGTTCTTCACCACCTTGCCGTCGTCGAAGGCCGGAAACGTATATTCAGTCGCCCAGATCTTCGAGGAAAACTCCTCGCGGAACCGCACGACGCCCGATTTGAACCCCTCGAACGCCACCTGGCGATCGCGGAAAAATTCGATACGGAAGACGTCGAAATTGAAGTGGCCCCGATTGACCGGCAGGTCCCGTCCCCAATAGTCGGGATCGCGCTCATATTCGATATAGCGCCCGGCCTCAAACGCGCCGATCCGATAAGGACCGGAGCCAAGCGGCGGTTCCAGTGTCGATTCATCGAACGCCGTCGCCGTGTAATAGGCTTTCGAGAGAATCGGCAGCTCGGAGGCGACGAAGAGCGGCAACTGCCGCGTCTGCCGACCGGAGAAGGTCAAAGCCACCGTCGTCGCGTCGATCGCCTCAGCGCTCGTCAGATCGGCGATCGTTTGCGAGATGTTGGGATGGCCCTGATCTTTCAAAAGCGTGAGCGAGAAAGCCACGTCGTCCGCCGTCACCGGCGTGCCGTCGTGGAAGCGGGCGTCCGGCCTCAAAGTGAAGGTGTAGACATTGCCGTCATCTGAGATCGACACGCTTTCGGCCAAGCGACCGTAGACCGCGTCCGGCTCATCGAGAGCCCGCGTCATGAGCGAATCGAACAACAGCTCGACATAGGGCGGTGCGTCGCCCTTCAGGACGTAGCCATTCAACGTGTTGAATGTCTGCGGATTCTGGTTATAGAACCAGCGCGGGGACGTCATGACCAGCCGCCCGCCCTTGGGCGCATCCGGATTGGCATAAGCGAAATGTGAGAAATCAGCGCCGTATTTGAGCCCGCCGAAAACGGAAAGGCCGCTCAGAGCGGACCCTTGCGCGGCCGCAGACGGGACGGCGCCTGGTATCACGGCGCTCGCGGCAAGAGCTCCGGTTCCAGCAAGAACCGAACGGCGATCGATCTCAAGGCGATTGGGCATCAGCGGTCCCCGCTATTTCTCGGCGGCGATCTGCGCGGCCTTTTCCTCGTCCCACCACCAGATCGTCGGGAAGCCGATTCGATATTCCGGAAGCGGGTCGGGATGCGCGAACCGGTTCCAGCGCGCCGTCCAGGTCTCGCCCGATATCCATTGGGGAACGACGTAATGATTCCACAACAAGACCCGGTCCAGGGCTTTGGTAGCAGCGACGAGTTCCTCGCGATCCTTGGCGAAGATGATTCGCTCAATCAGCGTATCGACAGCCGGGTTCTTGATCCCCATGACGTTATCGGCGCCGGCCCGATCCGCGGCCTCCGACCCCCAAGCGTCGCGCTGTTCATTGCCCGGCGACAGGCTTTGTCCGCGAACGATCGAGATCATGTCGAAATCGAAGCTGCGAAGTCGGTTCAGATACTGTGAGGTATCGACCACCCGCAGCGACATCTGGAAACCGAGACGCTCCAAATTGGGCTTGTAGCGGGAGAATGTCCGTTCGGCGCGCGGGTCATTGGACAACACTTCGACGGTGAACGGCTCGCCGGTTTCCATATTGGTGAGTACACGATCGCGGATCTCCCAGCCCGCCTCCTTCAAGAGCCGCGTCGCTTCGCGCAGATTGGAACGCAGATTACGCGTGTTGCCGTTGACCGGGTTTTCGTAAGGCTCGGTGAAGACCTCCGGCGGCACCTGATTGCGAACGGTCTCAAGGATTTCCAGTTCCTGACCCTCTGGCAGGCCCGAGGACTCTAGCTCCGTGCCCTCGAAATAGCTGTCAATGCGGCGATAGAGATCGAAGAACAGCGATTTGTTCATCTCCTCGAAATCGAACGCCAGGTTGAAGGCACGGCGCACGCGCGGGTCTTGAAACTTTTCGGTGCGCAGATTGAACGTCCAACCCTGCATTCGGCCGGACGCCCGATAGATCTGCGGAAACGCTTCGCGGACGATCCAGCCTTTCTCGACAGACGGAATATCGTAGCCCGTCATCCAGTTCTTCGATGTCGCGTCGACATAGAAGTCGAACTGATCGCCCTTAAAGGCCTCGAACTGAACCGTGAGGTCGCGAAACACCTCGTAGCGAATCTCATCCAGATTGTTCTTGCCGATATTGACCGGCAGATCCTTGCCCCAATAGTCGTCGACCCGCTCATAGACGATCGTGCGACCGGGCACGATCCGGCCGATACGATAGGGACCTGAGCCAAGTGGTGGCTCAAGCGTCGTGGCGCTGATGTCGCGCGTGTTGCCGTCCTCGTCTGTGCCCTCCCAGTAGTGTTTGGGAAGGACAAGGAGCTGCCCGACGATCTTCGGCAGTTCGCGGTTTCCAGTCTGGTCGAAAAAGAACGTGACTTCGCCTGGTGCCGTCTCCTTCGCTTCGACGACATTCTTGTAATACTGCGCGGTCAGCGGATTGTGCTCCTTGAGCGCTGCCAGCGAGAAGATGACGTCGTCGGCGGTGACCGGCTGGCCGTCGTGCCAACGCGCCTCGCCGCGTAAGCGATAGGTAACCGACGAATAATCCGCCGGATACTTCACCGCATCCGCCAAGAGGCCGTATTCCGCCGAGATCTCGTCCATGGAAGACGTCGTCAGCGTATCGTAGATCAGGCCAAGGCCGGCAGGCCGCGAGCCGCGCGAGGGCACGAAATTTAGACTGTCGAAAGCGCCCCTATCCGCCATTCTGAGCGTGCCGCCCTTCGGCGCATCCGGATTGACATAGTCGAAATGGGGAAAGTCGGGAGGATATTTCGGGTCGCCGATCAGCGATGTGCCGTGGAGCCAAACGTCGTACTGGTCTTGCGCGGGGGCATCGGCCAGCCCAATCGCCATCAAGCATACGGCAAAAACCGCCAGCCGCGGAGCGTTTTTCATGCCCATCACCTCACGCTGCCCGAATCATCCCATAGCATATGGGACGCGCGGTTTCGCGGAAAAGCGCCCCACGGATTGTTGATCACCGGGGTCAGGAGCGTGGTGTGCGGTTGCGCCAGGCCGATTACTGCGCGGTCGACGTGTCCCCATCGGTCGCATTATCCGCCGGCGCATCGGTCGCCGCGTCATCTGCGGGGGCCGCTGGCTCTTCCGACGGCGCCTCTGATGCCGCGTCCTCCGTCGTCGTTTCGGCAGCCGGCTCTTCCACAGTGGTTTCGGCGGCTGGCTCGGATGCCGAGGTATCGGTTGCGGCATCGTCGGCCGCAGCCTCCGTCTCCGCTTCCGCGGCCGGGGCCTCTTCAGCCGAAGCCTCTTCCGCCGCAGGTTCTTCGGCCGCAGCGACCTCCGGCAGCGCAACCGGGCTGTCGCTCAGCGAGCGGAGATAGACGATCATATCGGCGCGGTCTTCGGGCTTGCGCAAACCAGCAAACGCCATGGATGTGCCGTCCATATATGCCTTCGGATTGGCCAGAAATGCATCCAGTTCCTCAAAGCCCCAAACGCCGCCGGCATCCGCCCGTTCGGACATTGCGCCCGAGTAGTTGAAATCGTCGAGGTGAGCCATGGAACCATTGACGATATTCCACAGATTGGGACCGACTTTGTTGGCGCCGCCCTGATCGAAGGAGTGACAAGCCGCGCACTTTTTCGCGACGCCTTCGCCACCATCAACGGTAGCAGCCGCCAGCAACACCGGAAGGGGAACGACTTCTTCCGCCTCGGCGACTGCCGTCTCGCCTTCTTCAGGCACTTCAACGATATAACCTGGTGTCTCCGGATCGGCCTGATGGAAAATCGCTTCGGCCGCGAGGCTGACCACCATGGCGAACAAAAGCGTGCCCAGCAGAGCGCCGGCCATCTTGTTAAGTTCGAAACTGTCCATTGACGATCGGCCCCCGTTTCGCTTCTGTCACCGACGGATTCGGCGCGGACACTAAGCCTTTGCATGAACCGGCGCAATAGGTGTAAGCGGCGCCGATTGTCGCGCTTTTGGACAAGGTTTTTCAACCAAACACAAGATGACCGCCCTCGTCCTCATTCCGGCCCGCATGGCCTCGACCCGCCTCCCCGACAAGCCGCTGGCAGACATTTGCGGCCTGCCGATGATCGAACGCGTGAGGCGTCAGGCGGCAAAGGCCGATCTCGGCCGGGTCGTGATTGCCACCGATTCGACCGCGATCTGCGAAGCGATTGCTGGTTTCGGCGGAGAAGCGATCATGACCCGATCCGATCACCCGTCGGGAACCGACCGAATTCATGAGGCCGCAGCGCAAATCGATCCCGGCGGTGCAACAGACATTATCGTCAATGTCCAAGGCGATTTGCCCGATATCGATCCAGCCATCATCCGGACCGCCGCCGATTTGATGCGCGATCCGACAATCGACATCGGCACATTGGCCGCAGAGATCGCCGACGACTACGAGCGCAACGCACCGAACGTCGTCAAAGCCATCGGATCGCCGGTCGACGATCGCGAGACCGCGTCGAAGCGGTTTCGCGCGCTCTACTTCACCCGCGCCACCGCCCCTTATGGCGACGGCCCACTCTATCATCACATCGGTCTTTACGTGTATCGCCGGTCCGCGCTCGACCGGTTCGTCGCGCTGCCGCCCTCACCGCTCGAAAAACGCGAAGGCCTGGAGCAATTGCGGGCGCTGGAAGCCGGGATGCGGATCGATTTTGCGGTTGTCGACACCGTGCCGCTTGGTGTTGATACGCCTGAGAGCCTGGATCGGGTGCGAGAACGCATCGCGGCGGGCGAATAAGAGCAAGAACGGACAGACCCATGCCACGCATATCGTTTCAGGGGGAACCCGGCGCCAACTCTCACATCGCCTGCCAGGAAGCGCGCTCCGACCTGGAAGCGATGCCCTGCGCCACCTTTGAGGATGCGTTCGCTGCCGTCCACGACGGGGAAGCCGATTTGGCGATGATCCCGATCGAAAACTCGGTCGCCGGCCGGGTGGCCGATATTCATCACCTTTTGCCGGAATCGGGTCTGCATATCATCGGCGAGCACTTTTTGCCGATCCATCACCAGCTTGTGGCGCTCAAGGGCGCGAAGCTCGGCGATTTGAAGACCGCGCAAAGCCATGTTCAGGCACTCGGCCAGTGTCGCCAAACCCTGCGCAAGCTCGGAATCGCACCGGTTGTCGGCGCCGACACCGCAGGCTCGGCCCGCGAAATCGCCGAACAGAACGATGCCTCGCGCGGCGCCATTGCGTCGGCGCTGGCGGCAGAGGTCTACGGTCTCGACATTCTCGCTCAGGACATCGAGGATGAATCCCACAACACGACCCGCTTTGTGATCCTGTCGCGCGAGGCGGTCGATGTCCCGTCCGGCCCGGACATCATCACCACCTTTGTATTCCGCGTCCGCAACCTGCCAGCCGCTCTCTATAAGGCGATGGGCGGGTTCGCGACCAACGGCGTCAACATGACCAAGCTGGAGTCCTACCAGCTTGAGGCGAAGTTCTACGCCAGCCAGTTCTACGCCGACATCGAGGGCCATCCCGACGATCTGCCTGTCGCCCGGGCTTTCGAGGAGCTGCGGTTCTTCTGCGCCGATTTCAAAATGCTCGGGTCCTACCCGGCGCACCCCTACCGCGCCAACATCGCGGAGACGGCGAACGGGGATTGAAGCGAGATCCGAAAAGTGGGAACCGGTTCTCGGACAAATCGAACGACAGAAAACTATACAAACCCCACCTCCCCATCCGCGAACGCCCGGATCAGTTCATGGGCGATGGCGAATTTCGGCGGGCAGATCAGGTTGCCGGGATGGGTGTGTGACAGAAGCTGGTGCACCGCGTTGCGGGAGAACCAGCGGCAGTCCTCCAACTCGTCGACATCCATCGCGATATCGAACGACAGCGCTTCGCCATGGCAGCCAATCATCAAGGAGGACGGAAACGGCCAGGGCTGGCTTGCGTGATAACGGACGCACCCAATTTGAATGCCCGACTCCTCCGCCGTTTCGCGCCGGACAGCGTCCTCGATCGTCTCACCGGGCTCCATAAAGCCGGCAAGACAGGAATACATGCCCGGTTGAAACCGATGCGAGCGGCCGAGCAGACAGCGGTCGCCGTCGATCGCCAGCATGATGACGACGGGGTCCGTGCGCGGGAAATGGAACCGCCCGCAGGCGGGACAATCGCGCCTGAGACCGCCGATGGACATGTCCGTCGGCTGGCCGCAATTGGCGCAAAACCGATGGGTTTCGTGCCACAAAAGCAAGGAACGCCCCTGCGCTACCGCGCCGAGTTCATCGGCCGCGATATTGCCGCCAAGCGCCAGCGACCTGAGATCGACCGCCTTGATCGTGTCGGGTAGTTCCTCCGGCGTGCGCGCCGACGTTCCGGCCAGGATCGGCCGATCCGCCTGATTTCCCAAGAGAACGGCGGTGTCGTCGATCAGTCCGAGTTCGGCGGCCCGATCCGGCGGGAACCGCACCGTGTTCGGGATCCGACCGGTATCAACCAGCGCGCGATCCTCGGTGAAGAGTATGTAGGTGGCATCGGCGCTTGCCTTCGCCTTTACAAGCGCATCGGCCGGCCGTGTCTCGCTTTGCCGATCGATCCGGTTGCCGGAAAAGCCGACCCGTTGCGAGGGTTCGAGAGACCGGTGATCGTCAGCCATTATCGGAGATCCGTGACAGGTCGAATGCATCGCGAAGTGCCTCGATCAGGTCTCGCTGTGCCGCATTCTCATAAGGTTCAGGCACCCCGATGCCCCAGACCGGCCCCGGCCACGCGACATCGGTATCCCGGCGACCGATCACGTGGACATGCAGCTGCGGCACTTGATTGCCGAGCGCGGCCGTATTGGTGCGCGGGCATCCCGTCGCCGCCCTAATCGCATCGGAAGCCGCGACGGCCTCCTCGATCAGCACCATCCGATCGGCGGCCGGCAGATCGCCAATTTCGACCAGACCGGCGGCGCGCGGCACCAGGATCAGCCAGGGAAAGCGCCGGTCGTTCATCAGCCGAACATCCGACAGCGGACCGGATAGGACCGGCACCGTATCGGCGGCCAGTCGGGGATGAAGTGCAAATGCGGGATCGGCTGACATATGCGGGAATCGTGGCGATGGTAGGCCCTCGACCCTAGTTTCGGTAAGCGTGATGCACAATCCCGATCTCGACCCTTGCGAATCCCCTGTGCGTGTCGGATATAGACCCTTGGGAGGTTGGCGGTGGACGTGCTTCTCGCCAACCGGGTCAGATCCGGAAGGAAGCAGCCCTAACGAGTTCGGCGCGGGTTGCCGTCCAGCCTCCTTTCAAAGATGCGCCGCACAATGAAACGACGGCGCGACGAGGCCGATCCAGCGCATGACCGAGACCACACAGCCGGCCAGCGATATCGGGGCGGGCGCCTACCGGGTGCTAGCCCGTAAATACCGCCCACAAACCTTTGACGATCTGATCGGCCAGGAGCCGATGGTGCGCACGATCCGCAACGGTTTTGAATCCGGCCGCATCCCGCAAGCCTGGATGCTGACCGGCGTGCGCGGTGTCGGCAAGACGACCACGGCGCGCATCCTGGCGCGCGCGCTCAACTATGAGGTCCCCGGCAAGGTCGAGCGCCCGACCATCGACATGCCGGAACCCGGCATCCACTGCGAAGCGATTATGGCCTCGCGCCATGTCGACGTCATTGAAATGGACGCCGCCTCGCATACGGGCATCGACGATATTCGTGAGATCACCGATGCCAGCCGCTACATGCCGGCGTCCGCGCGCTACAAGGTCTACATCATCGACGAAGTCCACATGCTGTCGAAGCAAGCCTTCAACGGCCTGTTGAAGACGCTTGAAGAGCCGCCGGCACATGTGAAGTTCATCTTCGCGACAACGGAGATCAGGAAGGTTCCAGTCACCGTGCTGTCGCGCTGCCAGCGCTTCGACCTGCGCCGGATCGAGCGCGAGGCGTTGACCGACAACCTAGCCGTAATCGCCGAGAAGGAAGGCGTTGCCGCGGAGCGTGCCGCGCTCGGTCTGATCGCCGAGGCAGCGGAAGGTTCAGTACGCGACGCCCAATCGCTGCTCGATCAGGCGATCGCCCATGGCGCCGGCGAGGTTCGCGCCGAAAGCGTCGCAACCATGCTCGGCCTGGTCGACCGCGGTCGCATCGTCGATCTCTTCGAGACCCTCATGGGCGGCAAGATCGCCGAAGCGCTTGACCTCATGCGCGGTCTCTACACCGACGGCGCCGATCCTGTCGTCGTGCTGCGCGATCTGGCAGCGCTGACGCACCAGTTGACGGAAGCCAGTATTGTCGCCGACAGCCTGGACAAGGCCGGCCTTGAAACCACCCTCAAAGACAGGCTGGACGGCCTGGCGAAGACGCTTGCCGTGCCGCATCTGTCGCGCGCCTGGCAGATTCTCCTGAAGGGCATTTCGGAGGTCGAGACGGCACCCCGACCGATCGCTGCCGCTGACATGGTTCTGGTGCGGCTTGCCTACGCCGCCGACCTGCCGACGCCAGATGATGTCCTGAAACGCCTAAATACAACGACGGACGCCCCAGTGCCAGCCGCAGAGACGTCGCAACGATCGGCGGAACCCGCGCCCGTTGCCAAGCTGATACCGACGGCAGCGCCGAGCACACCGGAACCGACGGCGGAGATTGCCGCCAATCCGACATCGTTCGACGATGTGGTGGCGCTTGCCCGCGAGAAACGCGATGGCAAGCTCCTAACCTGGCTGGAGCGATCCGTTCGCCTCGTTACCTTCGAGCCTGGACGCATTTCGCTATCGCTTGTCGACAGCGGACCGACCGAAATGCCGAATGACCTGTCACTGCGGCTGAGCGAATGGACAGGACGGCGCTGGATGGTCGCCATCGTGCGCGAAGGCGGCGAACAGACAGTCCATGAAAAACGTCAGGCCCAGCAGACGCAACTTATCGACGACGCCCGGCAAGCACCGGATGTTGCCGCCATTCTGGATCGTTTTCCGGGCGCCGAGATCGTGAAGGTCGACGTGATTGAAACGCCGGCGGAGCCGGACACCGACTTAGAGGAAAATCGGCGGATGACGCCGAATATGAAGGATTGACCTGATGCGCGACCTGATGGGAATGATGAAGAAGGCCCAGGAACTCCAGGGCCGCATGGCCGAGATGCAGGCGGAAATGGAGTCGATCGAGGTCAACGGTTCGGCCGCCGCCGGTATGGTCGTCGTCACCTTGAATGGCAAGGGTGTCATGACGGACCTGTCGATCGACCCGTCGTTGATCAAACCGGATGATGCCGAAATTCTCGAAGATCTGATCGTCGCCGCCTATAACGACGCCAAGGCGAAGCTCGAACAGACGATGGCGGACAAGATGAAGGACGTCACCGGCGGGCTGTCGATCCCTGGCCTCACCAGCTAGTCCGGCGACACGCATGACGGCAGAGCCCGGCAGCGAGATCGAACGGCTGATTCAGCTTCTGGCGCGGCTGCCGGGGCTCGGCCCTCGGTCGGCGCGACGCGCCGCGCTCCATCTCATCAAAAAACGCGAACCGCTCATGGTGCCGCTGGCATCCGCGATCACCGATGCGCTCGACAAGGTGTGCGAGTGCTCGGTTTGCGGCAATGTCGACACCGTCGACCCCTGTGCGATCTGTCGCGATCCGAAGCGCGAGGGTGGCCTTCTCATCGTGGTCGAAGACGTTGCCGACCTATGGGCATTGGAGCGCGCGGGCGCGCACAAGGCCCGCTACCATGTGCTGGGCGGCGTTCTCTCGGCGCTCGACGGCGTTGGCCCTGACGATCTGAGAATCGCCGCACTCGTCGAGCGTGCCGCGGACCCGGCCGTCAGCGAAATCGTGATCGCCGTCAACGCCACGGTGGAGGGTCAGACGACCGCCCACTACATCACGGACGCGCTCGCCGGGACCAATGTCGATGTCTCACGCCTGGCCCATGGCGTGCCAGTCGGCGGCGAACTCGATTACCTCGACGAGGGCACGCTGACCCAAGCGATCCGCGCCCGCACGCCCTTCTAAGGACACCCTACCATTGGGCAATCTTTTCAATTCAATCTGACCTGATAGGCTGCGCGCCGGGTTGGGCCAATCGCATTCGTTTATTGCAGGGAGCGTGTCCAATGAGGGCATGGACATCGACGGTTTTCGCTACAATTTCAGCGGCTTGCCTGGCGGGCGCCGCGCTGGCGCAGTCGAATGTCGAAAAGTTGTCGAGGTTCCAGACGACCGGCGTTGCCGAATTCACCTTCATTGAGCAGGGTGGCGAAAAGGCCGACCGTATCCGCGAAACCCTAAAGCGGATCAACCTTCCCGACGGCTTCAAGATCGACCTTTACGCCCTTGTACCCGACGCTCGTCATATGGCCGTCGGCCCTCAGGGAATCGTCACCATCGTCGGCACCCGCAAGACCAAGGTCTGGACGGTGACCGATCGCGACAAGGACCGCATCGCCGACGAGGTGAAAGACTTCGCGCCGTCGATCGACTTCACGATCCCGAATGGCCCGTGCTTCTCACCCGATGGATTTCTCTATATCGCCGAACAGAACCGGATATTGGTCTACCCAGCGGCCGAATTTTTGTACGAAAGCGCGGATATCGCCGCGTTCAACGTGGTGCCGCAAGGCAAACTCGTTCCGGTCGAAGAGGAAAGCTATAACCATACGACGCGGGTCTGCCGCGTCGGCCCCGATGGCAAGCTCTATGTCTCGCTCGGCCAGCCCTTCAATGTCGCGCCACGCGAAAAACTAGAACTCTACGACGAGACCGGCATCGGCGGCATGATCCGCATGAATGTCGACGGCAGCGAACGCGAAGTCTACGCCCGCGGCATCCGCAACTCGGTCGGGCACGACTTCAACCCGGCGAATGGTGAATTGTGGTTCACCGACAACCAGGTCGACGGCATGGGCGATGACACGCCGCCCGGTGAATTGAACCGCCAGACCGAGATAGGTCAGCATTTCGGCTTTCCCTGGTATGGCGGCGGCACGGCGCGCACCAACGAATATGCCGGCCAGCAGGTTCCGGTCGATGTCGTGCATCCCGTCGTCGAAATGGACGCACACGCCGCCGATCTCGGCATGACCTTCTACACGGGACGGCAATTTCCAAGAGAATACCGCGGCGGCATCTTCAATGCCCAGCACGGTTCCTGGAACCGCACCACACCGATCGGCGCCCGTGTGATGTTCACCGCGGTTAATCCCGATGGCTCGGCCGGCGAGACCAAGGTTTTCGCCGATGGCTGGATCGACGAAAGCGGCGAATATCTCGGCCGCCCCGTCGATGTGGCGCAGTTGCGTGACGGTTCGCTCCTGGTGTCCGACGACCTGGCAGGTGCGATCTATCGCATATCCTACGGAGACTAACCGAGCGGCGCGCGCGGTCTCAGCGACGAGGACATTGCTGCAACGATAAGCTTGGGTCGCCCATGTGCTCTGGACCCGATCCGGGGCGTTGCGAATTTGTGCGCCAATGAGGACCCGGCTCTATGGCCGGGACAGCAGAACGCATTTGCATCACTTTAGCAGCATCATCCAGATCGTCGTACAGGTCACCAGCCCGGCAATCACGGCCATCGGCAGGCCGAGCTTCAGGAAATCAACGAACCGATAGTCGCCGGCGCCGTAGACCATGGTGTTGGTCTGGTACCCGATCGGGGTCGCGAAGCTCGCGCTGGCGCCGAACATGACCGTGATGACCAGCGCGCGCGGATCGAGAGCCAATGTATCGGCAAGCGACAGCACCACGGGCGTCAGAATGACCGCGACGGCGTTGTTGGTGACAAACTCGGTCAAGACATTGGCCAAAAGGTAGATCGCGATCAGCGTGAGGAAGGGTGACAAGCCGGCTAGGCTGGGCGCCAATTGATCGACGACCAGATCGACTGCGCCAGTCTTCTGCAACCCGGCGCCAATAACGAGCATGGCGAAGATGAGGATCAAGATGCCGCCGTCGATGGCATGCCAGGCCTCCTCGGCGTCGACGCATCGCAGGATCAAGATCACCGCGATACCGAGGATCGCGAGCGCCAAAAGCGGCATGACATTGAAGGCCGCCAAGAGGACGACCCCGGCCAAAACACCGATGGCGATCGGCGCCTTGCGTCGGCGATAACTGCGCGAGCGGGGTGTTGAGATATTGATCAGATTGGTTTCTTCCGCTGCCGCCGCCAGACCTTCCGCCGACCCCTCTAAAAGCACGCGATCCGCAGCGCGCAGCCGCACAGCCCCAAGGTCGGGGCCGGGAACGTGGAGATGACGGTGAACGCCCAGGATCTGCACGCCAAACCGGCGCAACCGCAAGTCCTTGACCGTTCCGATCGGCCCGCCGCGACCGGGAGCAACCACAGCTTCCACAGTCTTGCGGTGTCGCGCCGACTTCACCGCCTTCAGTGTCGACGTCCCAGTGATCTCGAAATCGTCCTCCATCCGCAGGCTCAGAAGCTCCGCCATTGTCGTCATGATGACGATGCGGTCGCCACCACGCACGATCCGCTCCTCCGGCCGGGCGCGATGAAAGGTCTTGGCCTGACGGATGGCCAGAATGCGCGTGCCCGGCCGCTTCAACACGGCGACCTCGCCGAGTGGCCGGCCGATAAATGGCGCATCGGCGGAAACCGTCAGTTCGGAGAAGAATTCGACATCGGCGTCAACACCCATCAGATCGGATGCCGCCATGCGATTGGGGAGGACGAACCGGCTGAAGCCGAACATGAAGAGTGTACAAACCGTCGCGGTGACCAGTCCAATCGGCGTGATTTCAAAGATCGTGAACGGCGCCAGGCCCTGTTGTTCGGACACACCGGCAACGATGAGGTTGGTCGACGTACCGATCAGGGTGCAGGTGCCACCCAGGATCGCCGCATACGACAGCGGTATGAGCACGCGTGTCGGCGCCCAGCCCACCGATATCGCCAGCCGGATGACGATGGGTATGAGCACCATGACCACCGGCGTATTGTTGACGAAGGCCGACGCCGCCACGGTGCCGACGATGAGCAGGCTGAAGGCGACGAGCGGTGCCGACTGCGCCCGCTGCATGACCTGTTGCGCGGCTGCTTCAAGAACGCCAGTGCGCACGAGCGCTCCCGACAACACGAACATCGCCGCGATTGTGATCGGCGCCGGATTGGATAGCACCGCGCCGATATCGGCGGTGTCGATAAGGCCGAGCGCCAGAAAAGCGCCGACGCCCGCCGTTGCCACCGCCGATGGCGGAAAACGCTCTGTAAGGAACCCGAGAAAGACGGCCGCCAGAACAGCCAGCGCGATCACGGCCTGATGCTGGTCGACATATGCGGCCACATCTGTCTCCCGGTCGTCTAGCGCGCTCAACAAGGGCGCGGGCGAAAGGAGCGTCGTTACTATCTTGCAGAAAAAAGTTCGTTTTGACTATTCGCCTGCCGCCAATCGTCCTTGCTGGACATCTTCAACGGCGCTCGGCTCCTCGAACTCCAGCGCCTCGATGCGGTTTCCTCGCTTCTGCAATTTGTCGTTGGAGATCAGGATCTGGTCGATGTCCTTTGTCGCCTGGGCAAAGTGAGTTTGCAGCTTGCGTACCCGCTCGTCGAGTCGACCGAGATCGTCCATCAAATGGCCGACCTCGATCTGGATGACATGCGCCTGTTGGCGCATGGTGGCGTCCTTCAAGACCGCCTGCACAACCTGGATCGACAGCATCAAGAGCGACGGCGAGACAATGACCACGCGGGCGCGGTGCGCCTTTTGCACCAGATCTTCGAACTGGTCGTGTATTTCCGCGAAAACCGATTCCGACGGAACGAACATGAAGGCCGTATCCTGGGTTTCGCCGGGAATGAAATAGCGCTCGCGAATGTCCTGGATGTGCCGCTGCACGTCCTGGCGAAATCTCTGCCGCGCCGACTTCAAGGCATCCTCGGTTTGAGCCGACCTGAGCGCCGACCAGGCCTCCAGCGGAAACTTGGCATCGACGACAAGAGCGGCGGAATCGTTTGGAAGATAGATCAGGCAGTCCGGCCGAGTCCCCGTCGACAGCGTCGGTTGGAAGGCAAACGCCGATTTCGGCAGGTTGTCCTCGATGATCGCCTCCATCCGGCCTTGGCCGAAGGCGCCGCGCGTCTGCTTGTTGGACAGAATCTGCTGAAGCTGCACGACTTGACCCGAAAGCGACTGAATATTGGACTGGGCATTGTCGATGACGGCCAAGCGTTCATGCACCTTGGCCAAAGACTCCTGCGTCCGCTGGGTGGTTTCCACCATCGACTGGCCGACCCTTTGGCTCATCTTGTCGAGACGTTCCGTCAAACCGCCGACCATTTCGCTTTGCCGCGTTCCGAACACTTCGGCCATGGTCTGCATCCGGCCCGTCATCTCGCCTTGCGCCTTAGCGAGCGCTGCCATCTGGGCGTCCAGCTCACGCGCACGTTCGCGCGCCTCGGCATCAACGCGAGCGCGGTTGACAGTGCCCCGCCAGGCGATAACGACCAGCAGGAACACGAGGAATAACAAGGCACCACCTGCGGCAAACACGAGGGTTTCCAGCGTCACCGGTGTTTGGCCGAGTGTGAAGACGATTTCGGACATTCGACGTCTATAGCCGATTCGCCGGCAGGATCGCGATCAAAACGGGAACATTTCAAGGATCGGCAGTGGGTGGATTTGTTGACCGCCGCGCCGCTTTTTCCTATCTGACCGCCATGGCCATTCGCGACATTCTCATTCTTCCCGACCCGGCACTGCGCAAGGTCGCCAAACCGCTCGCCGATATCGACGATGGCGTCCGGGCACTGATGGACGACATGTTGGAGACCATGTACGCCGCGCCGGGCATCGGCCTGGCGGCGCCACAAATCGGTATCGACAAGCGCCTCATCGTGCTCGACGTTTCGAAGACCGAAGAAGAAGACGAGAAGGAGCCGATGGTGTTCGTAAATCCGGATATCGTCTGGACCTCCGACGAGACCGCTCTCTATGAGGAGGGTTGCCTGTCCATCCCCGACTACTACGAGGAGGTCGAGCGGCCGGCGGCCTGCAGGGTCCGCTATCTCGATCGCGGCGGCGACGAGCGGGAGATCGACTGCGAGAGCCTGCTCGCCACCTGCATCCAGCATGAGATCGATCATCTGAACGGCGTGCTCTTCATCGACCATCTGTCGAAGCTAAAGCGCGACCGGATCACCAAGAAATTCACCAAGGCGCGCAAGCGCGCCGCCGCCTAGAGCCTTCATGCCGCTTCGGCTCATCTTCATGGGGACGCCGGACTTCGCCGTGCCGACGCTGACCGAATTGGTCGGCGCCGGCCACGACATCGCTGCGGTCTATACCCAGCCGCCACGCCCCGCCGGCCGCGGCATGGCGGAAACGCCGACGCCCGTCGCCACGGCCGCCGCGCGGTTCGGCCTGCCAGTCCGCACGCCGACGTCGCTAAAGAGCGTTGCGGGGCAAGAAGCGTTCGCCGACCTGCGGGCAGACGCCGCTGTTGTCGTCGCCTATGGCCTTCTCCTGCCCCAGGCGATCCTCGATGCGCCGGCCATGGGTTGCGTCAATCTTCACGCCTCGCTCCTACCCCGCTGGCGCGGCGCGGCGCCGATCCAGCGCGCCATCATGGCTGGAGACGCCGAGACCGGGGTCTCCGTCATGAGGATGGAAGCCGGCCTCGACACCGGTCCGGTCGCGATGACGGAACGGGTCGCGATCGGCCCAGACATGACCGCCGGCGAACTGCACGACGCACTGGCCCGTATCGGCGCAGACCTAATGCATCGGGCGCTGGGCGCGCTTGAACGCGGCGCGCTCGATTTCATCCCGCAACCCGAAGATGGCGTCACCTATGCCAAGAAGATCGATAAAGCCGAAGCACGGATCGATTGGTCAAAACCCGCAACGGACGTTCACAACCTGATCCGTGGCCTGTCGCCGTTTCCAGGCGCCTGGTTCGAGATCGAGGCCGGCGGAAAGACGCACCGCGTGAAAGTCCTCAAAAGCAGTCTCGCCGAGGGTGATGGAACTGCTGGAACCGTGCTCGACGGCTCCCTGATCGTCGCCTGCGGCAATGGCGCTTTGACGCTTGCGACGGTGCAGCGGGCGGGCAAAGGTCCGATGTCCGCAGAAGAGTTTATGCGCGGTGCCGGTCCGCTTGCCGGCACCATCTTGCAATAGCGCTGTCCCATGCCCCGCTACAAGCTGACAATCGAATATGACGGCGGCCCGTTTGTTGGTTGGCAGCGACAGGAGAATGGACAGTCCGTCCAACAGGCATTGGAAGAGGCAATTGCCGGATTTTGCGGCGAGACGGTGCGGGTCCATGGGGCGGGCCGGACCGATGCCGGCGTTCACGCGCTCGGCCAAGTCGCTCATGTCGACCTTGGCCGCGAGGCTGAGACCGATACCGTGCGCGATGCCATCAACCATCACCTGAAGCCGCATCCAATTGCCGTCTTGGCGACCGAACGCGTGCCGGAGGGTTTCGAGGCGCGCTTCTCGGCGATTAAGCGGGAGTATCTCTACCGTATCCTCGACCGGCGCGCGCCGCCGACTTCAAGGCGCGGCCAAGTGTGGCATGTCGGTGTGCCGCTCGATGCCAAAGCCATGCACGAAGCCGCGCAGGCGCTCGTCGGCCAGCACGACTTCACGACGTTTCGCGCCGCTGAGTGCCAGGCGCAGTCGCCGGTTAAGACACTCCACGAAATTGCTGTGACCCGTAAGGACGACGAGGTGCATCTGACCGTTTCCGCGCGCTCGTTCCTGCATCACCAGGTGCGCTCGATTGCCGGCTCGCTGAAGAAAGTCGGCGAAGGCCGTTGGCCTCTGGAGCGGATTGCCGAGATCCTTGCCGCCGCCGACCGTTCTGCCTGCGGCCCGGTCGCACCGCCGGAAGGGCTCTACCTGGTCGCCGTGGACTACCCACCGGAAGCCGAGACGCTCTAAGCCGGAATGAGATTGGGTCCGCTCATCTACCTCACGCGTCATCCCAGTTCTGAGGTGCACCATCAAGACGCTGCACCGCGCCCGGGATGACGAAGGAGGGGAATGATTCAGTTTGAACGCATTCCGATCTAAACACCAATCATCCGATCGACACCGGCACCGATCAGCAACCCCAAAATGAGGTAGAGGACCGTCAACGCCATGGCGAGGCCCGTCGGCACGTCAAGCGCCGTCTTGATCGCGAACCCGGTCGCGGCGACAACGTAAACAAAGGCCAGGAGTGAGAGAAACGCCGTCGGGGCCGCGCCCACCAGTCCGAAGGCGAACAGAAACGCCGGCACCGTCCAAATGACAATGGCAACAATCGCCATCCAGTTGATCGCCACGATCAGCGGCACATAGCGATGACCCAGATCCATGGCCCTTGATATCGGCACCATGATGATGGGAAAGGCGAACCAATCGACGACGAGACCGGTCATTTTCCAGCCGAAGAAAGCAATCGGCTCCGGGATGTTGACCCCGGCGACCTCCGTGACGTGTTGAAACTCGACCTGGCAGAGCGCCAGATAGATGATGGCGACAGGGATCAAGACCGCGAACGACCGGATGAACCCTTCAAAGGACAGGTCGAATTCGCTCATGGCGGCGGCATCGAACCGATAAAGCCGCAGTGCCGCTGGAACGGCGCGCCGGGCATCTTCGAGAAAGGTCATGCCGATCCAGTCTCGAAATAGCGCTCCAGGATTCGACGATAGATCGCGGTCAGGGTTTCGATATCGGCGACCGGCACGCACTCGTCGACCGCATGCATGGTCTTGGCCGCCAAGCCCACTTCGACGACTGGGCAAAGCGCCTGGATAAAGCGCGCGTCCGACGTGCCGCCGCCGGTCGAGAGTGCCGGAAGGTGCCCGGTCACGTCGGTGATTGCGCCACGCACGGTCTCAAGCAGCGTCTCGTCTTCCGTCAAGAACGGCTCGCCCGACGGCGGAGTAAGCGTCAGCGCGAACTGATCGCGCTTGGCGACCCGCGCTAGGCGCCGGACCAAGGCTGCCTTCAGCGTGTTCGGCGTCTGCAGAACGTTATAGCGAATATCGAACATCGCCCGCGCGTCATGCGGGATCACATTGGTCGCTGTGTTGTCGGTCGCGATATCGGTGAATTCCAGATTGGACGGTGGAAACTGCTCGGTCCCGGCATCGAGCGGCTCGGCTTCGATCGCCGCAATCATGTCCGCCAGGTGCGGGATCGGATTGTCGGCGGCTTCTGGATAAGCGACATGGCCCTGTTGGCCGATCGCCGTCAGTGTACCGCGAATTGAGCCGCGACGTCCGACTTTGATCTGGTCGCCCGGCGCGTCGCGGCTTGTCGGTTCACCGACGATGCAATGATCGGGCATGTGGCCGTTTTCGCGCATCCAATCAACGAGCTTGGCCGTTCCGTTGATCGCCGGACCCTCTTCATCGCCCGTCAGAACGAAGCTGATCGTACCGCCGAAACCGCTACTGCGCTCAGAAAGGAAGTTGACCGCTGCTGCGACGAATGCGGCGACTCCACTTTTCATATCCGTGGCCCCGCGGCCGTAGAGCATGCTGTCGACAACTGCGCCGGAGAACGGCGGATTGGTCCATGCGTCCGCTGGTCCAGTCGGCACGACATCGAGATGGCCGGCAAAGGCCAGATGCGGACCGTCTGTCCCGAAACGGGCAAAAACGTTGTCGACATCCGGTGTGTCAGGCGCCTGGAACGGAAGCGGCGTGCAGGTAAACCCTCGTGCTTCCAGCACACCGCTCACATGGTCAAGCGAAGCCTTGGCGTCTGGCGTGACGCTTTCAATGCGGACAAGGTCTTGGGTGAGTGTAACGGCGTCTACGGACATCCATGCGGTCTAAGCCGACCTTGGCCAGTCGTCAACGCGCCCTTATGTCGAATGCTCAAGAGGATCCGGGCCGAATCGGTTCTCGCCCCGCGTTCCTTCCAAAATACCGAGATCAACGATCCACCAAACGAAGCCGACGACGGGAACTGCAAGGAGCAGGCACCACCAGCCTGATTTGTCACGGTCATGGCAGCGTTTGACGTACACAGCGAGGCCGGCCAGCACAATCAGACCGGCAATGACGATGGGGACAAGGCCGTTGCGGCCGAAGAGAACGCCGTTGAGAACGTGCGCCGCCAACAGGCAGGCAACACCGATCCAAAACAATTGCCGATTGATCCGGCCCTCGAAGTCAGTGAACAGAAACTTCCAGTCTATGTCTTTCATGACAGTCCCCCCGCGCGCGACCATCATGTCGGCATCAGGTCAATCCCGCAACAGCTCGTTGATGGACGTCTTGGAGCGCGTCCGCTCATCGACGCGCTTGACGATGACGGCGCAGTAGAGGCTGGGACCCGGCGATCCGTCAGGCAACGGCTTGCCGGGAAGCGACCCGGACACGACGACCGAGTAGGGCGGCACCTCGCCCATGAAGACCTCGCCGGTTGCCCGGTCCACGATCTTCGTTGATTTGCCGATATAGACGCCCATGCCAAGCACCGATCCCTCGCGCACGATGCAGCCCTCGACAACCTCGGAACGTGCGCCGACGAAGCAGTTATCCTCAATGATCGTCGGGCCGGCTTGCATGGGCTCCAGAACGCCGCCGATTCCGACCCCGCCCGACAGGTGGACGTCCTTACCAATCTGCGCGCAGGACCCGACGGTCGCCCAAGTGTCCACCATCGTGCCAGAATCGACATAGGCGCCCAGATTAACGAAGGACGGCATCAATACGACACCGGGCGCGATATAGGCGGAGTGGCGCACCACGCAGGTCGGGACGGCCCGAAATCCAGCCTCGCGCCAGCGGTTCTCGCCCCAGCCGGCGAACTTGCTGTCCACCTTGTCCCACCATGTCGCGCCGCCTGGACCACCCGAAACAGGTGCCATGTCGTTCAGCCGGAACGACAGCAACACGGCCTTTTTCAGCCACTGATTGACGGTCCACCGGTCGCCGGCCTTCTCGGCGACCCGCGCTTTGCCGGAGTCGAGCAGTTCCAACGCCGTCTCGACCGCTTCACGAGTCTCGCCACCAGTATCGGTGGTGATTGTGTCGCGCGCCTCCCAGGTGGAATCGACGACAGCTTCAAGGGCACTCATGTCCATGGCGGAATCCAATCTGACGGGTGATGGGTCTGCGACTGAAGTCAGTCAGAAGTCGTATATCCGTTTTCGCGATGCGGCAATTCGCTGTGCGACATATCAATCTTCAGCGCTTCACAGATATCGACCAGAAACGCCGCGATATCCGTAGTGACGTGATCGATATGTGGCGCATCGCGATCCGAGTTTTCCCAATCGCCGCGCCAGTCGCTGTTCGACAGCGCATCGTCTGTGACCAGGATCGTCGTCATACCCATTTGCTTCGGCACCGCCAAATTGCGTGCGATGTCTTCAAACATGGTCGAGACCGTCGGATCGATCCCGTAGCGAGCGATCAGCGTGTCGTAGGGCCGCGAGGCCGGCTTCGGCGTGAAGTCCGCTTCAACAATGCCGAACATGTCCTCGAAATGGTGATCGATCCCGAGCTTACCGGTCACCGCTTCCGCGTGGCCGCGCGATCCGTTGGTGAGAACGAATTTGCGGCCGGGCAGCGCCGCCAGCACTGCACCCAAGGCCGGATCGGGCTCTAGCGGCGAGTGATCGATGTCGTGGACATAGACCAGGAAATCGTTGGGGTTCATGCCGTGCTCGGCCATCAGTCCACGTAACGACGTGCCGTAGCGACGGTAGTAGTCCTTTTGGATGCGATATGCTTCGTCCCGATCCACCTTCAAATACCCGGCGATATAGTCGGTGATGCGCTGATCGACCTGCGCGAAAAGATCCGTGTGCGGCGGGTAGAGCGTGTTGTCGAGATCGAAAATCCACTCCGAGACGGACGTAAACCGGCGCGCGAGATCGTCCTGTGCGATCGTCGGCAGCAGCCTCGTCGACACCGGCTCAGTCATGATCCTCATCCTGGAAAGGGATGATGATGGCGCCGGTGTCCGGCACCGTGAAGGTCCGGAATCCGCGTGTCGTCAGCCCGCGCGCCTCGCAGTTGGCGTGAGTTCGGATGCGGAATTCGAGGTTCTTCGTGCACAACGCCTTCTCGCCGGTCCATGCGATCGGCACGCCGCGGGCCAAGATAGCGGCGCCCGCACTATCAACGGCCTCGGCAAAGACGTGAAGCGTCTGCCCGGCGAGAGTCGTCGCCAGCGGACGTGCGCAGTTGCCCGGCGACACCTGATACCAGCCCCGCGTCTCAACTGCCTTGCCGATGGGGACGCCGACGGCGAACATGACGCGGTTCAGCGTCTCGTTGCAGAACTTCGGCGCGGAATCGACCTGTCCGGTCGAGATTCGCTCAATCAAGGCCACCATGATGGCCAGAGTGTCGGACCGGTCAACGCCGGCATCATCGACGAATGTGCTGATGGCCGATGCGGTGCGGCTGCCTTTCACCCCGTCGACGGCCCCGGCATCATAGCCGGCAAGCCCGAGCAAGCGTTGCAATCCGGCGGTGCGGGCCTCGGCCCGCTCGAAACCCGCGGCCTCGTCGATCGCCACCTGCCGCCTGTCATTGGCGACAATCGGGTCGACAACCACAAACTCCGCCATGAACTGTCCCTCGCGGGCACATTCCGTGGCGCCGGCGATCACGAAGTCGGCGTCTCGCACGCATAGCCGGATGGCGCCGGCTTCGGTGCGTGGCGGCGTTCCGTAGAGATCGAGCGGACGGACATGAAGAAGGTGACGTTTGGCGCCAAGCCCCTCTTGAAGCACTTCCCGACATTCGCCGGGCAGCACGCGAAACCAGCCCTGCGTCGCCGCGCCCGTCGAAACCTCCAAGCCGATGGCGATATCCGCCGCATAGCTTGAGAGATTGCACAGATCAAGCGGCAACCGCTCCTCGGCCGCCACGACACCCGACATGCCGATCGCCAGAGCCAGCGCCGTCAACGATCGCATCGCCATCTTCATCAGCGCCGGATCAGCGTGCCGACACCATGGTCGGTCAACAGTTCAAGAAGAACGGCATGCGGCACTTTGCCGTTGATGACGACGACCGCCTCAACGCCGGCGTCGATGGCGTGGATGCAGGTCTCGATCTTCGGGATCATACCGCCGGCGATCGTCCCATCGGCGATCAGTGCACGCGCCTTCTCGACCGTCAGCTCGCGGATCAGCGTACCGGACGCATCGAGCACGCCTGGCACATCGGTCAGCACCAGCAGTCGCGAGGCATTCAGTACACCGGCCACGGACCCAGCGAACGTGTCGCCATTGACGTTCAGCGTCTCGCCATCGGCCGAGGCCGCGATCGGTGCCAGGACGGGAATGAGACCGGTCTCGATCAACGAATCCAGAACCCGTCGATCCACGGTTTCCGGCTCGCCGACAAATCCGAGATCGACGGCCTTTTCGATATTCGATTCCGGGTCGACGACAGTTCGGTTGACCTTCTTGGCGACGACGAGGCGGCCATCCTTGCCGCTTAGCCCGATCGCCCGTGCTCCGGTGCCGTTGATCATCTGGACGATCTGCTTGTTGATCGTACCGGCGAGCACCATCTCGACGATCTCGATCGTCGCAGCATCGGTGACCCGCAGACCGGCCACGAAATCGGACTGGATCTTAACGCGCTCAAGCATGGCACCGATTTGCGGTCCGCCGCCGTGCACCACGACGGGATGGACGCCCGCCTGGCGCAAGAGACCGATGTCCTGCGCGAACGCACGCGCCAGGTCGTCGTTGCCCATGGCATGGCCGCCATACTTCACCACCACGGTGCGACTGTCGTAGCGCTGCATATAGGGCAGCGCCTCGGACAGGATCCGCGCCTTATCGTGGTTGGATATGCTCGTTGTCTGCGCTGTCATTGCGAGGGCCAATGGAAGCCGGGTCAGGTCAGCGGAGCGCTCTGATAGCCGATTTGCCCGACCGTTGCCAATCCTGAACGCCCCATTAGGCTAACAGGCTGGCGATTTCTGCCCTCAGGCGATCGATCCCGACCCCCTTTTCGCTCGACGTTGCGAGAATGTCGGGATGCGCGGCCGCCCGTTTGGCGATGGCTTTGGCGGTCTCGTCCTTGACGGTATCGAGCGCCGATCCACTGATCTTGTCGGTCTTCGTCAAGACGATCTGATAGGAAACTGCGGCCGTATCCAAAAGGTCCATGATCGCCTTGTCGCCGTCTTTCAGGCCGTGACGGGAATCGACCAGAACGAAGACCCGCCGCAGCGACGGTCGGCCCGCCAGATAGGCGCGGATGAGCGCCGTCCAGGCCTTGACCATGGCCTTTGGTGCCCGCGCGAAACCGTAGCCGGGCATGTCCACGAGATGGATATCGTCGCTGATCCGATAGAGATTGAGCGACTGGGTGCGTCCTGGCGCGTTCGATGTCTTCGCCAGTTTCTTGCGGTTGGTCAGCGCGTTGATGAGGCTCGACTTGCCGACATTGGAGCGACCGGCAAAGGCAACCTCCACCGGACCCGCCGGCGGGATGGCCGCCAGATCGTGAACCGATAGAAGATAATCGGCGCCGGAGGCGAACAGGCGGCGCCCGGCCTCAAGGTCGACGGTGTCGGACATGTCCATCGATCGATCAGCCCGCGCGCTTGCGCTGGTGATAGGTCAGCGCCAGGGCGACGCAGTGGCTCAGCTCCACTTCGGGTACCTCTTCGCTAGTCCTGAACACGAGTGCGCGATTCCCGGCGAACCGAAACGTGTTCGGATAGAGTTCGCGAAACGTGTCCACCAATCCGGTCTGGCAGTGCACATAGACCGCATAGGTATCTGGCGCCGACTTATCGCGATCGATCCGAACGGTCGTCCCGACGCCCGACTTCACCGGTCTATAGCTCGGCTGGCCCCATTTGAGCGTTTCGGAAAGCGTACCGACACCTTCGGTCGATGCTGCGGTCTTCAGGATCAGTTCTCTAAGGCCAAGGAGCGCGTCGCGAAGCGGCGGGTCGTAAGATTGGAACACCGCCCGAACGGCGGGATCGTCGACTGCGCCTAGGTCTTGTCCGCCGTGTTGTCGGCCGCCGCCTTGCGCTGGAATGTCGATTTGATGTTGTCCCACAGCTCAACCTTCACGCCCTGTCGCCGCATAATAATGTACTGCTGGAGAATCGACAGGAAGTTGTTCCACGCCCAATAGATCACCAGGCCAGCCGGGAACCCGGCCAAGATGAAGGTGAAGACCAGCGGCATCCAGTTGAAGATCAATTGCTGCGTGGGATCCGGCGGTGCCGGGTTCAGTTTCATCTGAATGAACATCGTCAAGCCCATGATGATCGGCCAAACGCCAATCATCAAAAAGGCCGGAAGGTCCAGCGGGATGAGCCCAAAGAGGTTGAATAGCGATGTCGGGTCGGGCGCGGACAGGTCGCGAATCCAGCCAAAGAACGGCGCATGCCGCATCTCGATCGTGACAAACAGGACCTTGTAAAGAGCGAAGAAAACGGGAATCTGGACAAGGATCGGAAGGCAACCCGAGAGCGGATTGATCTTCTTCTCCTTGTAAAGCTTCATCATCTCCTGCTGCTGGCGCTGCTTGTCGTCGGCGAAATTGTCCCGGATCTTTTGCATCTCCGGTTGCACCAGCTTCATCCGGCTCATCGACACATAGGACTTGTTGGCCAGCGGGAAAAAGATCAGCTTGATCAGCACGGTCACGATCAGGATCGCAATGCCGAAATTGCCGATCATCGCGTTGAAATAGTCGAGCACCGTGAACATCGGACGGGTCAGGAAGTAGAACCAGCCCCAGTCGATCATCAGATCGAACTGCTTGATGCCGAGATTCTCCTCGTAGCTCTCGATCAACCGGACGCGCTTGGCACCGGCAAAGACATTCGTCTCGACGGACACCGAGGCGCCCGGCGCCACAGTCACAGGATCGAGCAAGTAATCGGTCTGGTAACTGATGGTCGGTGCCCGCGTATTGGCCGAAAAGCGAGCGTTGAACGGCTGGTCCTGCGCCGGGATCAGTGCCGTCGCCCAGTATTTGTCGGTGATGCCGAGCCAACCACCCGTCGAAGCGATGGTTTGGGGACCGTCTTCGGCGACCTCGTCATAGTCGATCTCGCGAAGGCCGTCCTCACCGAGAACGCCGATCAGGCCCTCATGAAGAATGTAGAAATTGGTGGTGGCCGGCGTGCCGTGCCGCGAGATCAGACCGTAAGGATAAAGCGTGACCGCCGCACCGGTCGTGTTCTCGACGCTTTGCGTAATCGCGAACATGTAGTGGTCGTCGATCGCGATCGTGCGCTTGAACACCAGTCCCGCACCGTTGTCATAGGTCAGCGTCACGGGCGAACCGGGGGTCAGCGCCGCATTGCTCTCGGCCGTCCAGACAGTCTCGGACGTCGGCACCGCGACCTCGGTTCCAGGCGCCACGGTCCAACCCGCCTCTATGTAATAGGGGTTGGGGCTGCCCGAAGGCGACAGCAACGTGATGATCGGGCTGTCCGGTTCAACCGTCTCGCGATACTGGGTGAGCGACAGATCGTCGATCCGAGCGCCTTGCAGATTAAGTGAGCCGGCAAGATCCGGTGCCTCGATGGCAATGCGGGACGTCGCCGCGAGCGCTGCCTGGCGCGATGCGGTCGCCGTCACCGCGCCTCCTGGAACGGTCGGTGCAACGCCCGGCGTTGTGGCTTGCGGCGTTGGCGTACCGGTCGCATCGGGTTGCGGCACTGCGCTTTGGTCGGTTCCGGCGCTTTCCGACTGCGCCGCCAGCTCGGCCTGTCGGGCCTGCTGCTCGCGCATTTGCGGAATGCCCACGAACACCTGCCAGGTGATCAAGACGGCAATGGACAGCGCGATTGCCAGAATGGTGTTGCGGTGTTCGTTCATTGCGTCCGATCGGCCCTTGCCGGTTGGCCCCGCATCGACGGTTCCGTTACGGATTTTATCGCGCTACGCACATCGTCTACAATCGCTGAAAAAGGCGCACCGAACGTTTTTCCGCGCCCGATCAAGACATAATCGCGGCCGGATGCGATCTCATCAGCCTCAAGCCGCCGCACCGCCTCCTTCAGCCGGCGTTTGATCCGATTGCGCACCACCGCGCCGCCAAGTTTGCGGGTCGCGGTGAATCCAAACCGGGGAGCGCCGGCGGCGTCCTGATCGCGGCGCCGTGACTGTAGAACGACCGTCGCCGTGACCGCTTTGCGCCCGCGCGCGGTGCGCAGAAAGTCGGCCCGTCGCTTCAGCGTCTCAAACGTCGTTGTCATACTCCCGGTCATGCCTATCCCGACTGCGTCCGGGCCAGTGGTTCAAGGGCCGGTCGGACGAATCTAGGCCGACAGCTTTTTGCGGCCGCGCTGGCGGCGATTGGCGAGCACTTTGCGGCCGCCGACCGTTGCCTTGCGCGCCCGAAAGCCATGACGGCGCTTGCGGACGAGGCGGCTCGGTTGGAATGTGCGTTTCACGGTATGTCTCCACCCGCGTAGCGGGTCTGGTGTGGCGTTTCTCAAACCATAAATGCCCGGCACTGCGGCAAGGCGGCACCGGACATATAAGGTGGTTGCGCGCGCTTATAAGTGGCGGCTGTCGCGGCGTCAACAAACCGCGAGCGGAATCGCCCCGTCAATGCCTGTCGTTTGACGGAAATTGACGTGTGATCACATCGCATTGAAGAGCCGGACACGCAATCGAAAACATGCGCATATGAGCGCAAGAAAACGCGATCGCCGCCGCGCCATCGAAACCCAGGACCGCAATCCATGACCCAACGCCTAACCCGACGCTCGCTGATTGCCGGCGCGACGGCCATGGCCATATGGCCCAACGCCGCCAAGGCGACGGAACGCTTTCGGGCACACGGCGCCGGATCGGGTCCCGATCACGGTGCTTGGTCCGATCTCTTGAGAAGTTATCTGCGTGTCGGCGGTGACGGGATCAACAGGGTCGACTATGGCGCCTTCAAGGCCGCGGGTCATGGCGCTTTGAAGACCTATGTCGGCACGCTGGAGGCCGCCGCGCCGACCCAAATGGCCCGCGACGACCAATTCGCCTACTGGGTCAATCTCTACAACGCCAAAACGATCGATGTCGTGTTGGACCACTATCCGGTTAAATCGATCAGGGAGATCAACCTGGGTGGCAGTCTCTTCGGGCGCGGACCGTGGCGGAAGAAGCTGATGGCCGTCGAGGGCGTATCGCTCTCGCTGGATGACGTCGAGCACGAGATCTTACGCCCCTATTGGGGTGACGCGCGCATCCATTACGCCGTCAATTGCGCCTCGATCGGGTGCCCGAACCTGCAACCGCAGGCTTTCACCGCACAACGCCTCAGCGCCCGACTCGATGCCGCCGCCGCCGACTACATCAATCATCCGCGTGGCGTGGCCGTCGGCGCACGCGGACTAACGGCATCGAAGATCTACGATTGGTTCGCCGAGGACTTCGGCACTCAGAATGGCCTGCGCGACCACTGGCGGCGATACGCCACATCGCGTCTGGCGCGCCAGCTCGACGCCAACCCGAAGATTTCCGGCTACGTTTACGACTGGGCCCTCAACGATGCATGATGCGGATACCAGCCGCGATCCGCAAACCGCCGAAGCGAAGGACGATAGAGTGCCGCAAGCCCTCAAACGGCTCTGGCCGCTTCTACTGATTGGCGTCGCCATGGCGATTGTCTGGCAGACCGGGCTCCACCGTTACCTGTCCCTGGAAGGTTTGATTGAGAACCGCGAGGCGCTGACCCGCCTTGTTTCCGGCAACCTCGCAGTAGCCGTTCTTGGCTACGTAGCGGTCTACATCGTCACAGTTGCCTTGTCGCTGCCGGGCGCTCTGTTCCTAACCATTGCCGGTGGATTGATGTTCGGTTGGGCGATTGCCGGATCGGCGACCGTGATCGCCGCAACGCTCGGTGCCTCGGTCATCTTCCTGGCGGCCAAGACCGCACTGGGCACGTCCTTGCGGGCCAAGGCCGGCCCGTTTCTCGACCGACTCGCCTCCGGCTTTGAGGAAGACGCGTTCAACTACCTGCTCTTCCTGCGCCTTGTCCCCGCCTTTCCCTTCTGGCTGGTCAACCTGGCACCGGCCTTTTTGGGCGTCTCCTTGAAGACCTTCTTCATCGCCACTCTGATCGGGATCATTCCAGGCACGTTTGCCTTTGCCTTCGTCGGCGCCGGCCTTGGCAGTGTTATCGACGCGCAGGCCGAAGACTACCGCGCCTGCCAAGCAACCGATCCCAGCGGTGCAACCTGCACAGTCAGCCTCGACACGTCGGCCTTGATCACGCCCGAGATCATCGCCGCATTTGTCGCGCTTGGCGTTGTCGCGATCATCCCCGTCATCGTAAAGAAAGTACGCAAGCGTCGGCAGGCCGGCTAACGGTCGCGCCATGGTTTGACGAGGAGAGTGGCATGGACAAGGTGCTGACACCCGACATCTGCGTCATCGGAGCAGGATCGGGCGGGCTCACAGTCGCGGCAGTCGCGGCAGCGTTCGGCGTGTCATGCGTGCTTGTCGAAAAGGGTAAAATGGGCGGCGACTGCCTGAACTACGGCTGCGTCCCCTCCAAAGCCCTCCTCGCTGCCGCGAAACAGGCCGAAACGATACGCAAGGCACCGGCCTTCGGCGTCTCTGCCGGACAACCAAAGGTCAACTTTGCGCGTGTTCATCAACACGTCCACGATGTTATTGCCGCGATCGCACCCAACGATTCCGTCGAACGTTTCACGGGCCTCGGCGTCACCGTTATCGAAGCCGCCGGCCGGTTCAAGGACGCCGAGACGTTGGTCGCCGGAGATACCGAGATTCGGGCCAGGCGGTTCGTGATCGCGACGGGCTCGTCGCCAGCCGCGCCGCCGATCCCTGGCCTCGACACCGTCGACTATTTGACCAATGAGACGATCTTCGACCTGACGCGCCGGCCGAATCGTCTGATCATCATCGGCGGCGGACCGATCGGCCTAGAGATGGCCCAGGCGCACAATCGCCTTGGATCGACCGTAACCGTCATAGAAGCTCTGACACCGCTCGCTCATGACGATCCCGAGCTCACGGAGATCGTGCTCGATCAGGTGCAAGCCGAAGGTGTGACGCTGCTCACCCACACGCCCGTGACGCGGGTCCGCCGCTATCGCTCCGGTGTCCGCGTTCACTACGACGCCAAGGGCGAAGAATTGATGATTGACGGCAGCCATCTGCTGGTAGCGGCCGGCCGGAAACCCAATGTCGGCGATCTCGATCTCGACAAGGCCGGAATAGAAACGAACAAAGCGGGCATCAAAACCGACGCAACGCTGCGCACGACGAACAAGCGCGTCTATGCCATCGGGGATGTCGCCGGCGGACCGCAATTCACCCACATCGCCAACTATCACGCCGGTCTGGTGATCCAGTCGATCCTCTTCCGGATTCCGGCCAAGCCGGACCACAGCACCATCCCGTGGGTCACTTACACCGACCCAGAGCTTGCGCATGTCGGCCTCAACGAAAAAATGGGCCGCGCGCAAAACGGCGAGCGCATCCGCATCCTGCGCTGGCCCTACGCGGAGAACGACCGGGCGCAGGCGGAAAAGAAAACAAGCGGCCTCATCAAGGTCATCACCAACCACCGTGGAAGGATCCTCGGCGCCTCGATCGTCGGCGCCAATGCCGGCGATCTCATCAACATGTGGTCGCTGGCGATTTCGCAGAAGATGAAGATCGGCGCCATGCGCGGGTTCATCTCGCCCTACCCGACGCTCGCCGAGATCTCGAAACGTGCGGCAACCAGCTACTACGCCGACGTGCCGCAAAAGCCCTTTATTCGTTCGCTCTTGTCATTCCTTCGCCGTTTCGGATAAGTCGTCGCACACGGATTCGCGTAATGCGATCGGCATGTTGTGTCGACTGACATGAAACAAGCACCGAAAACCGCCGCAAAACGACGGACGACCGGGGTAAGACTGGCCCGTGGTCTGTCGACCAAGCTGCTCGTGTTGACCGTACTGTTCGTGATGATCGCGGAAGTTATGATCTACGTGCCTTCGGTCGCCAACTTTCGCAATACCTGGCTTCTTGACCGCCTGGGCGACGCCGAAATTGCCGCCATGTCCTTGCGCGCCGCTCCGGACGGTATGGTTCCGCGCGAACTGGAAATCGATCTACTGCGCAACATCGGCGCCAACACGCTTGCCGTCAGGACCGAAGATCGCCGCCAGCTGATCGCGCTGACCGACATGCCGCCCCCCGTCGATATGACCGCCGATTTCGCCGACATGTCGCCTTCGGCCTCTCTTGGCCAAGCCTTGATCACGCTGGTGCGGGCGGAGTCGCGGACGATTCGCGTCATCGGCCGGATGGAGGGCGGCGATCTGATTGAAATCGTCATGGATGACCGGCCGCTGCGCCAAGCTATGTTGCGTTATTCGATCAACATCTTGACCTTGTCGCTGATTATCTCCGGCATCGCCGCAGCGCTCGTCTACTTAAGCCTGCATTGGATTCTCGTGCGCCCGATGCGCCGACTGACCGGCAATATGATGGCGTTTCGCGATGAGCCGGAGGATCCGTCTCGCGTTATCAAACCCAGCGCGCGACGCGACGAGATCGGCGTCGCGGAGCGCGAGCTGTCCGACATGCAAGGCGAGATGCAGTCGGCCCTCCAGCAAAAAACCCGACTTGCCGCACTCGGTCTCGCGGTGTCCAAGGTCAATCACGACCTGCGCAACATCTTGGCTTCCGCACAACTCATCTCGGATCGCATGGCGACGGTGCCCGACCCGACCGTACAGCGCTTCGCGCCGAAGCTGATCGCGACGCTCGACCGCGCCATCGACTTCTGCACATCCACACTGAAATATGGCAGCGCCGAGGAAGCCCCGCCGCAACGCCGCCGCACGCTCTTGGCGCCGCTTGTGGAAGAGGTGCACCACACTTTGGCGATCGAATATCACGAGACGATTGGCTGGCAGAACACCGTGCCGCGCGACCTGGAGATCGATGTCGACCCCGATCAGTTTTTGCGGGTGCTCGTGAATCTTGCGCGCAACAGTGTCCAGGCCCTTGAATCGGGTGGCTCCGGCGATCGCAGCCACGACATCATTACCGTTGCCGCTCGCCGTGAGGGCGCCGCCGTCTTGATCGAGTTCTCCGACACCGGACCGGGAATCCCCGAACGCGCAAAATCCCATCTCTTCGAGGCTTTCCGGGGCGCGGTACGCCCTGGCGGGACGGGGCTCGGATTGGCGATTGCTGCTGAGATCGTCAACGCCCATGGCGGCCGCATCGAACTAATCGAGGGCACGCTTGGCGCGCGCTTCACCATCACGATTCCAGACAGCGTGATCGAGCTAAAGGACCGAGATCTGAAGCGTTCGGCGTGAGACGGCAACAGGTTTGAAATGACCTTGCATTCGGCAGGGTGGGCCTATAGATAGCTCAGTCCGCCCATGGGCGGCCTCGCGCGCCTGCGCACGTCAGGCGAAGCATGGCGCCGGTAGCTCAGCTGGATAGAGCACCAGACTACGAATCTGGGGGTCGGGGGTTCGAATCCTCCCCGGCGCGCCAATAAAATCAATGGGTTAGGAA
>JANQPO010000022.1 GCA_028289445.1 Tepidamorphaceae bacterium
CGTCGACTATTCCGGCCGTTCGGTCATCGTCACCGGTCCCGAACTGAAGCTGCACCAGTGCGGCTTGCCGAAGAAGATGGCGCTCGAACTCTTCAAGCCGTTCATCTACTCGCGCCTCGACGCCAAGGGCCTAGCGGCGACCGTGAAGCAGGCGAAGAAACTGGTGGAGAAGGAAAAGCCGGAAGTTTGGGATATCCTGGACGAGGTGATCCGCGAGCATCCGGTTCTCTTGAACCGCGCGCCGACGCTGCACCGCCTCGGTATTCAGGCGTTCGAACCGGTTCTGATCGAGGGCAAGGCGATCCAGCTTCACCCGTTGGTGTGCGCGGCCTTTAACGCCGACTTCGACGGCGACCAGATGGCGGTCCACGTACCGCTGTCGCTGGAGGCGCAGCTTGAAGCGCGCGTGTTGATGATGTCGACAAACAACATCCTACACCCGGCCAATGGTCAGCCGATCATCGTGCCGTCGCAGGATATGGTTCTCGGGCTCTACTATCTCTCCATGGAGAAGCAGAACGAACCGGGCGAAGGCATGGTCTTCGCCAACATGGGCGAGCTGGAACATGCAATTCACGCCGGTGTCGTGACGCTCCATACGAAGATCAAGGGCCGCTACAGGAGTGTCGATGTCGAAGGCAATCCAACCTCGGAGATCCACGATACGACACCGGGCCGGATGATCCTCGGCGAGCTTTTGCCGAAGAAACCGAACGTGCCGTTCTCGCTGGTGAACCGCCTTCTGACGAAGAAGGAAATCTCCGCGATGATCGATGTCGTTTATCGGCATTGCGGCCAGAAGGAGACGGTCATCTTCTGCGACCGGATCATGGACACCGGCTTCCGCCATGCGTGCATGGCCGGCATCTCCTTTGGCAAGGACGACATGGTTATCCCGGACACCAAGTCGAACTTCGTCGGCGATACCCTTTCGCTCGCGAAGGAGTACGAGCAGCAATACAATGACGGTCTGATCACCCAGGGCGAGAAGTATAACAAGGTCGTCGACGCCTGGGCCAAATGCACCGACAAAGTTGCTGACGAGATGATGGATCGGATCTGCTCCGTGCAACTCGACGACGAGACCGGGCGCGAAAAGCCGATCAACTCGATCTACATGATGTCGCACTCCGGTGCGCGTGGTTCGCCCGCACAGATGAAGCAGCTTGCTGGCATGCGCGGTCTGATGGCCAAGCCGTCCGGCGAGATCATCGAAACGCCGATCATCTCCAACTTTAAGGAAGGCCTGTCGGTGATGGAGTACTTCAACTCCACCCACGGCGCCCGCAAGGGCTTGGCGGATACGGCGCTCAAGACGGCCAACTCAGGCTATCTGACCCGCCGTCTGGTCGACGTTGCGCAGGACTGCATCATCACCGAGATGGATTGCGGGACGACCGACGGTCTCACCGTTCAAGCAGTGATTGACTCCGGCGAGGTCGTCGTCTCGCTCGGCCAGCGCGTTCTCGGCCGAACCACGGCGGAGGACGTTCTCGATCCCGAGACGGACGACGTTCTTATACCGGTCGGTACGCTGATGGGTGAGGCCGAGGTCGAGAAGATCGAGGCCGCGCATGTTCAAGACCTGAAGATTCGCTCCGTCCTGACCTGTGAAACGCAGTCCGGTGTCTGTGCGGCGTGTTATGGCCGCGACCTGGCGCGGGGAACACCGGTTAATCTCGGCGAGGCCGTGGGCGTCATCGCCGCGCAGTCGATCGGCGAGCCGGGCACGCAGCTCACCATGCGGACCTTCCACATCGGCGGTACGGCGCAGGTCGTCGACTCGTCGTTTATCGAGTCCAATTACGAAGGCACCGTCTCCATCCGCAACAAGGACGTCGTCAAGGACTCCGAAGGCAATGGCATCGCCATGGGCCGCAACGTCACCGTCGTCATTTCCGACAAGGATGGCAAGGAGCGGGCGGCACACAAGGTTGTCTATGGCGCTCGGCTCAAGGTCGACGACGGCGATACCGTCACGCGCGGCCAGCGGATTGCCGAGTGGGATCCCTACACGCGGCCGATCCTGACCGAGGTCAACGGTGTCGTTGATTTCGAGGACCTGGTGGAAGGCGCGTCGGTCACAGAGTCAACCGACGAATCGACGGGTATCACGAAGCGCCTCGTGATTGACTGGCGTGCCAACCAGCGCGGCCAGAACCTGAAGCCCGCCATGGTCGTGAAGAACAAGAAGGGCACCATTCAAAAGCTGTCGCGCGGTGGCGATGCACGCTACCTGCTGTCGGTCGACGCGATCTTGTCGGTGGAGCCTGGAACCGAGGTCAAAGCCGGAGACGTTTTGGCGCGTATTCCATTGGAGTCGGCCAAGACCCGCGACATCACCGGTGGTCTGCCGCGCGTCGCCGAGTTGTTCGAGGCCCGGCGGCCGAAGGATCACGCCATCATTGCCGAGATCGACGGCACGGTGCAGTTCGGACGCGACTACAAGAACAAGCGCCGTGTGGCGATCGTCCCGGACGAGGAAACGGAGGATACCGTCGAGTATCTCATTCCGAAGGGTCGCCACCTGCAAGTGCAAGAGGGCGATCGGATCGAGAAGGGCGAGTATCTGCTCGACGGCAATCCGGCACCGCACGACATCCTTGCGATTAAGGGCGTCGAAGAGTTGGCAGCCTTCCTGGTCAACGAGATCCAAGACGTTTATCGCCTGCAAGGCGTGCGTATCGACGACAAGCACATCGAGGTGATCGTTCGTCAGATGCTGCAAAAGGTCGAGATCTCCGATGCGGGCGACACCGACCTCATCGCCAACGAACAGGTCGACCAGACCGAGTTGGACGAGGTCAACGCGCGGATGATTGCCGAGGGCAAGACGCCGGCGAGCGGTACGCCGGTTTTGCTCGGCATCACCAAGGCCAGCTTGCAGACGCGGTCGTTCATCTCTGCCGCGTCGTTCCAGGAGACGACCCGCGTGCTGACCGAGGCCGCTGTCAATGGCAAGGTCGATACGCTGGAAGGCCTCAAGGAGAACGTCATCGTTGGTCGGCTTATCCCGGCCGGCACCGGCGGCATAATCACCAACCTCCAGCGGGTCGCCGGCAAGCGCGACGAGTTGATCGTCGAAGAGCGGGCCAAGGCAAGCGCCGCCGCGGCTGCAGCGTCGGAGAGCGCACTGGAAGATTTGACCGCGGAGGACGCGGCCGAGTAGTCGCCGCTGAGGGTCTGAGCAACATGAAAAGGGCCGCGTTCGCGCGGCCCTTTTGCTTGTGGTGCATACGCCCAAGTCGCCTCTGGGCGAACGCTGGCGATCAAGGTGTCGGCTGCCAGTTGCGCGCATTGGCCTCCACCCGTTCCAGAAGCGCGTAGAGCACCTTTGCGTCACCGGGCGATATGCCGTTTAGAAGCTGACGATTGACCTGTTCGTGGAAACGATTCAGATGACGCACTGCTTCGCCCGCGCTCGCCAAAGAAATTCGAACTGTTCGCCGGTCGTCTTTGTCTATGTCGCGAACGACGAGGGCCTTTTGGACCATGCGATCCAAAATGCGAGAGGTTGCCGGGATGTTGTTTCCGCAATAGTCGGCGATCTCGCCGACAGTGAGATTGTCTTTCTGCCACAGTGCGGCGAGGACAACCCATTGCGGTAGGGTCAGGCCGTGTTGCTCCAGCATCCGATTGCACATCGCGGTGCTGGCGCTGGCCGAGAAATTCAGATGCCTGCCCAACGCTTGTGGGCGAATGGGTTTCTTGTTAGTTGCCATGCAATTATTTTCCATGTAATATAAATCTGAGTTCGGCGCAAGCGAACTATTTCGATGCTGATGGGTAGCACTAATTGACGGAGGCTTTCAAAACGATGGCGAAGAAAGTTCTGATGGTCGGCTGGCATCCAAGCGTCGTTGATTATTCAAAGTGGCCCGGGCTGACGCCGGAGAAACTGGAGGCCGCTTTGCGGGCAGATGAAAAGAAGCTCAGTGACCTCGGTTACGAAGCTGAGATTGGCTTCATTCATAGCGGCGACACCGCCACCGCGCAGCTTGAGGCAGCACTGGAATCAAAAGCATTCGATGTCGTCATGATTGGAGCGGGTGTTCGCAAGGATGACGATCATTTCTTGGTTTTCGAGAGACTGGTCAACATCGTTCATGAACGCGCACCAAATGCGCGCATAGCGTTCAATACCGGGCCGACGGACTCGGATGCAGCTGTGCAAAGGTGGGCATGACCGCACATGAAAAGAGCAGCTTTGGAAACACTACAAAATCGGTGAAAATTCTCCTCTCACCAGGGTTGACGCCGCCCGGGCAAATCATTAGGTTCCGCGCACTTTCCGGCACGCAGTAATCTGTTCTGTTCGCGGCCGACCAGGCCTCGACCCATACGGGTTATACGGTTCCGGAAACCAGGATTAGAGCTTGAACCGGATGATCGCGGTGTTTCGCGGTCCTCTCTTGTTGTGGCCGGCGGTCCCGAAAAAAGCGGGAGCGTTCTGGTCGCTTTCGCTTGTTGGTCGCTTTTCGGACCAGAATAAAGTGGGATACGCACAGGCAATGCCGACGATCAACCAATTGATCCGCAAACCGCGCCAGGCGCCGACGAAGCGCAACACGGTGCCGGCGCTGGAAGCCAACCCGCAAAAGCGTGGCGTGTGCACGCGCGTCTATACGACGACGCCGAAAAAGCCGAACTCGGCTTTGCGAAAGGTGGCGAAGATCCGGCTGACCAACGGATTTGAGGTCATCGGCTATATCCCGGGCGAGCGGCACAATCTGCAGGAGCACTCCGTGGTGATGATCCGCGGCGGCCGGGTGAAGGACCTTCCAGGCGTGCGCTATCACATCATTCGCGGCGTGCTTGACACGCAAGGCGTATCCGCCCGCCGTCAGCGCCGTTCGAAATACGGCGCCAAGCGCCCGAAATAAGGATTTCTCGGGCGTCAGGCGAAGCGAAGCCGGCCCGGTTGACTTGAGGACAAGCCATGTCGCGTCGGCACAGAGCAGAAAAGCGGGACATCCTTCCGGACCCCAAGTTTGGCGATATCGTCGTCACCAAGTTCATGAACAGCGTCATGTATGACGGCAAGAAGTCGGTGGCGGAACGCATCGTCTATGGCGCTTTCGAGACGGTCGAGGACAAGTTGAAGCAGGACCCGGTGGCGGTGTTCCACCAGGCGCTGGAAAACGTCATGCCGGCGGTTGAAGTACGCTCCCGCCGCGTCGGTGGCGCGACCTATCAGGTGCCGGTCGAAGTGCGGACCGATCGCCGTCAGGCGCTCGCCATCCGCTGGCTGATCTCGGCGGCACGCAATCGGAATGAGCGCACCATGGCCGACCGGCTTTCGGCCGAACTGATGGATGCCGCCAGCAATCGCGGCACGGCGGTCAAGAAGCGCGAAGACACCCACAAGATGGCGGAAGCCAACCGCGCCTTCTCGCACTATCGCTGGTAACGACTTCTAGAGGCTTGAGAGCGATGCCCCGCACGCACAAAATCGAAGATTACCGCAACTTCGGCATCATGGCGCATATCGACGCCGGTAAGACGACGACGACCGAGCGGATCCTCTACTACACCGGCAAGAGCCATAAGATCGGCGAAGTCCACGACGGCGCCGCGACAATGGACTGGATGGAGCAGGAGCAAGAGCGCGGCATTACGATTACCTCGGCCGCGACGACCTGTTTTTGGAACGACAAGCGCCTCAACATCATCGACACGCCCGGCCACGTCGACTTTACGATCGAAGTGGAGCGTTCGCTGCGTGTTCTGGATGGCGCGGTCGCGGTTCTGGATGCCAACGCTGGCGTCGAGCCGCAGACAGAGACCGTGTGGCGTCAGGCCGACAAATATCAGGTCCCGCGTATCGTCTTCGTCAATAAGATGGATAAGACCGGGGCCGACTTTTACCGCTGCGTCGACATGATCGTCGATCGCGTGGCCGGCAATCCCCTAGTCATCCAGCTGCCGATTGGCGCGGAGAACGAGTTCGCGGGCGTCGTCGATCTCTTGGAGATGCGGGCCATCGTCTGGGAGGACGAGGGGCTTGGCGCAAAGTTCAACTACGAGGACATTCCTGCCGACCTCGCTGACCAGGCTGCTGAGTATCGCGAAAAGCTGATTGAAATGGCCGTGGAAATCGACGAGGCGGCAATGGAGGCTTATCTCGAAGGCGAGGAGCCCGATCTGGATAAGCTCAAATCGCTGATCCGCCATGGTACGGCCACCAATCAGTTCGTGCCGGTGCTGTGTGGCTCGGCGTTCAAGAACAAGGGCGTTCAGCCGATGCTTGACGCCGTCGTCGACTTCCTGCCGTCGCCGGTCGAAGTGCCAGCGATCAAGGGCATCGACGTGAAGACCAATGACGAGATCGTGCGTGAGTCGTCCGACAGCGAGCCGCTCTCGATGTTGGCGTTCAAGATCATGAACGACCCGTTCGTCGGCACGCTGACGTTCTGCCGCATCTATTCCGGCACGATCGAGACCGGTTCGAGTGTGCTCAATACGGTGAAGGATAAGCGCGAGCGCGTCGGCCGCATGTTGGCCATGCACTCCAACCACCGCGAGGACATCAAAGAGGCCTACGCCGGCGACATCGTCGCGATCGCCGGCCTGAAGCTGGTGACGACCGGCGACACGCTGAGCGATCCATTGAAGCCGGTCATCCTGGAGCGGATGGAGTTCCCCGATCCGGTCATCGAGATCGCGGTCGAGCCGAAGTCGAAGGCGGATCAGGAGAAGATGGGCATCGCGCTATCACGTTTGGCGGCGGAAGACCCGTCGTTCCGTGTCAAGACCGACGAGGAATCCGGCCAGACGATCATGGCCGGTATGGGCGAGCTTCATCTCGACATTCTGGTCGACCGGATGAAGCGTGAGTTCAAGGTTGAGGCCAATATCGGCGCGCCGCAGGTCGCCTATCGGGAGACGATCACCAAGCTTCACGAGGTCGATTACACCCACAAGAAACAGTCTGGCGGGTCGGGCCAGTTCGCGCGCGTCAAACTGATCCTTGAGCCGAACGAGCCGGCGGCCGGCTTCGAGTTCGAATCGAAGATCGTTGGCGGCAACGTGCCGCGCGAATACATCCCAGGCGTCGAAAAGGGCATCGAAAGCGTCATGACCTCGGGTCCGCTTGCCGGCTTCCCGATGGTCGACATCAAGGCGACGCTCATCGACGGCGCTTATCACGATGTCGACTCCTCGGTACTGGCCTTTGAAATCGCCGGCCGTGCGGCGTTCCGCGAGGGTTGCCAGAAGGCTGGACCGAAGCTGCTTGAGCCGATCATGAAGGTCGAGGTGGTGACGCCGGAAGACTATATGGGCGACATCATCGGCGATCTGAACTCCAGGCGCGGTCAGATCCAGGGCACAGAGGCGCGGGGCAACGCCACCGTCGTCAACGCCATGGTGCCGCTCGCCAACATGTTCGGTTACGTCAACAATCTGCGCTCGATGAGCCAGGGCCGGGCCCAGTTCACGATGCAGTTCGACCACTACAGCCAGGTGCCTCAGGCCGTGGCCGACGAGGTGCAGGCCAAATACGCCTGATTTGAGAACGCAATAACGCCAACACGATACGAGATTACGGAGAGTTCCGATGGCGAAGGAAAAGTTTGAGCGGACGAAGCCGCACGTAAACATTGGCACGATCGGCCATGTTGACCACGGCAAGACGACGCTGACGGCTGCGATCA
>JANQPO010000014.1 GCA_028289445.1 Tepidamorphaceae bacterium
AGGCTTTTGTTACGAAGCGCCCGTCTGGGAACAAGCACCCGTCCCGTGCGGTCGTGGCGGAATTGGTAGACGCGCAGCGTTGAGGTCGCTGTGGGGTAAAACCCGTGGAAGTTCGAGTCTTCTCGACCGCACCATTTTCTTGAGTGGCCTTGCTTATATCGCGCTGATGTTTCTTATTGTTCTCGATCGGCAAGGCTTCGCGGGTCTACTCAGACCTATTTTTACGTAACAGTTTGCGTGATTTTTTTGCGACATCCGCGTCGATGCGCGCTGATGATCGTGGGACTCTTCCGTTCTAGAAGCAGATTTACGCGCTGGATCGGTTCATACCATCAATGATTGGACACGCGCCTAGCGCCATCAATCAGTCGCTTCTAATTCAAGCGTTTCGGGGCGGTAGTTGAACAACTCAAGGCGCGGGGGCTTCTGCGCGCCGGCGGCAAGCTGAAGCGCTGACAGGCTGGCCGGAGCAACGGGGGTGATGTTTGCCGGATTGAGACCCAGGAAGCGCTGTAGGATGGCTCGGATGACGCCACCATGGCAAACGACCAGCAAGTTCTTGCAAGGGTCGGCGCGTTCCGTCTCGATGACGCTGCAGACGCGGCCTGAGAAGATATCCCAAGCCTCGCCGCCCTTCGGCGTTAGCGTGCCCGCCCGCCAGCCGCGATAGGCATTAGGATCGGCGGTCTCAATGTCGACGATGCTGCGGCCGGTCCAATCGCCGACATCTATCTCGCGTAGTTGCGCGGTCAGCCGTGCATTGGGCGCGCCGATGCGCTCGGCCGTTTCGGTGACGCGGGCCAGATCGGAGGCAATGGCGCGGCAAGGGCCGATAGCCTCAATCACCGGACGTAGTGCGTCGGCCTGCCGGCGACCGGCATCGGAGAGGCCGACATTGGCCTGCCCCTGCAGCCGCCGGCTAGCATTCCATTCGGATTCGCCATGGCGAACGAGGAGAACGCGCATCACACGATCCTGTCGCCAGACCGACTGAACCAGCACGTGGGTTCTGGCGGCAATTCCATGTGGATGACGTCACCGATCTGAGCGCTCGGTCGTCCGTCGACGATGGCTGTGAGGCGGAGTCCCGCGCCCACCGCTGTAACCATGGTCCGCCCGGCTATCGCACTCACTTCCATCAGTTCCATCGCAAGGCTGCGGGATGTCTCCTTGGGCGAAATGTTGAGCGCTTCGGCCCGATACATCGCTAGGCAGTCCGGTTCGGGCGGCGCTATGGCCATGGCCTTGTCGGCGACCATGGTGCCGGCGCCGTTGCTGATCATCGGAACCACGTTGTTGGGCGGTGTGCCGACAAAGGTTGCAACGAAGGCGGTTTGCGGATCGCGCGCCAAGTCGTCGGGTGTCCCGAACTGCTGGACGCGACCGGCGTTCATCACCGCCACGTGGGTTGCCATGGTCATCGCCTCGATCTGGTCGTGGGTGACGTAGACTGTTGTCGCGCCGGTTGTCCGGTGTAGCCGCATCAGCTCGGTGCGCATCTCCAGCCGTAACTTTGCATCCAGGTTGGACAGCGGCTCATCGAACAGAAGCACTTTCGGCTGCGGCGCGATGGTCCGGGCGATTGCAACCCGCTGCTGCTGGCCGCCGGAAATCTCGTTCGGATAGCGATCGGCGAGATCGTCGATTTCAAGCAGTTTAAGAACGGCGTCGACGCGTTCGCTCCGCTCGGCCTTGGGCATCTTGGCGACCTTCAGTGGCCAGTCGACATTACCGTGCACCGACATGTGCGGCCACAGCGCATAGGATTGAAAGACCAGCCCCGAATTGCGCTTTGCCGGATCGACCGACCAATTGCGGTCGCCATCCGACACGACCGTTTCATCGAAGACGATCTGGCCCGCGTTGGGCAGTTCCAGGCCGGCCAGCATGCGCAACAAGGTGGTTTTGCCACATCCCGACGGCCCAAGCAGAACCAGGAACGCCCCGTCGGGGACGGCGAGCGACACATCGGTGACCGCCGCGACGGGACCGAACCGCTTGGAGAGACTTCTTATCTCAAGCATTGGCCTACCCCTATGCCGCCAGCCAGGGCTGCGACTTGGATTGCAGTCGGCTGGCGACCAGGGACGCGCCGATCGAGACGAAAAGGATCACCACGGCGATCGCATTGGCGAACTGGCCGAAGCCTTCCGATGCATAGCGATAAGCCAGTACCGACAACACCGGCATCGTGGGTGTAAACAGCAGCACGACCAGCGATAGGTCACGAACGATCTTAACAAAGATCAAGATGCCGCCCGCCACCAGGCCGCGAAGCGCCAGCGGCACCGTAATCTCGGCCAGCCGCCGGATGAAGCTCGCCCCCGTTATCCGCGCGCTTTCCTCAAGTTCGCCGCCGACTTGTTGGATGACCGCACGACCGGTCTGGACGGCAAACGGCAGGAGATAGGCGGTCGCGGCGATCACGAGTAAGATAAACGTGCCGTAGAGCGCGGGAAACGGTCCGATCGGAGCGCCGAGATAGGCGATATACGCAGCGCCAAAAGCGATGCCGGGGATCAAGAGGGGGAGAAAGCTGATCTGGGCGATCGCCGCCGATAAGATCCCCTCACGATATCGGGCGACAGTGTAGGCCGCCAGAAGGCCAATCGCCATGCCGGCCACGGCGGTTGCGGCGCCGAGGCCGAGTGTGACGAAAAGGGCGCGCACGATTTCGGGATTGTGGGTGATCCCGGGTGTTCCCTGAGCGATCGACGGATTGGATGCGCCAAGCCAAAAGTGGAGCGTCCAATTGGAGAACAGGTCTGCGGATGATCGGGCAAAGCTTGAGAGCGTCAAAACCAGCACAGGAATGGCGGTCGCCGCCGAAAGAATCGCCATCGCCACCGCGAAGAGCGGCCAGCGCATCGCGCGCAGGTCAAAGCGCTTGGCGCGACCGCCTTTTCCGGTGATCGTCGTATAGGAGCGTCGCCCCGCAACAATACGGTTGCCGCCCCACAGAAAGGCCGCAGAAATTAGCACCAACAGGATGCCGATGACGTAGCCGCGCGCGGTTTGGCCGACCTCGATCATGCCGAACAATCGAGTCGACAAGGTCTGCATGCGAACCGGCAAGCCTAGGATCGCTGGTGTTGCAAAGTTTGAGACTGCCCCCGCGAAGCACAGCGACGCGGCAGCGACCAGCGCGGGTGTCGTCACCGGTAGGACGATGCCAAAAAAAATCCTTGCGCCCTTGGCGCCGGCGATCTGCGCCGCCTCGATCAAATCGGAGTTCACAGTCGCCAACGCTGCGGCGATGATCGTAAAAGCAAGGCTGAAATAGTGTAGCGTCAGCACGATGAGCGTCGGCACCATGCCCCAGGCGAGCCAGTCTGGGATATCAAGACCGACACCTTGCAAGGCTCCGATCTGGCCACCGATCCGGTCATTGCGAAAGAGCGTTCCCCAGGCGAGCGCTGCTGCGAAGGACGGAATCATGAAAGGCAGTGTCGCCATCACGCCGATCGTCTTGCGAAAGGGCACATTGGTCATCACCACCAGCCAGGCCAGGAATCCACCGATCAAGACGCAAGCTGTGGCAACGACTGCGCCGATGAGCAGGGTGTTGGCGAGCGGTTTGTAGAGCAAGTTCCGCGACAGGCGGCTCGCCAGAACGTCTGTCCAAGCACCGATCGTCTCGGGCTCTAGAGTGAAGAGGACTGTCCGGATGAGCGGCAACACGATCAGCGCGATCAGCAGGGCAAGGACGACTCCCTTGAGAACGGTCCCCTGGCGAAAGAAGACACGCCGCCCCACTCCGCTCATGGCGAACTCAGCCATAAGAGATCCTTCAGTTCTCAGGATGAGAGCATGGAGCGCGGGTCAAGGCCAAGCCCCGACCCGCGATGCTATGGCCCGACGCTCTACTGGAGCGTCAGGATCAGGTCACCGACCGCAGCGCGAATCTTCGCGGTTTCCGCCGGCTGGAGCCGCCACGCTGTGAACGCATCAAGCGGCACGGCATCTGGATGCGGAGGAATATCGGTGCGGGTGACATAGTCGCCGGCGACATAAAAAGGCTTAAGACCGGGACCGCCGGTCTTGCTCTCGTCGCCCATCAGGAAATCGATGACGAGGCGCGCGGCAGCCGGATGCTTTGCGTCCTTGGCGAGCGCCAGGATGGCCGGAAAAATAATGCCGGGCGCCGGCTTGACGTCGTTCGCCACTTGCAGAGCCCAACCTTCCTCCTCGTTATCACGGCGGTCGGAATAGCTGGTGAATCCGATGGGCGGGTTCTCCTGGCCAAGCTTGCCGACTGCGACGTTCACGTCGTCGGTCGACTTCACCAAGATGACATCGTTGGCGAAGAGGTCGGCGATGAACTTCTCGCCGGCATTGGCAGCTCCGCCTAAGTCGATGTCGCTGCCGAAATGCGCCTCATATGCGGCGGCCATGGCATCCGACTGCAAAACGATCTCGGTCATCAGATCGAGGTAGTCGCCGCGCTGCAACGGGTCGACCATGACGACCCGTCCCTTCCAATCCGGCGTCGTTAGTTCCCACAGGTTCGAGACTGGTGCGCCATCGGGATTGGCCTCTTCGTTATACATGAGCACCTTCGTGGATAGGCGCTGCGCCAGAAGCGGCGACTTGTACTGGTCCGGTACGCGGTCGGCGACGCGCGGCGGAACATAAGGCGTGATGATGCCGGCTTCCAAGAGCTCGGTCAAAACCACCGGCGTATCGGAAATGTAGACGACATCGGCATTGGCGACACCAGCTTGCGCCTCAGCTTTGAGGCGGGCGATCTGCTCAGTCGATGAGATGTCGAAGCCTTGAAGATCGATCTCCGGATAGGCCTCCTCGAATGCTGTCTCGACCTTCTTGATCCGGCTGGTGAAGGAGTAGACCGTGACGGTCGCCTCGTCTTTGGCCATCGGCAAAAGGTCCGCCGGCATTTTGGCGTCCAGTTCCGAACCGGCGATTGCCGGTGTAGCGATTAACGCACCGAGCGCGATCGCGTATGCTGCGGAGAATGGTCTCATCGTGTCCTCCCTGGACTTTTTTCTGCTGCGTCTATTCGAATCGACCGATGAGCTGTCCCAATCGATCGAGCGTCTTGAGCGTCTTATTCCGCGCGGTAAGGCCGGCAGCGATGACCAGCGCATTGCATACGGTCATCGGTACAGTCAGGGTCTGAAACCCGTCGGGATCGCCGGCGCGCGGCGCGGCCATGAGATGGTCGGGCTGGGGAACGAGCGTCGCGCCGATGCTGCCGGCGATGACGACCGTTTCGGCACCGGCTTCGCGGGCAAGCTCCAGGAGCGGTCGATAGGCGCGCGGCGGCCGGCGAAACACGAAAGTAAGGACGATATCGCCCTTGCGAAAGCCGAGCGCTTGCTCGGCGAGGCCGCGCGGATCGGGATCGAGCTTGTGGACGTCGCCACCGAAGCGACGAAACCGCTTCAGCATCATGACCGCCAGCGTTTCGGCGTTGCCGTGGCCATAGATGTAAAGCCGGTTCGCCGATAGGAGTCTGGCCGCTACCGTGGTGATCTGAGCCGGGCTGATGAAATCCTCGATCTTTTGAAGTGCGTTGGCCTCCTGTTGGATAAGATTGCCGAGAATTGTGTCGCTCGACGTTTCTGAGATCGTCTTCTCGAAACGGGTCGCTGGCTCTTGGGTTGCGATGAACGCGTCGCGAAGCGCGTCGCGAAACTCCGCATAGCTTGCGTAACCGAGCTTGCGCGCCAGGCGCGAGGCGGTCGCCTCGTGAACGCCGACAGACTTCGCCAGCGCACTCGCGGTCCCAAGCGCGGCGCTGGTCGGGCTTTCGATAACGGTCTGCACAAGGCGTCGTTCGTTTGGCGTCAGCGTGTCGGCAGTGTCTTTGAATCGATCGAGGACCGTCATGTCGTCATTCAGGTTGTTCATCTCTCATTGGAGAATAGGGACGGTCAGCATATCTTGCAAGAAAAATTGCAAGATATAGAATTTATCTCAAGAAATTTTGCAAGAACGGCGGAGTGCTCTGTTCGGGATTGCGCCTGACCGAGTACTTGCCGGTATGTTCGCCTATCCGGACCCAGCTGATAGCTGGGTCTTCAAAGGCAGTACCCGTCTGAAGACGTGCAAGCTCGAGACAATATCGGTTCTTGGAGGGTCTGGACTTCACCGTAGAGAACGGCGGGCATCTCGGTGAGGCGTCTTAAAGCGGGTCTTTGCCGAATTCGCCGACTGGATCTACGAACAGAACGGCCTTGAGTTGCCGGCAGGTTCCCAGGACTTCAATATCTTCGACAACCCGCGTGGTAATCCAACCTGCCGGGGCAAGTTGAGCTATCGCAGTCCGGTCGCTCGTCTTCGCGCGCGTCCCAGGGCCTTCAGTACTGATCGAATTCCGTGAACTGTCTAGCCCCGTTTTCCGAGGCCACTGATCCGGGCTTTCTCGAATGAGATTTACGGACAGGCGGACGCATGTTGAGCGCCTGATGCGATCGGGCGGATTGGCCGCCCGATCGCCATTCGGCCTTGCGAACCCTTCGGGTTTGAGACTATTCGCCCGTCGTCGCTTTGGGGTGAATCTTCTCCCGCATTTGGCGATACATGCCGGTCAGGAACGGCAGGAACAGGCAGATGGCGGCGAGCGCCAGGATGCCAAGCGTTAGTGGACGCTCCCACAGGAACGACCAGCTGTCATTGTTGATCAACAGCGCCCGGCGCAGGTTCTCCTCCATCATGCCGCCCAAGATGAAGCCGAGAATCATCGGTGCCATGGGAAAGTCGAGAAAGCGCAGTGTCACGGCCGCGATGGCGAAGATCACCATAAGTTGGATGTCGAACGTGTTGAACGACACGAAGTAGACGCCAATCAGTGAGAAGAACAGGATGAACGGCAGCAGGAACCGCGCCGGAATGGCCAGAACGCGCGCGATGTAGGGAATCAACGGCAGGTTTAGGATCAACAGAATGATATTGCCGAGCCACATCGACACGATGACGGACCAGAAGACGGCCGGCTGGTCGAGATAGAGCCGGGGCCCTGGCTGGATACCATAGCCGATGAGGGCGCCTAGCATGATCGCCGTCGTACCGGACCCTGGAATGCCAAGGGTAAGGAGCGGGACGAACGAACCGGTCGCCGCGGCATTGTTTGCCGTTTCGGGCGCCGACAGACCGCGCACGGAGCCCTTGCCGAACTCTTTGCCCTTTTCCGGACCTGCCAGACGCTGTTCGGTGCCGTAGGCGAGGAAGCTAGCGATGGTCGCGCCGGCGCCGGGCAGAACGCCGATGAGGAAGCCGAGCACCGAGGACCGTCCAATGACGGGTGCCATCTCCTTCACTTCGGACTTGCTGACGGCCATCGAGCCGAGGTTCTGGGACGCTTCTTTCTCCTTTTGCCGGTCTGCTTCATTGACCGGCTTGATGATCGCCGAGAGCGCCTCAGACAGCGCGAATGTCGCCATCACCAGGAGTAGGAACGATATGCCGTCGATGAGATCGATCATGCCCAGCGTGAAGCGCGGGACGCCCTGGGTCTGGTCGGTGCCAACCGTCGACAGCATCAAGCCCACCACGGTCATCAAGAGGGCCTTCAGCATGTCGCCCTTGCCGGCGAAGGCGGCCACGGCGACCAGGCCAAGCACCATCAGCGCAAAATAGTCGGTCGACTGGAATGCCAGCGAGACGCTGGCCAAGAACGGTGCGGCGATCAAGAGAAAGAGGGCCGCGATCACGCCGCCGGAAAACGACGAGTAGGCGGCGATCGCCAGCGCCTTGCCGGCCATACCCTGTTTCGCCATCGGGTAGCCGTCGAACGATGTTGCGACCGTTGAGGCAACGCCAGGCGCATTGATGAGGATTGACGACGTGGAGCCGCCGAAAATGGCGCCGTAATAGACGGCTGCCATCAGGATGATGCCCGCGGCCGGTTCAAGACTGGCGGCAATCGGAATCATCAGCGCGATCGCGGACATGGGTCCGAGACCCGGCAACATGCCGATAAACGTGCCAACGAGGCAGCCAGTGACCACGAAGAGCAGGTTGATGGGCGTCATCGCCGTGGTGACGCCAGTGAGGATACCTTCAAGCATCGTTTAGCCCTCGCTCTTCATAAAGGCCGGCAGAGGCTCGATGAAGACATCGAGGCCTTGGGTCATCAGGACCCAAAACAAGACCACCAAGGGAACAGACGCCAAGATCAACAACAACGGCTTGCGCTCGCCGAGCAGCCAGAATCCGATCATGAGGAAGAGTGAGGTCGACAGGATGAAGCCGAGCGGCCGGATGGTCAGGCCGTAGAGCGACATCAGACCCAGGAATAGCGCGCAGCTGATCCAGTTATAGCCGGCAAGCTCAAGCTTTTTGTCGGATCCCGGGAAAACGATGATCAACACGGCAAGGCCGATGCCTAAGACGGACAGCACCTCGGGCATTGTCCGGGCATGGAACGCTACGTTTTCTTGAAACGGTAAGAGCGTGATCTGCTGGCTCAGTAAGCCATAGGTCAGGCAGAAGACGAGCAGCAGAACGCCGCCGATTCGGTCCTTCGACATAGACATGATGGGCCCCTTGGCGCCGACGTCATTGAAGACGAGCTGACGGAGATTGGGTCCGGCGCCATTCGTCGCTAGACGAAAGTGGCGCCGGGATCCGGTCGGATCAAAGGAATCCGAGTTCCTTCATCAAGCCGCCGATCTGCTCTTCCTGGGCTTCCAGGAAGGTGACGAAATCGTCGCCCTTGTTGAAGATGTCGACCCAACCATTGCGGTCGCGCACGGTCGCCCATTCCGGCGTGGCGTACATGTTCTCAAGCGCCGTCTGGTAGGCGGCCGCCTGGTCGGAGGACAAGCCAGGAGCGGCAAAGAAACCGCGCCAGTTGACGAACTCAGCGCCGGTTGCGCCCGCTTCGTCACAGGTCGGCGTGTCGGAGGACGCGGCAAGCCGTTCCTTAGACGTCACGCACAGGATGCGCACTTCGCCTTGGCGGGCAAGTTCGATGGCTTCGCCGAAGCCGGTCGACAACGCCTTGATTTCACCGGACAGAAGGCCGGCCATCGCTTTGCCGCCCGCGTCATACGGGATGTACTTGACCTGTTTCGGATCGGCACCGGTGCTCTTCATCACGAGCGCGGCGACCAGATGGTCCATGCCGCCCGCGACCGAGCCGCCGCCGATGGCGACGTTTGCCGGATCGGCGTTGTAGGCCTCGACCAGGCCACCGAAATCGGCGATCGCGGAGTCCTTGTTGACGACGAAGGCCGCGTAGTCGCCAATCGTGCCGGCGATCGGGGTCAGATCGCGGAAGGACTGCGGAAATACTTTTTGCAGGGACCGGATGACGATCGGCGTCGAATTGACCATCAACGTACCGGTGTCCTTGGTCTCGATGATGTGGGCGATCGCCTTGCCGCCGCCGCCACCGGACATGTTTTCATAAGACGCGTTGCCGACGATGCCGGCCTTGGTCAGCGCTTCGCCGGTGCCGCGTGCGGTGCCGTCCCAGCCGCCGCCGGCGCCGCCGGGAATAAGGAAGTGAATCTTGTCCATTACTTGGTCGGCGGCATTCGCCGACCCGATTGCGGCAAGCGACAGCGTGGTGGCAGCGACTGCCGCCGTCAGTGTTCTCAGCATATTTTCCTCCCATAAGACGATTGGCCGTATTTCTTCGGCCGTGGCGTCATCGAAACACACGAAACTGACACAGAACTGACAAGATGCGGCCGCTCACCGCTATTTTTCGTTGAGCGCCCGGTTCCAGCGCTCGATGAAACGCGCACGCTTAACTTGGTCGAGATAGACCAGAAGGCCCGGGCTGACGGAGATCGGCCGCAACTGGATGCCGGCTTGGCGGCGCAGCGCACTTGCCGTGTTCTCGCCGGAGACATTGGGGTGGAGGGCCGGAAGCTTCGCCTCCTGCGCCATGACCTGCTGGCCGCGCTCCGACATCATGAAGGCCAGAAAGCGCTGGCCAAGTGCCGGCGAAACTGCGGCTTCCGGGACGAGGGCGATTCGCGCCATGACGATCGTATAGTCGGATGGCAGCACGATGCCGAGGTCCGGATTGTGGTCTGCCCAAGCCGTCGCATAAGAGCCCAGAATGTTGTAGCCGAGCGCAAACCGGCCATCTGCGACGCGCTCCAGGATTGCGGACGATGATGAATAGAGCTTGATACCCGCAGACCCCATCGCCCGCACGAGATCCCAAGTCTCTCGATAATGTTCTGCGTCCCGTGCCAGGAACAGAAATCCGAGACCGGATCGCTCAATGTCATAGGTCGCCACGCGGCCGAAATGGGCATCGTCGCCGGCGCGCAGAAGCGCACTGAGTGCGGTTCGCGTCTGGGGCACTGCGCGGTCGCCAAAGCTTGGTTTGTGATAGACGATGACGGCAGGTTCGAAGGTTAGCGCGAAGGCAGTATCGCGCCAGCTCGCCCAACTCGGCCAGTTCGCTGTCGCCGGCAGGTTGAGCCGGCGCGCATAGCCGTCATTGGCTAGCTTCATCTGCAAGTCCATTGCGGACGAAAACACGAGATCGGCGGTTTGGCCCTCCTCATCAGCTTCCCGGATGACCCGTTCATAGATCTCCAGCGACTGTAGTTCGTGATAGTTGACGGCGAGATCCGGATTGTCGACCTGGAAGGCCGATATCAATGGGCGCGCTGCCCTGGCATCGAGCGCCGAATAGACCGTGAGAACCGGTGCGTCGGCATCGCCGGACCGCGCAGGGAACAGTTCCACCGCGTTCGCGGCGTTAACGAGCACCGCGCAAAACAGGAGAGAAAGGGCAAACGCTTTTCTGATCATGCTAGGGTCCTAGTCCTAAAGGATGCATGATCCCCGATACCGCCACAAGTCATGGCATGAATCGGGGCAGGGGCGAGGAATGCGTATTCTCGTTGTCGAGGATAACAACAAGCTGGCAAGTGGTCTGTCTGCCGTTTTGACCGCGGATGGGTACCTGGTCGATTGGGTTGCCGATGGCGCGGCGGCCGACGCGGCGATCGCGGTGCAGGCGTTCGACGCGATCATTCTCGATCTGACCCTGCCGGACATGGACGGCCTCGATGTTTTGCGGACGTTGCGTGCCAACAATGTGGAGACGCCGGTTCTGATCCTGACAGCACGGGGCGATCTGGACGACCGGGTGAAGGGTCTCGATCTCGGCGCGGACGACTATCTGACCAAGCCCTTTGAAGTGTCGGAGCTAGAGGCCCGGGTGCGGGTATTGCTTCGCCGCCATGCCGGGCGGGCCACGTCGACGGTCGATTTCGGCCCGCTGGCGCTCGATATCACCGACAACGCACTGACGGTGAACGGTTCCGCGATCGATGTGTCGTCGCGCGAGCTAAGTGTTTTGCGGGTCATCATGATGGCCAGGGGCCGGATCGTCGCCAAGGGCCAGATTGCTGAGTCTTTGTCGACATTCGAGAGCGGGCTAAGTGATAACGCGGTCGAGCAAACGATCAGCCGGCTGCGACGAAAACTTCAACCTTTCAGCGTCGGTATCCGCACCGCGCGCGGGCTCGGGTACTATCTGTTTCAAGAGGACGCTTTCGAGTGAGGCAGGAGCGCGCCTATTCGCTACGGCGGCGACTACTTCTGTGGCTGCTCGTGCCGCTGTGCACGATTGGCGTCGTTGCCGCGGCCGATGCCTATCGCTCGGCGCGGGAAACGGCAAATGAGGTGTTCGATCGCGTTTTGAGCGGTTCGGCCCTTGCGATTGCCGAGCGCGTGTTCGTCAACGCTGAAGGCGTCCTTGAAGTGGATGTCCCCTATGTGGCGCTCGACATGCTGACATCGGCGGCGCAGGACCGGGTATTCTATCGCCTTGAGGGGCCGGAGGGCGAGTTTATCACCGGCTACAAACAGCTAACGCTTCCGCCGCCGGTCGAAAGCAGCGAACGCTTTTCATTTTTCGACGGATCGTTTCGCGAATCGCCGATTCGCATCGCCGCCTATCAAGGCGCCGCATCGACCGGCGAGGAGACCGTGTCCTATCGGATCGCGGTCGCGGAAACCACCAATGCCCGCGATGCGCTCACGCGCGAAATCCTTTTGCGCAGCGCCCTCCGTCAAGGGCTGTTGATCGGTGCGGCGGCCGTTATCGTTTGGTTTGCGGTCACCCGCGCCCTGGTGCCCTTGAGCATCCTGGAGGCCGCCATCGGTCGTCGCAATCCGGAAGACCTGCGACCGATCCACCACAAGGTGCCGGCCGAAGTCGACGGGCTTGTTGGCAAAATCAACGGCTTCATGGGACGGCTTCAGGTGGCGTTGACGGCGCTTAGGCATTTCACAGCCAATGCGAGCCACCAATTGCGCACGCCGCTGACCATCATCCGTACGCAATTGGCGCTTGCGGGACGGGCGCAAACGATGGACGAGGCACGGTCGGCGCTTGAAGCCTGTGATCTAGCGGTGGTGGACGCAGAACGGACTTTGTCTCAACTTCTTCTCCTGGCGCGGATCGACGAGGCCGCGTCGAAGGCGCTTGTTGAGCAAACAACAAACCTGACGGAGCTTGCGCGCGGAGAGACCGCCAGTCACGTGGTCGCGGCGGCGAAAGCCGGCTTCGATCTTGGGTTCGAGGGCGAGGAGACGGTCACCTGCCGCGGCGACCCGCTGTTGTTGCGTGAACTGATCGGAAACCTGATCGACAATGCCGTCAAACACGCCAAAGGCGGACGGAGCATCACGGTGCGTGTACGAAATGGCGGCGATGACGCAGTCTTGCAGGTCGAGGACGATGGCGAAGGCATTCCGAACGATCGTCGGACAGCGGTCTTGAAACGCTTTGTCTCCGGTGGCGATGAAACGGCCGGTCATAGTGGACTTGGTCTGGCGATCGTGGCGGAAGTCGCGAAGCTGTTTGAGGGATCGATCGAACTCATGTCGGGCGAAGGCGATCGGGGGCTTGCCGTTACGATCCGTCTCCAGCTTGCTACCTAGGCGCGGTGGACGACGCGCGGAGAATGGGCATTATGGCCCGATGACGAAGCCCATCGTAACGTCCGGTGACGTGGCGCGCCGCGCCAAGGTGTCCCAATCAGCCGTCAGCCGAACATTTACGCCTGGCGCGAGCGTTTCGGCGAAGACCCGCGATAAGGTGCTGAAGGCGGCAGCCGAACTGGGATATCGGCCGAATGCGTTGGCACGCGCGATGATCTCCGGCCGATCGCGCCTGATCGCGATGATGGTCGCCTATCTCGACAATCAATTCTATCCGATCGTGCTGGAGAAAATCTCGCGTGCCTTGCAGGAGCGCGGCTATCACATTCTGCTGTTCATGACCGATCCCGGGCGGCAGGACCAGGTCGTGCAGCAATTGTTGCAATATCAGGTCCAAGGGATCGTCATGGCGTCGGCGACCCTCTCGTCGACGCTGGCCCGCGAATGCGCTCAGACTGGCATTCCGGTCGTCATGGTCAACCGCTACGTTGCAATCCCGCACGCCTCCAGCGTGACGTCGGACAATATCGAGGGCGGCCGACTGGTCGCAAAGTTTTTGGTCGATGGCAGCCATGAGCGGATCGCCTTCATCGCCGGCGATGAGGATTCCTCCACTAATCGCGATCGCGAGGCCGGATTCTACAAAGGTCTGGCCGAGCACGGCTTGACGGTGTGGGACCGCGCCGTTGGCGGCTATTCCTTCGATGGCGCCGCGCAGGCCGCGCGCGAGCTGTTTGCCAAAAGGGAGAAACCGGACGCGATTTTCGTCGCCAACGATCACATGGCGTTTTCGGTGATGGATGTCCTGCGCACGGAGCTAAAGCTCGCCATCCCTGGTGATGTGTCCATTGTCGGCTATGACGATGTTCCGGAAGCAGCCTGGACGGGCTATGACCTGACGACGGTGTCGCAGTCATCCGATGCAATGATCGACGCAACGGTCACGATCCTCATCGAACAGATCGAGAAACGTCAGGTCAAGAAGCGGGCGGCCGTGATTCCAGCGGAGTTAATCGTGCGCAGCTCGGCCCGATTGCCGAAATAGTTCGGCTAGATTCGATAAATCCGGCGGGCATTGTCGCGAAAGATTGCGTCGCGCGCTGATTGTGGCGCGTCAGCAAAGAGCGCGGTGATGTCTCGTAAGATGTCCCGATACGGCCGCATCAGCTTGTCCACGGGAAAATTGCTGCCGAAGAGGACACGGTCCGGACCGAAAAGGTCGGTGATTGCGTCAATCAATGGCTTGATTGATGCCGCTGTCCACGCAGGATCGAACATGCCGAAGCCGCACAATTTGACCGCCGTGTTGGGCAGTGCCGCCAAGGCCGCCATCCCCTTGTGCCAGCGGTCAAAACCACTTGGGCTTTGATCGTGGCGACTGCCGGCGTGGTCGATGATCACCGGAACCTCCGGAAACGCAGCGAGAAACGCGGCCGCCTCGGCCATCTGCTCGGGGTAAAGCTGAAGGTCGAATGACAGGCCGTGGTTGCGGAGCAGCTCAAAGCCCGTCTGCCAACCCTGATCTCGGAGATAGTGCTCCGGCGCAAAGCTGATGTCGGGCCGGTCATCAAGGCGGCTCAGGATCTGCCGCACGCCGCGGAAATTGGCACACGATTTGTGACGCAGGATCATATCCTCCGCATCGTCTTGCGTCAGATCGACAAAGCTTACGATGGCAATGGGCAAGGCCGCGTTGTCGCTGATCGACTGAATGAACCGCGTTTCCGCGACCGGATCCGGGATCGCGCCGTCGGCCTGCACGTGCACGGATGCGGCGAGGGGACGGGCGACATCTTGCCTGAACTCCGGCAGGAGATAATCGCGCTGGATCGGCGTCGGGTCGCCGAACGGCTTCGGTGCGCCGATGGCCTTCAGCCAGATATACCCGACATCGGGATCGTTTGACGCCGGGTTCCAGAGATGATGGTGGGCGTCGACGATTGCGTCTGGCAGCCACTTCATGAAGTCGGTCCGAAGCCCCGGCGAAAATGGCTCTTCATCCGGTCAAGCACATCGACATCCATTTGAAGAAGCAGATGCAGCATGTCGATGGGCACCCAGTTCTCGCGGATCAGCCCTTCGTGGTGGAGATAGAAGTCCATCACGCGCATGATGACCTCGCGCCCTGTCGGACCAGTTCCCAGAAAGTTGCCGCCCGAGTGCTTAGCGCGAACGCTGGGCCAGCCGCCGGTGACGGAATACTTGCCATCGCCGATGCGAATGAAGTGCCCGCCGAGCGCTCGGTCGGTGATCTGCGCGCCACCTTGCCGGTTCGGAAACGCCTGCCGAAAGGGCAACTGGTGGCAATCTACGAATCCGGCCAGGCCTCGCGCGGTTCCGATCCCGGCCGGGCCGTACCACATCATCTTGTCGTGCCAATGATTCTTTTGCGGCATCGCGATCAGACTTTCGCGGGTCAAGATGCCGTGGTCGTCGAAATCGGCGAGCGCTTTGTGCATGGCAAGTGTCGCGGCGATGTTGGCGGTCGACGCGTCTGCATCGGTCTCATGAAGTACGAGCCCATCGCCGGTGATCGGACCCGGCCACATCTCCTCGACACCGAGGCTCGGCGCAATCGGCCAAAAGCTCGCCTGTCGGATCACGTCGAGCATGTCCCACAAACAGGTGCTCTCGATGATCCGGCCATCGGCGATGCGGTGGACCTCACCGTAGCGGATGTAGAGGGTCCGCCCGGTCGCCGGAATGGTCAGCCAATCGTGCTGGAACGTGCCGCAATAGTGGCCCATCGCCGCGACGAAATCCTGGCCATGATAGCGGCCTCCGACGAAGATGAGATCGCGCCGTTCCAGATCGGGGAGGGCAGTCAGCAGGGGTTGCCACACGGTCTGCTCGATTGCGTCGATCCCGTCCATCTCGTTGAGCGGATGGGAGCCGCGCCAATGGGCTTCGGGATGATAGAGTGCGGCAAGGGTTTCGCCAGCACCTTGAGGGGAACTGTCGGCGAGTGCTGCCAGTCCGGCGAATGCCCATTTCTTCAGTGCCACATTGGCGTTCGGCGTGTCATGTGTGTCGATCGTCATCGTGGGAGGAGTCGTATCAGATTGAAATATATGTTGAAAACGAGCCGACTATTGGCGCGATCGATTTAGACTTGCATACGTATTCAATTTTTGTCAATTTCAATCATACGACAATTCGGTGAAGGCTTGACCGACACCGCGCCGCCGGGGAGGACGCAATGGTCGAGATCGCGCTCAAGAGCGTCTCGAAGCGCTGGGGTAGCTTTGTCGGGGTCGACAATTTCAACCTAACCATCGCAGATCGCGAGTTTCTGGTTTTGCTCGGGCCGTCGGGCTGCGGCAAGACAACGACGATGCGTATGGTCGCGGGCCTGGAAGACGTCACCGACGGCGAGATCGTCATCGGTGGCCGCACGGTCAACGATCTCGATCCCAAAGACCGGGATGTGGCCATGGTGTTCCAGTCCTATGGTCTCTACCCGAACATGAATGTCTACGAGAACATTCGCTTTCCGCTGAAAGTACGCAAGGTCGATCCGGCCAGCCATGACGAGCGGGTGATGCGGGCCGCCGAGATGGTCGAGTTGACGGACTTCCTGCATCGCAAGCCGGCTGAGCTCTCCGGTGGTCAACGCCAGCGCGTGGCGCTTGCGCGTGCCATCGTTCGAGAGCCGAATGTGTTCTTGATGGACGAACCGTTGTCGAATCTCGATGCGAAGCTGCGGGTCTCGACGCGGGCGCAGATCAAGAACCTGCAGCATGAACTGAAGGTGACGACGATCTACGTCACCCACGATCAGATCGAAGCGATGACGCTTGCCGATCGCGTCGTGGTGATGAACCGCGGTGTCGTGCAGCAGGTGGGCACACCAACTGATATTTACGACAACCCCGCCAATACATTCGTGGCTGCCTTTATTGGCTCGCCGGCGATGAACCTCATGGAAGGCTCAATCTCAGGCGGGGTCTTCACCGGCGATAACGTCCGCATTTCTGGACTTAGTGCGCCTGACGGTCCGGTCACGCTTGGGTTCCGCGCAGAGGATGCCTCGATCGCAGATGGCGAGGGCGAAATCAACGCCCCGGTCTACACGATGGAACTGCTTGGCGACGCGACGATGATCACGGTGCGCGCCGGCGGTGCCCTGGTCTCGGTCAAGGCCAGCAAGGACTTCCGGACCGAGATCGGCGATCAGACCGGTCTGAGCGTACCGGCCAGCATCTGCCATTTGTTCGATTCTGAAACGGGTGCGCGGATTGGCACCTCTTAAGATTGGAGCAGTCACGCCACCTACCGGTGGTTTGGAGAAGAGGGAGACGAGCAATGATCTTTAAGAAACTGGCACTGGCGGGAGCGATGGCGCTTTTGTCCAGCGCAGCCTATGCCGATTGCGCATTCGAAAACACCGTTCCGGTCAAGTCGATCTCGGCTGGCTTCGAGGCCTGGAAGGCGGTCACGGACGCCATGGCCGAGTGCGGGAATGTCGAAGCCGAGCTCGATCAGGAATTCCGCAAGAAGCAGCCGGCGGCGTTTGCCGCCAATCCGTCTCTTTACCAGATCGGCGGGGTCGCCAACGGAACGCTAGTGCCACTGCTAAACGAGGGCACGATCCGGCCGCTCGACGATCTGGTCGCAGCGCACGGGCAAAACCTGACACCGAACCAGCTGATCAAGATCGACGGCGAGGTGATGGCGGTCGCCATGATGGTGAACACTCAGCATCTCATGTACCGCGACGACATCTTAAGCGATCTCGGCATCGCCGTGCCGACCACCTATGACGAGGTCCTGGCGGCTGCTGCCAAGATTAAAGAGGCCGGTGTCGTCGAGTATCCGCTCGGCGGGACGTTCAAGACCGGCTGGAACCTCGGCGAAGAGTTCGTCAACATGTATTTCGGCTTCGCGGACTCCATGTTCGCCGATGACAGCATGCCGACAATCAACAACGAGAACGGCGTTGCTGCTCTGGAGATGCTGAAGAAGCTGACGGAGTATATGGACCCCGAGTATCTGGTGTCCGACTCGACCTATGTTCAGCAGCAATTCCAGCAGGGCAAGATCGCGATCGCCAATCTATGGGCAAGCCGCGCTGGCGCGATGAACGACGAATCCGAAAGCCAGGTTGTCGGTAAAGTGAAGATGGCCTCCGCGCCTGCCGCGAAGGCTGGCGGCCGGCCGGCCTCCACGATTTGGTGGGATGGTGTGGTTATCGCTAAGAACATCACCGACGAGGAAGCTGAAGCCGCGTTCAAAGTGGCGATGGAAGGCCTCGACGAGGAGATGGTCACGGCGAACAACGACATCGCTGTGTGGCTCATTCCAGGCTACGTGCCTGGCGATCTCGCCAAGGGCGCTGCCGATACGGCGATCAATGGCGCCGTTTCCTATCCGGCCAGTTCGCAGATGGGCCTGATGCACACTGCGCTGGGCAATGGTGTCGCCGATTTCCTGACCGGCGCCAAGGATGCTCAGACGACGCTTGCCGATATCGAGGCCGAGTACATCACGGCCGCCAAGGAAGCTGGTCTCATTCAGTAATCGACGCGCGGCGGGCGTCGCTGCCCGCCGCCGCCCATCTCAAACGCGAGGGACGGACCGATGAAGTTCAAGACGTTTGCCGCCTTTGTCGGCCCGTCCGTCTTCCTCATGTTGCTCTTCATCGCGGCACCGCTGATCAGCGTCTTCGTGCAGGGCTTTTATCTGACGCAGCCGATCTACGAGACGGTCGAGGTTGAGACCTGCACGCCGGGCTTCCCGACCCAAACCTGCGTCACGGAGACCAAGACCCAGCCTGTGATCGGTGAGGATGGCAAGATCATTACCGAGACGAAATATGTCGGCCTTGAAAGCTACCGTAATCTGCTTGAGCCCGACCGCGCGCTGACGGCGCTGGGCAACTGGGATTGGGGATCGCTTCTTACGATCGATTTTTGGAAGGCGCTTCGCTTTACGCTGACCTTCACCCTGGTGACTCTGCCACTCGTGATTGGGCTTGGTCTTGCCATCGCCGTCGTCGTCAACAACACGGCGCGTCTCATTCGCGGACCGGTGATCTTCGTTTCGCTCTTACCCTTCATCATCACGCCGGTGATCGGCGCGCTGTCGATCCGCTGGCTGTTCATTGGCGACGGCATCATGACGGCGTTTCTCGAGTGGTGGCTGCAGCGCGACATCGCCATGTTCGCGCAGGGCTGGACCATCGAGTTGCTGATGATGTTCTACCGCGTTTGGCACGTCGCGCCGTTCGCATTCGTGGTGTTTTACGCCGGCCTGCAAACGGTCAATCAGGATACGCTCGAATCCGCCGTCATCGACGGCGCTTCGCGCTGGGAGCGGCTGCGCTATGTCGTCATCCCACATCTCATGCCGCTGATCATTTTCATCGCGCTTATCCATCTCATGGACACGTACCGCGCTTTCGAGGAGATTGTCGGCTTCTCCAGCCAGGCGTACCGCATCTCGCTGCAATGGCTGACCTATGACCTCCTTGTGCCCGACGACAGCGGCAACCGCGCGATCTCGCGGGCGTCGGCATCAGCCATGCTGACGATGATCGGGATCGTGATCCTGCTCGTTCCCTTGCTTCGCCGCACATGGCGGGACCATCGGGGAGGGTCGCACTGATGAGCGCTGCCAAGACCATGCGCCAGCCGTTCGGCTTGCAGCTTTCCGCCAACGCATTCCTCGCGATCTGGTGCCTGATCGCCGCGTTCCCGCTGTTCTGGATCATGGTGATGAGTTTCAAGGTGCCGGTGGACGCCTTTGCATCGAATCCGCTCGAGGTTGTCTTCGGTCCCGAAACGCGGGCTGCCGGCAAGGGGTTGTCGATCCTTGATATCGTCGTCGGCATTGCCGCCCTCTTCTATATCGCTCGGTTGGCGGTCAACTGGCTGCCGGGCATGGTCGCGCGTTTCTCGCCGGGCGGACAGATTTGGGCCGGCTGGATCATCGGGGCGCTGGCATTCGGGATCGCAGTCGTCGTTTTCTTGTTCGGTCTTCTGCCGCCCGTTCTGGGCGCCGTTAATGGCGTGCTTGGGCCGCTCGGCCAGCCGATCATTGGCCTGACGACTGAGCATTACAGCGCGGTGTGGGTGGAAAACGCCTTCTATCGCAACTTCCTCAACTCGATGCTTGTGACGACCGGCGTTGTGGTGATCTCGCTCACCGTCGGCACGCTCGCAGGCTACGGGCTCGCCCGGTCCGGTTCCGATCTTGCCTTCTGGCTCTTGATCATCGCGCTCATCTTTCGGGCGCTGCCGCATTCGGTGCTGGTCGCCGGTTACCTTCCGGTGTTCATCAATTCGGCCGAGTTTCTGCGGCCGATCCTGGGCGACGCGGCGCCGACGCTTTACGGTCAGCCCTATGCGGTGATCGCGGTTCTGGTCTCCATCAACCAACCGTTCACGATCTGGATGCTGCGCTCGTTCTTCCAGAATATCCCGACGGAACTGGACGAGGCGGCGCGGGTCGATGGCTGCACCCACTTCCAGGCGTTCCGCTGGGTTATCATGCCGGTCATGTGGCCAGGGGTGATCACCACGGGTCTCTTCAGCTTCCTCTTGGCCTACAACGACCTCTTGGTGACTTCGCTGTTGCTCGACGCGCAGAACCAGACGATGGTTCCAGCGATCGCCGGCTATTTCAACCGCGAGACGACCACCACCGACCAAGTGGAAGCGGTGGCGGCGGCCGTGTCGATTATCGCGCCGCTTTTCCTCCTGGTTATGGTGTTCCAGCGCCAGATCGTCTCGGGCTTGACGGCCGGCGCGGTGAAGGGATGAGCGGCGCGCGGCCCGAACAGGCGGTGCTCAGCCGCCATACGGACCTGTCCAAAACGGAGGAGACGCGTCGGGTCATCGAGACGATGGTCGACGGGCTCAATGACCATCGCATCGATGATATTGGCGAGTTCTTTGCCGAGACCTTTCGTTGGATGGGCAATTTCGGCTGCGGCTCCAAGAACGGCGTTCGCGAGTTTCAAGAGAACTGGCAGCGCCCCTTCCAGGCGGCGTTTTCCGACAAGGTCTGTGTCGACGAGGCGCGACTGTTCATGGGTGAGTGGGCGGCTGCCTTCGGTCGCCAGGAAGCGACGCACTCCGGCCCATTCATGGGCGTGTCGGCGACCGGAAAGCGGGTCGAGATTCGTTACATGGACTTCTGGAAAGTGGTTGACGGCAAAATCGTCGACAACTGGGTGATGGTGGATTTCCCCCACGTGCTTTCGCAACTCGGCGTGGATGTTTTCAACGGCGAGGGTTGGGAAAAGTTCGACCGACAGGAAACCGTGTCGCCGCGATCCGATCGGGTGGCGTGAGCGCCTGTGAGAGGTGAATAAGGGAGTGGATCGTATCTTATTGCATACGCATGCAAATTTGATAGGAGTTGAGTTGGTGTGATGGGTACGCGTTGGTCAGGGATAGGCGAAGCGAGATGGCGGATTTTTTGAAGACGGCGAAACCGGCAACCGAACGCGCCGAAGACGACGCGAAGGTGAAAGCGGTCGTCGAAGATACGCTGAAGGACATCGAGCGCCGTGGCGACCAAGCGGTGCGCGAACTATCGGAGAAGTTCGACAGCTATTCGCCTGCCTCGTTCAAGCTGTCACCGTCGGAGATCGAGGCAATCATCCAAAAAGTCTCGCCGCGCGACATGGCGGACATCCGATTTGCACAAACGCAAGTGCGCAATTTCGCCGAGGCGCAAAGGGCGTCGATGCTCGACATCGAGGTCGAGACCCTGCCGGGCGTCGTTCTTGGCCATAAGAACATCCCGGTCCAGTCGGTCGGTTGCTATGTGCCGGCCGGCAAGTTCCCGATGGTTGCCTCCGCCCACATGTCTGTGGCGACCGCCGACGTTGCCGGCGTGCCGCGTATCGTCGCGGCGACGCCGCCCTTCAAAGGCGAACCGAACCCGGCGGTGATCGCTGCCATGCATCTGGGCGGCGCGCATGAGATCTACGTCATGGGCGGCATCCAGGCCGTTGGCGCCATGGCGCTTGGCACGGAGACGATTGAGCCGGTCCATATGCTGGTCGGTCCGGGTAACGCCTTCGTCGCGGAGGCGAAGCGCCAGCTGTATGGCAAGGTAGGAATCGATCTGTTCGCTGGGCCAACGGAAACCATGGTGATTGCCGACGAGACGGTCGACGCGGAGATGTGCGCCACCGATCTGTTGGGCCAGGCTGAGCATGGCTTCAACTCGCCGGCCGTTCTGGTCACCAATTCTCGCAGGCTTGCGGAGGACACACTTGCTGAAATCGAGCGTCTCCTTGCGATCCTTCCGACATCGGACACCGCGATGGCGAGCTGGCGCGACTACGGTGAAGTAATCGTCTGCGAGAGTTATGACGAGATGCTCGATGTCGCGAATGACATCGCCTCGGAGCACGTCCAGGTGATGACCGATCGCGACGAGTGGTTCTTGGAGAACATGCACTCGTATGGCGCGCTGTTCCTGGGTCCGCGCACCAATGTCGCGAATGGCGACAAGGTGATCGGCACCAATCATACGCTGCCGACGAAAAAGGCTGGGCGTTATACCGGCGGCCTATGGGTCGGTAAATTCCTGAAGACCCACAGCTACCAAAAGGTTCTGACCGACGAGGCCGCAGCCGATATCGGCGCATACTGTTCCAGGCTTTGCATGTTGGAGGGCTTTGTCGGTCACGCCGAGCAGGCCAATATCCGCGTGCGCCGTTACGGGCGGCGCAATGTTCCCTATGGTGCTCCAGCCGAACCGCAGGAAGCGGCGGAGTAAGGGCTGGTCCGCGTCGTTTCAGTGAGTCACATTGGTTCATGGCCACCGACGTTCATACGCAAAACAAGGCGCTTCTCGAACCGTTGCGTCAGGCGCTTTACGACTACGAGCTGGCCTCTGTCCGTTCGGCGCTGAACGCATGCTTCGATCGCGACGCTTCGGTGCGCTTGGCCTATCCGTTCGAGGATCTTGATGGACCGGACGGACTATTCGACTGCGCATATGCGCCGCTCGCGGCAGCGCTTCCCGACTTGGAACGGCGCGACACCATCGTCATGGCCGGTCCGACGCCTGAGGGCGACAACTGGATCGGGTGTGGCGGCTGCTATACGGGCACCTTTGCCGCGCCCTGGCTCGACATCCCGCCGACTGGCCATCAGATCGCACTGCGCTTCCACGAGTTCTTTCGGATCGAAGAGGGCCGGGTCGTGGAAATGCAGGCGCTGTGGGATATCCCCGAGGTGATGATGCAAGCGGACGCTTGGCCGATGGCGCCGAGCCTTGGCCGCGAGTGGCATGTGCCGGGACCTGCGACGCAAGACGGCCTCGTTCCAGGCCCTCACGACGAAGCGGCGGGCCGGGCGACCTGCCAGCACATCATCGATATGTTGACCTACATGAAAATGCACCCATCACTTGGTGGACCGGAGATGATGGAGATGGAGCGGTTCTGGCATCCGCGCATGAACTGGTATGGCCCGTCCGGCATCGGCACCGGGCGCGGTATCCTCGGCTTTCGCCACTGGCATCAAATCCCGTTCCTGAACGCCATGCCGGACCGGGGACAATACGTCGACGAAGTCACCTATCACTTTTTCGGCGATCGCAATTATGCCGGAGTGACAGGCTGGCCGAACATGATCCAAACCATCACCGATGATGGCTGGCTGGGGATCGCACCGTCAGGGCGCAAAATCACCATGCGCAGCCTCGATTTCTGGCGGCTCGAAAATGGCTTGATCCGCGAGAACTGGGTTCTGGTCGACCTTCTCGATATGTATCGGCAGATCGGTGTCGACGTACTTGCGCGGATGCGTGAACTGGTCGCACCGCGCCGCAACCCGCAGATGACGGTGACGGCATGACCGAACTGCCGCGTACGCCCTCGTTCCGACTTGACGGCAAAACGGCGCTGGTCGCCGGCGCCTCGCGCGGCATCGGGCTTGGCTGCGCCGTCGCGCTCGCCGAAGCCGGCGCCCATGTTGTCTGCGCGGCGCGTGGCGCGGATGCGCTGAACGAGGCCGTCGACGCGATGCGCGCGAACGGTCTCGCGGCCGATTCCCTCGTGCTCGACATTGCCGACATCGATGCCGTTTCCGCGGCGATCGCAGGACTTTCCCGCCTCGACGTCTTCGTCAACAGCGCCGGGATTGCCCGTCATGGACCGGCGCTGGAGACCACACCGGAAGACTTCGATACCGTCATCGATGTCAACTTGCGCGGTGCCTATTTCGCCGCACGAGAGGCCGCGCAAAAGATGATCGCGGCTGGCCAAGGCGGCGCGATCATCACGCTGTCGTCTCAGATGGGCCATGTCGGCGGGATCGACCGTGCGGTCTATTCGGCATCGAAACACGCGGTCGAAGGCATGACCAAGGCGATGGCGATCGAGTGGGGCGCCGCCGGCATCCGCGTCAACACGATCTGCCCCACCTTCATCCGCACGCCGCTCACCGAGACAACCTTTCAGAACCCGGAACGTGTCGCGTGGATCGAATCGAAGATCAAGCTCGGTCGGGTTGGCCAGGTGGAAGATATCATGGGAGCCGTCGTGTTCTTGGCAAGCGATGCGGCCGCGCTGATCACGGGCACGGCGCTGCTGGTCGACGGCGGTTGGACAGCCGGGTAGGGGGCAATGGCGTTGGACGGCTTCAATCCGAAATGGAAGGACTTTCCGGACTACATCTTGGGGATCACCAAGGAAATCTGGGAAGACCGGCAGATTGGCACGCTCAATCGGTATTACGCCGACGATATCGTTGTGCGATCGCCCGCGTCTGTCGTCGTTGGTAATCAGGGCGTGATCGCGGCGACGATGGCGACGCTTGCGGAATTTCCGGATCGGCAGCTGCTCGGTGAGGATGTGATTTGGTCGCGGGATCCAAGCGGCCACTATCTGTCGTCCCATCGGATCGTTTCGACAGCGACCCATGCAAAAGACGGCGTTTACGGTAAGGCGACCGGAAAGACCCTGAAGTATCGCATCATTGCCGACTGCGCGGCACGCGCCAATGTCATCGACGACGAATGGCTGATCCGGGACCAGGGCGCGATCGTTCGCCAGCTCGGCTGGGAACCGAAGGACTATGCCGCCGATCTGATCGAACGCGAAGGCGGGCCGGAGAACTGCGTCCGTCCGTTGACGCCTTACACCGACAAGCCGGGTCCGTATGCCGGCGCCGGCAACGACGACGCCTGGGGCGTGCGCTACGCCGACATCCTGTCGCGGATCATGGCGGCGAACATGGCGACGATCCCACAGAGTTTCGATCGCGCCTGCCAGCTCGAACATCCTGGTGGCCTCACGGGTCACGGCTATGGCGACGCCGACGAGTTCTGGATGGGGTTGCGGGCGTCGTTTCCGAACGCAGAATTCGCCATTCACCACCAGGTTGGCCGCGACGATCCGGACATGCCGCCGCGCGCGGCGCTGCGCTGGTCGCTTCATGGTCGCCACGAAGGCTGGGGGTCGTTCGGCACGCCGACCGGAACCGAAGTCTATGTTTTGGGCATCAGCCACGCCGAGTTCGGGCCCTGGGGGCTCAGACGCGAATACGTGGTTTTCGATGAGACGGCGGTCTGGAAGCAAATCCATCTGCAAGCAGGACACTGACAATGACACCGCAAGACATGGAATCCCGCATCGTTCGCTATGGCGATCTGAAGCCCTGCCGGACCGCCTTTATCGATGCCCATACACCCGGCTCTGATCAGAAGGAGAACTTCACCGTTATTGGTGGCGGTGTGTCGGAAAGTCCTGATCAGCACGTCCACATCAAGGAGACGCCGGGTTTTAACATCGGCGCGGCCGGTCAGCCGCCGAAATGCCGCAACTCGCTCCATTCACATCGCACGGCCGAAGTGTTCTTCGTGCTCAAAGGTCGCTGGCGCTTCTTTTGGGGCCGCTGGGGGACCGCCGGCGAGGTGGTGCTGGAAGAGGGGGACATCTTCAACATCCCCACCGGAATCTTCCGCGGCTTTGAGAACATCGGGACCGACTACGGAATGATCATGGCGATCCTCGGCGGCGACGACGCCGGTGGTGGCGTGATCTGGGCACCGCAGGTGATCACTGACGCGACGGACCACGGCCTGGTGCTTGGCGAGAACGGTGTTCTTTACGACACCAAGAAAGGTCAGGGGCTTCCGGACGGTATCAAGCCGATGCCGCTCTTGACCGACGAAGAATTGAAGACGTTTCCCGAGCCGACGACAGCCGATGTGATCCCGCACTACGTGGCGCGCTATTGGGACCTGATGGCGCTCGCAGACCGCCAACCGGCGAAGGTGATCGGTCCGGATGCGATGCTGGTGGATCGGCCGGGCTTCGAGGTGGACTTCATCACGCGAGGTTCCATACCGGAGGCACCGTACGCGAGCGATCGCCACGAGGTTGTGATGGTTGTGCGTGGGCATTGGGCACTCGGAGTCGACGGTGAGGAGACGATCCTTGCGCCTGGCGACACCTGTGCCGTACCACCGGGCCTCTCACGCACGCTTGCCCCGTCGATGACCGGCGAGGCGAGCCTGTACCGCGTGCGCAACACCGACGATCCGGCGGGTTCGACCCGCGCGTTGATGTAAGGCGCCCACCACCGTGCCCCAAATCCTGACCACCCATGTCGGGTCGCTGCCGCGCACGCAAAAGGTCGTCGATTTCATCTTCGCCCGCGAGCGCGGCGAGCCCTATGACGAGGGTGTCTTCGACGCGACGATGACTGAAGCTGTCGATGAGACCGTTCGTCGGCAGAGGGAAGCCGGTATCGATATCGTGTCGGACGGTGAGGCCTCGAAGATCTCTTACGCGACCTATGTGAAGGACCGCTATACCGGTTTCTCCGGCGATAGCCCACGCAGCGCGCCGGCCGATCTAAGACTGTTCCCGACATTCTTGAAGAGGCTGGCGGAGTCAGGCGGCACGCCGCAATACGCGCGGCCGCTGTGCACCGGAGAGGTCAAGTCGAAAGGGCAGGGTGAGCTCCAAAAAGACATCGATAATCTCAAGGCGGCGATGCGCACGCATGGTGCGGCGCGCGGCTTCATGAACGCTGCATCGCCCGGTGTCATCTCGCTGTTCTTGCACAACGAGTACTATCCAAACCGTGAGACCTATCTAGAAGCGCTGGCCGACGTCATGCGCGAGGAATACGCGACCATCGCAGCGGCGGGTCTCGATCTTCAACTCGACTGTCCCGATCTGGCCCTGTCGCGCCACATGCTATTCGCCGATCTGTCCGACGCGGAGTTCGTCAAAATCGCCAACGCCCATGTTGAAGCACTCAATCATGCACTAGCCGATGTCCCGGAAGATCAAATTCGGGTTCACATCTGTTGGGGCAACTACGAGGGCCCGCATGTCTGCGATATCGGCATGGACAAGGTGTTCTCCACCCTGATGAAGGCAAAGGCGCGCTACGTGTTGTTTGAGACGTCCAATCCGCGCCACGCCCATGAATGGACGGTGTTTCGCGACCGCAAGGCGGATATCCCGGACGACAAGGTCCTCATTCCCGGCGTTGTCGACACGACCACGAATTTTGTCGAGCATCCCGAACTGGTTGCTGAGCGGATCGGTCGCTTTGTCGATATCGTTGGTGTGGACAGGGTGATTGCCGGCTCCGATTGCGGCTTCGGCACATTTGCCGGATTCGGCGCGGTCGATCCAGAGATCGCCTTTCACAAGCTCAAGGCTTTAGCCGAGGGTGCGGCGCTGGCTTCAAATCGCCTTTAGCGCACTGCATCATGTCGCGCGAAACGCTTGTTCTGTTGCCGGGCATGATGTGCGATCGGCGACTTTTCGCGCCGCAGATCGCGCACTTTGAAGGCACCTTCGCCATCCATGTCGGTGAGCTGATCGGCGAGGACAGCGTGACCGGATTGGCCGAGAAACTGCTGCGCGAGATCGAATCATCGCGCTTTTCCCTGGCTGGGCTGTCGATGGGCGGCATCATTGCGATGGCCATGGCAGGGTTAGCGCCGGAGCGGGTCAGCCGTTTAGCGATGTTGGATACCAATCATCGCGCGGACCCGCCTGAGCGCCGGCCGATCCGCGAAGCGCAGATCGCCGCCGTCGGCGAGGGGCGACTTGATGCGGTCATTGTTGAGGAAATGAAGCCAAACTATCTGGCGGCCGAGAATCGAGACGATTCCGCACTGCTAAATCTCTTAGTCGACATGGCGATGGAGCTCGGGCCGGTCGCCTTCGTCAGTCAATCGGTGGCTTTGCGCGACCGCGCCGACCAATCGGCGGCACTTGCGAGCTTTCACGGTCCGTCACTCGTTCTTTGCGGTGAGGAAGATACATTGTGCCCGCCGGCGCGCCATCGCGAGATCGCGGCGCTTCTAGCGAATAGCGAACTCAAGATCATTCCCGGCGCCGGGCATATCGTAACACTTGAGCAGCCAGAGGCGGTCAACGCTGCGCTTGCGGCTTGGCTCGCGCGGCCGGCAGACCAACATCCCAGCCATGCGACTTGACGGGGCGGCCAAACGACGAAATGATTTAAGCCTAAAATATCCATGTGGTTTGGCAGGGGGAGACGGACGATCATGACGGATGCGTCCGACGATTCATTCTGGCTGTGGGACCTAAAAGTCGAGACGGTCGCCGGCGACCGGCCCATGGTCTGCGATCATCCCGTCGGGTCAGGCTTTACCGTCGAGGGCGAGAACATCGTGATGGGCGAAAAGGGCACGTTTCCGATGTATCCGCTCGCCACGCTGCTGCCATTCCTGCCGGCCAAGCAGCGTCCGACCGATGATAATGACTGGATGACGACGGACGCTGAAATTGCATGCCCCGATCCCCATTGCGGCGGTCGTTTCCGCATCACGCGGACCAAGAAGCGTCAGTTTCGTCATTCGGAGACCACCGGTCTGCCGGAACATCGGGGTTCGCCCTATTGGGACAAGGACAAAAGCGATGCCGGCTGATGGGATCGAGCTGCGGCCTGGCTATTCGGTTTCCCGGATCATCAAGGGTGGTTGGCAGCTCGCCGGCGGTCACGGCTCCTTTGATCGGGCCGAGGCGGTGCGGGACATGGCGCGGTTCGTCGACGCTGGCATCACGACGTTCGACTGCGCGGACATCTACACCGGCGTTGAGGAGATGATCGGCGACTTCATTGCCATGCTGCGGTCCGATCGCGGTGCCGAGGCGGCCGACGCGGTGCGCGTTCACACCAAGCTGGTGCCGGATTTCGATCGCCTCGACTCCTTCATGGCAAGCGATGTCGAAGCCATCGTCGACCGATCGCTCAAGCGGCTGAACCTCGACCGGCTGCATTTGGTTCAGTTCTATTGGTGGGATGTGGAGCGCGGCCATCCGGTGGAGGTGCTGTCGTCGCTGACGCGGCTGCAAGAGAAGGGCAAGATCGCCTATCTCGGCACGACGAATTGGGACACCGACATGATGGCTCGCTTCGTCGACGCCGACCTCGATCTGGTTTCTGCGCAGGTGCAGTACTCGCTGCTAGACGCGCGGCCGGAGGGCCGGTTCTCGCACTGGTGCCAGGACCACGCGATCCATCTGCTTTGTTACGGCACGATTGCCGGCGGTTTCCTGACCGAGGCATGGCGCGGCAAGTCCGATCCCGGCTACGCGTTCGAGAACCGGTCGCTCATCAAATACCGGCTCATCATCGACGAATTCGGGGGTTGGGATCTGTTCCAAGACCTCCTGGATGTGTTGCATGGGATTGCCGAACGACATGGCGTGACTATCGCCGCGGTCGCAAGCCGTGCCGTCCTCGACAAGCCGAACGTTGCATCGGTCATCGTCGGCGCGCGGACGGCAAGACATCTGGACCGGACAGTGCCGATCTTCGATTTGCCGCTGGATGACCAGGACAGGGCGACGCTGGCAACCGTGCTCGACCGACGCGCCGGGCCCGCCGGTCCAGTCTACGGCTTGGAGCGCGACAAGACCGGCCCGCACGGCCGTATCATGAAATACAATCTCAACACGGATGCCGCATGACGGCGCCCATCCTCGCGATCGAAGACGCGAGCGTCGACTACGGAGCGTTTCGCGCGGTCGACGGGGCGACCCTTCGTGTGAGACCGGGTACGATCACCGGGCTCATCGGTCCCAACGGTGCCGGGAAATCGACGCTGTTCAATGCGATCGCCGGCGAGAAAGAGCTGACCGCAGGCGCGATCCGCTTTCAGGGGAAACGGATCGACGATCGGTCGCCAGACCAAGTGTTCGCTAGCGGTCTGGCACGCACGTTTCAGATTCCGCGGCCGTTTGCCGAAATGACGGTGCTGGAAAACCTGATGCTGGCGGCACCCAGTCAAACGGGAGAGACGTTTTGGGCGCCGATCTTGAAACCGGCTGCCGTGCGCAGCGAGGATGCGGCAGTTCTAGGGAAGGCGCACGAGGCCCTGGCATTCACGACGCTTGATCGGGTCGCGCACGAGGCGGCGGGGCGTATCTCGGGCGGCCAGCAAAAGCTCCTCGAACTGGCGCGCGTATTGATGAGCGATCCGGCGATGATCTTGCTCGACGAGCCCGCGGCCGGCGTCAACCCGGCTTTGACCGAGGTGCTCATCGACAAGATCGAGGCACTGAACGCACGCGGCATGACGTTCCTCATCATCGAGCATGACATGGACCTGGTCATGCGCCATTGCGATCCGATCATCGCGATGGCCGCCGGCCAGGTGATCTTCGAGGGCAACAGCGAAGCGGCCCTGTCCGATCCGCGCCTGCTCGATGCGTATCTCGGAGATGTCGCCCATGCCTGAGCCATGGCTCGTCATTGACGGCCTCGTCGCCGGCTATAAGCCCGGCCTGCCGATTATCCACGGGGTGTCGGCAACGGTCGGCAGCGGCGAGATTGTCACGCTGATCGGCCCGAATGGCGCGGGGAAGTCGACGCTGATCAAGGCCATTGCCGGGCTGGTGCATGTCGAGAGCGGGAGCGTTGCCCTGGGCGGTCAGGCGATCACCGGCATTCAGCCGGATCGCATGGCCGATCACGGTATCGCCTATGTGCCGCAAACGGCGAACATCTTTCAAAGCTTGACCGTTGAGCAGAACCTTGTGTTGGCGGCGCAGAGGATAAAGGGCGAACGCCGCCGTGCCATTGCCGCCATGTTCGATCTGTTCGCGCCGCTGGCGGAGCGCCGCTCGATCAAGGCGGGCGGGCTGTCCGGCGGTCAGCGGCAAATGCTAGCCATCGCCATGGCGCTGATTGCGACGCCGGGACTGGTCCTGATGGACGAACCGACCGCTGGGCTTGCGCCCAAGGCGGCTAGCGAGGTTCTAGAACTGGTCCGCAAGATCGCCGCCGACGGTGTCTCGATCCTCCTGGTGGAGCAAAACGCAAAGGCGGCGCTTGCCATCTCCGATCGCGGCATCGTGCTGGCGGAGGGGCGTGTGCAGCACGAAGGGGCGGGCCAAGATCTCCTGAATGACCCCGTTGTCGGCGAAATCTATCTGGGCGCACGGCGAAAGGCCGTCGCATGATCCAGAGCCTGTTCGACGGCATTCTGGTGGGCGCCATTCTGTCACTCGGCGCCATCGGTCTCACGCTGATGATGCACATCCTGCGGTTCGCCAATTTCAGCCATGCGGAGCTGTTGTCCGTCGGCGCTTATGTTGCGCTGGTCTTCGATGGTGCGTTCGCCACGCTAGCGCCGTTCCTGACGAACAAGTGGGGAGCGTTGAGCGCGACCACGGCTCTTGCGCTCGCAACGCTGCTGGCGATCGCAATCGCTGGCGTCACGGCGGTTATCGCCGACCGTTTGGTGTTCAAACGGCTGCGTGAGGCGGCCGGGCCGCTCACCATGGTCTTCGCGTCCTTCGGTGTGGCGCTGATCATGCGCAATGTGATTGGCCTGATCTTCGGTCTTCAGTCGATTCACTATTCGAACGAGATCGCCTTTGCCGTCGTGGTCTCTACGGATCCGTTTCTGCTTGTGAAGCCCGATCAGCTCTTCGTGCTCGCTCTGGCTCTTGTGGCCATGGCTGCTTTGCATGTCGTTATGGCGCGAACGCCGCTCGGCTTCGCGCTACGCGCCATCTCGGAGAACCCGAGCCTCGCGCAGGTCAACGGGATCAATCTCTCGCGCATGGTCACCATCACCTGGCTGATCGGCGGCGGCATGGCCGCGCTGGCAGGCGTGTCTTATGCAGTGACCAATCACTTGAGCCCGGTGATGGGCCGCGATCTGGTCTTGTCGCTTTTCGCCGCCGCGATCCTGGGCGGGCTTGGCTCGGTGCCGGGCGCCGTGATCGGCGGGTTCGTCGTTGGCCTGGCATCGAGCCTGGCACTGTTGATCGTACCGGCCGGCTACAAGCCGGCGATCCCATTCCTGCTCATCATCATCGCGCTCTACGTGCGGCCCAATGGTCTGTTCGGCGAGGCGCGATGATCGGGTTGATCTCTTATCTCACCTTTTTTCTGACCATCGCCTTGATCCTCGCAATCGCGGTTCTGGGTCTCAATCTGCACTGGGGCTATACGGGTATATTCAACGGCGGCGTTGCGGCGTTCTTCGGTGCGGGCGCCTATGGTCTGATCATTCTGGGCGGACCGGACCGGGCCGGCGAATTCGGCGGTTTTGGCTGGCCTTTTCCCCTGGCGATGGCCGGCGGCGTGGTGCTCGCCGGCCTTCTTGCGCTCATCGTCGGGCTGGCGACCACGAAACTGCGGCACGATTATCTGGCGATCGCGACATTCGGGGTCGCTGTCGCGGTGGAGAGCGTCGCGCGGAACGCCGAGTTTCTCACCGGCGGCGCTAAGGGCGTGCGAGGCTTTGAACGGCCGCTAGAAGCGGCCGTCGGCAACCCGTTTGTGTACAGCCTCTTGTTCCTGGCGTTGGTGGTAGCGTGTCTGGCAGCGGTCTATTGGGCATTGGAGCGCACGGTGCGCTCACCCTTTGGACGCCTTCTGCGCGCCATTCGCGAAGACGAGGTTGCGGCGCGGGCGCTTGGAAAATCCCCTGCGCGCATCCGGCTCCAGTCATTCATCCTCGGTGCCATGATCATGGGTCTTGCCGGTGGGCTTTACGCGACGTTCTACGCGTTTGTTAGCCCGCAGGACATTTTGCCGATCCTCACCTTTCAGATCTGGGCGATGCTGATCGTTGGCGGCGCGGGCAACAACAAGGGTGCGATCCTGGGTACGCTCATCGTCTGGGGTGGCTGGGTTGCGAGCGGCTGGGCACTGACCCGCTACGCCCCGGTTGACTGGCAGCTTTATACCGGCACGATCCAGTACATCTTGATCGGCCTGGTGATCGTGCTCACGCTCTTGGCACGACCGAAGGGACTTTTGCCGGAGGAGTTGACGGTATCGACGGCTGTGGCACCTAATGAGGCCCAGTCGAACCTTTCAGAGACAAAACACCAAACCCAACAGTGAAAAGGGGAACGTCATGAAGAACTTCAAACTGCTCGCCCTGCCGGCTTTTGCCGCAGCGGGGCTGCTGCTGGCCGGCGAGCCGGCGCAGGCGCAGGACTGCACGCAAAAGGTCGGCGCCGTGCTGCCGACGTCCGTCGACTGGGGGCGTCCGATCGCCGAGACCGCGCAGTTCGCCGTCGATATCTTCAATGAGGCGGGCGGCGTGAAGGGCTGCAAGGTCGATATGATCCTGCGCGACACGCAGGTCGATCCCAAGGTCGGCGTCGACGCGGCCAAGGCGCTGGTCGACCTGGAGAAAGTGCCGCTTCTCTTGGGCGCCGTCTCCTCCGGTGTCTCCATGCCGATCCTGACCTCGGTCACCGTGCCGTCGAACGTGATGCAGATGTCCTGCTGCTCATCTTCGACCGCATTCACCGCCGTCGCGGAGGAAGGCAAGACGAATGGGCTGTGGTTCCGCACCTTCGCGACCACCCGCAACCAGGCGGCCGTCGCGGCCATGCTGATCCGCGACAAGGGCTATAAGAGCGTCGCGATCTTCTACAAGAACGACGACTGGGGCCAGGATATTGGTAAGCTGGTCGCCGCCGATATCGAGAAGCTCGGCGTGACGGTGACGGCGAATGTCGCGATCAACGACGGTCAGCCATCGTACCGGGCCGAAGTCACCGAGGCGCTGAAATCGCAGCCCGAGGCGCTCTATGTCGCGCTTTATCCGACTGAAGGTTCGGCGGTGTTGCGGGAATGGGTGTCGCTCGGCGGGACGCAAAAAATGGTCGTTGCCAACTCGCTGAAGTCGGATGAGTTCCGCGATGCTGTTGGCCTGCAATATCTGGGCGAGGCGGTCGGTCATGATTCCGCTCCGCCGCGCACGGACTCCGCCGCTTCCTTCGTCGACCTCTACAAGGCGAAGTTCAACGCAGAGCCGAACGGTCCGGGCCTGCCGAACGTCTTCGATGCGGTCATGATCTCGCTGCTTGCGATGGAAGCAGCCCCCGAGCTGACAGGCGATCAGATCGCCGCGCAGGTCGGAAAGATCACCGATCCGAGTGGCATGACCTTCTTCCCGAATGCGGATGGGCTGAAGGCCGCAAAGGACGCATTGGCTGAAGGCAAGGCGCTTTCCTATACGGGCGCGACGGGTGCGGTGAAATTCGATGCCAACGGCGACGTTTCCGCGCCGGCCGTCGCGTGGACGTTCACCGATGCCGGAACGGCCGAGTCCCAATACTTCACCATCGAGGATGTCGACGGCTTTATCGGCTCGCTCGGCAACTGACGCCATCGGCCGGCCCGGCGCAACCGGGCCGGCCTCTTTCCATGGCCAAACACCCCGATCGTATCGAACTCGCGCCCGGCCTTACCGTGCCACGGGTCCTCACCGGCCTCTGGCAGGTGGCCGATCTTGAACGAGGCGGCGCGCCGCTCGACGTCGACGCGGCATCAGATGCACTGATCGCCTATGCCGAAGCCGGCTTCGATGGATTCGACATGGCCGATCATTATGGCTCGGCCGAGCTGATTGCCGGCCGCGCGCGCCAGAAGCTGATCGAACGGGATCGCGAAACGCCTGCGCGGTTTTTCACCAAGTGGTGTCCGGAGCCGGACCAATCGACACCGCAGGCCGTGCGTGCCGGTGTCCAGGAGCGGCTCGACCGGCTGGCGATGGACCGGATCGATCTGTTGCAGCTCCATTGGTGGACATTCCATCATCCGGGCTGGATCGACGTCATGGACGCCTTCATGGCGCTGAAGGCGGAGGGCCTGATTGGCGCCATCGGTGTTACCAATTTCGACACTGACCACCTGCACCTTTTGCTCAACGAGGGCTACGAGATTGCGACCAACCAAGTGTCTTTCTCAGTGGTCGATCGGCGGGCAGCGGGCGAGATGGCGGCGCTGTGCCGTGAAAGCGGTGTGAAGCTGCTCGCCTATGGAACGCTCTGCGGTGGCTTCTTGTCGGAGCGATGGCTGGGGCAGGGCGACCCTGACGCCGTCGCCGATTGGTCGAAGATGAAATACCGGCGCTTCATCGACTCAGCGGGAGGCTGGGAACCCTTCCAGGGCCTCTTGTCCGCGCTCGATACCACAGCAAAGCGACATGATGTCTCGATTGCCAATGTGGCAACCCGCTGGGTGATTGAGACGGAGGGTGTCGCGTGCGCCATTGTCGGCGCGCGGATCACCGAGCGTCAGCACCGGGACGATACGCTGGCGCTGTTTGACTTTGCGCTGACTGAAGCGGATCGGGCGGAGCTTGACGCCGCATTCGCAAAGATGACGCCAATCCCTGGCGATTGTGGCGATGAGTATCGCAAGCCACCCTATCTGACGGCATCCGGCGATCTCAGCCATCACCTCGACACGCTCCCTAAGGTCTATGATCCGGCGGAGATGAAGCCAGGCCGTTGGCGGATCTCGTCCGGTAGTGTCTGGGAGGGGATTTGCGGGTTCTCCCGCGCGACGCGGGTCGGCGACCGCATCCTGGTCTCGGGCACTACGGCGACCCACGGATCGGGGCGTGCTATCGGTGCCGGGGATGTACGCAGCCAGACCGTCTATATCCTCGACAAGATCGCCGCGGCGATTGAGGCGCTTGGCGGCGCGCTAGATGATGTGGTTCGCACGCGCATTTACATGTGCGATGCGTCTGACTGGGAGGCGGCATCGCGGGTGCATGGCCGCGTCTTTGACGGTATCTTGCCAGCGAACACGCTGATCGAGATTGCCGATCTTGTTGGCGACTACGACATCGAAATCGAGGCCGAGGCGGTCGTGCCGTCAACCTAGAGCGTCATGCCCGAACCAACCAAACCCAGCTATATGTGCCGCGAGATCGATGAGATCGCAGCCGGCGCCGAACGGCTTCTAAACAGCGGACGGGGGGTGATCATGGCGGCCGCCGATACGCTGCGCGCGGCCGAACCGCGTTTTCTCGTGACCGCTGCGCGCGGCTCCTCCGATCATGCGGCGACCTACCTGAAATATGCGTGTGAACTCACCCTTGGCCTTCCCGTTGCCTCGATCGGTCCGTCGGTCTGTTCCGTCTATGGCGCACCGCTCAATCTGAAGGCTGGTGCCGCCATTGGCATCTCCCAATCCGGCAAGAGCCCCGACATAGTGAGTGTGGCAGTGGCGGCTACTAGCCAGGGTGTGCCGGCAATCGCCATCACCAACGCACCGCAATCGCCTCTGGCCGACGCCTCCACGACGGTTATCGATATCCTGGCTGGACCGGAGCAAAGCGTCGCGGCGACGAAATCGTTCGTTCTGTCGGCCGTTGCCGGCCTGGCGGTGCTTGCGCACTGGAAGCGTGATCAAGATCTCATCAATGCCATCGACGCCCTGCCGGCACGCCTCGACGCGGCCGTGCAGATCGATTGGCCCGAACTTCGTGCGGTGCTTGCGGGTGCGGACTCGCTGTTCGTGCTCGGCCGCGGTCCGGTTTTCGCCATGGCCAACGAGGCGGCGCTGAAGTTCAAGGAAACCTGCCGTATCCACGCTGAGTCCTATTCATCGGCAGAGGTGCTTCATGGCCCGGTCTCAATCGTCGGCGAGGCATATCCGGTTCTCGCGTTTTCCGCCGATGACGCGGCTGCTGCCCATGTGAGCGCTGTCGTTGACAGGCTGGTCGACAAAGGAGCAGTGGTTTTTGCCGCCGCCCATGCGGACACACAGGCGCGGGCGCTTGAGGTCGTTGCAACCAACCACCCCTTGACGGACCCGCTCGCGCTCATCGTTTCCTTCTACGCTTTCATTGAGCGCCTGGCGCGAGATCGCGGTCTCGATCCCGACCGGCCGCGCAATCTGAACAAGGTGACGGAAACCGTATGATGGCGGGGCAGGCTTTTCTCGGCTGCACGATCTTCGATGGTTACCGCCGGCACGCGGGGTGCGCCCTCGTGGTGCGCGAAGGGCGTGTGTCCGAGATCGTCGACGAAAGATCCGTTCCATCCGATTGTGACGGAGTACGTCTCGACGGTGCATTGATCGCGCCGGGTTTCGTCGATCTCCAAGTCAACGGTGGCGGCGGTGTGCTCTTGAATGATGACCCGAGCGTCGACGCCATCCGCACAATTGCCGCCGCGCACCTTCCTTTCGGAACCACTGCGCTTCTACCGACACTGATCACGGATACGCGGGAAAAGACCGCAGCGGCGATCGCGGCGGCGGGCGATGCAATCGATGCCGGCGTCAAGAGCTGCATCGGCTTGCACCTGGAGGGGCCGCATTTGGCAGCCGTGCGCAAGGGCGCACACGATCCCGCCTTGATCCGCGCGATGGACGACGACGATGAAGCGATTCTGGTCGCAGCGGCCAGGCGGCTGCCGAGCCTGCTGACGACAATCGCGCCGGAATCTGTGACCTCCACTCAGATCAAGACGCTCGCCGACGCGGGCGCAACGGTCTCCCTCGGCCATACCGACGCGTCTCTCACGCAGGTGCGCGAGGCGTCCGAGGCCGGTGCAACATGCGTGACGCATCTCTTCAACGCCATGAGTCCGCTTGGGCATCGCGAGCCGGGCGTCGTCGGCGGTGCCCTGTCGGATGGGCGACTCCATGCCGGACTGATTGCCGACGGGTTTCACGTCGCGCCGGAGGCGGTTGGAATCGCACTGCGCGCAAAGCAGGAGCCTGGCACGATTTTCCTCGTGACCGATGCGATGGCGACAATCGGAACTGAACTGAAACGCTTTACCCTCGGCAGCCGGGACATCGAGCGGCGGGATGGCCGCCTGACCCTTTCCGACGGAACCCTTGCGGGCGCCGACCTCGACATGATTTCGGCCATCCGTTTCATGGTGGATGTCATCGGCGTTTCAGTCGACGAGGCCTTGCGCATGGCCGCGCTCTATCCCGCAACGGTGCTTGGCCGTGACGCGGAGTTCGGGCAACTGGCGCCAGGTGCGCGTGGGGACTTTGTGGTGTTGAGCGATGCGCTCACCATCGCGAGCGTCTGGCAGCAGGGTGCGAAGGTCGCGTAGGCTCCGAGCTAACGCAACGTTAACGTGTGTGAGCTGGAGCACATTTCCGCGCTCTGATCGGCTCTAGAGTCACGTTGGCGACACAGCCTCGCCACGACCAAATTGAGTGAACTTCTGATTTCTCTCTTGGTCATTGCCAAGCAACTTTCCGGGGGGCTTTGCCTCCCGGCTTTTTATGTTGGCGTAGGTGCCTGCGGTCGAAATCTCGCGTCTAAGAGCCGGCCCAATCCAGAAACACAGTTGTGTGATCATGATCACAGCAGCGGCGAGGGCCATCTCCCATCTTCGGTTCACCAAGCGTTAACCAAGTGACCAGACACCGCAGAGAGAGGACGAGACAATGACCACGACGACCACGAAAGCCACCTCCACGATAACCGCCGCCGCAGCCGCCGCACTCTTGATCGGTGCGGCCATGGCCACCACGACGACTTCGGCCAACGCGAGTGATGAACTCGTCGCCGGCGCCGCTGGCTTTGCCCTTGGAACCGTTTTTGGTGCCGTCGCCACGCAGCCGCGCGTTGTGCAGCCGCGCCGCCGCGTCATCGTCGTTCAAGACCCTGCTCCTTCGCACGCCCTGACGCCCGCTGGCGTTACCGTCGCCCACGCGCAGTGGTGTGCAAGCCGTTATCGGTCCTACATCTGGAATACGAACACATGGACCGACCTCAAAGGCCGGACCCGCTGGTGCGGCTAACCTGAGCGATCCACTCAGGCTTCCAATAACTTCTGACACAACCTGCGGGGCTTCGGCCCCGCTTTTTTTGTGTGGATCAGGCAGCCGCGGCGACGGGCTCAATGGCTTCGAGCGCGCGGTCGACGACGTCGAGCCCGGCGCCCGGTTTCACCGACTCTGTCGTCAAGATGCGACGCCAATGGCGTGCGCCGCGCATTCCCGAAAAGAGCCCAAGCAGATGCCGGGTCATGGCGTTGAGCCGTGTGCCGCTGGCCAGTTGTTGCGCCATGTAGGGCCGGTAGGCTGCTAGCACATCGAGCCGTGTGCCGCCTGGCGATGCCGTGTGAAGGGCCACCTCCAGTTTGCGCAGCATCCAAGGCGTGTGATAGGCCGCGCGGCCGATCATCACCGAATCCATGATCGTGAGATGACGAAGGGCATCGTCGACCGTTTCAATGCCACCGTTGACGGTAACCGGCAGCGCTGGATGGGCCGCTTTCAGGCGATAGACAAGGTCGTAGTCGAGCGGAGGAACCGTTCGGTTCTCCTTCGGGCTGAGACCCTTCAGCCATGCCTTGCGGGCGTGGACGGCGAGGCCATCCGCGCCTGCGGAGACGACGTGTTCGGCGAACGCGAAGAGCGCGTCTTCCGGGTCCTGGTCGTCGACACCGATCCGGCATTTGACTGTTACGGGAATCCCGACCTTTGCCTTCATGGCCGCGACGCAGTCGGCGACGAGGGCGGGTTCGGCCATCAGGCAGGCGCCGAAACGGCCTGTCTGTACCCGGTCGGAGGGGCAACCGACATTCATGTTGATCTCGTCATAGCCCCATTCGGCGCCGATGTGGGCGGCCTCGGCCATTTTCGCTGGATCGCTGCCGCCAAGCTGAAGCGCGACGGGGTGTTCCGTGTCCCCAAACCCGATCAGCCGTTCGCGATCGCCATGGATGACGGCATCCGCCGCGACCATTTCCGTGTAGAGTAGGGCGGACGGCGCAACAATCCGGTGGAAGGCCCGACAATGCCGATCCGTCCACTCCATCATCGGGGCGACGGAGACTGCTCTACCGGTGGTGTTTCGTTGCTCGTCGCGCATGGTGCTCACATCGATTTTGGCGCCTCATAGCGCATTTCGGCGCCGCATGCACTGTGGTCCCCGTCCGAAAGCTGACGGATTCGTAACCTAAAGGTCGCGAAGCTGCCTGATGACGTGGGTTGCTGCCGCGCGCATCTCGGGAATGACCGGTTTGAGCAGTTCGATGCGGTCGAACCCGTCGGCATTGTCCGCAATTGATGTTCTGAGCGCGCTGCCGAACGCCATGCGCAGTTCGGTGCCGATGTTCACCTTACAGATGCGGGTCGTGCGTGCGAGCACGCGACGCATCTCGTCCGGCACGCCGCTGCCGCCATGCAGCACGAGCGGTTTTGAGGTCACCGCCTCAATCGCACGCAGCGCGTCGAGATCGACGCCGTCGCTTTGCTCGGTTTGAAGGTGGACATTGCCGACCGAGACAGCGATGGCATCGGCTCCGCTTTCAGCGTCGAAGCGGGCGGCATCTGCGGGCGACGTCATTGCCGATGCGGCACCTTCGGCATAGCCAACGAAGCCGATTTCGCCTTCCACCGAGATACCGAACTCGTGGGCGTCTGAAACGATCCGCGCCGTGATATCGATGTTCTCAGACACCGGACGCTTGGAGCCGTCGAACATGACGGACGTGAAGCCGGCGTCAATGCCCGCGAAACACTCCTCCGGTGAATGTGCATGGTCGACATGGCACACGACCGGCACGGATGCTTGATCGGCCAGATGGCGAAGCATTTTTCCCAGAACCGGGATCGGTGTGTGGCGCCGACAGGCAGGACCGGCCTGTAGGATGATTGCCGCGCCGGTCTCCTCGGCCGCCTCGACAAAGGCCACCGCATCCTCCCAGCCAAGCACAACAAGGCCGGCGACGGCATAGCCGTCCCGCATGGCCGGTTCCAGCACATCGGTGAGTGTGGCAGCGGTCATTTGAACTTGGCGATCATGTCCTTGATGCCGGGGATCGTTTCGATCTGCCAGGCATGGTCGGGCTGGAAATATTGGACAAGCGAGCGTTGGGACAGGCCGCCGAGAATGGTGAAGTAGTACATCTCATAGCCCGGCGCGACGACGCAGGGATGGTAGCCCTTCTCAAGGATCACGGTCGAGCCGTCGACAATGTGGTAGGCCTCACCGACCTTGCCGTCCTCCCGCTGCACCAATTGGAGGCCGAAACCCTTGTTGGGCCGAAAGCGGAAATTATAGGTCTCGTCATGGCGGGACTCGTCGGGTAGGCGGTCGGTATCATGCTTGTGCGGCGGAAAACCCGACCAGCCGCCCTGGCCGACCGTGAATAGTTCGGACACCAGTAGCCGTCCGACCTGATCGTGATACTTCGTCCCCAGAATGTGTTTGATCTTACGGTGCGTCTTGGTGTCGTCGGAGCCATATTGGACCAGATCGATCTCATCGGCACGCACGGCGAACGGCGTGAGTGGACGCGAATAGCGCGCGCCGGCGACAAACACCTCCGCGGCGCCCGATTTGCAGGTGATGCGGGTCTTGGCGCCGCACGGCACGTAGACTCCTTCGGGCTCGCCGTCCCAGACGTCCTCGCGGCGCTCGCCGATGTCGTTGAAAGCCTCGCCTTCGACATCGACGTCGATGGTGCCGGTCGCCGGAACAACGCAGGTCTCATAGCCTGGCACGAAATAGTCGAAGGCCTCGTTGCCGGTCAGCTTGACGATGTTGAAGTAGTTGAGCGGCACGCGGTGGTCGTCGATGTCGATCAGCGCGTGGTTGCGGTTTTCAAAGGGTGGAATGTGCATGGCCAGGGTCCCTGTCAGGTGCGTGTCGGTCCCGGATGAGTCTCGATGAAGGCGTCAAGTTCGTCGGCTGTCGGCATGGCGGGTGCGCAGCCGACCCGTGTGACGACGATTGCGGCCGCGGCCGAGCCGCGCATGACGGCAGACTCGAGACCGTGACCGGCGGCGAGTGAGGCGATAAAGGCACCTAGAAAGGAGTCGCCCGCGCCGGTCGGTTTCAGTGCGGTAACCGGGAAGATGCCGGTTTCAAACATCCGATCGGCGGCGTAAGTGCGCGAGCCGCGTTCACCCATTTTGTAGATGGCGATTGAGACGGCACCGTTGAAACGGGTTTCGGCGAGCGTTTCGCCGTGTGCGCCTTCACCGGCCATGACGGCGAATTCATCGTCATTGCCGACGACGATATCGCATTGCCGCGCGGCATCGGTGCATACCTTGGAGGCTTCCTCCGGCGATGGCCAGGAGTAGGGCCGATAATCGACATCGATGATGGCTGGCACGTTGGCGGCGTGGGCCTTGGCGAGCGCTTGGAACGTCGCCGACCGGGAGGGTTCGGCGGCAAGTGCCGTTCCGGTGACGATGACACCGCCATAGGCCTCAAAATCGATCGCCCGAATGTCGTCGCGGGTTATCTCGAAATCGGCGGCGCCGTTGCGATAGATGACGGACTGATGATCTTCAATCGTCGTCTCGACGACTGCCAGCGTATTGCGGACTTCGCCTCCGACGCTTCGGATATGGCGCGTGTCGATATCATAGCTTTCAAGCGCGTTGAGCGTGTAGCGGCCGACGGCATCATCCGACACCGTCGTCACCAGCGTCGCCTCGCCGCCAAGCCGGTTAATGGCGGCGGCGGTGTTGGCGGCAGATCCGCCCAACGCCGCCGTGAACTGCGCCGCGTGCTCCGTCTTCGTGCCGGGTGGATCGGCGTAGAGGTCGAGCCCGGCGCGCCCGACCAGCAGAAACCGGTTCCTTCGGAGCCGTTCAAGGTCCATCAAACGCCGGCCCGCTGCCGCTTTCGGCCGTCTTCCCAATCGGCGTGGGCCTTGCGGACCGCTTCACTGTTGGAGACTTCCGGTGTGCCGCACTCCCACCAGGTGTGACCCTCATCGGTCCAGCCCTCGTAGGCATCGACCTGAAGCGCGATCACATAGGTCTTGTCGGCGGCCTTGGCGCGCGCGAACGCTTCTTCCAATTCGGCGATTGAGCCAACGGCTTCGCTCTCGGCACCCATCGCCCTGGCGTGGGCGGCGAAGTCGACCGGGAACGGCTCGGTGGCGATGTTACAGTCCTCGAACAGGTTGTTGTACGAGACATTGCCCGTGTTGTTCTGCAACTTGTTGATGACCGCGAAGCCGCCATTGTCGCAAACGACGATGATCAGCTTATGGCCGCTCAAGACCGACGAATAGATGTCGGAGTTCATGATCAGATACGAGCCATCGCCGACGAGGATGATGGTGTCCTTGTTGGGCGCGGTTTCAGCCTGGCCCATGCGGGCGCCCCAGCCGCCAGCGATCTCGTAACCCATGCAAGAGAAACCGAATTCGACGTCCACGGACGCGAGCGACCGGGTGCGCCAGTTGGCGGCGATCTCGGCGGGCAGACCGCCGGCCGCCGACACGACACGATCCTCGGCATCGCACAGACGGTTCACCGCGCCGACGACCTGGGCGTAGGACATCGGGCGGTTGCTGCCCTCCTTGGTGACGGGGCTGATATTGCCGTCGACATAGGTGTTCCAGGCGGCGCGGCGCTCGCCGGCGAGGCTGGCCCAGTCGTCGGGCGCCTTATAGCCGCTCATTGCAACCGTCAGGCTTTCAATCGCCAGCTTGGCGTCGCCGACGACCGGTTGCGCCAGATGCTTCGACGCATCGACCCGGCCGACATTGATCGCGACGAACCGGGCGGCCTTGTCGAACGCCGTCCACGATCCCGTCGTGAAGTCTTGCAAGCGAGTGCCGACTGCCAGAATGACGTCGGCATCTTCGCAAATCGCATTCGCCGAATTCGTACCGGTCACGCCGACAGCGCCACAGTTGAGGGGGTGCTCGGCCAGGAAATTGGCGCGGCCGGCAATCGTCTCGACGACCGGAATGCGGTGGGCCTCGGCGAAGGCCGTCAATTCTGCGGTGGCGCCTGAATACTGGACGCCACCACCGGCAATGATCACCGGTCGTTTGGCCGATTTCACGATCTCGGCAGCCGCCGCGATCTCGTGTGCGTCCGGCATTTGCCGACGGATGCGGTGGATACGTTCCTCGAAGAACACGGCTGGAAAATCGTAGGCATAGCCCTGCACGTCTTGCGGCAGGCTCAAGAAGGCCGGACCGCAGTCGGCCGGGTCCATCAGCGTGTTGATCGCGGCCGGCAGCGACTGGATGAGCTGTGCCGGATGGCTGATGCGGTCCCAATAGCGCGTGACGGGCCGGAAGGCGTCATTCACGGTGATCGTCGGGTCGCCGAAATGCTCGACTTGCTGGAGGACGGGGTCGGGGAGGCGCGTGACATAGGTGTCGCCGGACATCAGCAATACGGGCAGGCGGTTGGAGTGAGCCACGCCCGCCGCCGTCACCATGTTGGCCGCGCCGGGACCGATCGAGGAGGTGGCGAACATGAACCGGCGGCGCAACTTCTGCTTCGCGTAGCCGATTGCCGCCAGCGCCATCGACTGCTCGTTTTGGCCGCGCCACAGGGGCAGGGCGTCGCGATGCTCGTAAAGCGCCTCGCCAAGGCAGGTGACATTGCCATGGCCAAAAATCGCGAAACCGCCGGCGCAAAGGCGCACGCGTTCGCCGTCGAATTCAATGAACTGAGCCGCGAGATGGCGGACCAAGGCTTGCGCTGTGGTCAGGCGGATGGTTGCCGAAGTGTCGCTCATGATGGGTGTCCTCCCGCACCGTCTTGGCGGCGCGCTTGCCTCGTGTTGAAATCACCGTAGAGCCGGCGAATTTGCTTTGCAACCGGTTGCAAAAATATGTAGTCACATGCGACTTGGCCGGTGCGCGGCAACAACTATTGCGAAGGGGTGTCGTCGTGGCAATCCAGATTGGCAATGCGCCTTGTTCATGGGGTGTTGAATTCGCGGATGACGCCCGAAATCCGCCATGGCAGACGGTACTGGACGAGTGTCGGGCCGCAGGCTATGGCGGCATCGAGCTGGGGCCGGTCGGCTTTATGCCGGAGGACCCGTCAGTGCTCGGCGACGCATTGGCACAGCGTGAGCTGAAGCTGATCGGTGGCGTTGTCTTTCGCGCCTTCCACGACCCCGGCCAGTGGGACGATGTGCTTGACGGCGCCAAGCGCACCGCGGCCGCGCTTGCGGCCCATGGCGCCCGCCACTTCGTTCTGATCGACTCGATCTCGCCGCGTCGCGCGCCGACCGCCGGGCGTCCGATCGAGGCGGAGCAGATGGACGCGGCCGAGTGGGCCGGCTTCGTCGACCGCATTCGAACCGTTGCCAAGATCGGCGCCGACCACGGACTGATCGCCGAGATTCACCCCCATGCGGGCGGGTTTTGCGACTTCGAGGATGAAACCGAGCGGCTTTTGGATGAGATTCCCGCCGACACACTTTGCATCTGTCTGGACACCGGTCATGCGCACTATGCCGGTTTCGATCCGGTTGTCTTCATGAAACGACACATGCAACGCATCACCTATGTCCACTTCAAGGATATCGATCCCGCGGTGAAAGCGCGGACGATTGCCGACCGCACCGATTTCTATGAGGCATGCGGGAACGGCATCTTCTGCAATCTCGGCGATGGCGAGGCCGATCTACCGGCCGTTCGCGACTTGCTGCTTCAAAGCGAGTATGACGGCTGGTGCACGGTCGAGCAGGACTGCGACCCGACCAGCGCCGTCTCGCCTGTCGACGATGCCCGCGCCAACCGGGACTATCTCACGTCCATAGGCTTTAGCTAGGATCGTCTATGGCCAGACTGAAGTGGGGCATGATCGGCGGCGGTGCCGGCAGCCAGATCGGGCCGGCGCATCGCCTGGCCGCGGGTCTCGACAGCTTGTTTACGATGGCGGCCGGCGCGCTCGATATCGATCCGGATAAAGGACGCACTTTCGCGCAGTCGCTGGGGATCGCTGCCGACCGGGCCTATGGAAACTGGCAGGAGATGCTGGCCGGCGAGGCCGGGCGAGACGATCGGGTCGATCTCGTGACCGTTGCCACGCCGAATGCCACCCATTTCGAGATCACCAAGGCGTTTCTCGAAGCCGGCTTCCATGTGCTGTGCGAAAAGCCCATGACAATGACGGTCGAGGAGGCGGAGGAGATCGTCGCTGTCGTTAAGCGCACCGGACGTATCTGCGCGGTCAATTTCGGCTATACCGGCTACGCGCTCGTCCGTCACATGCGGGCGATGGTGGCGCGCGGCGATCTTGGAAAGGTCCGCCTGGTCAAGGCCGAATTCGCGCACGGCTTCCATGCCGATGCGGCGGATGCCGACAATCCGCGCATTCGCTGGCGCTACGATCCGACGCAGATCGGGATCTCGGCACAGTTCGCCGATTGCGGCAGTCATGCGCTCCACATGGCGAGCTATGTGTGTGGACAGGAGGTCGAACGGCTTTCGGCGGACTTTATCTCCACAATCGAGAGCCGGACGCTTGAAGACGACGCCATGGTCAATCTGCGCATGGACAGCGGGGCGGTCGTGCGGCTTTGGACGAGCGCCGTTGCGGTCGGTCGGATGCACGGGCTGACGCTTCAGGTGTTCGGCGAGAAGGGTGGTCTGCGCTGGGCGCAGGAATGGCCGAACCAGCTCTATTGGACGCCGACGGGCGGCCGAACCGAAGTTATTGAACGCGGCGCGCCGGGCCTCTCGCCGGAAGCCGACCGAGCGTCACGCGTCACGATCGGCCATGCCGAGGGCATGCCACTGGCGTTCGCCAACATCTATGCCGACTTGGCCGAAGTGATTGCGGCCGCGCGCGACGGCCGCGACCCCGATCCGGTCGCAACGCAGTTCCCAACGGCGGTCGATGGTCTTCGGTCGATGGCGGCGATCAAGGCCGCCGTCGAGTCCGCCGGCAAGGACGGTGCTTGGGTCGACGCGCGGCCGCCTTCACGCGTTTGAGCCTCAAGCGGGCAGGGGACGCAGCGTCCCGCGCTCGACAACACTGCACGGGAAGAGTTGAATCTTCGCGGTCTGATCCGGCGTCTCGATCATGGAGACGACCAAATCGACGGCGCTTAGAATGATGTCGCCGATCGGTTGGCGAATGGTCGTCAGATCGAGCGCCGACCAGCCGGCCATGCTCATGTCGTTGAAGCCGAGAATGCCGATGTCGTCGGGGATTGCGAGACCCTGCGCGCGAGCTGTGTCCATGCCTCCGATCGCAATGAGATCGTCGCCGCAGAAAACGGCATCGGGCCGGGCCATCTGCAGAAGCTCAGCCATCGCGTCGCGGCCGGCGGAATAGGCGTAGCGCGAGGCGTAATGGGTCGCGACGATGGCGCGGCCGGCCGCGTTCATGCGCCGCTCGAACCCGGTCGCGCGATCTTGCGCAGATGTCGCTGTCTTCGGTCCGGCAAGGAGCGCGATCGCCTCATAACCACGGTCGATCAGCGTCTGTGCGGCCATTTCGCCGCAGCGCTCGTTGTCGATACCGACAACGTGTGCAGGCGTATCGTGCCGGCCGAAGGCGTGGATGACCGGAATGCCGGTATCGCGAAACGCGGCGGCAAAATCCGTCGGCAGTGTCGAGGAGGCGAGAATGACCCCGTCGACATTGTACTGACGCAAGAGGCCGGCCGATGATTCCGGGTCCGTTTCCGATTTCAGATTGACCAGAAGCGGACGCAGGCCGCGTTTTTGCAGTTCATCGGTGAACCGGTCGAAGACCTCCAAAAACACCGGATTGCCGAAATTGTCGGCGACCAGCCCGATCAGCTTGGTGCGATTGGTGGCTAGGCTGCGCGCGATCAGACTGGGGCTATACCCCAGCGCCTTGGCGGCGCGCTCGACCTTCTTTCGGGTCTTATCCGAAACACTGGCGCCGTCGGTGTAGGTTCGCGACACCGCGGATCGCGAGACGCCGGCCCGTTCGGCGACGTCCTTCAACGTGACGGCCATGATTGCTCCGCTGATTCCAGCACACGTCAAGCTAGGCGAGGGGACACGCGCTTGCAACCGGTTGCAGCGCGCCGCCAATCGTCAAGAGCTAGGGATGAAGCACGATCTTGGGCGCCGAGACCTGTCCCGCATGCAGGTCGCGAAAGGCACCGCCGCCGTCGCGTAGCGGCCGCGTCTCGATCCAGTCGAACGGACCGAAGAGGTCGTCGAACACCGCATCGGCGGTCGCGCGGAAGTCGTCGGGGGTATAGGTGTAGGTGCCGATGAACGTGACCTCTTGAAGCGTCATCCGACGGAGGTCGAGACCGCAGGTGGCCTCGCCAAGGCCGATATGAACGATCACGCCGCCGGGTGCCACGGATGCCGAAGCGGCTTCGCGCGTTTTCGCGATTCCGACGGCGTCGATGACAAGGTCGGCCCAGGCGGCGTCCGCGATGATGGCATGGGATGGATCATAGGCGCGAAAGCCTGCCGCCTCCTCCAAAACCGTACGCCGCGCAGCGCTTGGCTCGGCAATCAAGATATCGCGGACGCCGTTCGCCGTCAGGACAAGCGCTGCACCGACGCCGATGGCCCCACCGCCCAGGATCAGACAACGGGATCGATCTAGGGGCGCCTTGAGCGCGTCCTTGCCCATTTGGACTGCGTGCCAACCGCAGGCGATCGGCTCGATCATGGCGGCTTCGTCGACGGGTGTGCCGTTGGGTATCTTGATGAGGTTCGTTTCCGGAACGGCGACGAACTCGGCAAAGGCGCCTGGACGCGGCGCCATGGAAATGATCTGGCGGTCAGCGCACAAATTGGCCCGTCCCGTCCGGCAGGCTTTGCAGGTTCCACACGTCACCAGGGGATTGATCACGACGCGAGCGCCCTCATCGGAGCCGGAAACGACTGTGCCGGCAGCTTCGTGTCCCAGAATCAAGGGTGCCGGGCGGCGCGGATCGTGGCCGAGATAGGCGTGCATGTCGGATCCGCAGATTCCGGCGGCCTCGACACGCACGATGGCGTGGCCCGGCTGAGGAGCGGGATCATCAACGTCGCGGAAATCGAGCGATTCCGGACCGGTATAGACAAGTGCCTTCATCGATTGAGGCGGTTCGCGCCATGTCCCGCTTTTCGTAAGATTACACCGATGCCGACGCAAGACTTCCGCGATGCGTGCCGAGGCTTGAGCCGGGAATCTGCATGGTTCGTCAGGACTGACCCTACAAACGATCCATGTCCAATTGCTGAGTGAGACGCACCTTAGGTGCAAGAACGCTTTCATGCAAGCGCTTACACACGCAATCGGCGATGCAATCGCGAGTCGCTATCTACACCATCTTATTGCGCACTATGCGTCGTTAGCGGGCGGCATAGGCGAAACGCTCGTCGGCGATTTTCCTCCAATCGCCCGGGTCACGTCGGCTGCCGCTTGGCGAACAAGCGCGCCATTCCGTGCGTCATGATCGGCGGACAGGCGGACGGACGGTCCGGAGACCGAAATACCGGCGATCGCTTCGCCGAACGCATTGAAGATCGGCGCCGCGATGCACCGCATGCCGTCGGTGCGCTCTTCGTCGTCCACAGCCCATCCGCGCCGCCGGATGGTGTTCAACTCGGCAACGAGTTCGTCATGGCCGGTGATTGTCTTGTCGGTGAAGCGCGTCAAAGGGGCATTGCCTGCGATGGCGTCGATTGTCGCCGCCGGAAGATAGGCGAGGAGGGCCTTGCCGATGCCCGATGCGTGGATCGGGCCGCGCGTACCCGGCCGAAAGAAGGCCCGAATGGGCTCCTGGCTCTCGACCTGGCTGACGAAGACCACTTCGTTGCGGTCGGCAATGGCCAGGTTCGCGGTTTCGCCCGTGGCAGACATGATCGATTGCATGGCCGTGCGGCTTTGCTCGACGATGCTGGTCCGGCCGAGGAAGGCGCTGCCGATCCGAAAGGCGCCAAGCCCAACATGCCAGGTCTGATCGGCTTCGTCGAATGCGACGATGGCGTGTTTTTGCAACGTAATGAGGATCCGATAGACGGTTGAGGCGGGCTGATCCGAAGCCTCCGCAACCTCGGTTAGCGACATGCCGTCACCGGCGGCGACTGTACGCAATACCGTCATTGCGCGATCCAGAGACTGGATGACCGCGCGTTCGCCTTGGTCGTTGAACGCGCGGGGCCTGCCGCGCGAGCGTCCGGTTTGGGGCATCTCAAGCCTCCCTTTGGTGAGAGTCATCCTAAGGCAGATCAGGTGCTTGTCAAATTCGTGAAAAACTATTCCGATATATGAAAAAATAGAAAATTATTACATTTCAGTATATTAAGCGTTGTTGCTAGAAAATGAAAAAATTTTTCAGAAAAATTGCTTTCGGGTTCGCCGCACCTTAAATTGCCGGCAATTGAACAAACCGAGCGAGAAAGCGGGAGACGAGGGCATGTCGACGCAGAACCCAATTTTCATTCCTGGACCGACCAATATCCCGGAGGAACTGCGCCGGGCCATCAGCAATCCGTCGATTGACCATCGATCCGAAACCTTCGTGGAGATGTTCAAGCCGGCGCTCGCTGCTGTGAAACGTGTCTTGAAGACGACAACGGCCGAAGCGCTGATCTTTCCGTCGACGGGAACCGGCGGCTGGGAGGCCGCAATCACGAACACCCTGTCGCCGGGCGACAAGGTCCTAGCCGCACGGCATGGCATGTTCTCCCATCGCTGGATCGATCTCTGCCAGCGCCACAAGCTCGATGTCGAGATACTTGAGTGCGAGTGGGGGACGGGCGCCCCGGCCGATCTGTTTGCCGAGAGGCTTGCCGCCGACAAGGATCGCGCCATCAAGGCGGTGCTTGTCACGCACAATGAGACCGCCACCGGCGTGAAAAGTGACGTGGCGGCCGTTCGCAGGGCGATCGACTCGGCCGACCATCCAGCCATGTTGTTCGTCGACGGTGTCTCATCGATAGCGTCGATGGACTTCCGCATGGACGAGTGGGGCATCGACATCGCCATTACCGGATCGCAAAAGGGGTTCATGCTGCCGCCGGGGCTGGCAATCCTCGGCATTAGCCAAAAGGCCATTGCGGCGATGGACACCGCCCAATGTCCGCGCTGTTTCTTCGACTTCCAAGACATGCTCAAGACCAACGCCACTGGCGGCTTTCCCTACACGCCGCCGGCGAACCTCATTCGCGGTCTGACGGTCGCCATCGGCATGTTGGAAGACGAGGGGCTGGAGGACGTCTTTGCGCGTCATCACCGAATCGCTGAAGGCGTGCGTAAGGCCGTTGCTGCGTGGGGGCTGAGCTTGTGTGCCATAACGCCGGATCTTTACTCCGATACGGTCAGCACGGTTGTCGTGCCCGCCGGCTTCGATGGCACAGAGGTTGTCACCATGGCGGCGACGAAATACGGCGTGCCGTTCGGCGTCGGCCTCGGCGAAGTCGCCGGCAAAGTGTTCCGCATCGGGCACCTGGGTTCGATGACCGACGTCATGGCGCTTTCCGGTATCGCGACGGCCGAAATGGTTATGGCCGATCTGGGCTTCCCGATTATGCTCGGTTCGGGCGTCGCGGCGGCGCAAGACCACTATCGCACGACGGCGGGTTCGCTTAATACGACCGCATCGAACACAAAGAACGCCGCCTAAGCGACAGGACCGACAATGATCATTCCGACCTATGAGGACGCCGTTGCGGCACACGAGCGCATCCGGCCGTATATTCACCGGACGCCGGTGCTGACCAGCACCTACATGAACGCGATCACCGGCGCTCAACTGTTCTTCAAGTGCGAGAACTTCCAGAAGGCCGGCGCATTCAAGGCGAGGGGGGCATCGAACGCCGTTTTCGGCCTTGACGATGAAAAGGCCAAGCTTGGCGTTGCGACCCACTCGTCGGGCAACCACGCGCTGTCGCTCAGCTATGCGGCGGGACGGCGCGGCATCCCCTGTCACGTCGTCATGCCGCGAACGGCACCTCAGGCCAAGAAAGACGCGGTGGCTGGCTATGGCGGCAAGATCACCGAGTGCGAGCCGTCGACCTCGTCGCGTGAGGCGGTGTTCGCAGAAGTGCAGGCGGCGACCGGCGCGGATTTCGTCCATCCCTACAATGATCCACGGGTGATCGCGGGGCAGGCGACGTGCTCCAGGGAATTGGTCGAGGACATCGGCGATCTTGATGCCGTGGTGGCGCCGATCGGCGGCGGCGGCATGATCTCGGGATCGTGTTTGACGCTGTCCAATATCGCGCCAAGTACCAAGATTTACGCCGCCGAGCCGAAAAATGCCGACGACGCCTATCGCTCATTCAAGGCGGGCCATATCATCGCCGATGACGCGCCGCAGACCGTTGCCGATGGCCTGAAAGTGCCGCTGAAGGACCTCACGTGGCACTTTGTGAGCAATCATGTCAGCGATATCTTCACGGCCACGGAGCAGGAGATCATCGATGCCATGTATCTGACATGGCAACGCATGAAGATCGTGGTGGAGCCCTCCTGTGCGGTGCCGCTTGCGGTCATTTTGAAGAACCGCGAGGTGTTTGAAGGAAAACGCGTCGGTGTCATCATCACCGGCGGCAATGTCGATTTGAACAAACTGCCCTGGATGACGGGCTAATCGGGAGAAAGAGCATGAACGTGCACGCGAAACCGGAAAGCCTTGAAGTCGGCTACGACGTTCCGGCCGCCGTCGGAATGAACGAGAGCGACATTCAGACCCCTTGCCTGATCCTCGACCTCGACGCGCTGGAGCGCAACATCAAGAAGATGGGCGACTATGCCAAGGCCCACGGTATGCGACACAGAGTCCACGGAAAGATGCACAAGTCCGTGGACGTCGCAAAGCTCCAGGAACGGATCGGCGGCTCGGTCGGCGTTTGCTGTCAGAAGGTCTCGGAAGCCGAGGTCTTCGCGCGCGGCGGCATCAAGGATGTCCTGGTCTCCAACCAGGTGCGCGACCCGGCCAAGATCGACCGCTTGGCGCAGCTTCCAAAGCTCGGTGCGCGGATTATCGTGTGTGTGGACGACATCGACAATGTCTCTGAACTGTCCACCGCCGCGCAGAAGTACGGAACGACGCTGGAATGCTTCGTCGAGATCGACTGCGGTGCGGGCCGCTGCGGCGTGACGACGACTGAGGATGTCGTGGCGATTGCCAAGGCCATCGACGCCGCGCCAGGGCTGAAATTCACCGGCATCCAGGCCTATCAGGGCGCCATGCAGCACATGGACAGCTATGAGGACCGCGAGGCCAAGCTCGACGTGGCGATCGCCATGGTCAAGGACGCCGTCGAGGGGCTGAAGGCAGAAGGTCTTGAGCCTGAACTGGTGTCCGGCGGCGGCACTGGATCATACTATTTCGAAAGCAATTCAGGCGTTTACAACGAGCTTCAGTGCGGCTCCTACGCCTTCATGGACGCCGATTATGGCCGTATCCTCGACAAGGACGGCAATCGTATCGATCAGGGCGAATGGGAAAACGCGCTGTTCCTCCTTACCTCCGTCATGAGCCACGCCAAGGCCGACAAGGCGATTTGCGACGCCGGCCTGAAAGCCCAGTCCGTTGACAGCGGTCTGCCGTTCGTCTTCGGCCGCGATGATGTGGAGTACATCAAGTGTTCCGACGAGCACGGCGTGATTTCCGATCCGAACGGCGCGCTCAAGGTCAACGACAAGCTGCGGCTCGTCCCCGGCCACTGCGATCCGACCTGCAATGTCCACGACTGGTATGTCGGCGTGCGCAACGGCAAGGTCGAGGCGGTATGGCCGGTCTCGGCGCGCGGCAAAGCCTACTGAGTGCGGTCGGATCATGCTGATCGTCACGGAGGAAACGTGCCAAGAGGTTGTCGACCGGGCCGCCGCCTTTGACGCCGTTGAAAAGGTGTTCGGGGCGATGGCCCGGGGCGACGCCTACAATTTTCCGGTCATCCGCGAGGCCATCGGCCACGCCGACGCGCTTTACGGCTTCAAGTCTGGCTTTGATCGGGCGGGGCTCGTTCTGGGCCTGAAATCGGGCGGCTACTGGCCAGGGAATGCGGACAAGGGCCTGACCAATCACCAGTCGACGGTCGTACTGTTCGATCCAGACACGGGGCGACCGAAGGCGCTGGTTGGCGGTAATTATCTCACGGCCGTGCGCACCGCAGCGTCGTCGGCGATCTCGATCAAACACCTGTCACGCCCGGACTCAAAGGTGCTCGGGATGATCGGTGCCGGCCATCAGTCGACCTTCCAGATGCGAGCGGCGGCCGACCAGCGCGATTTCGAGCGCGTGATCGGCTGGAACCTGCATCCCGAGCAGCTGCCGCGCTTGGAGGCGACCGCCAAGGAGATCGGATTGCCATTCGAAGCCGTCGACCGAGACCGGCTGGGGGAAGAGGCCGACGTGATCATCACCATCACATCAAGCTTTGACGCGATCCTGATGAAAGATCAGATCAAGCCCGGCACTCATTTGGCCTGTATGGGGACCGACACGAAGGGCAAGAAAGAGGTCGATCCGACGCTGGTCGCCGCGGCGCGGGCGTTCACAGACGAAATCGCCCAGTCGATCACGATCGGCGAGTGCCAGCATGCGGTTGCCGACGGGCTGATCTCCGAAGGCGACATCACCGAGATCGGCGCCGTGGTGAACGGCACCAAACCGGGCCGCACATCGGACGACGAAATCACGCTCTTCGATGGCACTGGGGTGGGGCTGCAAGACTTGGCGGCGGCCGCGGTCGCGGTCGAGCTTGCCGTCGAGCGCGGGGTCGCGGTGACCGTCGACGTCTGAGTTTCACGCTTGCTGACTAAAGACCTGCTCCGATCGCTTGCCACGGGCTAAGCGCGGCGCCATTGTGACCGTTGCGCAGGCAGCGGGGCAGCAATGACAATTGGTGTCGGACTAGCGGGTTTCGGTCTTTCGGGACGGTTCCTGCATGCCCCGCTTATAAAGGCGGCAGGGATGGAGATTCGCGCCGTCGCCTCATCGCGCGTCGCCGATATCAGGGCGGATTTTCCAAACGCTGAACCGGTCGCCGATCTGGGCGGGCTTATCCTACGCGACGATGTCGATCTGGCGGTGCTCACGACGCCAAACGACCTTCATTACGCGCAAGCGAATGCGGCGTTAAAGGCGGGAAAGCACGTTGTTGTCGAAAAACCCTTTGTTCCAGCGGCAGATGAAGCCGACACGCTTATAGCGTTGGCGGAAAAGGAGAAACGCAAGCTCTCCGTCTACCACAATCGCCGATGGGACTCCGACTTCCTGACGATCCAGAAGCTCTTGGCGGAGCCCCGGCTTGGAACGGTTTATCGGTTTGCCATGCGCTGGGATCGGTTTCGGCCAGAGGTCCAAGACCGGTGGCGTGAGAAAGACGGTCCGGGCGCCGGGCTTCTCTATGACCTGGGCAGTCATATGATCGATCAGGCGCTACAACTGTTCGGCATGCCGGACTGGCTGCAAGCGAATGTTGCCGCGCAGCGACCGGGCGCCGTCGTCGATGACGCTTTCGATATCCTGATGGGTAAGGGCGCTCTGCGCATCAGCCTGGGTGTCAGCTCAATCGCCGCCGACAATGCGCTCCGATATCGCGTGGATGGCGATGCGGGTTCGTTCGTGAAGTCCGGTCTCGACGTTCAGGAAGCGCAATTGCGGGCCGGTGAGGCGCCGGACACCGCCGACTTTGGAGTCGAGCCGGAAGCGCAATGGGGCACGTTCACAGATGACAATGGCGATCAACAAATCGTTCGTGCCGAGCGCGGATCATGGCTAACCTTCTATCGTCAGATGCGGAACGCGATCGAGAGCGACGAACCGGTCCCGGTCGACCCACGCTCTGCACGCGATGTTATCGCTGTGATCGAGGCCGCGCGACAAAGCTCCGACGCCGGCAAGCGCGTGCCATTTCAATGACATGGTAACTCATCTTGCCTGATTACATCATCATCGGTGGCGGCTCGGCTGGCTGCGTGCTCGCGAACCGGCTGTCGGAGGATCCAGACGTAACGGTCCTGCTTCTGGAGGCCGGTGGGCGCGATTGGCACCCGCTTGTCCATATCCCGGCCGGTTTCGCCAAGATGACGAAGGGCATCAATTCCTGGGGCTGGTCGACCGTGCCGCAGCGGCATGTGGGCGACCGTGTCTTCTGGTACACCCAGGCGAAGGTGCTGGGCGGCGGTTCGTCGATCAACGCGCAGATCTACACGCGCGGCAATGCAGCCGACTATGACGCTTGGGCGCGCGACCACGACTGCGCCGGCTGGGGCTATCGTGAAGTCCTCCCATACTTCACGCGCGCTGAGGATAATCAGCGCTTCGCCAACGATTATCATGGAAGCGGCGGGCCGCTCGGCGTGTCGAACCCGATTGCGCCACTGCCGATCTGCGAAGCGTTTTTCCGTGCCGCGCAACAGGCCGGGTTGCCCTTCAACCCGGACTTCAACGGCCGCACCCAGGAAGGCGTCGGCTACTACCAACTCACCCAGCGTGGTGCCCGGCGGTCTTCGGCATCGGTGGCCTATCTGAAACCGGTTGAAAGGCAACGACCCAATTTGACCATCCGCACGGGTGTCAGCACCACGCGCATTCTTGTCGAGAACCAGCGGGCCACCGGCGTAGAGATCTTCGGGTGCGACGGCGGAGATGCGAAGAGAATTGTCGCTGAACGCGCGGTGATTTCCGCTTGCGGGGCAATCGGTTCGCCGAAGCTCTTGATGCAGTCCGGTATCGGTCCGGCCGATCATCTGCGCGACGTTGGTGTTGACGTCGTGCATGACCTACCTGGGGTCGGCGGCAACCTGCAGGATCACGTCAATTTGTTCACGATCAGCGAATGCACCGGTGATCATTCCTATGACGCCTATGCCAAGCTTCACCGCACGCTGTCGGCCGGCATACAATACCTTTTGCTTGGCACCGGACCCGCCGCGTCCAGTCTCTTTGAGACGGGCGGGTTCTGGTATGCCGATCCGGCGGCACGCTCGCCGGACGTCCAATTCCATTTGGGTCTGGGATCCGGCATCGAGGCTGGTGTCATCAAGCTCGACAATCCGGGTGTGACGCTCAATTCGGCCTATCTGCGGCCGAAATCGCGCGGTTCCGTGCGTTTGTCCAGCGCAGATCCATCGGTTGCTCCGCTGATCGATCCGAACTATTGGGCGGAGCCGGATGATCGGGCCTTGGCTTTCGAGGGGTTGAAGCTCGCACGCACCATTATGCGCCAGCCGGCGCTTGAAGCCTTCATCAAACGCGAGATTTTGCCTGGCCCGGATGCGTTCAGCGACAATGACCTGTTCGCCTATGCCTGTAAGACCGCAAAGACGGATCATCATCCCGTCGGCACCTGCAAGATGGGCGTCGATGACTTGGCCGTCGTCGATCTGGATCTGAAAGTGCGCGGTCTGGAGGGGCTCTATGTTTGCGATGCCTCGGCGATGCCTCAGATCCCGTCATCCAACACCAATGCGCCGACCATCATGATCGGTGAGAAGGGTGCCGATCTGATCCGTGGCCGTTCGCCGTTGCCGCCGGCCGTGTTTGAAGGCAACCTATCGCGCGAAGGCGAGTGATGCGGTTCGCGCAAAGAGATCAAGGCGCAGTGGACGTGCTCGCGATCGGGCCGGTGGGATCAGGTTATCAACCGTGCTGCTTGAAATAACCAATTAGTTACTTATAATCCAGCGCAACCAAAATTTGAGACCAGGGAGGCCCGCGCCAATGGACGAGAAAGCGCCGATTCTATCTCTACCGTCCGAGCCGCGCTCGTTCGGTTTCTTTGTCGAAGGCGCGTGGCTCGATGCCGGTGATCGTAAGATCATGGAGCGTGAAAGTCCCGCCCACGAGGTGCCGGTAACACGCATTCCGCTGTGCACTGCGGCCGATCTGGACCGCGCTGTCACGGCCGCGCGGGCGGCGTTCGAAGACCGGCGCTGGTCGGGTCTTTCAGGTGCTGAACGCGCCGCTGTATTGTCGAAGGCGGCCGCAGGCATTCGCGCCAGGGTCGATGAGTTGGCCTATTGGGAGACGCTTGAGAACGGCAAGCCGATTGCGCAGTCGCGCGGCGAGGTCGAGGGCGCCGCCGGCATCTACGACTACGCGGCCGGCGCGGCGCGGATGCTCCACGGCGATACGTTCAACAATCTCGGCGATAAGATGTTGGGTCTGGTCACCCGCGAACCGATCGGGGTCGTTGGGCTCATCACGCCGTGGAATTTCCCGTTCTTTATCTTGTCGGAACGGGTGCCGTTCGTTCTGGCGGCCGGTTGCACGATTGTTGCGAAGCCGAGCGAGTTCACGTCGGCCACGTCCCTGATCATGGCGGATATCCTGGCCGACGCCGGTCTGCCGGCCGGTGTCTACAATGTCGTGCCCGGCCTGGGCGCAGAAGTTGGCCAAGCAATGACCGAGCATGCGGACATCGACATGGTGTCGTTCACCGGGTCGAGCCGCGTGGGGCGGAGCGCGATCCAGGCGGCGTCCGGCAACTTCAAGAAGCTCGGTCTGGAACTCGGCGGCAAGAATCCGCAGATCGTGTTCGCAGACGCCGACCTAGACGATGCCGCCGACGGCGTCGCGTTCGGCCTGGCTTTCAACACCGGCCAATGCTGCGTGTCCGGCAGCCGACTCGTCGTCGAGGCGTCGATTGCCGACGATTTCACCGCACGATTGTCCGAGAAGCTGGCCAAGGTCAGGGTCGGCGATCCGCTCGACCCTGCGACGCAAGTCGGCGCCATCACCACGGACGCGCAGAACGCCACCATTCTCGACTACATCGCCGCCGGTCAGGCGGCCGGCGCGACGCTCGTGACCGGCGGCGCGTCCATCGATCGAGGAAAGGGCCGGTTCATCGCGCCGACGCTCTTTGCCGGCGTCACCCGTGACATGACGATCGCCCGAGAAGAGATTTTCGGTCCGGTGCTCAGTGTCTTCCCATTCGCGACGCCGGACGAGGCAATCGCAATCGCCAATGACACAAACTATGGCCTGGCAGCCAGCATTTGGACAAAGGACATTGACAAGGCGATCCAGACGTCCAGGCGCGTTCAGGCCGGTCGGGTGTGGGTCAACTGCACGATTACCGGCGGACCGGAATTGCCTATCGGCGGCTTCAAACAATCCGGCTGGGGCCGCGAGACCGGGATCTACGGGGTCGAGGAATACACCCAAATCAAGTCCGTCCACATCGAACTCGGCAAGCGCGATCCTTGGATCGCTTAGGAGTGGACAACGGCCTTAGTGCCTGAAGGGAGTGAGACGCACCATGGCAAAGCGCATGACGGCGGCGGAAGCGGCGAGGTTGATCGGCAACGGCGAGGTCGTTGCGGTCAACTCGTCGAGCGGTCTTTGCTGCCCCGACGCCGTGCTTGAGGCGATCGGCCAGCGTTTCCGTGAAACAGGTGCGCCTCGTGGCCTGACAACTGTCCATCCGATTGCAGCCGGCGACATGTTCGGAACCAAGGGCGTCGATCATATGGCGCAGGAGGGCCTCATCTCGACGATCATCGGCGGGTCCTATCCCTCCGGTCCGTCGTCGTCCGAACCGCCGCTGATCTGGCAAATGCTTCTCGACAATCGGGTTGCCGCCTACAATGTCCCGAGCGGTATCGTTTTCGATGCCCTGCGCGAAGCGGCTGGCCTTCGTCCCGGTGTGATGACCAAGGTGGGTCTCGATACGTTCGTCGATCCTGACCAGGACGGCTGTGCGATGAACGATGCGGCACGCCAAAAGCCCATCGTCAAGAAGATCGACTTTGAGGGTGAGGAATGGCTCTACTTTCCTGCGATTAAGCCTGATGTCGCAATCATCCGTGCCACGACAGCCGATGAGCGCGGCAATCTCACCTTCGAGCAAGAGGGCGCCTATTTGGGAGCCATGGAGCTGGCGCTTGCGGCTCACAATTGCGGCGGGCGGGTGATCGCGCAGGTGCGCCGTGTCGCCGAGGCCGGCACGCTCAAGCCTCACGATGTGCGCGTGCCCGGCATCCTTGTCGATGCTATTGTTGAAGCGCCTGAAATGCTTCAAACGACGGCAACCGCGTACGATCCGGCCATCTCGGGCGAACTCTTCAGGCCCTTGAACAGCTTCAAGATGCCCGAATTCGATGCCGCTAAGGTCATCGCCAGGCGCGTTGCGGTGGAGCTTGAAAAAGGCTGGGCGGTCAACATCGGGTTCGGCATCTCGGCCAATGTGCCGCGCATCTTTCTGGAAGAGGGGCGGCACGGTGATGTCACCTGGGTGATCGAGCAGGGCGCGGTAGGCGGTATCCCGCTGCTTGATTTCAAGTTCGGCTGCGCATCGAACGCCGAAGCCTTCGTCGCATCGCCCCACCAGTTCAGCTACTTTCAAGCGGCGGGCTTCGATGCCTCGCTGCTTTCGTTCCTTCAGATCGACCGGAATGGGTCGGTGAACGTTTCAAAGCTCTCGGCACGGCCGCACGTCACCGCCGGCGCGGGCGGCTTTGTCGACATTACCGCACGGGCAAAGAAGATCGTCTTTTCTGGCTATTTCAACGCCGCCGCCAAGCTGGCGGTCGAAGACGGCCAACTCAAGATCAACAAGGAAGGCAAGGTTGCCAAGCTTGTCGATGAAGTCGAGCATGTGTCGTTTTCCGGCCGGCGGGCGGTCGCACAGGGCCAGGACGTCACCTACGTCACGGAGCGATGCGTCATGCGGTTGACGCTCGAGGGGCCGACGGTGATCGAGGTCGCGCCCGGTGTCGACATTGATCGCGACATTCAGGGCCAGTCGGAAATTCCGCTCAAGATCGCGTCGGATGTCCGGCCGATGAACGCGGCGTTGTTTCAGCCCGCGTGTTTCGGGCTGGGTGCGGGCAGTGTGCAATGAGCGGATCGCCGGACCCGCGCCTGTCTCTGAAGATCGATGGCCCCATCGCTCTTTTGACCATCGACCGGGCAGACAAGCTGAATGCGCTCGACGATCAAATGGTGGAGGCACTTGGTGCGCACTGCCGCGCGATCGAGAGAAATGATGTTGTGCGGGTGGCGATTATCACCGGCGCTGGGGACAAGGCGTTTTCGGCCGGTGGTGACATCGATGCTTGGAGCGCGAATGCGCCGGAAGACTTTAGCCGCTTCTGGGTCCGCGAAGGACATGAGGCCTTCTCGGCGTTGGCCCGATTGCGCCAGCCGGTCATCGCGGTTTTGAACGGCCACGCACTGGGTGGCGGCTTTGAGTTGGCTGCCGCCGCCGATCTGCGGATCGCGGAGGATCATGTCAAGATCGGTCAGCCCGAGGCAGGGCTCGGCATCATACCGGGCTGGTCCGGAACGCAGCGGGCCGTTCGCCGGTTTGGATCGCAGATCGTTCGTCGCATGGCGTTGTTCGGCGACGTGTTCGACGCCAATGAGGCGCTGACGCACGGATTGGTCGACAGCGTGGTGGAAAAGGGAAGGGGCCTTGAGCGTGCGCGCGAGATCGCGGCGGTTGTCGCCAAGCGAGGACCCCGAGCAACCGAACTGACAAAGATGCTGATCAATGCCGCGGAGGGGGAAGAGCGCGAGCGCATCTTGGAATCCCTCGCCGGTGGACTGGCAGCCTCATCTCAGGAGCTTAAAGAAGGGATCGTGGCGTTTCGCGCCAAGCGGCCGCCGGACTTCGGTGAAACGTGAACGGATCAGTCGTCGCGGAACATTGGAACAGGCTGGTCGATCCATTGCAGTTCGGCCATGTCGGCGCCGTCGATGCGCTTGAGGATCACATCTCCCAGCTTGCGCGCCGCCGCGACCAAGTCTTCTTCAATCATATCAATCGCCGGCCGCATCTGGTCGAAAATCGGCGTGGTCCGCTTTGCGACAACGTCCACGTCTTCGCCGATCGCGAGGCCGCCGTCGACAATCGCAGCCATCACCGCCATCGCCGAGACCTCGCCACCGCACACCAAGCCATCCGCGTTGCCTGCGGAAAATCGGGAGAGGGCGAACCGACGCACCTCTTCGGGCGGGCTCTCGATCGTCAGGTCGGGCGCCACCTCAAAGGCGACGCCGCTCTCTCGGATCGCTGACATGAAGCCGTGGCGCATGTGTTGGGAGAACGTGTAGGCCGGCGGCGCGTTGATCAGGACCAGCTTGCGCCGGCCTTTCTCGATCAGTCTCTTTGTTGCCAGATAGGCGAACTGGTAGTTATCGTAATCGACGAAGGGATGCGAAGTGGCGAGTTCGGTGCGCCCGTGACTGACGAACGGGAAGTCGTGTTCGAGCAGCAGTTTGACACGCGGGTCCAGCGGCTCGGTGCGGGCGAAAATTATTGCGTCAGCGAGACGGTTTCTCAGGATATGACGGACCGGGTTCACCGGGTCCTCACCCTCGAAGTTTGGCATGACGACCAAGTGATATGGCGTGTTGCGCAGCACGGCCGCCAAACCGGCGATCATCGACGTGCCGAACCCGATGATCTCCTCGTGGGGCGCCAGAACGAAGCTTATGACGTTGGTTCGTCCGGTCCTGAGCCGCTGCGCGGCGCGATCCGGCACGTAACCGATCTGATTGGCGACGGCGCGGACGCGGGCGCGGGTCTCCTCGGCGATCTCCGGCGCATCTTTCAGTGCCCGCGACACCGTCGTGACGGCCAGGCCGGTCGCCGTCGCGATCGTCTTCAGCGTCGGCTTCTCGACCAGTCCCGTTGTCGGCGAGGCGGATTTTTGTCCAGGCATGTTCAACTCGGGTCGCCAGTGTCACTGAACAGAAGATATTTGCAACGTTACAAATGTGCAAGGGGATGGATAAAATTCGTTGTGAGTTGATAATCTCATAAAAAATCGATAAAAAACAATACGATACAAGGTTATAGAATTATGAATGCTCTCTTGACGAATAGTAGTTTGTAACGTTATAAATCACGATTAGATTCCCGATCACGACATATGTGCTCGCGGAATGGTTCAAAAGGGAGGAACACATGACAACGTTTCGTGCAGCGAAATATCTGGCTGGGGTGGCAGTCGTCGCCTTGTCGGCGGTTAGCGCGCAGGCTGAGGAAAGCGTCGAAGTCCTGCACTGGTGGACGTCAGGTGGCGAGGCCGCCGCGTTGGACGTTCTCAAGAAGGATTTGGAATCCAAGGGTGTGAGCTGGGCCGATATGCCGGTTGCCGGCGGTGGGGGTGAGCAGGCCATGACCGCCTTGCGCGCCCGCGTCACGGCCGGCAATGCGCCGACCGCCGTCCAGATGCTCGGCTTCGATATTCTCGACTGGGCCAAGGAAGGCGCGCTCGGCAATCTGAATGAGGTTGCCGCCGCCGAGGGCTGGGACAGTGTCGTACCGACGGCGTTGCAGGGCTTCGGCAAGTATGACGGCAACTGGATTTCGGCCCCGGTCAATGTCCACTCGACCAACTGGGTGTGGATCAGCAAATCCGCGCTCGACGCGGCTGGTGGCAAGGCGCCGGAGTCTTGGGACGAACTCGTCGCCGTGCTCGACAAGATGCAGGAGAACGGGCTGACCGCGCTCGCCCATGGCGGTCAGGCCTGGCAGGACGCGACCATCTTCGATGCCGTCGTGCTGTCGCTCGGCACCGACTTCTACAAGGCGTCGATGATCGATCTCGATCCGGCGGCGCTCGGGGGCGACCAGATGGTCGAAGCCTTCGACCGGATGTCGAAGCTGCGCTCCTATGTCGACGATAACTTCTCCGGTCGCGACTGGAACCTGGCGTCCGCGATGGTGATCGAGGGCAAGGCCGGTATGCAGATGATGGGCGACTGGGCCAAGGGCGAGTTCCTTAAAGCCGGGCAGGTGCCGGGCCAGGACTTCGTCTGCATCCGGTTCCCGGGCACGCAGGGTGCCGTGACCTTCAACTCCGACCAGTTCGCCATGTTCAAGGTCGGCGACGATCGCACCGGACCGCAAAAGCTGATGGCGTCGGCGATCATGAGCCCGACCTTCCAGTCGGCGTTCAACGTCGTGAAAGGCTCCGTTCCGGCGCGCACGGATGTCCCGAACGATGCCTTCGACGATTGCGGCAAGAAGGGCATGGTCGACCTGGCCGATGCTAATTCAAGCGGCACGCTCTATGGCTCCATGGCCCACGGCCATGCGGCGCCGGCTGCGGTCAAGAACGCCGTTTATGACGTCGTGACCCGGCACTTCAACGGCGAGCTTTCGAGCCAGGAAGCCGTCGAAGAACTCGCCGCCGCCATCGACGCGGTCAAGTAGGACTTCCTCCTAGCGCATCGGGCAATTGGCCCGGTGCGCCAAGAACCGGGGCGGGGATCAACCTCGCCCCAACAACGATCGGCCAGGGGGCGCGCCATGAAGGAGCGGTTGCAGGAACTCACGCCGAAGCTGGTGCTTTCGCCGAGCTTCTTCCTGATCCTGTTCTTCGTCTACGGCTTCATCGTCTACACCGGCTACCTGTCGATGACCGACTCGAAGATGCTGCCGTCCTATGGCTGGGTTGGGCTCGACAATTACGAGCGCCTTTGGAAGCTGCCGCACTGGAAGCGATCGCTGAACAACCTGGCGGTCTTCGGGATTCTCTACATTGTCGTCTGTACGGTGCTCGGCTTGCTCGCTGCGATCCTGCTCGATCAGAAGATCCGCGCGGAAGGCCTGCTGCGGCCGATTTATCTGTACCCGATGGCGCTGTCGTTCATCGTGACGGGAACCGCCTGGAAGTGGTTCCTGGACCCCGGCATCGGCCTCGAAAACACCATCCATCAATGGGGCTGGGAGACCTTCTCCTTCGATTGGATCAAGAACCGCAATTACGCGATTTATACGGTTGTGATCGCCGCCGTGTGGCAATCCTCGGGCTTCGTCATGGCTATGTTCCTGGCGGGGCTGCGCGGTGTTGACAACGAGATCATCAAAGCGGCTCAGATCGACGGGGCGTCGACCGTGCGCATCTACCGCCGCATCATCATTCCGCTCATGCGGCCGGTGTTTCTTTCCGCTTTCGTCGTTCTCGCGCACTTGGCGATCAAGGCCTACGACTTGGTCATTGCGCTGACCGGCGGTGGGCCTGGTCAGGCGACGGAACTGCCGGCGACCTTCATGTATTCCTACACGTTCACGAGGAACCTGATGGGGATCGGTGCGTCGTCGGCGATCATCATGCTCATCATGATCTTTTCCATCATCATTCCCTACCTTTATTCGGAACTGAGAGGAGGGAAGACGCAATGAGCCAGCCCTCCGCCGACGTGGCCGTCCAAACCAACCGGCTCGTGCGCATCGCGATCTATACGGCACTGATTGTTCTCGCGGTCTACTACCTGCTGCCGTTTTACGTGATGGTGGTGAACTCGCTGAAGCCGCTCGACGAAATCCGCGAGGGCGACATGCTGGCCCTGCCGCGCCAATGGACCATCGCGCCCTGGCTCTCGGCGTGGTCGACGGCCCAGATCGGCGTCGAGCCCACGGGCCTGCGCCCTTACTTCATGAACTCGATATTCATGGTGGTTCCAGCGGTCGCATTGTCGACCATTCTTGGCGCCCTCAACGGCTATGTGCTGACTAAGTGGCGCTTCCCGGGCCACAACCTGGTGTTCGGCATGATGCTTTTGGCCTGCTTCATTCCCTTCCAGATCGTCCTCATCCCGATGGCGCGCGTGCTCGGTATTCTAGGGCTTGCCGGCACGACCTGGGGCTTGGTGCTCGTCCACACGGTTTACGGTCTGGGCTTCACGACACTGTTCTTCCGCAACTACTACGAGGCCTTCCCGACTGAGCTTGTGCGCGCCGCGCAGATCGACGGTGCTTCCTTCTTCCAGATCTTCCGGCGCATCCTGTTGCCGTCTTCGGGACCGATCATCGTCGTCACCGTGATCTGGCAGTTCACCAATGTGTGGAACGACTTCCTGTTCGGCGCGTCGTTCGCCGACGTCGACTCCGTGCCGATGACGGTCGCCCTCAACAATCTCGTCTCCTCGTCGACGGGCGTGAAAGAATACAACGTCCACTTTGCCGGCGCGATCCTCGCAGCGTTGCCGACCCTCATCGTCTACGTCGTCTCCGGACGCTATTTCGTGCGCGGCCTGATGGCTGGCGCCGTGAAGGGATAGTCACCATGGCCTTTCTCGAAATCCGCAACTTGATGAAGTCCTTCGGCAATGTGGATGTGCTGAAAGGCATCAATATCGAAATCGAGGAGGGCGGCTTCTTGGTTCTCGTTGGGCCGTCGGGCTGCGGCAAGTCGACGCTTCTGAACACCATTGCGGGCCTTGAGGCGATCACCAGCGGCGACATCAGCATTGGCGGCCGCTCCGTGGCGGGGTTGCACCCGTCGAAGCGCGATATCGCCATGGTGTTCCAAAGCTATGCGCTTTATCCGAACATGACGGTCGCGCAGAACATCGGCTTCGGCATGGAAATCCGCGGCATTGGCCAGACCGATCGCGACAAGGCAATTGCTGACGTCTCCGAGCTTTTACAGATCGGCCATTTGCTCGACCGCAAGCCGTCGCAGCTTTCCGGCGGTCAGCGCCAGCGTGTTGCCATGGGCCGTGCACTTGTTCGCGAACCGCAGGTGTTTCTGTTCGACGAGCCGCTGTCGAACCTCGATGCCAAGCTGCGGGTTGACATGCGCACTGAGATCAAACGGCTACATCAGCGCATGGGCACGACGATCGTTTACGTCACGCACGACCAGATCGAGGCGATGACGCTTGCGACCAAGATCGCGGTCCTCAAAGACGGCATTCTTCAACAGTTCGGCTCGCCGGCCGAAATCTACAACGACCCGGCCAATATGTTCGTCGCCGACTTCATGGGGTCGCCCTCCATGAACCTCATCCCGGCGCGGATCGAGACCGAAGGGAACGGTGTGGCCGTAGTCATCTCCAAGCGCGGCGGTGGCGAAGCGGTGCGCCTTCCTGTCGAGAATGCCAATGGTCTGACCGCCCATGCCGGTGCTGATGTTATCTTCGGGATCCGGCCGGAAGCGCTGACCGATCCTGACGGCGCCGACCGCACCGGCGGCGGACTGGTCAATGCTGTTTGTCCGATCGAGGTCGTTGAGCCGGCCGGCTCCGATACGTTCGCCGTCACGCATCTGGGCGACATCGAGGTGACGGCCAGGCTTCGCGCGGATGCCGCGATCGAACCCGGCCGCGAGGAGACGCTAACCTTCAATATGACCAAGGCCGTGTTCTTCGATCCGAAAACCGAGAGCCGCATCGCATGATCCGGCACGTTGTCCTCTTGCGCTTTGCCGACGGCGTTTCAGCCTCGGACAAACAGGCGCTTTACGACGCGCTTGCGGCGCTGCGCGAGCACATCGCGGGGATCGTCGACTTTCGGGCTGGCCCGAATGTCAGCGTCGAAGGGCCCCTCACACAGGGCTTCGACGATGGGTTCTGGTTCGATTTCGAGAACGCTGGCGTGCGCGACGCCTATCTGGTTCACCCGGAACACCAGGCCGTCGGCGCCCGTATTGTCGAGGCGACCAAGGACGGTCTCGACGGCGTTTTGGTCTTCGATTTCGAGCTATAAACCAATCACGTGAGCGGGACGTTTGCTTGACCTTGAGGGCAGTGTTTGTTAAAAAGTAACTAATTGGTTACAAACTGAAATTCGATAAGGGAGACCCAGGTGACGGATACGAATCCTCACGCCGCCTTTGTCACCGGCGCCAGTCGCGGTATCGGTCTCGGTGTCGCCTTGGCCCTTGCCGACAAGGGGTTTGCCGTCGCGCTGAATGCGCGCGAAGGGAGCGAAGAACTCAAGGAGGCATGCCGCGCCGTTGAAGAGCGCGGGGTCAAGGCTGTCGCGGTTGCTGGCCATGTCGATGATATCGGCAATCACACGGCCATGCTGGACCGTGCGGAGGCGAAAATCGGTCCGCTGTCGACGCTGGTTAACAATGCCGGCGTCTCGGTGCTGAGCCGTGGCGATCTTCTCGATGCGTCGGAGGACAGCTACGACCGCTGCATGGCGGTGAACGCCAAGGCCCTGTTCTTTCTCTCGCAGGCTTTCGCCAAACGGCTTGTTTCGCGCGACCGCGACGACGGTCGAGCCTACAGCATCGTCAATGTGACGTCCGCGAACGCGGCGGCTGCCGCCATAAATCGCGGCGAATACTGTGCGTCCAAAGCGGCGGCCGCGATGATCTCGAAAGTCTTCGCGGCACGGCTCGGCGGGGAGGGGATCGCTGTCTACGATGTGCAACCGGGCCTGATTGAAACAGCGATGACGGCGGGCGTCAGCGACGATTATCGCCGTCGCGCCGAAGCCGGACTGACGCTTATCCCGCGCCTGGGCCAACCGGACGATATCGGTCAGGTCGTCGCCACGCTTGCCGCCGGCGGGCTTCCCTACACGACCGGGCAGGTCGTTTCCGCCGATGGCGGGATGCTCCTCTCGCGCTTTTAGGTCGCCGCCGATGCACATCCGCCTACCCGACGAAACTGGCGCTTTTAGCGACTACGCCCTCATCGGAACGCCGATTAACGCCGCACCGCTTAGTGCAGATCCCGTTCGCACCGTGTTTTCCGCCGCGCATGTCGTCGCCGACCCGTTCACCGGCAACGATCCCTCCGGTCCGGCGACTGTCGATTGGGAGGCGACGATGGCGTTTCGGCGTCATTTGGCAGGTCTCGGTCTGGGTATCGCCGAAGCGATGGACACGGCACAGCGCGGCATGGGACTGGACTGGCCAGGCGCGCTGAAGTTGATCCGCCGCACCAGGGCTGAGCTACCGGACGCCCTGGTCTTCAACGGCGCCGGGACGGATCACCTCGATCCGGCAGACGCGCAGTCGCTGGATGATGTGCGCCGTGCCTATGATGAGCAGCTTTCGGCGATCCAGAGCATCGGCGGTCGCATCATCCTAATGGCCAGCCGCGCCTTGGCGCGGGTTGCGTCCGGACCGGACGACTATATCTCCGTCTACCGTGATGTTCTGGCGAACGCTGATGAACCCGTCGTTCTGCATTGGCTGGGTGATATGTTCGATCCGGCGCTTGCGGGATATTGGGGCGCGGACGATTTCGAATCGACTCTAGAGACTTGCCTCCAAGTCATTGAGGAAAATGCAGAAAAAGTTGATGGCATCAAGATCTCGTTGCTCGATAAGGACAAAGAGATCGTCATGCGTCGACGCCTGCCGAACGGCGTGAAGATGTATACGGGAGACGACTTCAACTATCCCGAACTGATTGCCGGCGACGATCAACGCTATTCTCACGCATTGCTCGGCATTTTCGATCCGCTGGCGCCGGCCGCCGCCCATGCCATCGCGCAGTTGGGTGCAGGCGACGTGACCGGTTTCCGCGCGACTCTCGATCCGACGGTGCCACTGGCGCGTCTGATCTTCCGCGCTCCGACGCAATACTATAAGACCGGTGTCGTTTTCCTCGCGTGGTTGAACGGCTTCCAGGATCACTTTGTCATGCTGGGTGGAGCACAGGCGATGCGGCCACTCCCATATTTCGTCGAAACGTTCAAATTGGCTGACGCGTGCGGGCTGCTGCGCGATCCGGATCTGGCCGTCGAACGGATGAAAAAGCTACTCGCGATCTACGGCGTTTGAGCCGATGCGCGACTTCTCAAACGATCATTCCGCCCTGGCGCTCAATACGGCGACGCTGGGTCACAACGTCGATGGCCATGGCGCGGGCTGGTCGCCTGAGCGAGTGATCGATGCCTGCGCGGCGCGTGGGTTTGGCGCCATCACCTATTGGCGGCGGGAGATCGGCGATCGCGCGGTTGACATCGGCGAGCGAACGCGCGCGGCCGGCCTGTCCGTGTCGGGGTTATGTCGGACGCCGTTCCTTGTGGGACCATTGGCCCCGCCAACGCGTGCGGCGGTGATCGACGATTTCAAGGCTTCGATCGACATGACGGCGGACCTGGAAGCGACCTGCCTCACGATCGTCGTCGGCGGCGTGATCGAAGGGTCTCACAGCCTGACGGAAAGTTTGAAAGCGGTCGCCGATATCGTGGCGGAGATGGCATCGCGCGCTCAGCAGGGCAATGTCAAATTGGCGCTCGAACCCTTGAATCCCGTCTATGGTGGCAATCGCTCCTGTTTGGTTACCGTGCGAGACGCGGTCGATCTGTGCGACGCCATCGACAACCCCGCTGTCACCATCGCCGTCGATGTTTATCACGTGTGGTGGGACCTCTCGCTGGCGACGGAACTGAAGCGCGCCGGCAGTGCGCGGATCGCCGGATATCACCTGTGCGATTGGCTTGCCGACACGACCGATGTGTTGCTCGATCGCGGCATGATGGGCGACGGTGTCGCCGATTTGAAGGCGATCCGTGAAGCTGTTGAAGGAGCAGGCTATTCCGGGTTCTGCGAGGTCGAGATTTTTTCGGCGAACGATTGGTGGAAACGCGATCCGGGCGAAGTTCTGGATACCTGCGTGGAGCGCTTCCGCACCGTTTGCTAGAGCACTCTCGGTAAAGCCCGAGTCATTGAAAGTGCTCTATCTCTTTGATCTAGAGCATGTTCTTGTCCGAAAACCGCTCCCATCCCCGCCTTCGCGGGGACAGGCTTTTTGGGGAACATGTTCTAATTCATCGTCACGGCCATAGACCGCATCCGGCTGACGGTCTCGCGTTCTGCCCGCTTGCAGGAACGCGGCGGCAGGCTCTGATCCATCAGTGCCATGTCCTCCAGCACCATCTCTCCCATCCGCGTGAAGACACTATCGAGCGCGCCGGCCCGATGCGCTGAGAGGATCGCGTGCGGCAGCGTGCGGACCGGATGATCGGCCGGCAGAGGCTCTTTTGGGAAGACATCGGTCGCAATCCGGATGTGACCGGACCGTGCCGCGGCCATCATGGCGTCGAAATCGACGACGCCCGCACGGCTTAAGAGAATAAAGGACGCACCCGGGCGCATGCGGGCGAACTCTCTCGCGCCAAGAAATCCCTTATTCGTATCGGTCACGGACGCGACCACGAAGATGACGTCGCTTTCCGACAGCACAGTGTCCAAGTCTGCCGGCTCGGCTCCGGCGGCGGCGATGTGGGAGGCGGGAAGCCAGGGGTCGTGGATGCGGGCAGGCGCATTGAACGGGCGGATCAGGCGCATGAGCGCGTGGCCTAAATCACCGAAGCCGATGAAGCCGATCTCGCACTCCGACAAAAGCCTGCAGTCCAGGTTGCCGTCCAGTCCATAGATCTCTGTTCCCTCGCGAAACGACCGGTCGGCGGCCGGAATGTCGCGCAGGAGGCTCAGCGCGAAACCGAGACCGATTTCAGCGACCGGCTGAGCGAAGACGCTGCTTGTGGTGAGCACGTGAATGCCGCGCTCGAAGCAGCGGTCGTAGTCGACATTCGGCACGAAGTTGCCTTCAACATTGAAGATGGCGCGTAATCCACTGGCCTGGGCGATCCGATCTGCCCCGAAATCGGGCTGGCCGATAATGTAGCGCGCATGCGGCAGGACTTCCCGATAGATCGCGTCGGCGTTGTGCGCTTCGACCTCGACAACATCGTAGGTTGTCTTGAGACGATCCAAATCGCTGGGCGTGAAGATCAGGTCGAGTGTCCGAGGCGTGGGATCGCTGATCACCGTCGGTTTCGTGTCGCTCGCCATTCCGTTTCCTCCCTTGTGCGATTTTAGCCGGTGTGGTTAGCTGCGTAAAACGATTTACAAAACTGTTTCCGGGGAGATGCTTAAAAAGCGGCCGACCATTCGCGACGTGGCTCTGGAGGCCGGTGTCTCGGCCGCCACGGTATCGAATGTGCTCAATCGGCGCCGCAACGTCGACGCTGCGATCGCCAAACGCGTACACGCGGCAGTCGATTCCCTTGGCTACCGGGTCGATGCGGTGGCGGCCAACTTGCGCCGCACAAGGGCACGTCTTGTTGGCCTTGTCGTGCCGGATTTTCAGAATCCCTTTTTTGGCGAACTCATCGGGCACATGGAACGCTTGGCGGAAGCGGACGGCTATCGCCTGGCTGTCATGTCCAGCCACGAAGACAGCGCCGTCGAAACGGCGCGGATCGAGGCGCTGACAGACTGGCGTGCAGCGGGTCTGATCCTTGTTCCGGTCCTGGGTGAGTTCGCGTCGCGAGGTGCCATAGAGGAGGCCGGTTTCCCGACCGTATTTCTCGATCGTATTGACCCAGGCATTACTTGCGATTCCGTCCTCGTGAACAATGCCGCGATCGCCGGCATGGCACTTGAGCACTTGGCCAAAGCTGGGCATCGACACGTCCTCATTGCCGCCTCTGATCGCAACGTGCCCAATATGGCGGAACGGGTTGGTGGGGCATTGGACGCCGCTGAAGTTCACGCGATCGCTGATGCAGTTGAGGTCTTGGACTGTGGTGCAACAAGCGATGCCATCGGGGAGGCCATCGCGGCTCGCCTGGCAATGACACCGCGCCCGACGGCGGTGCTGACTCTCTTCAATATAGCGACGCTGGAGACGCTGCGGGCCGTCCATCGCCTCGGCCTGACTATTCCGAACGATATGTCTGTGGTGGGGTTCGACGATTACGCCTGGATGGAGGTGACCAACCCTCCGCTGACGGCGGTATCGCAACCTATTGAAGAAATGGCACGGGTGGCGTGGGCGCGCCTCGCGACCCGGCTGGATGGCACAGATGTGCCGCCCGAGACCTTGCGCGTGCCATGCGTGCTGATCGAGCGCCAATCGGTGGCGCCGCCGACCTTAAACACTGTCGAGATGTCGAGCGCGGGGACGCTCGAAACATGATCGCTGCACCCGGATGTCAGGGTCAGGCGATCAAATGTTCAAGAAGGGAGGATAGTGGAATGAAACTGAAACTCACGGCCGCCATCGTCGCGGCGTTTGCACTCACGTCGGCCGCTCAGGCGCAAGACCGCACCTATGGTGTGTTGATGAAGACGCTTGCCAATCCGTTCTGGGGCGCCATGGAACTCGGTGTGCGCGACGGCGCATCCAATGCCGGCGTTGAGTATTATCTCCAGGCGGTTGAGAGCGACCAAGCGGCTGAGCCACAGCTCAACGTCTGCAACACCATGCTGGAACGCACGCCGACGGTCATGATCACTGCGGCGATCAACTCGACCATTTTGCTGCCGTGCTTGAAACGCGCCAACGAGCAAGGCATTCCGGTCGTCGATCTCGATGCCAATCTCGATCACGACATCGCCGCCGAAGCGGGTGTCGAGATCACCTTCACGATCGGGTCTGACAACGAGGCGGCGGGTGCGCAGGGCGCCGACTATGTCGTCTCGCAGCTTGGCGCCGATGCGACGGGTCCGGTTCTTGTGATCGAAGGCCTGTCCGGCAATATCACCGGCCAAAAGCGTGCGCGCGGATTCGCGAATCGTTTGAAGGAATTGGCGCCGGGGCTTGAAGTGGTTGCCTCGCTTCCAGGCGACTGGGATCGCGGCAAGGCGGCTAACATCACCAACGATATCTTGACCCGCCATCCGGACCTGAAGGCTATTTTCGCCGCCAATGACGGCATGGCACTCGGCGCAGTGGAAGCCGCTTACGCTGCCGGCAAGGGCGACGCCATCATCATGGTTGGCGTCGACGGCAATGTCGACGCTGTGAAGTCCATCAAAGCGGGTCGTTTGGACGCCTCGGTCGCTCAGCTACCTTATCTGGTCGGCAAGCAGGCCGTTGAGGAGGTGACGAAAGTGCTGGACGGCGCGACGGCCGAGAAGTTCATCTTTGTGCCGACCCTGGTTCTGACCAAAGAGGTGCTGGACGCGGGCAGCGAACCGATGCTCGAATACGTCAAGTAAGTAGCGTGGGCGGTGGCCGCCGGTCGCCGCCCCGACCACAATAAGGGCAAGGGGTCTCAGTGTCGGAAAACGCCTCTGCCGCGCGCCGGTCCCGATCGTGGACGCTTGGCGCGCGCTCGACCTACGTACGCATCGAGTCGCTTTTCGTGCTGTTTGGCCTGTCCGCCATCATGGCGGTACTGTCCCCGTACTTTCTTCAAACCAGCAATCTCCTCAATATCTTGTTGGCGTCAGCGACCATCGGCGTTCTGGCGATCGGCGCCACTTATGTGATCTCTTCTGCCGGTCTCGATCTGTCGCTGGGCTCGGTGCTCGGGTTGTCATCGGTGGTTGGAGCCGTGACAGCCGAACGTCTGGGCATGCCCTGGCCGCTGGCGGTCGCCGCGTGTCTGGCGGCAGGAGCGGCGGCCGGCTGGGTGAATGGCCAACTTGTCACCCGCGCGGGCATACCGGCCTTCATTGTCACCCTCGGCATGTTGGGGATCGCGCGCGGCCTGGCTTTGGTGATCTCCGACGGGCGGGCGATCTACGGTCTGCCCGAAGGCCTTGTCTATTTGGGACAGGGGCGGCCGTTCGGCGTGCCGATGCCGGTGTTCATCTTCATCGGTGTGGCGATCCTCACCCACTATATCCTCTCGCACACTCGCTTCGGCGCCCATACGCTGGCAATCGGCGACAATGAAGCGGCGGCCAGGGCGACCGGCATCAGGGTCGGGCGGCATCGGCGGCGGCTCTATACGTTTTCCGGCTTGATGGCGGGGATTGCCGGGCTGATCTTCATGGCGCGGGTCAACGCCGGCGATCCGACAGCCGGTCTCAACTACGAGCTGACCGCGATCACCGCTGCGATCATCGGCGGCACCAATCTGTTCGGCGGTCGCGGGTCGATCTTGGGCACGATGATCGGCGCGCTCATCATGGGTGTTCTGCAAAACGGCCTCAATCTTCTAGCCGTCCAGTCCTACTACCAGCAGATGGCGATTGGCGCCGTCTTGATCTTGGCCGTCTTTCTCGACCAGTGGCAGGCACGAAGGGCGCAGGCGCGATGACCCTGCTTGAGATCGAAGGCGTCTCGAAGTCCTTCGGGTCCGTGGATGTTTTGCGCGGCATCGATCTGACGATCGAGGCCGGCTCCGTCACCGGTCTCGTCGGGGATAATGGCGCCGGCAAGTCGACCTTGATGAAGACGATCACCGGCATCTATTCCGTCGACGACGGCACGGTAACGTTCAACGGCGAGCCGATCACCGATCTGCCGCCCGGCGAGCGGCGGTCGCGCGGTATCGAGATGATTTACCAGGACCTGGCGCTCGCCAAGCAGCAGGATGTCGCCAACAACATCTTTCTCGGTCGCGAGCCAGTGAAGCGCTTGTGGGGGCTGATCCCCGGCTATGTCGACAAGGCGCGGATCGATACCGAAGCGCAACAGATGATCGACCGGCTTGGCGCCAAGATCCCGTCAATCAACCGACCGGTGGGCTATCTCTCGGGTGGCCAGCAGCAATCCGTGGCAATCGCCAGGGCGCTGACGTTTGAGCCGAAACTGGTGATTATGGACGAGCCGACGGCAGCGCTTGCCGTGCGCGAGGTCGAACATGTTCTGGATCTCATTCGGCAGCTTCAAAAGGACGGGATCGCCGTCATCCTCATTAGCCATCGTCTGAACGACATATTCGAGGTTTGCGATCGCATCGTGGTGCTGCGGCAGGGGCGCCTGATTGCCGATGACCCGCGCGGCGAGACGTCGATGAACGACGTTGTATCCCACATCGTCGGCGCGGCGTAGGGTTGGGGCGGGGAGGCTGATGGCGCAGTTCGGTATTCACACCTTCGCGTTTGCTCAGGAATGGCAACCGGAGACGGTTCGGGCGGCGCTGCCAAGGCTGAAGGAGTTTGGCGTCGGCCTTGTCGAGATTCCGCTGCTGAGGCCGCAAGAAATCGACATTGCCGCCGCGCTCGCGGTTGCCAAGGAGTTCGAAATCGCGTTGACCTGCTCGCTGGGTCTTCCGAAGCATTTCGATATCGTCGAGAACCCCGACGAGGTGATTGCTTTCCTGGAGATCGCGCTCGATGTGACGGCGGCGCTCGGTGCCGAATGCCTATCCGGCGTGACTTACGGCACGATCGGCAAGGTCTCGGGCCAGCCGCCGACGGCACGCGAGCTAGACGCCGTCGTCACCATCATCGCCAGGGGCGGCGATGCGGCAAAGGCGAGGGGGCTAAGGCTGGGCGTGGAGCCCTGCAACCGCTACGAGACTCATTTGATGAACACGGCCGCCGACGCGGTTGGTCTGATCGAACGGTCCGGTGCCGACAACGTCGTCGTCCATCTTGACACCTATCACATGAATATCGAGGAGGCCGGCATGGCGGAAGGTTTCAGGGCCGCCGGCCGGTATCTCGGCTATGTCCACCTCTCGGAGAGCAATCGCGGTGTTCCAGGCAGCGGTACGATTGATTGGGACGGTGCCTTCGCCGGGCTGGCGGGGATTGGCTTTGACGGTCCCGTGGTGCTTGAAAGTTTCAATCATATGCACCCGGACATCGCGTCCGGTCTTGCCGTTTGGAAGCCCGTCGCCCAGCGCCCCGAAGACGTGACCAACATCGGTCTTCCCTTCTTGCAACAATCGGCAGCGCGCCAGGGCTACGTGTTGTAAAACCGGTTCCATGAAAACGCTGACGTCATTGGATGCGCTTGTTGATGCGCTGAGCGTCGCGCCGCCGGCAAGGGGGCGCACCATAGTCGCAGTGGCCGGTCCACCCGGCGCCGGTAAGTCAACGCTGGCGGACGCCCTTGTCGAGGCGATGTCGGCGCGTTTGCAGGAAGGGCAGGCAGCCCTCTTGCCGATGGATGGCTATCATTTCGACAACGCGGTGATCGAGCCGCGCGGTCTCCTGCCGCGAAAGGGCACGCCGGAGACGTTTGATTTCGAGGGATATCGGGCGATGTTGACGCGCCTGCGCAACGAGCCGGATACGGAGATCGCTGTTCCGATCTTTGACCGCTCCCTTGATCTTGCGCGGGCCGGCGCGCGGATCATCGGGGCAGACGATCGCATCGTGGTCACCGAAGGAAACTATCTTTTGCTGGACGAGGCGCCATGGCCCACGCTGGTGCCGCTATTCGACATCACGATCTTCCTAACCGCGCCAGAAGCGCTTTTGCGCGACCGGCTTATCGATCGCTGGCTGGCTCACAAGCTGGCTCGCGAGGCCGCTGAACGGCGTGCGGAGGAAAACGACATGCCGAACGCACGCCTCGTGCTCCATCACAGCCGATCTCCCGACATCCTTTTTTCGCCGTTCACGGGCGGTGGTGCGCCAAGCCAAGACCGCACGCAATCGTGATCCTGACATTTGCCGTTTCGATCTAACGTCTTTGGCGAGGATTCGAGCGGGATTTGAACATGATGCGACGACTTGTCGGTGGTGCGGCGATCGCAGTGACGATCGCAGCAGCCCTGACAGTTTCTGCGTCCGCCTGTGGCACCGATTCCGATTGTGTGACCGCCAACGGCGCCTATCGCATAGCCTTACCGGAAAGCGGCAATCTGGCCGGTGCCATAATGTTCTTTCATGGCTGGCAGGGATCGGCGGCCGGTGTGATGCGCAACAAGGCCTTGCGCAATCGCATGACGGAGCGCGGTGTGGCCGTCATCGCGCCAAATGGCCTGGGCAAATCTTGGTCCTATCCAGGCTCGCCCAGTCAGCGGCGCGATGAGTTTGCGTTCATCGAGGAAGTACTTGCCGACATCGAAGACCGTTTTCAGATTCCGGGTCGCCGTATCATGGCATCCGGCTTTTCGATCGGCGGATCGATGACCTGGTATCTCGCTTGCAGAATGGGTGACGAGTTTGGCAGCTTCGCGCCCATCGCCGGTGCCTTCTGGATGCCACTACCAGAGAGCTGTCCCTCGCCGATACCCGACCTCATTCATGTTCATGGCACGGCCGACCGCATGGTGCCGATAGCTGGACGGCCGATCCGTGACCGCTGGCATCAGGGCGACGTTTACAAGAGTTTCGGCATTTTGATCGATGAGCCGGCCTGCGTTGTCGGCTCGGAACAGGATCTTGGTCGGCTGACCTGCCAAGAGTGGGCGTCGTGTGATGGCCGCCTGATCCAGCTGTGTCTGCACGAGGGCGGCCATTCGCTGCGGACCGAGTGGGTTTCGCGGGCGTGGGACATGTTCGCAGAGAAGAACGATTGGAAGACCGACATCGCGCTTCGAGCAGACAAAAGCACGACAAAGTGACCGAGGTTCACCAATTGCCGCAATCTCGCTGTCGTTTGGTCTAATTCGCGGGCTAGTTCGGGAAGAAATTCAGAAGGGTGTAACACGAGTGTTAGTTGAATTGATTGGACGAATTGGTGTCGATCGTCATCTCGTTGACGCGGGTCAAAGCACGCCCTTGACCCGTTTTCGATCAGGAGTTTTCGCCCATGGATGACGCCTTCGGTTATGCGATAACCGTCGACGACGCAGATGCGCTGAATGCGTTCGACCGAACGCGTCACGGCGTCTTGTCCCACGGCGCGGACACCCTCGACAATTTGAATGCGGCGCTGGCCGCGGATCCGGAGTTCACACAGGCGCACGCGCTCAAGGGTCTGTTGATGATGACGCTGGCCCGGCGCGAGCTGGTGACACAGGCCCGGACGTCGCTGGAAACCGCGAAAGTGTGTCTTACCGAGCGTGGCGGTACGCCGCGCGAGACCGCCTACATCCAGGCGCTAGAGCACTGGCTCTCCGGCGATGCCCATGTCGCCTCAACCCTGCTTGACGGTGTATTGAAGACCTACCCTCGTGACACGTTAACGATGAAGCTTGTCCAGGCCATCCGCTTCATGAGCGGTGACCAGAGGGGGATGCGCGCCTCTGTTGAGGATGTTCTAAAGGCGATCGGCCCCGACCATCCCGAACTGGGTTACGTGATGGGCTGCCATGCGTTCTCGTTGGAGGAAACCGGCGATTATGCGCGCGCCGAGGCCGTCGGTCGGCGGGGCGTGGCATTGGCACCTGACGACGCCTGGGGCATGCACGCCGTTGCCCACGTTCATGAGATGAATTGCCGGCCTGAAGACGGGATCGCCTGGATCAATAGCCACCGGGACAATTTCGCCCACTGCAACAACTTCCGCTTCCACATCTACTGGCACCTGGCGCTTTTCCATCTGGAGCGCAAGGAATACGACAAGGTGCTTGATCTGTATGACGAAAATGTCAATGCCGAGGGCAGCGACGATTACCGCGATATCTCCAACAGTGCATCGCTGCTCGCGCGTTTGAACCTAGAAGGGGTCAACTGCGAAAAGCGGTGGCAGGCGCTCGCCGAACAGGCAGCTCATCGTCTGGATGACGGGTGTCTCGGCTTTGCCGATCTTCATTACCTGATCGCGATGGCGGGCGCCGGTCGGTTGTCCGATGCCGATAAGCTTGGCGATCGGATTGCGGCCCACGGCGCAAGCACGCCGTGCGAGACAGCCCGTACTGCGGCTAAGGTCGCCTGCGGCCTCAAGGCCTTCGCCCATGGCGACTACGCTGAAGCATTCGAAGGACTGGCGGGTGGCGTGCCCGCACTGGTGTCGATTGGCGGCAGCCATGCCCAGCGCGATGTCTTCGTGCGCTTGGCTGTCGAATCCGGCATTCGCGCCGGTGCCTTTGACGGCACGACCGCGATCCTTGAGGGACGCCGCCAGAAGCGCCATGCCGTCGATGCGTTTGAAAATGAACGGCTTGCCGTCATTCATTCCCAGTTGAAGCGGGATCGCGGTCACGCGACCGCCGTGCAAATCGGCAACGCCGCCCTAGCGACGACGGACTAAAACGGCGTAGAAGGGGTGTCGGCGCTCGGATCTTTCGAGCCGATGTAAGACGTGTCATTCGAGGCGGTCATGACAGAGCAAGGCGGACAGGCGAAGCGCACGCCCCGCGATCCGCGCCTCGATTTCTTCCGCGGCTTGGGCATGTACATCATCTATATTGCCCACACGCCGGGAAACTTCCTGAAACAGTGGATTCCTGCACGTTTCGGCTTCTCCGATGCGACCGAGATCTTCGTCTTTTGCTCCGGCATGGCGTCGGCGTTGGCGTTCGCCACGGTCTTCACGCGGCGCGGTTGGTGGATGGGGGCTGCGCGCGTTCTGTTTCGCGTCTGGCAGGTCTACTGGGCGCATATTGCGGTCTTCTTCGTCATTGCCGCCTTGGTTGTTGTAGCGACTGCAGGACTTCCAATCGACAAGAACTATGTGACCGGCTTGAACCTCCAACATTTCTTCAACGATCCGACGACCAATTTGATCGGTCTTTTAACGCTGACCTATGTGCCGAACTACTTCGACATCCTGCCGATGTATCTGGTTATCCTGGCACTGATGCCGATCGTGATGCTGCTCGGTCGGTTCACGCCTTGGGCCGCCATTGCCTTCGTCATCACCCTTTGGATCATGGCGTCGCTACGGATGCTGGATCTGCCGGCTGAACCGTGGTCGGAGCGCACCTGGTTTTTCAACCCTTTCGCCTGGCAGCTTGTTTTCTTTACCGGATTTGGATTCGGCGTTGGATGGCTCAAGGCGCCGCCGATCAATCGGAACCTCATCATTGCCGCGCTCATCATCGTGCTGGTGACCATCCCGTTCGCCTACTTTCGCATCCTGCGTGAATTCCCTGAGCTGATGGCGATCCGCCGCAGTCTGAGGGATGTCGCAATTCCCTTCACCGACTTCAGCATCAACCTCACGACAAAGACCCGGTTCGGGATCTTCCGTTACATCCACTTCCTGGCGCTCGCATACCTGGCTTACGCCGCAGCTGGCGATGGCGGGCATCGTCTGATGGGTTCGGCGGCGTGGAATCGTGCGGTTGCCGTTGTCCGCAAAGTGGGACAGCAATCGCTTGCCGTCTTCTTGGCCGGCCTGGTGTTGGCGCGGATATCGGGCATGGTGCTGGATATGATCGATGGCGGCAAAGTGGCGGCAGTGGTCATCACGCTAATTGCCTGCGTCATCCTCACGGGCATTGCGTATCTCGTTGCTTGGTTCAAAGGTCAGCCTTGGCGCCGCGATCCGGGGCCTGAGAAAGTGGCGGCACCGCAGCGCGTGGAGACCTACCGCGCAGCGCAAGCGCCGGCTCCGGGCGAATGACGGGACGGCGAGGCATCACACGCCGCAGCGCGCTCGGCGTCGTGGCATCAGCAGTCACGGCCCTTGGGGTCGGCGGACGGTTCGACCCGGTGTTCGCCGGCGCAACTTTCGGCGACGCGAAGCCCTTTGCATCGGGCGATGTCGAAGCGATCGCGCGCGCCATGGCGTCCAAAGCCTTCATGACGCCGAAATCCGTTCCCAAGGAATGGCTTGAGCTGAACTACGACGAGTACCGGGACATTCGTTTCCTTCCGGACCGCGCCCTTTGGCGCGGTGAGGATCGTTCGTTCGAGCTGCAGCTCTTCGCGCCGGGCTTTTACTTTCAAACCGGCGTGATGATCGATGTCGTGGAGAACGGCGAGGCGCGTCCGCTTCTCTTCAATCCCGATCTCTTCTCGTTCGGTGAGGTCGTTCCCGATCTACCGATCGAGGCCCAGCTTGGCTTTTCCGGATTCCGCGTCCACGGCGCGATCAACCGCGCGGATTATAAGGACGAGTTCCTGGTGTTCCAGGGTGCCAGCTACTTCCGCGGGGTCGGGAAGGGGCAGGCCTACGGCCTGTCGGCGCGCGGACTGGCGCTCAAAACGGCCGATCCGCGTGGCGAGGAGTTTCCGCTGTTTCGCCGCTTCTGGATCGAGGCGCCGTCGGCCGGCGACGAGACGGTCACCGTCCATGCGCTACTCGATTCAGAAAGCGTGACGGGCGCGTATCATTTCAAAATCACCCCCGGCGATGAAACCGTGATGGATTGCGCATCTGTGCTCTTTCCGCGCCTGCCGCTCGATCACGTCGGGATCGCGCCACTCACCTCGATGTTCTTGTTCGACCATAAGCTGGCCAAACGCTTCGACGATTTTCGTGGGGCGGTTCACGATTCAAACGGGTTGGCCGTCGTCAACGGCAACAATGAGCGCTTGTGGCGACCGCTTGCCAATCCGGACCGGCTCCAGGTCAGCAATTTCCTCGATACCGACCCGAAGGGCTTCGGTCTCGCACAGCGCAACCGCCGGTTCGGCGCCTTCAACGACCTGGAGGCGGCCTACGAGCGCCGCCCGAACTTGTGGATCGAGCCGGGCGAGGGGTGGGGCGAGGGCGCCGTCAGCTTGGTCGAGATCCCTACTGACGAGGAAATCAACGATAACATCGTCGCGTTCTGGCGCCCGAAGACCGTCTTGGAACCGGGTCGTGAGTATCGCTACACCTATCGTGCCTCATGGGGGAACGCGCCTGAACCCTCCGACACGATGGCGTCGGTGTCTACTTCGGCCTTTGGGCTTCATTCTAACGGCAGCCGGCTTGCGGTCATCGATTTCACGGCGCCGGCGGTTGGCCGTGTCCCGGCCGCGGAACTCAGCCATGACATCCATGTGATTAGAGGGGAGTTTTTAAACGCGGTATTGCAAGACAACGACCAGACGGGTGGGACGCGGCTTGCCTTCTCGTTCGATCCGGGCGTGTCCGAAACCGTCGAACTTCGGGCGCAATTGCGCCGAGATTGGCGGCCAGTGTCAGAAGTATGGCTTTACCGATGGACGACGGCACAACAGTAGGCGAATTGTCGCTCGTACTCCCCGCGGAAGCGCCGCTTTCCATGCCGCCGCAGTGTTTTCGCACGCCCTATCGCGATCCCATCGCGCCAGCACTGCGGGCTGGCTTTGCGGTTATGCCCGTCGCCGTCTTGATCGGGGTGCTGGTACTGACCGGTCTGGCTGCGCGCGAGATGGTGGCGATCCTGCGCCCTGGCGGCCTCACGCTTCTGGAAATCGCGCTGGCCGTGCTCTTCACGCTGACCTTTGTTGGCATCGCAATCGGCTGCGTCACGGCAATGTTCGGGGCCGCCGCGATGAGTGTCGAGGGGCGACGGCGTGCGCAGACGAGCGATGCCGCGCCGCCGATCTCCGTTGCGCTTCTGGTGCTCACCTATAACGAAGACCCCGAACCGGTTTTCGCCAACGTTGGCGCCATGGCACGCGATCTGGCGCGTTATCAGGGACGACATTGGTATTCGATCTATGTCTTGAGCGACACGACCGACCGGACGATTGCGGCGCGTGAAGTGCGTGCTCACGCTCTGACCCGTGAGGCGGCGCGCGGACCGATCCCCATCCATTTTCGTCATCGTGCCGCCAACACGGACAAGAAGGTTGGCAATCTGCGCGACTGGTGCACGCGCTGGGGTGGCCATCACGACGGCATGGTGGTGCTCGACGCTGATAGCCTAATGAGCGGCGAAGCCATTGTCGCACTATCGGATGCGCTTTCTGCCGATCCAAGCGCCGGTCTGGTGCAGACCGTTCCAAAGATCACCGGCGATCGGACAATCTTTCAACGGTTGCAGGCCTTTACGACTGCATTTTCGGGCGCGGTTTTCGCCAATGGGTTGGCACGTTGGGTCGGCGGGTCATCGAACTACTGGGGTCACAATGCCATCCTGCGGACCCGCGCTTTCGCAGCGGCGGCAGGGCTGCCCCACCTGTCCGGGCCAGCGCCATTCGGTGGCTTGCTGATGAGCCACGACTTCGTCGAGGCCGCACTGATCAGGCGTGCCGGGTGGCGGGTCGTGCTGCGGCCCGACATTGAGCAAAGCTATGAGGAGGCACCGGCGACCCTCTCATCGTTCGTCGAGCGCGATGCCCGGTGGTGTCAGGGCAATATGCAACACATGCGGCTCCTGACGGCGCGCGGGTTCCACCCGATCAGCCGGTTCCATCTTGTGCACGGCATTATGTCCTACTTGGCCGCACCGATTTGGACGGTGTTCTTGGTAACCGGCGCGGCGATCGCGTTGCAGGGGCAGTCGATGCCCATCGACTACTTTCCCGATCCCTATGCCTTGTTTCCGACTTGGCCGGTTCTCGACAGCGAACGCGCACTGACACTTCTGATCATCACGCTTGGCGTGCTTCTTGCGCCGAAACTCGCTGGCCTCCTCGTCGTCTTGCGGTTCGATCCGCTGGCAAGGCGCTGGGGCGGCTGGCACCGGCTCATACCGGCGATCCTTTTTGAGACATTGCTTGCGGCGCTGACGGCGCCGATCCTCATGGTCCACCAATGTCGCGCCATCGTCCGCATGGCCTTTGGCCGCGACGGGGGGTGGCGGCCGCTGCGGCAATCGGAGGGTCGCCGTTCATCGCTTGCCGCCCTGGCGCGCTTCCACGCGCTTGAAACGGGTCTTGGCGTTTCGATGCTGACCGCGATCGCTTACGGCGTGCTGACCCCGCTTGTCTTGCCGATTGCCTTCAGCCTTGCGCTCGCCATTCCGCTCTCAGCGCTGCTTTCGGTGCCGCTTGGTGCCCGGTTCGGTCTTTGGGCCGCGGCACCGGACCGCCGCGTCACGCCGCCGATTATCAAGAGCAAAGTTGCGACCGAGGCGGCTCTTCGTGCGGCTCTCGCCGACCGCGTGCCGGATCCCGAGGCGTGCGAAGCCTTGTCAACGCCGACACCGCCATCCACGGATATGCCGGTCGTCGCCGTCGTCCGCTAGTGCCCCGCGCACTGGGCAGTGGATCACCGTCCCTATAGCCTGTAAGACCACGACTCGTCGGAGCGGCGTGACGCTGGCTCTGTCTGGCTAGAGGGGAGGCGATTCGTGACCGAAAGTGTCGACGAACACGATGACGTAGTCGCTGAACCCCAGGGCATCGACCATCCCGCGATCCGCACCGAGGACGACGATCTCTCGCCGGAATTCTCGGACTTTATGCGTGCCGCGCTGGCCGAGGGCGACAGCGAGACCCTGCGTGCCGTCGCCGATGGAATGCACGAAGCCGATATGGCGGATCTGATCGAGGCGGTCGACGCCGAAGAGCGGATCGCGCTGATCGAAATTCTCGGTCCGGCCTTTGACTATCTGACCCTTGTCGAACTCGACGAAACGGTGCGTGACGAGATCGTCGACGTTCTGCCGAACGAGCGCCTGGCCGAGGTTGTCCAAGAGTTCGACTCGGACGATGCGGTCGAGCTTCTGGAAGACCTCGACGTCGAAGACCAAAGCGCCATTCTGTCGTTCATGCCGGCGGCGGAACGAGTCGCCATCCAGCGCAGCCTCGACTATCCCGAGGACTCAGCCGGCCGGCGGATGCAGCGCGATTTCATCGCCGTGCCGCCGTTTTGGACCGTCGGCGATGCCATCGATCATGCCCGCGAAGCCTCCGAGCTTCCCGACGAGTTCTATGAATTGTTCGTGGTCGATCCCGCCTTTCACTATGTCGGCACGGTGCCGCTCTACCGGCTGTTGCGGACCAAGCGGCCGGTCAAGATCGAAGACATCATGGACCCAGCCAAGCACTGGGTGGACCTGACGGACGATCAGGAAGAAGTGGCGCGCGTCTTTGAGCGCTACAATCTCGTCTCGGTTCCCGTTCTCGACGCCGGAGAGCGTCTCGTCGGCGTGATCACGGTCGACGATATCGTCGACGTCATCCACGAAGAGGCCGACGAGGATATCAAACGATTGGGCGGCGTCGGTGATGAGGGCCTCGCCGACACCGTCGTCGAGACGACCCGCAACCGTTTCCCTTGGCTGTTCGTCAATCTGCTGACGGCCATCGCCGCGTCGGCAGTTATCGCCCTGTTCGAGGACGTGATCGCCAAGGTCGTCGCGCTCGCCGTTCTCATGCCGATCGTCGCCTCGATGGGCGGCAATGCCGGCACGCAATCGCTCACCGTGGCGGTGCGTGCGCTCGCAACCCGCGAACTCACATCGGCCAACGCCCAGCGTATCGTGTGGCGCGAGATCATCGTCGGTGTGCTCAACGGGTTGGCGTTCGCCGCCATCATGGGTCTGCTCGGCGGGTTCTGGTCGGGCAGCGCGGTGATCGGCTTGGTGCTGGCCGGCGCGATGATCGTTAACATGCTGGTTGCCGGTCTTGCCGGTGTGGTGATACCGATCACGCTAGAGAAGCTGAACTTCGATCCGGCCGTGTCGTCGGCCGTTTTCGTCACGACGGTGACCGATGTGGTCGGCTTTTTCGCCTTCTTGGGCTTGGCAGCGCTGGCGTTTGGGCTGCTTTAGGAGCGATCATGGTTGCGATCAGGACAATCGAGGCGGCGGACGAAGCCCGCTGGCGCGAGCTTTGGCGCGGTTATCTGGATTTCTACGAGTCTCAGGTTCCTGACGAAATCACCTCCAAGACGTTTGCACGCCTGCTCGATGCCGACACGCCTGTCCACGGATTTGCGGCGCTCGACGATACTGGGACCGTCATCGGTATCGTGCACTACATCTTTCATCCATCGACTTGGTCGGGCGCGGGCTACTGCTATTTGGAAGACCTGTTCGTCGATCCCGCCACGCGCCGATCGGGCGTCGGCCGTGCATTGATCGAGGCAGTCAAAACCGCGGCCGCTGAAGCGGGTGCCACGCGCATCTATTGGAATACGCAACACTTTAACGAAACGGCCCGCGCGCTTTACGATCAAATGGCCGATCTGTCGCCATTCGTTCAGTACCGTATCCAGCTACCGCATAAGACAGCGTAGGTCGGGAGGGCCACATGCTTGCCAATGACCTCGTTTCCTTCAATTTCGATCTAGGCGACACCGCCGACATGATCCGGGATTCCGTTCGGTCGTTTTCGCAGGACAAGATCGCGCCGCTGGCCGAGAAGATCGATCGCGAGGATTGGTTTCCGCGTGACCTGTGGCCGCAAATGGGTGAACTCGGCCTCCTCGGAATGACGGTACCGGAGGCGGACGGCGGCACTGGTCTCGGCTATCTGGAACATGCCGTCGCCATGGAGGAAATCTCACGGGCATCGGCCTCTGTTGGGCTGTCCTACGGCGCCCATTCCAATCTATGTGTCAATCAGCTCGCGCGTTGGGGAAGCGCTGAGCAGAAAGCGCGCTATCTGCCGAAGCTGATGTCGGGTGAGCATTTGGGCGCGCTGGCCATGTCGGAGCCAGGTGCTGGGTCCGACGTCGTCTCGATGCGCTTGAAGGCGGAGAAGCGCGGCGATGGCTATGTACTGAACGGTTCGAAGTTTTGGATCACCAACGGACCGCAGGCCGATACCGTCATCGTCTATGCCAAAACCGATCCGGACGCCGGCCCGCGCGGCATCACGGCGTTTCTGATTGAAAAGGACTTCAAGGGTTACTCGGTCGCCCAGAAGCTCGACAAGCTTGGGATGCGTGGGTCGGAAACCGGCGAACTTGTGTTCGACAACTGTCTGGTGCCGGAAAACAATGTTTTGGGCGAGGTCGGAGAAGGCGTGAAGGTTCTCATGTCCGGCCTCGACTATGAGCGAGCGGTTCTGGCTGCCGGCTCGCTCGGTATCATGCAGGCCTGCATGGATGTGGTGCTGCCCTACATCCACGAGCGCAAGCAGTTCGGTCAGCCGATCGGCACGTTCCAACTCATGCAAGGCAAGATCGCCGATATGTATGTGACCATGAATGCCTGCAAGTCCTACGTCTATGCGGTCAACCAGGCCTGCGACCGCGGAGAGACAACCCGCGAGGATGCCGCCGGTGCCATCCTCTACGCCGCCGAGAAGGCGACATGGATGGCTCTGGAAGCAATTCAGGTGCTGGGTGGCAATGGCTATATCAACGAATATCCGACAGGGCGGCTTTTGCGCGACGCCAAGCTCTACGAAATCGGTGCTGGCACCTCGGAAATTCGCCGCATGCTGATCGGCCGGCAATTGTTTGAGCGGACGGGTTAGGGTCTTCCAATTCAGGACCGATCCCCCACATGAGCGAGGCGCGGCCAAAACCGAACGGGACCCCGCGATGAAGCGGAAATTGACGACGATCTTGTGCGCCGACGCGGCCGGCTTTTCGGAGCGTATGTCGCGCGACGAACGGGGCACGCTTGCGGCGCTGAAGCGCCAGCGCGAAGCCATGGAAACGCTGTTCGAGCGCCATGACGGCCGCAAGATCAACACCTGGGGCGATGCGGTGATCGCCGAATTTCCCAGCGTGGTCGAAGCGGTGCAGTGCGCGATCGACATTCAAACGGATATCGCCAGCCAGAAGCCGGACGGACCCGGTGCCGACGGTCTGCCGTTTCGCATCGGGATCAATCTGGGCGACGTAATGATCGACGGCGACGACCTGATGGGCGATGGTGTCAACATCGCCGCGCGCCTTCAGGAGATCGCCGAGCCTGGCGGTATCGCCATCTCGCGCTCTGTCTTCGATCAGGTGAACCGCAAGCTCGATACGCGGATCGAACCGCCGACCACGGCCGTGTTGAAAAACATCGATACGCCGATCGAGGTCTACCGCATTCGGCTTGGCAGCGGGGATTGGCCGAACGGCAGCGGCGATGCGGACTTTCTGGCGGATGTTCCTGCGCCACAACAGGCGAAAACGCACCGTGCGACAGAGCCGCGGCCCTTTCGCCAGATGATTCATGATGCGCTCGAATGGTATCGCGGTCAGACGAAGCGCGTTCAAACGGGCGTCGGCATCATCGCATTCCTGGCGGCGATCAATCTTCTCACCAATCCGGCCTCGATCTGGTTCCACTGGCCGGCGTTGCCGATCTTCTTTTTCGTCATCTGGCCGGTGCTTTTCGGCCGCAACAAGGATGACGGCACCGAGCCCGACAAGGGCGGCTAGTCAGCGTCCCAATCCGCGTCTTGCCTGCCGGGCCCTGCGGTGCCATATCGATTTTCGGCCGTACCCCATCGATTCGGCTGTCCATCCGCTCAACGGGAGTTTCCATGACCGACTTCACCGCGCCCGTCCATTTGGACGATGACGACAGCGACGACAAGAAGGACAAACCCGGCGCGCCGATGGTCGACAAGCATCTGTTCGACTCCCGCACGGTGCTGATCACAGGCCAGGTGACGATGGACATGGCGCGCGACGTGTGTGCCCGGCTTCTGGCGCTGGCCCAGGTTTCCGACGATCCGATCCTGGTGGTCGTGTCGTCTCCGGGCGGCCACGTCGAGTCCGGCGATATGATCCACGACATGGTCAAGTTCATTGGACCGCAGGTGAAGATGCTGGGGACCGGTTGGGTCGCGAGCGCCGGCGCGCTGATCTATTGCTCGGTGCCGAAGGAGCGCCGCTACGCGACCCCGAACACGCGATTTCTGCTGCACCAACCCTCCGGCGGTGCCGGCGGCGCAGCCAGCGATATCGCCATTCAGGCACGCGAGATTATCCGCATGCGCGAGCGTTTGAATAAGATTTTCGCCGCGGCAACGGGCCAGAAGCTGGAGCGCATCGAAGAGGACACCGACCGCGACTTCTGGATGGATAACGAGGAGGCGATGAAATACGGCCTCGTCGGGAAAATCGTAGAGTCGCGCAACGACATCGCGATGTGAGCGCGGTGCCATGATCACTGTCGAGGCGAACGGCGCCCGCATTCCGGCTCTTGGTCTCGGTACCTGGCGGCTGCGCGACCAGAACTGCACCGACATGGTCGAGCACGCGTTGAAGATCGGCTATCGGCACCTCGACACGGCAGCGATGTATGAAAACGAGGAGGCCGTCGGCGCCGGTCTGCGGGCATCCGGTATCTCGCGCGACGATGTCTTCATCACGACCAAGGTTTGGTACCCGGACTGCACCGAGGGCGCGCTGCAGCGCTCCGCCGAGGCCAGCCTTAAGCGGCTCAATGTCGATAAAATCGACTTGTTGCTGATTCACTGGCCCAATGCGGCGACAACGCTTGAGGATCAGGTCGGAGCGCTTTGTTCCGCAAAGAAAAACGGACTTGCCGAAAATATCGGCGTTTCGAATTTCCCCTCGCAGATGCTGCGCGATGCGGTGGCAATCGCCGATGAACCCATCGTCACAAACCAGGTCGAGTATCATCCGCTGCTGTCGCAAGAGGCCGTGCTCGCCGCCTGCCGCGAGACAGGCGGTTCGCTGACCTCTTATTGCCCAATCGCGCGCGCGGCGATCTTCGAGAACCCGGTGGTGACGGAGATCGCGGCGGCTGTTGGCAAGACAGCATCGCAGGTCGTCTTGCGCTGGCATGTTCAACAGGACCAGGTGATTGCTATCCCACGCTCGACAAAGGCCGAACGGGTGACGGAGAATTTCGACATCTTCGATTTCACGCTCTCCGCGCAGCAGATGGCGGCGCTGCACGCCATGGCGCGGACCGACGGCCGCATGGTGGACCAGCCCTGGGCACCCGAATGGGATTGATCGGGTAGATCGGGGAACGGGTCGCGCCAATGACCGGGAACACGTTCGCATTTCATCCTCTAACGTCAGATCGCTGGTCCGATCTTGAAACCCTGTTCGGCCCGAAAGGTCCAACGGATGGGTGCTGGTGCATGTATTGGCGGGTGACCGCCGGCGATTGGAAGGCCGGCAATGGCGACGACAGACGCTCGGCCTTCAAGGCGCGCATTTTCGCCGGCCCGCCGCCAGGGCTTCTGGCCTATGACGGCGAGGCGCCGGTCGGGTGGGTCCAGGCGACGCCCCGCGCCGATGTCCCGCGCTACAACAAGACCCGCACCGCCAGGCCGCTCGACGATGATTTCGACAGTGTCTGGGTGCTGTCCTGTTTCTTCGTTGCCAAGGACTATCGCGACAAGGGCCTAATGACCGCGCTGGTCAAGGCGGCGTGCGCCTTCGCCAAGGAGAACGGTGCTAAGCGTGTCGAAGCGGCGCCGATTGAACCCCAGCGCCCGCTGATGTGGGGCGAGGGTTATGTCGGCATCGCCTCGACGTTTCGCGCCGCCGGCTTCACGGAAATCGAGCGACGCACGCCGATCCGACCCTTCATGCAGAAAGTCCTCTAGCGCTTCCGCTTTCCTCTCCGTCGCCCCTGGCCGCACCGATGTCGCTTTTCGTCGTGCGTTTGCTTGCGCCGTGGCGCATGGGTCTGACACTCTAGGGATCTTTTGAGAGACGGGCGGGTCACGATGGAAACGCGAGCGAAAGTGGTGGTTGTGGGCGGCGGCGTCGTCGGTGTGTCGACGCTTTATCACCTGTGCCGAAAGGGGTGGACCGATAGCGTGCTGATCGAGCGGAAGGAACTGACGTCCGGTTCGACATGGCACGCCGCCGGACTCCTGCCGCTCTTCAACATGAGCTACTCGGTCGGGCAGATCCATAAATACTCCGTGCGCTTCTATCAGGAGCTTCAGGAGGAGACGGGGCAAGACGTCGGTTTCCGCAAAGTGTCCAACGTGCGGCTCGCCCGTCAGGCCGACCGGATGGACGAGTATCATTACTATGCCAGCATCGCCAAGACGCTCGGGATTGAGGTCAACTGGATCACGCCGGACGAGATCAAGGCCCGCTGGCCCTATGTGGAGACCGACGGCCTGATCGGCGCCATTCAGCATCCAGAGGACGGCTACATCCAGCCGGCCGATCTAACACAAGCGCTTGCCAAAGGCGCGCGCGACCGCGGTGGCAAGATTTATCGCAACACGCTCGTCAACGGCTTCGAGCGGACCGATGACGGGCTGTGGGTGGTCAAAACCGACAAGGGTGACATCACCTGCGAGCATATCGTGACCGCAACCGGCAATTTCGTGCGCAAGACCGGTGAGATGCTTGGTATCGATATTCCCGTTATCCCGGTGGAGCATCAGTACATCGTCACTGAACCCCATCCGGAAATCCAAAAGTTCCGTGCTGGGAATGGCGAGGAACTCTGCGTGCTGCGCGAGTCCGACTCGTCTTGGTACTTGCGCGAGGAGAATGGTGGCTTGGTGCTGGGACCCTACGAAAAGGGTGCGCCCTGCTGCTATGTCGACGGGCCGGATGCGGATTCCGAGTACGAATTGTTTCAGGAGGACCTGGAGCGCCTCGAACCGCATATCGAGACCGCGATGGCGCGTTTGCCGTACTTCGGCGAAGTCGGCATCAAGAAGGTTTACAACGGCGCCATCTGCTATACGCCGGACGGCTCGCCGATCATCGGACCGGCCTGGGATCTGCCCAATGTCTGGCTGAACGAGGGCCACTCCTTCGGCATCACGGCGGCCGGCGGTGCCGGTTGGCAATTGGCGGAATGGATGGTCGACGGCGAGCCGACCGTCGACATGATGGGCGTCGATCCCCGCCGTTTCGGTCCCTATGCAACGCGCGGCTATTTGAAGGAAAAGAACGAAGAAGCCTACGCCAACGTCTTCACGGTCCACTATCCGGACGAGGAACGTGCTGCCGGCCGGCCTCTGAAGACCGCGCCGTGCTACGACCGGATGAAGGCCCTGGGCGCCGTCTTCGGCTCCGTCTACGGCTGGGAGCGGCCTAACTGGTTCGCACCCAACGGTTATGGCATCGATGTGTCGTCACTGGACAAGCCAGACCTCCACACCGTTCACAACCATCCGCCTGCGGAAAACGGCAAGGTGCGCGAAATCTGGAGCTTCCGGCGCTCCAACTATTTCGAGCATGTCGGCAATGAAGTGAAACATGTCCATGAGAACGTTGGACTTTTGGACATGTCCGCCTTCGCGAAAATGGAGGTATCCGGCCCTGGTGCGCGCGATTACCTCGACCGCATTCTGGCCAATCGGATCCCGAAAAAGCAGGGTCGGATCGGTCTATGTCATATGCTGTCGCTGAACGGCGGCGTGCGCTCCGAGTTCACCGTCTACGAATGGGCGCCCGGCCGGTTCTATTTGGTCTCCGCCGGGGCGTTCGAGCGCCACGATCATGACTACCTCTACAAGTTGGCACCGAGCGACGGTTCGGTGACGCTGCGACCGATTACGCAGAAGTATGGCGTGCTGGTTCTGGCCGGCCCGAAGTCGCGGGACGTTCTGCAAAAGTTGACGGATACGGATCTCTCCAACGATACATTTGGCTGGCTCTCCGGCAAACCGATCTCGGTCGGTACGGCGTCGGCGCATGCCCTGCGGGTCAACTTTGTCGGCGAACTCGGCTGGGAACTGCACCACCCGATCGAGATGCAGAACATCATCTTCGATCTGTTGATGGACGCGGGCGCGGAATTCGACATCAAACCGTTCGGCATCCGGGCGATGGATGCGATGCGGGTGGAGAAATCCTACCGATTGATCCCGCGCGAGATGTCGATTGAGTACTCGGCCTATGAATCCGGCCTGCATCGTTTCGTCCATCCCAACAAGGGCGAGTTCATCGGGCGCGACGCCCTGGTCGAGTGGCAACAAAAGGGCTTCAAGAACGCCTTTGCCACGCTTGAGGTCCACGACATCACCGATACGGATGCGCGCGGCAATGAGGCGATCTACAAGGACGGCGAAATGGTCGGCCGGGCAACGTCGGGTAATTACGGCTGGCGGCTCGGCAAGAGCCTTGCTCTGGCCATGGTTCCGCCGGACCTTGCGGAGATCGGCAAGACGGTTGAGATCGAAATCCTAGGCAAGATGCACCCAGCGACAGTCATCGAGGAGTCGCCGTTCGATCCGGACAATGAAAGGCTGCGCGCATAGTTGACTTACATCCGGAGCATCGTCCTGGGGGTCTGGTGTGCCGTTCTCACCTTTGGTGTAGCGCGCGCTGAGCAGGAGGTCGATCCGGAGGCAATCGCGGCGATCCGTGACTGTCTCGCCGAATTCGCGGAGGCTGGCGAGCCCGGCTTTCATTGCATCGAGATCGTGTCGAAACCCTGTCTCGCCGCTCAAGGCGGCGACACGACCTTTGGTATGGTGATGTGCCTCGACCGGTCGATTGCCGCCTGGGACGCGCTTCTAAACGCGGCGTACAAGGCTGCCCGCGAAAAGATCGGCAAGCCGCTGGACGACCGGCTGCGCGATGTGCAGCGCGCTTGGATCGTGTTTCGCGACGAGCGCTGCGGGCTTGAAGAGGCATTCTACGAGGGCGGGACGCTGGCCCGCGTCGTTTATCTGGCCTGCTATGAACAGGAGACGGCGATCCGGGCCATCGATGTCATCGCGGTTCTGAGGGAGGCTGAGGCGCGCTAGTGGAGCGAATTTGACATTTGAGTCCCGTTCGCGGCACGGCTCGTGCTCAAATGTCAAATTCAAAGCTCCACTAGATTCATAGACTTGCTAGTGGTCCTTTTGCTTCCGACATTTGCTCAAGTGAGTGCCGCCAGGGGAAGCAAATGTCGGAATCGGACCATTAGCGCCGGCGCGCGCGAGAGCGACGCCCGTCAAGATCAGAACCAGCGCGACGATCATCACTAACGTGACCGTCTCACCGAGCAATACCGCACCGAACACGACCCCGAACACGGGGATGAGATTGCCGACATGGGAGAACATGGAGACGCCCACCGTGCGGACCAGGTGGAACCGCAGGATGGCGGCGAGCCCGGTCGGAATTAGTCCGAGATAGATCATTGACCATATGGCCGGCACCGTCGGCATCACGGGCGGGCCGTCGACCAGATAGGCGGTGGGAACGATGATCAGCGCGGCGAATGCGAATGTCAGCGTGGTCATGCGGGTTGGTGGGATATCGGAAACACGCCTTACGAGAAGACCGGAGGTCACGTAGCAGGCGCTGGCCAGAAGAACGGCAAGCTGTGCCGGCAGGTGATCGCCGAGTTTCGCGAAGGCCTGGATTCCGATCACCATGGCAACCCCGGCAAAGCCGAAGAGGACCGCCACCAGCTTGCGTGCGTTCAGCTTGTCGTCGTCAGTCGTCAAATGGCTTGCGATGAGCCCGAAGAGCGGACCAATGCCCAGCAACAGTGCGGTTTCACCGGACGAAATTGTCAGTTCGGCGAAGCTGATCAGGGAAAACGGCGCCAGCACGTTGAGCAAAACAATAGCAAGGATCAGCCCCCATTGACTGGCCGATTTGGGCAGGATGAGACCGCGATAGAGCGTCCACGGCAACAACGCGATCAAAGCGATGACGACGCGCGCAGCGACCAGCCACAACGGGCCGGTTTCGACGACCGCGATCTTGATCGCCTGAAACGCCGACGCCCAGATCATCGCCAGAAACACGATCAGTATGAGATCGGTCGGCGTCGCCTTCCGAATGGCCTGCTGCATGGGACTCCAGTCGGCGGGAAAAATAATCGAATCATGGCATAGAGCGCCAAGCGCGGCGGCCTGTCCACATCTGGCGGAACAATCGAGCGATGTTCTTTGTCCTATCCAAAATCCTGTGGTTTGTGCTGACGCCGTCAAATCTGCTGATCGGCCTTGGCCTCGTCGGCGCGATCTTGCTCGGAAGTCAGTTGCGCCGCGTGGGCCGACTCTTTGTTTTCATGTCTCTTTTCGGCATGTTAGCATGTGGCTTAACCCCGCTGCCAAACGTTCTGATGGTGATGCTGGAGGAGCGGTTCCCGGCGCCCGAATTGGCGGATGTCGGATCGATTGATGGAATCATCGTGCTCGGCGGTGCGACCTCGAATACCGTCGCGACGGCGCGCGACACGCTGGCGCTCAACGAGGCGGCGGAACGGTTGGTCATAATGCCAGATTTGGCACGGCGGTTTCCCGATGCATCCGTGATCCTGACCGGCGGTGCGGCTGCGTTCGTTGGCGAGTCCGATGCCGAAGCCGACTTGATGATGACGGCGCTTGTGTCCATCGGTGTCGAACAGGGGCGGATCGTCCGGGAAAGCAAGGCCCGCAACACAGCGGAAAACGCCACTGAGACCTTTGTGCTCGTCCAGCCCAAGTCCAGTCAACGATTCCTCTTGGTGACCTCGGCTTTTCATGTGCCGCGGGCCGTTGGTGCATTCCGCAAAGCGGGCTGGGCGGGGGTCGTGCCCTTTCCCGTCGACTATCGAACGCGGGGTGCCTCGGACGGGTTGAAGCCCTTTGCCGCGGCGAGCGATGGTCTCAAGCGCTTCGATACCGCCACGCGAGAGATCATCGGACTTGTCGCCTATCGCCTGACGGGCCGGACCGATGCCCTCTTTCCAGCACCTTGATTAGCCAGGCTAAAGAGCAACCGATCATTCGGACTGATCCAACCGATCACAGCATTTCATTTGTCCCGTGCCTGGCGCGGCGTCACCTTGAAGGGATGAATAAGGAGCGTCGGCCATGGCCTATGAACTGGTGATCGGAAACAAGAACTATTCTTCGTGGTCGTTCAGGCCGTGGCTGGCCATGACCGTCGCCGGCATACCCTTCACCGAGACGCTCGTGCCCTTGAAGGGCCCCTTCAACCGTAGCCAGTCCGAAGTGCTGGCCCACTCGCCAGCGGGCAAGGTGCCGGTCTTGAAGGCGGATGGCTTGGTGATCTGGGAGACGCTAGCGATCCTCGAATATCTCGCCGAGCGGCATCCGGAGGCGAAGCTTTGGCCTGACGACGTCGCTCAGCGCGCCATTGCGCGGGCGATGGCCGCTGACATGCATGCCGGTTTCGAGGCTGTGCGCGGTGCCTATCCCATGAACATGCGCCGACCGGTCCAGAAGATCAAAGTCGATGCGGTTGTGGTGCGCGATGTCGAACGCATGGTCGGGCTTTGGGCTTCGGCGCTGGACCGCTCGGGCGGGCCGTTTCTGTTCGGCGCCTTCACGAACGCCGATGCCATGTTCGCACCCGTCGTCAGCCGGTTTGAAACCTATCAGGCGACCGATGACACGACCGCGCTGGCTTATATGAACTCGGTGACGTTGCTGCCCGCCTACAAGGCCTGGCAGGACGCAGCGCTAGCCGAAACCTGGATCATTCCCGAGGACGAAGTCTGACGCGTTGCATTTCCCAACCCATCCGCCATAGTCCAACGACCACGATTCACGGGCGGAGGCGCGGGTGACGCGGATCCAATCGACGATATCAGCGCAGTCGGAAGAGTTTCGGCGCAATCAGGAGGCCATGAAGGCGCTGGCCGAAGAACTGACGGCGCTGCGCGAAATCGCGGCGGCTGGCGGGTCCGACAAGGCTCGCGAACGCCACACGGCGCGCGGCAAGCGCCTGCCACGCGAGCGTGTGATGGGTCTGATCGATCCCGGCAGCCCCTTTCTGGAGCTGTCGCCGCTCGCCGCGCATGACATGTACTCCAAGGATATTCACGGTGCCGGACTGATCACCGGTATCGGGCGCGTTGAAGGCCGAGAGTGCGTCATCGTTTGCAACGACGCGACGATCAAGGGCGGCACCTATTACCCGATGACGGTGAAAAAGCACCTGCGGGCGCAAGAGGTTGCGCGCGAGAACAGGCTGCCCTGTATCTACCTCGTCGATTCCGGTGGCGCCAATCTGCCGCACCAGACGGAGGTGTTTCCGGATCGCGAGCATTTCGGCCGCATTTTCTACAATCAGGCGACCTTGTCGTCGCTAGGTATTCCGCAAATCGCCGTCGTCATGGGATCGTGTACGGCGGGCGGAGCCTATGTGCCGGCAATGTCGGACGAAACGGTCATTGTGCGCAATCAGGGTACGATCTTTTTGGGCGGGCCGCCGCTGGTGAAGGCGGCGACGGGGGAGGTGGTCTCTGCCGAGGAGCTTGGCGGCGCCGATGTTCACGCCAAGGTGTCCGGCGTCGCGGACCATTATGCGCAAAACGACGATGACGCGCTGCGCACGGCGCGTCGCATCGTGCGCAATCTGAACACCTGCAAAAACACTGACATTCCACTCGCCGAGCCGCGTGAGCCGGCCTTCGACCCGGCTGAAATCGACGGCGTCGTGCCGGATGCGCTGACCCGACAGTACGATGTGCGGGAGGTGATCGCGCGCCTGGTCGACGGTTCGGAACTCGACGAATTCAAGGCGACGTATGGCACGACGCTGGTCACCGGCTTCGCCCACATTCACGGGATGCCAGTTGGGATCCTCGCCAACAACGGCATCCTTTTCTCCGAGAGTGCACTCAAGGGCGCCCATTTCATCGAGTTGTGCTGCCAGCGCCGTATCCCGCTGTTGTTTCTGCAGAACATTACCGGGTTCATGGTCGGCCGCGATTACGAGGCTGGCGGCATCGCCAAGGATGGCGCCAAACTGGTCACGGCGGTCGCTTGTGCCCAAGTGCCCAAGATCACCGTCTTGATCGGCGGCTCATACGGCGCCGGCAACTACGGCATGTGCGGCCGCGCCTATGGACCGCGCTTCCTGTTCACTTGGCCCAACAGCAGGATATCCGTGATGGGGGGAGAACAGGCGGCCTCGGTTCTGGCCACGGTTAAGCGCGACAACATCGAGGCCGATGGAGGCGCCTGGAGTGCGGAGGAGGAAGAGGCGTTCAAGAAGCCGATCCGCGACACCTACGAAGCTGAGGGTCATCCAACCTATGCAACGGCCCGGCTCTGGGACGACGGGATCATACTGCCGACGGAAACGCGGCGTGTCCTTGCGCTGGCGCTTTCGGCAACGCTGAACGCCCCAATCCCTGAGACTAAGTTCGGTGTGTTTCGGATGTAGGCTGCGTGTGAGCGGATGGACCGCGTTCGATGTCAGTTCGGTTCGAGTTCCCACTCCTCGAACAGATCCAAAAACGCTTCGGATCGATAGGGCGGGTCGCCGCCTATTTGGTTGAGATCTGCGATGAGTTCGGTCGCGCGGCTAGCCTGTTCTGAGCTGTATAGCGTCAGGCGGCACGAGCCGTCGGTCATCGGCTCGGCGAAGTAGCCCAATGCCAGAACCCACCTATCGATATCCGGCTTATCAACCCCAACGGCGCTGAGCAGGTTCTTCCAGTACTGCTCTTCATACTCCGATCCGATGCATATCTTCGGCGATGGCTGCTCTAGGTAACCCCGCGCCGAGAGATGAGCGGGTGAGATGATATGCGCGTTGGCAGCAAGCTCCTTAGCTTTTCCGAGGCGTGTATTGTTCTCGGCGGTCGTGGTCGTACTGGCAGGTGTGGAGCTCTGTTGGGTGGCAGCAGTTGAAGTCTCGGACTCGCCTCCAAAGACACCAATTTGATGAAGCGCGATGATCATGCCGGTCACCGCGGTTATCAGTCCGGCGACGGCTGTCAATATGCCCGGAATGGTATGCCACCAGGATTGTTTCGACGGTTCAGCCATTTTCGTCTCGGGCTTGTTTGCATCGTGCCATTAGCTTCTCAGGGTAAACGTGCCAAATCTGCGACAGAGCAACAAGCTCGAAGACCCGAAAACCAGTGGTCTTGTTTCTTGGAAGGATGCAGTGGCCTTCATCCTTGCGTCGCAAGCGGGCGCGCCGATGCCGCTGTGACACTTGGGAATCTTAGCAAGCTCGCTATAACCAAGGGATTAGAACGGGCGAGGGCGCCCTGACGGCAGCGCACTATGTATCTTTCCGTCTTTGATCTCTTCAAGATCGGCATTGGACCGTCGTCATCGCACACGGTTGGTCCGATGGTCGCGGCCGCGCGTTTTCTCGACGAACTGAAAGCAGAAGAGGGGCGGCCCGAACGGATCGCCGTATCGCTGCACGGCTCGCTGGCCTATACCGGAAAGGGACACGGCACGGATCGCGCGGTGATCCTCGGCCTGATTGGCGAGGATCCCGAAACGGTCGAACTCGAAACGATTGACGAGAAGCTGGCCACTGTCGCTACCGTCAAGTCGGTGCAGCCGCCGGGTCATCCGGCCTATCGGTTCGACCCTGAAGTCGACCTGACGCTCGACCGCCAGGAGAAGCTGCCGGGCCACGCCAACGGCATGCGCTTTTCTGCCCTCGATAGCGATGGTCGGGCTGTGCTTCAGCGCATCTATTACTCGATCGGCGGCGGTTTTGTGGTCGACAGCGCAGAATACCAGGACATGCGCGAACGTGGCGGCGCCAAGGACGACGGTCCGCCGGTGCCACATGGATTCAGGAACGCCAAGGAAATGCTTGCGATCACTGAAGAAACCGGTTTGTCGATCGCTGAAATGAAGCGCCGAAACGAGGAAGCGCGCATGTCGCGCGATGTGCTCGATGCGGGCCTAAAGCGCATCTGGGCGGTCATGGACTCCTGCATCGATCGCGGTCTGGATCAGGCCGGCGAGTTGCCCGGTGGTCTTCGGGTCAAGCGCCGGGCAGCAGCGATTCACGAAAAGCTGAAAGCCGAATGGCAGACGAACACAAGGCCGCTTCACGCCGTCAACGATTGGCTCGGTGTATACGCGATGGCGGTCAACGAAGAGAACGCTGCTGGCGGGCGCGTCGTCACGGCGCCGACCAATGGCGCTGCCGGCGTCATTCCGGCCGTGATCCGCTATTACCGCGATTTTTGCCTTGAGGCGTCGGAGGAGGGGATCGCCGACTTTCTGCTGACGGCGGCTGCAATCGGCGCGATCATCAAGACGAATGCCTCGATCTCCGGCGCCGAGGTGGGCTGTCAGGGCGAAGTCGGATCGGCCTCAGCGATGGCGGCCGCCGGCCTTGCGGCTGCGCTCGGCGGTACGCCGGCGCAGGTCGAAAACGCTGCTGAGATCGCCCTCGAACACCATTTGGGGATGACCTGCGACCCGATCGCCGGGCTGGTTCAGGTGCCGTGTATCGAGCGCAACGGTCTTGGCGCCGTCAAGGCGGTGACGGCCGCGTCCTTGGCGCTTCGCGGCGACGGCACCCATTTCGTCCCGCTGGACGCCTGTATCGAGACCATGCGCCAGACCGGGCTAGACATGAACGAGAAGTACAAGGAAACGAGCCTTGGCGGCCTGGCGGTCAATGTGGTGGAGTGTTAACAACAGAAAATTCAGACTGACCTTGAATAAAAGGAAGTCGCGCAAACATCACCACCCAGTCATCGACTATAATTCTAGGAGAACAGCTCTGGGTATGGTTCAGAAGGTCCCAATATTCGCTACTTTTCATCGAGATATGGTATTTGATGCATAGACTGAATATGAGGCATTAAAATGCGATATCTTGCAATGCTGATCATGATGGTTGCCTCGAACGACGCAAGCGCTGACCATCTAGCAAAAGTCTCAGTGCAGAGCGTCCACGTGTACCAAACGTTCGAACATGGCGGCGGTTGTCGCAAGAGCTCTCCGGCGGGGCAGTGCTGCCATATGGACCGCAAGCGGGGCACAGTGCACTGCCACTGACTGTAGTCTGGATCGTCTGATATCATGATTACGGTCCAGCGGAGGGTCTGACGGTGCCGGGTAGCCGGCTCTCGCAGGCAAGCAATCCGGCTGCTCACGTTTCGACCAGATCGTAGTGCTTGATCGATCTCGACTCGACCAATTCGGCCTCGGCCGGATCGATGTGCGGGCTTTCATAGTCCTCGCCGACAAACGCCTTTAGCGATGCCAGGTCTTGCCAGACCATCACGAAGCTGAAATCGCGCGGGCTCTCCGACCGCGCAGCGCCGGGCAGAACGGATACGATCCCAGGCGTGCTCCTCATCAGCGGGATGGCTGTCTCGTGGAAGAACGCGCTGAATGCTTGTTCTTTGCCCGGACGTGTCGTGACCTGAAATATCCGAATGATCATATCATTCCCCCGAGATTCTTTCGACTGGCAGGCGCAGCTTAGCGCATTTGCGGCACAGGCGGTGCTGGTCACCTGCCGAGGCCCGCGATAAAACGCGAAGGCCATGTTCGATTCCCTGCTTGTTGCCAATCGCGGCGAGATAGCCTGTCGGGTGATCCGTACCGCCCGCCGGATGGGTCTGCGCACCATTGCCGTCTATTCCGACGCCGATGAGGGCGCGCTGCACGTCATGATGGCCGATGAGACAGTTCGCATCGGGCCTCCGCCTGCGCCGCAGAGTTATCTCAATGCGTCAGCCATTCTCGACGCTGCCAAGGCAACCAAGGCGGCGGCAATCCACCCCGGCTATGGGTTCCTGTCGGAAAACGCCGACTTTGCAGACGCCTGTGCGGCGGCTGGCATCGTGTTCGTCGGACCGTCGGCGGATGCGATCCGTGCCATGGGATTAAAGGATGGTGCCAAGGCCTTGATGGAAAAAGCCGGGGTCCCCGTGGTGCCGGGCTTCCACGGCGACCGCCAGGCCGCCGATTTCCTCAAGAAGAAGGCCTATGAGACGGGCTATCCAGTGCTTATCAAGGCGGTTGCCGGCGGCGGTGGCAAGGGCATGCGCCGGGTCGACAAGGCTATCGACTTCGATGAGGCGCTCGCCGGCGCGGTGCGCGAGGCCGAGGCAGCGTTCGGCGACCCGCGCGTTCTGATCGAGAAATTCGTCGCCGCGCCCCGGCACATAGAAGTGCAGGTCATGGGCGACACAGCCGGCACGGTCGTCCATCTCTTTGAGCGCGACTGCTCGCTCCAGCGGCGGCACCAAAAGGTGATCGAAGAGGCACCGGCACCGGGCATGACGCCGGGTTTGCGCGCGCGCATGGGCGAGGCGGCGGTTAAGGCAGCGGACGCTGTTCGCTATACCGGCGCCGGTACGGTCGAGTTCATTGTCGATGCCTCAAAGCCTCTCCACGACGAAACACCCTTTTACTTCATGGAGATGAACACGCGGCTTCAGGTGGAACATCCCGTGACCGAGGCAATTACGGGCCTCGACTTGGTTGAGCTGCAATTGCGTGTCGCGGCCGGTGAACCACTACCGTTCGCCCAAGACGATCTCGCCATCGATGGCCATGCCGTCGAGGCACGGCTTTATGCGGAGGACCCGGACGACGGTTTCCTGCCATCCGTCGGCACGCTCGAAGTTCTCGCGCTGGCCGAACCCGAGGGCGTTCGGATCGACACCGGAGTACGACAGGGCGACGCGATCACGCCGTTCTACGATCCGATGATCGCGAAAATCATCGCCCATGGCGGGGACCGCGACACCGCGCTCGACCGTTTGTCGGGCGCTTTGGGTACCAGCAGCGTGGCCGGCCCGAAATCCAATCTGGCGGTGCTTAAGGCGTTGGCGGATTCAGAGGACTTCCGGCAAAACCGCTTCAATACGGGTACGATCGACAAGCTGTTACCGAGCCTGCTTCCGCCATTGGCCGACATTCGTCCGCGCGCCGCGCGCCTGGCGGTCGGTCACTTGGTTGTAAAGGAGAGGGCGCGGCTTGGAGCGATGGTGCGGGCGCGCTCGACCGAGATCGCCTCGCCTTGGGACACCGGCGACGGCTTCCAACTGTCGGGCCGCCGCGTTCAACAGGTGCCGATCAATGTCGACGGTGCCGTTGAGTTGGTCACGGTCGAATGGGGCGCCGACGGACCATATGCGGGTACGGAGCCGGATGGGACCACGGCGACCTTTATTGAGGCTGACAACGGCGTTCATGTGCTGATTGAAGGCCGGCAGTTTCACGTCCACCCACCGCTCAAAGGACCAATCGACGGTGAAGGCGAGGGCGATGGCGCCGTGGTTTCGCCAATGCATGGCAAGGTCGTCGAAATCGCCGTGTCACGCGGTGATATCGTGACGCGCGGCGATAAGATCGCGGTGGTCGAGGCCATGAAGATGGAACACACCGTTGCAGCACCCATCGACGGCGTTGTGACCGTGGTTGCGGCGGTGGCTGGGGATCAGGTCGAGCAACGGGCGCTGTTGGTGACAATCGAACCGTCCGGCTGAGGATCACGGGGACGGACCTGGTCCGACTGTTGCGCGGTGGCGCGAGCACGCTATGACAGAGCCAATGAGCGAAACCCCAAGGCTTCATCTCCAAAAGCTCTGCGTCGGTGTTGAAACGGTCGAGGATCTGCAAAGCTGGATCGATCGCCGTGTCAGCCAAAGACAGCCGGACGGTAGCCCGGGGGAACAGACGCACACGACACGCATGACGCCAAAGCGCGCCGATGACATCCTGGCGGGCGGCTCGCTCTACTGGGTGGTCAAAGGAGTCATTCAATGTCGTCAGCGCATTTTGGAGCTTCGTCCCGTTGTTGGCGAGGATGGTATTCGTCGATGCCAGATCGTGCTTGAGCCCAAGCTCGTCTTGACCAGACCGCGGCCGCGTCGGCCGTTTCAGGGCTGGCGCTATTTGAAACCCAGCGAGGCACCGCCAGACCTGGCAAACTCCGCCGATGATGTCGCCGATATGCCTGAACCGATGCGCAGAGAACTTGCGGCGCTCGGTTTACTCTAGAACCAATTTCGCCACGATCTGCCACGTCTCTGCCGTATTCATGGGTTGTTTACCTAACTCTTCATGCGATACGGTTCGGGAAACGCTCCTGGAGGGCAAAATCGCGCGAGCCCCGGGCGCTAAGCTGCGGGAAGGCATATGGCGCATAAAAAGACATCGGCGCGCATTATCGTTTTTGGAAACGCCAAGGGCGGATCCGGCAAGTCAACATGTGCGCTGCACACTGCTGTCGCGCTGATGCAGGCCGGTCATGAGGTTGCGACCATCGATCTTGATGGGCCGCAGCGCACCTTCACCCGCGCCATCGACAATCGGATTGCTTGGAACCATAAGACCGGCCGCGATCTCGTCGTTCCCGAGCACGCGTTGATCGAGAATGCGACCGCCGACAGCGTGCTGGAGCGCAAACGGCAGGAACTGTCGGCATTTGCCGAAGTGATTTCGGTCGTCGAGCATACCCATGATTTCGTCATCATCGATACGCCCGGCTACGACACGTCGCTGATGCGCCTGGTGCATGGACTGGCGGATACGTTGGTCACGCCGATCAACGACAGTTTCGTCGACGTCGATCTCCTCGTACAGCCGCAAGAAGGTGAGGCGGACCCGTCAAGGCTTGGCCCCTACGCGCGTCTGGTCGCCGAGGCACGCGAGCAGCGCGAGGGGCTCGACGGCGTGCCGATCGACTGGATCGTGGTCCAGAACCGCCTCTCAATGATCCAGTCGAACAATAAGATCAAAGTGCGCGGCACGCTGACGGAACTGGCGGATCGTCTCGGTTTTCGCTTGGCTCAAGGTGTGTCCGAACGTGTGATCTTTCGCGAGTTCTTTCCGCTCGGTGTCACGGCGTTCGACCCGCTGGATGAGGCGACATTCGGGGTCAAGCCGAATATGTCGCACATCGCCGCGCGCGACGAGATGCGCCGCCTTGTGGAAGCGATTGGGCTTGGCGAGCCAGCCGGCTTTAAGACCCGTGCCAGGTCGGTCCGGGCGCGCGGAGCTGATCGCGTCGGCTCGTCAGCGCTTCGCGACCAACCTCTTGCGGTCGGCGAACCTGCGGCGGCTGAATAAAGGTGCGACGGCTTGCCGGCGCTCCGGAGCTTGCAATTCCGGCGACAAGGTCCATTTGCTTCGTCTAAGACCGATGGCACGGCATACGAGCTGCATACCGGGGTCGCGATCACGGACCGACGGCGTTGAAGATGAGCAAACGCGCAGCTAAGGACAAGGCCGCCAAATCGCTGCAGCAAACGGCGAGCGGCCAGGACATCAAATCCACCGACAGCGACGTCGCGGCCTTTTTGGACGCGGCGCGCAACATTGCGCCGCAGACTGGCGGCGGCGGGCGCGGCCGATTGCTGTTCGCGCTCGATGCGACCATGAGCCGACAGCCGACCTGGGATGCTGCCTGCCACATTCAGGCCGACATGTTTCGCGCGGCAGGCGCCGTCGGTGGTCTCGATGTTCAGCTCATCTATTTCCGCGGCTTTCGGGAATGCCGGGCGAGCAAATGGGTGGCCGATGCCACTGCGCTCGCTGAACTCATGACCGGCATCCAGGTGCGCGGTGGCTATACGCAGATCGGCAAAGTGCTCAAACACGCGATCAAGGAAACGGATCGCGGTCGAATTTCGGCGATGATCTATGTCGGCGACTGCGTTGAGGAGCCGATCGATGAATTGTGCGAGCTGGCCGGCCAGCTTGGTCTGCGCGGTGTCCCGGCCTTTGTTTTTCAGGAAGGGTACGAGCCCCATGCCCAGGCGGCGTTCCGGGAAATTGCCCGCCTGACAGGCGGCGCCTATTGCCATTTCGACAGCGGGTCGGCAAAGCAACTGCGTGAACTGCTTTCGGCGGTTGCCGTCTATGCCGCCGGCGGGCATAAGGCTTTATCTGACTATAGCCGCAAAGAGGGCGGCGAAGCTGTCCGGCTGATCGCGCAACTCAAGCACTGACCTTTATGCACTACCTGTTTTTCGGCCTCATTGCGCTCGTCATCTTGCTTCTCGCCGCGCGCGCCTTCGTGTCGGCCGATCCGCGCATGATGGCCGTCATCATTCGGCGTTCGGCAGGCGCGCTGGCGCTGTTGTTCGCGACGCTTTTGGTGATCACCGGTCGATGGTTTATCGCGCTCCCCGTCGCCGCGTTTGGGCTCAGCCTTTTAATGGGGCGGGGTCTTCCGTTTCGCGGCTTTCCGGGTGCAACGGCTGGCGATGGCGCGCGACGGAGCGGTCAGCCCGGCAGGACGTCCAGCGTGAAGACGGTTTTCCTGGACATGGCGCTCGACCATGATACCGGCCAGATGAACGGGCGCGTCCTTGCCGGCGCCTATGACGGGCAGTTGCTCTCCGACCTCGACTATGTCGACCTGATGACGCTGCGCGACGAGTGTCGCAGCGACCCTCAGTCGCTGGCGTTGCTTGAGACGTATCTCGACCGCGTTCATCCCGACTGGCGGACCGACTGGCACGACGAGGAAACCGAGACGAGCCGGGAGGAGAGGGCGCGCCAAGGCGGCGGGCCGATGACCCGTGACGAGGCGCGCGCCATTTTGGGCGTGGATGTTGGTGCCGATGCCGAGGATATCCGTCGTGCCCACCGCCAGCTCATGAAGCGGTTTCACCCTGATCACGGCGGATCGGACTATCTGGCGGCCAAGATCAACGAGGCCAAGGACACGCTTCTAGCCGACACATAGAGTATGTTCCCGAAGAGCATGCTCATAAAGAAACCGGCGGTTCGAAGAACCGCCGGCAAGGTGCGCGTTTATCCAGTTTTGGATTACAGGAGAATGGGGAAGCAGCCGAATCCCCGCTTCTTCATAACTTTGCATGCGGCCTTGGCTTTGTCCGGAGTGTCAAATCCAGCAAAGCGGGCACGGACATAGGTCACGCCGTTCTTGACCGTCGGTTCGGTGAAGGGAACCCGCCCGGAGATGGCGCCGGGCGCGCCGGTTCTCGCGCGATCGATCAGGGCGAGGGCCTCGTCCTTAGAGCCGACGGCGCCAATCTGGATTGCCCAGCCGGGTGGAATGTCCGCGACTTCAGCGTTGTCCGCAGCGGCGTCACCTTCGCCAACGGGTTCATCGGTCGGGGCAAGTGCGGCAGTTTGCTGGTCCGTCGGCGCCGCGGAGGGCGTCACAGTGATTTCTGAGGCGGTCTGCGGCAGAACGTTTGGCACCTGCGGCTGCGCAGGGGGCGCTGTCGGGGCGATGAACGATGTCGCCGTGGCAACCGCGATCTGCTGCTGTTGGGCCTCTTGCGGGGGCGTGGCCGGCGTGTCGGACATGACGATCGCCGCTGCGATCGGGTCGTTGTCGGTGCGCGGGCGCGCCAAGGGCAGCGGCACCTCGGCCTGTGCGACAAGAACACCCGGCGGGACACGGGGCGGCGATTTACGTGCCACGGCCTTGGACGTATGACGCGACAGCAGCGAAACCATGTGCTGGTTGCGGCTTTTGCCGGTGCGCCCGCCCATGACGACGGCGACCACATGACGGCCGTCTTTCTTGAGCGACGTCGTTAGATTGAAGCCAGACGCGCGCGTGTAGCCGGTCTTGATCCCGTCAACACCCCGGACCGAGCCCAAGAGCCGATTGTGGTTTGAATAGGCGCGGCCCTTGTAACGGAACGAACGCGTCGAGAAGTAGCGATAGTAGCGGGGATGGTTGGTCATGATTGCCCGCGACATCGTGATCATGTCGCGCGCCGTTGTGCGCTGTTCGCTGTTCGGCAGGCCGGACGCATTGCGAAACGTCGTGCGGCTCATGCCGAGTTCGCGCGCCTTGCGGGTCATCTTGCGGGCGAAGGCCGACTCCGTACCAGCGACATGCTCGCCGACGGCGGCGGCAATGTCATTGGCGGATTTCGTCACCAGCGCGCGGATTGCGTCCTCAACGCGGATCGTCGAGCCCGCTTTCAGGCCGAGTTTCGATGGCGGCATGGCGGCTGCGTGGCGCGAGATCGTAATGCGATCCGACAAACGAACGCGGCCGGCCTGGATTTCGTCGAACAGTAGATAAAGCGTCATGATCTTCGTCAGCGACGCTGGAAAGCGCGGCGCGTCGACATGGCGGGCGAACAGGACCTTGCCGGTGTGGTGGTCGACGACCATGGCGGCATACTTCTCGTTCGCTGTGGCTGGTGTTTGCGCGGCGGCGAGAATGACGAACACGCAAAAGAAAAACGCCAGACCCGAAAGGGAACGGCGCGATCGACTCAATACCCAATGACGCATGACTGAGACCCTATACGCGGTCCCTGGCCGACTATTCGCCTCGCTGACGAAACCGTGCCGGAACGCTACTCAATCCTCATTTTGCGGCTGGTGTTTGTTGGCCGCCCGTTTGAACCCATCATCTGCAGGGGGCGTTACGATTCCGTTAACAATCAGTGAATGTTTCGAACCAGACTTGGGTCTACCGGTTCGCGGATTGTTAATCGCTTGACATGATGTTGCAGTGCACCTATGGAATTGTGCATCGCAACATGCACCTATCACGCCGCGCGTTGGGCTGCTACTTTTGGGAATACGGATATGACCGGGATTGAAGACATGCAGAAATTCGGCAAGGAGAATCTCGACGTTGCCATGGATAACTTCGGCGCTTACGCCAAGTCGATGCAGGCGATTGCCGTCGAATTGTCCGACTATACGAAAAAGTCGATGGAAGATGGCGCCGCCGCCGTTGAGAGCCTGATGGGCGCCAAATCCTTCGATAAGGCGATTGAAGTTCAGGCCGATTACGCCCGGACGTCGTTTGACGGCTTTGTGAGCCAGATGTCGAAGATCGGCGAGATTTATGTCGACATGGCCCGCGATGCCTACAAGCCTTTCGAGACCGTGGTGACGAAGGCCGGCAAGTAACACTGCCGCCAACTATCCTGGCGTAGAGTTTTTGGGCGGTCCGCTGCGGCGGGCCGCCCTTTCTGTTGGTCAGCCGCTCGAATCCGAAGAAGTTCGTCCTCCTGGGCTGGCGTTTCCCGATAAACGGATTATTTTATGGGCGTGGGCGGGGAATCGCTTTCGCTCCCGTCCTCTGTCGCCCTGCCGAAATGCGGGGCGACCGTCGGCAAATCCCATAGCGTGCGCGGCGACGAAATCCGGTTTGATGAGCGAAATGCTGAGACAGAGCGTTGAAATATGGCGGAACGCTTTGCGTTTCCCGACGGTTGCGGCTGGCCCCGAGCCGCCGCGACACGGCGACGATGATGATGACGGGACGGGAACCGGTGTCATCACGCGCACCAAGCAGAAGGTCAAAAAGCCGGACCTCTACCGCGTTTTGCTGTTGAACGACGACTTCACGCCGATGGAATTCGTCGTCCATATCCTGGAGCGGTTCTTTCACAAGAACCGCGACCAAGCGACGCAGATCATGTTGCACGTGCACAATCACGGGGTCGGGGAATGCGGCGTCTTCACATACGAAGTCGCCGAAACAAAGGTCACGCAGGTGCTGGACTTTGCGCGCAAGCATCAGCATCCTTTGCAATGCGTCATGGAGAAAAAATAGGAGCCCTCCTTGCCCTCGTTCTCGAGAAGTCTCGAACAAGCCCTGCACCAGGCGCTCGCCTTTGCCAACGAACGGCATCACGAATATGCGACGCTAGAGCACCTGCTGCTGGCCCTCACCGACGACACGGACGCCGCCGCCGTGATGCGCGCCTGCAATGTCGACCTCGACGTGCTGCGCAAGAACCTGGTCGGCTATATCGACACCGAACTCGATAATCTGATCATCGACGGTGATGAGGATTCCAAGCCGACCGCCGGCTTCCAGCGCGTCATTCAGCGCGCTGTCATCCATGTCCAATCGTCCGGGCGCGAAGAAGTGACAGGCGCCAACGTGCTTGTCGCGATCTTCGCCGAGCGCGAGAGCCATGCCGCCTACTTCCTCCAGGACCAGGACATGACCCGCTACGACGCGGTCAACTACATCAGCCATGGCATCGCCAAACGGTCCGGTATGTCGGAGACCCGCACGGTGCGCGGAAGCGAGGACGAGGACACGACGGTCGACGAGAAGGAAAAGGGCGATGCACTGGAGCAGTTCTGCATCAACCTGAACCAGAAGGCGCGTGACGGGAAGGTCGACCCACTCATCGGCCGGGATGCTGAGATCAGCCGGACCATCCAGGTTTTGTGCCGCCGCACCAAGAACAATCCGCTCTTCGTTGGCGATCCGGGCGTTGGTAAGACGGCGATCGCCGAGGGGCTGGCGCGTCGTATCGTCAAGGAAGACGTTCCGGACGTGCTGAAGACGTCGACGATCTTCCAGCTCGACATGGGTGCGCTGATCGCCGGCACGCGCTATCGCGGCGACTTCGAGGAGCGGCTGAAGGCCGTGATCAAAGAGGTCGAGGACTATGACGGCGCGATCATGTTCATCGACGAGATCCACACCGTCATCGGCGCCGGGGCCACCTCCGGCGGCGCCATGGATGCGTCGAACCTCCTGAAGCCGGCGTTGGCATCCGGCACGCTTAGGTGCATCGGATCGACGACCTATAAAGAGTTCCGCCAGTTCTTCGAAAAGGACCGGGCGCTCTTGCGTCGGTTCCAGAAGATCGATGTCAACGAGCCCTCCGTGCCGGATGCGATCAAGATCCTTAAAGGGTTGAAGCCCTACTACGAGGACTATCACGGTATCCGCTACACCAATGATGCGATCAAAACGGCGGTCGAACTGTCGGCCCGGTACATCAATGACCGCAAGCTGCCCGACAAGGCCATCGATGTGATCGACGAGACCGGTGCGTCGCAAATGCTGGTGCCGGCCTCCAGGCGCAAGAAGACGGTCGGCGTGAAGGATATCGAGGCGACGGTCGCGACCATGGCGCGCATTCCGCCGAAGTCGGTGTCGAAGGACGATGCCACCGTTTTGGAGAATCTTGAGACCAATCTGAAGCGTGTTGTCTTCGGACAGGATGCGGCGATCGAGGCGCTGGCGTCCGCGATCAAATTGTCACGCGCCGGCCTGCGCGAGCCGGAAAAGCCAATCGGCAACTACCTGTTCTCCGGGCCGACCGGCGTCGGCAAAACCGAGGTCGCGCGCCAACTGGCCTCGATCATGGGCGTCGAAATCCTGCGTTTCGACATGTCGGAGTATATGGAGCGCCATACCGTATCGCGGCTGATCGGCGCGCCGCCCGGCTATGTCGGTTTCGACCAGGGCGGCTTGTTGACCGATGGCGTCGACCAGCATCCGCACTGCGTGCTTTTGCTTGACGAGATCGAGAAGGCCCATCCGGACCTGTTCAACATTCTGTTGCAGATCATGGACCATGGCAAGCTGACCGACCACAATGGCAAGCAAGTCGATTTCCGCAATGTCATCTTGATCATGACGACCAATGCGGGCGCCGCCGATCTTGCCAAGCCGCCGCTCGGCTTCGGTCGCGAGAAGCGCGAGGGCGATGACCAGGAAGCGATCGAGCGCATGTTCGCGCCGGAGTTCCGCAACCGTCTGGACGCCGTCATTCCGTTTGGATCGCTGCCGAAATCGGTTGTCCGCCGGGTGGTCGAGAAGTTCGTGCTGCAGCTTGAGGACCAGTTGTCGGACCGCGGCGTGACGATCTCGCTCTCCGACGAGGCGTCCGGCTGGTTGGCCGACAAGGGCTATGACGATCGCATGGGCGCTCGCCCGTTGGCTCGCGTCATCCAGGAGTCGATCAAGAAGCCGCTCGCCGACGAGGTGCTCTTCGGCAAGCTGAAGGGTGGCGGCATGGTCAAGGTGTCGATCGAGAAGGGCGAGGACGGCAAGAAAGCCCCGCAGTTCGAGTTCATCGAGGACGCGGCGATCAAGCCGAAGAAGGAAGTCGAGAAGCCGGCGCGCAAGAAGCCGACCCGCAAGTCGACGGCCAAGCGCAAGACCAAGCCGAAGTCTTCGGGCGGCCAAGGCGGATCGGGTGGGTCCGGCGGTGCCGGCCGCAGTCCGGTGCCGCGCGTGCCGCTTCCCTCGCGCTGACCTTGCCGTCGGATGTAGACTCGACAGCCGACGAACAGTCCAACGGCTATTGGTTCCGGCGCGGTCTGGCCGGAATCATTTCGGCGCCGGCGTTCATCCTCATGGCGTCCTTCGTCGGGTTCGGCGGCCTGGCGCGTGAGGCTGGGTGGTCGGCTGGTGAGGCGGCCTTTATCACCGGTTTCATCTGGGCACTGCCGAGCCAGGTCGTCTTCATCGGGTCGGTTGCCGCCGGCGCATCATTCGGCGCTATCATCATCGCTGTGGCGCTATCGGCCGTCCGGCTTTTGCCGATGACAGTGGCGCTCATGCCGATCCTGCGCGATCCGAAGCGGCCGGGTTGGGTCTATTATCCGGCCTCCCATTTCATCGCGATCACGGCCTGGGTGGTGTCGATGATGCGTCTGCCGGATGTTCCGCGCGGCGGCAGGCTGGCATTCTTCCTGGGCTTCGGTATGAGCCTGACGGTTTGCAATGTCGCCGTCACACTTTTGAGCCACCAGTTGGCCGGCACGGTGTCGCCGGTGATCGCTGCGGCGCTCGTGTTCCTTACCCCAATGTACTTTCTGGTGGCGCTGTGGTCGGCGGCGCGGATGCGGGCTGACTATTTGGCGCTTATCACTGGTCTCGTGCTTGGACCGGTGTTTCATCATGTCGATCCGGAGTTCGACATCCTATGGGCCGGGATCCTTGGCGGCACGCTGGCCTTCGGCCTTCACAAGATCATGGAGCGGTGGTCGTGAACGATCTCGCGCACCTGCCGTTCTTCGGTGCAGCGACGGCACCGGTGTGGGCGCCCTACGCCCTGATCGTGTTGGCCGGCGTGCTACCGACGGCGGTGTGGCGTTGGGCCGGCGTTGCACTCGCCGGGCGTATGTCGCCGGACTCCGAAGTCTTGACCTGGGTGCGCGCGGTCGCGACCGCGTTGATCGCGGCCGTGATCGCCAAGCTCGTGCTTTATCCGAGCGGCGCTCTTGCCGATATGCCGATTACCTTGCGGCTTGGTGCAGCGGGGATCGGGTTTCTCGCCTTCGTCACCACCGGCAAGAACGTTCTAGTCGGCGTTCTCATCGCCGAAGCGGTGCTGATCGCCGGACAGGTGCTCGTCTACGGCTAGGCGGCACTGCGCCTACCGAGCAGGTGGCACTCGTGTTAAAGTTGTCGGGCATCCGTGGGAGGGAATGCCCATGTCTTCGCCTGTTTCCGTGCTCCTGGGAACGACCAAGGGCGCGTTTATCTTGACCGACGACGGCGGTCGTCGGGCGTGGTCTGTGCGCGGCCCGTTTTGTGACCAATGGCCCATCAATCATGTGATCGGCGATCCGGCGAGCGGCCGGATTTGGGCCGCCGGCGGCAACGAATGGTGCGGCGCCGGTGTCTGGCGGTCCGACGATGGCGGTGAGGATTGGGCGCTGACCTGCCTCGGCCATGGTCAGCGCGAAGACTGGATTGCCGAGAACTCCGAATTCGCGGAACAGGTGGGCATGGCACCCTATGGGGAGGCGCCGTTTACCGGCGAGGTCGAAGCGATCTGGTCGCTCGGCCGTTCGGGCGATACGCTTTATGCCGGGACGAAGCCCGCGTCGTTGTTCGCCAGCAGTGACTCTGGGCAAAGCTGGACCCGGTTGGATACGTTGACCGATCACCCGTCGCGCGATGAGTGGATACCGGGCGGCGCCGGACTGGTGCTGCATACGATTGTCTCCGATCCGGCGAACGCCGCAAAGCTTTGGATCGGGATCTCAGTCGCCGGCATTTTCGCGACCGAGGATGCGGGTGCCTCCTGGGATCGGCGAAATCGGCGGTCCAACGTGCCGGTTGCTGAGACCGCTGGAGGCGAGAGCGGCAACGCGCAGACTAGTAACGACGTGGGTGCGTGCGTCCACAATATCGTGCGCGCGTCCGGCACGGGGAATGGCGATCTTCTCTACCAGCAAAACCATGAAGGTGTTTTCCGCAGTCCTGACGGCGGTCGCAGTTGGGTGGAGATCACCGAGGGCCTGCCGTCGAATTTCGGTTTTCCAATCGCCGTCCACCCGCGCGATCCGGAGACGATCTGGGTCTTGCCGCTGAACGGTGACACGCTCGGCCGCTATCCGCCCGACGCGTCGGCGGCTGTGTGGCGGTCTCGGGATGGCGGCGAAAGCTGGGTCGATACGCGCGCGGGATTGCCGCAAAAAGACTGCTTCTTCACCGTCTTGCGTCAGGCGATGGCCGTCGACCAGGGTGAACCGCTTGGGATCTATTTCGGCACCAATAGCGGTTCGATTTTCGCCAGTTTCGATGAGGGCGAGACGTGGAACGAGATTGCCTGCCACCTGCCGACGATCCTGTCGGTCGAGACGCTGGGCGCCGAATGAGACGGATGTCGCTCTAGCTAAGGGCCGCGCGCAGTTTGTCCGCGTTTGCCTTCAGCACCTCTTGGTCCTCCATGATGGAGGTCGGCGGCTTCAGATCGCCGCCTGCGACGCGCGGGATCACGTGGAAGTGGAGATGAAAGACCTCTTGGCCGCCGGCAGCCTCGTTGAATTGTGAGATCATCACGCCGTCGGCTTCAAACGCTGCTTTGCCGGCGATTGCGACTTTCTTCACCGTGCGGATGACGGTCGCCAGTGCCTCTTCCGAGATGTCCAAGATGTTGCGCGCCGGGGCCTTCGGGATCACCAGCGCATGGCCATGGGCACGGGGCATGATGTCGAGAAAGACGAAGGTGTCGTCGTCCTCGTAGACCTTGTGACATGGGATTTCGCCGCGCAGGATCTTGGCGAAAATGTTATCGGTATCGTAGTCGGACATGGCGGCGCTATCCCGTCTTCTTGAATGGCACGTGTTGTGCCAAGGCGGCGCCTTCCAAGTCAACATGGCGGCGCTCTGCCGAAAGGTAATCGTCGATGGCTGCGCGCAGGCGCGGATCGGCGATGTAGTGGGCGGAATAGGTGGTCGTCGGCACATAACCGCGGGCCAGCTTGTGGGCGCCTTGCGCTCCGGCCTCGACGCGCCCAAGCCCGCGAGCGATCGCGAATTCGATGGCCTGGTAGTAGCAGACCTCGAAATGGAGGAAGGGGTGATCCTCGATGCATCCCCAATTGCGGCCGTAGAGCGTGTCGGCGCCGATGAAGTTGAGCGCGCCGGCGATATAGCGTCCGTCACGCTTCGCCATTACCAGGAGCGTGCGCTCGGGCATGGTCTCGCTCACGGTCGAAAAGAACGATCGCGTCAGATAGGGGTGCCCCCATTTGCGCGAGCCGGTGTCCATATAGAACGTCCAGAACGCATCCCAATGGGTCTCGGTCAGGTCCGTGCCCGTGATCCATTCGATCTCGATATCGTTTGTCAGTGCGTCCCGGCGTTCCTTGCGGATTTGCTTGCGCTTTCGGGAAGCGAGGGCGTCCAGGAAGTCTTCAAACGTTGCGTACCCGTCGTTCAACCAGTGAAACTGCTGGTCCGTGCGCTGCAAGAATCCGTTTGCGCCGAGCGCCGCCCAGTCGGACTTGGGGAGAAAGGTGAGGTGTGCGCTGGAGACCTCATGGCGCCGCACCAGTTCGACAAGACCGGCCGCCAGAATGTCGCGGCGTCCTTCGGCGCCGTCGCAGGACCCGGTCAGGAGGCGCGGGCCGGTCGCAGGCGTGAAGGGCACGGAAACCTGGAGCTTCGGATAATAGCGCCCGCCGGCACGCTCATAGGCGTCGGCCCAACCGTAATCGAAGACATATTCGCCCTGGGAGTGGGATTTGAGGTAGCACGGCATGGTGCCGATGACGGCCCCGGTCTCATCCTCAAGAGCCAGGTGCTGCGGCAGCCAGCCGGTGTCCGCCGTCGCCGATCCGGAGACCTCAAGCGCTTGCAGGAAGGCATGGGAGACGAAAGGATTGGGCGGCGGGCAGGACGCCGTGGCGCCAGCCGCACGATCCCATGCCAGCGGATCGATATCGCCGATGCTCGTCTCGACGCGAATACTCACCCGCCGATTGTCGCTCATCGCCTGTCCATGATCGGTGATCTATGCCCTGAATCTAGAGCCGTGGGCGGGATTTGAAAGCGATTAGTGGGCCTGCGGGCGAAAATTCTCAAAGATAACCTGGTCGACATAGGGTGCGATGCGCGCCTGTTCAGCCGCACTCGTCACTGTCCAGGATATGACCGGGATGTCGAGCATCTTGCGCGCGATCCAAGGTGCCACAGAGGGTAGGGCGCGGGCGTCATAGGCGATGAAATGGGGTGAGCAGGTTGTGATGTCGAGCAGGTAGCGGCGCTTCAAGCGCGTGAAAAACGGAAGGATCGCGGCGAGCTCGCTGCGGTATGCGGAGCTGATAAACCCGCGGGGAAAATACGGTTGCGCCTTGCGCAGCGCATCGACCAGGAGCGGATCGAATGACATGGCGGCCAGCGGGCCGTCATAGGTCTCGGCCGCCTTGGCGACGACATGGGCCAATGTCATGTCGCCGGTCTCAGCGCTTTTCATCTCGATGATCAGCGGGACCTGCCCGTCGACAACGTCGAGCAGCGCGCTCAAAGACATTATCGAGTCGGCAGAGTCCCTTAGGCGGATTCTCTCAAGTGTCGCACAATCACGGTCGATGACCGGGCCAGTGTCATCGGTCAAGCGGTTGAGTGTGAAATCATGGAAGACGACCGCATCGTCGTCGGCGGTCTGTTGGATGTCCACCTCAATCGCGTAGCCGGCGTCGATCGCCGCGCGAATGGCTGACTCGGAGTTTTCGATCGCACCAGCCGCGACATCGTGCAGGCCGCGATGGGCGATCGGCCGTTCCGCCAGCCAATCGAGCCCCGGTACCCGGATTTCGCCCATCCGCGTCCTATGCGATCTCGATGATCGCTTCGACCTCGACAGCGACGCCGAACGGCAGATTGGCGACGCCGACCGCAGACCGGGCATGGCGCCCGCGATCGCCCAGCACATCGACCATCAAATCCGAGGCGCCGTTGATGACTTTGGGTTGATCGCCGAAGTCGGGCGTCGAGTTGACGAAGCCGACGAGTTTGACGACGCGACCGATCGCTTCCAGATCGCCGAGGGCGGCCTTGGCTTGGGCCAGAATGTTGATGGCGCATAACCGGGCAGCGGCAGCACCCTCATCGGCGCTGTATTCGGCGCCGCATCGACCTTGAAATGCGATGCCATCCGGTCCCATTGGAATCTGACCGGAGATGTAGACGTGCGGTCCGGTCCGCACGAAGGGGACGTAATTGGCAGCCGGCGCGGCCGCTTCCGGCAGCTCTATTCCCAGGGCCTCTAGCCGGTCAGCGATTGTCTCGCTCATTGTCGTGTCCTGTCTGAGTTGACTCTCGGGCGCCAGCATTCGCTGATTGACCGATATGTTGCAAGACGTTGATTGCAGGCTTCGGCTCGGTTATCGAAGGGCCATGTCACATTTATGGCGGTTTTGCGCGATCTAACGGCGCACGCCGACGTCGGCCAAGTTGCCGCGGTTCCGAAAGGTTCGGTTTTGACTGCTCATACATTCCGATCGCTATTGCCGGCAGTGGCGCTGCTTGTGGCCACGGCGCCTGCGAGTGTTGCCGGTGACAGGGATGCCGTCGATCTCGCGCCGCACCGTGCGGTCTACGAAATGAGACTGGCTGAACCGGGCAATGGCGGCGTGCAGGATATCAACGGACGCTTGGTATTCGAGATCGCCGGCAATGCCTGCGAAGGCTATGTCATGAATACGCGCTTCGTGTTGAACACGGCGCTCAGCTCCGACCGGGTCATCTTGAACGATTTTCAATCGTCGACCTGGGAAGACCCAAACGAAAGCGCCTTTCGCTTCATTTCCAAGGACTATGTCGACAATCAGCTCTCTGAGGAGACCAATGGAACGGCGGCGCGCGACAACGACCGCGTGCAGGTGTCCTTCACGATGCCTGAGGAGAAAACCGTCGAACTGGACGGCGATGCGCTCTTTCCTGTTCAGCACATCCACAAGCTGATCCGCGCCGCGCGCGCCGACGAACGGGTATTTCAGTCGCAGCTTTACGACGGCACCGATGGTGGCGAGAAGATCTACTCCACCACGGCCATTATCGGGGAGCAGTTCGCGCCGGATGATTTCTCAGACGAGGGGACGCCTGCCGACGAGGTCATGGGCGAGATGGCGCGCTGGCCGGTCGTGATGAGCTATTTCGACGACACCGCCGAGGATGCCAGCGAGGGCCTGCCAATCTACCAGATGGCGTTTGAAATCTACGAAAACGGCGTCACACGGACGCTGGTGTTGGACTACGGCGACTTCAAGCTCAATGGTCGCCTCAGCATGATCGACATGTACGAGCCGACGCCCTGCGAATGAGTTGGGCCGGGTCTCCGGTCTCCCGCCAACCAACAACTGAACGAAGCGAAAGCGCCATCGGCCTTCAGCGCTTCTTTGCCGGCTCCGGCCGAAAGCCGAGCCCCCGTGTCACGCTGTCTGTTCCAAAACGCCCGCGCACCTTGTCGACGGCGCGCTCCGCCGCGGCCCGGCGCGCCGCGCCTGGGTCGAGCAGATCGCCTGAGTCATCGCCGGCATCGCCGGTGAGGTCGGATACGCCGATACCGATTAGCCGATAGGGCGTTCCATCCGCCTCAGGTGCCAATAGCGCTTGACCGACCCGATGAATGCGGTCGGCGATTTGCGTTGGCGCGTCGAGCGTTTGGCTCCTTGTCTTGATGCGGAAATCTGCGTTCTTCAGCTTCACCGTCACCGTGCGGCCGGACAGGCCGCTTCTCTTCAATCGCCGCGAGACTTTGTCCGATAGGTCCCAAAGGATCGCGTTCAGCGTTTCGAAATCCGTGTAGTCGACGTTGAACGTGGTTTCCGAGGAGACACTTTTCGCGCCACGCTCAGGCGAGACATGGCGGCGGTCGATATTGTGCGACAGGTCGTACAAGCGATGGCCGATGGCGCCATAGCGGCGGAACAGATTGTCTCGATCCGCCCGCTGAAGGTCGGCGATCATCGTGAATCCGTCGCGCTTCAAGCGCCGCTGCATGGCCTTGCCGACACCCCAGATCTTGTTCACCGGCTGGCGTGCCAGAAAGGCGATGGCCTCGCCGGCGCCGATAACGCAATAGCCGCGTGGCTTGTCGAGATCGGAGGCCATTTTGGCGAGGAATTTCGACGGCGCCAGACCGATCGACACGGTGATCCCGATATCCCGTTCGACCCGCCTGGCAAAATGACTCAGCGTTGCCGCGGGCGGAGCGTGGTGGACGCGGTTGGTGCCCGATAAATCCAGAAATGCTTCGTCGATGGACAGCGGTTCGACCAGCGGTGTGAGCGCTTCCATCATCGCCCGGATTTCTTTTCCCACGGCAACGTATTTCGCCATGTCGGGCTTAATCACAACAGCGTCCGGACAGGCCTTGAGCGCCTTGAACATCGGCATGGCGGAGTGAACGCCATGAATGCGCGCGACATAGCAGGCCGTCGACACAACGCCGCGCCGGCCGCCGCCGACGATCACCGGCTGGTCGCGAAGTTCAGGATTGTCGCGTTTCTCGACGGCGGCGTAAAAGGCATCGCAATCGACATGGGCGATGTTCAGATCGAACAACTCGGGGTGACGAACGATGCGACGATGATGGCAGGCCGGACAGCGATTATCCGCAAAGTTCATCGCACCGCAATCGCGGCACAGGCTTGTCCTTTCCGCGATGTTCGATGCTGGATCCATCGTTTTCACTAGCCGCCGTCAGGGCTGCCGTCCCAAAGCCAGGCCGCCCCGCGCACGCCGCTGGAATCGCCATATTTCGGCGGCCTGATGTCGATCGCAGGATCGTCGGCAAAGACATGCGGGCGAACGGCATCCGGCAATTGGTCGTAAAGATGCGGCATATTCGACAGACCGCCGCCGAGCACGATCGTGTCGGGATCGAAAATATCGATGACAACCGCTAACCCGCGCGCCAGCCGCGACAGGTGCCGGTCGAGCGTGGCCTGGCACGCGCGATCGGCGGCGTTAGCGACGATCTCAGGCGCCCGAAGCGCATGGCCTGTGACCGTCTGGTGATCGCGTTCAAGCGCTGTCCCGGATACCCACATCTCCATGCAGCCCCGACGGCCACACCAGCACATCGGGCCGGGGCTCTCGTCCGGCGTGGGCCAGGGTAGGGGCATGTGACCCCATTCTCCGCCAATGCCGTTTGGTCCGTCGATGATGCGTCCGTCAAAGACAAGGCCGCCGCCGCAACCGGTTCCGATAATCACACCGAAGACGGCCCGGCAATCCGCCGCCGCGCCGTCGACGGCTTCCGATAGCGCAAAGCAATGCGCATCGTTGGCCACCCGCACATCGCGCCCCAGCGCGGCAGACAGATCGGCACAGAACGGCCGCCCATTGATCCATGTCAGATTGCTGTTTTGCACCCGTCCGGTGGCACGCACTTGCGACCCGGGGATGCCGATGCCGACAGTCGCTTTTGTTCCCGTTTCCGTCTCCGCCTGCACGATCAGATCGCGAACGGCGGCGATCGTTGCATCATAGTCCTGCTTCGGTGTCGGGATCCGGTTCGACCACTGCGTCTTGCCGCCGCCGTCAAGCACGATGCCGGCGATTTTCGTGCCACCCAGGTCAATCCCGATTCTCATGATGCGAGATGCTCTCGGCGCGCGGGGTGGCCAACGCTTTCGGTGATGAAGTCATGGGCCTCCCGCCAGTCGCCCGTTATCAGACCGATCTCCGATGTAGGTCGCACGAGGGCGCGGAACGCATCGTCGGCGATGAATTGGATCAGCGAAATCCCATCGACATGGTGCTTGGCCGACAGTAGATGACCGCGCGAGTCGTCGAGGAAAACGACGGGCGCCGAGCCATACGTCAGTCTATGGGCGTTCGCGAGCGCGCGCACGGCCGGTCCTTTGTCGCCTGTGTTGGCCGTCACCGGAAACGATAGCCCGAGACGTTCTAGATGCGAACGGCGTGCCGCTTCGTGAGCCTCTTGGATGTTTGTCAGGAGCTTGATCTCGCACCAGCCGGCCAGGTCCAGCAATGCGGCGATGCTCCCGTGGACGGCGTCGGCTAGATGCACGGCGGTCGACTGGTAGTCCGCGATCAGCGCGGCGCACCGCCCCTGGTCTATCGGCTCACCCGTTTGGCGGTCATGGATGTTCCCAGTGAGCGCATAGGTTTCACGGCTCAGAAAAAGAGTCCGCTGCTCCAGATAAGTATCCAATCCGGCAACGAAATCGACGATCACCTCGTCGACATCGCAAACGATCAGAGGGCGGATCATGCCGCCTCGCCGGACAAGAGCCTGCGCGCGGGTGCAACCTCCGTCGGATCGACGCCGCAATTGGCGCAGAATGCCAGAAGCAGCGATTCATCGCTCATGACATGATCGAGGACTGCGGTTTGAAACTCCGCTGTGGCTGCGGTTTCGCGGAGCGTGCCGGCGTCCAATCCCGTAAGCGCGAGAAAGCGCTCCAGCCGCTCGGATGCCCCCGCCAGATAGCTAAGCGCTGCAATCGCCAAAGCCTCGGCTTCGTCGCGATCGATGCGGTGGTGCCTGTCAGCCATTTCGCCGGTCTTGTTTGCCATTCCGTAAGAAAATCTCATTAACACTTCATTTGGCATAGGTGAACGATCGCCAGTCCGAGCGCCAGATATCTCGTCGGTCTGACGCGATTTGTGCCCGAATTGGTAGCGCGCGGGTCCTGCCGCGCATCGGAGCGCGCAATGGCGAAACGAGTGCTGATCGTGGAGGACAACGAGCTAAACATGAAGCTCTTCCACGACCTTCTCGAAGCCCATGGATATGAGACGATTCAGACCCGTGACGGGCTGAAGGCGCTCGACCTTGCGCGCGAGCACCGGCCGGACCTTATCCTCATGGACATTCAGCTCCCCGAGGTTTCCGGTTTGGAGGTCACGAAATGGCTGAAGGAAGACGAAGATCTGAAGCACATTCCAGTCATCGCGGTGACCGCCTTTGCCATGAAGGGCGACGAGGAGCGCATCCGCGAAGGCGGTTGTGAGGCATACCTGTCAAAGCCGATTTCGGTGGCGACGTTTCTGGAAACCGTGCGTTCGTTTCTGGACGGCGCGCCATCTGGTGCAGTGAGTGAGGGAGACGATCGGACATGACGGCGCGCGTACTTGTTGTCGACGATATTCTGGCCAATGTGAAGCTTCTCGAGGCGCGGCTGACGGCTGAATACTTCGACGTCATCACGGCGATGAGCGGGCCGGATGCCATTGAAATTTGTAAGCGCGGCGAGTGCGACATCGTGCTTCTCGACGTCATGATGCCCGGTATGGATGGCTTTGAGACGGCACGTCAGATCAAGTCCGATCCCGAGACGCAGCATTTGCCCATCATCATGGTGACGGCGCTCGATCAGCCGTCGGACAAGGTGAAGGGCTTGCAGGCCGGCGCCGACGATTTTCTCACGAAACCGGTCAACGATCTCGCGCTGATCACCCGCGTGCGGAGCCTGGCGCGCCTCAAAACGCTAACGGACGAACTGCGGATGCGCGCCGCGACGACTAAGGACATGGGTCTGGTCGACGTCAATGTGCCGCCCGTCGGCAATCAGACATCGGACGGACGCGTTCTCCTGATCGAGGACAGGGCAAGCTCTCAGGAGCGGATCAGCCGGACATTGGGCGACCGCCATTCGGTGTCGATCGAGAGCAATCCGCATGAAGCGGTCTTTCGCGCCTCCGATGGTGATTTCGAACTGTTTATCGTCAGCTTGAACTTCACGGATTTCGACGGTTTGCGGCTTTGTTCGCAGATTCGCTCCCTTGAGCGCATTCGCAACACCCCGATTCTGATCGTGACCGAGCCTGAGGACAACGCCCGGCTGTTGCGTGGCCTGGAACTTGGCGTCAACGACTACATCGTCCGGCCAATCGATCCGAACGAACTCCATGCTCGTGTCTCCACCCAGCTGCGCCGCAAGCGCTACGCCGAACATCTGCGGACCAATGTCCAGAACTCCATGGAAATGGCGATCACCGATCCGCTTACGGGTCTGCACAATCGCCGTTATATGGAAGGGCATTTGCGCACGCTTGTCGAAGAGGCGGTCGCCCGCGACAAGCCGCTGTCGCTTCTGATCGCCGACATCGATTTCTTCAAGGCGGTGAACGACACCCATGGTCACGATGCCGGCGACGAAGTCCTGAAGGAGTTCTCCAACCGAATGCGGATCAACATCCGCGGCGTCGATCTGGCTTGCCGCTTGGGCGGTGAGGAGTTCGTCGTGGTGATGCCGGAAACGGATCGTGGGGTTGCGCTGCAGGTCGCGGAGCGCATGCGGCAATGCATGGCGCAGCAAGAGTTCCCAATTCACAACGGCACCAACTCCGTCGCCGTCACCGTCAGTGTCGGTGTCGCAACTATCGAGCACGAAAACGATACGCCGGATTCGCTCCTCAAGCGTGCCGATCAGGCGCTCTACGCCGCTAAGCGGGACGGGCGTAACCGCGTGGTCGCCGACGCAGCCTGATTTTGCAGCCTTCGGTAGTTCTTACCGAACCTCTCCGTAGAAACTACGGAGAGGTTGTCGGCAAATTCAAGTTCTTAACTAAGGTTCTTAAGTATCACGCAAATTCCCATGCGTGATTGCTGCGGGTTTTGTTGAACCGCAATACCGTCCTGATAGTGTTTGGTTGAAAGATGGGCGGCGGAATGTGGCGGATAATCGCCAAGTCCTAGACAATCAAACTGCACGCTCATCAACGCGATGCCCCGCGGTTCGCTCAGGTCCGCCGCATCTCCTGGGTCCGTGGGGCAGGCCGGCCGGCGCGGTTAGAGTGGCCTCCTCGTTGACCCGCGTTCGGTCGGCCGCCATCATGACGCTAGACTGCGAATGCGGCCCCAATTCGACCGTCTCGCCATTCAGCGCTGGATCGCCATGGTTGGTGAGTCACCCCGGTCGGGTCAAGCCCGACCGCGATGTGGCTTGGGGAAAAGCGGGGAGAGGAAGCCTATTTGATCTTGGCTTCTTTGAATTCGACGTGCTTGCGGGCGACCGGATCGTATTTCTTCTTGGTCATCTTCTCGGTCATCGTCCGAGTGTTCTTCTTCGTCACGTAGAAGTAACCGGTGTCTGCGGTCGATACGAGACGAATCTTGGCGGTTGTCGGCTTGGCCATAGCGCATATCCTCGCCCGGGGGCGTCATGAAATTCGGAGGTTGGCGGAACCTAGTCGTGCGGCGCCGAATGTCAAGCGGATCTTGGCGTTTCTGAGGGTCGCGAGAGCCGCCAAACCGCCAAGACGGTGAACAGAAGATAGAAGAACGCCACCGTCCAGGCGAAGCCATGGGGATCCCATACGTCCATGGCAGCCCCGACCGTCATCGGCCCGACCAACATACCCAGCGCATAACAGAACACGAAGGCGGCGTTCGCGGATGCCAGGTCGCCGCCTTTGAACCGGCTGCCGAGATGCGTGAGGCCGACAGTATAGAGGCCCGCGGCGATGCCGCCCCAAACGACGATGACCGCAAAGAGCGCCGGCGGATAGCGCGCCGCGGTTGGAAAGGCGAGGGCGCCAATCAATCCGATGATGCCGCAACACAATAGAACGCGCCGGCGGTCGAAACGGTCGGCGATGATGCCGATCGGGATCAGGAAGATCAGGCCGCCGAGCGCCATCATTGTGATGAGATTGACGGCGAGTCCCTCTGTCAGCCCCAGCCGTGTTCCGTAAAGCGCCAGAAAGGCGAAGCTGGCGCTTTCCGACATCCCGAAAATAAACACCGCGCCGGTCGCCAGCGGTACCGCGAAGAGAAACGGCCAAAACGACGTCTTGTGGTCGGGAGCGATATCAGGGGCTGAGCGCCGCGCCAGATAGACGGGAAACAGGCTGAGCAGAAACAGAATGACGACGACGACAAATGGCGCCGGCCCAACGCTGCCTGTCACGCTCAGGATGGCGGGGCCTGAAGCAAAGCCGATCGACAGAAACGTTGCATACACACCCATGATGAAGCCGCGACGGTGTTCGGGCGCCAGCGCATTGATCCAATACTCGGAGATAATGAAGACACCCGTCAGAGACGCGCCGAAGACGAAGCGCAGCAGGAACCATCCAAAGAGGTTCTGCATGAGATAGGTCAGCCCGAAACTAAGCGTCGTGATCAAGATGGTCGTGATCATCAGCCGCGCCACGCCGATCCGCTGCGCGAGGCGCGGCATGACCGGGGTAATGGCAAGCGCGGCAATGCCGACGGTCGCCATGCTCAGTCCGATGACCGAATCGGGAAGGCCCTGGCGTTCCATGATGAGGCTGAACAGCGGTCCCGTTTGACTGAGACCGATGCCGACGATCGAAATCGTCGCGATGGCCGCGGCAATGCCGATTAGGTCGACCCGGCCGGTTTCGACCGGACGCGACGCATTCGCCGACGCTTGGCCGTCCATCTTTGCCTCCGAAGTCGATATCGGTCTTTAGACCATGTCCCGAACGAAACGGCCGTGGCGCATGTGATAAAACGGCACGGCTGGATGACGATCATAATTGACGCCGGTCGCCAGGTCAGCCTCGATTCCATCCAAAACGACATGGGTGATGCGCGGCAGGTCGAGATCGCGCGCGGCGTCGAATGTGAGCCAGCAGATGTCCTGTAACTCGCCGTCAGGCGCGGAATCCAGCGGCAATCGTCTGCCTATCGCGTCCGTTGGTGCTGTGAAAAATCGCGTGTCGAATCGGCGCGGGCGTCCCGGTGGCGTGATGGCGCGGGCGACAAGGCGCAGCGGCGAAAGCGATGGAATGATTCCCTGGCCGAGATAGTCCGCCCAGATCTCGGGTAACCCGGCAGCACTGGCGTCGCCGGGCACACCGACGAGAAGCCCCGTTTCCTCGAAGGTCTCGCGGACGGCGGTCATGGCGAGCGCACGGGCGCGACGGCGCGTTGGGCGCCCGCGCATGCGCACCATGAGGCGATCCTCAAGCGCTTCAGGCAATCGGTCGCAGGCCGGCGCTTTAGCGTCGGTCGGGTCGACACGCCCACCGGGGAAGACATACTTGCCGGGCATGAAGGCTAGATCTGCGCGCCGCCGTCCCATGAGCACGCGAGGCGATGCACCAGCCCGATCAACCAGGATTAGTGTCGCCGCGTCCCGTGGTTTCAGCGTTGGTCCAGAGCCGCGCTTTTCCTCGGTGATTAGGCGGTCGGGAACCGTCATCCTGCGGTTGTGTTCTCCGGCGCGCTCTCCCAGCCGATATCGCCGTCCGAACTGTCCTGGCGCGGGTCGAAGCCATGCATGTAGTTGGCCCACTGCAGACCGATCAGCGCGCCCTTGATCGGCGGAAGCAAGAGCAGAGATAGGATGACCGTGGCCGGCAGCCAGATAGCCGCCTGCACCCACATCGGGGGCGCGAGAAACCTCTCCATCAGAAGCAGACCAGGGACGACGATGTGCCCCACTAGCGTAATGGTGAAATAGGGTGGTGCGTCGTCGGCGCGTTGATGGTGGAGCGCTTCGCCGCAGGCGGGGCAGGTGTCGCGAACCTTCAAGTAGGCGGAAAACAGCGATCCCTTGCCACAACTTGGACAGCGTCCCCTCATACCGGCGCGCATGGCGGCTCCGACAGATCGCTCGGGAAGGGCCTTTGCGTCGATGCCTTCAATCGCCACGCTCATTCGTCATCCTTTCTTGCGTCGGCCCCGACGCGGGGCAGGACGCGTTTTTCGCGGTCGCCTTGACCGGGTCGGACCCTTCAAAGCGCCCGCCTTGCCGTCACTTATCATGTCGAAGCGCAGCGCGCCGGCAACCGGTGCCGCCTCAACCAAGCGGACCTCGACAGCATCGCCGAGCTGAAAGATGTCGCTGGTTCGCTCGCCGATCAGCGCCCGGTTGTCTTCGTCGAGGTTGAAATAGTCGTAGTCGAGCCGAGACATGGGGACAATCCCATCGGCGCCGGTTTCTTCAAGGCGTACGAACAGGCCGGCGCGCGTGACGCCCGAGATGCGCGCCCGGAAGCTCGCACCGATCCGGTCTTGAAGGTATGCGGCAATCAAACGGTCGAGCGTGTCGCGCTCTGCGGCCATGGCGCGGCGTTCGGTCGCCGAAATCGATGCCGCGATCTCCGCCAGTCTCGGGATCGTCTTATCGTCGAGGCCGTCATCGCCCAGCCCGAACGCAGCAATCAGCGCGCGGTGGACGATCAAATCGGCGTAGCGGCGGATCGGCGAGGTGAAATGGGCGTAGCGTTTCAGATTGAGACCGAAATGGCCGTAGTTCTCGGCCGAATACTCCGCCTGGCTCTGGCTTCTGAGAATCACCTCGTTGACGAGCGGCGCATGGTCGGTGTCGGCGACCCGCGTCAGGATGCGGTTGAAATGGGTCGGCAGGAGTCGGCCGGTTTTCGGCAGGGAGAGATCGAGGGTTTGCAGGAACTCGCGAAGGCCCTCCAGTTTGGCCAAGGATGGCGAATCGTGAGTCCGAAAGAGGAGGGGCGTTCGCGCCTGTTCGAGAGACTCCGCCGCCGCGACATTCGCCTGGATCATGAATTCCTCGATCAGGCGGTGGGCATCGAGGCGTGGCGGGATCACGATGCGGTCCACCGTGCCGTCGTCCTTCAGGAGGACCCGGCGCTCGGGGAGGTCGAGATCGAGCGGTTCGCGGTCTGACTTCGCCTTCTCCAATGCCTGGTAGGCCGACCAAAGAGGTGTCAGAACGGTGTCCGTCAATGGTGCCGTTCGATCGTTGGGCTGGCCGTCGAAGGCGTCTTGAGCCTCGGTGTAGCTCAAGCTGGCGACGGAGCGGATCATGGCCCGTGCGAACGTGTGTGATGACTTGCGCCCCGACGTATCGAACACCATGCGTGCCACGAGCGCGGGGCGAACCACATCGTCCTTCAAGGAGCAAAGATCGTTGGAAATGCGCTCCGGCAGCATCGGGACAACACGGTCGGGGAAGTAGACGGAGTTACCGCGTTTGAGCGCTTCGCGATCAAGCGCGGAGCCGGACCGAACGAGAGCGGCGACATCGGCGATCGCGACCCAGACAACCCAGCCGCCCGGATTGGATTTGTCCGTATCGGCCTCGGCGAACACCGCATCGTCGTGATCACGCGCATCGGCAGGATCAATCGTGACGAAGGGGAGACGGGTCAAGTCGTCGCGACCATCCGGGGTCGGAAGCGTTGCGGCGTCAGCTTCCGCGATGATGCTGTCGGGAAAGACATAAGGAATGTCGTGATCGTGCAGCGCGATCAGGCTGACGGCTTTTTCGGAGCGGACATCCGCCAGCACTTCGACGATCTTGGCGACCGCCGGGCCCGTTCGCCCGATCTTGTTTGGCTCCGCCGAGACGAGATCGCCGTCAGTCGCACCGGCGAGTTGATCCGGGTGAATTTTCAGAACGCCTTTTGTCTTCTTATCAATGGGTTCCAGTTGATAGTTGTCGCGTTCGGTGCGGCGAACCACGCCGAGGATACGGGTGCGCCGGCGTCCCAGAACCTTGACGGGTCGGGCGTTGTAGACGCCATCGGCATCCTGCTCGAGGCGCGCGAGCACGCGATCGCCAACGCCAGGCGGCGGACCGGTCGGCCGTTTCGGCGGCACGACAAGGATCTTCGGCGGTGAACCCGACTCAAGATTATCCCAATCGGCCGGCCGCGCGACCAACTCGCCATCATCGTCGCGTCCGGTGATCGCCAGCACGCAAACCTTCGGCAGGCGTCCCGGACGCTCCAGCCGTCGGCCGCGCTTCTCAAGCAGGCCCTCTTCGGCCATATCGCGCAGAAGACCCTTTAGCGCGACCCGTTCGGACGGCGCGACGCGAAAGGCGCGGGCGATTTCGCGCTTGCCCGTGCGCCCTGGGTTCTCCTCTATGAATTCCAGGATGGCGTCCTTCGAGGGCAGGCCGCCGAACGTCGTCTTCCGCGAAGACTTTCGCGCCATCGTTTACGGCCTAGTCTGTCGCCACGGCTGCTTTCTTGCGCCGGCCACCCTTTGATTTGCCGCCCTTTTTCTCGGCCTTCGCGGCAATCAGTTCCACGGCGCGCTCCATTGTGACTGCCGCCGGATCGAGATCTTTGGGCAAAGTCGCATTGATCCGGCCATGGTTGACATAAGGGCCATAGCGGCCGGACATCACCTTGACAGGCCCGCCAAGCGTAGGGTGCTCGCCAAGTTCAGCCAGCGCAGATGGACCGGAGCGCCCGCCGCGGCTGTTGGCCTTTTCGGCCAGAACGGTAACGGCCCGGTTGAGGCCGACCGTGAAGACCTCGTCCGGGGAATCGAGATTGGCGAACGTGCCATCGTGGACGATGTAGGGGCCGTAACGGCCGAAATTCGCCTGAATCGGCTTGCCGGTCTCGGGATGAAGGCCGACGTCGCGCGGCAGTGACAAGAGTTTGATGGCAAGCGCGAGGTTGGCCGATCCCGGGTCGACACCTTTGGGTAGGCCCGCGCGTTTTGGCTTGGCTTCGCCTTCGACGGCCATCTCGAAATAGGGACCGAAACGGCCGGACTTGAAGAAAATGTCGGTGCCGGTGTCGGGGTGCTGGCCGATCGGCGTGTCGTTGTCGCCGATGCCTTCCGCAGTGTCGCCGTCGGTCGCGCCCAGCTGTTTTGTGTATCGGCAGTCTGGATAGTTCGAGCATCCGATGAAGGCGCCGAATTTTCCAAGTTTTAGGCTCAGTTGCCCGTCGCCGCATTTGGGACACTGGCGCGGGTCGCTGCCGTCTTCCCTGGGTGGGAAGACATGCTCGCGGAGCATCTCGTTCAGTGCGTCCAGCACCTGCGCCACGCGCAGGTCCGATGTTCCCTCGACGGCACCGGTGAAATCGCGCCAGAAGTCGCGCAGCACTTGCCGCCAGTCGAGGTCGCCGGCGGAGATGCGATCGAGCTGCTCTTCCAAGGCCGCGGTGAAATCGTATTCGACATAGCGGGCGAAGAAGCTCTCCAGGAAGGCGATAACCAGCCGTCCCTTTCCCTGGGGCACCAGCCGGCGCTTGTCGACTTCGATGTAGTCGCGATCGCGCAGGGTCTGGATCGTGGCGGCGTAGGTCGACGGCCGGCCGATCCCCAGTTCTTCCATCTTCTTGACCAGCGTCGCCTCGGTGTAGCGCGGCGGCGGTTCGGTGAAGTGCTGCGACGCGTCGATGCGCTCGCGGGCGAGCTGGTCGTCCTTGGCCATCGCGGGGAGGCGGCGGGAGTCCTCGTCCTCCTCGTCGTCGCGCCCTTCCTGATAGAGCTTGAGGAAGCCGTCGAACTGGACGACCGAGCCCGTCGCACGTAGCGCGACGGGTGCTTCGCCGCCGGTCGCCACGATGTCCGCCGTCGTACGCTCTACCAGTGCCGACTCCATCTGGCTGGCGATCGTGCGCTTCCAGATCAGATCGTAGAGCTTGGCTTGGTCCGGCTCCAGGAACTTCGATACCGAGCCTGGATCTCGGAACAGATCCGTCGGCCGGATCGCCTCGTGCGCCTCTTGAGCGTTCTTGGCTTTCGATTTGTAAACACGCGGCTTTTCCGGAAGGTAGTCGTCGCCGAAATTCGAGGTGATTGCGCGGCGTGTCTGTGCCAAAGCTTCAGGCGCGATCTCCAGGCCGTCGGTCCGCATGTAGGTGATCAGGCCGACGGTTTCGCCGCCGATCGACGTGCCTTCATAGAGGCGCTGGGCGACCTGCATCGTTCGCGAGGCGGAAAACCCGTATTTGCGGGAGGCCTCCTGTTGCAATGTCGACGTCGTGAAGGGCGGGCGTGGATGCCGCTTTTGCGGTTTGGCCTCGACGCTGGTGACGGCGAACGTCGAGGCTTCCAGCGCCGTCTTAATGCGCATCGCCTCCGCTTCGGTATGAACATCGAGCCGGCCCAATTTCTGGCCGTCGAAACCGGTTAGTCGTGCTTCGAACGGCGTGCCGGACGGTGTCTTCAAACCCGCCAGGATCGTCCAATACTCCTGGGGCTTGAACAGTTCGATCTCGCGCTCGCGATCGCAGACCAGACGCAGCGCCACCGATTGCACCCGTCCGGCGGAGCGGGCGCCCGGCAGCTTGCGCCACAGCACCGGCGACAGGGTGAAGCCAACGAGATAGTCGAGCGCGCGGCGCGCCAGGTAGGCGTCGACCAGCGGTGCATCGATGTCGCGGGGATGCGCCATGGCCTCGGTCACGGCGTTCTTGGTGATGGCGTTGAAGACCACGCGCTGAACGGCCTTGTCCTTCAAGGCCTTTCGGTTCTTCAGGATCTCCAACACATGCCAGGAAATGGCTTCGCCTTCGCGATCCGGGTCGGTCGCCAGAATGATTCTGTCCGCATCCTTCACCGCTTCGGTGATCTCGCGCATGCGCTTTTGCGATTTCGAATCAACATCCCACCGCATGGCGAAGTCGGAATCGGGGTCGACCGATCCCTCCTTCGACGGCAGATCGCGCACATGCCCGTAAGACGCGAGCACCGTGTAGTCCGGTCCCAGATACTTGTTGATTGTTTTCGCCTTGGCGGGCGACTCGACAATTACGACGTTCGACGGCAACGCCATATCCTTCTAAGCTGATGAAATTACGACGCTTTTAGTCGTGTTTTTCGGGATGCGCGTCTCGCCAACCCCGATCCGCGCGGTCGGAATGTGGTGAAATCGAAGCGTGCTGTCAATCGTAGGGCGCGACGGCGGGCGCTGTGTTAACAGACTTTACAACTTATACGAGTTTATTTTTTTAAATACACGTAGTAAGAGTGATTCACGTTCTTCGAGACTATTGGCACTATGACTAAGCGGCGCGATCAATCCCCTCCCGGTTCGTCTGGAAACGGCAACGGTGTAACAGGACCGGGCGGTGATAGTATAGGCCGGGATGATGCTGCGGATTATATCCGCGGGATCGTTTCACCGCTCATCCATGTCGCCTTGGACAATAATCTTGAGGTCGTTGCCTACCTTCTCAAACTGGCCACTGAGGAAGCCGGGCTCAAATCCTCGGTGATCGATGTCGGCCGCCGCACGCACCGGGATCCAAGCGCTTAGCTGTCTTTGATCCGAACACCTTGCTGATCTGCCCGTGTGATCCGACCTGCAAGTTCTAGTTCCATCAAGGCGGCCTGGACTGCGCCCGCTGAAGCGCCGGACTCGCGGATGAGAAGATCCACCGGCGTGTCGCTGACGCCGATCAGTGCGACGACGGTCTCAACCAAGCCCATCGGCGTCGGCTCCGCGGTCACCGTTTCGTCGATATCCAAGCCATCATCAAATAATGCATCGCGTTCACGCACCGTGGGACGCTCTTTTGGCGCCGTGAGCATCGGCTTCACCGCCGCGACGATGTCGTCCGGCTCGGTCACCATGATCGCGCCGTCCTTGATGAGCTTGTTGGTGCCGCTGGCGCGCGGGTCGGCTAGATTGCCGGGTGCCGCAAACACATCGCGTCCCTGTTCGAGCGCAAAGCGCGCTGTGATCAGCGTGCCCGATCGATGCGCCGCCTCGACAACGAAAACGCCATAGGAAAGCCCGGATATAATCCGGTTGCGCGCGGGAAAATCACGGCCGCGCGGCTCGGCGAAGGGCGAGCGCTCGGTAATCAGCGCGCCACTTTCGATGACGCGCTCTGCCAATTCGGCGTTCTCCGGCGGATAGATGGTCCCAATACCGCCAGCAAAGACGCCGACCGTGCCGGTCTCAAGGCTTGCTTCATGGGCCGCGGTGTCGATGCCCCGTGCGAATCCGGAGACCACGACAAACCCAGCTTCACCAAGCGCTAAGGCGAATTCGCGCGCAAGCTTTCGACCGGTTGCCGACGCGTTGCGCGAACCGACGATCGCAATTGCCGGCCGCGACAGCACGGCAGTATCGCCACGTGCCCAGATCAACGGAGGCGCCCCTGGAATATGGGCCAAGAGCGGTGGATAGGACGGATCGCCCCGCGCGATCAGCGCCGCGCCAAGATCGCCGCCGGCCAACCATTCGGCGTCGATGTCATCATCGGTTGCGATGCGCGGCGGGCGTTTGGCGCCGCCACGTGCCGCCATGCCTGGCAGCGCCTCAAGCGCCGCCTCGCCGCCGCCGTACATGTTGATCAGCCGGTAGAACGTACCTGGGCCGACATTCTCGCTGCGCAAAAGGCGAAGCCAGGCGCGCTTCTCGCGATCCGGCAACGCGACTTGCAGCCTGGAATGGCGATCAGCCGCCATCGCTTGATGCCGCGGCGTTCTTGCCGCCGATGCGGCTTTCCTCGCCGGAGACCAACCGCCGAATATTGCCACGGTGCTTCAGCCAAAGAAGCACGGACATCAGCCCGAACATCTCCGCCAGTTGCCATTCCCCCAGACTGGCGAGAATGACGGGGACAGCGAGGCTGGCGCCAAGCGCGGCGAGGGACGAGTAGCGAAAGGCAAACGCCAGTGCCAGCCAAATAGCGGCGAACGCAAGTGCGACCTGCCAGAATGCGCCAAGGAGGATGCCGAGATAGGTGGCGACACCCTTGCCGCCTTTGAACCGCAGCCAGATGGGATAAAGGTGCCCCAAAAAGGCGCCCATGCCGGCCAAGACCGCCGTGTCCGGTCCAAATTCGGCGCCGATAAGGTAAGCAAGCGTGCCCTTCAGGCCGTCGCCCAGAACCGTCAGGACCGCGAGGTCCTTGCGCCCCGTGCGCAGAACGTTTGTCGCGCCGATATTGCCGGACCCGATCGATCTAATGTCACCAAGGCCGGCCAGCTTGGTCAGTAAGACGCCAAACGGGATCGATCCGAGCAAATAGCCGACCAGGAGCGCGCCCGCCAAAAAGGGCGCCGCAAAACTCCAGGAAATCGGATCCGGCATAAATCGCTCTGCGGGTTAGCTTGTTGTCCCCGTGGGACGATAATCATAGACCGTTTGGCCGGCAACAACGGTCTTGTGAACCCGGCCGACGAAGCGTGCTTCGTCGAACGGCGTGTTCTTCGATCGGGAACGCAGATCGTTGCGATCCAAGACCCAAGGCTCATCTGGATCGAACAACACGAAATCGGCGGGAGCGCCCGGTTGCAGCCTGCCCTGGGGCAAGCCGAACAGGTCGGCCGGGCGCAGCGTTAGCGCCGCAATCAGCTCAAGGCACGTCAGATCGCCCGCGTGGACCAGCCGCAACAGCGCCGGCAGCAGAGTTTCAAGACCGACCGCGCCATAGGTCGCTTCCTCGAACGGATGGCGCTTGTCTTCAACGTCCTGCGGGTCGTGGCTGGAAACGATGATGTCGACGGCGCCGGTCCGCACGGCCTCGATCATCGCCATGCGGTCGGTTTCAGCACGCAGCGGCGGCGACATCTTGCAAAACGTCCGATAGGCGCCGACGTCGATCTCGTTCAAGGTCAAATGATTGACGCTGACGCCGCAGGTCGCCGCATGGCCCTGGTCCTTGGCGCGTGCGATCCGCTCGGCCGCCGCCTGACACGACACGAGGGCCGCATGATACCGTCCGCCGGTCAACGCAACCAATTGCAGGTCGCGCTCAAGGGCGATCGTCTCCGCCTCGGTCGGCACGCCCGCCAAGCCGAGCCGAGAAGCGAACTCACCCTCGTTCATGACCCCATTGGCGGCAAGCGAAGGTTCCTCGACATGGTTCATGACCAGGGCGTCGAAATCGCGCGTGTAGGTGAGGAGACGTCGAAAGACGAGCGCGCTTTCGATAGAGCGACGGCCGTCCGTGAATGCGATGGCGCCGGCTTTGGCAAGCAGGCCGATTTCCGTCATCTCCGCGCCCGACAGGCCTTTGGTCAGAGCTGCGGCGATTTTGACCCTGACCTTTGCCGTGGCACCGGCGCGGCGTCTGATAAAATCGACAAGCGCGATGTCGTCGATGACGGGGTCGGTGTCGGGCATCATCACGAAGGTCGTGACGCCGCCGGCGGCAGCGGCCTCGCCGGCCGTCGCCAGTGTTTCACGATACTCCGCGCCTGGCTCGCCGACGAAGACCCTGCCATCGATAAGGCCCGGCGCCATTATGCGGCCCTCGCAGTCCTCGGACGGCGTTTCGCCAATCGTTTGCGTCGTGACATCTCCGCCCATTGCAAGGATGGCACCGTCCTCGACCAGCAATCCGCCAGGTCCATCCGTGCTGCTTGCCGGATCGACGATGTGGGCGTTCAGATATGCCCGGCGGCCGCTCACAGCGGTGCTCCGTTGGACTGCCCGACCAGGGCTTCAAGCACCGCCATGCGGACGGCAACGCCCATCTCGACCTGGTCGCGGATGACGCTTTGCGGTCCGTCCGCGACCTCAGATCCGATTTCAACGCCTCGGTTCATCGGCCCTGGATGCATCACCAGCGCATCTGGCCGCGCGATGGCCAGACGCTCCGGATCGAGCCCGAAAACCTGGAAATACTCCCGCTCCGAAGGGACGAACACGCCGCCCATGCGCTCGCGCTGGAGACGCAGCATCATGACCACGTCCACGTCCTTGAGACCCTCTTCCATTGTGTTGAACACCTCGACACCGAAGCGGTCGATGCCAGCGGGAAGGAGGGTCGATGGGGCAATGACGCGGACGCGAGCATCAAGGGCATTCAGGAGAATGATGTTCGACCGCGCGACGCGGCTGTGGCGGATATCGCCGCAGATCGCCACGGTGAGCCGTTGCACACGGCCCTTGGCGCGGCGGATGGTGAGTGCGTCGAGAAGTGCTTGGGTCGGGTGCTCATGGGCGCCGTCGCCAGCGTTGACGACTGCGCAATCCACCTGATTGGCGAGCAATTCGACGGCACCGGCACTGTGGTGGCGCACCACGATGATATCCGGCCGCATGGCGTTGAGCGTGATCGCCGTATCCAAGAGCGTTTCGCCCTTTTTGACCGAAGAGGCACCGACGGCCATGTTCATGACATCGGCGCCAAGCCGCTTGCCGGCGAGTTCGAAAGAGCTTTGCGTCCGGGTCGAGGCTTCGAAGAACAGATTGATCTGTGTACGACCGCGCAGGGTGGAGGACTTCTTCTCCACCTGCCGGCTTAGTCCGACGGCCGTTTCGGCCTTGTCGAGAAGGAACTCGATGTCGGGACGAGATAGGCCTTCGATGCCGAGGAGGTGGCGGTGCCGGAAGGAGAAAGGCGTCGGATCGGGGCGCGTCATCAAAGCCTATTCGATAGGCGGCTCGCGCCATTACGGCAAGCGCGGATTTGGTCCGTCGAGAAAATGGACTGTGGATGGACAGTCTTCAAAGTGTCCGCATGTGGTCCAGTGCACCTTGAAGGATGAAGGCCGCCGCCGCCGCGTCGATCCGCTCTGCGCGCTTCTTGCGCGATAGATCGGCATCGAGCATTGCCCGCTCTGCTGCGACCGTCGACAAGCGTTCGTCGGCGAATGCGATGGGCAGATCGATAAGCGGCGTCAGGTTGCGCACGAACGCGCGGGTCGACTGAGCGCGCGGGCCTTCGGATCCATCCATGTTGAGGGGAAGACCGATGACAAGCCCGCCGACGCCTTGATCGGCGCAGACTCGCCTGATTTCAGCGGCATCGGCGGAGAACTTGGCGCGCTTCAGTGTCCTCAAGGCCGTGGCGATCCGGCGCTCGACATCGGACAGCGCCAGGCCGATGGTCTTCGTGCCGAGATCGAGCCCCAGGAGCCGTTGACCTGCTGGCACCGCGCCTTTCAGGGCGCCAAGATCGGCGGAAAAGTCGTGCATGGCGGCGATCGGCGTCGGTTGTCAGCGAAGGTGCCGGGGTTATACTTCCAGCATCACCGTTTGCACAGAGAGGATCCATCATGCAGATCACCTGGCTTGGCCATGCCGCCTTTCGCGTCGAGATACCGGGCGCTGTGATCCTGATTGATCCTTTCCTCTCCGGCAGCCCGACGTTCGACGGCGATCCCATGGACGCGGCCAAGGGATGCACCCATGTGGCGCTGACCCATGGGCACGACGATCATGTCGGCGATGCGGTGGCGATCCTCAAAGAAACCGGCGCGCAGCTTATCTCGAACTTCGAGATTTATGCGTGGCTGGCAGAGCAGGGCGTCGAAAACGCCAATCCGGGCAACCCTGGCGGCACGGTCGATTGCGGCAGTTTTCGAACGACGTTCACCGTTGCCAATCACTCGTCGGGCACACGGCAAAACGGTCAGTCGATCTATCTCGGAAATCCCTGCGGTCTGGTGTTCGAAGCCGAGGGACAGCCGACGCTCTACCACATGGGCGACACCAATATGTTCGGCGACATGGCGCTGATCCAGGAGTTCCACCAGCCGGATGTCGGTATCGTGCCGATCGGCGACCGGTTCACCATGGGTGGACGTCAGGCGGCGGTGGCCTGCACCCGCTATTTCGATTTTCGCGTCATCGTTCCCTGCCACTACGGAACTTTTCCGATCATCGACCAGACGCCGGACCTCTTCCTGGCTGAAATGGGCAGCGACGCCGGTAAGGTGAAGGTCGCGGAGATCGGCGCGCCGTTCGACGTCTAAGGTCCGCCCATTTGAGGATTTGACAAGCGGAGCGGCGATCCGCAAAAGACGGGGCACGAGTCGCGCAAGCGGCTGTCTTTTCCACTCCATGCGATGGACCAGCCGATGTCGGTCACCAAGGACACCGTAAAGCACGTCGCGCGGCTCGCCCGCATCGCCGTCACCGAGGAGGAGGCGGAGCGAATGACCGGCGAACTGTCCTCTATTCTCGACTGGGTCGACCAGCTGAACGAGGTTGACGTCGACGGTGTCGAACCGATGACGTCAGTTGTCGAAACGGCGATGAAAATGCGCGAGGATACGGTGACGAAGGGCGGTCATCCGGGTGTTGTCGTCGGTAATGCGCCAGTTGAGGACGACAACTTCTTTGTTGTGCCGAAAGTTGTTGAGTAATGTGCTCCAGTTCATTCATTTCATTCAGATTTCTGACTCTTTCAGAAAATCCGATTGCGCCCAGAGATGCGGCTTCTGGCAGCGTTTTGGCGTGTGGGATGGCCGCTGAAGCCACAAAATGGGCGAGATCGAGGCGATGACGACCGCCCGTGTGAAGGTCGATATTGAATCGCCGCTGTCGGACGACTGCCGGCGGCTGATCGACGCCCTCAATCGGACGCTGCTGGCGCTGACGCCGCCCGCGTTCTGCTTCCACATGATGCCGGAAGAGATGGCGGAACCCGAGACCACGGTGTTCGTTGCCAGGGTCGACGGCCAGGCGGTTGCTTGCGGCGCTCTGAAACGGCATGGCGGCGGCATCGGCGAGGTGAAGCGCATGTACACTGAACCCGCGTTTCAGGGCCAGGGGCTCGGCAGATGCATCCTTGATGCGATTGAGGCGCAGGCACATGCGGACGGTCTTACCCGATTGGTCCTTGAAACCGGTGATCGCCATCCGGCCGCCTGGCGCGTTTACGAGCGCGCGGGCTTTTCGCGCTGCGGTCCGGTTCTCGACTATCCAGACAGCGGCTGGTCGGTGTTCTATGAGAAACACGTGACGGAACGAACCGAGGCAGCATGAGCGACCTGACTCATTTGACGCTGGCTGAGGCGCGTGACGGCCTGAAACGCAAGGATTTCAAGGCGCGCGAGCTGGCCGATGCTTATCTGGCGGCGATCGAAGCCGCCAATTCGTCGCTGAACGCCTATATCACGGTGACAGCCGACAAAGCGCAGTCCATGGCCCAGGCCAGCGATAAACGGCTTCAGACGGGCGATACGCGCCCTCTGGAGGGCATTCCACTTGGCATCAAGGACCTGTTCTGCACAAAGGGCGTCCACAGCCAAGCGGCAAGCCATGTGCTGGACGGGTTCAAGCCGGACTATGAGTCGACGGTCACGGCCAATCTTTGGGCCGATGGCGCGGTCATGCTCGGCAAGCTCAATATGGACGAGTTTGCGATGGGGTCGTCCAACGAGACGTCCTATTACGGCCCAGTCACCAACCCGTGGCGCCGCGCCGGTTCGAACCAGTCGTTGGTTCCAGGCGGCTCATCGGGCGGTTCAGCCTCCGCGGTTGCCGGGTTTCTTTGCGCCGGTGCAACCGCGACGGATACCGGCGGATCGATCCGCCAGCCGGCGGGTCTGACAGGTACGGTCGGCACGAAGCCGACCTATGGCCGATGTTCACGTTGGGGCATCGTTGCCTTCGCATCCTCGCTCGATCAGGCCGGGCCACTCGCCCGCACCGTGCGCGACAACGCCATCTTGTTGCGCTCCATGGCGTCCGTCGACGAATTGGACACGACCAGTGTCGACAAGCCGGTGCCCGACTACGAGGCCGTTGTCGGGGAGGGGGTGAAGGGGCTCAAGATCGGTATCCCTAAGGAATACCGCATGGACGGGATGGCGGACGAGATCGAAGCACTCTGGCAAAGGGGCATCGAATGGATGCGCGATGCCGGTGCTGAGATCGTCGATATCTCGCTGCCTCATACGAAATACGCATTGCCGGCCTACTACATCGTTGCCCCGGCGGAAGCCTCATCCAATCTGGCGCGTTACGACGGCGTGCGCTATGGCCTCAGGGTTCCTGGCGACGATATCATTGACATGTATGAGAAATCCCGTTCGGCCGGCTTCGGCGCGGAAGTCAAGCGGCGGGTGCTCATCGGCACCTATGTGCTGTCGTCCGGCTACTACGATGCCTATTACCTGCGCGCGCAAAAGGTGCGCACGCTGATCAAGCGCGATTTCGAAACGGTGTTCGCCGAAGGGGTGGACGCGATCTTGACGCCGACGACGCCGAATGCGGCATTCGCGCCAGGCGAGATCACCGATCCGGTAGCGATGTATCTCAACGACATTTTCACGGTGACGGTGAACATGGCCGGCCTGCCAGGCATCTCCGTACCGGCTGGGCTCGATGCCGCCGGTCTGCCCCTTGGACTGCAGCTTATCGGCCGCCCGTTCGACGAGGAGACCTTGTTTCGCGCCGGCCAGGTTATCGAAGACGCCGCCGGCCGGTTCGAACCAGAAAATTGGTGGGCGTGAGCGACCGGCGCGCCGGTATCCACCGAAATTTACGGAAAACTGGGATTGCGCTCGCGGATCGCCGTTTTCAGTGCTTAATCGTCCGGCAAAACCGATCAAGATTGCGGCGGACGAAAGAGGCGTAGGACAGGCATGGGTTGGAAGCAGGCACGGTTTTTTCTCATTCTGGCCATGCTGGCGCTATTCCTGGCCGGCACCCAAAGCTCTTTTGTTGGTGCGAGCCGCGATGCGGCCTTCGTGGAAGCCAGTGTTCTGGCCGCCTATCCCTCCAATGTCATCCTGGAGGAAGAGGGCCGCTTATGGCGCTACAAGGGACGGGATGCGGGGCAGGGCTCGGCGTTTGCGGGTGCTGCAAGCTTTGCGGTCGGGCTTACCGATCTGGCGCGCTGGTCGGGCCTGTGGCAAGCCATTTTCGCGGGGCTGGGGGCGGTGTGGCTGTTTTGGTGCGGCTATTATTGGCCCCACAACCTGCGGCGCATGGGCCGCTTCGGGGTTGGAGTGTGTTTGCTGGTCGCGGGATATTTTGCCTACGATTTCGGCGCCTGGACCGTCTGGACCCAAGGCTTGCCTTTGAATGGCAGCACGATCGCTCAGGGTGCCGCCAAGGGCTGGGTCGATCTCTTCATGTGGCTTCACGGCGACCTCCAGGCGCGGGGATTGCTGGGCTAGGCGATCGGTTCAACCGATCTTGACGCTGCGTAGAATTCGGATTTCAAGTCGGTGCGAGCGGATCGACACCACACAGCAAGGATAGCGCGATGACGGTTCACGTTCGCGACGCGAAGCCCGACAACCTGATCAAGGGCGCCACAGGCGACTGGGAGATCATCATCGGGCTTGAGGTCCACGCCCAGGTGTTGTCTGAGGCAAAGCTCTTTTCCGGCGCGTCCGCGGCCTATGGCGGCGAGCCGAACGCCCATGTGAGCCTCGTTGACGCCGCGATGCCCGGCATGCTGCCGGTGATCAACGAGGAATGCGTCAAACAGGCGATCCGGACCGGGCTCGGGCTGAAGGCGGAGATCAATCTGCGGTCCGTCTTCGACCGCAAGAACTATTTCTATCCCGACCTGCCGCAGGGCTATCAGATTTCCCAGTACAAACAGCCGGTTGTCGGCGAAGGCGTTGTGCTGGTCGACATCGGCGAGGAGACGATCGAAGTCGGTATTGAACGGCTTCACCTGGAACAGGACGCCGGCAAGTCGGTGCACGATCTGCATCCGGCGATGAGCTATGTCGATCTCAATCGGTCCGGCGTGGCGCTGATGGAGATCGTGTCGCGGCCCGATCTGCGCTCGGCGGAGGAGGCGCGGGCCTACGTGACCAAGCTGCGCTCGATCCTGCGGTATCTGGGCACTTGCGACGGCAATATGGAGCAGGGGTCGCTTAGGGCCGACGTCAACGTTTCGGTTCGCAAGCCCGGCGCGCCACTGGGAACGCGCTGCGAGATCAAGAACATCAACTCAATCCGTTTCATCGGCCAAGCGATTGAGGTCGAGGCTAGGCGCCAGATTGCCATTTTGGAGGACGGCGGAACGATCGACCAGGAAACCCGTCTGTTCGATCCAAAGGAAGGTGTCACACGGTCGATGCGCTCCAAGGAGGAGGCGCACGACTATCGCTATTTCCCCGACCCGGATCTGTTGCCGCTCGAATTCGACCAGGCCTATGTCGACGCGCTTGCCGAAGCGCTGCCGGAGCTGCCGGACGAGAAGAAAGCGCGGTTTGTCGAAGACCTCGGCCTGAAGCCCTATGACGCCGGCGTTTTGGTCGCGGATAAGGCAACGGCCGACTATTTCGAGGCGGTGGCCGCCGGGCGCGATGCCAAGCTTGCGGCGAACTGGGTCATCAACGAGCTGCTGGGCGCGTTGAACAAAGCAGATAAAACCATTGAAGAGTCGCCTGTTTCGGCCGATCAGCTCGGCGCGGTCGTCGATATGATCGCCGACGGAACGATCTCCGGGAAGATCGCCAAGGACTTGTTCGAGATCGTTCTTGCCGAGGGCGGCGATCCGCGTGCCATCGTCGAAGAACGCGGCATGAAACAGGTCACCGATCTGTCTGCGATCGAGGCCGCCGTCGACGAGATCATTGCCGCCAATCCGGATAAGGTGGAGCAAGCGAAGACCAAGCCCGGCCTGATCGGGTGGTTTGTCGGCCAGGTCATGAAGGCGACCGGCGGCAAGGCCAATCCGCAAGCCGTCAACCAGATGCTGCGGGACAAGATCGGCACCGAATGACCGAACAAGCCGAAATCCGCGACGGTCGAATGGACGATATGGCGGCCGTGCGGTCGCTCTTGGTCGAGACCTGGCACGACACCTATGACGATCTGATTGGTCCCGGGAAAGTGCGTCAGATCACCGATAAATGGCACAGCGAGGACATTCTGGCACGTCAAGTCGAGATGACGGACGCATGTTTCCTGGTCGCAGAGGCCCCGGACGCTGGGATTGTCGGTCACGCCTTTGCCTATCCCGATGGGGAAGGCGTGTTTTTGAGCAGGCTGTATGTGAGACCGACGGCGCAAGGCTGCGGCCTCGGTGCCCAATTGCTGGGGGATTTAACCCGGCGGTTTCCTGACGTTCAGCAGATACACCTTGAGGTCGAGGTCAACAACGTGCGGGCGAAGACGTTTTACGAGCGTCATGGCTTTAGCGTTACGGGCCGCGTCGAGCATTGCGGCGACGAGGTCGGCGTCCCAGCGTTTGTGATGGAAAAGTCATTCCAATCAGCTGGCTAGCTGCGTTCGCTGACGCACGCAACGGCTAGGTCTCGCCCGTTTCGATGTTCAGAATCTCGTCATGATGGCGGCGCGACTGGGCCTCGATGAAGACGCGCGTCACCTCCGGGTATCGGGATTTGATGGCCTTTTCCAGGCTGTAGATCGTTTCCTCAACCGAACCGACCGTCAGATCGTTGCGGAAATCCAGGCTGATGGCCATTAGCACGTCCGTCGGGCCGTAATGGACCGAACGCAGCTCGTTGATCTCGCGCACGCTCGATCGAGACATGATGATCTCGCTGACGCCGGTGACAAGGCCGGTCTCGGCGGATTCGCCGATCAGAAGGCCCTTGGTCTCGATGGCCAAGACGACAGCGGTCGCGGCCAAGATCAGCCCGATCGCCACCGAGGCGGCGCCGTCAAGCCACGCCTGTCCTGCCACCTGCGCCAGCGCGATGCCGACGGCCGCGACGATCAGTCCGAGCATGGCGGCAGTGTCTTCAAACAGGACCGTGAAGACGGTCGGGTCCTTCGATTTGATCACGGCTTCGATCACGCCGCGCTTGCCGCGCCGCAGGTTGAATTCCTTGTAGGCAATCCACCAGGCAAAACCCTCAAAGATCATCGCAAGGCCCAGCACGACGTAGTTGACCATCGGGCTGGTGATCGGATGGGGATGGATGATCTTCTGAATGCCTTCGTAGAGCGAGACACCGGCACCGACGGCAAAGATCATGATCGCGACGACGAAGGCCCAGAAATAAAGCTCTGGTCCGTAGCCGAATGGATGTTTCTCGTCCGCCGGGCGTGCGGCCCGGCGCATGCCATGCAGGAGCAGCCCTTGATTGCCGGTGTCCACCAGCGAGTGGATGCCCTCCGACAGCATGGCCGAGGAGCCGGTATAGAAGGCTGCCGCGAACTTGGTCACCGCGATCAGCCCATTGCCGACGAGCGCGGCGTAGATCACCCGTTTCGATCCTGCGGCCATCCCTCGCATCCTTGTGACTGGTTCGGATCGGCGACCCCATTTAGGTTCTGCCAATGGCAAAGAACAAGGCGGCTGCGGTTTTTCTCACAGGACTGTTTTTTCCGATCGTGGCTTTGGCGGGCGAGGCGGACGTATTGGCCGTCGACGTTCGGCCGGAAGGCGACGGCCGCTATACGTTTTCGGCGACCGTCCAACATGCCGATACGGGTTGGGACCACTATGCCGACGCGTTCGAAGTGCTGGGCCCCGACGGACAGTCGCTCGGCGTGCGCACGCTCCATCATCCGCATGTCAACGAACAGCCGTTTACACGGAGCCTGTCCGGCGTCGAGGTCCCTGACGGGGTTACGGAAGTGACGGTGCGCGCCCATGACAGCGTCGACGGGTACGGCGGCGCAACCGTGACGGTCAAGCTGCCGGACCGGCCAGGCTCATAGCCTCCATGACACCATCGAGCACGAACTGAACCGCCAAGGCGGCCAGTATGACGCCCAAGAGGCGGGACAGCACGTTTCGCACGGTGTCCCCCAAAATCCTGTCGAGGGGCACGGCCGCCATAAGCACGATGGCTGACGCCACGCAAACCACCCAGACAACGCCGATCACAGCGCCAAGTGCCGACCAATCGCCGCCGGTCTGTTCAGCGAGGAGAATGACGGCTGTGATTGCGCCCGGTCCGGCCATGAGCGGTACGGCCATTGGAAAGGCGGCAATGTCATTGGGATGATCCTCACGGATCGTTCGGTCCGCCTGTTCCGCCTTGCGTTCCTCCCGCCGCTTCATGACCATCTCGAAGGCGATCCAGAAGAGAAACAGCCCGCCGGCGATCCGGAATGCAGGCAGGCTGATGCCGATGAGTTCCAGAAAGCGGTGACCGCCGACGGCAAACAGCGTCAGGACGACCGCCGCGATCAACGCACCTCGCACGGCCACGGATCGCCGCGCGGGGTCGCTCAAATGGCGCGTGACGGTCATGAAGACCGGTACCAGACCGATCGGATCGATGATGACGAACAGCGTGACGAGCGCCGATGTGATAAATTCTGTCATTGTCGATAGAGGCTAAAACCGTTCGACCCAGGGCCGCACGGCTACTTCTTCCGACCAGGCCGAACGGTGTTGGCGGATCAGCGCCAGATACGTTTCGGCGATGGCGGCCGGATCGAGCATGGAGTCCGGGCTATCCGCCGGTTCCGTCGTGCCTGGATTGCGGATCGCGCCGTCGATATTGATCCAGGCGACATGAATGCCCTGCGGATGCAGTTCACGCGCCATCGACTGCGCTAGACCGCGTTGCGCGAATTTGCCCATGGCGAAGGGTGAGGACTGTGGGAAGCCTTTGACGCCGGCCGAGGCGCCGGTGAAGAGGATCGTGCCACGCACGCCATCCTCCGGCTCTTGAGCGAGCATGGCGCGGGCGGCTTCCTGACCGACCAGAAATGCGCCGAAGGCGGTGATGGAGAGGGCGTTGCGTACGTTCTCCGGCGCAAGATCGACGAGCGGACCACGCACGCGCGCCGACGGATTGTAGACGACGACGCGCGGCGGCTTTTCAAGCGCGCCGAAGAGCGCGCGGACTTGGTCGGGATCGGACGCGTCACAGGCCTTGGTGGACGCGCCCGTTTCCGCTGCCAACGCCGTCAGCTTGTCGGTTGTCCGCGCCGCTAGCGTCAGTTGATAACCGTTTTTGGCAAGAAGACGCGAAACGGCAGCCGAAAGGCCGTTGCCGACACCGACGATAAGAGCGTTGGGCTGGGTCATGGGATTCTCCTGTCCTGACCGGATGCCATCAGAATTATCGCGGCGGCGCAACGCCTCATTGGGGACTGCACTACAGCCCGTTTGCTCGGACGGGTTGTAACCTAGCGAACACTGCACGCCCCGATGACATGCCTAAATGAAAAAGACCGATCTGCGGAAGATGACGCGTCTTTGCGCAAAGGGAGGGTATCGATGCCTGGAAAGAACAACGGCAAATCATCGATCGATTGGCAAGGATTGATTGCCGGATTGCCGCTCTTCAAAACCGTCAAGGTCGAAGACATCGAACTGATCTTGTCCGAGGAGTTCTCGCGCAAGCACGTTTTCAGCGCCGACAAGACCATTCTCAAGCAGGGCGAGGCCGGTAGCGCGGTCTATATCCTGTGTTCGGGCGCGATCTCCGTCCTCCTCGAAAAGCCCGGGCAGGACCCAGTGCAACTGTACACGCTGAAGGACGGCGACATTTTCGGTGAGATGGCGCTTTTCGGGCGCAACTACCGCACGGCGACACTCGTGACGTCGGAGCCTTGCAAGGTGATCGAGATCGAGGGCGACAACTTCCTGTCCTTGATGCGCAAGCACAACGAGATCGCCATCCATCTGCTGACCAAGCTCAGTCAGCGGCTGCGCCACACCGACGATCTCATTCTCACGCAACAGGTTGCCAACATCGATAACGCCCTTGCCAAAATGCAGAACCAGATCGACACGGTCGTGCAGGCAAACGACGCCAAGCTGACGGCGGCGCAGACCATGTACGATCAGACCAGCAAGCGGGCGACGGACATCACCACGAGCGCAGAGGCCGCACGCACCCGGATGACGTGGATTACCAGCACAGCGGCCGGCATCTTGGCCTTGGTTTTTGGCGCTGGCTTCCTGAACTTCGATTCAGCGCGACGCGAGATTGCCAATCAGCGTCAGCAAATTGCGACGATTCACGAACGTATTGTCGACCTCAAGGGCAAGGTCAATTCAGACGCCGTTGATGTGAAGGCGGCTGCAGAGGAGGCCGTGGCAGCGGCCCAAGGCGCAGTCGCTAGCGAAGAAAGCGCCAAGGTGGCCTCAGCGCGCGCCAGTGATGTCGAAGCAGAGATCCATGGGGTCGCCAAGGAGACCCAGGATATGAAGAAGGATATCGACGAGATTCGGCAAAAGGCTTTCGCCGCTTACTTTGACACAATCCTTCAGTCATTTCGGAACGATCTCGAAGTCGGCCTTATAAAGGATGCGACTGCAACCCACTTCATAGACCTCATCTCAAAAGCGTCGCGAGAATACGGCGACAACGTTCGCAATCAACTCTACGAGCTTGTACTTGTTAAGGATCCGAAGGAGAGGGAGTTGTCGCTGGATAATCTTCGGACGCTACTTAAGCAAGCTGCAAAGCAAGAGCATGGTGTCGAAGTCGATGTCCACATCGCGTATTTTTCCGGACTTGCTGGAGTGATTGGCGACGACTTGCCGGACGAGCCTGATGTGATGGAGCTCAATGCGCGCCTGATGGCGGCCGTAGGGCGAACCAACCGCGACTTTGAGCGCCTTTTGCTGAGCGGCGCAAATGAGCCGGCTGTCCTGAAAAGACGTATCGCGGCCTTGGCGGGTGTATCAGACGATGTCCAGTCTGGTCTCTTACAGGACCTCTTTGCCAGCCTGAAAGCGACGCCCTAGCAGTCGATGTTCCACCAGATCAGGCCGGCGGGCTCGAAAACGTCGTCCTGGTTCCGGTCTAACCGCTGGTTCAACGCATCGCATTCCTCGAAGTCTTCGCTGATCTGATACCAGGGCGCGTCGTCGGTCACGGCGTCGCGCTGCATACAGCAGCCTCCGCCTGCGATGGCCGCGGACTGGCTGCCAACAACGACAGCGGCGCCGGCAAGCAAGCTGGCAGTGACCACTGCGGCTTTGATGAGGCTGATGTGCATGGCGTTTCCGTTCCTTCGCTAAAGCGGTTGTCGGTATTCGCCGCCGTTTCGACCGCAGGTAGTATGCCCAAGGAATGGCCGATCGCCAAATGGGATTTGGGTCACCCTAAACGGACGGTGAATTCGTTCTTGTGCACCGCCGAAGAAAGTGCCCTGTGACGCTGGCATGAAACGGCTGAGATCGGCTATAAGACATGGGATTTCGGCATGTGCTGATTCCCCGCCGGACAGCGGTTAGGTAGCCCTTGATAAGGGCTATGCGTTTCCGGCATTCCGATTAACGGATACAGGCTTCCTTTTTGGCTGACGACCCCACGACACCAGACGGTTCGGCGCCCGACGAGGGCGACATCCGCGCCGTCTCGATTACCGACGAAATGCAGCGGTCTTATCTCGACTACGCCATGAGCGTGATCGTCAGCCGAGCGTTGCCGGACGTGCGCGACGGTCTGAAGCCTGTGCATCGGCGCATCCTCTACGCCATGCATGAGGCCGGCTACGACTGGAACAAGGCGTATAAGAAATCCTCGCGCATCGTCGGCGATGTCATGGGTAAGTATCACCCGCACGGCGACAGCGCGATCTACGACGCTCTCGTGCGCATGGCGCAGCCATTTTCACTGCGCCTGCCCTTGGTCGACGGTCAGGGCAATTTCGGCTCCGTCGACGGCGATCCGCCGGCGGCCATGCGCTACACCGAGGTGCGGCTTGCCAAGCCGGCGCACAGCCTCCTGGAGGACATCGACAAGGACACGGTCGACTTCCAGGAGAACTATGACGGATCGGAGAGCGAGCCGAAGGTTCTGCCCGCGCGGTTCCCCAACCTCTTGGTCAACGGCGCCGGCGGTATTGCCGTCGGCATGGCGACGAATATCCCGCCACACAATCTGGGCGAGGTGATCGACGCCTGTCTGGCGATGATCGAGCGTCCGGATATCGGTATCGAGGAGCTGCTTGAGATCGTGCCGGGACCGGATTTCCCAACCGGCGGTCTGATCCTTGGCCGTGCTGGTATCCGTTCGGCCTACACGAACAGTCGCGGTTCGATCGTCATGCGCGGTCGCGTCGCCATCGAGGAGGTGCGCAAGGACCGCGAAGCTCTGATCGTCACGGAGATCCCGTACCAGGTCAACAAGGCACTGATGATCGAGAAGATCGCCGAGCTGGTGCGCGAGAAGCGGATCGAGGGGATTTCCGATATCCGCGATGAATCCGATCGGGACGGCATGCGCGTGGTGATCGAGTTGAAGCGCGATGCGGTCGCCGACGTGGTTCTGAATCAGCTTTATCGCTACTCGCCGCTTCAACACACCTTCGGCGCCAACATGGTTGCGCTGAATGGCGGCCGGCCGGAACCCATGACGCTGTCGGACATGCTGGCCGCGTTCATCGCGTTTCGCGAGGAGGTCGTCAGCAGACGGACCCGCTTCCTGTTGGCGAAGGCGCGCGATCGGGCGCATGTGCTTGTCGGTCTTGCCATCGCCGTGGCCAATATCGACGATGTCATCGCGCTGATCCGTGGCGCGCCGGACCCGCAGACAGCGCGCGAGGAATTAATGGCAAGGGATTGGCCGGCAAAGGATATTGCGCCGCTTGTCGAGCTGATTGCCGATCCACGCCATGTCGTGGCCGACGACGGCACCTATCGCCTGTCCGAAGAGCAGGCTCGCGCCATACTGGACCTCAGGCTGCAACGTTTGACGGCGCTCGGTCGTGACGAGATCGCCGATGAACTGACCAAGATCGGCGAGCAGATCGCGGACTATCTGGACATCTTGCGCTCGCGGGCTCGCTTGCTGGCCATTGTTCGCGACGAGCTGATTGCGATCCGCGACGAGTTTGACACGCCCCGACGCACCGAGATCACCGAATCCGACGCCGACATGGAAGACGAGGACCTGATCCAGCGCGAGGACATGGTCGTTACCGTCACCCATGCCGGGTACATCAAGCGGGTGCCGCTGTCGACCTACCGAGCACAACGGCGCGGCGGCAAGGGTCGCGCAGGCATGCAGACGAAGGACGAGGATTTCGTCACCCGCGTTTTCGTCGCGAATACCCACACGCCGGTCCTGTTTTTCTCGTCGCGCGGCATCGTTTATCGGCTGAAAGTCTGGCGTTTGCCGGTTGCCGCTCCCCAGGCGCGGGGGCGGGCGCTGGTCAATATTCTTCCGCTTGATGAGGACGAGCGCATCACGACCATCATGCCGATGCCGGAAGACGAGGAAAGCTGGGCCGAACTGGACGTCATGTTCGCGACGACCAAGGGATCGGTGCGGCGCAACAAGCTTTCCGATTTCGTCGGCATTCGTCAAAACGGCAAGATCGCGATGAAGCTCGACGATGGCGTGGGGATTGCCGGTGTCGAGGTGTGCACGGAGAACGACGACGTTCTTTTGACGACCACGAAAGGCCAGTGCATTCGCTTCCAGGTCGGCGATGTCCGCGTCTTCCAAAGCCGTGATTCCATGGGCGTTCGCGGCGTGGCGCTCGGCAAGGACGATCGTGTGATCTCCATGGCAATCTTGCGCCATGTGGATGCGACACCCGACGAGCGCGCGGAGTATCTCAAACGAGCGCGCGCGATGCGCGGCGAGGTGGATGAGGGCGACGAGATCGCGGTCGAGGACGGTGTCGCGGGCGGTGAACTGTCCCAGGAGCGCTATGCCGAGATGAGCGCTGCTGAACAGTTCGTGCTTACACTGTCCATGAACGGCTATGGCAAGCGCTCGTCGTCCTACGAATACCGAACGTCGGGACGCGGCGGTAAAGGCATCATCGCCATGACCGTGAACGAGCGTAACGGCGATCTTGTCGCATCGTTCCCGGTCGAGGATGAGGACCAGATCATGCTTGTCACCGACGGTGGCCAGATCATTCGTGTTCCGATCGATGGTATTCGGATCGCCGGCCGATCGACGCAGGGCGTCACCGTGTTCAAGACGGGGGACGGCGAAAGCGTCGTATCGGTGGAGCGTGTTACGGATGTCGACTCCGAAGACGACGACGATCTAGACGCAGATGAGGATGGCGGAAGCAGCGAAGCCGATACAGGCGGAGACGACGAACCCGGCACATAGGCCGGGTCCGACGCGTCTTGGGGAGGTGGCAACTACTCGCCGGGAACCATTTCAATGATGGTCGAATTCGGGCCTTCGCGAAACGCCGGCGAAATGAGCGGCTCTTCACCAAGGATGACTGGCCGTTGCTCGACGATTTCCGGAACGCGGTCTTGAAACTTGGCAAAGGGCGCGTTGCTCGTGTCTTGAACCGCGCCATTCGTCAAAAGTCCGGTCAAAAAGGCGGCCACGACGGTCGTGCCGGCGCCAACTCTGAGTTTGTGTGCGGTGTTCATCGTTCGGCTCCTTCAAGATGACGCCCGGAGCGGGTTGTGCCGAGGCGTCTTCTGCTTCCTTTCTTCTCGATCAGTCGCGATCAGCGCGTCTGGCGCAGGTCGGTGGTCAGCTCCGCATAAACGCCGGCCAGCGGATCGACGGTCGGTTCGCTGATCTGGATCACGCGGACGTTGCGATCGCCGCGGCCGTTTTCGGCCATGATCGCCGCAATGCAGTGGTTTGATTGATATGGGAAGACCTCGCCATCGCAGGCCTGCGGTGCGAAGGACTGACGCCAACCGATCTCGTAAGCCGGCTTCTCGGCGACCGGCGCGGTCTGCGCGTTCCGGTCCGCGGCGAACGAAAGAACGCTGGCGGTCATGGCGGTGATGGCTACGATGGCGGCGGTGGCTTGCTTCAACATGGGTCCGGCTCTATCGCGTGTGTTTGTTTCCCTGTGGTGATGCAGATATGGATCGAGTCCGCCGATAAGAGTGTTCGCCATCACACTTTGGGTGAAATCCGCACGATCAATGCCGCGAAATGGCCGAAATCCTTGGGTTTGGCCGCAATGAGGAGGGAATTTTGGCCAAACCCTGGACGCTGGTGCCGGAAGCACTGCCGCGCGCGGCCTGTCCGATCTGCGGGAGCGAACGGTTTGAAAGGGGACCGAAAGGACGCACCGGACCGACCGGCGTTCCGCCCCGTTGCGCCGGTTGCTGCAGTCTGGAACGGCATCGGGCCATCCGGCTGATGGTCGAGGCCCTGGTAGCTGTCGACTTCAAGAACTGGGACGCGCTGCAGTTCTCCGAGGAACCGACGCTGGACCCGTCCTGGTTCCGTGCCTTTGAGGTCAGCGTTTATGGCGGCAGCAACTCATTGGACCTATGCGCCGTGGATCGGCCAGACGACGCCTATGACCTTGTCCTATGCAATAACGTCCTGGAGCATGTCGCCGATGACCGGGCAGCGCTCGCCGAGTTGACGCGTATCTCCCGGCCTGAGGGCTTTGTGATCTTGGCAGTGCCCGATCCGCTATTTCGCGAAGCGACGGATGATTGGGGCTATCCCGATCCGGAAAAGTATGGCCACTACAGGATTTATGGGCGGGATTTCGAGCCATTTCTGGCGGCGGTCCTGCCGGACCACGCCTGCCTATCGGCACTTGGCCCCGATCCGGTGTCCGGTGTGACCGAATTGGCCTATTTCATCACCGAAAGCCCTCAAACGGAGGCCGCACTCATGGCGGCATTGCCGGGCGTCACCTCATTGAACGCAGCTAAAAAACCTGGGGTGGCGCTCCACCGGTGATTGTCACGTGACCCGGCTTGCTCTATCGAGTGTGCGCCATGACTCATGTCGGATTTTATCCGGGATCGTTTGACCCCGTCACCAACGGCCACTTGGACGTTATCCAGCGCGCCTGCCGCCTGGTCGACGACCTTTATATCGCTGTTGGCGCGCATCACGAGAAACGCGGGCTTTTCGATGCCAAGGAGCGGGTCGGTATCTTGGAGGAGGCTCTTGCCGGCTTCGACACCGAAGGGGCAACGCTTCATATCGTCACGTTCACGGGCCTCGCGGTTACGGCAATGGAGGACGTGGGCGCGAAGATTTTGATACGCGGCCTGCGCGACACGACGGATTACAACTATGAAATGCAAATGGCCGGCATGAACACGACCATGGCGCCCGATATCCAGATCGTGTTTTTGCCGGCAAGCCCGCAAGTTCGCCACATTGCCGCCAGTTTAGTGCGGCAGATCGCCGAAATGGGCGGCGATATCTCGGGGTTCGTGCCGCCTTCGGTCGCAAAACACATTGCAGAGAGGCTCAATCGATGACGTCGATGAAAGCGGTGCCGGTCTTTGCTGCGGCTCTTGTCGCCGGGCTTATGGTGTCTGTGCCGGCGAAAGCAACGGTCTCGATCGAGTGCTCCGGCTTGTCTTCCAACGCGGGCGTCTCGCTTCTGCTTGGTGCGGGACCGGTGCCGAATTTTATTCAGGTTTCGGTTGCCGTCGGTGACCGTCAGTTGACGACCGTTGCCGGCCAGCCGGGCGAGCAGGTGACGGTTGCTCAAGCCTATGATGATGGCGAGATCGTTCGGGTCGATCTCGTCGACCTTCAAGCGACCGAGCAGGTCGCCGCTATTCGCATCTTACGGGCCGACGACAAGTCTGGACCGTTTCAAATCGGCTATGTTCAGGTCGACGATGACCTGCCGGTCGCTATTTCCTGCGAGGGACCTTGATCAATTCACAACTGAGACGCTGGCTTGTGCCGGCCGTACTGCTTGCCATTGCCGCCTGTGCGCCGAGCGAGACAAATACGGCCAAGGAAGAGACTACGGAGGGCACGCAGAGTGCCGGCGAGACTGTTGTCATGGAATTGTCTGGCGGAACGGTGGAAATCGCGCTACGGCCCGATCTCGCTCCCGCCCATGTCGAACGGTTCACGACCCTGGTGCGCGAGGGCTTTTACGATGGCGTGGTGTTTCACCGCGTGATCGACGGCTTCATGGCGCAGTCCGGCGATCCGACGGGTACGGGAACAGGTGGATCCTCCTATCCTGACCTCACGGCCGAGTTTTCCGATGAACCCTTCGTACGTGGCGTCGTCGGCGCCGCCCGGTCGAGCAGCCCGAATTCGGCCAATTCGCAGTTCTTCATCATGTACGCATCGGCGTCGCACCTGAACGGCCAATACACCGTTTTCGGAGAGGTGAAGAAGGGCATGGACGTTGTCGACAAGATCAAAAAGGGCAGCCCCAACAACAACGGACTCGTCACCGACCCGGATGCCATCGTGCGCATGACGGTTGCGGAATAAGACACCTGAGGCTGGCGGGCGGATCAGTAGCGAGAGGGAAAGGACAAGCCATGGCCGACTATGCGGACCCGGAAAATACCCTTGTAATGGAAACCACCAAGGGCAATGTCGTTATCGCCGTGCGCCCCGACTTGGCGCCAGGCCACGTCTCGCGGATCAAGGAGCTTGTCCGCGAGGGCTTTTACGATGGCATCGTGTTTCACCGGGTGATCGACGGCTTTATGGCGCAAACCGGCTGCCCGCACGGTAGCGGAACGGGCGGGTCCGGCCAGAAATTGCAGGCCGAGTTCAACGATGAGCCCCATGTGCGCGGCACGGTCTCCATGGCGCGCGCGGCCGATCCGAACAGCGGCGATAGCCAGTTCTTCATCTGTTTCGATGACGCCCGTTTCCTCGATGGCCAGTACACCGCCTGGGGCAAGGTGATCGAAGGCATGGACAACGTCGACCAGATCAAGCGCGGTGAGCCGGTCGAGAACCCGGACCACATTGTTAGCCTGCGGGTCGCTGCCGATCTTTAGACGGGACCCGGTTGCCAATGCGGGTTGATGCGTTCGATTTCGACCTGCCGGAAGAGCGGATCGCGCTCAGGCCCGCCGAGCCGCGCGAAAGCGCCAGGCTCCTGCATGTCCAGCCCTATCAAACGCCGCGCTTTGCCGATTGGCGCGTGAGCGATCTTCCAAGCTTGCTGAATGCCGGCGACGTTCTCGTATTGAACGACACGAAGGTCATTCCAGCGCAACTCTTCGGTGTTCGGACGGGGCGTGGAGAAACGACACCGAAAATCGAAGCGACGCTGCACAAGCGTATCGGCCCGGTTGAATGGCTTGCTTTCGTTCGACCGGCACGGAAACTGAACGCGGGCGATCGCGTGTCGTTTGGCACCGATACGGAAACGCTGCAGGCGACCGTCGAAGAAAAGGGCGAGGGCGGCGAGGTCACGCTTGTGTTCGGTTGTCCGCCCGATGCGTTCGACGCGCGCTTGGCGGCCATCGGCGCGATGCCGCTACCGCCTTACATCGCCGGCAAGCGGCCGGCCGACCACCGCGATCTGACCGACTATCAGACGATCTACGCAGCCGAACCGGGTGCGGTCGCGGCGCCGACCGCGGGCCTCCATCTCACCGAAACCCTTCTCAACGCCACTAAAGCGCGCGGCGTTGCGGTCGAGACATTGACGCTCCATGTCGGCGCCGGCACCTTTCTGCCGGTCAAGGCGGAAGAGACGGAGGCGCACAAGATGCACGCCGAATGGGGTGAGATCGCCGCCGAGGTTGCTGACCGCATCAATGACGCGCGCCGGCTGGGCGGTCGCGTGGTAGCCTGTGGAACGACGGCGCTACGTCTGCTTGAAAGCGCGGCAGGTGAGGACGATGGCATCATCCGGCCTTTTTGCGATGAAACGGACATCTTCATCACGCCGGGCTATCGGTTCCGAGCGGTCGACCGGCTGATCACCAACTTTCACCTGCCAAAGTCGACCCTTTTCATGCTGGTCTCAGCGTTCTGCGGTCTGGACTGCATGAAGGCGGCGTATCGGCACGCAATCGATACCGGCTATCGCTTCTATTCCTACGGTGATGCGTCGATCCTGGAGCGGGCCGATGCCTAATTCCGCTGCTGGATTCACCGTTCACGCAACGGACGGCAATGCCAGAACCGGGGTGCTTAGCCTGCCGCGCGGCGATATCCGCACGCCGGCCTTTATGCCGGTCGGGACGGCTGGAACGGTCAAGGCGATGCTGCCTGATCAGGTGCGCGGGACCGGCGCCGACATCCTACTCGGCAACACCTATCACCTGATGCTGCGGCCGACGGCCGAGCGGATCGCTAACTTTGGCGGTCTGCACGAGTTCATGAACTGGCCACGCCCGATCCTCACGGATTCCGGCGGCTTTCAGGTCATGTCGCTGGCCAAGCTGCGCACGTTGACGGAGGAGGGTGTCACCTTCCAATCGCATATCGACGGTGCGACCTATGAGCTGTCGCCGGAGCGGTCCATCGAGATCCAAAGCCTGCTTGGTGCCGACATCCAAATGCAACTCGACGAGTGCATCGCGCTACCGGCGACCCGCGACGAACAGCAGCGCGCCATGGAATTGTCATTGCGCTGGGCCGAACGCTCGAAAGAGGCCTTCGGGCAGCGCGACAGCCAGGCGCTTTTCGGGATCGTCCAAGGCGGCGATCTACCGGATCTGCGTCAAGCGTCGGCAAGGGCGTTGATCGACATCGGCTTCGACGGCTACGCGGTCGGCGGACTTGCAGTCGGCGAAACCCAAGCGGTCATGCTCGACATGCTGGATGTGACCTGTCCGCTTTTGCCGGTCGATCGGCCGCGCTACTTGATGGGGGTCGGCACGCCCGACGATATTCTCAAATCCGTGGCGCGCGGCATCGATATGTTCGACTGCGTCATGCCGACCCGGGCGGGACGCCATGGCCAGGCGTTTACCCAGCGTGGGCGCATCAATCTGCGCAATGCGCGCTATGCCGACGATCCGCGCCCCTTGGATGCCTTCAGCGATTGCCCGGCGGCCAGCGACTATAGCCGCGCCTATCTCCACCATCTGATCAAGGCGGGTGAGATGCTGGGTTCAATCCTCTTGTCCTGGGCCAATCTGCACTACTACCAATCCGTGATGGATGGAGCCCGCCAGGCAATCGCCGCGGGCGAATATCGCGGCTACGTCGACCGCGTAAAAGCTAAATGGGATGAGGGCGATATTCCGCCGCCCTGAGAAACTGAATCAGGCGTCGGCGCCCTTCGGCTTGAACAACTGGCAGCCCGTGATCTTCCACATGCCGTCGGCCTGTCGCTCCAACGTGTAGAGCGCCGTCCAGGGCTGACCCTTCGGCCCGATCACCGCGACCTCCTGCAAGATTACGCCGTTGACCTCGCGGGTTGGCGAGAAGGCGTAAGAGCGCGGACGAAAGACCGGCTGATAGCCCTGGCGCACCATGCTCATGAAGATGTCGGGATTCGGGAACATGCGCTTGATCGACGGCGCGGCGTAGCTGTAGGCGGCCTCGCCATCATCGGCGCGAAACGCTTGGATCTGGCCTTCGATCACCGATTGGATGGCGGCGCTGTCGCCATCGCCAAGGTTCTCGGCGAACGCGGGAAAAAGAGGTGCAAACACAAGAACCGACGCCGCAATCCATCGCCGCCATGTCATCGTCAGTCGGGTCATCCCAGCCGCTCCCGTTCCTGTTGCCTCTATCGTTAGACATGGAGTGATCTCCGTTCACGGCAAGGGCGGGGGATTCCGGTGACGGTCTATTGACCCATATCTGCAGCGCACCTATGGTCCGCGCGACTCGCGCTGGGCAGCGCGGGTTTCCCCGCTTCGGGAGCCCTTAGCTCAGTTGGTAGAGCAACTGACTTTTAATCAGTAGGTCCAGGGTTCGAATCCCTGAGGGCTCACCACCGTCTCGAATTCCAGGCTGACAGCACTCCACCGCCGCACTAAGGTTTCGGCCAACGAAACTGTTGAGTATGCGGGGGGAATTCATGGCGCGCTTCATTCTGGCGATCGATCAGGGCACGACATCGAGCCGGGCGATCGTCTTCGACGAGATGCTCGCCATTCGCGGCGTCGGCCAGGAGGAGTTCACCCAACACTTTCCGCAGTCCGGTTGGGTGGAGCATGAGCCGGAAGAGATCTGGACATCGACGGTCGCAAGCATCACGGGCGCGCTTGCCAATGCGGGCTTGGCTCCCGCCGATGTCGCGACCATCGGCATCACCAATCAGCGCGAGACGACACTGATCTGGGATCGCAAGACCGGCAAACCGATCGCCCGCGCGATTGTTTGGCAGGATCGCCGCACGGCCGATGTCTGTGCCAGCTTGAAAGCGTCGACGGACGAAGCTGACGTCACTGAGAAATCCGGGCTTCTGCTCGATCCCTATTTCTCGTCGACCAAGGTCGCATGGTTGCTTGACAATGTGGACGGCGCACGGGCGCGGGCCGACGCCGGCGAACTGGCGTTCGGCACGGTGGACAGTTATCTCATTTGGCGGCTGACCGGCGGCAAACGCCACGTCACCGATGCGACCAATGCATCGAGGACCAATCTCTACAACATCGCGACTGGCGATTGGGACGATGACCTTTTGGCGCTGTTCCGCGTGCCCCGTGCCGTGTTGCCTGAGGTGGCGGATTGCGTTGCCGATTTCGGCACGACTGATCCGGACATCCTCGGCCACGCCATCCCGATCCAGGGTGCGGCCGGCGACCAGCAAGCGGCGACCGTGGGCCAGGCCTGCTTCCAGCCGGGCATGCTGAAGTCCACCTATGGCACGGGGTGTTTTGCCCTTTTAAACACCGGCGACAATCGCATCGTGTCGAAGAACAAGATGCTGACGACGATCGCCTATCAGCTGGGCGGCACGCCGACCTATGCACTAGAGGGGTCCATCTTCGTCGCCGGGGCAGCAGTTCAATGGTTGCGCGATTCCATGAAGATGATCGCCGATGCTGCTGAATCAGGGCAGTTGGCGGCAGCGGCCGACCCAGGCCATCACGTTTATCTGGTGCCGGCCTTTGTCGGGCTCGGTGCGCCCCATTGGGACCCGGACGCGCGGGCGAGCCTCTTCGGCATGACGCGCAACACCGGACCGGCGGAACTTTGCCGCGCGGCGCTTGAGAGCGTGTGCTACCAGACCCGCGACCTGCTTGCCGCGATGAAGGCGGATTGGGGGAGCGCCGGGACGGCGGACACGGTCTTGCGGGTCGATGGCGGCATGGTCGAAAGCAATTGGACGATGCAGTTCCTGGCCGACATTTTGGACGCGCCGGTCGACCGCCCGAAGATCCGCGAGACGACGGCGCTGGGTGCCGCAATGCTGGCCGGCGTGGGGGCGGGGATTTTCGATGATCTCGATGCCGCCGCGACCGTCTGGCAACTCGACAAGCGGTTCGAACCGGCAATGAATGCCGACACCCGTGAGGCCCTTTACGCCGGCTGGACCGATTCGGTCTCCCGGACACTCTCACAGGGCTAAACGGGCCGCAGTTTGCAGCCACCGCCGAACAGGGCCATCGCGGCGATGGCTCCAATGATGGCTGCGGCGCCGAGGAAAACCGGTGCGCCGAGCCAGGTATAAAGCAGTCCGCCGCCGATTAACCCGATGATGCTTGCTGCCGCGCCGAGACTGCTCGCCAGACCCTGAACGGCGCCTTGATAGGTTTTTCCGGCCTGTTTGGAGAGCACGGCCATGAAGGTCGGCCACATGAGGCCGTTGCCGAGCGCAATCAGCGCGGCACCGGCGTAGATCATCGCGGTTTCTCCTCGGATCAGCGCGGCGAAGCCAAGCGCCAACAGGATGCTGCCGCCGACAATCAGAGTCCGCTCCGACATGGACTTTGAGAGAGTGGTAAGCACGGGACCCTGCACGACGACCATGAACAGGCTGAGCACGGCGAAATAGGTGCCCGTCTCGACGACCGACCAATTGAGCGCCAACGCGGCATGGGTCGGGAAGGCAACGTAGAACAGGCTGAAGCCCAGCATGACGAGAAAGTTGATCGTCAAAAGTTCCGCAATGTAAGGCAGACGCAAGATGGCCTTCGTCGAGGTCTCCTGGCGGCCCTTCAGCGCGTAGCACTCCTTCGTGTCCTGCCCGAATACCTTGCAAGCGTTTTTCAACCCCGGCCTGGCGTCCAGGAGGCGGGCATTGCTTTCGCGCAGTCCAAAGACGATCAGTAGCGTGGCGACGCCCGAAATCAAAAGCGCGGCGATGACCGGTACGATCTCGCCAAATTGAGTGGCGCCTAAAAGACCGGCGAGTGCCGGGCCGGCAACGAAGCCGATATTCGTTGAAAGCGCCATCTGGCCGAAATGGGCTGTGCGGTGTTGGTCGTCGGTGATGTCCGACAGGTAGGCATTGGCGACCGAGACATTGCCGCCGGTCAGTCCGTCGGCGGCACGGGCGATGAAGAGGACGATCAGCGGCAAGGTGACGGCGAACTGGCCGACCAGCGCGGAATCGACCTCAAGGAGCGGAGCGACCGGCAATGTGAAGGCGATGAGGAAAATCGCCCAGGAGGCGAGGGTGCCGAGCTGACTGACAAGCAAGACCTTCCGCCGCCCAATCCGGTCGGACCAACGACCAAGGATCGGCGCACCGATCAGCTGGAAGGCCGAATAGGTCGCCGCCAGGGCGCCGTAGATGAGCGCGTTGCCGCCCCACTTCGCGACGAGAAACACCAGAAACGGCACGACGATCGAAAAGCCGAGCGTGCCAACGAAATTGACGGATAGGATCGGCAGGATGGAAAAGCGGCCCGGCGCGGGACCGGAAAGGGTTGTATCTGCCATCGGCCGCCTTCATGTGGTTCGACGTATCACCTTAGCATTCGTCGCTGCCGATGGCGGGAGTGGTTTTCAATCGTGATCGTCCCGCCTAAGGTCCACCCATGACGTTCAAGCTCTCGCATCGTGCCAAGCGCGCCGATCCCTTCATCGCAATGGATGTCCTGGCGCGGGCCAAGGCGCTGGAGGCGGCGGGCCGCAACATCGTCCACATGGAAACCGGCCAGCCGAGCGCGCCGGTGCCGCCTGCCGTGCTCAAGGCGGCGCAAGAGACCCTTCAGACCGGCGTGTTGTCCTACACCGAGGCGGCAGGCATCGTCCCCTTCAGATCCGCGCTCACGGATCATTACCGGGCTTGGTACGACTTGGATGTCCCGGCAGAACGCTTCATCGCGACCACAGGGTCGTCCGGCGGCTTCATGCTCGCCTTTTTGGCGCTGTTCGACGTGGGCGCGCGCGTCGGCCTGCCGATGCCGGGTTATCCTGCCTATCGCAATATCCTGAAGACCCTCGGCGTTGACACGGTGACCGTCCCGACCGGACCGGAAGGCCGCTGGTCGCCCCAGATTGCCGACATTGAGGCCATCCATCGCGAGACACCGCTCGATGGATTGCTTATCGCAAGTCCCAACAATCCAACGGGTACTGTCATTCCGCCGGACCGTTTGAAAGCCATCGTCGATTTCTGCGATGCCAACGGTATCGTTTTGATCTCCGATGAGATCTATCACGGGCTCACGTTCGATGCCCCGGCGCATTCGGCGCTTGAGTTTTCCGACACGCCTATCGTGATCTCAAGCTTCTCGAAGTATTTTTGCATGACCGGGTGGCGGATCGGCTGGATGACGGTCCCGCCCGACCTTGTGCGCCCGGTGGAGGTGCTTGCCCAAAACCTCTTCATCAGCGTGCCGACGCTCTCGCAATACGCGGCGATCGAGGCGTTGAACATGGCCGAGGCATTCCGGCCATTGTGCGATGTCTACCGCCAAAACCGGGCGATCCTGGCGAAAACCTTGCCGCGCATCGGCTTTGAGACGATCCTTCCCATGGATGGGGCGTTCTACGCCTATGCCGACATCTCGCCGTTCAGCGCGGATTCTCTAGCGTTTGCGCGGGACATGCTGGAAACGGCAGGCGTTGCCGCCACGCCGGGGGTCGATTTCGATCCCGACGGCGGCCACACCTATATCCGCTTCTCGCTGGCCGGCACGACAGCGGAGATCGCCGAGGGTTGCCGGCGGCTCGAAGCTTGGCTCGGCGGCGCGACGCGGGCCGCCGAGTAGCTATCCGCGCTTATTTCTTCGCCGAGAATGTGCGCTGCCACCAACCCGTTCGGCGTTCGGCCGGCTCGGTCGGCACCGCCTCGCTCGGCGCTGCGATCTCGGGAGCGGGTTCCGGTTCGCCACTGCCGATATCCGAATCAATAGCGACGGGTGCATCCTCTGCCGGTGGCATGACTGCGGGCTCGGTCAACTCGATCGGTTGGCCTTCTGTCTCCGCTGCCGCGTCGGGAGCTGTCTCCTCTACGGTTTCAGCAGCTTCGGACGACGCCGTCTTGGATCGGCGCGAACGGCTGCGGCGCTTCGGTTTTTCGGCTGCGGTCGCGTCAGTGGTCTCGTCCTCGCCGTCACTGACCTGCGCGACGACCTCGGTTGGCTCGTCCTCGCTCGTTTCGGATGACGACGCGGCTTCGGCCAATTCCCCTTCGTCGTCCCCGTTGGCCGTTTCGTCTGTCGACGTCTTGCGGTTGCGGCGACCGCCGCGTCGGCCGCGACGGCGGGATCGCCGACCGGTGCGTGGTTCGTCATCCTCCGCCCGAATGGTTGCGTCCTCTGCGTCGGCTTCGCTGGAGTCTTCGTCCTCATCGCTAGCGGATGTCTCGGCAGAATCAGCAGCCTCGGCTTTTTCCGCCCTGGGCTTGCGGCGGCGCCGACGGCGGCGTTTGCGCTCACCATCGCCCTTGTCCTCGGCGCTATCGGCATCAACCGTTTGGGCGGGCGCGTCGTCGGTATCCATCGTTACGGCCGCGGGCGGCTGCTGCCGGACTTTAACCGCATCGCCACCGCTTTCGATCCGGCAATCGACGCCGACGCATGCCGTATCGCCAACCACGTGGACCTCGATCCCGTGGTCTTCCTCGAAATGACGCAGATAATCGCGTTTGTGGTTCAAAATGTAGAAGGCCGCGTTGGGGGCGCAATAGGCCGTCAGTTCGTTGGTGCGGGCGTCCTTGACCGCTGTCTCGATCACCCGCAGCACGTGAAGCGTCACCGATTCGACGGAACGGACCACGCCTGTGCCCGAGCAATGCGGGCAAATGTCCGTCGATCCTTCGAGCACGCTCGACCGCAAGCGTTGCCGCGACATTTCCAGCAGGCCGAAGGATGAAATCCGCCCAACCTGGATGCGGGCACGATCGGCCTTCAGCGCATCCTTCAGGCGCCGTTCGACCGCCCGGTTGTTGCGGTTCTCCTCCATATCGATGAAGTCGACGACGATGAGGCCGGCCAGGTCGCGCAGGCGCAATTGCCGTGCGACCTCGTCGGCGGCCTCCAGATTGGTCTTCAACGCCGTGTCCTCGATCGAATGCTCGCGGGTCGCGCGGCCGGAGTTCACGTCGATCGCGACCAATGCTTCCGTCTGATTGATGACGATGTAGCCGCCCGACTTAAGCGTGACCTGGGGCTGAAACAGTCCGTCAAGTTGCGCTTCGATACCGTAGCGCACGAAAAGCGGCGTCGCGTCCTTATAGGATTTGACGTTTTTCGCATGGCTCGGCATGAGCATGCGCATCAGATCCTTGGCGTCCTTGTACCCGTCATCGCCGCTGACCATCACCTCATTGATATCTTTGGAGTAGAGGTCTCGGATCGCCCGTTTGACGAGGTTGCCTTCCTCATAGACCAGACACGGCGCGTGGGATTCCAAGGTCAGCGTCCGGACATTTTCCCACAGCCTGAGCAGGTACTCGAAATCGCGGCGCACTTCCGCCTTCGTGCGATTGGCGCCCGCCGTGCGCAGGATCACGCCCATGCCTTCGGGCACATCGAGATCGGTGGCAATCTGCTTCAGGCGCTTGCGGTCGGTCGCGTTGGAGATTTTGCGGGAAATGCCGCCGCCACGTGCTGTGTTCGGCATCAGCACCGAATAGCGCCCAGCCAGCGACAGATAAGTTGTCAGCGCAGCGCCTTTGTTGCCGCGCTCCTCCTTAACCACTTGGACGAGAAGGACCTGACGCCGCTTGATGACTTCTTGAATCTTATAGGGCCGAGGACGGCGCGCGCGGCGGATCGGAACTTCGCCGAAAGCATCGTTGGTGGCGACGGTCTCGGGCGCGTCGGGTTGATCGGCTTCGGCATCGTCGTCGTTGCCGTCATCACTCCCGTCCAGCGCCTCGGTCTCGGCTTCACCGTCGTCGGCCGTGACTGCGGAGGCGTCCTCCTCGGCTTCGGCATCGTCGCCGTCGGCGGTTTCTTCCACAGGCTCAGTGGCCTCGGCCTCCGCGGTATCGTCGTTGTCGGCAGGTTCAGAGTCCTCGGCCTCATCGGCAATGGCCTCGGACTTCTGGTCTTCTTCCTCCTGGCGCAAGAGCTCCTGCCGGTCGGCGACCGGGATTTGGTAATAGTCGGGATGGATTTCGCTGAAGGCCAAGAAGCCGTGGCGATTGCCGCCATAGTCTACGAACGCCGCTTGAAGCGACGGTTCAACACGCGTGACCTTGGCGAGATAGATGTTGCCCCGCAATTGCTTGCGGGCAGAGGATTCAAAATCGAATTCTTCGACGCGATTTCCACGAAGAACGGCGACACGGGTTTCTTCCGGGTGGACCGTGTCGATCAGCATTTTGCTTGGCATTATAAGGACTTTCCGCTGCACACGCTCGGCCCGGTGGTGCGCGATCGTCCCGCGCTGTCCTGATCCGAAGCGGTGCAGTCAAACATGTGTTGAAATGCGCGAGGCCATCCTGGCAATTGTCCAGACTCCGCAATCGCAATACATGCATCGGTACGACAGGACCGGCGCCTGGCCGTTGCCGGCTGGCGGTGTGCGGTCTGTCTGGCGATGTGCTTAGAGTCATGGCCTCACAGTGGTTTGCGGTCGATTCGAGGCGGTTTGGCATCAAGATCGGCCGCTGATTTGCGCACCATCCGCAGTCGCGGAGGGCGAAAAACTTCAATTTTGATCGCAGGTTCCGTTGCCGGTTCCCGCAATCCGGCTGGATCGTGTCGTCAGTAACAATCCACCTTGCAGGTTATATGCAACGCCAAGTTGCCTGCCGCAAGGGGCTGCCAGTCCGTGCCGAATCACGCACACTGCGTCTCCAAGCACCAAACGCCACTTCAACTGCGAACTGACCGAGTTTGGACTGGCTGACCGAGTCACGATCCGACTCCGGTTTAACGGCGCGCCGGGCCGCTTGACAAGCCAGTGATTGTCCCATCGTGGAGATTTTTTTTCTGACCGTTGCATAGATGTAATTGACCACACGTCTCGATGCGTAAAGAAACGCTTAATGAACATTCTCTAGCGTCCGTTAAGGACCGCTATGTGGGCTGGTCGGCTGCGTTGTTGAGGATTGGAATCGGCATGCGGCTCCGATTGTGGGCTATTGGTGCAATGTTGATGGCGCTTCTAGGCGCCATGGTAAGCGCGCCCGCGTTCGCCAAGGGGGCTGACGCGGACGGCACTCCCATTGCGTTCGATGCGCGGATTGCCGGTGACCGCGACGTAACCCGCTTTGTCGCTGATCTCACGCAGGCCGTTCCGATCCGGGCGTTCGCGCTCGCCGATCCGTATCGGGTCATCGTCGATCTGCCCGAGGTGTCGTTCCGTCTCGACTCTGAAAAGGGCAGTGAGGGGCGTGGGCTTGTGCGCGCTTATCGCTACGGCTTGTTCGCACCTGGAAAATCGCGAATCGTGCTGGATGTGGCCGGGCCCGTGATCATCGAGCGAGCGTTCGTCAATCGTCCCGGCAACGATCAGCCGGCGCGCCTCGTCGTCGAATTGCATGAAACCGATGCCGCGACATTTGAACAACGTATGGCGTCGGCGAGTGAGATCGCCACCTATCCCAAATCCAATATCGCGGCGAAATCGGCACGCTTGACGGCGACCGATACCGCTGTGGCCGATACGCCGTCTTATCGCCCGATCATCGTGATCGATCCGGGGCATGGCGGCGTCGATCCGGGTGCCAGGAGCCGCGGTGGGCTGCACGAGAAAGAAGTGGTCCTCGATTTCGGCTTGGCCTTGCGGGATCGGCTGAAACGCAGCGGTGCCTTCGAGGTCGTCATGACCCGCGACGACGACACGTTCGTCTCGCTCGATGATCGGGTCCGCATTGCGCGCGATCACCAGGCGGCGCTGTTCATATCAATCCACGCGGATTCGTTTCGAATGCGCTCTATTCGTGGCGCGACGGTTTATACACAGTCGGATCGCGCGTCCGACGCCGAGGCGGCGGCACTTGCAGAGCGCGAAAATCGCGCCGACGTGATCGCCGGCCTTCATCTGGACGAGGAGCAGGACGCGGTCACCGACATCCTCTTGGATCTGGTCCGGCGAGAGACGAAGAACCTGTCGATCATGTTCGCGCGTGAGGTTATCGAGAAGCTCGATGGACCGACGACCATGAACAAGAATCCGCATCGCTTTGCCGGATTCAGGGTCCTGAAGGCGCCGGATGTGCCCTCCGTGCTGATCGAGCTTGGATACATGAGCAATCGCGACGACGAAAAGCGCTTGCGCGATCCGAAATGGCGCGACGAGGTCGCAGGCGCGATTGCCCGCGCGGTCGATTCCTATCTCCAGCCGCAACTGGCGGGCGCAACGCAATAAGCATCGGCGCGTTTCTGTCGCATTGCTGGACTAGGGCCCGTACTCAATTGCGTCGTGTGTTCTGTTTGAAGAGAGCCGTTCAGATGCAAAATCCGACACGCGCAGAACGCATGACCTCATTGAGTGCGGCCACTAAGGTAACCATTGGAAACCAAACGTCATTTCCCGGGTATGGTCTATGCTTCGTGGAGGCCTTATAAGGTGTCCTGGGCGCTGGATGGGGATCCTGCCGCCGCACTCAAGGAGTTGCGGCGCACTCTGGGGCAGATGACGCGCAAGACTGGCGGCTGAATACGATGATGGTACGACTCTTTGGGGCGCTTTTTACGGCCGGCTTTGTCGTGGCGATCTGCGTCTCCGTCGTCGTTGGCTATTTCCTGACCGCCATGGCGAAGGACCTTCCGGATTCGAAGGTCCTGGGCGACTATCAACCGCCAGTGATGACGCGCATCCATGCTGCGGACGGCCGGCTGGTTGCCGAGTATGCGCGCGAGCGCCGCCTCTATCTGCCGATTGAATCGATCCCCGACACCGTCATTCAAGCGATGATCTCGGCGGAGGATAAGAACTTCTTCTCCCACACCGGGCTTGATTTCGAGGGCATTGTTCGCGCCGTCATTACCAACTTCCAAAACTTCGGCGAACGCCGGCTGGTCGGTGCGTCGACGATCACACAACAGGTGGCGAAGAACTTCCTGTTGACCAGCGACGTGACGCTTGAGCGCAAGGTCAAGGAAATGCTCCTGGCCGTGCGTATCGAAGGTCAGTTCTCGAAGGAAGAGATCCTCGAACTCTATCTCAACGAGATCTATCTCGGTCTTGGGTCCTACGGCGTGGCGGCCGCCGCACTGGTGTACTTCGATAAATCCGTTCACGAACTGTCGCTGAGCGAGGCGGCCTATTTCGCGGCGTTGCCGAAGGCGCCCAACAACTATCATCCGTTCCGCTTCCCGGAGCGCGCGATCGAACGCCGCAATTGGGTTTTGCAGCGTATGCATGCCAATGGCTACATCGATCAGGAAACGCTGGACAGCGCTTCCGCCCAACCGCTTGAAGTGACGCCGCGCGAAACCGGCGCCCGGATCTTCGCCGCCGAATACTTCGCCGAGGAAGTGCGTCGGGTGATCGGCGAGCGCTATGGCACGGATGCGCTGTACGATGGCGGCCTGTCGGTTCGCACGACGCTTGATCCCAAACTGCAGCAATTGGCGCGCGAGACGTTCGTTTCCGGTCTGGTTGAGTTCGACCGGAAGAAGGGTTGGCGCGGCCCGGTTCAGACGATTGAAATCGGCGAGGACTGGGGCGCCACGCTCGGCGAGATCGAAGCGCTTAGCGACGTCGATCCCTGGCGGCTGGGTGTCGTACTCGGCGTCGGCGAAGAAGAGGCGACGGTCGGCTTGCAGCCGCGGCGACTACCGTCCGGTACGCTCTCCGGTGAGCGGGAGACCGCAACGGTCGGCTTGGATGCAGTCAAGTGGGCGAAGTGGGCCACAGGATCGCAGCGCGGGCGAGCCATTGGAGCAGTCAATCAGGTGCTCAACGTTGGCGATGTGGCCTATTTCACGCCGAACGATGACGGCAATTTGACGCTGCAGCAGGTGCCGGAGATTGCCGGTGCGATGGTCGTCATGGACCCGCATACGGGACGGGTGAAGGCGCTCGTGGGTGGCTTCTCTTATGCCGAAAGCGAGTTCAACCGCGCGACACAGGCCCAGCGCCAACCGGGCTCGTCGTTCAAGCCGTTTGTCTACGCCGCTGCGCTCGACAACGGCTACACGCCCTCAAGTGTTGTCATGGACGCGCCGATCGCGATCAGCCAGGGTCCCGGACTAGGCGTGTGGCGGCCGCAGAACTACTCCAAGAAGTATTATGGCCCGTCGACGCTGCGTCGCGGCATCGAAAACTCGCGCAATGTGATGACGGTGCGGCTGGCCCGCGATATGGGGATGCCTTTGGTGGCCGAGTATGCGCGCAGGTTCGGGATCTACGATGATCTCCCGCCCATGCTGGCCATGTCGCTGGGGGCCGGGGAGACCACAGTTCTTCGCATGACGGCGGCCTACTCGATCTTGGCGAACGGCGGCAAGAAGGTTCACGCGACACTGATTGATCGGATTCAGGACCGGTATGGCCGGACCATATACCGCCACGACCCACGCGACTGCGACAACTGTAGTGGAGACTGGGCAGGTCAGGACGAACCGGCGCTCGTCGATGCCCGTCCGCGGGTGCTGGACGAGTACACCGCTTATCAGATGACCTCCATGCTGGAGGGTGTTGTCCAGCGCGGTACGGGGACGCGGGTCAAGGAAGTCGGCAAGCCAATCGCGGGCAAGACCGGTACGACGAACGACGAGAAAGACGCGTGGTTTGTCGGTTATTCGCCCGACCTGGCGGTTGGCATTTATCTGGGCTATGACCGGCCGCGGCCGATGGGGCGCGGCATGACCGGTGGCGTGCTGGCCGCGCCGATTTTCCGGGATTTCATGCAAGCGGCTCTGGCCGATGTCCCGGCCGTTCCGTTCCGCGTTCCGGCGGGAATCAAACTGGTCAGCATCAATCGCAAGACCGGTCTGAGCGCCAATGCCAGCGGGAACGAGATCATTCTCGAAGCGTTTAAGCCGGGCACCGGCCCGCCCGACACCTATTCGATCATCGGCTTCCAGGACGGTTTCATCGAAGGTGGGTTGACGCCGGAAGCCGATGCGGCCGTCATCACGGGAACGGGCGGTCTCTATTAGACCCGTCACGCTCGGATTGCATCTTCCGATCCGTTTGGCTAAGCACGCTGCCGTAATGCAGCGCTTGCCGCTCGTCTAACAAAAGGTCCGTCATGCCGCTTCGCGCCGAAATCCAGTCCCTCGTCGATGACATCCAGCAGTCGCTGGTCCTTTTGCGGAGGCATCTTTGACTGGGATACGGCGGAAGAACGGCTGGGAACGCTGAACGCGCGGGCGGAGGATCCGGATCTCTGGTCCGATCCGGAAAAGGCGCAGGCGCTCATGCGCGAGCGTCAGCAGCTTGAGGCAGCCATCGCTGCGATCAAGACGATTGATACGGGCGTCAACGACAGCATCGAGTTGATCGAACTTGGCGAAATGGAAGACGACGCCGAGGTTGTCGCCGATGCCGAGAAGACGCTTCGTCGCCTTCACAAGGATGCCGCCAAGCGCGAAGTCGAAACGCTGCTGTCCGGCGAGGCCGACAGCAACGATACCTATTTGGAGATTCACTCCGGCGCCGGCGGCACGGAAAGCCAAGATTGGGCCTCGATGCTCTTGCGCATGTATTTGCGCTGGGCGGAGCGGCGCGGCTTTAAGACGGAAGTCCTGGAGGTCAGCGAGGGCGAGGAGGCCGGCATCAAGTCGGCGACCGTAAAGGTCAAGGGCGAAAATGCCTACGGCTGGCTAAAGACGGAGTCCGGCGTTCACCGTCTCGTTCGGATATCACCCTTCGACAGCCAGGCCCGGCGCCATACGAGCTTCGCGTCTGCTTGGGTCTATCCGGTCGTCGACGACAATATCCAGGTCGACGTGTCGGAAGCCGATGTGCGCATCGATACCTATCGCGCGTCCGGTGCCGGCGGTCAGCACGTCAATACCACCGACAGTGCCGTCCGCATCACGCACAATGAGACGGGGATCGTCGTGCAGTGCCAGAGCGAACGGTCGCAGCACAAGAACCGCGCAAGCGCTTGGGCGATGTTGCGCGCCCGACTCTACGAGCGGGAACTGCAAATGCGCGAGGAAGCGGCTAGCGCTCAGGCAGCTGCCAAAACCGATATTGGCTGGGGGCACCAGATCCGCTCCTACGTCCTTCAGCCCTATCAGTTGGTGAAGGATCTTCGAACCGGCATTGAAAGCACGAGTCCTTCAAACGTGCTGGACGGCGATCTTGATCAATATATGGAGGCCGCCCTGGCACACCGGGTGCAGGGTGGCGCCGATGCCGTCATCGAAGATATCGAGTAGGCTTGCTAAAGAGCGTTGAGAAAGCGGATCGGATTGACCGCCTTGCCGTCAACCCGTGTCTCATAGTGTAGATGCGGGCCGGTGCTGCGTCCGGTGGAGCCGACACGGCCGATGACTTGACCCTGTTTGACCCGTTGGCCGACGGAGACCGAGATCCGGCTGAGATGAGCGTAGCGCGTCGACAGGCCGTTGCCGTGCGAGATTTCCACCATGCGACCATAACCGCCGTTCCAACTCGCTTTGGTCACTCGGCCTGAGGCAGTGGACGTTACCTTTGCACCGGTTGGTGCGGCAAAGTCGATCCCGGAGTGAAAGGCCCGCCGGCGCACAAAGGGGTCCAAGCGCGTGCCAAACGACGAAGACACGCGGTAGGTGGCGGCCATGGGGCGGCGGATCGGTAATTTTGCGATCGCTGTTTCAAGCTGCGAGATGACTGCCAGGTCTTGGTCGATGCGCGCGACCTGTCGGGAGACCTCGGATAGCTTGTCTGCGTCCTTGGCGGCGATGAACGGCCCGCCAGCCGCGATCTGCCGATCTAGGCCGAACCGCTTTTTGTCGAGCTTGATGCGGTCGAAAACGGAGCGTAGATGCTTGGCGCGCGCCGATGCTTCCATTTCAATAGTGTTGAGGACGCTCGACTGATTGTCGGCAAAGCTCCGCAACTCTTCGTCGATCTGACGAGCGACCCTCGTCAGCGACGTATCCGGCGTGTCGGCAAAAACAAGGGCTTCGCGCGGTGGGATGGCCGGTCTGGAAATCGGCGCATCGCCGATATGGCGACGCGAGGCGAGCGTCACGCTGTGGGATGCTTGATCTGAAACACGACTCAGGCTGGCGTAGTCGCTCGCCGCCCGATCCGCCGTTTGCGTGGGCGCATCATCAAGACTAATGCCGGCCTGACGGGCGCGCTCAACGACGTCGAGAATCTCCGACTGGTGGGTCTCGATCGCCTCTTGCCGAATCCGCAGATCGTCGATGGCGCCGGCAAACGAGTCTTGATTGATGAACTGTCGGCTCCGGATTGAATCGACCTGCAACCGAAGCGACGTGATCTTGTCTTCATATTTCTCGACCGTGACAGCGTGCTTGCGCATCATCGAGCGAACTACGTCGTCGCGAAAGAAGACAAAGCCGGACAGCCCGACGCACCATGTAAGCAGTGCGATCATGGCCACCGAAAAACATGCAATGACCAGCGGCGACAGCGTTACGCTGCGATAGGCCCGGCCGTTGGTGATGATCAATTTCGGAGTTTGCCGCGCCGTGCCATATGCACGACCGGAAGCATAGGGAAGACTCATGATGACCTTAGGACACCCGTCCAATTTAACCCGACGGCCATCATGGCGAGTCGTAGTTAACGAAAGGGTAATGCCGGGCGTTTCAGCGGCGCGTTCCGGGCGCGGCGGCGCGCCGTGATCTGGCTCGCGATCAGGTTAATTCCTGAGCTGCTTCAAGGACTTCTTCGACATGGCCCGGCACTTTGACCTTGCGCCAGACCCGGGCGATTTTTCCGTTGCGATCGATCAGATAGGTCGCCCGCTCGATGCCCATATATTTGCGGCCGTACATGCTTTTCTCAACCCAGACGCCGTAGTCCTCGACGACGGTCTTGTCTTCGTCGGATGCAAGGATCACATTGAGGTCGTGTTTCGCCTTAAACTTGTCGTGCGAGGCAACGGAATCAGCGGATATGCCGATCACGACCGCGCCTGCGGCATCAAATGCGCCACTGACACCGGAAAAGCCGATCGCCTCCTTGGTACAACCACTCGTGTCGTCGCGGGGATAGAAGTAAAGAACCACAGTTTTGCCCTTAAGGTCCGCCAAGGCTACGGTTCCGCCGCCGTCCCGTGGCAGGCTGAATTTGGGAGCGGCGTGGCCGGGCGTAAGCGAGTCTGACATTGGCTTGACCTGATGTGATGGCGGGTGGCGGGAAAGGAAAGCTAGAGTGACAAGAAGCGTTTTAGCGCGACGGCTCTGCAAGACAAGTCATAGTGAGATCTGACTCGGCGCATGGGGCAAGTGGACAAGGATAGCGATTCGGGATCGGCCGGCGTCAGCGTGGCGTCCGGAACCAGCGACGGTCGTCGTCGGCGCGTCAGACGAGTCGTCTGGATACCCGCAGCCGTCCTCTGCGTGGTTGCGGCGGTGTTGGCGATGGTCATGTTCGCTGGACCTATTCGCGCCGACCGACTGGCCAAGACCGCTGAGACGCGGATCAATGATCAGCTCGACGGCATTGGAACCGTAACGTTCCAAGGCGGCGAGTTTGAGTGGCTGTCTTTTACGGACGGCGCGGTCTTCCGTTTGATCGATCCAAGACTGACGCTCAAAGCCGGCGGTGATCCCCTGGCCGCCAAGCAGTTGGATCTGGTGATTGCGCCGGGCAACCTCTTTCGCGCTGACCTCCAACCTTACAGTGTCGTGTTACGCCAAGCCGCGCTGTCGGTCGATGCCTCCGACACAGTTTTAAGCGCTCCTCCGGAGGCTCCGCCACAAGCCGAGACCGCGCCGGATACCGATCCACCCGCGGTCGAGCCCGTCGAGACACCCTCGTTGTCACGCGCTGAGATCGAGGCTGGCGCTGTCCCGTTGCCGCCGCGACGGCCGGACACCCCCGAGACAGTCGCAAGCGAGGCAGTACAGGAGGTGATCGAACCCCTGGACCAGGCAGTGTCCGATGCGTCTGCTCCAGCCGAGCAATTTGGCCCGGCGTTTCCCGTCATTCCGGTCGACGGCTTGGCGATTGTCCGGGAAATGGAAGTCGTGACGGGCGAAATGGCCTACGAGCTGAATGCGCTGTTTGACGAGATAGGGCTGTTTGGCCTGACGCGTATCGAATTGGTTGAGTCGTCGCTGGCGGTCGACCGCGGCGAGGGGCTGCCGCCGCTCGACTTCTTCAACCTCAATGCTCGGCTGACCAAGGCAGACACACGGAATGTGAGTGCACGCGCCATGCTGGCCCGCGATGACTTCGAAACGCCGATCGCGTTCTCGATCGCATTGCGGGATGACGGACGGCCGAAGAGCGGTACGTTCCAGCTAGCGGAACTCACCCTTGACCAGCATGTCGCCAACGCGCAACTGCCGGTTCACGTCTCAACGCCAATCAGCCTATCCGGTGCATTGGACTTCGACGAGAACGCCAAGCTGACCACGGCCGGGTTCTCGCTTCATCTGGCATCGGGCACGATCGGCGCCAAAGGCGACCCACTGCGCCGGCTGCGCATCGATGATGCGTCTCTCGACATTGCCTACGAGGTCGCCAGCGGTGATATCACCATTGACCGTCTCGCCGTGAAATCCGGCGGAAGCGGCATGACGGCGAGCGGTCGGCTCGCGCCATGGCCCGGAGACCCGTCGGGACGGCAAATGCGCTTGACGCTGACGTCGAGTGATTTGGTCTTCGACGATGGCGATGAAGCCGATGCGCTGGGGTTCGCTGCAATGAGCCTTGAGGGCATTGTCGATCCGCTCAATCAGTCGGCAACGATCAATCGGCTCGCGATGACCGGTGACGATACCGACATCGTCATGGCGATTGAGATGGGTTGGGGCGTCGACAACGCTGTCTTTGCGGTGTCATCGGCCTTTTCCCAGATGTCGCTTGCACATGTAAGGGACATCTGGCTGCCGCCGATCTCTCCCGGTGCTCAGTCCTGGTTCCGGGACAACATCAAGGACGGCACCGTTTCGCGGGGCACATTCGCCTTCAAGGTCGTGCCGGAACGCAAGCTGGCACCGGGCGCGCCGCGAATCTGGACGCGGCTGCGGATAGACTTCGAGGATGGCGTTGCGGCCTACTACCGTGATCTGCCGTACCTCAACGTTGCCGAAGGGCGGCTTCGGATTGACAGCTCAGACCTTGGGCTCGATATCGATCGCGGGTCGATCGATACGCCCTCTGAGCACCGCATTGCCATTGAATCCGGTCTACTTGAGATGTCGGATCTCGGCTTTCCCGATCCGAAACTGGGACTTCGCTTAACCGGAAACAGCGATGGTGCCGCGCTCCTCGACTATGTCCTGACAAGTGGAATCGAGGGCACGCAGGACCTGACATTCGGTCCAAATGACGTGTCCGGGGCGGTCGAAGCAGAGTTCGATCTCTCCATGGTCATGGCGGACGACCCCGGTCGGCGCGATCCCCAATACACGTTTCGCGGCAAGGTCACCGATTTTGCGAGCGACAAGGTGGTCAACGGTCGCGCCCTGACAGACGGCCAGCTCGACGTTACGGCCACGCGAACCGATCTCGCGATCCTTGGCGATGTCGCAATCGACGGCATTCCGGCCAATGTGGTGTACCAGCAGCCCCTCAGCCGTCGGTCCGAGATCGACCGCGAACTGCAGGTCAGCACCACGCTCGACCGCGCGGGTCGGATGGCGTTCGGTCTCGACCTTGGCGATCTGGTCGACGGCGAAACGCAGGTCGAGTTAGCAACCTTGGCCGATGACCCGACGCGGGCCAAGGTGTCGATCAACCTCGAAGGTGCGCGCGCGCGGATCGGCGCAATTGGTTGGAACAAGCCGCCGGGCCGCGCGGCCACTTTGGCGTTCGTGGCGCCGATGACCGGCGAGACGCGCCGGCTCGACGATCTCGCGCTCGTCGGTGGTGGTATCGACATTCGTGGCTGGCTCGAGATCACGAACGGCAAGGGCATCACCGACGCGCAGTTTTCGACATTCAAGCTGTCGAAAGAGGATTCGGCGCGCGCCACGTTGAGAACGCAAGATGACGGGCGGCTTGCAATCGACGTCGCGGCCGAACGCCTGGACGCTCGGCGCGTCTTACGGTCTGCGCTGTCGGGTGCTGGCGGTGCGGGCTCTGCCGGCTTTGACTTGAGCCTGAGGGCCGACCGATTGATAGGCAACAATGCCACGAATTTGACCGGCGTGACCCTAAGGCTGTCGCAGTCGGCTGGTCGGATCACCGACTTGAAATTGAGCGGGCAGGTCAATGGTCGCTGGCCCGTCACCGGCGAACGCGCCGGTGATCGAGAGATCGTCATCAACAGTGCCGATGGCGGCGGCCTGATGCGCTTCTTGAACTTCTATAGATGGGCCGACGGCGGTGCGCTGTCGTTTCGGGGCGCGCAGGGCGCGGCCGGAGGATGGATCGGCACTGTCAAACTGACCGATTTCAACGTCAAGGGTGAGCCGGTCATCGATCGCTACTTCCTGCGCCGTGCCACGTCAGGCAACCGATCGCGAAACGGCAATGCCAACGCGTCCGTCGGGGAGGCGGCCGCCGCATTACCCGGTTCCGGGGACGGCGTCGCATTTTCCAAGATGCGGATGGATTTCACCCATGCGGAAGGTGTCTTGACCGTCAATGAAGGCTTGGTGAAAGGGCCGGTTGTCGGCGTTACCTTCCGGGGGACCTATAACAGCCGCAGTTCCGAAATTGGCCTGGCAGGGACATTGGTCCCGGCCTACGGTCTCAACAACGTCGTAAGCCAGGTTCCCATTCTCGGACCGATCTTAGGCGGCGGCCAGGACGAAGGCTTGATCGGAGTCACGTTCAGGGTGGGCGGAACCGTCGCCGAGCCGCAGGTCGACGTCAATGCGATATCGGCCGTGGCACCTGGGATCTTCCGCAAGATCTTTGAATACGAACCGCCGACTTAGAGCGTTTTCGGTGAAAGCTGAGTGACCGAAAATACTCTAGCTCTTTGATTTTGAGCATGGTCTTGACCGAAAACCGCACACACTTTGCGGGACCATGCTTTGGCTGTGGCTACTCCGCCGCCAGGAGCGCGTGACGCTTCTTGCCGGCAGAGAGCTTGATCACGCCACCCTCTGTCAAATCGCCCGCCGACAGAACTTGCCGCTCGTCACTACACGGCACATCGTTGACACGGACACCGCCGCCGCGCACCAGACGCCGCGCTTCGCCATTTGATTGGGCAAGGCCAACCAGATTGAGCGCGGTCAAAAGACCGACGCCGCCGTCCAGTTCCGAGCGAGCGACGGCGAAGCGCGGGAGCGAATCCGCCAGCGTTCCCTCTTCAAAGGTCTTGCGCGCCGTTTCCTCCGCCTGGCGCGCGGCATCGTCGCCGTGCAGCATGGCCGTCACCGTTGTCGCAAGCACCTTTTTGGCATCGTTGATCTCGCTGCCTTCGAGCGCCTCCAGGCGGGCAATCTCGCCTAGCGGCAACTCTGTGAAGAGGCGCAGGAACCGGCCGACATCGGCGTCCTCGGCATTGCGCCAATACTGCCAATAATCATAGGGGCTGACCATGTCGGCTTTGAGCCAAACGGCGCCGGCGGCGGTCTTACCCATCTTGGCGCCGGACGCTGTCGTAAGCAGCGGGGTGGTCAGCGCGAAAAGCTGCTTTGCGTCGACGCGGCGGGCCAGATCGATCCCGTTGACGATATTGCCCCACTGATCCGAGCCGCCCAGCTGCAGGCGGCACCCCTGGCGTCGGCTCAACTCCAGGAAGTCATAAGCCTGGAGGATCATGTAGTTGAATTCGAGGAAGGAGAGGGGCTGTTCGCGGTCAAGCCTGAGACGGACAGAATCGAAGGACAGCATCCGGTTGACCGAAAAATGCCGGCCATAGTCGCGCAGGAACGGAATGTACTCCAATCCGTCGAGCCAATCCGCGTTGTTGACCATGACGGCATCGGTCGGTCCGTCGCCGAACGTCAGGAATCGGCTGAAGACGGTCTTGATGCCGGCCATGTTCTCAGCGATAGCGGCGTCCGTCAAAAGCTGGCGCCCCTCGTCGCGGCCGGAGGGATCGCCGACCTTCGTCGTGCCGCCGCCCATAAGAACGATCGGCTTGTGGCCGCACTGCTGCAGCCAACGCAAAAGCATGATCTGGACCAGCGAGCCGGCGTGGAGGCTGGGCGCCGTGCAGTCGAAGCCGATATAGGCGGGCACCACCTGCTCGCCCATCAGGGCATCGAGCGCCTCGATGTCGGAGCATTGATGGATAAAGCCGCGATCCCGAAGCGCGGTCAGGAACGGGGTCTTAAGTATCGCGTCCGTCATCGCCCGTGTCGCTTCGCTCTAAGACGACCGCTAGCGCGAGCCGCCAGCCAGAATCTCCTCGACGCGCCGATCGACATATTTGCCGGCAAGCGCTGTTAGAGGCTCGGTCTGGTCCTCAAAGAAATGGTTGGCACCGGAAATGATCTCCTGGTCGATAATGATGCCCTTCTGCGTTTTCAGCTTCTCAATCAGCGCTTTGACATCGTCGAGTGGCACGACCCGATCGGCGTCGCCGTGAACGAATAGACCCGACGAGGGGCAGGGCGCGAGGAAGGAGAAGTCGTAGAGATTGGCCGGTGGCGCGATCGAGATGAAACCCTCGACCTCGGGACGGCGCATGAGGAGCTGCATGCCGATCCAGGCCCCAAAGGAGAACCCGGCAATCCAACAGGCCCGCGCTTCCGGGTTGAAGCTTTGAACCCAATCGAGCGCGGATGCTGCGTCCGACAACTCGCCGATGCCATGATCGAACGTACCTTGGCTGCGACCGACACCACGGAAATTGAACCGCAAAACGGCAAAGCCGCGCGCGGCGAACATATGATAGAGATGGTAGACGATCGGATTGTTCATCGTGCCGCCGGCCTGCGGATGCGGATGCAGCACAAGAGCGATCGGTGAGGTTCGCGTTTCAGGGGGATGAAAACGGCCTTCAATCCGGCCGGACGGACCCGGAAAAATGACTTCGGGCATAAAGCGATTGACCTCCAAGGCGCGCGGCGTCGAATTCCATGACCGTGCTTCGGAATTTGACTGCCGGTCGATTGACTCGACCTTTAGAATAATTCTAAATGGACTGCGTAATTTCCCGTATGCGACGGCAAGCGGCGGGAGGCGTGGATATAACACCATAGTGACACTTGGCAAGGCGCGCCTTTGCGGATCGTTCAACGAAACTGGCGCGGACGATTGGCCGGTGTTTGAATAGGGGTCTTTGGACAAAGGTGTTTTAGGCGTGGACCGGCATTATCTCGATCACAACGCGACGACCCCGCTCGCCGACGGCGCGCGCGCGGCCATGACGGATGCGTTCGATGTGGTCGGCAACCCCTCATCGGTTCACAGCGAGGGCCGCGAAGCGCGCGCGGTGATCGATCGGGTACGACGCCTTCTAGCGGAGCGGGTCGGCGGCGAACCGGAACGCGTGACGCTGACCAGCGGCGCGACGGAAGCCAACAATCTGGTCCTTCATCACGCCGCCGAGGCGGGTTGGCCGATCTTCGTTTCAGCGATCGAGCATCTTTCGGTGTTGGATGGCCCCGGAACGAAGACGCACCTTCCGGTCAACGAGACCGGCGTGGTTGACGTGGTGGCTGTTGAGAGATTGCTACCAGTGTCGCCGGCGGAAGGCGAAGCGGCGGTGCCCTTCCTCGTATGCGTCATGCTCGCCAACAGCGAAACAGGCGTCGTGCAACCTGTGCGCGCCATTGCCGATCTGGTTCATGAGCGCGGCGGGTATGTGCATGTCGATGCGGTGCAGGCGCTCGGAAAAATTGCGGTCGATGCCGTTGCGCTGGGCGCCGATTATCTGTCCGTGTCCGCCCATAAGTTCGGCGGTCCCAAGGGTGTCGGTGCGCTGGTCCGCGTTGTACCGAATGCGCCGGAGATCACGCCCATGCTGCGTGGCGGCGGCCAGGAGAAAAACGTCCGTGCCGGGACGGAGAACATTGCCGGAATTGCCGGAATGGCCGGTGCTCTTACGCTGCTAGATGAGCGAATGGCGCTAGGCGAAGAAATTCGCGCCCATAGGGACTGGTTAGAAGGTGCTTTGTGCGCCATATCTCCTAATGGCGTGGTGTTTGGGCGGGAGGCTGAGCGTCTTGGCAACACGATCTGCTTCGCGGTCCCGGAGATTGCTGCCGAAACGGCGGTGATTCTGTTCGACCTCGCGGGGATCGCCGTTGGCTCAGGCTCCGCCTGCTCGTCCGGCAAGGTGTCGCCGTCCCACGTCCTTGAAGCGATGGGATGCGACGCCGAGACCACGCGCGGTGCCATCCGCATCAGCTTGGGCCCGGAGACGGTCCGCGCCGATGTCGAGGCGGCCGCGGCCGCGTGGGAGACCATCGTGTCTCGGACGCGGAAGAAGAATGCTGTCGCGGCCTGATGCCGCGTTTTGGTCCATCAACCGACGGCCCTTGAAGCCGTCAGGAGGAGGATAAATGCCTGCTGTTCAAGAGACCATCGATCAGGTCAGCGAGATCGATGTCGACAAATACAAATATGGTTTCGTCACCGACATTGAAGCGGATAAAGCGCCCAAGGGTCTGAGTGAGGACATCATCCGGTTTATCTCGGCCAAGAAGGACGAGCCGGAGTGGATGCTGGAATGGCGGCTTGAGGCCTATCGGCGCTGGCGTACGATGGAAGAGCCGACCTGGGCGAACGTCGAGTATCCCAAGATCGATTTCGAGGACCTCTATTATTATGCGGCGCCGAAAAACGCCGAAGGGCCGAAAAGTCTCGAGGAAGTCGATCCCGAACTGCTTGCGACTTATGAGAAACTCGGCATCCCGCTCAGAGAGCAGGAGGTCTTGGCCGGTGTCCAGGGCGCCAAGGTGGCTGTCGATGCGGTGTTCGATTCCGTGTCCGTCGTCACGACGTTCAAGGAAGAGTTGGCAAAGGCCGGCGTGATCTTCGGCTCGATCTCCGAGGCCATCCGTGAGCATCCGGACCTGGTGAAGAGATACTTGGGATCGGTCGTGCCGACGACCGACAATTACTACGCCACGCTCAATTCGGCGGTCTTTACCGACGGTTCGTTTGTCTACATCCCTGAGGGCGTGCGCTGTCCGATGGAGCTGTCGACCTATTTCCGCATCAATGAGCAGAACACGGGTCAGTTCGAGCGAACGCTGATCATCGCCGAGAAGGGGTCCTACGTCTCCTATCTGGAGGGCTGCACGGCGCCCATGCGCGACGAAAATCAGCTTCACGCTGCGGTCGTCGAGTTGGTCGCACTTGACGATGCCGAGATCAAATATTCGACGGTTCAGAACTGGTATCCGGGCGACGCCGAAGGCAAGGGCGGCATCTATAACTTCGTCACCAAGCGCGGCGACTGTCGCGGCCGGAACGCCAAGATTTCCTGGACCCAGGTCGAGACTGGATCGGCGATCACGTGGAAGTATCCGTCGTGCATCCTGCGTGGCGATAACTCGCGCGGCGAGTTCTATTCGATTGCTATTTCGAATGGCAAACAGCAGATCGATTCAGGCACCAAGATGATCCATCTGGGCCGGAATACGTCGAGCCGCATCATCTCCAAGGGTATCTCGGCGGGCAAGTCCAATAACACCTATCGCGGTCTGGTCTCCGCCCACCGCAAGGCGACGAATGCCCGCAACTTCACCCAGTGCGACTCGTTGCTGATCGGCGACAAATGCGGTGCTCACACGGTGCCCTATCTGGAAGCGAAGACCTCGACTGCCGTCTTCGAGCACGAGGCGACCACATCGAAAGTCTCCGACGACCAGTTGTTCTATTGCCTGCAGCGCGGCATCGGCGAGGAAGAGGCACTAGCGCTGATCGTCAACGGCTTTGCCCGCGAGGTCATCCAGCAATTGCCGATGGAGTTCATGGTCGAGACTCAAAAGCTGATCGGCATCTCGCTGGAAGGTTCGGTGGGGTAGACCGATGGCCGAGGCACAAAGGCCGGTCATCAATCTCGACGACGTACCGCTGCGCCAGAATGGCAATGGCGGCGCGTTCGAGGCGCGGATCGGATCGTTCGGCTCCATGATCGGTTCGACCGGCATGGGCGCGATGCTGCATGTCGTGCCGCCGGGCAAGAAGGCGTTTCCGTTTCACGCCCACCACCAGATCCACGAACTGTTCGTGATCCTGGAGGGCGAGGGGACATATCGGCAGGGCGACCAGACCTATCCGGTCAAGGCGGGCGATGTTTGCGCCGCGCCGACCGGCGGCCCCGAAACCGCGCATCAGATCATCAACTCCGGAACTGAACTGCTCAAATATCTCGGCGTCTCGACCATGGCCGACACCGAAGTGGTCGAGTATCCCGACTCCAATAAGTTCGGTGCCATCAGCCGGTTCGATTGGAGCAACCCGCAGTCCGGCAAGGGCGTGCGCTTTGTTGGCCGCACAGAAGCATCACTCGATTACTGGGACGGCGAAGACGCCTAATCCCATCCATTCGCGATAAGGACGAACAATGCTTGAGATTAAAAACCTCCATGTTTCCGTTGACGATCAGCCGATCCTGAGGGGCATCGATTTGACGGTGAAGGCCGGCGAGGTCCACGCCATCATGGGGCCGAATGGGTCCGGGAAGTCGACGCTCGGCTATGTGCTGGCGGGCAAGGACGACTACGACATCACAGAAGGTGAAATCTTCTACAATGGCGAGGACGTGTTGGAGATGGAACCGGACGAGCGCGCCGCCGCCGGCATGTTCTTGGCGTTCCAGTATCCGATGGAGATCCCAGGCGTCGCGACGATGACGTTCCTGCGGACCGCAGTGAACGCACAGCGCAAAGCACGCGGCGAGGACGAACTGACGACGCCGGATTTCATGCGTCTGATCAAAGAGAAATCGACGCTGCTCAAGGTCAAGCCGGACATGTTGAAACGGCCGCTCAATGTCGGCTTCTCCGGCGGCGAAAAAAAGCGCAACGAGATCCTGCAAATGGCGCTGCTTGAGCCGAAGCTGTGCGTTCTGGACGAGACAGACTCCGGCCTCGACATCGACGCGCTTCGCATCGTGTCGGAAGGCGTGAACGCACTCAGGGGCGAAGATCGCGCGTTTATCGTGATCACCCACTATCAGCGCCTCCTCAACCATATCGTGCCGGACTTCGTGCACGTATTGGCCAACGGTCGGATCGTGCGCGAGGGCGGCAAGGAGTTGGCGCTTGAGCTGGAAGAAAAGGGCTATGCCGACTTTGTCGGTGAAGCCGAGGCGGCGTAGTGGAGGACGGCGATATGAACATGGAACTGCGCCGCGTCTACACCGAGGCGGAACAGGCTTTGATCGACGGATTTGCTCCTGAAGCCGGTGCGCACCGCGCTGACTGGGCGGAGACGGCTCGCTCGGCCGCGATGGATGCATTTCGCGAGTCCGGTCTGCCGCACCGACGGGTAGAGGAATGGAAGTATACCGACCTTCGGAACGCGCTTCGCGAGGCTTTCCCGGTCGCGCGACCCAATGGCGCCGCCGAGGCACCGGTAAACCCGCTCGCCGATGCCGGTTTTCACACGCTGACCTTCGTCGATGGCACGTTCGTTAGCGATGTTCCGGCGATCGACGGGGTGTCCTTTCTTCCCTTGAACGACGCGCTCAACTCCGATGATCCGGCGGTCAAAGCCCTTTTGACCACGATGCCGGCGCGGGGCTCCAATCCGGTCTTCGACCTTAACACGGCGACGATGAATTTCGGCGGTGTCTTTGTCGTCGAACCGGGCACGGAGATCACAACGCCGATCCACATCCGCTCCGTTGTGGCCCGCACCGAGCCTGGCAGCTATGTCTCCCGCTTTGGCGTGATCGTTGGCGCCGGTGCCTCCGCGACCTTGTTGGAGAGCTTCGAGGGTGAGGTGCCCGACTTCCAGCGCAACGCGGCGATCCAGGTCGTTGTCGGTGCCGGTGCGACGTTCAAGCATCTGCGGGTCGAGACCGAAAGCGATAGCGCCATTCACCTTTCCAACATCGTTGTGGAGATCGGCGCAGAGGCGAACTATTCGAAGTTCGGCTTGGCGACCGGCGCGGCTCTCATGCGCAACGACCTGTCGATCAGGTTCAATGGCGAGCACTCCAACGCCAATATCGATAGCGTCTTCCTGAAGACCGGCAAACAGCATCACGACACCACGATGTATGTCGATCATGCCGTTCCCAACTGCACCAGCCGTGAACTGTTCAAGAGCGTTCTGGGCGGGTCGGCACGCGGTGTTTTCCAGGGCAAGATTCTGGTGCGTCCGGACGCGCAAAAGACCGATGGTGCGATGAGCGCCAACGCGATCATCCTGTCCGATCAGGCTGAGATGGATGCCAAGCCCGAGCTTGAGATCTACGCGGACGACGTGGTCTGCGGCCACGGCGCGACATCCGGGCAGCTCGATGACGAGTTGCTCTTCTTCCTGCGCGCAAGGGGTATCCCGGAGCGCGAAGCCAAGGCGCTGCTCATTCTCGCGTTTATCGGTGAGGCGCTGGAAGACGTCGAAGATGAGATCGTCCACGACCATCTCATGGACCTCACGCGCGATTGGATAGCGGAGGCCGACATTTGACCGTCCACGCGACAATATCCGCCGCTGGTGACTACGACGTCGAGGCGATCCGGGCTGATTTCCCGATCCTCGGTCGCGAGATCTACGGCAAACCGCTGGTCTATCTGGACAACGGTGCCTCCGCGCAAAAGCCACGCGCCGTGCTCGATGCCATCGCGAACGCCTATGGCAATGAATACGCCAACGTGCATCGCGGGCTGCACTATCTCTCCAACACGGCGACGGACAATTTCGAGAAGGCGCGCGAGACGGTCCGGCGCTTCATCAACGCCAAGGACTCCGCCGAAATCATCTTCACGCGCAATTCGACGGAGGGGATGAACCTTGTCGCGCAGTCCTTCGGCGGGACGCGGATCGGCGAGGGCGACGAGATCGTGCTCTCCATCATGGAGCACCACTCCAATATCGTGCCGTGGCATTTCCATCGCGAGCGCGCAGGCGCCAAGCTTGTTTGGGTCGATGTCGAGGATGACGGCGCGTTCACGCTCGAAGCGTTCAAGGCGGCGCTTACGGAGCGCACCAAGATGGTTGCGATCACCCACATGTCGAACGCGCTCGGTACGATCGTGCCGATCAAGGAGGTGTGCCGGATCGCGCACGAGCGCGGCATTCCGGTGCTGGTCGACGGCAGCCAGGCGGCCGTGCACATGTCCGTGGATGTCCAGGACCTTGATTGCGACTTCTATGTCTTCACCGGCCACAAGCTCTACGGACCGTCGGGCATTGGCGTGCTCTACGGCAAAAAGGACCTATTGAACGCCATGCCGCCCTTCAATGGCGGCGGCGAAATGATCAAGGATGTCTTCAAGGATACGGTCACCTACGCCGAGACACCGCATCGCTTCGAGGCCGGCACGCCGCCGATCGTACAGGCGATTGGGCTGGCAGCCGCTATCGACTATGTCGAGACGATTGGGCGCGATCGTATCGCTGCCTATGAAGCGGACCTGACAGCTTACGCCCATCGCCGTCTCGGCGAGGTCAATTCGCTGCGGATCTTCGGCACGACGCCGGAGAAGGGCGCGATTATCTCGTTTGAGATGGAGGGCGCTCACGCGCACGATGTTTCGACCATCATCGATCGATCGGGTGTCGCGGTCAGGGCCGGCACGCACTGTGCTCAACCGCTGCTTGAACGGTTCGGCGTGACGTCTACCTGCCGCGCATCCATGGGCCTCTACAATTCGCGCGAAGACGTTGACCGGTTGGTCGAAGCGCTCCAAAAGGCGCAAACATTTTTCATGTGATGGAGTTTGGCGATGACCGAGGATACATCTTCGACTGTTCTAGAAGCCACGGCTGACGCTGGCAGAAGCGGGTCGGCTCTGTCGTCCGACGAACTCGATCGTCTGACCGATGGAATCATCGAAGCGGTCAAGACCGTCTACGATCCCGAAATCCCCGTCGACATCTATGAGCTTGGGCTGATCTACAAAGTCGACATCGACGACGACCGCAACATCGAGGTCGACATGACCCTGACGGCGCCGGCCTGTCCCGTTGCCGGCGAGATGCCAATCTGGGTCGAAAACGCCATCGCGTCCGTCGATGGTGTCGGCCAGGTCAAAGTCAACCTGGTGTTCGATCCGCCCTGGGATCCAAGCCGCATGTCGGAAGAGGCACAGGTCGCCCTCAATCTTTATTGACCGTTTAACGTCGTTTGGCATAGTGCTCCGACGCCCCTATATTAGCGGCAGTGAACAGGTGCCAAGGAGGCAGATCGCGTCGTGAACGCCGTCCCCAAGTTCAACGTCCTGACCCTGACCGATCGCGCGGCGGACCGCGTGCGCGAACTCATGGCGAAATCCGACAAGCCGATCATCGGTCTGCGGGTCGGAGTGAAGAACGGCGGCTGCGCTGGAATGTCCTACACAATGGACTATGCCGAAACGGCCGATCCGCTCGACGAGGTTGTCGAGGACAAGGGCGTTAAGGTGATGATCGACGCGAAGGCCGTGCTGTTTCTTCTCGGCACCGAGATGGACTATGAAGTGTCGACGCTCTCATCGGGATTTGTCTTCAACAATCCGAACCAGACGTCGGCTTGCGGATGTGGCGAATCGATTGCCATCACGCCGGCCAGCGCTGAAGCGTTGCCGCCGCGGGCAAGCTGAACAGACACTTAGCCCAGACAGCTAAACGATTTCACGTACCGTTGAGGTGCAAGCGTTGAGGCGATCGGCGGCGCTGCGCGCCTTGCCTAGGCGACGTCGGACAGCTTATCGATGCCGGGGTCGTTTTGGGTCTTAACGCAGTCGCGTCCGGCGCCCTTGGCCGCATACAAGCAGATATCGGCGCGGTGGATCATCGAATCGACCGTGTCGCCTGGAATGTTCGCGACGACGCCGATCGACATCGTGACCCGGCCAAGGTTTTCACCGGTTGAGCGCTTGACGAGTTCCTTGTTGCGCACGGCATTGCGCAGATGCTCGGCCACGCTTTGGGCTTGTTCGAGGCCAGTCTGCGGCAGCACCACCGCGAATTCCTCGCCGCCATAGCGCGCCGCCAGATCGGCACCCTTGATGTTGCTTTTCAAAACCTGACCGACAAGACGCAGCACCTGGTCACCGGTTTGATGACCATGGGTATCGTTGAAGGCTTTGAAGCGGTCGATATCGCCAAGCAGCAAGGAGACCGAGCCACCCTCGCGTTCGGCGGACGTAAGGGCCGCAGCAAAGGCTTGGTCGAAACATTTGCGGTTGGCAATGCCCGTCAATTCGTCCGTAAGCGATTGGAACCGAATGGCTTCAATGTTCTCTTGGAGCTCTTCGATTTGAGCCTTCGATTCCCCAAGCTTCATCTTGAGATCGGAATTCGATTCCTGCATCTCTTGGGTCGCATTGATCAGAGATTTGACAATTGCCGTCAGATTGACATCGCCGCTCTCAGACTTCAGTTCCTCTGCCGCGGTGGCAAGTGCGTCGCTGTAGTCGCCGGCGGAGTCCAATGCGCCGTCGAGGAGGGCGGAAATCTCATTGATTTCACCACCAACTGCGGAACCGACTTCCTCGACCCGGTTGGTTAGGCGTGTCGGTGACAGAAATTCGTCATGAATGCGCTGAACTTCACCGGGCGTGACCGTTCCATACTCGCGTAAGAGATCATTAATCACCTTGTTAAGTGCACGGTTGAAGCCGCAAGAGTATGTGTACCAAAGCTCGTAATTTGCTGGGTAAGCTGGAGTCCGATTGGCCTTAAACTGCGCGATCGCCGCTTCAGCATGAACAATGGTACGGTCAAAATCGCTATGGCTCACAAGGCAGTCCTCCATCTCCGCCGGAGATCGACGTCTAAAGCTGGCGGAAAATAAGGATATCCGGCTTAAAGTCAGGTTAATTGACGGTGCGGAATGTCAGCCAGTGGAGGGTGTAGTTTCTGCACGCTCTTCGGTTTTGACAGGCCGTAGCAGGAAGGCTGGAACAAATTCGCTTGAGCCGAAGGGCACCGATTTGCCCTGGCGGCGGGTCCGATTGCCGGTTTTGTCGTCAGCGGTTTGATCTTTGTCTTTTGCTGGCGACGTCGCCGACTTTTTCCCATCAGGCTCGGCAGTTGTCCGATTGTCACCGTCCTTGGCTGGGCGACGCCGGCGCCGACGGCGGTTGCCGCCATCGGATTCCGTGCTGTCGGTGACGGCATCGCCGGCCCACGGAATATCCTTTTCAATCAGACTCATAATCGCTTGGATGTATTTGATGTCTGAGCGCGGGACGAGGGTGATGGACGTACCGCTGCGCCCAGCGCGGCCGGTTCGACCGATGCGATGGACGTAGTCTTCTGGGTGCGTTGGAACGTCGAAATTGATGACATGGCTGACGGCCGGGATATCGAGCCCGCGCGCGGCGACGTCGCTGGCAACAAGGATGCGCAGTCGTCCGGCACGAAAACTATCGAGCGTGGCGGTTCGGGCGTGTTGGTCCATATCGCCGTGCAACTCGCCAGCGTCGAAGCCGTGCCGCTTCAACGAGCGCTGCACGATTCCCACGTCGCGCTTGCGGTTGCAGAAGATGATGGCATTGGTGAGCGATTCGCCAGCTTCGCGAATCTGGTCGCGCAGCGCGGCACGCTTTGCCTTCGGCTCGGCGTCGCACTTGACCAGCCATTGTTCCACGGTCTCGGCCGTCGTCGCTTGCCGCGCGACCTCAACGCGAACCGGATCGGCAAGGAAGGCGTCGGCGAGCCGCGTAATCTCGGGCGGCATGGTCGCGGAGAAAAACAGCGTTTGCCGCTTCGTTGGAAGGAGTTTCGCAATCCGCTCAATGTCCGGAATGAAACCCATGTCGAGCATGCGATCGGCCTCGTCGATCACGAAGATCTCGACACCGGTCAGGAGCAGTTTGCCGCGCTCGAAGTGGTCAAGCAGGCGACCCGGCGTGGCAATCAGCACATCGGCACCACGGGTCAGCTTGCGATCCTGGTCTTCGAATGAAACGCCACCGATCAAAAGGGCGACGGTGAGCTTATGGTTTGCGCCATAGCGCTCAAAGCTCTCGTAGACCTGCGCCGCCAGCTCGCGGGTCGGCTCCATAATGAGCGTGCGCGGCATGCGCGCGCGGGCGCGACCGCGTTCCAGCCGCGTCAACATCGGCAGCGTGAACGATGCGGTCTTGCCGGTTCCGGTCTGCGCGATGCCTAAAACGTCACGCCCGGCGATCACTTCCGGTATGGACTGCAGCTGTATGGGAGTCGGAGTCGTATACCCGGATGCCTTGATGGCATCGAGCACTTTTTGGCTCAGCCCCAGAGTGTCAAAAGTCATATGAAGGTGTGTCGTCTCGACAAATCGGCGCGTCCGTTCTTGCTCCTGGCCCGGTCAACGCGCGTGGTCCGCATCTTTTGCGATGGCCGGGACCATACGCCGTGCTCGACCGAAGTCAACACGCTCCGGTCGAAAAGCCTTAAGATTACGGCAATTTGTCCCAATCAAGCGCGGCTTCTGCCACTTAGGTTGGACCTAGAGCGATTGAGCGCCGTTACAAGTCCAGATCGGTGGCGAACTCGGCCCGTTCCTGTATGAAGGCGAACCGCGCCTCGGCCTTGTTGCCCATCAACTGGGTCACGCGCGTCTCGGTTTCCTTCGGCTTCCGGTCGGAAACTGTCACCCGCAGCAGTGTCCGCTTCTTCGGATGCATGGTCGTTTCCTTCAACTGAGCCGGAAGCATTTCGCCGAGGCCCTTGAAGCGACCGATGTCGACCTTGGCGCGGCCGGAGAACTCATTGGCCAGCAATTCGTCCTTGTGGGCATCGTCGCGCGCGTAAAGCGTCTTGCCGCCTTGCGTGAGCCGGTAGAGCGGCGGGACAGCAAGGAAAAGATGTCCGTTGTCGATGAGTTGCGGCATTTCGCGGTAAAAGAAGGTGATCAGCAGCGAGGCGATATGCGCGCCGTCGACATCGGCGTCGGTCATGATGATGACCCGGTCATAGCGCAAATCTTCGTCGCGGTACCGGTCGCCGGTTCCGCAGCCGAGCGCCTGGATCAGGTCGGCGAGTTGTTGGTTCTGGGCCAGCTTCTCGCGGCCCGCATTGGCGACGTTCAAGATCTTGCCGCGCAAAGGCAAAATGGCCTGGGTGGCGCGATCGCGTGCCTGTTTGGCCGATCCGCCGGCCGAATCGCCCTCAACGATAAAAATCTCGGTGCCGGATGCGCCCGACTGGCTGCAATCGGCAAGCTTGCCTGGCAGGCGTAGTTTGCGGACGGCGGAGGCGCGCTTGACCTCGCGTTCCTGGCGTCTGCGGATTCGGTCCTCGGCCCGCTCGACCACCCAATCGAGAAGTTTGCCGGCTTGCGCCGGATTATCGGCCAGCCAGTGGTCGAAGGGGTCGCGGATGGCCTGTTCGACCAGCCGGGACGCTTCCACGGTGGCCAGTCGGTCCTTCGTCTGTCCCTGAAATTCCGGTTCACGCACGAAGACCGACAGCATGGCGCCCATCGATCCTATGATGTCATCGGTCGTGATGACTGAGACGCGCTTGTTGCCGGACAGCTCCCCGAACGTCTTGAACCCGCGCAGCAGAGCGACCCTGAGGCCCGATTCGTGCGTTCCGCCGTCAGCGGTCGGTACGGTGTTGCAGTAGGAATTGATAAAGCCGTCGCCGCCGCCGAACCAAGCAATCGCCCATTCGACCGATCCGTGGCTGCCGGCCTTCTTGGCGCTGCCCGAGAACACGGAATCGGCCACAAGCGGCTTTGAGCCGATGGATTCTTTCAAGAAGTCGGCGAGGCCGCCTGGGAAGTGGAAGACGGCCTTGTCCGGCACGTCGCTGCCGGCGACCAGCGACGGGTCGCACGACCAGCGCACCTCGACGCCGCCGAACAGATAGGCCTTGGACCGCGCCATCTTGAACAAGCGCTGCGGCTTGAACTTGGCGCTCTTGCCGAAAATCTCCGGATCGGGATTGAATTTGACCTTCGTGCCGCGACGATTGTGGACCTCGCCGAGTTCGGTCAAACCTTCGACCGGCACGCCGCGTGCGAAGCGCTGGCGATAAAGCTGCTTGGCGCGCGCCACCTCGACCTCAAGCGTGTCCGACAAGGCGTTGACGACCGAAACACCGACACCATGCAGGCCGCCGGATGTTTCATAGACATTGGAGTCGAACTTCCCGCCGGCGTGGAGCGTCGTCATGATGACTTCCAGCGCCGATTTGTCCGGAAAGCGCGGATGCGGGTCGATCGGGATGCCGCGCCCGTTGTCGGTCACCGTCAAGGCGCCATCGGCATCGAGCGTCACGTCAATCCACGACGCGTGGCCGGCAACGGCCTCGTCCATGGCGTTGTCGATCACCTCGGCGAATAGATGGTGCAGGGCCTTCTCGTCGGTGCCGCCGATATACATGCCCGGCCGACGGCGCACCGGCTCCAGACCCTCCAGAACCTCGATGTCGGACGCGGAATAGGCCTCTTCGGCGGCTGAGCCCGCCGCGCGCACGGACTTCGGTCGTTTCGGCGTTGTCGCCTTCAACTCCGCTTCGACGCGGGCAAAAAGGTCCTGAGCTTTGGCCATGACGTCAGTCTAGTCTTGTCGCTTATCGCAATCGGTGATCCGAATCATAATCGGCCCGATTCCCTGACAAAGCGCTAAAATCGGCGCAATGCCAAGCCCTTATGGGCATTTGCCCACGTTCTCCGCCGCGCGGCGCTCAAAGCAGCGCCGACGATTGAATCCGCTTGACGCCGGCGCCTTCCATGGCCGCCCAGGCCGCCTCAAGCGAGCCATCGAGATCGATAGCGCGGCAGGCGTCCTCGATCACCGTCACCGCAAAGCCGGCCTTAGCGGCATCCTGCGCCGACCACGACACACAGAAATCGGTTGCCAGCCCGCAGGCAAAGATTTCGGTCAGCCCGCGTTCGCGCAGATAGCCCGCAAGCCCGGTCGGCGTCGCCTTGTCGGCCTCCATGAAGGCGGAATAGCTGTCGATGTGCTGGTGGTGACCCTTGCGAACGATGAGCTGCGCATGCGGCAGGTCGAGATCGGCGGCCAGCGCCGCACCCTCGGTGCCTTGGACGCAATGATCCGGCCACAGAACCTGCGGGCCGTAGGGCAAGTCGATCATGTCGAACGGCGCCTTGCCGTCATGGGAGGAGGCGAACGAGATATGCCCGGCCGGATGCCAGTCTTGGGTTACGACGACGGCCTGAAATCCGGCTGCCAGCCGATTGATGACCGGAACGACGGCATCGCCATCGGCAACGGCGAGGCTGCCGCCGGGCAAAAAGTCGTTTTGCATGTCAACGACGAGGAGCACGCGGGCTGCGTCGGTCATGTTCGGTCTCGCGGTTCTGTGACTTTTCTCAAACGGTCGATCCAGGTCACTCCGGTTGCCGGACTCGCCGCATCATATAGAGGCTTGCATGGCAGGAAACAGGCTTGTTCTTCAAGGGTTATCGGCCGTAGCCGCCGCGTTTTGACCAATGAAGATGGGGCGGCACAAGCCGCCCCAAGTTTGGCAATTGGTCGATAGTCGACATGCGGGTCGTCGGTGGCGGGTGCCATTGGGGGCTTGCAATGCAGGCTGGCGGCGACCGACGACGCCCTCTGTCTAGTGAGTGCAGATGACACCGCCATGACGGATCGCACAGCCGGTGGATATCCTCAGGTCGACTTTTGCAGTGCCGCGAAGGCGTCGGCAAGGCTCATCATCATGGCGCTATAGCCTGCCAGGTGCCAACCGCCATCGACGGGGAGAACCGTGCCGTTGATATAGCCGGCTGCGTTGCTGGCCAGCATCATCGCGGCGTTGGCGATGTCGTCCGGCGAGCCGTCGCGCTTGAGCGGCACCGAGTTCGTCACCGCGTCCTTCAGCGCGGGCGTCGGTGCTAGCCGCGCCATGCCTTCCGTGCCCGCAATGGGGCCGGGGACAATGGAATTCACGCGGATTCCATCGCCGCCCCATTCAAGGGCCAGCGATCGCGTGAGCATATCGACGCCGGCCTTGGCGGCGCTCACATGGGATTGAAGTTGCGAGGCGAGAAAGGCTTGTGGCGCGGAGATGTGGATGTAGCTTGCACCGGGCTTTTTCAGGTGTGGATAGGCTTCCCGAGCCACGTGGAAGCTGCCCAGAAGATCGATTTCGACAACGCTGCGAAACGCATTCGACGACATGTCCTTGGCATAAGCGGGAAAATTGCCGGCGGCGCCCGAGACGACGACGTCGAATGCCCCGAGTGTCTCGTGAAACGTCTGAAGGCCGGTCTTCACGCCGTCGATGTCGCGCACGTCGAACGCGGCGCCCAGAACCGTTGTTCCATGCGCCTTGAGCTGATCGACGGCCTTGTCGACTTTCTCAGGCGAGCGACTGGCGACGGCGACATTCGCGCCGCTGCGGGCGAATGCATCGGCGATGCCTAGATTGATGCCGCTCGTGCCGCCGACGACGACAACGGTCCGGCCACTGAAATCGAAGGTAGCGCTCATGCCATGCTCCCGTGTTTTCGAGCGGAAGCCTGGCATGGGGCGGCGGTCCGCGCCACTGTCAATGCGGCAAAGAAAAACCCCGGAGCGCGGGCGCTCCGGGGTTTGAAATGGTGCTGGAGGGTGTCAGACGCTGTAATACATGTCGAACTCGACCGGATGCGGCGCCAGTTCGAAGCGCTCGACCTCTTCCATCTTCAGTTCGATGTAGGCGTCGATCTGGTCCTCGGTGAAGACGCCACCGGCCGTCAGGAACGCGTGATCGGCCTTCAGGGCATCGACAGCCTCACGCAGCGAGCCACAGACCGTCGGAATGCCTTCAAGCTCTTCCGGCGGCAGGTCGTACAAGTCCTTGTCCATGGCGTCGCCTGGATGGATCTTGTTCTGAATACCGTCGAGGCCGGCCATGAGCATGGAGGCAAAGGCCAGGTAGGGATTGGCCGCCGGGTCCGGGAAGCGGACCTCAAGGCGCTTCGCCTTCGGGGACGCGGTGTAGGGGATGCGGCAGGAGGCCGAGCGGTTGCGGGCCGAATAGGCACGCAGAACAGGCGCCTCATAGCCTGGAACCAGGCGCTTGTAGGAGTTTGTCGCCGGGTTCGTGAAGGCGTTCAGCGTGCGCGCATGCTTCAAGATGCCACCGATGTAGTAGAGGCAGGCCTCGGACAGGTCGGCATACTGGTTGCCGGCCATGACATTGTCGCCGGCCTTCCAGATCGACTGGTGGACGTGCATGCCCGTGCCGTTGTCGCCGAATACCGGCTTCGGCATGAAGGTCGCCGACTTGCCATAGGCGTGGGCGACCTGGTGGACGACGTATTTATAGATCTGCATCTTGTCGGCGATGCGGGTGAGAGTGTCGAACTTCAGGCCTAGTTCGTGTTGCGCGGCGCCGACCTCGTGGTGGTGCTTCTCGACCGTGACGCCCATCTGGGTCATCACGGAAAGCATCTCGGAGCGCATGTCCTGCGCCGAGTCGATCGGGGGAACCGGAAAGTAGCCGCCTTTGGTTCGTGGACGGTGACCAAGGTTGCCGGCTTCATAATGCGTACCGACATTCGACGGCAATTCGGTCGAATCCAGCAGGTAACCGCTGTCGTAGGGGTCGGTGGTGAATTTCACGTCATCAAAGACGAAAAACTCGGCTTCCGGGCCAAAAAAGGCCGTGTCACCGATACCGATCTGATTTAGGTAAGCCTCGGCTTTCTTAGCGGTCGAGCGTGGATCGCGCTCATAAGGCTCGCCGGTCAGCGGGTCCAGGATGTCGCAGAAGATCGCCAGCGTGGACTGCGCGAAGAACGGATCGATGTGCGCGGTTTCTGGGTCGAGCATCAGCGTCATGTCGGATTCGTTGATCGCCTTCCAGCCGGCGATCGACGAGCCGTCGAACATTGCGCCCTCGGCGAACAGGTCGTCGTCGACAATCGCGAGATCGAGTGTGACGTGCTGCATCTTGCCGCGCGGATCGGTGAACCGCAGGTCGACGAATTTGACGTCATTGTCCTTCATCATGGAAAGGACGGAAGCTGCATCTGCCATGGTCTCAGTTTTCCTTCTTCAAGCGCAGTCTTCTGTGTGTGTCGGCATTGCAGGTGAACGCCGGATTATTCGATTGTTGCGGCGCGGGGGCGTCGATCAGATGGCCTCGACGCCGGTCTCGCCGGTACGGATACGGATAGCTTCCTCGATATCGGAGATGAAGATCTTGCCGTCGCCGATTCGGCCGGTTTGAGCGGCTTTCTGGATGGCCTCCACGGCCCCGTCGACCTGATCGTCGCCGATCACGACCTCAACTTTGACCTTGGGGAGAAAGTCGACCACATATTCGGCGCCGCGATAAAGCTCGGTGTGGCCTTTTTGCCGCCCGAAACCCTTCGCCTCGGTCACGGTGATCCCCTGGAGACCGACCTCCTGGAGGGCCTCTTTGACCTCGTCGAGCTTAAACGGCTTAATGATGGCTTCGATTTTCTTCATAGGGGAATTCGCGCCTCCAAACGACGATGTTTCTCGACACGCGTGTAGCACGCGTCATGCCAGGCCCAGCTTCGCTGGAATGTCGTCGAAATTGCTGTCTTTCGCGAGGTGATCGGGCACAGGTGGCGCAAAAAATGGCAGCGGAGAGTGATGAATTTCTAGGCAATTGATGAATAAACAGGCGAAAAACATCACGCGATGGAGCAGCGCTCTGCTGACCACGACGGAGATGGGCCAAGCCGACCGGCTCACGATTGAGGGCGGCATTGAGGGCTCGACGCTCATGGATCACGCTGGCGGCGCCGTAGCGCGCGTTGCATGCGATCGGTTCCCGAGCGCTCGATCCGTCCTCATCGCATGCGGGCCCGGCAACAATGGCGGCGACGGTTATGTCGCGGCAGCGCGGTTGGCGGGGGGCGGCCGAATGGTGACCGTCGCTGCGCTCGGCGATCCGAATAAACTGACGGGCGAGGCCGCAGGCGCGCGCGCGCTTTGGTCGGGGCCGATCGTGACCGTCGGCGATGTCGATGTCGCCGATCATGACCTGGTGATCGACGCGCTATTTGGCGCCGGTCTGGCCAGGGCAGTCGAAGGTAAGGGTGCTGCCTTCATCGCCGCAGTCAATGTGGCCGGTGTCCCGGTCCTTGCGGTCGATGTACCGTCTGGAATCGACGGAACGACCGGTGCCGAACTGGGAGAAGCCGTCAAAGCCGACGTCACCGTCACGTTCTTCAAGAAGAAGCCCGGTCATTGCCTCTATCCCGGGCGATTGAACTGCGGCGATGTCGCGGTGGAGCAGATCGGCATCGAAGACGCGGTTCTAGACACTGTGCAGCCGAGCGCTTTCGAGAACAAACCCGATCTCTGGTGCCACGCGTTGGTTGCCGATGCGCCAACGGATCACAAATACACGCGTGGCCATGTCGCGGTCTTTTCCGGCGGGCCGTCGGCGACCGGGGCGGCGCGCTTGGCGGCGGCGGCGGCGGCGCGGACGGGAGCGGGCCTGGTGAGTGTCGTTGCGCGGCCTTCGGCCGTTCTCGTGAATGCGAGTCACCTGACCGCGATCATGGTGAAGCGCCTTGAACCGGAGGACGATGTCGCAGAGCGACTGAACGACTTGCGCTGCCGGGCGGCGGTTATTGGGCCAGGATTTGGGACTGGGGCTGAAGAAGCGGTCATCCTTGACCTTGCCTTAGACTGGGCAGAGAACGGCGATGGCCGCTTGGTCGTCGACGCCGACGCTCTGACCCTTTGCGCGAACTATCCGGCCAATCACTTTCAAAAACTAGGCGAGAATTGCGTGCTTACGCCGCATGACGGCGAGTTCGCTCGTCTCTTCGCCGATCTGGTCGAACTATCGCGTGTCGATCGCGCTCGCGCGGCGGCAGCGCGTACCGGTTCGGTGGTGGTCCTTAAAGGCGCCGACACGATTGTCGCGGAACCCGGCGGCTTGGCGGCGATCAACACGAATGCGCCGCCGGCGTTGGCGACGGCTGGATCGGGCGATGTGCTAGCTGGTGCGATCGCGGCATTGGTGGGACGCGGCATGCCGCTTTTTGAGGCCGCGGCCTGCGCCTGCTGGCTTCATGGAGAAGCGGGCCATATTGCCGGCCTCGCGCTAACGGCCGACGACCTGCCGGAGGCGATCGGCGAGGCGCGCGTGCGGCTGGCCGAAGACCTGCGGCACGCTGCCGATCGGTCTAGCGATGAGCCGGCGTCGCACGACTGGCATTCGGTCGACCGGAGCCGACCATTTTTTTGATGACGCGACGGGCGGTCATGGTATAGAGCGCGCGATCGCGGCTCTTTCGGGTGACGTGAACCGAAGCCCGTGCGCAGACCACGGCAAGCGGGCGTGGTGGAATTGGTAGACACGCGAGATTTAGGATCTCGTGCCGCAAGGCGTGGGGGTTCAAGTCCCTCCGCCCGCACCAGACGGTCCGGCGCGACGGCTTTTCAGGCTATCCGCGAGACAAGACAATCCCTTTCGCTGCTTGGCCAGTGCCGGAGCGCGAGACGCAACGAAGATATGTGAAGGCAAGACGATATGCAGGTGACCGAAACCCTGTCCGATGGGCTGAAGCGCGAACTAAAGGTCGTTATCCCGGCCGATGATCTGGAATCGAAATTGATGGCCAAGCTTCAGGAGGCGAAGGATCGCGTCCACCTGAAAGGGTTCCGGCCGGGCAAGGTGCCGATCAATCACCTGAAGAAGATGTACGGCAAGTCGTTCATGGCCGAGGTGATCGAGCAGGCGGTGAGCGAATCGACCCAGAAGATCGTTGAAGAACGCAGCGAGCAGCCGGCCTTCCAGCCGGCGATCAAGCTGCCGGAGGACGAGGAAGCGGTCGCCGAACTGCTCGACGGCAAGGCGGACCTTGCCTTTGATATGTCGTTTGAGATCCTGCCGCCCTTCGAACTCGGCGATTTCGGTGAGATCGAGCTCGAACGCTTGACCGCCGAGGTCGGCGATACGGAAATCGACGAAGCCGTCGATCGGATCGCCAAGCAGAACCGGCCTTTTTCCGCCCGCGACGAAGGTGAGGCGGCGCAAGACGGCGACCGCGTCACCATCGATTTCGCCGGCACCATCGACGGCGAGGCGTTCGACGGCGGCAGCGCTAACGATGCACCGCTGGAACTAGGGTCGGGTCAGTTCATTCCGGGCTTCGAGGAACAGCTTGTCGGCGTCAAGGTCGGCGACAAGAAGACCGTCGATGTGACCTTCCCGGACAACTATGGCGCCGAACACCTGGCCGGCAAACAGGCCGCTTTCGCGGTCACGGTGAAGGGCGTCGAGGCTCCGGGCGAGGTGGCGCTCGACGACGATTTCGCCAAAACGCTGGGCATGGAGTCGTTCGACGCGCTCAAGACGGCCGTGCGCGAGCAAATCGAATCCGAGTATGGCGGCGCGACCCGCATGAAGGTCAAGCGCGAGCTTCTCGATAAACTCGACGAGATGCACCAGTTCGATCTGCCGCCAACGCTGGTGGAGCGGGAGTTCGAGGGCATCTGGACGGAAGTGAAGGCCGATCTGGAACGCGCCGGAAAGACATTCGAGGACGAGGACACCGACGAGGAGACGGCCAAGGCCGACTATCAAAAGATCGCAGAGCGCCGCGTGCGTCTCGGCTTGGTTCTGGCCAAGGCCGGCGAGAAGGCGGAGGTCCAGGTCTCCGACGAAGAGATGCAGCGCGCTCTTTTTGCCCGCGCCCGCCAATTCCCCGGCCAAGAACAGCAGGTGATCGAGCACTACCAGAAGAATCCGAGTGCGCTGATGGAACTGCGCGCGCCGATTTTCGAGGACAAAGTGGTCGATTACATCCTTGAGCTGGCCAAGGTGACCGACAAGACGGTCTCCCGTGAGGAGCTGCTGCACGACCCGGATCACGATGATGACCACGATCACAGCCAGGATTGATCACAGCGCTCCAATTTCCGTTTGGCTCGCCAGACGACTCTGATAAGCGAGACGTCCATTGACGTTCGCCCCGTCGCTTCCCAGATCACCGCGACAAACGAAGAGGCAATTCTGAATGCTGCATGATCCTGTCGATCATCTGACGAACGTGCTGGTGCCGATGGTCGTCGAGCAGACCAATCGCGGCGAGCGCGCCTATGACATCTATTCGCTTTTGCTGAAGCAGCGGGTGATTTTCGTGACCGGCCCAGTCGAGGACAACATGGCGTCGCTGATCGTGGCGCAACTGCTCTTCCTGGAGGCCGAGAACCCGAAAAAAGAAATATCCATGTACATCAACTCACCGGGCGGGATCGTCTCATCCGGTCTGTCGATCTACGACACCATGCAGTACATTCGCCCGCAGGTGTCGACACTTTGTGTCGGCCAGGCCGCCTCCATGGGGTCGCTGCTTTTGGCAGGTGGTGCGGCCAAGATGCGGTTCGCGCTTCCCAATGCGCGCATCATGGTGCACCAGCCTTCAGGTGGCTTTCAGGGCCAGGCTTCGGATATCCAGCGCCACGCCGAGGATATCTTGAAGGTCAAAAAGCGGCTGAATGACATTTACGTCAAGCACACCGGTCAGGACTATGAGCGCGTTGAAAAAACGCTGGACCGCGACCATTTCATGAGCGCCGAGGAAGCAAGATCCTTTGGTATCGTCGACGAGGTCTATGACGCTAGACCGGATGCCGGGGAGGCAGAGGATTAGGTCGTGTTTCGGGTCAGGCGCGGACTGACCGGCTTGTGACCGCTTGGCGATTAATCAATTCTTGATCAATCCCTTCCTAGCATGTTTGCTTAGTATGCTAAGAGTGACAGGTGTTGGTTTGTGTCACCGGTCTGTCTTTGAGTAAGCGGGCCGAACGGCCCAAGGGTGATGAAACAGCGGTTTCTAGCCCGTGTGTCAGTGGAAAGACGGCCAAGGAGAATCAATGAGCAAGGTGACCGGCAGCGGTGGTGGCGATTCGAAGAACACGCTCTACTGCTCGTTCTGCGGCAAGAGCCAGCACGAAGTCCGCAAGCTCATTGCCGGGCCGACCGTGTTTATCTGCGATGAATGCGTCGAACTGTGCATGGACATCATCCGCGAGGAGAACAAGACCTCGCTGGTGAAATCGTCGGACGGAGTTCCGACGCCAGAAGAAATTTGTGCCGTCCTTGAGGACTATGTGATCGGCCAGGCCTATGCCAAGCGGGTTCTGTCCGTCGCCGTTCACAACCATTACAAGCGGCTCAATCACGCATCCAAGAACAACGATGTCGAGCTGGCCAAGTCGAACATCCTGCTGATTGGTCCGACCGGCTGCGGCAAGACCTATCTGGCGCAGACACTGGCGCGCATCCTCGACGTTCCGTTCACGATGGCCGATGCGACGACGCTGACGGAAGCCGGCTATGTCGGCGAGGACGTCGAGAACATCATCCTGAAGCTCCTGCAGTCGGCCGACTACAATGTCGAGCGGGCGCAGCGCGGCATCGTCTATATCGACGAGGTCGACAAGATTTCGCGCAAGGCCGACAATCCCTCGATCACCCGCGACGTGTCGGGCGAGGGTGTCCAACAAGCGCTCTTGAAGATTATGGAAGGCACGGTCGCTGCCGTTCCGCCGCAAGGCGGACGCAAGCATCCGCAGCAAGAATTCCTGCAGGTCGACACCACGAACATCCTGTTCATCGTCGGCGGCGCATTTGCGGGGCTTGAGAAGATTATCTCTTCGCGCGGCAAGGAAAACACGATCGGCTTCGGTGCCGATGTGCGGTCACCCGACGACCGCCGCCTCGGCGACGTGTTCCGCGAAGTGGAACCGGAAGACCTCTTGAAGTTCGGGCTCATTCCCGAGTTCGTCGGTCGTTTGCCGGTGATTGCCACGCTGGAAGACCTCGATGTCGATGCGCTCGTCAAAATCCTGTCGGAGCCGAAGAACGCGCTGATCAAGCAGTATCAGCGAATGTTCGAGATGGAGAACGTCAAGCTGACTTTCTCCGATGAGGCGCTGATGTCGATTGCCAAGAAGGCGATTGAGCGCAAGACCGGTGCGCGGGGTCTGCGGTCCATCCTCGAAGCGATCCTGCTTGATACGATGTACGATCTGCCAAGCCTTGATGGCGTCGAGGAAGTGGTCATCAGCCCAGAAGTCGTCGAAGGCAAGGCGCGGCCGCTGCACATCTATGCCGACCGCGAGGACGAGGTCAGCCAGGGCGCCTAATCGGCCTGCTTTTTCGTACATGATCGGGTGCTGCGCGGCCCCGCCTGTTACATGCGTGCATCATCTGGCTGAATTGTTTGTGTTCGACACCGCCAATCGACCGATCGTGTCCATCGTTGACTTGTTAAGCGCCGGGCACCACTTACACTCATTCAAACCGGCGTCGCGATTCGACCAGCGTTAAGAATGCTTTGGAATTGCGTTGGTAAAATCTACCTAGAGTTGTGACGAGAGAGCCGGCGCAATCGCGCGTTATGCGGATTGATCCGGCGGCTTACCTAAAGAGAGCAGTGTTCATGACCCATGATCCTTTCGCGGAAGAGGGCTTTACGACCGGAGCAACGCTCCCGGTTCTACCGCTACGTGATATCGTCGTCTTCCCGCACATGATCGTTCCGCTTTTTGTCGGGCGCGAGAAATCGATCAGCGCGCTTGAAGAAGTGATGCGGGACGACAGCCAAATCCTTCTGGTGACGCAGAAAAACGCCGGCGACAACGAGCCGACGGCCGAAGACATCTACGATGTCGGGACGATTGCGTCGGTTCTGCAGCTTCTGAAACTGCCTGATGGCACGGTCAAGGTCCTGGTTGAGGGCGCATCGCGCGCCAAAATCTCCCGGTTTACCGACCGCGAGGACTACTTTGAGGCGGTGACTGAGGTCATCACCGAAGATCCGGGCGATCCGGTTGAAATCGAGGCGCTGGCGCGTTCGGTCGTCAACGAGTTCGAAAATTACGTCAAGCTGAACAAGAAGGTTTCACCAGAAGTCCTTGGCGCGGTGTCGCAAATCGAGGACTACGCCAAGCTCGCCGACACGGTGGCCTCGCATCTGGCGATCAAGATTTCTGATAAGCAGGAAATCCTTGAAATGCCGGCGGTGGCGAGCCGTCTGGAGCAAGTCCTTGGTCTGATGGAAAGCGAGATATCTGTCCTCCAGGTCGAAAAGCGCATCCGCTCGCGGGTCAAGCGCCAGATGGAGAAGACCCAGCGCGAGTACTATTTGAATGAGCAGATGAAGGCCATTCAAAAGGAGCTCGGCGACGGCGAGGAAGGCAAGGACGAAATTGCCGAACTGGAAGAGCAGATCGAAAAGACCAAGCTCACCAAAGAGGCGCGGGAAAAGGCGACGGCGGAGCTGAAGAAGCTACGCAATATGAGCCCGATGTCGGCCGAAGCCACGGTCGTGCGCAATTATCTCGACTGGATTTTGGGCATTCCGTGGTCGAAGCGCTCCAAGATCAAGAAGGATCTGAACTTCGCTCAAGAGACCCTCGATACGGACCATTACGGCCTTGAGAAGGTCAAGGAGCGGATCGTCGAGTATCTGGCGGTACAACAGCGTGCCAACAAGCTGAAAGGCCCGATTCTGTGCCTGGTCGGCCCGCCTGGCGTCGGCAAGACGTCGCTCGGCAAGTCGATCGCCAAGGCGACGGGCCGCGAATTCGTTCGCATGTCGCTGGGCGGCGTCCGCGACGAGGCAGAAATCCGCGGCCACCGGCGCACCTATATCGGTTCGATGCCCGGCAAGGTCATCCAATCGATGAAGAAAGCGAAGAAATCCAACCCGCTCTTCCTGCTCGACGAAATCGACAAGATGGGCATGGATTTTCGCGGCGATCCATCGTCGGCGCTCCTGGAAGTGCTTGATCCGGAACAGAATTCGACCTTCATGGATCACTATCTTGAGGTCGAATACGATCTTTCCGACGTCATGTTCGTGACGACGGCGAACACGCTCAACATCCCGCCGCCGCTCATGGACCGGATGGAGATCATCCGGATCGCCGGCTACACCGAGGACGAGAAAGTCGAGATCGCCCGGCGGCATCTCCTGCCCAAAACGGTCAAGGAGCACGGGCTGCGCGACGGCGAGTTCACGCTTGAGGATGACGCGCTTACCACCATTATTCGCCGCTACACCCGCGAGGCGGGCGTGCGGAATCTTGAGCGCGAACTTGCGACACTGGCACGTAAGGTGGTCAAGGACATCCTCATGTCCGACGACGAGTCCATCGTCGTGACGCCGGAGAAGCTGGATGACTATCTCGGCGTGCCGAAATATCGCTTTGGCGAGGTCGAGGGCGAAGATCTGGTCGGCGTCGTGACAGGCCTGGCGTGGACTGAAGTTGGCGGCGAACTCCTCACGATCGAGGGTGTCATGATGCCCGGCAAGGGCAAAATGACGGTGACCGGCAATCTTCGGGACGTCATGAAGGAATCGATCACCGCGGCAAACGCCTATGTCCGCTCCCGGTCTATCGATTTCGGCATTGCGCCGCCGGTTTTCGACAAGCGCGACATCCACGTGCACGTGCCGGAGGGCGCAACGCCCAAGGACGGTCCGTCCGCTGGTATTGCCATGGTGACGTCGATCGTTTCCATCATGACCGGCATCTCTGTGCGCAAGGATGTTGCCATGACCGGCGAAATCACCCTGCGCGGTCGGGTGCTGCCGATCGGTGGCTTGAAAGAGAAGCTGTTGGCCGCATTGCGTGGCGGCATCAAGACGGTTCTTATCCCGGAGGAGAACGCCAAGGACTTGGCCGAAATCCCGGACAATGTGAAGAACGGTCTCGATATCGTGCCGGTCTCGCGCATGGATGAAGTGCTGAAACACGCACTCGTCACGATGCCGGAACCGATTGAGTGGAGCGAGGACGACGAGGAGGAAGCCCTCGCGGCGGCCTTGAAAACCAAAGAATCGACAGCAGAACCTGCCGCGCACCATTGACCGCGGGCAAAGACTCACTCAAAACCTAGGAATTCCGCCGGTTTGTATTTGATTCGCAAACCGGCGGACCCGTCACAATCGGGAATGTCCGCTCCGGTAGGGACGTTCTCTTAGTATCGCGTCTGATTGAGAATGCTTCGACCCGCCAGGCGGGCGGAGCGGTCGACGATCGACAACCGGTCGCCAGCATGCGCGTTTTGATCGGGTGCCGAAACTCTGTTTAAGAAGGGAAAACGGGTGAACAAGAACGAACTTATAGCCAATGTCGCCGACAGTGCGGGCATGACCAAAGCCGATGCCACGAAGGCCGTTGATGCGGCGCTCGATGCCATTGTCGGTACCCTGAAATCTGGCGGCGAAGTCCGCATTCTCGGCTTCGGGAATTTCTCCGTTTCGCATCGCAAGGCTGGTGAAGGCCGCAATCCGCGCACCGGCGAGACGATCAAGATCCCGGCGTCGAAATCGCCGAAGTTCAAGGCTGGTAAGGCGTTTAAGGACGCCCTGAACTAAAGCGCCCTTCGCCCGAGAGATCGGGCCGCTATGCACACGGCGCGCCCCGGACTGTCAACGATAGTCGGGTGGCGCGCCGTTTCGTTTGCGCGGTGCTAAGGACTAGCCTAAAAGCGGCTTTGCGCGCGCCGGTCGGAGCCCACGACGTGGCGGCCGAAGCGCATATACCGGGCGGTTAGCTCAGCTGGAAGAGCATCTGGTTTACACCCAGAGGGTCGGCGGTTCGAACCCGTCACCGCCCACCATTTCAGCCGCCTTTGACGGGTCTAGATGCGGCTTGACTTGACCTGTCGCGTGCCGTACACGCGCGTCTGCGGTGGCCACCACGGTATGCGCCGGGGGTGTAGCTCAGTTTGGTTAGAGCGCTGGCCTGTCACGCCAGAGGTCGCGGGTTCGAGTCCCGTCACTCCCGCCATTTTCTATCTCGCGCACAATTCGCTTCGCTCATGTGCTTTGACGGCGCAGCCTGATCGGCCGCGTGGACGCCTTGGCGGAGTCCAATGCCGGTCCTTCACCCTGTGCCACGCCGCGCATTCATCGATTTGTGACCAATTTCGCGAAATCCGGGGCAAATCGTCGCGTTTATCGCCGCTTTCGGTCGCGGTTTTGCATCACATCCGATAAATTGCCCGGAGGTGCCGGCAACATGCTTGCGGCTCCCTCGCATGCCGGGTAACGGTATGCCACGAGTTAGCTTAGAACGATTCATGGTTTCGCGATGCACGAGATCCTGTCCAGCTATCTGCCGATCCTCATTTTCGTAGGGCTTTCGGCGTTTATTGGATTGGTTCTCATGGCGGCGCCGTTCGTGCTTGCCTATCAGGCGCCGGACTCGGAAAAATTGTCGGCCTACGAGTGCGGTTTCAACGCATTTGACGACGCGCGCATGAAGTTCGACGTGCGGTTTTATCTGGTTGCGATTCTGTTCATCATCTTCGATTTGGAAGTCGCCTTCCTCTTCCCTTGGGCAGTTGCCTTCGGTGATCTCGGCTGGTTCGGATTCTGGTCGATGATGGTGTTTTTGGGCGTTCTGACCGTTGGCTTTGTCTATGAGTGGAACAAGGGGGCGCTGGAATGGGATTGAGCGATAGCGGCGCCGCCGTTGCACCAGCGCCCAAGGGCATTCTCGATCCGCGCACCGGCCAGCCGGTCGGCGCCGACGATCCGATGTTCCTGGAGATCAATAACGAGCTTGCCGATAAGGGCTTCATTGTCACTGCCACCGACGACATCATCAACTGGGCGCGTACCGGCTCGTTGATGTGGATGACGTTTGGTCTTGCGTGCTGCGCGGTGGAGATGATGCAGATGTCGATGCCGCGCTACGATGCCGAGCGCTTCGGCTTCGCGCCGCGCGCTTCGCCGCGCCAATCGGATGTGATGATTGTCGCTGGAACGCTGACGAACAAGATGGCGCCGGCTTTGCGCAAGGTCTACGACCAGATGCCGGAGCCGCGTTACGTCATTTCCATGGGGTCGTGCGCTAATGGCGGCGGCTACTACCACTATTCCTATTCCGTTGTGCGCGGCTGTGACCGGGTCGTGCCTGTGGACATCTACGTTCCGGGTTGCCCGCCGACCGCGGAGGCCCTTCTTTACGGCGTTCTGCTTCTGCAAAAGAAAATCCGCCGAACCGGCACGATTGAGCGCTGAGGAGGGTCGGCATGGGGTCGAACGCATGGGAAGGCGATGCGCAGAGCCTGGCTGAGGTCGCCGGCACGATCGAACAGGCGTTGCCGGACGCCGTGGAAAGCACGACGATTGCTTTTGGCGAGTTGAGCGTCACGGTGGCGGCACAGCACATCCGCGAAGTTTTGCGGTTCCTGCGCGACGATACGCGGTGCGCCTTTGCTTGTTTCATCGACATCAGTGGCGCCGACTATCCGGGACGCGACCGCCGCTTCGATGTTGTCTACCATTTGCTCAGCCCGACCCAGAACCAGCGCATCCGGGTCAAGGTCGAGACCGACGAAACGACCCCGGTTCCCTCCGTCATCGACGTCTTTCCCGCCGCCGACTGGTTCGAGCGGGAGGCCTATGACCTCTACGGCATCCTGTTCTCAGACCATCCCGATCTGCGACGTCTTTTGACCGATTACGGCTTCGAGGGTCATCCCTTGCGCAAGGACTTCCCGCTGACCGGCTTTGTCGAGGTGCGTTACGACGACGCCCAAAAGCGGGTCGTCTATGAGCCGGTCGAGTTGCGCCAGGAATTCCGCGCCTTCGATTTCCTGTCCCCGTGGGAGGGAACTGACTATGTGCTGCCGGGCGACGAAAAGGCGTCCGGCGAGGCTTCGAGCTAGGAGCAGGTGCATGGGTGAAGTCGATCTTCGCAATTTTTCGATCAACTTCGGGCCGCAGCACCCGGCGGCGCACGGCGTGTTGCGCCTTGTGCTTGAGTTGGATGGCGAAGTGGTCGAGCGGGTCGATCCGCATATCGGTCTCCTGCATCGCGGCACGGAGAAGCTGATCGAGGCCAAGACCTATCTCCAGGCCGTGCCCTATTTCGACCGGCTCGACTATGTCGCGCCCATGAACCAGGAGCATGCGTTCGCGCTCGCCGTTGAGAAGCTCGCAGATGTCGAAGTGCCGAGGCGCGGTCAGTTGATCCGCGTGCTGTTCTCGGAAATTGGCCGCTTGCTGTCGCATCTCTTGAACGTCACCACGCAGGCCATGGATGTCGGCGCGCTGACACCGCCGCTGTGGGGGTTCGAGGAGCGCGAGAAGCTGATGATCTTTTATGAGCGGGCCTGCGGCGCGCGCATGCACGCGGCCTATGTCAGGCCGGGCGGCGTGCACCAGGATCTGCCGCCGGAGCTTCTCGACGACATCTGGGACTTCTGCGATCCGTTCCTGAAGGTTTGCGACGACCTTGAGGACCTTTTGACCGACAACCGCATTTTCAAGCAGCGCAACGTCGACATCGCCGTCGTGTCGCTCGAAGAGTGCTGGAAGTGGGGTTTCTCAGGCGTCATGGTGCGCGGCTCCGGCGCGCCCTGGGATTTGCGCAAGAGCCAGCCCTATGAATGCTACGACGAGATGGAATTCGACATTCCCATCGGCAAGAACGGCGATTGCTATGATCGCTACCTGATCCGCATGGAGGAAATGCGCCAGTCCGTCGGGATCATGAAGCAGTGCCTTGAGAAGCTTCGTTCCGCCGAAGGCGAGGGGCCGGTCTCAGCGACCGACGGCAAGATCGTGCCGCCGAAGCGTGGCGAGATGAAGCGCTCCATGGAAGCGCTGATCCATCACTTCAAGCTCTATACCGAGGGCTATCATGTGCCCGAGGGCGAGGTGTATGCCGCCGTGGAGGCGCCCAAGGGCGAGTTCGGGGTCTATCTGGTGTCGGACGGTTCCAACAAACCCTATCGCTGCAAGCTCCGGGCACCGGGCTTCGCGCATCTGCAAGCCATGGACTATCTCTGCCGCGGCCACATGTTGGCCGACGTGTCCGCGATCCTCGGCTCGCTCGACATCGTGTTCGGGGAGGTGGATCGCTAATGGCCGTTCGCCGTCTCGCCGAAATCCAGCCTGAGAGTTTCGCGTTCACATCGGAGAACCGCGCCTGGGCCGATGATCAGATCAAGAAATTCCCGGAAGGGCGGCAGGCCTCAGCCGTGATCCCGCTGTTGTGGCGGGCGCAGGAGCAGCACGACGGCTGGCTGCCGGAGCCAGCGATCCGACATGTCGGCGACGTTCTGGGGATGCCCTATATCCGGGTGCTGGAAATCGCCACGTTCTACACGATGTTCAACCTGGAGCCTGTTGGCGAGTATTTCGTCCAGCTCTGCGGTACGACGCCATGCCAGCTCTGCGGCGCCAGCGACCTCATCAAGGTCTGCGAACGGGTCATCGGGCCACAGCGCCACGTTACCGATGATGGCAAACTGTCCTGGCTGGAGGTCGAGTGCCTCGGTGCCTGCTGCAATGCACCAATGGTGCAGATCAACTACGACTACTACGAGGACCTCACGGCGGAAAGCTTCGAGAAGCTGCTTGATGATCTGCGTGCCGGTCGGCCGGTGACGCCCGGTCCGCAAAACGGCCGCCAGATGTCGGCGCCGCTCGGTGGCCCAACCACGCTGACCGATCCGTCGCTTTATCAAAACCGGCGCACGCTCGTCTCCGATACAGATGTGGCGTCCCGCGCAGCGAACGATACAGCGCCATCGCCGCCACCGCCGTCGTCGGCTCCGGAGCCGGAAAAGGCTGACAAGCCCGAGGTGGCCGACGAGACCGACGACAAGGCGGCCATGCTCGATGCTGCTGAGCGCCCCGAAGCGCTTGAAGGCCCGGCCGGCGGGACGGCAGACGATCTCAAGCGCATCTCCGGCATCGGCCCGAAGATCGAAGGCATATTGAACGAGCTCGGTATCTTCCACTTTGCCCAAATCGCGCGCTGGACAGAGGACAACAAAGCCTGGATCGACGGCTATCTCAAATTCAAGGGCCGGATCGATCGCGAGGACTGGATCGGCCAGGCGACGACGCTTGCCGAGGGTGGCGACACCGACTTCTCCAAGCGCGTCGACGAAGGCAACGTGCCGTCGAGCAAGGACTAAGGGGCGAATATGCTCGCTGACCAAGACCGCATATTTACAAATCTCTACGGCCTTCACGACGCCGGCTTGGCCGGTGCGCGGGCGCGCGGCCAATGGGACGGGACCGCCGGGTTTATCGGCAAGGGGCGGGATTGGATTATCGACCGGGTGAAGAAATCGGGGCTGCGAGGGCGTGGCGGCGCCGGTTTTCCGACTGGACTGAAGTGGTCGTTCATGCCGAAGGAGTCCGACGGGCGACCCCACTATCTGGTCGTCAACGCGGATGAATCGGAGCCCGGCACCTGCAAGGACCGGGAAATCATGCGCAACGACCCGCATCTCTTGATCGAGGGATGCCTGATCGCCGGTTTCGCCATGGGGGCGAATGCGGGCTACATCTATATTCGCGGCGAATATATCCGCGAACGCGAGGCGCTGCAGGCGGCAATCGACGAAGCATATGACGCCGGCCTACTAGGCAAGAACGCTGCGAAGTCCGGCTGGGATTTCGACCTCTATATCGGCCATGGCGCCGGCGCCTATATCTGCGGCGAGGAAACGGCGCTGATCGAAAGCCTGGAAGGCAAGAAGGGCATGCCGCGCCTGAAACCGCCGTTTCCGGCCAATTGCGGGCTCTATGGCTGTCCAACAACGGTCAACAATGTCGAATCCATTGCTGTGGTGCCGGAAATCCTGCGCCGAGGAGCCGAGTGGTTCGAGGCAATCGGGCGACCGAACAACACAGGCACGAAGCTCTTTTGTATTTCCGGGCATGTCGAGCGCCGCTGCAATGTCGAAGAGGCGATGTCGATTCCGTTCCGCGAGTTGATCGAGAAACACGCCGGCGGCGTGCGCGGCGGCTGGGATAATTTGCTGGCGGTTATTCCCGGCGGCTCGTCCGTGCCGTGCCTGCCGGCGGATGTGTGTAACGATTTGCCGATGGATTTCGATACCTTGCGTGATCTGCGGTCTGGTCTTGGCACGGCGGCGGTCATCGTGATGGACAAGTCCACGGACATTGTCCGCGCCATTGCTCGTATCTCCTATTTCTACAAGCACGAAAGCTGCGGTCAGTGCACGCCATGCCGTGAAGGCACGGGCTGGATGTGGCGCGTGGTCAACCGGATGGCGGAAGGCCGGGCGCAAAAGCGCGAGATCGACATGCTTCTTGAGGTCACGCATCAGGTGGAAGGCCACACGATTTGCGCGCTCGGCGATGCGGCGGCCTGGCCTGTGCAGGGTCTAATCCGGCACTTCCGCCACGAGATCGAGAAGCGGATCGACGACTACGCGGCCAATCCGCATTCCGATCCGGTCGCCATGGAAGCGGCGGAGTAACGCGATGAAGATTCACGGCGAAAAGCACCGTTTGGATGTCTCGCGGAGCGATCTTTCAGGGTCCGCGTTCGACGACGTCAACCTCTCGGGCTGTCGCTATGAGAATGTGAACATGTCGGGGGGCAAGTACCACAACATCAATCTGTCCGGCTGCGCGTTTGACGATCTGAACATGTCCGGTTGGACGGTTCACAACGTCAATCTGTCCGGACTGAGGGTCGACAACGCCAATCTCGCCGGCGCCGCGATCGCAAATTGCCGATTAGACGGCATGACGATCGACGGCATCGCTGTCACCGACCTTCTGGCGGCCTATCGGGCGACAACGGACGGGGAGGCTGCGTGACCATGCACCTCGCACAGCTCAACATCGGTCGTCTGCGCTATCCCCACGACGATCCGCGCGTGGCGGAGTTCATGGACAATCTTGAGCGTGTCAACGCCATCGCCGAAACGATACCCGGCTTCGTCTGGCGCTTGAAGGACGAGTCGGGTAATGCGACGTCGATTGAGTCCGGAACGCTCTTTGGCGACCCCGACACGATCGTCAACATGAGCGTTTGGGAAAGTGCCGAGGCGCTGGAACGGTTTGTGTGGCAGACCGTCCACAAGCGCTTCTACAATCGACGGCAAGCTTGGTTCGACGCACTCGGCGAACCTCATTTCGCTATGTGGTGGGTTCCGGAGAATAGTAAGCCAACACTGACAGAAGCGGCTAAGCGTTTGAAACTGCTGCGTGAAAATGGATCGACAGACGACGCGTTTGGTTGGGATCATTTGCCGAACGTGACATTATGGCGAACACAGCGATGCGCGTGATATATATGGTAAGCGAGCTTTAACATATGGCTAAATTGGTCGTCGACGGCACGGAAATCGAGGTTCCCGACCACTATACCGTGCTTCAGGCCTGCGAAGCGGGGGGTGCGGAGATTCCGCGCTTTTGCTTCCATGAACGCCTGTCGATCGCCGGCAATTGCCGCATGTGTCTGGTCGAATGGCAGGGCGCGCCCAAGCCAATCGCGTCGTGTGCCATGGGTGTCATGGATCTGCGCCCCGATCGTGACGGCACGCCGCCGAAGATCAACACCAAAACGCCGTCGGTCCGAAAGGCGCGGGAAGGGGTGATGGAGTTCTTGCTCATCAACCATCCGCTCGACTGTCCGATTTGCGATCAAGGCGGCGAATGCGATCTCCAAGACCAGGCGATGGCCTATGGGGTCGACGCGTCGCGCTACCAGGAAAACAAGCGCGCGGTAGAGGACAAATACATTGGGCCGCTGGTCAAGACGATCATGACGCGATGCATTCACTGCACGCGCTGTGTGCGGTTTTCGACCGAAGTTGCCGGCGTTCCGGACCTCGGCGCCACCGGGCGCGGCGAGGATATGGAGATCACCACCTATCTCGAAGGCGCCATGGGCTCCGAGATGCAGGGCAATGTCATTGATCTTTGCCCGGTCGGCGCGCTGACCTCGAAGCCCTACGCCTTTTCCGCCCGTCCTTGGGAGCTGCGCAAGACGGAATCGATCGACGTCATGGACGCGGTCGGCTCGAATATCCGAGTTGACACGCGCGGACCCGAAGTCATGCGGATCATGCCGCGGGTCAACGAGGCCGTGAACGAGGAGTGGATATCCGACAAGACCCGCTTCATCTGGGACGGGCTGCGCAGCCAACGCCTTGATAAACCTTATGTTCGTTTCGACGGCAAACTGACGCCCACCGGCTGGCAGGAAGCGTTTGTGGCGGCCAAATCCGCCATTGAAGGCGTGTCGCCCGATCGCATCGGGATCGTTGCCGGTCCGACGGCGAGCGTTGAGGAGCTTTATGCCGCAAAGGCGCTGATGGCGGCATTGGGGTCGCCTAATCTCGATATTCGGGCGCCACATTCGCCACTCCATCCCTCGCACGGCCGCGCCAGTTTTCTTTTCAATTCGACGATCGAAGGGATCGAGGACGCCGATGCGCTCATGATCGTCGGGTCTAATCCGCGCAAGGAGGCGCCGGTTCTCAACGCGCGCATCCGCAAGCGCTGGCGCATGGGCAATTTCCCGATCGCCGTCATCGGTGAGAACGCCGACCTAACCTACGACTACGTCTACTTGGGTGCTGGTCCGCAAACCGTCGCGAAGGCTGCGGGCAACCTGCCGGCGGGCGCCGAGCGGCCCATGATGATCATCGGTCAAGGCGCTCTCAATCGCCCTGATGGCGCAGCCGTTCTCTCGACGGCCGCAAAGGTCGCGATGTCGGACGGTCTCGTCGGCGAGGAGTGGAATGGTTTCAACGTACTCCACACCGATGCGGCGCAGGTCGGCGGCCTCGATATCGGCTTTGTGCCGGGCGACGGCGGCAAGACGACGGCCGATATGCTAGCGGGCGGTGTCGACGTGCTCTTTTTGCTCGGTGCCGACGAGTACGACCTCAGCGGCGCGGCGGACGCGACGATCATCTACATCGGGACCCACGGCGACAGGGGCGCTCACGCCGCCGACATCATCCTGCCAGGCGCCGCCTATACCGAGAAGCCGGGCACGTTCGTCAATACGGAGGGACGGCCGCAGACGACGTTGCGCGCGGCGTTCCCACCAGGCGACGCACGGGCCGATTGGGCCATCTTGCGGGCGCTCTCGGGCGTGCTCGACAAGCCGCTCCCGTTCGATAGCTTCGAGCAATTGCGCGCGGCCGTTTACGCCGACTATCCGCATTTGATGAGGCTTGACGCGATCGAACCTGCCGATCCAGGCACGATCACCGCGCTGGCAAGCCCGGGCGGTCAAATGGCAAGCGACCCCTTCCACTCGTCGGTTGCGGATTTCCATCTGACCAATCCGATCGCCCGCGCTTCGCGCACGATGGCGGAGTGTTCGGCGCTGGCCGCAGCCAGGACCGGGGAGGCGACCGGCACCGATGGCTGACTTCTTCTCCACCTATGTCCTGCCAGTTCTGATCATCACCGGCCAGAGCCTGGCCATGATGGTCGCTTTGCTGTTGATCATTGCCTATCTGCTCTATTTCGACCGCAAGATCTGGGCGGCTGTGCAATTGCGGCGCGGACCGAACGTGGTCGGCCCCTGGGGTCTGCTTCAGTCTTTCGCGGATTTCTTGAAGTTCGTGGTCAAGGAACCGGTGATTCCAGCGCCGGCCGATCGGGCGATTTTCCTACTTGCGCCGCTGGTGACCGTGATCCTGGCGCTGTCCGCATGGGCGGTCATGCCGGTTGCGGCGGGTTGGGTGATCGCCGACATCAACGTCGGCATTCTCTATGTGTTCGCGATTTCGTCGCTTGGCGTCTATGGCGTGATCATGGGCGGCTGGGCGTCGAACTCGAAATACCCGTTCCTTGGCGCCCTGAGGTCGGCGGCCCAAATGGTCTCCTACGAGGTCTCGATCGGGTTCGTTATCATCACCGTGCTGTTGTGTGTCGGTTCGCTGAACCTCACCGATATCGTGGAGTCTCAGCGCTCAAGTTGGGGGATGTTCGGCTGGTACTGGCTGCCGCTTTTGCCCATGTTCGTGATCTTCTTCATCTCGGCATTGGCGGAGACCAACCGGCCGCCCTTCGATCTGCCCGAAGCGGAGTCGGAGCTGGTTGCCGGCTATATGGTGGAGTATTCCTCCACGCCCTATCTGCTGTTTATGCTCGGCGAATACGTCGCGATCACCTTGATGTGCGCGCTGATGACGGTGCTGTTCCTCGGCGGCTGGCTGCCGCCCTTCGAGTTCGCGCCGTTCACTTGGATCCCCGGCGTCTTCTGGTTCCTGTTGAAGGTTGTCCTCGTCTTTTTCATGTTCGGCATGGTCAAGGCGTTCGTGCCGCGCTACCGCTACGACCAACTCATGCGTCTCGGCTGGAAAGTGTTCCTGCCGCTGTCGCTTGCCATGGTCGTCATCGTTGCCGGTGTTCTACAAGTCACCGGCTGGGCCCCATAGGCGGAGGAGAGAGTTATGCGCCTCGATCAAGCCGCCCGCTCGATTTTCCTAAAGGAGTTCATCGACGCCTTCTGGTTGTCCATGCGCTATTTCTTCAAGCCCAAGGCGACGATCAACTATCCCTTCGAAAAGGGCTATACCAGCCCACGCTTTCGCGGCGAGCACGCGCTTCGCCGCTATCCGAACGGCGAGGAGCGCTGTATTGCCTGCAAGCTGTGCGAAGCGATCTGCCCGGCCCAGGCGATCACGATCGAAGCCGGTCCGCGCCGCAATGACGGCACGCGGCGCACCACGCGCTACGACATCGATATGGTCAAATGCATCTATTGTGGCTTCTGCCAGGAGGCATGCCCGGTTGATGCGATCGTCGAGGGACCGAATTTCGAGTTCGCGGTGGAGACACGCGAGGAACTCTATTTCGACAAGGACAAACTTCTGCTCAACGGCGATCGCTGGGAGCGGGAAATCGCTGCCAACATGGCAAAAGACGCGCCCTATCGGTGACGGCGATGGACGCGGGGAGCGAACGGCCGTATAGGGCAGCGGAAGACGGCGCGACGGGGGCGCGAAACTGACGATGGCGATTGCCGGCCTATTCTTCTACCTGTTCGCAACGATCACCGTTGCGTCGGCGTTCATGGTCATTGCGTCGCGCAATCCTGTCTATTCCGTGTTGTTTTTGATCCTTGCCTTCGTCAACTCGGCCGGCCTGTTCATTCTCTTGGGCGCCGAGTTCCTGGCGATGATCCTTGTCGTCGTCTATGTCGGCGCCGTCGCCGTGCTTTTCCTCTTCGTTGTCATGATGCTCGACGTCGACTTCGCGGAATTGCGCGAAGGCTTCTTGCAATACCTGCCGGTCGGCGGGCTTGTCGGTTTCATCTTGGCGGCCGAACTGATCATCGTGGTGGGCGCTTGGACCCTGGCACCGGAACTGACAGCCAGCCCGAAACTGCCGATCCCCAATCCCTCGGAAATGACCAATACGGAAGCGCTCGGTCGGGTGCTTTACACCGAATATGTCTATTTCTTCCAAGCCGCCGGCATGATTCTGCTCGTTGCCATGGTCGGTGCCATCGTCTTGACCCTGCGCCACAAGGAAGGCGTGAAGCGTCAGATCATCGCCGATCAGGTGGCGCGCACGCCAGCGACGGCGATCGAGGTCCGCAAGGTCGAATCGGGCAAGGGGATCTAAGCCATGGCGGTCGGTCTCTCCCACTATCTGTCGCTGTCGGCCATCCTGTTCACGATCGGCGTGTTCGGCATCTTCATCAACCGCAAGAACATCATCATCATCTTGATGTCGATCGAACTGATCCTGTTGTCGGTCAACATCAACATGGTTGCCTTCTCAGCCTTCCTGAATGACTTGGTCGGTCAGGTGTTCGCGCTCTTGATCCTAACGGTCGCCGCCGCCGAAGCGGCGATCGGGCTCGCCATTGTCGTTGCCTTCTTCCGCAATCGCGGTTCGATCGCGGTCGAAGACGTCAACATGATGAAGGGGTAGGGGATGTACTCGGCGATCGTCTTCCTACCCCTTCTCGGTGCCATCATCGCCGGCCTGTTCGGCCGCATTATCGGCGCCAAGATGTCGGAATACGTCACCTGTACGTTTCTGGTGATCGCCGCGCTTTTGTCCTGGATATCGTTGTTCCAGGTCGGCTATGGCCACGCGCCACCGCAAAGCCTTCCGGTTGCCGCCTGGATTGAATCCGGCAGCTTCGCCGTCGACTGGGCATTTCGCATCGACACGTTGACCTCGGTGATGCTGGTGGTGGTGACGACGGTCTCGGCGCTCGTCCACATTTATTCCATCGGCTACATGCACCATGATCCGCATCGGCCGCGTTTCTTCGCCTACCTGTCGCTCTTTACCTTCGCCATGCTGATGCTGGTAACCAGCGACAATTTGCTCCAGATGTTCTTCGGCTGGGAGGGCGTCGGGCTCGCCTCCTATCTGCTGATCGGCTTTTGGTACAAGCGGCCCTCGGCGAACGCTGCGGCGATCAAGGCGTTCGTGGTCAACCGGGTCGGCGACTTCGGCTTCGCGCTCGGCATCATGGCCGTCTTCTTCATGTTCGGCTCGATCAACTTCGATGTGATCTTCGCCAATGCGGCGGATGTCGACGGTCAGACCTTCACTTTCCTGAGCTGGGAAGTGGACGCGATGACGACGATCTGCCTGCTGCTCTTCATGGGGGCGATGGGCAAGTCGGCGCAGTTCCTGCTCCACACCTGGCTGCCGGACGCGATGGAGGGCCCGACGCCGGTTTCAGCCCTGATCCACGCTGCGACGATGGTGACGGCCGGCGTGTTCCTGGTGGCGCGCATGTCGCCGCTCTACGAGCTAGCACCGGTGGCGCAGGCGACTGTCCTGTTCTTCGGCGCGATCACGGCGTTCTTTGCCGCCACCGTCGGTCTCGTCCAGAACGACATCAAGCGGGTGATCGCCTATTCGACGTGTTCGCAACTCGGCTACATGTTCGTCGCCATGGGGGTGGGCGCCTATGCGATCGGCATGTTCCACCTGTTCACCCACGCCTTCTTCAAGGCGCTGTTGTTCCTCGGCGCCGGCTCGGTGATCCATGCCATGTCCGACGAGCAAGACATGCGCCACATGGGTGGGCTGCGCACCGTTATCCCTAAGACGTGGGCAATGATGCTCATCGGCACGCTGGCGCTGACCGGTGTGGGCATTCCCGGGCTTATCGGGTTTGCCGGGTTCCACTCGAAGGATGCCGTGGTCGAGGCAGCATTTGCCGGTCACGGTCAGATCGCGGTGCTTGCCTTCATGATGACGGTGATCGCGGCGCTCTTCACCTCGTTTTATTCCTGGCGCTTGATGTTCATGACCTTTCACGGTCGCTCGCGCGCCTCGGCCGACGTCATGAGCCATGCCCATGAATCGCCCAATGTGATGCTGATCCCGCTCTATATTCTGGCGCTCGGCGCGGTATGCGCGGGCTTCGTCTTCGGCGGCCAGTTTATCGGCCATCATTGGGCCGAATTCTGGGGTGCCAGCCTTTTCGCCCACGAAGACAACCACATCATGCACGAGTTCCACGAGGTGCCCTATTGGGTGAAGTGGTCGCCGACGGTGATGATGCTGACCGGGCTTGGCGCTGCCTACTACTGCTACATCGTCTCGCCGGCAACGCCCGCCCGCATCGCCGAGCGCAATAAGCCCCTCTACGATTTCCTGCTCAACAAGTGGTATTTCGACGAGCTTTATGACGTCATCATCGTTAAGCCGGCGTTCGCGATTGGCCGCGTCTTTTGGAAGTGGGGCGATGGGCGTTTGATCGACGGGCTTGGACCGGACGGCGTCGCAGCGCGGGTGCTTCAGGCAACCGGGCGCATCGTCAAACTTCAGTCCGGCTATGTTTACCACTACGCGTTCGCCATGTTGATCGGCATTGCGCTGTTTGTGACCTGGTACATGTTCGCCGGGGGCGTTCAGTGATGACCGCCTGGCCGATCCTTTCCGCCGTTACCTTCCTGCCGCTGTTCGGCGCGCTGATCATCGCGATTTCGCGCGGCGACGACGATATCGGTGCGCGCAACGCCCGCGCCGTGGCGCTTTGGACCACGATCATTACCTTCCTTCTGTCGCTGGTTGTGTGGATCGGTTTCGATCCGTCGACACCGGACTTCCAGTTCGTCGAGGAGCGGCCCTGGTTGGGCGGCGCCATCCAATACAAGATGGGTGTCGACGGTATCTCGCTCTTGTTCGTGATCTTGACGACCTTCCTCATGCCCGCCTGCATCCTGGCAAGCTGGACGTCGATCACCACGCGGGTGAAGGAATACATGATCGCGTTTCTGCTCTTGGAAACGCTGATGATCGGTGTGTTCTGCGCTCTCGATCTGGTGCTCTTCTACCTCTTCTTCGAGGGCGGGCTTATTCCGATGTTCATCATCATCGGGGTGTGGGGCGGGCCGCGGCGGGTCTACGCGACCTTCAAATTTTTCCTCTACACGCTGCTCGGCTCGGTCTTGATGCTGCTCGCCATGATGGCGATGTACTGGCAGGCCGGCACGACCGACATCGAGACGCTTTTGACCTTCGGTTTCGCGCCCGAACTGCAAACCTGGCTGTGGCTGGCCTTCTTTGCGTCCTTCGCGGTGAAGATGCCGATGTGGCCTGTCCACACCTGGCTGCCGGACGCCCACGTCGAGGCGCCGACGGCCGGCTCGGTGATCTTGGCGGCGATCCTGTTGAAGATGGGCGGTTACGGCTTCCTGCGCTTCTCGATCCCCATGTTCCCGGTGGCCTCCGATCTGTTCGCGCCCATGGTCTTCGTCCTGTCGGTGGTGGCGATTACCTACACGTCGCTGGTCGCGCTCGTTCAGACCGACATGAAGAAGCTGATCGCCTATTCGTCCGTTGCGCATATGGGCTTTGTGACGATGGGCATTTTCACCGGCACGATGCAGGGGATGCAGGGCGGCATTTTCCAGATGCTGTCGCATGGCATTGTTTCCGGCGCGCTCTTCCTCTGTGTCGGCGTCGTCTACGACCGCATCCATAGCCGTGAGATTGCCGCCTATGGCGGGTTGGTGGCGCGCATGCCGCTTTATGCCGCTGCCTTCATGGTGTTCACGCTCGCAAATGTCGGGTTGCCGGGCACCAGCGGCTTCGTCGGCGAGTTCCTGACGCTTGTCGGCGCTTTCCGGGTCAACACCTGGGTAGCCTTCGTGGCAACAGCCGGCGTCATACTATCCGCCGGATATGCGCTGTTCCTTTATCGCCGGGTTATCTTCGGCGCACTTGAAAAGGAAAGTCTGAAGTCGATCCTCGATCTCAATCGACGCGAGATCATCTGCCTGGCGCCTTTGGTTGTGCTCACCATCCTGTTCGGCTTCTTCCCGATGCCGATTTTCGATGTGACGGCGGCCTCGGTTCAGGCTCTCGTCGAACAATATGAGGCGGCGCTTGCCGCCCATGAAGCGTCCACGGCGACGCTGGCACTGAAGTAGGGGCCGCGCGATGGAGATGGCTGCTGTTCCCAATCTGATGCCGGCGCTGCCGGAGATCATCCTGGCGCTCGGTGCCATGGTGCTTCTCATGTTCGGCGTGTTCCGCGGCAACGATTCCGCCGACACCATCAGCCTGTCGGCGGTCCTTTTGTTTGCGATCGCGGCCATCGTCATCCTGTTCGGCCCGCAAGGCGAGCAGGTGACATTCAACGGTGCCTTCATCGTCGACGACTTTGCGCGCTTCTTGAAGATCATCACGCTGATCGGGTCGGCCGTAACGCTGATCATGGCGCGGCATTGGCTGGCCGCCGAACAGTTCCATCGCTTCGAGTTCGGCGTCTTGGTGGTGTTGGCGACGCTCGGCATGATGATGATGATCTCGGCCAATGGCCTGATCGCGCTTTATCTGGGCATCGAAATGCAGAGCCTGTCGCTCTACGTGGCTGCTGCGCTGCAACGCGATTCCTTGCGTTCGACGGAAGCGGGTTTGAAGTATTTCGTTTTGGGCGCGCTCTCGTCCGGCATACTGCTTTACGGCTGCTCGCTGATCTACGGCTTTACCGGATCGACCCAGTTCCCCGACATCGCGGCGTCGGTCGCGAGCCAGGGCGTTTCGCTGGGCCTGTTGTTCGGCCTCGTGTTCCTAATGGCTGGATTGGCCTTCAAGATCTCCGCCGTACCGTTCCATATGTGGACGCCCGATGTTTACGAGGGCGCACCGACGCCGGTTACGGCGTTCTTCGCCGCCGCGCCCAAGGTCGCGGCCATGGCCATGTTTGCCCGCGCACTGGTCGCTGGCTTCCCCGGTGCTACCGATCAGTGGCAGCAGGTTGTCGTTTTCATCGCGATCGCATCCATGATCCTCGGTGCCTTTGCGGCGATTGGCCAAAACAATATCAAACGCCTCATGGCCTATTCCTCCATCGGTCATATGGGCTTTGCTCTCGTCGGCCTTGCGGCCGGTACCGCCGGCGGTATCAAGGGCCTCGTCATTTACATGACCATTTACATGATCATGTCGCTCGGCGCCTTCGCCTGCATCTTAGCGATGCGGCGCGACGGTGAGCCGGTTGAGGAAATCGCCGATCTTGCCGGCCTGGCGCAGACCGACCGTATGATGGCGGTCTTGTTGGCCGCGCTCTTGTTTTCGCTGGCCGGCATCCCGCCACTTGCCGGCTTTTTCGCCAAGTTCTACGTCTTCCTGGCGGCGATCGAGGCGGGCTTGGTGACGCTCGCGGTGCTCGGTGTTCTGGCGAGTGTCGTGGGTGCCTATTACTATCTGCGCATCATCAAGATCATGTTCTTCGATGATCCCGACGGCGTGCTTGATCCGATGCCAAGCTCCTTGGCCATCGTGCTCGGTGTCAGCGCCGCCTTTGTTATCGTCTTCGTCGCCTGGCCCGGACCCTTGGTGACCGCCGCGCAAGCGGCTGCCGATGCGTTGTTCTAGCCGCTGCTCCGTTGTCTGACGCCAGCCTTTACTCCCACATCCTGCGGTTTCATCTGCCATCGGTCGGGTCGACCAATGCCGAGGCCACACAGCGGCTACGGGAGGGAACGCCACCGCCGTTCTGGATCACCGCTGCTGAACAGCGTGCCGGTCGCGGTCGCGGCGGGCATGGCTGGATATCGCCGCCGGGCAACCTTTACGCCAGCATCGCCTGGGCGACCGAGCGGCCCGTCGCCGAGGTGGCAACACTCGCGTTTGTCGCGTCGCTTGCCGTGCACGACTTGCTTGCCGCATTGATCGACGAAGCCGACGCGGCTGTGCCACTGAGCTTAAAGTGGCCGAACGATGTTTTGTGCGACGGGGCCAAGATTTCCGGCATTTTGCTGGAGTCGACGACCATCGGCGGTATTGGCCTTTGCGCCGTTATTGGCTGTGGCATCAATTGTGCGACGGCGCCCGACATCTCCAAACGGCGCGTGACGTCGCTGCGCGCTCTCGGCCTTAATGACGACCTCGATATTGTCTTCGATCGCCTCGATACGGCGATGCGCCACTGGCTGACACTGTGGGCAACCTCAGGTTTTGCTGGTGTGCGCGGCCCGTGGCTGCAAAAGGCAACTGGTTTAGGGGAGCCGATTACGGTGCGTTTATCCGGTGAAACTTTCGATGCGGTTTTCGATGGGATTGCCCCGGATGGTGCTTTGATCGCGCGGCTCGACAGTGGCGCTCGGCGCATGGTTTCAGCCGGCGATGTGTTCTTTGCCGCCCACGAGGCGACGGCGGTTTGACGAAAGACGGATAATGACAAAACAAGACGGCACGGTCGTGTTCGCGGCGCTGGGCGGCGCCGGTGAAATCGGCATGAATCTTTATCTCTATGGTCTAGGGCCTCCGTCCGACCGGCGCTGGTTGATCGTCGACATGGGCGTCACCTTCGCGGATGACTCGCTGCCGGGCATCGATCTGATCGTGCCGGACGTCTCGTTCTTGGAGTCGGAAAGGGGCAATATCGATGGCATCCTGCTAACACACGCGCATGAAGACCATTTCGGCGCGGTTTTGGCGCTGTGGCCGCGCTTGCGGGTTCCGGTCTACGCGACGCCGTTCACCGCCGGACTGCTTGAGGCCAAGCGGGCCGAAAACGGCGGCGCGGATGAGATGAAGATCACGGAGGTGCCGCTTTCCAGCACATTCTCGGTCGGCGCCTTCGACCTTGAATTGGTCAGCGTCGCTCACTCGATTCCCGAACCGAATGCCGTGGTGTGGAAAGCGCCGGCGGGATTGGTCGTGCACTCGGGCGATTGGAAGCTTGATCCCGATCCCGTTATCGGCGCGCCCACCGATCTCGACCGCTTTACTGAGTTGGGCGATGCCGGTGTGCTCGCCTTCATATGCGATTCCACCAACGCGATGCGGGATGGGACAAGCCCCAGCGAAGGCGAGGTACGCCAATCGCTGCATGACATCATCGCCGGCGAAACCCGCCGGGTTGCAGTCACTATCTTTGCGTCAAATCTGGCGCGGCTGAAGTCGGTCGCGGACGCGGCGCGCGCGGCGGACCGAGAAGTGGTCGCCGTCGGGCGCGCGATGCACCGGATCATCGGCGTAGCCCGCGACACGGGATATCTTGACGACGGCTATGTCTTTCGCAGCGAGGACGATTTCGGCCATTTCCCGCGCGACAAGGTGCTTTTGCTGTGCACCGGCAGCCAGGGCGAGCCCCGCGCGGCAATGGCGCGGATCGCGCGCGACGATCACCCGCGGATCGCGCTGAATGCCGGCGATCTGGTGATTTTCTCGTCTCGGACCATTCCAGGCAACGAGCGCGCGGTGGGCCTCGTTCAAAATCGCCTGGTTCGTGCCGGTATCCGCGTGATGACCGATAGCCACGGCCTGGTCCACGTATCCGGCCATCCGCGCCGCGATGAACTGCGCACCGTTTACAGCTGTCTAAAGCCGAAGATCGCCATTCCGGTGCATGGCGAGGCGCGCCATATGGTCGCGCATTCCGATCTGGCCCGCGACTGCGGCGTGCCCAATGTGGTGACGGTGTTCAATGGCGATCTGGTGGCGCTCGACGGCGACCCGCTAGCGATCGTCGACGATTTGCCGAACGGCCGGTGGTATATCGATGGCGACGTGATCGTGCCGACGACGGATACGGGGTTAAAGGAGCGGCGTCGTCTTGCGGACAACGGCATCGTCTTCGTTTCGATCACCATGGATGGCAAAGGCGGCGTGATCGATGGCCCCGAGGTCTCGGTTGTTGGTCTGCCTGGCGAGCCAGGTGATGGCGGCGACTATGTCGATGCGGCGATTGCTGCGGCCGAGGGCGTGATCGACGGCACGCCCAGAGCGCGTTTGCGCGATCCAGACTTGGTGGCCGAAGCAATCCGCAGGGCAGTCATCGGGGGCGTGCGTGCGCTTTGGGGCAAACGGCCGCTCTGTGACGTCCACGTCGCGGTGATCTGACAAGGAGACATGACATGCTCGGACGACTCAACCATGTAGCGATCGCGGTACCCGACATGGAGGCGGGCGCCGCCGTCTATCGCGACCTTTTGGGCGCGCACGTTTCGGATAAGGTGGCGCAACCCGATCACGGCGTCTCGACGGTTTTCATCGAGTTGCCGAATACCAAGATCGAGCTTCTGGAGCCGCTGGGAGAGGGGTCTCCGATCGCCAAGTTCCTGGAGCGTAACCCCAATGGCGGTATCCATCATGTGTGCTACGAGGTCGACGACATCATCGCCGCGCGCGACAGGCTCGTCGCCGAAGGCGCCCATATTCTTGGCGACGGAGAGCCGAAAATCGGCGCGCACGGCAAGCCGGTCCTGTTCCTGCACCCCAAGGACTTTTGCGGTACATTGGTCGAACTGGAACAGGCCTGACGCGCCCTTGGAGCATCGATGACCATCATCAGCGCAGTTGCCGTCTACTTCCTGATCTGGTGGGTAGTTCTGTTCGCCGTTCTGCCGTTCGGTGTACGCACGCAGGAAGAAGATGGCGCAGTCACCGAGGGCACGGTGCCGAGTGCGCCCAGCCGGCCGTTTCTGGTACGAAAGGCCTTGGCGACGACGCTTGTCGCCGCCGTTATCTACGGCGTTCTTTTTTGGATCTACCGAAGCGGCGTCATCTCTCTTGAGATGTTCCCGTTCCTACCGAACTATAATATCGCCAAGTAGCGTTCGGGCGGCACGACCGACCTTCGGACAAAAAAAAGCAAGGCCAAAGCCTTGCAGTCCGATTGAACATCAATCTCTCCAGCGGCTCGTCTTATTGCTTTTCGCCGCGCGGTCCGATCGAGGCTCAATATATGGTCAGGTCATGATTTTTATTCTGTTTTGTGTCCTCCCAAGACTTTCCGTTCCCCGCGTTACGCATCGTTCAAAGAACACTGCGCGAGATGAGCGGAAACCCCTTTCTTGACGGGAGGCACCTTAACGCCGGTGCGACCGATTGTCACCTAAATGTGACAATCTGCTGAAAATTTGATCTCGTCGAAAATGCGCTCACTGATTAGGCAAACGTTGATTCATGAACCTCCGAGAGCCCGTCCGACGGCCGGGGCTTGAGTTTTCCCACCCAATCGGCCATGTCAGCGCGAGCGCGGTGCCGCGCCCGACTCGTTTTCCGGTTAGGCTGCGGTGAGGAGGCCGACACTGCCGATGCGACTGTCCCGTTACTTCTTGCCGATCCTTAAAGAAGACCCGAAAGAGGCGGAAATCGTCTCGCACCGCTTAATGCTGCGTGCCGGCATGATCCGCCAAGAGTCGGCCGGCATCTACGCCTGGCTGCCGCTCGGCAAGCGGGCTTTGGACAAGGTGTCGGAGATCGTGCGCCAGGAGCAGAACCGGGCGGGCGCAATTGAGCTGATGATGCCGACGATCCAGCCCGCCGACCTCTGGGTCGAAAGCGGCCGCTACAACGATTACGGCCGCGAGATGCTGCGCATCCGCGACCGGCACGATCGGGCCATGCTGTTTGGGCCGACGAACGAGGAAATGATCACGGAGATCTTCCGGGCCTCGGTGCGGTCTTACAAGGATTTGCCGCTCAATCTCTACCACATCCAATGGAAGTTCCGTGATGAAGTGCGGCCGCGTTTCGGCGTCATGCGGTCGCGCGAATTCCTGATGAAGGATGCTTACTCCTTCGACCTCGACAAGGAAGGTGCGCGGCACTCCTACAATCGGATGTTCGTGGCTTATCTGCGCACGTTCACGCGCCTTGGTCTGACGGCGATCCCGATGCGGGCGGAAAGCGGCCCCATCGGCGGCGATATGAGCCACGAGTTCATCATCCTGGCGTCGACGGGCGAGAGTCAGGTCTTTTGCCATAAGGATATCTTGAGCGAGCGGGTGCCCGACGAAAAGGTCGACTACGAGTCCGATCTGACGTCGGTCATCGAAGCGTTTACCTCACGCTATGCGGCAACTGAGGAGATGCACGACCAGGCCACGTTCGAGGCAGAGGTGCCGGAGGACCTGCGGGTCGAGGCGCGGGGCATCGAGGTTGGCCACATCTTCTATTTCGGGACCAAATATTCCGAGCCGATGAAGGCGTTTGTCGCCGGTCCGGACGGACAGGATCATGCGGTTCATATGGGGTCCTATGGCATCGGTCCGACACGTCTGGTCGCAGCGATCATCGAGGCGAGCCACGACGACGACGGGATCATCTGGCCTGACGCGGCGGCGCCGTTCGACGTCGGCCTCATCAACCTGAAGTCCGGAGCGCCGGAGACCGACGAAGCGTGTATTTCGCTTTACGAAGCGCTGGAGGGCGCCGGCAAGGACGTGCTCTATGACGACCGCGATGAGCGCGCTGGCGCCAAGTTCGCGACCAATGATTTGATCGGTTTGCCGTGGCAATTGATCGTCGGGCCGCGGGGTCTTCAGGACGGCCAGGTCGAGTTGAAGCGCCGTCAAACCGGCGAGCGCGAAACACTCAGCCTGGAAAGCGCGCTGGCGCGGCTGACGGGAGGCTAGGGCACCCCTTATGGAAGCCACCACGCCGCTGATCGACCGCAAGACGCTGGAGGCCGGCGCTGGGCCGTTTTCCCGGTTCGAATGGATGATGGCGCGCCGGTTTGTGACGGCACGGCGCAGCGAGCGTTTCGTCTCCGTCATCACCTGGATTTCGGTGATTGGCATCACGCTCGGCGTCGCGACGCTGATCATCGTCATGGCGGTGATGAACGGATTCCGCCAAGAGCTGCTCGACAAGATCCTGGGGATCAACGGCCACGTCATCATTTATCCCGCCGACACCGCGTTCACCGATTATGCCGAGGTCGCTGCGCGGCTGAACGCGCTGCCCGACGTGGTGCGCGCGGTGCCTCTGGCGGAATCGCAGGTGATGGCGTCAGGTGCCGGGGCGGCGGCGGGCGTTCTGTTGCGCGGCATTCGACCGGACGACATTGAGGCGATTGAATCCGTTGCCGACACGTTGCGCCAAGGGTCGCTGGTGTCCTTCATGGGCGGCGAGGGGCTGCTGATCGGCTTGCGGCTTGCCCAGAACCTGGGCGTGAGGATCGGCGATCGTGTAACGCTGCTGCAGCCGCGTGGCGAGGTCACGCCCTTCGGCGTTACGCCGCGCGTGCGCGCCTATCCCGTCACCGGAATCTTTGAGATGGGGATGGCGGAGTACGACTCCACCTTCGCCTTCATGCCGCTCGAACAGGCGCAAAGCTATCTGGGCCTCGACGGCACAGTGAATGCGATTGAGATTTTCATCGAAGACCCGGAAGAGATCGATCCCGTGTTGGCGAAGATCGAGACGGCCGCCGAGCGACAAATCTACACGACCGATTGGCGGCGCCGCAACGCGACTTTCTTCAACACGCTCCAGGTCGAGCGCAACGTCATGTTTTTGATCCTGACGCTGATCATTCTGATCGCCGCGCTCAACATCATCTCGGGCCTGATCACCCTGGTACGCGACAAGACGGCGGACATCGCTATTTTGCGAACCATGGGCACGGACCGATATGCGGTGCTGCGTATTTTCTTCATCGCCGGTGCCAGTATCGGCGTCGCCGGCACAATGGTCGGCTTGGCCCTTGGCACTCTGGTTTGCGCCAATATCGAGACCATCCGGCAGTGGATATCGGCATTGACCGGCACGGAGCTGTTCTCGCCTGAGGTCTACTATCTGACCCAGTTGCCAGCCGAGATGGACCCGAGCGAGGTATTCGCGGTCGTTGCCATGGCGCTGTTCCTGTCTTTCATCGCGACGCTCTATCCGGCTTGGCGGGCGGCGCAACTTGATCCGGTCGAGGCGCTGAGGGGCGAATAGCGGATGATCGGTGGGACGGCGGCCCTTAACCTGACCGATGTGTCGAAAAGCTATGTCGACGCGGGGCGCCGGATCGAAGTGCTGATTGGCGCGAACCTGAAGATCTCGCCCGGCGAGATGGTCGCGTTGGTCGGTCCGTCGGGCGCTGGCAAGTCGACGCTGCTGCACGTCGCGGGTCTTCTCGACAAGCCCGATCAAGGTGCCGTCGAAGTCGGCGGTGTGTCGGGCTATGGCGGTGGTGAGAAATTGCGAACCCGGTTGAGGCGCCATGCCATCGGCTTCGTCTATCAGTTTCACTACTTGCTGCCTGAGTTCACCGCGCTGGAGAACATCATCATTCCGCAGCGCGTTGCCGGTCTGGATTACGCGACGGCGCAGGAGCGCGCGCGTGAGTTGATCGCCATGGTCGGACTGGCCGACCGGGAGACCCATCGGCCCGCACAACTTTCCGGCGGCGAACAGCAACGGGTGGCGATTGCGCGCGCTCTGGCGAACGCGCCGCTGCTGCTTCTGGCCGATGAGCCGACGGGCAATCTCGATCCGGGGACCGCCGATGCCGTCTTCACGGTTCTGCGGCGGATCGTGTCTGAAACCGGGCTTGCCGCATTGGTAGCCACACATAACCTCGACATGGCATCGGTCATGGACCGAAGCGTGACGCTCGACAACGGCGCGGTCGTCGCGGTTTAGGATCCAGCGATGAGCGACGACCCGTTCCGCGACCTCTCCAACTGGGTCCTGACCGACGGGCGACGCGCGTCCGACCTTGGTGCCTTCATCTCCGGCTATTGCGAGGTTTTACGGTCGGTTGGCCTGCCCGTTGATCGGGCGACGATTGGGTCACCGCTTTTGCATCCGGTCGCCCAATCCGCCTTCGCGATCTGGGATTCGGAAAAGGGCATCATCGTCGACTGGGTGAAGTGGGACGAAAGGGGCCTTGAACGCCTGCGCAATAGCCCTGTCTATCCGGTCTATTCAAGCGGCGAGAAGGTGGATTGGCGGCTAACGGAACCTGGCGCCGCCGATCGCTTCGAGATCGGTCCCGAACTGGTCGAAGCCGGGTTCGTTCATTATCTGTCATTCCCGTTACCCTTTTCCGATGGGGCATTCAAAACGCTGACCGCGCAAACCAAGACTGCCGGCGGCTTTGCCGACGCCGATATCGCGTTGATGGCGAGCCTCCTGCCGGCGGTGGCAACGGTGCTGGAGGCCTATGTGCAACGCCGCCTGGCGCAAACGCTGATGGACACCTATGTCGGCGCACGCGCCGGGGCGCGGGTGCTTGACGGCCAGATCGCGCTCGGCGACGGCGACACCATTCGCGCCGTCATCTGGATGAGCGACCTGCGTGGCTTCACGACGCTTGCCGGTTCCCTGCCGCGCGAGGCTCTGATGGATCGGCTCAACCGCTATTTCGCCACCGTCACCGGCGCCGTCACCGAGGCTGGAGGCGAGGTTTTGAAGTTCATCGGCGACGCGGTATTGGCGGTGTTTCCCGTGGGCGACGATGCGCGCAGGGCCGTCGCGCAAGCGGAGAGCGCTGTTGCAGCTACGTTGGCAGCCCGCGCGCATCCCGATTGGCCAAGCGATCTCGATTTCGGGGTCGGCCTTCACCTGGGCGATGTCTTCTACGGCAATATTGGGGCCGAGACCCGGCTCGACTTCACGGTGATCGGTCCGTCGGTCAATCTGGTCAGCCGCGTGGAGGGGCAGTGCCGGGAGCTTGGCGAACCGGTTCTGGTCACCGGCGACATCGTCGCGCAGTCCGACCGGGCCTATCGCCCGTGCGGCGAACATACCCTGAAGGGAGTTGCCGACCCGGTGGCGCTGTTTGGGTTGGAGTGAAGATGCACGCACGCACCGGTGATCCTCAATGTCTTGAGGTGAACGCAGCCTCCACCGACACAAGCGCTATGCCCTAGCGATTTTCATGATCTACCATGACGTTGTCCGGCAACACATCATGTTTCGCATCTCGCCGGTGATGTAAGATTGGGATCGATGATCGGCTGTGCGATGCGAGCACATTCTAGCGTAGTACTGAAAATTCACTTTTCAGCCCCTATATTCTGTGCGAGGAAAACGCGGAGGAATTCCGCACAGTTGAACAAGGGGCAACTCATCGTATGAAGCACGCCACCATTATCGTGCGCGCCGATTGGGATGATGACGCCAACGTTTGGGTCGCCACGAGCACAGACATTAATGGGCTCGCATTGGAGGCTCCGACGTTCGAGTCTCTGATGAAAAAAATTCCCGGCGCGCTCTGCGATCTTATGGAACTGAATGGTCTGGAGATCGACGAGTCGATTTCGGACATTCCCTACCATGTGATGGCATCGCAGGTTGGACGAATCCCAAACCCTTGCTACTAGATTGTGGCAAATTACACCTCTGACGTTAAACGCATTCTGAGACATCACGAGTGTGAATTCGTTCGTCAAGGTCGCGGCGACCATGAAATTTGGCGCAGTCCGGTCAATGGCCGACATTTCACCGTCGATGGCAAAATCAAGTCACGCCATACAGCGAATGAGACGCTGAAACAGGCGGGTTTGGAAAAGGCGTTCTGACATCGAATCAAACTGAACCGTTGCCAGTTTCAGACGCAGATTGACAAAAAGAACAAAACATGAACATATAAACTCCACAGACAGGAAGGGCAGGTTCATGTTGAAACTTCTCATCAAGGACGCGGCAGCGGCTTGCGCCATGGCATCCTTCTTCGCCATGGTGATGATGGTGACCGGCCTGACCGCTTAGACGGCCGTGCCATCGCCGGACATTGAAGACCGGGTACTGGAGGCCGGGCGTGGCCGATCCGCCATTCATCCATTTGCGCGGGCTTTCCGCCTATTCGCTGCTTGAAGGCGCGCTGACCGTCAAGCGCCTGGCCGGGCTGGTCGAGGCACAGGGGATGCCGGCCTTCGGGCTTGCCGACAAGGGCAATATGTTCGGCGCCCTGGAGTTTTCCGAAGCCATGGCCGGGATCGGCGTTCAGCCGATCATCGGCGTTGCGCTGCCCGTGGCCGAATCTGCGGACAGCGCGCAGAGCCGGTCCGAGGGTGCGACTGACGGATCCATCGTCATCTACGCCCGGTCCGAGGACGGCTATCAGACCCTGATGCGACTGGCGAGCCGCGCCTTCCTGTCGCCGCCCGTCGACGAGGCGCCGGCGATCGATCTGAGCTGGCTCGGCGAGGGCGCCGACGGCCTGATCGTGTTGACGGGTGGCGAGGGCGGCTATCTCGACCGAGCGATCCGCGATGGCCGACCGGATGTTGCCCGTGAGCGGTTCGAGACGCTGCGCGAACTTGCGGGCGACGGCCTTTATGTTGAGCTTCAACGCTATGGCCGGCCCGACGAGGCGGAGGTCGAGGCCGCGCTCGCCGAATTCGCCTATACCGGCGGCATTCCGCTGGTTGCGACCAACACCGCCTATTTCGCCGAGGCCGACGATTTCGATGCCCACGATGCGCTGATGTGTCTGTCGGCCGGCACGGTGATGTCGGACGGCGACCGGGCGCGCCTGACGCCGAACCACCGGCTGCGGTCGCCGGACGAGATGGTCGCGCTTTTCGCCGATCTGCCGGAGGCCGTGGCCTCGACGGTGGAGATTGCCCGGCGCTGTCATTCGCGGCCCGTGACGCGGGCGCCGATCCTGCCGCGGTTCGCCAGCGACGGGTCGATCGAGTCGGAAAACCGGCTCCTTGTCGACCAGGCCAAGGCCGGGCTGGCCGCGCGCCTCCAATCCGTGACGCTGCCCGACGGCGCGACGCCGGCCGACTATGAGGAACGGCTTGCCTATGAGGTGGAAGTCATCCAGCGGATGAACTATTCGGGCTACTTCCTGATCGTCTCGGACTTCATCCGCTGGGCCAAGGACCGCGACATCCCGGTCGGTCCGGGGCGCGGATCCGGCGCCGGCTCAGTCGTCGCCTGGGCGCTATCGATCACCGATCTCGATCCAATCCGCTTCGGCCTTCTGTTTGAGCGCTTCCTCAATCCCGAACGCGTGTCGATGCCGGACTTCGACATCGACTTTTGTCCCGAGCGGCGCGACGAGGTGATCCGCTACGTCCAGGAGAAATACGGCACCGATCAGGTGGCGCAGATCATCACATTTGGAACGCTACAGGCGCGCGCCGTCATCCGCGACATCGGGCGCGTCTATCAAATGTCCTATGGGCGGGTCGACGCGCTCTGCAAGCTGGTGCCGTTCAATCCGTCGAACCCGGTCTCGCTCGCCGATGCCCTTGACAGCGAGCCCGAACTCCAGGCCGCGCGCGACGAGGATCCCCTTGTCGCACAACTTTTGGACACCGCGGTCAAGCTGGAGGGGCTTTATCGCCATCCTTCGACCCACGCGGCCGGCATCGTCATCGGTGACCGACCGCTCGACCGATTGGTGCCGCTGTTTCGCGATCCGCGCTCCGACATGCCGGTCACCCAGTACAACATGAAATGGGTCGAGAATGCCGGCCTGGTGAAGTTCGACTTCCTGGGCCTGAAAACGCTGACGGTGATCGAAAACACCGTTGCGCTGCTCAAGGAGCGCGGGATCGAGATCGATCCGCTGACCTTGCCGCTTGACGACGAAAAGACCTACCGGCTGATTGCCGACGCCGACACGGTGGGTATCTTCCAGTTGGAAAGTGCGGGCATGCGCGACGCGCTGCGCCTGATCGAGCCGGATCGCTTCGAAGACGTGATCGCGCTGGTCGCGCTCTACCGTCCGGGGCCCATGGACAATATCCCGACTTACGGTGCCCGGAAGGCGGGTCGCGAGGTTCCGGACTATCTCCACCCCAAATTGGAACCGATCCTGAAGGAGACCTACGGCGTCATTATCTATCAGGAACAGGTGATGGAAATCGCCAGGGTCCTGTCCGACTACTCACTGGGCGACGCCGATCTCTTGCGCCGTGCCATGGGCAAGAAGATCCGCTCCGAAATGGATCAGCAGCGCGCCCGTTTCGTCGACGGCGCGGTCGCGGGCGGCATCGACAAGGCGCAAGCTCAGCACATTTTCGAACTGGTCGCCCGGTTCGCCGATTATGGCTTCAACAAATCGCACGCGGCGGCCTATGCGCTGGTCGCCTATCAGACCGCTTATCTGAAAGCCAACTACCCGGTCGAGTTCTTCGCAGCCTCCATGACGCTCGATCTCGCCAATACCGACAAGTTGTCTGAGCTCTATCGCGACGCCCGGGCCCGCGACATTGAGATCCGGCCGCCCGACATCAATGCCGGCGGGACGGGGTTCGGTGTGCGTGACGGTGTGATCGACTATGCCCTGGTGGGCCTGAAGAATGTCGGCCGGCCAGCGATCGAGCACCTTGTCGCGGTGCGCGCCGATGGGCCGTTTAAGGACCTGCGCAGCTTTTCCAAGCGTGTCGATCCCAAACAACTTAACCGACGGGCGCTTGAGAGCCTAGCGGCGGCTGGTGCCTTCGACCGACTGAACCCAAATCGTGCGGCCGTTCATGCGGCTGCCGACCATGTCTTGGGACGCGCGGCGCGCGCCAGCGAAAATCGGGCGCTTGGCCAGGACGAATTGTTTTCCGATCCCGGCGACGATGTCTTCGCCTTGCCCGACACCGACCCCTGGATGCCGGCCGACCGGCTGAACCGGGAATTCGAGGCCGTTGGCTTTTTCCTCTCCGGGCACCCGCTCGACGATTATGGCGATGCGCTGAAACGCGCGGGCGTCAAGTCTTACGCCGCATTCAAGGCGCTGGCCGCGCGCGGCACGACCGTCGATCGGATCGCCGGCGTCGTGACCAGCCGGCAGGACAAGCGCGGCCGGCGGGGCAACCGCTATGCCATCGTCACGCTGTCCGATCCTACGGGCCAGTTCGAGATCTTCGTGTTTTCCGAGCTGCTCGCCGCCCATGCGGACGTACTGGCCGTTGGTCAGCGGATCATCGCGGGTGTTGAAGGCGAGATGCGCAATGGCGATTTGCGACTGACCCTGAGCAGTTGCGAACTGCTCGATGGCGCGCCATCGGCCAGGGCGGAGTCGATTCGCATTTTCCTCGACGATGCAGGACCGCTGGAGAGTATTGCCCGGCGGTTGAGCGAGACGGGCAGTGGCTCGGTCAGCCTTGTCATCCAGCTCGACGCGCCGCGCCGCGATATCGAGGTGCGCCTGCCCGGCGGTTATGCGATCACGCCGCAGATCAGCGGTGCGATCAAAGCAATCGCCGGCGTCTCAAGCGTCGAAGCCGGATAGCCAAGCGACGCGGATCGGCGCAGTCGGTGTGATTGCACCACGCCGCCGCTGTTTCGCCCCAATTCTGGGTATGGATCGACCTGCAACCGGAGATTGGCGCGCCGGCTGACACGGGCTTGTCTGCCCGGCTAAGTCCGTGTATAGGCACGCGCTATTCCACACGCGACGGTTCGGTCGATCGGCGATAGCCGAAGACCTCCGGTGCCGGCCTGGCCGGCTCTCGTCGCGGAGGCAAAACCGGAAACGAAAGGAACGCGGCCATGGCGCTGCCCGATTTCACCATGCGTCAGCTCTTGGAGGCTGGTGTCCATTTCGGTCACCAGACCCATCGCTGGAACCCGAAAATGGAACGCTATATCTACGGCGTTCGCAACAACATCCACATCATCGATCTCTCGCAGACGGTCCCGCTGCTGCATCAGGCATTGCTGGCCGTGGGCGAGGCGGTCGCCGGCGGTGGCCGCGTGCTGTTCGTCGGCACCAAGCGTCAGGCGTCCGAGCCGATCGCCGACGCGGCGCGCCGCTCCGCGCAATATTATGTCAATGCCCGCTGGCTGGGCGGCATGTTGACGAACTGGAAGACCGTTTCCAATTCGATTCAGCGGCTGCGCACACTTGACGAAACGCTTGGAGAGGATTCAACCGGCCTCACCAAGAAAGAAGTGCTCAACCTCACTCGCGAACGCGACAATTTGGAGCGCGCGCTTGGCGGGATCAAGGACATGGGCGGTGTGCCGGACCTGTTGTTCGTGATCGACACCAATAAAGAAGCGATCGCCATCAAGGAAGCCGCCAAGCTCGGCATCCCTGTGGCGGCGATCGTCGACTCGAACTGCGATCCCGATATCGTCACGTATCCGATCCCGGGTAATGACGACGCTAGCCGCGCCATTACATTTTACTGCGACTTGATCGCCAGGGCGGCGCTCGACGGCATTTCACGGGCCGCCGGCGGTGCTGGCGTCGACGTCGGCGAAGCGGCCGAGCCGGTGATGGAGGACATTCCAGCCGAAGAAGAGATCGCGGCATCCGAAGCGCCGGCTGCCGAGGAGGTTGCCGCGACGCCTGCAGCCGAAGACCCGCCTGCGGCAGACGACACGCCGGCCGAAACGGCCGCGGAGCCTGCCAAGGCCGAACCGGAAGCGGAAAAGCCGGAGGCGAAAGGCGCCGACGCCAGCGAGGCGCCTGCCGAGGAAGCGACGCCTGAGCCGGAAGCCGCAGCCCCCGCTGCCGATGATGATGGCGAGGCCGCAATCCTGTTCCTGTCCGCCCCGGATGGCGACGCCGACGATCTGAAGAAGATCACCGGCGTTGGTCCCGTGCTGGAGAAGAAGCTCAACGATCTTGGAATCTTCCACTATCGCCAGATCGCCGCCTTCAACGCCGAGGATGTCGAAAAGGTCGATTCTCGGTTGAACTTCAAGGGGCGGATCGAGCGTGACGACTGGATTGGCCAGGCCAAATCGCTGGCCGAGGCCGGATAAGCTATTCGACGTTCGGTGGTCGGTGTATCCAAAGCCGGCCACCCATCTACCACGAAAACCGAAGACGGATTGATCTCAAGGAGCTGTGAAGCCCATGGCGAATATCACCGCCGCAATGGTCAAGGAACTGCGCGATAAGACCGGTGCTGGGATGATGGACTGTAAGTCTGCACTTACAGAGACCGGGGGCGACATGGAAGCGGCCGTGGACTGGCTGCGGACGAAAGGTTTGGCGAAGGCCGCCAAGAAAGCGGGTCGAGTGGCCGCTGAAGGTCTCGTCGCCGTGAAGACCGATGGCCCGGCAGGCGTCGTCGTGGAGGTCAATTCGGAAACGGACTTTGTCGCCCGCAACGATCAGTTTCAGGCCATGGTCCGCGGCATCGGCGATGTCGCGCTTGCCAGTGACGGTACGCTCGAAGGTCTGGGCAGCGCCGCGTTTCCCGGCGCCGGCAAGAGCGTCAACGACCACATCACGGACATGGTGGCAACGATCGGCGAAAACATGTCGCTGCGTCGCGTCGCAAAGCTTGCCGTGGGTGAGGGTGTCGTGGCTGGCTATGTCCACGGTGCGGTCGTGGAAGGTCTCGGCCGTATCGGCGTCGTTGTCGCGCTGGAGTCGGGTGGCGATGCCGATAAGCTCCATGCGCTGGGTCGGCAGGTCGCCATGCACGTCGCGGCCACGTCGCCCTTGGCCGTCACGTCCGATGACCTCGATCCGGAAATCGTCGCCCGCGAGCGCGCGATTTTCGCAGAGCAGGCGCGCGAAAGCGGCAAGCCCGAGAACATCATCGAGAAGATGGTCGAGGGTCGCCTACGCAAGTACTTCCAGGAAGTGGTGCTTGCCGACCAGGCCTATGTCATCGATCCCGACAAGACCGTCGGCCAGGCTGTCAAGGAGGCGGAAGGCGATGTCGGCGCACCGATCCGTATCGCCGCGTTCGAGCGCTTTGCGCTTGGCGAGGGGATCGAGAAAGACGAGGGCGACTTCGCTGCTGAGGTCGCGGCCATGTCGGGACAGGGTTAGGGTCCTGACCCTAAGCTTGTTCCCTTCGGTGAATCGCTTTACCCACACGGGTTGAAGCGATCCGGAGATCGAACATGGCCGCTTTGAAGCGGGTTCTCCTGAAGCTGTCCGGCGAGGCGCTGGCTGGTGGAGGCGCATTCGGCGTCGATCCAGCCGCTTTGAATGCCTTTGCGAAAGATATCGCAGATGCCGCGGCCTCGGGGGCACAGATCGCTGTCGTAGTCGGCGGCGGCAATTTCTTTCGTGGCGGCTCGGGCGCGACCGGTATCGCGCGGCGGGCCGGCGATAGTATCGGCATGCTGGCGACGGTGATGAACGCGCTGGCGTTGCAAAGCGCCCTTGTCGAGGCCGGGCGAGACTGTCGCGTCATGAGCGCGGTCGATATGCCGCGGTTTTGCGAACCCTTCAACGCTGATGCGGGTCTGCGGCATCTTGCTGCCGGCCGTGTTTTGGTCTTTGCGGCTGGAACCGGCAATCCCTATTTCACGACCGATACGGCAGCGGTCTTGCGCGCGGCGGAGATGCAGTGCGACGCGGTGTTAAAGGCAACACAGGTGGATGGCGTTTACTCCAGCGACCCCAAATCAAATCCCGACGCGGAGTGGTTTGGCGAAATTGCGGCAAGCGAGGCGATTGCGCGTAACCTCAAAGTCATGGACACTGCAGCGTTTGCGCTTGCCCAGGAAAGCGGGATTCCGCTAATCGTCTTCAATGCGCATGCGCCCGGGGCCATAACCGCGGTGCTGAAAGGCGAGGGACGGTTTACCCGGGTAACGGTTTAGCCGGAACTGCAAGGGCTAGCCCGTTCCAAGGACCAACCCGTCAGGGTGAAGCGCGACGGGAGGCGATGACATGGACGAAAACGAATTTGACCTTGATGATTTGATGCGACGAATGGACGGCGCTGTCTCGGTTTTCAAGACAGAGATGGCGGGTTTGCGGACCGGTCGCGCCAGCATCTCCATACTTGATCCGCTGATGGCAGAGGCCTATGGCCAGATGACGCCGATCAATCAGCTCGCCACGATCTCCGTTCCTGAACCGAGGATGATTTCCGTTCAGGTCTGGGACAAGAACAATGCAACGGCGGTTGAGCGGGCGATCCGCGAATCCGATTTGGGGTTGAATCCGGTTGTCGAAGGTACATTGTTACGGATTCCCCTGCCAGAGCTCAACGAGGAGCGGCGCCAGGAATTGGTCAAAGTCGCGCACAAATATGCCGAACAGGCGCGTGTCGCGGTGCGCAATGTTCGCCGCGACGGTATGGACCATCTCAAGAAGATGGAGAAGGCCGGGAACATCGGTCAGGATGAACAGCACGCGCATGGCGACGATGTGCAGGAGCTAACCGATGGCCATATCGCCGATATCGATGCGATCCTGGCCAACAAAGAAGAGGAAATCCTCACGGTATGAGGCAAAGCTGCCGATGACGAACCTGTTGGGCTCTCGCCATGGCCACTAAAGTGGCGAGCATCGCCGAGGATGACGCGTTGCGCCTCGATCCGATCGCCAGCGTTGGCCCGCTGCCGCGCCATGTCGCCGTCATCATGGACGGCAACGGCCGCTGGGCGCGCGCGCGGGGTCTGCCGCGCACCGAAGGCCACCGCCAGGGTGTCGATGCGGTTCGCCGCACGGTTCGCGCAGCGGGCGATCGGGGCATCCCATACCTGACGCTTTTCGGATTCAGTTCAGAGAACTGGTCGCGCCCGCAGCCCGAAGTATCGTTCCTGATGGATCTTCTGCGCGGCTATATCAGGCGGGACCTCGACGAGCTGCGAGACGCAGGCGTGCGCGTAAGCATCATCGGCGAGCGTGGCGGCTTGCCGGACGACATCAATGCACTCATTGAAAACGCGGAGTCGACCACCCGCAACAATGGTCGGCTCCACCTGCAAGTGGCATTCAACTATGGTGGCCGCGACGAAATCGTTCGTGCCGCACGTCGGCTGGCGGCCGATGTCGCCAAGGGCCAAACCCATCCTGAAGCCGTGTCGGAACAGTCTTTCGCTCGGTATCTCGACACCGGTGACTTGCCGGAGCCGGATCTGTTGATCCGCACCAGCGGCGAACAACGCATCAGCAACTTCCTGCTTTGGCAGTGTGCTTATTCGGAGTTCGTCTTCATCGATGACCTTTGGCCTGACTTTGATGGTGTTAGTCTCGACCGGGCGCTGACGATCTACGGAGGCCGTTCGCGGCGTTTCGGCGGCGTGACGGCCGTGGAGCCCTGATCGTGTCCGAGGCTGCAGGCGCAACAGCCAGTTGGTCGGATCTGTGGCAGCGGTTCAAGACCGCACTCGTGATCGGCCCGCCGATCCTTCTGGCCCTTTACGTTGGCACCTGGCCGTTTGCTGTCGTCATGATCGTAACCGGTTCGATCCTGTTCTTCGAATGGGACCGCATGAGCCGCAAATCGCAGGATGATCCGAATGTTTGGATCGGTATCGCGGCGATCGCGACTGCTGGCGTTCTGACGGCAGCGGAACAGCTTCAAGCAGGATTTCTAGCGCTTCTTGTTGCGTTTGCCCTCATGTGCGCGTTCCGGCGCGATCGCCGCAATCGGGCGTGGATGGGCTTCGGACTGCTCTACGCCGGCTTGCCGGTGATCGGTTTGATCCAATTGCGGGCAATCCCCGATGTCGGCTTTCTGGCCGTTGGATGGACGTTGACCACGATCTGGGCCACCGATATCGGCGCCTATACCGCCGGGCGCGCGTTTGGCGGGCCGAAACTGATCCCGACAATTTCGCCGAAGAAGACATGGGCGGGTTTCATCGGCGGTCTTGTCGGCGCGATCATCTGGAGCGTTGGCTACTATGCCGTGTTCGGATTCGCCTGGATCACCGGTGTGCTCTTCCCAACGCTGATTGTTTCGCTTCTCGGTCAGGTCGGCGATTTGTTCGAAAGTTGGGTCAAACGCCACTTCGGCGTTAAGGACTCAGGCAACCTGTTTCCCGGTCACGGGGGCGTCATGGACCGGGCGGACAGTGCCGTTATGGCAACAGCCGTGATTGCGCTTTTGAACGCTGCGGGCATCATGTTCGTGCCGGCGCCGCTGGGTGGCATGCCATGATGCCAATGGCTCAGGCGCTGTCGGTCGATGGGATCGAGACACTGAACACCGCAGTTGCGCCCGGTGAACGCCGGCTCGCAATTTTGGGAGCGACGGGAACGATCGGACGAAACACGATCGACGTCATCTCATGCTTCCCGGACCGATTTCCGGTTGAGGTCGTCACCGCGAACCGAAATGCGGCACAACTGGCCAAGCTTGCGCGCGCCGTTGGGGCGAAGCGCGCCATCGTGGCCGATGACGCCGCATATGCAGCGCTTAAGTCTTATCTGGCGGGTTCTGGCATTGTGCCAGAGGCCGGCGCGGCGGCAATGTGCGATGCGATCAGCGCGCCCGTCGACACGGTCATGGCGGGGATTGTTGGAACGGCTGGCCTTGAGACCGCTTATCGCGCAGCCAGCAGCGGCATGACGCTGGCACTGGCCAACAAAGAGTGCCTGGTTGCTGCGGCGCCGCTCTTTCGTGCGGCGGCCGAGCGAAGCGGTGCTTCGATTGTGCCGATCGATTCCGAGCACAGCGCCGTCTTCCAGGCTTTGGCGCGGGCCGAGCCCGAAATGGTCGAGTCCGTGACCTTGACCGCATCTGGCGGACCGTTTCGCACATGGAGCCGCGCGCAGATGGCCACCGTGACGCCCCGGATGGCTGTACAGCATCCGAACTGGTCGATGGGTGCCAAGATTTCGGTCGATTCCGCGACATTGATGAATAAGGGACTGGAGTTGATCGAGGCGGCCGCTTTGTTCCCATTCGCCGCCGACCGCCTGTCCGTGCTTATTCACCCGCAATCCATCGTGCATGGTCTGGTTGGTTATCGCGACGGATCGGTCATTGCGCAATTGTCGGCACCCGATATGCGCATTCCGATCGCCGTCGGACTTGCGTGGCCGAACCGCTTGGACTTGCCGTCGAAACGTCTCGATCTGTCCGATCTCGCACGGCTCGACTTCGATGAACCCGATCGCGAGCGGTTTCCGGCGCTGCGACTTGCGGAGAGTGCGTTGGCTCAGGGCCCGCTTCACTGCCTGGTGCTGAATGCCGCAAATGAAGTGGCTGTAGATCATTTCTTAAGAGCGAAGCTGCCATTCCTAAAAATTGCCGAAGTTGTCGCTGAGGTCTTGGAGCGCTTCGATAGTGGGGCGAGTATCAAAGACTTGAGCACGATTTCTGACGTGTTGAACACCGACGAGAACGTTCGCAAACTTGCCGGTGATGTCTGCCGTCGGTTTCTCGGCGCATAGGATCACCCGCGCAGAACAAACCGCGGATCGGAGATTGCCTGAATGGACTCGATTGCCGGCCTCCTCCAGTCAATCACCGGATTCTCCGGGTATATCATCCCGTTCCTGTTCGTTCTTTCGATCGTCGTCTTCTTTCACGAACTCGGCCACTTTCTCGTTGCAAGATACTACGGCGTGAAGGTGTTGGTATTCTCGGTCGGTTTCGGGCGAGAGTTGGTGGGATGGACCGATAAGCGCGGAACACGCTGGAAAATATCGCTTATTCCGCTCGGCGGTTACGTCAAGTTCGCCGGCGATGAGAGCGTGGCAAGCGTTCCCGATCACGATGCGATCGACAGCATGACAGAGCAGGAGCGCGAGGGTGCGTTCCACCTCAAACCGGTCGGGGCGCGCGCAGCCATTGTTGCCGCTGGACCGATCGCGAACTTCCTTCTGGCGGTCGTCATTTTCGCCGTGTTGTTTTCAGCCGTTGGCCGGTCGATCACGCAACCCCGGGTCGACGGTGTTGTGGCAGAAAGCGCGGCGGAGACCGCCGGTTTTCAGGCGGGTGACTTGGTTCTTGAGATCGACGGCAAGGCCATTGAGAGCTTCTCCGATATGCAGCGTATCGTTTCGGTTTCGGCCGATCGGGAGCTGGCGGTTTTGGTTGAACGCGGCAGTCAGACGCTCACGCTCAATGCAACGCCTCGGACACGGGAGATAACCGATCGGTTTGGCGGCACCCAGCGCATCGGCGTGCTTGGCATCAGCAGTTCGGCGCAACCGGATGACATTGTCGTGAAACGCTATGACGTTTTGACCGCAACCGGGATGGCGACAGGCGAGGTGTATTTCATTATCGAGCGCACGCTCTCCTATATTTGGGGGTTGATCGCTGGACGAGAGAACGCGGATCAGCTCGGCGGACCCATTCGCATCGCACAGGTTTCCGGCGAGGTGGCGACGATTGGATTTGGCGCACTGATGCAGTTGGCGGCGGTGCTTTCCGTCTCGATCGGTCTCTTAAACTTGTTCCCGATTCCGCTTCTGGATGGCGGCCATTTGGTTTACTACGCCATCGAAGCCGTGCGTGGCCGTCCGTTGAGCGAACGAACGCAGGCGATTGGCTTTCGTATCGGGCTGGCAATCGTGGTGATGTTGATGGTGTTTGCAACCTGGAATGACTTAAGCCGGTTGATGTGACCGTTTGCGTGTGAACCTTTCTTGCAACACGCTTGAGGGATTTGTGAATCCGGTGCTTGGGTCGTTTGCCTGGGTGACGAAAAACCATTACAAACCAGATGGCTTGAGGGAATCGGCGGCCGAGCATGCCGGTGTTCAGTTTAGGAAGAAGCAAGGGTAACTGGATGGCTGCGGAAAAGTGGATCGCGCGGGGTTTGGGGCTTGTTCTCGCGCTGTTTTTGGCCGTTGTTTGCCTGCCGGCGGAGGCGCCATCCGGTCTGTCCGGCATTGCCCAAGCCCAAACCATTCGCAGTGTCGCGGTTGAGGGCAATCAGCGCGTCGAAGACGAGACGATCCTGTCCTATGTCGTTCTGCAGCCCGGCGACCGGTATTCGCCACGGCTTGGCGATGAGTCGTTGAAGGCACTGTTCGAGACGGGCCTCTTCGAAGACGTCAATATCGGCATGCAGGCCTCGACGCTTGTGATCGTGGTTGTGGAAAACCCGATCGTTAATCGCGTGTCGTTCGAGGGTAATCGTCGCGTAAAGGACAAAGTCCTTGAGGGCGAGGTGCAGTTGACGCAGCGCAGCATCTTCTCGCGCGCCAAGGTTCAGGCCGACACACAACGCATTCTCAACGTTTATCGACGCACCGGTCGTTTCGGCGCGCGTGTCGAACCGAAGATCATCGAATTGCCGCAAAACCGGATCGATCTGGTCTTTGAGATCGATGAGAACCGGAAGACGGGCGTTTCGCGTATCAGCTTTATCGGCAACCGCGCGTTCGGCGAGGGAACGCTCCGCGAAGTCATCACTACGTCGCAGTCCAATTTCCTATCCTTCATCAAAACGAGCGATGTCTATGATCCTGAACGCCTCCAGGCCGACCAGGAACTGCTTCGCCGCTTTTATCTGAAGAAGGGCTATGCCGATTTCCGGGTGGTGTCGGCGATTGCCGATTACGATCAGGACAGCAATACGTTCTACGTGACGTTCTCGCTCTCTGAGGGCGAGAAGTACAAGTTCGGTTCCGTTGAGATTGAATCCGATCTGCCGGACCTCGATCCCGATGTCCTGCGTTCGAACGTCAGAACGCGCCCCGGCAATACCTACAACGCAGAGCTTGTCGAGCGGACGCTGGAGGCCCTGACCATCGAAGTCGCCTCACGCGGCTATGCGTTCGTGCGGGTTCGCCCGTCGGGCATTCGCAATCCCGAACTCAAGGAAATCGACCTCGTCTACATTATCGAGGAAGGACCAAGGGTTTACATCGAGCGGATCAACATTATCGGCAATACGCGCACTTTGGATCGCGTCATTCGCCGCGAGTTCGACCTTGCCGAGGGCGATGCCTATAACGGCGTTTTGATCGAACGCGCCGAGCGGCGGCTAAATTCGCTCAACTACTTCAAGAGTGTCCGTATCACGCAGTCGCCGGGCTCGACACCGGATCGCGTCATCGTCAATGTCGAAGTCGAAGAGCAACCGACCGGAGAACTGTCGGTCGGCGCCGGTTATTCCACGTCGGAAGGCGTCATCGGCGATGTCAGCATCACCGAGCGCAACCTCCTCGGACGCGGCCAGACCATTCGGGCGGCCCTTGGTGTCAGTGCCGAAAAGACAACCTTCGACTTCTCCTTCACCGAACCATGGTTCCTTGATCGGCGGGTGTCCATGACGCTCGGTGCGTTCTATCGCGACATCGATCTGGAAGATGAGTCATCCTATTCTTCGGAACAGCGCGGCGGCTCGGCGCGGTTCGGCTTCTTCCTTGCTGAAGATGTCGGGTTCCAGGTCGGATACTCGTTCAAGCGCGAAGAGATCACGATCGGCAACGGCCTCAAGCCATCTTATGATTTCGATGGCGATGGGGTGTTCGGCGAAGTGTCGGACGTTGCCACTGGCGTTGCCGACCAGCAATTCATGAGCGCTGGATCCATCCTTGCCGCTGGCGCGGCCGGCGTCACCATCGTACCGGTCAACGTGTCGCCCTATATTTTGGACACTGAAGGCGAGACCGACACGTCCACGGTCACCTTCGGCGTTACGCGCAGCACGCTCGATTTCTCGAATGATCCCCGTAATGGCACATACGGTATCGTCAATCTCGATATCGCCGGCCTCGGTGGCGACAACAACTATGCTCGCGTCACGACGGAAGCGCGCGCCTATCGCGAGGTCTATCCGGACATCATCGCTCTTGTCCGGCTTCAGGGCGGCGTCATGGGCAGTCTCGATGGCGGCGATGTCAATATCAACGAGACGTTCTTCAAAGGTCCCGACTTGGTCCGCGGTTTCTCCCGCTCCGGCATCGGACCGCGCGCGCAGCGCCGCCTGGCGGGTACGGACGGCGTACTGTTCACCGCCGATGACGTTCTTTCCGATCAGGACGCGCTGGGCGGTACGGCCTTCTGGGGCGCGACCGCTGAAGTCCGCTTCCCGATCTACGGCATCCCGCGCAATCTCGGCTTCTCCGGCGCCGTGTTCGCCGATGCCGGCTCGCTCTTCAATGTCGGCGATTTGGGTCGCCTGCCCACCGTCAACACGGTGACCGCCAACGGTCAAACCGCCGTGGCATGGCGGGTGTTGGATGATACGTCGATCCGCGCTGCGGCTGGCTTCGGTGTGATCTGGAAATCGCCGTTCGGTCCGCTGCGCGCCGACTTTGCATGGCCGCTTGCGCAAGAAGACTACGACGATACGCAGGTCTTCCGTTTCTCGGGCGGCACAAGGTTCTAGAATCCGGTCGTTCAGCCGCCGCGTCGGGAGTTGAGATGGTGCCCGGATTGTGGGAAACCGGGCACATTCGCATTGTTTTGTGACTCCATTGATGCCCGATCCTGTTTTTTTCCCGATTGCCGAGACACCGACCGCGTCTGAGATCGCGGAGTGGACAGGTGGCACTGTGGTCGATGGCGGCGATCCGGCTCAACGGGTTACCGGCGTCGCACCGCTTGAACGGGCCGGCCCTGGCGATCTGTCGTTTCTCGATAATCCGCGCTACCGCGCCGCACTGGAGGCGACCAGGGCCAGCGTCTGCCTCGTCGCGACTGATGTGACGGTCACACCGCCTGACACCGTCACCGTCATCGCGGTTGACGATCCCTATACGGCCTATGCCGATGTCCTTCGCCGTCTTTTTCCAACCGCCATCGGGAACGCTTTTTATGACCGCGCCGGCGCGGTTTCAGGCAACGCGGACGTCCACTCGGACGCGCAGCTTGAAGACGGTGTGAGCGTTGAGCCGGGTACCGTTGTCGGTGCCGGCGCCCGGATCGGCCGGGGAACGCGTATCGGCGCCAACGCGGTGATCGGCGCCGGTGTCCACGTTGGCCGTGATTGTACGATTTCTGCGAACGTCACCGTTCAGGCTGCGCTCATCGGTAACGGTGTCATCATCCACCCCGGTGTTCAGATCGGTCAGGACGGATTCGGTTTCGCGATGGGCAAGGCGGGCCATGCCAAAGTGCCGCAGATCGGTCGCGTGGTCATTCAAGACGACGTGGAAATCGGCAGCAACTGCACCATCGATCGCGGCGCCAACCGCGATACGGTCATCGGCGAGGGCACCAAGATCGACAATTTGTGCCAGATCGCCCACAACGTTGAGATCGGCCGGCATTGCGTAATCGTCGCCCAAACGGGCATTTCAGGCAGTGCTAAGCTTGGCGATTTTGTTGCGCTGGGCGGGCAGGTGGGTGTCATTGGCCATGTGACAATTGGCGACGGCGCGCAGATCGCCGCGACCAGCAATGTTAACAGCGATGTGCCACCGGGCGCGCGCTGGGGCGGGACACCGGCCAAGCCGGTTCGGCAGTGGTTCCGCGAGGTGACCGCGCTACGCCGGCTGGGCGAGGGGAAGTTGCCGTGACCGGAGCAAAACAACACACCGATACGGCCGGTTCGAACGGCCACGGTTGTCGGGAGGAAAGTCGTCATGCCGGATGACCAGCACGACACGCGATCACTAGGAACCGCCGATCTGGCGCGTATCATGGAGGTGCTGCCGCACCGCTATCCGTTCCTCATGGTCGACAAGATCATTGAAATGGACGGCGATCGGTCGTGTATCGGGATCAAAAACGTCACCTACAACGAGCCCCATTTTCAGGGCCATTTCCCGGATGAGCCGATCATGCCCGGCGTCCTTTTGGTGGAGGCCATGGCACAGACGGCCGGGGCGCTCTGCATCATGGCCGAGGGCGATGGGGCTCCGAAACTGGTCTACTTCATGACGATCGATAAATGTCGCTTCCGCAAGCCCGTTCGACCGGGTGATCGGGTGGAATTTCACATGCAGCAGATCCGCCGGCGCGGCAATATTTGGAAGTTCCAGGGCAAGGCGAAAGTCGAAGGTGCCGTCTGCGCTGAAGCCGAAGTCAGCGCAATGATGATCCTGTCGAGTGACGCGCCGTGACAACCATCCACCCCACGGCCATCATCGAGGATGGCGCGACGCTCGGAGCGGATGTCGAGATCGGACCCTACGCCGTCATCGGCGGCCGGGTGACAATCGGCGACGGCTCAGTTATCCGGTCACACGCCGTCATTGGCGGTTGGACGGATCTGGGTGCCGAAGTCCAGGTCTTTCCATTTGCGTCCGTTGGTCTCGTCCCGCAGGACCTCAAATATGGCGGCGAGGACAGCCGCCTTGTTGTAGGTGCGCGCACGGTCATCCGCGAGCATGTCACGATGAATCCGGGAACCGAAGGCGGCGGTTTGGTGACACGTGTGGGCGAGGGATGCCTGTTCATGGCCGGCGCCCATGTCGCGCATGATTGCCAAATTGGCAACAATGTGGTTTTCGCCAACAACGCGACGGTTGCTGGCCATTGCCAGATCGACGATCACGTCATCTTGGGCGGTCTGTCGGCCGTGCACCAATTCGTGCGTATCGGCAAAAACGCTTTCATCGGCGGGATGACCGGCATTGAATACGACGTCATTCCATTCGGCATGGCGATTGGCAATCGCGCCAATCTGGGCGGTTTGAACCTGATCGGCCTGAAGCGCCACGGTTATCCCCGTGAACAGATCCACGCGCTTCGCAATGCCTACAAACAACTGTTCACCGAGGACGGCACGTTGAAGGACCGCGTCGAGGCGATCGCCGAGACCTTTGCCGGCGAACCGCTGGTTGAGACGGTCGTCGACTTCATTCGCGGGAACTCAGACCGATCTTATTGCGTGCCGCGGGGAGGCGAAGCGGGGTAGACTTGTCGTGTCGACACCGCCCTTAGCATCGGACTTAGCGCCGCTCGGCATCGTCGCCGGGGCCGGAACCCTGCCGTTCGAAGTTGCCGAGGCCGTGCGCGCGACGGGTCGACCCGTCTATATTCTGGGCATTGAGGGCTTTGCGTCCGACGCGATAAAGGCCTGGCCGCACGGGATGTTTCGGCTGGGAACCATTGCTGCGCCCATCCGTCTCCTGCGCGATGCGAAGTGCACCGATCTGGTTCTGACGGGGCGGGTCGAGCGACCGAACCTCACCAATCTGCGCGTCGACGGCAAAGCGATCACGACGTTGCCGAAGATACTGGCCGTTATGACCAGGGGTGGCGACGACACAATGCTCAGTGGTCTGATTGACCTGATCGAGGACGAGGGCTTTCGTGTTGTCGGCATTCCGCAGATTGCGCCAGCTTTGGTCGCCGGAACCGCGCGGATCGGTGCGCGTGAGCCCTCGAAAACCGATCTGGCGGACATGGACATCGGCTTCCAGGCCCTCAAACATATGGGGCCGCTGGATATCGGACAGGCGGTTGTCGTGATCGATCAGCGAATTGTCGCGGTCGAAGCGGCGGAGGGCACGGACGCCATGGTCCGCCGGGTCGTCGATTTGCGTGCGGTCGGCCGGGTACGTGGCAAGCCGGGTACGGGCGTGCTTGTGAAGGCCCCGAAACCTGACCAAGACTTGAGGATTGATATGCCGGTGATTGGGCCGGAAACGGCGCGTGCCGTGTCGGATGCCGGGCTGGCCGGCATTGGAATTGAGGCCGACGGCGTGTTGATTGCCGGGCGCGAGGCTCTTGAGAAGGAGATCGGCGATAGCGGTCTCTTCCTCGTTGGGCGGGCTAAGGCATGACGGCGACGGCCAAGCGCATTTACATCATCGCCGGCGAGGACTCCGGAGACGCGCTGGGTGCGGCTCTCATTGAAGCCTTGCGGCAGCATGCGCCTGAACCTTTGGATCTCGCCGGCCTCGGCGGTTGGCACATGCACGAACAAGGCATCGTTTCGCCATTTCCGCTCGACGAAGTCGCCGTCATGGGCGTCATCGCGATCGCGCAGCAATTGCCATCGCTCATTCGTCGCGCCTATCAGGTGATCGACGATGCAATTGCCTTCAAGCCGGACCTTATCGTCATTATCGACAGTCCCGAATTTACGCACCCGATCGCCAGGCGCCTTCGAAAGCGGCTGCCGGGCGTTCCGATCCTCGACTATGTTTCGCCGTCGGTTTGGGCTTGGCGATCCTGGCGTGCGCGCAGGATGCGTGCCTACATCGACGAGGTGCTCGGTCTTCTTCCCTTCGAGCCACAGGCCTATCGCGATCTGCGTGGCCCGCCCTGTACCTATGTCGGTCACCCTTTGATTGAAGCGCTTGACCGGTTGCGCGGCCATGCTCCACCGAAACGCGAAGCCGGCCCCAATATCGAGTCGAAGACCGTGCTTATCCTCCCCGGAAGCCGCCGGTCCGAAGTGACACGGCTGATGCCGATCTTTCGCGAGGCCGTCGAAAGCCTCGCCGCCGCCGATCCGGGTTTGCGTTTCGTCATCGGCGCTGCCGATGACCTAACGGCCCTGGTGTCCGCGCTGACGGCTGAATGGGATATCGCGACGGAGGTCGTGACGGGACGTGATGCGCGCGAAGCGGCGATGCGCAAGGCGCGTGTGGCGATCGCGGCGTCTGGTACGGTGACGCTTGAATTGGCGCTGGCGCGCGTTCCCATGGTCGTGTGTTACCGGCTCGATTGGATCGCCGCCCGGTTTCGTTTCCTCGTCAGGTTACATTCCGTCGTGCTGCCGAACCTGATCGACGGCGGGAATGACATCCCCGAGCTGATCCACTCGGATTGTACCGTGGAGAACATCGTCAAAACCGCGCAACCGCTGATCGCCGGCGGGGCGGAACGAGACCGGCAGATGACCGCGTTCGATCGGGTGGCCGAGGTTATGAAGCCCGATGGCCCGCCGCCCAGCGCACGCGCTGCGGCGCGCGTGCTTCATCATTTGTTCGGCGAAGCAGCGGCCTGACTAGCGCTGCGATAGCGGCACGTAGTTGCGCTCTGTCTCGCCGACATAAAGCTGGCGGGGCCGACCGATCTTTTGACGCGGGTCTTCGATCATTTCCTTCCACTGGGCGATCCAGCCAACGGTGCGCGCAAGCGAGAACAGCACCGTGAACATGGTCGTCGGGAAGCCAAGCGCTTTCAACGTGATGCCCGAATAGAAGTCGACATTGGGATAGAGGCGCTTTTCGACGAAGTACTCGTCCTCAAGAGCAATACGCTCCAGTTCCATGGCGACTTCGAGCAGCGGGTCGTCCTTGATCCCCAGCTCGTCCAAGACCTCGTGGCAGGTCTCCTGCATGATCTTGGCGCGCGGATCGTAGCTCTTGTAGACGCGATGTCCGAAGCCCATAAGGCGGAAGGGGTCGTCGCGATCCTTCGCCCGGCGGACATATTCTGGGATGTTGTCAACTGTGCCGATCTCATCGAGCATGTTGAGCGCGGCTTCATTGGCGCCGCCGTGGGCCGGCCCCCACAAACAGGCAATGCCGGCGGCAATGCAGGCAAAGGGATTGGCGCCCGATGATCCGGCAAGCCGCACCGTCGACGTGGAGGCATTTTGCTCATGGTCGGCATGGAGGATGAAGATCCTGTCCATGGCCTTGGCGAAGGTCTTAGAGACCTTGTACTCCTCCGCCGGCACGGCAAAGCACATGTGCAGGAAGTTGGACGCGTAGCCCAGATCATTGCGTGGATAAACGAACGGCTGGCCGATCGAGTATTTGTAGGCCATCGCTGCGATCGTCGGCATTTTGGCGATCATGCGCAGCGAGGCGACCATGCGCTGGTGCGGGTCCGAAATGTCGGTCGAGTCGTGGTAGAACGCCGACAGGGCGCCGACAACGCCGACCATGATCGCCATGGGGTGCGCATCGCGGCGGAAACCGGTGAAGAACCGCATCATCTGCTCGTGCAGCATGGTGTGGTAGGTCACGCGGTGGTCGAAGTCTTCCTTCTGCGCCTTTGTCGGCAGTTCGCCGTAAAGCAGCAAATAGCAGGTTTCCAGAAAGTCTCCGTCCTTCGCCAATTGCTCGATCGGATAGCCGCGATAAAGCAGAACACCCTCATCACCATCGATATAGGTGATGGCCGACTCGCAACTTGCGGTCGAAGTGAAACCAGGATCGTAGGTGAAGGCGCCAGACTCGCCGTATAACGCTTGGATGTCTATGACATCGGGTCCAATCGATCCGCCATGGACCGGAAATTCAACGGATTTGTTGTCGTAGGTCAGCGTCGCGGTCTTGGTGCTCATTCAAACCTCACGATTTCTTTGAAGGCCCGCGGGAACAGTGGCCGATTTGAGGGGCGCCGAAACTGGGCGTCAAATAAGCCAGGGCCTGGATGGGGTCCGCGGTTGGTGGCAGAGAATTATCCGATTTGCCGGCCTGTCGCAAGCCGCGGGCGGTCGCGCTTTAGTTGTAGATGGCCTTTGCTAGTTTGCCTGATCGGCCAATCGGGCAAGGCTTTCCTCGCGACCGAGCGATACAAGAACATCGAAAATGCCAGGCGAGGTGGTTCGGCCGGTCAGAGCGGCCCGCATCGGCTGTGCGACCTTGCCGAGCTTCACGTCCTCGGACTCCGAAAACGCCCGCACGGCGGCATCGAGAGCCTCAGCGGTCCACGGGTCGATACCCGACAAGGCCGCATGAAGGCGCGAGAGGCGACCGCGTGAGTCCTCGTCCAAGAGCTTTTGTGCCTTTTCCTCCATATCGAGGGGGCGTTCGGCGAATAAATAAGATGCATTTTCAATGAGTTCTATCAATGTTTTTGCCCGCTCTTTGAGGCCAGGCATGGCCTCTAGCAGCCGAGCCATATCGTCGTCCGTCATTGGCGAGGGCAACAGGTCGTCGGAGGCGATATCCGGGGCGAGATCGGCGATTCGGGCCACGAGATCGGCATCGTCGGCCGAGCGGATGTAGTGGCCGTTAAGGTTCTCCAGCTTGGCGAAATCGAAACGCGCGGCGGATTTGCCCATGCCATCGAAGCCGAACCAGGCAATCGCCTGTTGCGTTGAGAAGATCTCGTCATCGCCATGCGCCCAACCAAGGCGTGCCAAATAATTGCGCATGGCCTCCGACAGGTAGCCCATGGCGCGATAGGCATCGACGCCGAGAGCGCCGTGGCGTTTGGACAGTTTCGCACCGTCGGGCCCGTGGATAAGCGGGATATGCGCCATGACGGGCACGGTCCACCCAAGGGCCTCATAGATCAGCGTTTGGCGCGCCGCATTCGTCAAATGGTCATCGCCGCGAATGATGTGGGTCACTTCCATGTCGTGATCGTCGACGACCACAGAGAGCATATAGGTCGGCGTCCCGTTCGAACGCAAAAGAACAAAATCGTCCAAATCTTTGTTCGGAAAACGGATTTCACCCTGAACCTTGTCGTCTAAAGCCGTTTCGCCGTCCAAAGGTGCCTTGATGCGGATGACGGGATCGACGCCGGCCGGCGCCTCGGCCGGATCGCGGTCGCGCCAACGCCCGTCATAGCGCGGGGGACGCTTTTCGCGCTGCGCCGTCTCGCGCATTTCGGCGAGGTCTTCCGGCGATGCGTAACAGTGATAGGCCTTGCCGCTGGCGACCAGGGCTTCGGCGATCTCGCGGTGGCGGTCCGCGCGGGCGAACTGGTGCACGGCGTCACCGTCCCAGGTCAGTCCCAGCCAGGTCAGGCCGTCGGTGATGGCGGCGACCGCCTCGTCCGTTGAGCGCGCGCGGTCGGTATCCTCGATGCGCAGGAGCATCTTGCCGCCATTGGCGCGCGCGAAGAGCCAGTTGAACAGCGCCGTGCGGGCGCCGCCGATATGCAGATACCCCGTCGGCGACGGGGCAAAACGGGTTACGACCGCGGCCATTCAGCGGCTCTCCTTCTCGGCATGATGACGGTTTGCGATTGGCGTTGAGCCGCATAGCATAGGTGACCTGCCGGAGTAAGGGGGCGCTAGGGCCTGTTGCGTATCACCGCGCGGGCTGCGCCGCAGGCAAAATCCGCCAGGTCAAGAAGCGAGGACGCTGGACATGCCTAAGCATATTCGAGGACGAGCGACGTCGAGATGGCGGATTTGGGCGCGGCCCTTCGGGTTGGGCCAAAATCGCCCGCAAAGGCGTCGAAAATGCTCGAAAGTGGGCCCACACTGCCTTGCGCTTTTCTCCTGTTTGCGAACGATTTTGGACACCAACGCAGCCTTGCGTGCTAATGCGCAATAGGCCCTGAAATGCCGTTCGATGTCGGCAAGAGGGCAGTGATGCGCCGTCAGACGACTGCTTGGCTCGCTGATGCGTTGAGGTTGTGGCCGCTGGTCTGGCCTGCGCTCGAACGAGAATGGGATCGGCTGGCGCTCTTTCTCCCGGTCGCGTTCGGCGTTGGGGCAGGGGTGTTTCTTGCAACCGGCCCGGACGGATGGGCGTTAGAGGCCCTGGCAATGGCAAGCGTCGCAGCCGGGATTGCCTGGTGGGCCCGACATCAGTCTGCCGGCGCCTTTTTCGCGCTGGTGCTTCTGGCCGCTCTCTTGGCCGGATTTGGCATGGCGGCCAGTCGAACGGACCGCTTGCAAGCGCCTATGATTGACGCGGTGGTCCCGCCGGGCTGGATGTCTGGCTACCTGACCGCGATTGAGCCGCGCTCTGACGGTTCGGCGCGCTGGACGCTTCAGGTCACGTCAATCGACCGTCTGACGTCTGAATACCGTCCTGAACGGATTCGCCTGACGGTGCCGGCACCCAACGCAGCGATGACGCCAGGCGATCATGTGCGCTTGAGGGCCATTCTCTTTCCGGTACGCGGCCCGAATGCGCCGGGTGGCTACAATCCGCGCTTTTGGGCCTATTTCAACGGCGTTGGCGCCAATGGACGTGTTCTGTCTGAAGCCATCGTCGACGAGACGGCTTCGACCGCGCCTTCGCTGCAATTGTGGGTCTCGGCGACGATTTGGCAATTGCGCCTAGCCATCGCTGGGCGCATCACCGAGGTGCTTGGCGACCCTCACGCCGGGTTCGCCGTGGCGCTTTTGACGGGCTTGCGTGGCCTGCTTGACGTCGACGTACGCGATGCGTTGCGGATATCCGGTCTCGGTCATATCCTGGCGATTTCCGGGCTTCATATGGCGATTGTCGCGGGCGGCCTGTTCTGGGTGGTTCGCGGACTGCTTGCGTTGGTCCCGGCCGGTCGAACGGTATTTCCGGCAAAGGCCGTTGCCGCCGTGTTCGCGTTGTGTGCATCGGCGGGCTATCTGGCTCTTTCCGGCGCGGCCATCGCATCGCAGCGTGCCTTCGTCATGATCGCCATCATGTTCATCGCCGTGATCGCCGGGCGACCGGCCATCACGTTGCGCAATGTGGCACTTGCCGCCTGGGTGGTGATGCTGATGCGGCCGGAGGCCGTCTTGTCCGCCGGTTTTCAGATGTCCTTCGCGGCCACGATCGCGTTGGTCGCCGGCTACCAGGCGATCAATCCAATGCGCCTTCGGATTGCGGGTAACGCGGCATTTAGGGCCGGTTTCGGTCGCATGGCGCGCGTGGCTGGCTTGTTCGTTGCCGGTCTCATCATGACCGCGTTGTTGGCGGGATTGGCCACAGCACCGTTTGCCGCCTTCCACTTCAACCGGGTTGCGCCATACGGCCTTGTCTCCAATGTGCTGGCCATGCCGGTCGTTTCGTTCGTCGTCATGCCGGCGGGCATTCTCGGGCTGGCCTTGATGCCGTTCGGGTTGGACGGTCTCGCATTGTCCGTCATGGCCAAAGGGCTCGATGCGGTGACGACAGTCGCGGAATGGGTCGCGGCCATGCCGGGTGCTGCGATCCCGGTTCCCGTCTGGCCGGTCGCGGCACTCTTGTGCCTGACCGGTGCGGCCGCCGGCTTGACGCTGATGGCACGGCCGCCCCCGTTGACCCTTGCAGCTCTTGGCCTGGCAGCGATCGTACTCATTCAGACTGCCGAGCGGCCGGTGGTCTTGATCAATGCCACGGGCTCCCTGATCGCCGTGCGTGACGATACGGGGTATCTCCAGTTCTTGCGCAATCGCGGAAGTGTTTTCGCGCGTGTGGACTGGCTACGCCGCGATGGCGATCGGCGCGACCGTTCCGATCCTTCGCTGACTGAGGGTGTGCGCTGTGATGATCTTGGGTGCGCCGTGCGAATGGCCGGCGGCGATCGTGTGGCGAACAGCCGTCATCCCGCCAGTCTGCAAGACGATTGTAACCGCGCGGTGGTGATCGTGACGCGGTATGCGGTGACGGAACGACTGGGCAATCGCTGTGCCCGCGCGCGTACAACGCCGGCCCTTGTCGTGAGGCCTGACGATCTGGATCGCCTCGGCGCGATCGCGCTTTATCGAGGTTCGGGCGGTTTGCGGATCAAACCAAGCCGGCAGGCGGGTCCGGGTCGACCATGGCATCAATGAAACGCGCCAAGAAACTGATCTTCCAACGAAAGCAGGATGAGCAAGGTTGCCGAGTCTCAGTCGGCCGTGCCATCAGTATCGGCGGATAAGCCCCACGAGCTTGCCTTGAACGGCCACTTGCTCCGGACGGAAGATTCGGGTCTCGTAGGCCGGATTGGCGGCTTCCAAGGCGATGGAAGCCCCTTTACGGCGTAGCCGCTTCAAGGTCGCTTCCTCGTCTTCGATCAGCGCAACGACGATATCGCCATTATCGGCGTTCGGCGCCTTGCGAATCAGCACCGTGTCGCCATCCAGAATGCCGGCGTCGACCATGGAATCGCCGCGCACCTCCAAGGCGAAATGCTCGCCCGTCGAGAGGAACGACGGGGGCACCGCGATGGTGTGGCTGTGGTTTTGGATTGCCGAGATCGGCGTGCCGGCGGCGATACGCCCCATCACCGGCACGGAAACGAGCTGATTGTCATCGTCAGCGCCCACAGATCTCACGGGCACCTTGCCGAGACTGCCCTCAATGACACTGGGGGAGAAGCCTTGGCCGCGCGTCACCGCCGGGCTGCGGCCCACCGAATCGGGCAGGCGAACGACTTCCAGGGCACGGGCGCGGTGCGGCAGGCGGCGGATGAAGCCGCGCTCCTCCAACGCCGTGATCAACCGATGGATCCCCGATTTCGATCGCAGATCGAGCGCATCCTTCATCTCGTCGAAAGAGGGCGGCACGCCGGATTCCTTTAGGCGTTGGTGGATGAACATCAAAAGTTCATGCTGTTTGCGGGTGAGCACTGCCGAACCTCCCGAAAGTCCCCCTGAAGGGCGCGTTTGTACAAATCGTGAACATTATGACATGTTCTACTTGTGTTCCGCAAGGGGTTAATATCGCGTTTCGGGACGGGGAAAATCTAGAAGTCGAGCGGCAGGATCTCCACCGGGTCTCCGGCATTAGCGGCCGGGGCATGTGGCGGTCGAACGATCAGCGCGTTCGCTTTGGCCAGCACGGCCAGCATCGAGGAATCCTGGGTCGGATAGGCGCTGACGCCGTCGCCGTCGCGAATCGCCCGCACGTAATCCTGGCGTGGTCCATTGGCCGGCAGTGGCGATTTGAGCGGCAGTTTGGCCGAATCGCGGCGATCCTTGAGGCCGAGAAGCGCCAGAACCAGTGGCCAGAGGAAAACCCGGCCGCAAATCATCGCCGACACGGGATTGCCGGGCAGACCCAGGAGCCGGACGCCGTCCTTTTGGGCGAACATCAGCGGTTTGCCGGGCCGCATGGCGATTTTCCAGAAGTCCAGCGGGAATCCGAGGGTCTTCAAGGCATCGCGCACCAGGTCGTGATCGCCGACCGACGCGCCGCCGAGCGTGACGATCACGTCCGGTTCGCCGGCGAGCGCTGTTTCAAGCCGTTCGTGGAGGATCCCGACGTCGTCGCGCGCAATGCCCAGGTCGATCGCGGTCGCCCCCAAGGTCTCAACCAAAGCGGCCAGGCCGTAACTGTTCGACGCGACGATTTGATGCGGTCCGGGTGTTTCGCCGGGCGGGACCAACTCCGTGCCCGTGGCGAGGATGGCGATTCGCGGCTGGCACCGCACAGACAGGTCCGCATGGTTCATGGCCGCGGCAAGCGCGACATGGCGTGCGGTCAGGCGAAGATTGCCGGGCAGCAGTTCGTCGCCTTTTGAGAAATCGAGTCCCTCTGGGCGAATGAAAGATCCGACCTGAACTTCGCCCTCCAACACGCTGATATCGTTTTCGTTTGCGGAGACATTTTCTTGGATCACAACGGTGTCGGCACCGTGCGGCACCGGTGCGCCGGTGAAGATGCGCACCGTTTCGCCGGGTCCGACGTGTCCATCAAAGCCAGCGCCGGCGATCGATTCGCCGATCTGGCGCAATGTGGCGGGAAGCGTCGCGACATCGGCGGCGCGGCAGGCGTAACCGTCCATCGCGGAGGCCGGAAACGGCGGTTGCGTGCGAAGACTGACAAGCGGCTCGGCCAGTACGCGACCGGCAGCTTTAGACAGTGGGACACGCTCGGTCGAAACGGGCACGACACCGTCAAGAATGCGCGACAATGCCTCTTCGACGGGCAAAAGGCTCACGGTGCGGCAGGCTCCTGACGGACATAATCGCCGGATGCGCCGCCCGATTTATGCACAAGTTGTACACCGGTTATCCTCATGCCCCGGTCAACAGCCTTCACCATGTCGTAGACGGTCAGGCAAGCGACAGAGACCGCCGTCAAGGCCTCCATCTCCACGCCGGTCTGCCCGGTGGTCTTGGCAGTCGCGATGACGTGGACGGCGGGTGGACTGTCCTCCAAGACAAGGTCCACGCCGACTTTCGACAACGCTAGTGTGTGGCAGAGCGGGATCAGATCGCTGGTGCGCTTGGCCGCCATGATGCCGGCGAGCCGTGCCGTGCCGAGAACATCGCCCTTCTTGGCGTCGCCGGCGCGGATCAAGGCGAGTGTCTCGCCGTTCATTAAGATGCGACCCTCGGCGACAGCGACACGTTCCGTGATCGGCTTGGCGGAGACATCCACCATGGATGCTTCGCCACTCTCGTCGATATGGGTAAGTTTTTGTTTACCGTTAGCCATCGCTTTAATAATTTGATAACTCTATCATTCTGCGGCAGCACGCCGAAAGGGTTGCTCGACGAGATCACGGGTTGCTGCGGTGACATCGTGTTGCCGCATCATGCTTTCGCCGATCAGGAAGCGCGTCACACCGGCCCTTGCCAACCGATCGAGGTCGGCGCGGGCGAACAATCCGCTTTCGCCGATGACATGACGGTCGCTTGGGACCTGTGGCGCTAAGGTCTCGGTCGTATCAAGCGTCGTTTCGAAGGTTCGAAGGTTGCGATTGTTGATGCCGATCAGGGGTGAGCGCAGTTTCAGTGCGCGGTCCAGCTCAATATCGTCGTGGACCTCGATAAGGACGTCCATTCCAATGTCCACGGCCGTGTCCTCGAGCGCGAGGGCTGCCGCATCGTCGACAGCGGCCATGATGATGAGGATCGCATCGGCGCCCCAGGCCCGGGCTTCGAATACCTGATAGGGCTCGAACATGAAGTCCTTGCGCAGCACGGGAAGCTTCGTCGCGTCGCGGGCGGCCGCCAGATAGCTCGGGTCACCCTGGAAATAGGGCATGTCGGTCAAAACGGAGAGACAGGCCGCGCCGCCGTCCTCATAGGCCTTAGCCAGCGCCGGAGGGTCGAAGTCCGGCCGGATCAAGCCCTTGGATGGGCTGGCTTTTTTGATTTCTGCGATCAGCGCATAGCGGCCGGCGTCGACGGTTCTGTCGAGTGCCGCCGTGAAAGGGCGCGGCGCTGGCATATCGGCGGCACGCTGTTTGATGTCGTCGAGCGGGATCGCCGCCTTTGCGGCAGTAATCTCCTGGCGTTTCGTCGCTTCGATCTTCTTGAGGATATCGGTCATCGCCCTTGCCTGTCATTGGACACTTCGATGAGGGCGTGAAGCACGCGTTTCGCCGCACCGCTGTCGATCGCGACGACCGCTTTGGCAATCCCGTCGGCGATTGAATCCGCAATATTTGCAACTACTAAGGCGGCACCGGCATTCAGCGTTACGACGTCACGAAAGGCACCGGAATCGCCGTTCAAGACGCTGCGGATCGCGTCGGCGTTGGCTTCGGCGTTGCCACCGATGAGGTCATCCATGCGCACGCGCGCCAGGCCGAAATCTTCCGGTTTTACATTCGCTACGGTCACCGTGCCGCCGCTGAGATCGGCCATCAGCGTCTCACCGGTCGTCGTCATCTCGTCCATGCCGTCGCCGTGAACGACAATGGCTCTTTCGCAGCCGAGATTGTTCAAGACGTGGGCGATCGGTTCCACCCAGTCGGGCGAAAACACACCGACCATCTGGCGGGCTACGCCAGCCGGATTGGAGAGAGGACCGAGCAGGTTGAAGATCGTCCGGGTCGCCAGTTCGACCCGCGTTGGGCCGACGTTCTTCATGGCCGGGTGGTGGGCCGGCGCGAACATGAAGCCGAGGCCGGTTTCGGCGATACAGCGGCCGACTGCGTCCGGCGACAACTCGATATTGACTCCGAGCGCCGTCAACACGTCGGCGGCACCTGACTTCGAAGAGATTGCGCGGTTGCCGTGTTTGGCGATCACGGCGCCGGCGCCGGCCGCGACGATCGCCGAACAGGTTGAGATGTTGAGCGTGCCCTTGGCGTCGCCTCCAGTGCCGACGATATCGATCGCGCCGGCCGGTGCCACGACCGGCACCATCTTGTCGCGCATCACACGGACCGCGCCGGTGATCTCGTCGACAGTCTCGCCCTTGACCCGCAAACCCATCAGGAAGGCGCCGATCTGAGACGGCGTCGCGTCGCCGGACATGATGGTGTTGAAGGCGTCGGCGGCGGCCACCGCGTCCAAATCCGCTCCCGATGCGATCGTGGCAAGGTGCGCTTTCATCGCGATAGTCCTCAGGCCGCTGATCGGTGCGCGCCGTTCCAGCGCTTCGCCAGATTCAGAAAATTATTCAATATCTTGTGACCGTGTTCGGATGCGATGCTTTCAGGATGAAACTGCACACCGTGGACGGGTAGAGACCGGTGCCGCAGCCCCATGATGACGCGATCGCCGCTTCTGGCCGTCACCTCAAGGTCGGCCGGCACGCTGTCGGGTTCAATCGTCAGCGAATGATAGCGTGTCGCGGTGAAATCCTGCGGCAAGCCCTCAAACACGCCATCGCCGGAATGGCTGATCCGGCTGGTCTTGCCGTGCATGAGGCTTGGCGCGCTGACCACGCGACCGCCGAAGGCCTGGCCAATCGACTGATGACCGAGGCAGACGCCGAAGATCGGGATCGTCGGGGCGGCCGCCGCAATCAAATCGAGGCAAATGCCGGCTTCGTTCGGCGTACAAGGGCCCGGCGACAGCACGATCGCGTCCGGCCGACGCGCGACAATATCCTCCGGTGTCACCGTGTCGTTGCGGTGAACTTCGAGCGTCGCCCCCAACTCGCCCAGAAAGTGCACGAGGTTGTAGGTGAAGCTGTCATAGTTATCGACGACAACGATCATCGGCCGGCTGAACTCCCATTCGCCGTCATCATTGCCCCCGATTGACGCGAGATGCAAAGCGAACCGCTTCTTCGGCGGCACGAAAGAGCGCTTTCGCCTTATTCTCGCACTCGGTTTGTTCTGACTCGGGCACGGAATCCGCCACGATGCCGGCGCCGGCCTGGACATACATCGTGCCGTCCTTAATCACGGACGTTCGCAAGACGATGCAGGTGTCCATGGCGCCATCGGCGGTGAAGTAGCCGACGCAACCGGCATAGGGGCCGCGCTTTTCAAGCTCCAGTTCGTCGATGATTTCCATTGCCCGCACTTTCGGCGCGCCGGACACGGTGCCGGCCGGGAAGCCGGCGGCCAGCGCATCGAGGGCGTCCTTGTCGTCGGCAAGGGCGCCGACGACGTTCGAGACGATGTGCATCACGTGGCTGTAGTGCTCGACGAAAAACTGGTCGGTGACGGTCACCGATCCGATCTCGGCGACGCGGCCGACGTCGTTGCGGCCGAGATCGAGGAGCATCAGGTGCTCGGCGCGTTCCTTCGGATCGGCCAAGAGATCATCCTCAAGAGCCTTGTCCTCGCCGGGCGTCGCGCCGCGCGGCCGGGTTCCGGCAATCGGACGTATGGTCACTTCGCCATCGCGGACCCGCACCAGGATTTCCGGACTGGAGCCGGCAACCGCAAAGCCGCCAAAATCGAGAAAATAGAGGAACGGCGCAGGATTGACCCGGCGAAGCGCCCGGTAAAGCGCAAAGGGCGGAAGCGGGAAGGGCGCCTCGAACCGCTGGGACAGGACGACCTGGAAGATGTCGCCCGCGGTGATATAGGCCTTCGCCTTTTCGACCATCTCCATGTACCGGTCGCGGGGTGTGTTGGAGGTCGTCGTCAGGTCGAGCGGGACATCATCGATAGCCGCTGAACGATCGAGGGGTTGATCGAGTGCGTCGACGACCTGATTCACCCGATCGTTGGCGCGGGCATAGGCAGCCTTGGCGGAAACGCCGTCGCGCGGGCGAACGGATGTGACGACGGTTATCTCATCTTTCACCGCATCGAAGATGACGACGATCTGCGGCCGCGTCAGGATGGCGTCAGGCAGGCCGAGGACATCCGGATTGGCGTCCGGCAATTGCTCCATATGGCGCACCATGTCGTAGCCCAGATATCCGAAGACGCCAGCGGCCATCGGCGGCAGCCCTTCGGGAAGTGCGATCCGGCTGTCCGCGATCAGTGTCCTCAAGGCTTCGAGCGGCGGTTCTTCAATCGGTTCGAACGCATCGGGCGCCAAGCCGGGCGTCCGGTTGATCTCGGCCACGCCGTCGACGGTGCGCCAGATAACGTCCGGATCGAAGCCGATCATCGAATAGCGGCCGCGCACGGCACCGCCTTCGACGGATTCCAGAAGGAACGCGTTGGCGCGGCTGCCGGCGAGCTTTAACATCGCCGATACGGGCGTTTCGAGATCGGCTACGAGGGTTGCCCAGACGACTTGCGGCGTCTGGGCGCGATAGGCGGCCTCGAACGCCTCAAAGTCCGGCGCGATGTTCATGGAACCCGGTTCACATGCCTTCGTGTGGTGTCAGCCCGAGCGCCAAGTTGAGGGCGTTCTGGTTGACCGTGGCGCCAATGACGCGACGCTTTTCGACGACATACTGGGCCACGAGATCATCGGCGAGACCAATCGACAGGCGATCGGCAAGCGCCGCTGCGTCGGCTTCGGTGGGATCGAAGGGCGGCGTGCTGGCATTGGCCACGATTGCCACGATTCGATCCGCTCCGTTGCCGTGAACGACCTCGAACGGTGTGCCGACCTCCTGAGAAAAGAGCGTTTCAATCGCCTGCCGGTTGAGGTCCTCTGTCGCGTCCGTGCGATTCAAGGGCGCGGTGCGCGTGATGAACAGCGAGTCCTCGGCCGCGATGGCATCCAGCGTTTCTCCGCCCCGGATGCGATCGAGCAACGCGTTGGCGCGCTCTGTCAGGGTTGCCTGTACCTGCTCCGCCGTCCAGGCCTCGATAACTGCGTCGCGCACTTCGTCGAGCGCTTGGTCGCGGGCCAGGGTGATGTCGGTCACGTCGTACCAGACCGATCCGGCGGCGCCGACCTGAAGCGGATCGGTCTCGATCCCGACATCGGTCTCGTGCACGGCGGCGATCAACTGCGAGGAAACCGGAAGCCCAGAGACGACAGCGCCGTTTGCATCGCGCCCGGTACGATCAATTGCGGCAATTTCGGTGTAGGTCATGCCGGGCTTCGCGCCGATCTCCTTTAGCGTCAATCCGGCGGCGCGGTCGTCCTCGATCGCGTCGAAAAGGTCGAACATTTGATCGTTGGCGCGTTCGACCGACACCGTGAAGCGCAGCGTGTCCTTGACCTCGTCGAAGGATTGAACGGTCTCCGGCTGAATGTCGGCGACAGTCACCAGTAGCGTGCGGAACTGACCTTTGACCGGGTTAGACACCTCGCCGGCGGTCAGGGCGAAGGCGACATCGGCCACCGTTTGATCGAGCATATCGGCCCTGGCGACCGTACCCAGATCGGTGTCTTCGGCCGTCAGGTTCATCTCCTCAGCCAGCGCGTCGAAGGTCAGGCCGCCGTCGATGCGCGTTTTTGCCGCGGCGGCATCCTCTTCACTGTCGAACGGGATCTGCCGGACGGTGCGGCGCTCCGGCGTCGCGAAGTCGGCCTCGCGGATCGCGAATTCCTCGGCCAGGTCTTCGTCGGAAATCTCGATCGTGTCGGCGACGGCTTCCGGTTCCAGCAACAGATAGCCGAAGGCCCGGTACTCCGGCGCCGCGAACCGGCTCTGATTGGGCTCGAAATAGGCGTTGAGCGTCGTTTCATCGGGCGGCGTGACGGCCGGCACGTTGTTCGCGCTCAGCGTGATGAACCGGGCTGTGCGCGCCTCGTTTTGATAAGTGTGGACGATTTCCTGCATAGTCGGCGGCGGGGCGATGCCGCCCGTGAGCGCTTCGGCGACCTGGCGGCGGCGGGCCACGGCCTGAAGCTGCGCCACGTAACCCGCTTCCGACAGATTGTTGGACCGCAGGAAGCCGTCGAGCGCCGCACGGCTGAAGCTGCCGAGCGCGCTGGTGAACTGAGGATCGACCAGTATCTCAGCTGCGATCTTGTCAGTAGATGCGCCGACACCGCGGCGGCGAGCGTCCTCGTCGAGCGTCGCTTCGTTGATCATCTGATTGAGCACGATTTGATCGATCCCAAACTGCCGGGCATCGTTCAGCGCGAGCGGACGCCCGATCTGACGGCCGAAGCGTTGGGTTTCGATCTGAAAGGCGCGCTGGAATTCCTCCTGCGGAATCTTGGTGTCGCCGACCTCGGCGACATCGCGGCCGCCATAGCCCGTGAAGATGTCGGCGATGCCCCATACCGCGAAGGACAGCACCAACACTGCGATAAAAATCTTGGCGACGATGCCGCCGGCGCCTTTGCGCATGCGATCAAGCATGGAACCTCAACCTGGATGGTTGCCGCGCGACCCTTGGCGGGCTCTGCCGGCAAATTAGCGGCGCATCATATGGGCGCCAAAACCGAGCCGCAAGCGACAAACTTGGCGATTTTGGGGCGATTATGCGTTTACAAAACGGTATTTGGCGAAGACACTTGTCCGACCGCCACAGTCTGATAACACGAGTGCGAGATTACAAAAAAGGCGGGACTTGGCAGCGCGGTCTCAAAGACCCGCGCGTGGGCAACAGGGCAGTTCAGAATGACAGGGTCACTCCGCAAGCCGCTGGTGGCGGGCAATTGGAAAATGAATGGCACCAGCGCGAGCCTCGACGAGGCGCGAAAGATCGCCGAGGGCGCTCAGGATTTCGCGGATGTGGTCGATGTTATGGTTTGCCCTCCGGCGACCTTGATCGCGCGCCTGGACTTGCGGTGTGCCGGCACCGATCTCCTGCTCGGCGGTCAGGATTGCCATGCCGAGCCGGCCGGCGCTCACACTGGCGATGTCTCCGCCGACATGCTGGTCGACGCCGGCGCCAGCGCGGTCATTCTCGGACATTCGGAGCGCCGTATCGATCACAAGGAGTCGAGCCAATCCGTCGCCGATAAGGTCGCGGCCGCGCATCGCGTTGGCCTGACCGCAATAGTGTGTGTTGGGGAAACGGAAATCGAACGCAAGTCCGGCCAAGCCAACAATGTAGTTGGCGAACAGGTGCGGCTCTCGCTACCGTCGACGACGACCGGTCAGAATGTTGTGATCGCCTATGAGCCGGTCTGGGCAATCGGCACCGGCATGACACCGACGACCACTGACATCTCTGAGATGCACGGCGTCATTCGGGCGATGCTGGCCGACCGGTTCGGCGAGGCGGCGGCCGCGGCCATGCGCATCCTTTATGGCGGATCGGTCAAACCCGCGAATGCGGCGCAACTGCTGCGGATCGATAATGTCGATGGCGCGCTCGTTGGCGGCGCAAGCCTAAAGGCCCAAGACTTCCTGGCCATTCTGGGTATTTACGGCACGCGGAGCGTCGAGACGGTCAGCGTCGGCGCCTGAACGTCGGGGTCTGGCGTTCTCCGCCGGTCCATGATAGAGGGACCGCGATTTTCAGCCGCAGCAAAGCACAGGTTGACCCCAGACTAAAAAGTCCCATGTCAGGGCGCGTGCGGCTAAGCAGTGTCGCTACAGATTTAAGACCGGACCGAGAGTCATGCAGTCGATTCTGATTGTCATTCATTTGCTTGTCGTCGTCGCGATGGTCGGCGTCGTGCTGTTGCAGCGCTCCGAGGGCGGTGCGCTTGGCATCGGCGGCGGTGGAGGCGGTGGCGGAGGCGCCGGCTTCATGACCGGCCGCGGTGCCGCGAATGCCTTGACGCGGGCGACGGCCTTTTTGGCGGTCGCGTTTTTCGCCACATCGATCATGTTGACGATCTTGAGCCGCGGCGTGGGCTCCGGCTCCTCGATCATCGACGATGCAGCCGGAACGGCTGTTCCGACGGCGCCGCAGTCCACCGACGGCGGCCTTGGCGGCGACGGCCAAGGCATTTTGAACCAGCTTGAGCAACTGCAGGACCAGTCCGGTCCACAGGTTCCGCAGTCGCAGTAGCGTCAAGAAGCAGACGCTGAGCATCTCCAACCGGCGGTGATCCACCGCCGGTTTTTGTTGTGAAGATCATCGGCAAAGACCTTCGCCGATCGATCAAATAAGATATGAAGGAGGCCCATGGCGCGGTACATTTTCATAACCGGCGGCGTGGTCTCCTCACTTGGAAAGGGATTGGCCTCAGCAGCTCTCGGGGCAGTGCTCCAGGCGCGCGGCTATTCCGTGAGACTGCGCAAGCTCGATCCCTATCTCAACGTCGATCCGGGGACGATGAGTCCCTATCAGCACGGCGAAGTGTATGTGACCGACGACGGCGCCGAGACCGATCTCGATCTCGGCCACTATGAGCGGTTCACCGGTCGCCCGACCAATGCGCACGACAACATCACGACCGGGCGCATCTATCAGGACATCATCGCCAAGGAGCGGCGCGGCGACTACTTAGGCGCGACGGTCCAGGTCATTCCGCACGTGACCGACGCCATCAAGGCATTCGTGCTGGATGGCAATGAGGGTATCGACTTCGTGCTTTGCGAGATCGGCGGCACAGTTGGCGATATCGAGGGCTTGCCGTTCTTCGAGGCCATCCGCCAGCTTGGCCAGGAGCTGCCGCGCGGCGATGCCATCTTCATTCACCTGACATTGCTGCCGTTCGTGCCCAGCGCCGGTGAGATGAAGACCAAGCCGACGCAACACTCGGTGAAAGAACTGCGGTCGATCGGTATCCAGCCCGACATTTTGTTGTGCCGCTGCGACCGACCGATCCCAAAGGAAGAACGGCGCAAGCTGGCACTCTTTTGCAATGTCCGCGAGGAAGCGGTCATCCAGGCTCTCGATCTGACCTCGATCTACGATGTGCCGGTGGCCTATCACAATGAAGGCCTGGACCGCGAGGTCCTCAAGGCGTTCGGTCTTGAGCCTGCCGACGACCCGGACCTGTCGCGATGGCATCGGGTTTCGGAGCGCATTCACAATCCCGAAGGCACTGTCTCGATTGCGGTTGTCGGAAAATACACCGGGCTTCTCGATGCCTATAAGTCGCTGAACGAGGCGCTCGTCCACGGTGGCATCGCGAACAATGTGCGCGTCGATATGCAGTGGATCGAATCGGAGATCTTCGAATCCGAGGACCCGTCACCGCATTTGGAAGGCGTTCACGGCATCTTGGTGCCGGGCGGGTTCGGCGAACGGGGGGCACAGGGCAAGATCAAGGCTGCCGGCTTCGCGCGCGAACGCCAGGTTCCTTACTTCGGCATCTGCTTCGGCATGCAGATGGCGGTCATCGAGGCCGCCCGCAATCTGGCCGGCATCGCCGAGGCCGGCTCAAGCGAATTTGGCCCGACATCCGAACCGGTCGTCGGGCTGATGACGGAGTGGCTGAAAGGCAATGAATTGGAGAAGCGCGGGATCGACAGCGACCTGGGCGGCACAATGCGGCTGGGTGCCTATCCGGCAGCGCTGGCCGAAGGAAGCAGGATCGCCGCGATCTACGGCGGCGCCGAAATCAGCGAACGACACCGCCATCGCTATGAGGTCAACATGGCCTATCGCGAGCGGCTGGAGGCCTGCGGCATGCGTTTTGCCGGCACGTCGCCGGACGGCGTATTGCCGGAAACGGTGGAACTCGTCGAGCATCCCTGGTTCGTCGGCGTTCAATATCATCCGGAGTTGAAGTCCCGTCCGTTCGACCCGCATCCGCTCTTTGCCTCCTTCATCGCGGCGGCGGTCGAGCAAAGTCGGCTTGTCTAGCGCACGCTGGCGGCCGGGGCGTTCTCAAGGTTGACAGATCGCCGCGCTTTAGGGTCATGACCCTAGGATCTCCATCCCGACAACGCGTGCGTGAGGATTAAGACAGATGACCCCAAATACCGAGGTGACCGCCGGCCAGGCCGTGTTTTCGAACGCGCGCCGCCTGTCCGTCATCGCCGGTCCCTGCCAGCTTGAAAGCCGGGAGCACGGCTTGATGATGGCGCGTGCGCTGAAGGAGATCGCGGATCGCCTCGATATAGGCTTCGTCTTCAAGACGTCCTACGACAAGGCCAACCGGACGAGCGCCGTGGCTGAACGCGGCATGGGGCTGGAAAGCTCACTTGCCGTCTTCCGCGAGATTCGCTCGGAGACCGGCCTGCCGATCCTCACCGACGTGCACGATCCCGCTCAGTGCGGCCCGGCCGCCGAGGCGGCCGATATCCTGCAGATTCCGGCCTTCCTGTCGCGGCAAACCGATCTTTTGGTTGCGGCTGCTGAAACAGGAAAAATCGTCAACGTCAAAAAAGGCCAATTCCTTGCGCCGTGGGACATGACCAATGCCGTCGCCAAGATCACTGGGGCGGGCAACCCGAACGTGCTCTTGACGGAGCGCGGCGCAAGCTTTGGCTATAACACGCTCGTCTCGGACATGCGCGCGCTGCCGATCATGGCTGAGACCGGCTGCCCGGTGATCTTCGATGCCACCCATTCAGTGCAGCAGCCGGGCGGTCAGGGGACTTCGACGGGCGGCCAGCGCGAATTCGTTCCGGTGCTGTCGCGCGCGGCGGTGGCCGTCGGCGTTGCTGGCGTCTTCATCGAGACCCATGACGATCCCGACAACGCCCCGTCCGACGGGCCGAATATGGTCCCGCTGTCACAGTTTGAAGACCTGTTGAGATCGCTTTTGGCGATCGACGCTGTAGTAAAAGGCGGCGCCTAGGGCGCCAGGAGCCGGTCGCTCTCCTTGTCATAGCGCCAAACCGATCCTGACTTGAGGTGCGTGCCCGCCCACCAACGGTCGATCGGGTTGCGGGACAGGAAGTCGGCACTGTCTGCATAGACGGCCCGACCGAAATCCGTGAGGCCGACTCTTGCGTTGAGATAGGCATTGCGCTGCGCACTGCCGACGTTGATGGCGTCTCGTGATGGTTCAGGCAGCCCCTCGACCAGTGATGCCGGGCAGAAGGACACGGCATCGAGTTCGGCGAAAAAGCCGAGATCGCCAAAGAAGGCGGCGTCTTCTCGTGCCTGGGCGATACCGAAGAGGTGTTTGGGCACCGATTCGCCTTCGGCGATGAGTTTGAGGACAGTGCGCTGCGTTCGCGTGATGCCATCCAATCCGGGGAGCTCTTCCAGGAACCTGCCAAATGCCGCCTGCATATGCGGGAATCCGTCGACCGGCGTCTTCGCGGTCTCGTAAATTCCGGTTGGATCGCATTGACATAGAATACGCCAGAGCGCCGTTGCCGCCCGAAAGGTCGTATCGGCCACCGGCACTTGCAGGTCCGCGAAACGACCGACCGTCTCCGGCGTTTGCTTGCCCAAGTAATCGTCAGACTGAACGAGGAAGATACCGTCGGTTCGTCCGTGCAAACGGGACAAGCTGTCGAGGATCTGGACCAGCTGCAGTTGATCGTAGAGGTCGTGCTCCAGCCAGATTTCGATGCGCTCAAAGGCACGATTGTCGGCAAGAAGACGCTCGCGCGCCTCGAAGTCGGCCCGCACGCCGTCGCGCTCGACGCCGAATGCCTCAAAGAAATCGAGACGCGGCACGTAGAACGCCGCGGCGTCGTCCGAATAGGTCAGCGGTCCGCTATGCAGCATATCGCGCCAAGGCAGATAGGTGTCGGCCGTCACGTCCGGTGCCACCTGGAGGAGGTCGGCGGCGGAATCGCCATTGGTGATGATGAGAGTCGGCATCTCTGTCTCCGTTCAGGCACGCGATGCCCCAGCCGATGTTCTGCATAATCGAGCCGACGGCTTTTCTCTAGCCTAGCCTTCGGTTATGTGTCGGCCGCCCACCGCTTCAACTCGCCTCCTGAAGGACCGACCCATGACCGCCATCATCGACATCATCGCGCGTGAGATTCTCGACAGCCGCGGCAATCCAACGGTCGAAGTCGATGTGCATCTGGAGGACGGATCGATGGGGCGGGCCGCCGTGCCGTCCGGCGCATCGACCGGGTCTTACGAGGCTGTGGAGTTGCGAGATGGCGGCGCCCGCTACGGTGGCAAGGGCGTTCAGATGGCGGTCGGGGCAGTGCTTGACGACATCTTCAAGACAATCGGCGGCTTGGATGCGGAAGATCAGGTCCAGATCGACCACGCCATGATCGCGCTTGATGGTACGGAGAATAAGAGCCGCCTTGGGGCCAACGCCATCTTGGGCACATCGCTCGCCGTCGCAAAGGCCGCCGCCCAGGCGACCGGCCTGCCACTTTACCGCTATGTCGGCGGTACCAACGCACGGCTTTTGCCAGTGCCGATGATGAACATCGTCAATGGTGGTGCGCACGCCGACAATCCGATCGACATCCAGGAATTCATGGTGATGCCCGTCGGTGCGGCGACCATGGCGGACGCGGTCCGTATGGGTGCGGAGATTTTTCAGACCTTGAAGAAGGGGCTGAGCGAGGCCGGCCACAACACCAATGTCGGCGATGAAGGCGGGTTTGCGCCGAACATCGGTTCGGCCGATGAGGCGCTGGGCTTCATCGCAAAGTCTGTCGAAAAGGCTGGCTATACGCCCGGCGACGACGTGGTGCTGGCGTTGGACGCCGCGTCAACGGAGTTCTTCAAGGACGGCAAATACGTGCTGGACGGCGAGGGCAAGACTCTCGACGGCGCGGGCATGGCACAGTACCTGGCCGATCTCGTCGACCGTTTTCCGATCGTCTCCATCGAGGACGGCATGGCCGAAGATGATTGGGATGGCTGGGCGGCGCTGACGGAAGCCGTGGGGTCGAAGTGCCAGCTCGTCGGCGACGACCTCTTCGTCACCAACCGCGAGCGGTTGACGACGGGCATTGAAAAGGGCGTCGCCAACTCGATCCTGGTCAAGGTCAACCAGATCGGGTCGCTGACCGAAACGCTCGACACGGTCGAGACTGCGCACAAGGCCGGCTATACCGCCGTCATGTCGCATCGTTCGGGCGAGACGGAAGATGCGACGATTGCCGATCTGGCCGTCGCGACCAATTGCGGGCAGATCAAGACCGGCTCGCTGGCGCGCTCCGACCGGTTGGCGAAATACAATCAACTCATCCGTATCGAGGAAGACCTTGGGCCTTCCGCCATCTATGCGGGCCGCGAAGCATTGAAGGTCTAGATCGGAGGGAGGCTACGTCCATTTGTCTCTCGCGTCATCCCGGATGCGCTGCAGCATGCGAAGTGCTGCTGCGCTGATCCGGGATCGTTCGATGTTTGGCGCCTGCGCCGTCGATAATGCGATCCCGGTTCTGCGGTGCACCACCAGGGCGCTGCGCCGCGCCCGGGATGACGAAAGAGGAATGATTCAAGTCGAGTTCATTCCGCTCTGACTGCCGTTAACGCTGTTGCCTAACCGGCCATTAACCGAGCGTCGTCTATGTGACTGAGTGTTCGGGGAAGGGAGTGTTGCGTGCCGCGTCCACTCAAGCGCACAGTCAAATCGCGCCTGCGTGGCCTGATCGTTCCAGCGTGTTCGATCGCGATCACCTTTTACTTCGCCTATCACGTTTTCTACGGCAATCACGGTATTCTCGCCTGGCAGAGCCTTGAGACACAGGCGGCTGATCTTGACCGCGATCTCAATCGCGTCAAACGGGAACGCCTCGCCCTGGAGAAGAAGGTTCAGCTTCTAAGACCCGAAAGCATCGACCCCGATCTGCTCGATGAGCGCGTCCGCGCGACCCTGAATTTCGCTCACGCAAACGACGTTATTCTGTTTCCCGCCGAGCCACGCTGAGCGTGCGTCACCGCATTGGCATTCTTCACGATCTCTAAAAATACCTAAGCCCAATTCATGGGTTTGCTCTTTGGCGGATTCATACGATAGAACGGACCAAACATGTTCAAGTCGTATCGGGAGGTTCAATGGCCGCCACATCGAAAAAGGCGCCGGCGCGCAAGGCCTCAGCCTCAGCAGCCAGCAAGAAATCGCCAGCGCGCAGATCGCCTTCAAGAGCGGCGAAATCGACCTTCACCGTTGAACAGGACAAGACAGCCTATCGCGACATGCTCTTGATCCGGCGCTTCGAAGAGCGCGCCGGTCAGCTTTACGGCATGGGCCTGATCGGCGGCTTCTGCCATCTCTATATCGGCCAGGAGGCGGTCGTCACCGGCATGCAGATGGCGCTGATTGAGGGCGACCAGGTGATCACCGGCTATCGTGACCACGGTCATATGCTGGCCTGCGGCATGGATCCCAAGGGGGTCATGGCAGAGTTGACCGGCCGACGCGGCGGCTATTCGCGCGGCAAGGGCGGCTCCATGCACATGTTCTCCGTTGAGAAGAATTTCTACGGTGGCCACGGCATCGTCGGCGGCCAGGTGTCGCTCGGCACCGGTCTCGGCTTCGCCAACCGCTATCGCGACAACGGCAATGTCTCGATCACCTATTTCGGTGACGGCGCCTCAAACCAGGGCCAGGTCTATGAGAGCTTCAATATGGCCAAGCTCTGGGACCTGCCGGTGGTCTATGTGATTGAGAACAACAAATACGGCATGGGAACGAGCATCGAGCGCTCGTCCTCGACCACCGACCTGTCGCAACGCGGCGCCTCGTTCGACATTCCGGGCGAACAGGTCGACGGCATGGACGTGCGCGCCGTCAAGGCGGCGTCGGACAAGGCCGTTGCCCATGCCCGCGCCGGCAAGGGTCCGTATATCCTAGAAATGATCACCTACCGCTATCGCGGCCACTCCATGTCGGACCCGGCCAAGTATCGCTCTAAGGAAGAGGTGCAAAAGGTGCGCACCGAGCACGACCCCATCGAGCAGGTCAAAGAGCGGCTGTTGAAGGGCAAGCACATCGACGAGGATGGCCTGAAGGCGATCGACAAGGAAATCCGGGCGATCGTGACCGAAGCTGCCGAATTCGCCCAGAACGATCCCGAACCCGATCCGTCCGAGCTTTGGACGGATATCGTGCGTTGACGGTGCCAGGGAGAGATTGACCGATGCCCATTGAAATTCTCATGCCCGCACTGTCGCCGACGATGGAAGAGGGGACGCTCGCCAAGTGGCTCGTCAAGGAGGGCGACGAGGTCACCTCCGGCGACGTGATCGCCGAGATCGAGACCGACAAGGCGACGATGGAGGTGGAAGCCGTCGACGAAGGCAAGGTCGGCAAGATCCTTGTCGGAGACGGTACGGAAGGCGTGGCGGTGAACACGCCCATCGCTCTGTTGTTGACCGATGGCGAGGATGCCGCTGCGATGGATGGGGCCGGTGCGGCGCCTGCCGCTGCTCCCGCACCCGCGCCGGCAGCCCCCGAGCCTGCTCCAGCCGCTGCGCCGGCATCCGTTGCGGCCGCGCCCGTCGCCGAAGTGGCCTCCGATCCCGACATCCCGGCGGGCACCGAGATGGCCTCGATGACCGTGCGCGAAGCCTTGCGCGATGCCATGGCCGAGGAAATGCGCCGCGATGGCGACGTTTTCGTCATGGGCGAGGAAGTCGCCGAGTATCAGGGCGCCTATAAGATCACGCAGGGCCTGCTACAGGAGTTCGGCGACCGGCGGGTGATCGATACGCCGATCACCGAGCATGGGTTCGCCGGTCTTGGCGTGGGCGCAGCACTCACCGGTCTGAAGCCGATCGTCGAGTTCATGACGTTCAACTTTGCCATGCAAGGCATTGACCACATTATCAATTCTGCGGCGAAGACCCTTTATATGTCGGGTGGTCAGCTTGGCTGTTCCATCGTCTTTCGCGGACCGAACGGCGCGGCGGCGCGAGTCGCGGCGCAGCACAGTCAGGACTATGCGTCCTGGTATGCCCATGTGCCGGGCCTCAGAGTGATCCAGCCTTATTCGGCGGCCGACGCGAAAGGCCTCTTGAAAGCGGCCATCCGCGATCCGAATCCGGTGATCTTCCTGGAAAACGAAATTCTCTACGGTCACGCGTTCGACGTGCCGCAGATCGACGATTTCGTTTTGCCGATCGGCAAGGCGCGGGTCCATCGGACCGGGACCGACGTCACATTGGTCTCCTGGGGGATCGGGATGACCTATGCCGACAAGGCGGCCGACGAATTGGCCGGCGAGGGGATCAGCGCCGAGGTAATCGACCTGCGCACGCTCAGGCCGTTTGATGTCGCCTCCGTCGTCGCCTCGGTGCAGAAGACCGGGCGTTGCGTGGTCGTCGAGGAAGCTTGGCCGCAATGCTCCATGTCGTCGGAGGTCTCCGCGCGGCTGATGGAAGAGGCGTTCGACTATCTCGACGCGCCCGTCGCCCGCGTCACCGGCAAGGACGTGCCGATGCCCTATGCCGCCAATCTGGAGAAGCTGGCGCTGCCGTCCGTCGCCGAGGTTATCCAGGCGGCCAAGGCGGTGCTCTACGTGTGATGGAACCGGCGATGGAGTGGCGACCGGGCTACATGTGGAAGGACTTTGGTTTCGCGACCCTTCGGCGGCCGCTGAAGGTTGGCGACGGCCTGGTTCGGATAAAGCTGAAATACGAAACCTTGCGCCAATTCAACGCGATAGACCCGGGTGCCACCATCGATCACAAGCTCGAACTTGAAAAAATTGACCCTTTCGTCATCGCCGCCGCGAAAACGCGGTTGAGCGGCATGACAAAAGCGACCTTGCCTGACTTTTTGACGATCACACTCGATGATCTTGAGCGGGAGAAGTAGGATATGCCGATCAACATCTTAATGCCCGCTCTTTCGCCGACAATGGAAGAAGGCACGCTGGCGAAATGGCTGGTCAAGGAAGGCGATTCCGTGTCGTCCGGCGATGTGATCGCCGAGATCGAGACCGATAAGGCGACGATGGAGGTCGAGTCGATTGACGAGGGTACGGTCGGCAAGATCCTGATCGCCGACGGCACCGAAGGCGTCAAGGTCAACGAATTGATCGCCGTGCTCTTGGAAGAGGGCGAGGACACCAGTGCCATCGACACGGCATCGGCACCGGCAGCACCAGCGCCTGCTCCGGCGCAAGAGGCCGCCGCACCGGCGCCCGAAGCACCCGCCGCTGCACCGACGCCCGCGCCGGCAGCACCCGCTCCGGCAACGAATGGCGCCGGCGGACCGCGCATCTTCGCGTCGCCGCTCGCCAAGCGTCTGGCCAGAGAGAACGGCCTCGATCTCTCGGCAATCGCTGGCTCCGGTCCCCATGGGCGGATCGTCAAGCGCGACATTGAAGCGGCCGTGGCCGGTGGCACCGGTCGTGCCGCGCCGGCAGCCGCTCCCGCCGACGCGAAAGCCCCGGCACCGCAACCGATGTCCGACGACGCGGTCTTGAAGCTCTTCGAGGAAGGAACCTACGAGATCGAGCCGCACGACAATATGCGGAAAACCATCGCCAAGCGCCTGACCGAGGCGAAATCGACCGTCCCGCATTTCTATCTGTCGATCGACTGCGAGCTTGATGCGCTGTTGGCCTTGCGAGGCCAGCTCAACGCGGCGGCACCGGAGGTCGACGGCAAGCCGGCCTACAAAATCTCCGTCAACGACATGGTGATCAAGGCCCACGCCCTGGCGCTTCAGGCCGTGCCCGATGCCAATGCGTCGTGGACCGATAGCGGCATGTTGAAGCACAAGCATTCCGATGTCGGCGTCGCGGTTGCCATTCCGGGCGGCCTGATCACGCCGATCATCCGCAAGGCGGAGCAAAAGGGCCTGTCGACCATCTCCAACGAGATGAAGGACTTCGCGGCGCGGGCGCGCGACCGCAAACTTCAGCCGCAGGAGTATCAGGGCGGCACGACGGCCGTCTCCAATCTCGGCATGTTCGGCATCAAGGACTTTTCCGCCGTCATCAACCCGCCCCACGCGACGATCATGGCGGTCGGCGCCGGCCAGCAGCGCCCGGTGATCAAGGACGGTGCGGTGGCGACCGCAACCGTGATGACCGTGACGCTCTCGACCGACCACCGCGCGGTTGATGGGGCGCTCGGGGCGGAACTGCTCGCGGCGTTCAAGAAGCTGATCGAAAACCCGATGGGGATGCTGGTTTAAGGCAGCCCGGCATTCGACTCTTAGTATCGGCGACGCCAACACTGGCCGTCGCAGGAGGACACCATGGCCGACAACCAATACGACGTCATCATCATCGGTGCGGGGCCGGGGGGCTATGTGACGGCCATTCGGGCGGCGCAGCTTGGCTTGAAGACCGCCATCGTCGAGCGCGAGCACCTGGGCGGCATCTGCCTTAACTGGGGCTGCATCCCGACCAAGGCGCTGCTTCGGTCCGCTGAGATTTATCACTATATGCAGCACGCCAAGGACTACGGCCTGTCGGTCGAGAAGGTCGGCTTCGACCCGGCCGCCGTCGTGAACCGTTCGCGCGGCGTGTCGGCGCAGTTGAACGGCGGCGTCGGGCATCTCCTGAAGAAGAACAAGGTCGACGTGATTTTCGGCGAAGCGAAGATCGACAAGCCCGGCCAGGTGACCGTCGGCAAGCCGACGAAGAAAGCGATGGAGCCCCAGCATCCGGCGCCCAAGGGCGCGAAGGGCGAGGGGACCTACGCCGCCAAGCACATCATCATCGCGACTGGTGCACGGCCGCGTGCGCTGCCGGGCCTGGAGCCGGACGGCAAGCTGGTGTGGACCTATTTCGAGGCGATGGTGCCGCCTCAGATGCCGAAATCTCTGCTGGTCATCGGGTCAGGCGCCATCGGGATCGAGTTCGCGTCGTTCTACAACACCATGGGCGTCGACGTGACGGTCGTCGAGGTCATGCCGCAGCTTCTGCCGGTCGAGGACGAGGAAATCGCCAAGCTCGCCCGCAAGCAATTCGAGAAGCAGGGCATTAAGACGATGACCGGAGCCAAGGTGACGGCGCTGAAGAAAGCCGCCAATTCCGTCACGGCGACGGTCGAGGACGAGAAGGGTAAGAAGCAGGACATCACCGTCGACCGGGTGATTTCCGCCGTCGGTGTCGTCGGCAATATCGAGAATCTCGGCCTGGAGGCGCTCGGCGTGAAGACCGATCGCGGCTGCATTGTCGCCGATAGCTATGGTGTGACCAACGTGCCGGGCATCTATGCCATCGGCGATGTCGCGGGGCCGCCGATGCTTGCCCACAAGGCGGAGCACGAAGGCGTCATCTGCGTTGAGAAGATCGCCGACGTGAAGGATGTCCACCCGATGGACAAGGGCATGATCCCCGGCTGCACCTATTGCCATCCCCAGGTCGCCTCCGTCGGCCTTACGGAGAAGAAGGCGAAGGAGGCCGGTCACGCGGTCAAGGTCGGCCGCTTCCCGTTCATCGGCAACGGCAAGGCAATCGCGCTCGGCGAGCCGGACGGGATGATCAAGACGGTCTTCGACGCCAAGACCGGGCAATTGCTTGGCGCCCACATGGTCGGCGCGGAGGTGACGGAGCTGATCCAGGGCTATGTTGTCGCGATGAATCTGGAAACGACGGAGGCGGAACTCATGCACGCCGTCTTCCCGCACCCGACGCTGTCGGAAATGATGCACGAGAGCGTCCTCGACGCCTATGGGCGCGTGATCCATATGTAGGATTGGTATCGGTTTTCAGCGCAGCGGCAGATTGCTAGTGTCGCGCACCGAATTCGACCATAGGAGAGCGACGTGAGCTTCATTTTCTGGATCATCATCGGCGGACTGGCCGGCTGGATCGCCGAAAAGGTGACCAAGGGCGACCACGGGCTTTTGACCAATATCGCGGTTGGCATCATCGGCGCCTTCATTGGCGGCTGGGTGTTCGGTCTTTTGGGTGTCAGCGTCGCGCCGGGCTTCATCGGTTCGCTCATCACCGCGACGATTGGCGCGCTCGTATTGCTCTACGCTCTTAAATTCGTTCGCGGCCGGGGCTAGGACATCGCTGATCGATGGTGACAGTTCTCGATACGATTGAGCGTCCGCGCCACCCGGAAAAGGCGCATCGGCCGGACACTGAGGTCCTGCGCAAACCGGATTGGATCCGGGTGAGGGCGCCGGGCTCGCCGGCCTATCGGGAGACGCAAGGCATCGTGCGCGAGCACGGCCTTGTCACCGTATGCGAGGAGGCGGGGTGCCCGAACATCGGCGAGTGCTGGTCGAAGAAGCACGCCACCATGATGATCATGGGCGAGACCTGCACGCGGGCCTGCGCCTTCTGCAATGTGCGCACCGGCCTGCCGGACCCGCTCGATCCAGATGAGCCGGAGAATGTCGCCAAGGCGGTCGAGAAGCTCGGCCTGAGGCACGTCGTCATCACGTCAGTCGACCGCGACGATCTGGACGATGGCGGAGCGCAACATTTCGCCGATGTGATCACTGCTATTCGCAGCCGGACACCTGATACGACCATTGAAGTCCTCACGCCCGATTTTCTAAGAAAAGACGGGGCCTTAGAGGTTGTCGTTGAGGCGCGACCCGATGTGTTCAACCACAATCTGGAAACTGTTCCGTCGCTCTATCTGACGGTGCGGCCCGGCGCCCGTTATTTCCATTCCATCCGGCTTTTGGAGCGGGTGAAGCAAATCGATCCGACGATCTTCACCAAGTCCGGCATTATGGTCGGGCTCGGCGAGGAGCGGAACGAAGTGTTGCAGCTCATGGACGATCTGCGGTGCGCCGATGTCGACTTCCTCACGATGGGTCAGTACTTGCAACCGACTCGCAAACATCATCCGGTCAAAGCCTTCGTCACGCCAGATGAATTCAAGGCTTATGAGACGATTGCCTACGCGAAAGGCTTCCACCTCGTATCCGCCACGCCGTTGACCCGCTCGTCCTATCATGCGGACGCCGATTTCGAGCGCCTGCGGGCGGCGCGAAACGCGGCGCTGAGCGCCGAACGGTGACGCCTTCGGGCACATGAAACGCTTTCAGACCACCCGCCGGGTTCGCCACAGCGCCGATGACATGTTCGCGCTGGTCGCCGATGTCGAGCGCTATCCGGAATTCCTGCCGCTGTGCGAAGCGCTTACCGTCAAGACCCGTGTCCCGACCGATGATGGTGCGGGCGAGGTGATCACGGCGGACATGACGGTCGCCTACAAGCTCATCCGCGAGACCTTCACGAGCCGCGTGACGATCATGCCGGGGAAGCGAACCATTCTGGTCGAGTACATCGACGGCCCGTTCCATCATCTGGAGAACCGCTGGTCATTTCAGCCGATCGGGGCCAGTCGGTGCGAGGTCGAGTTTTTCCTCGACTACGCCTTCAAATCGCGGGCGCTTGAATTGATGATGGGTAAGGTCTTCGACCGCGCCTTCCGGAAATTCTCCGACGCCTTTGAGACACGGGCGAACGCGCTCTACGGCCACAAGCGAGCGACCGCCTGAGGCATTCGCGGCAAGTTTGAGCGAAAATTGAGGCAGATACCGCTAATTCTCGAAGCCCCGCGTTAGAAGCTTGCTGGCTAACTGCGCTTGGCCAAAGCCAAAACAACAAATGGCTTGGTTCGCGCGTCTGCCGGTGTCCACGCACGCCATGTTCGGCCGTTTTCATGTGTGCAGCCGATGCCGGCAGACGTCGCGGTGGCAAACGGTAGCTCAGTCATCCATAGACTGTGCCAGAAGTGCGAGCGCGCGCTCGGCAGAGGCGAGGCGGATCGCGCTGCGGCTCAGTGCGCCGAACCGGTTCTCTTCCGTGATTGTCGGCCGGCCGGATCGAGCGACCCCAAGGTAGACGAGACCAACCGGTTTCGCGGCGCTGCCACCGTCTGGTCCGGCGATTCCGGTCACGGAGACAGCCAGCGCAGCCGAAGAATGCTTGAGCGCGCCATCGGCCATCGCCTTGGCGACTTCCGCGCTGACGGCGCCCTGCGTGTCGATCAGTTCCGAAGGAACGCCCAGAAGTTCGCTTTTGGCGGCGTTTGAATAGGTGACGAAGCCGCGTTCGAAGACGTCGGACGAGCCTGGAATCTCCGTGAGCAGGCTGGCGATTAAGCCTCCAGTGCAGGATTCAGCGGTCGCAATGAGCAATCCTGCCTGTCGACACTGATCCAGCAATGCCTCAGCGGACGCGCATAATCGATTGTAATCGCTCGGATTCATTCGTGTGTATCCGGCAGCCGTATGGTCGCGGTCGCAGATGCGGCGATGCCTTCGCCCCGGCCAGCGAAGCCGAGGCGTTCCGTCGTTGTCGCTTTGATGCTGATCCGCCCGAGCGGTAAACTGAGCATGGCGGCGATGTTTTGGCGGATGGCGTCGCGATGCGGCCCGATCTTGGGCGCTTCGCACAAGACCGTGACATCGAGATGGTCGATGATCCCGCCGCGATCGGCGACGCGCTTGGCGGCGAAGGTGACGAATGTCGTTGAGTCAGCGTCCTTCCAAGTCGACGAACTCGGCGGAAAGTGATGGCCGATGTCGCCGTCGGCGAGCCCACCGAGTATGGCGTCGGTCAGCGCGTGCAGCACGACGTCGGCGTCCGAATGGCCCTTTAGCGCTTTTGAAAACGGGATCGAGACACCACCGAGGATCACGGCGTTGCCTGGCGCGAATCCGTGGACATCGAATCCGGTGCCGACCCGCGTGATCAGCTGCGGTCGCGCTACGGCGGGGGCGGTGGATTCGAAATCGGCAGGCGTCGTCAGCTTGATGTTGTTCGGATCGCCGGTGACGCATTCGATTGGGAGGCCGGCCCATTCGGCGACGCAGGCATCATCGGTGAACGATAAACCGTCTGCCGCCGCTCGCTGATGGGCGACCACAATGTCTTCGTAGCGAAAGGCCTGGGGTGTTTGGGCAAGACGCAGCGTGTCGCGGTCGAGCGTCTCGCTGACCACACCGGCGGCGTCGATCCGCTTCACCGTGTCGCGGATCGGCAACACGGGCAGGGCACCGCCACGCTGCGCAGCCGCCGCGATCACGCCCGAGATGAGGGCAGGGCTTACAAAGGGACGCGCGGCATCGTGGATGAGGACCAGCTCGGGCGCCTCCTTGGACAGGGCGTCAAGTCCCGCCTTGACGGACGCCATGCGGTCCGCACCGCCCATGGCGGGCGATCGTAGCCTCTCCAGGCCTTCGACGGCATGACGATAGAGGTCTTCGTGATCCGGATGGATGACAACCTGCACGGCATCGATCTCCGGATGCGCGGCAAACGCGGCGACCGTCTCGCCGAGCACCGTGCGCCCGTTCAGCGGACGGTATTGTTTAGGCGGTGCGGTGGACCCGGCATTGGCTCTTAGACCCATGCCGGCCGCTACGATGACCGCGATATTCGTCATGAAATCAGCGCGTTAATTGCCATTTCGACAGGCGTACCGCAAACCGTGCCGGGGCGAAATCCCAAAACCATCGGGTCCTTGCTCCGCGCGGCGAAGTGACTAATATAGGGGCAATCGTTCAAAGTGCCCAAGAAGTGAGCAACCTTGCCGGCCCTTCACACACCCCTCGACATCGCTGGTGTCACGATCCCCAATCGCGCGTTCCTGGCGCCCATGTCCGGCGTCACGGAGGCGCCGTTTCGGGCTTTGGCGCACCGCTTGGGCGCCGGACTCGTGATCTCCGAAATGGTGGCCAGCGCCGACTTGATCGCCGGCGGCTCCGACTCGCGGCGAAAACTTGCCCACGCCGGCCATTCGCCGGCAGTCGTGCAACTCGCCGGCTGCGAGGCACAGTGGATGGCCGAAGGCGCGCGGATCGCCGCCGATCACGGTGCCGACCTTATTGACATCAACATGGGCTGCCCGGCCCGCAAGGTGACGAACGGCATGTCCGGCTCCGCCTTGATGCGGGACGCCGACCATGCCTTGCGCTTGATCGAGGCGACGGTTGCCGGGAGTCCCGTTCCCGTGACGCTGAAGATGCGCATGGGCTGGGATCATGACAATCTGAATGCACCGCACATTGCCCGCCGGGCGGAGGCCGCCGGCGTAACCATGCTCACCGTACACGGCCGCACGCGCCAACAGTTCTACAAGGGCAGGGCGGATTGGGCGTTCGTTCGCCGGGTGAAAGAGGCCGTATCGATCCCGGTGATCGTCAATGGCGATATCACGTCGCCCGAGGCGGCGACGAAAGCGCTGACCGAAGCGGGTGCTGACGGCGTGATGATCGGCCGTGGCGCCTATGGCCGGCCGTGGCTGCCCGGGCTCATCGGACGGTATCTGGCCACGGGCATAAAGCCAGCCGAGCCGGATCGATCGAGCCAGTGCGCCTGGTTGCTTGAGCTCTACGAGGCGCTCGTGCGGTTCCATGGCGCCGAACAGGGCGTCAAGATTGCGCGCAAACATATCGGCTGGACCTTTGAGGCCTGCGGTCTTTTACTGGAGCCGGTGCAACGCCAAGTGCTGATGACGTCAGACAGCCCGCACACGGTCAAGCGCGAGATCGCCGCCGCATTCGACCTTGCGGATCAACGGTGCGCGGCATGAGCGCCATCGGTGGCAGCGACCAGGCGGTGTCAGCGCCAGACGCCGTCTTGTTGATGGATGCCTTACCGCATCCCGTCCTCACAATCGCGGCCGATGGTCGCGTCGCATCCGCGAACGATGCGGCGGAAGCATTTTTCCAACACTCCTCCAGTCAGCTTCTGCGTCTGACGATTGCCGACCTGGTCCCGTTCGGAAGCCCAGTTCTGGCGTTGATCACGCAGGCGCGCGCACGCCAGGCCCCCGTCAAGGAATACAGGATCGATATCGGGACGCCGACGACCGGATTGGTCCGCCCGGTCGATATCTACGTCGCGCCGGCGGCCGAGACGGGCGATTTCGTCGTGCTCATGCTCCAAGAGCGCACCATGGCGGACAAGATCGAGCAGCAGCTGACCCATCGCGGCGCGGCGCGCAGCGTCACCGGCCTGGCGGCGATGCTGGCGCATGAGATCAAAAACCCCTTGTCGGGCATTCGCGGCGCAGCGCAGCTCTTGGAGTCGGGTCTTGAGGATGGCGATCGGGCGCTGACGCGGCTGATCACCCAGGAGACCGATCGCATCGTCAAGCTCGTCGATCGCATGGAGGTGTTTTCCGACGAGCGCCCCATCGACCGGGAGCCGGTGAACATTCACGCGGTCCTGGACCACGTACGCCAGTTGGCTAAGACCGGGTTCGCGAAGCACATCTCGATTGTCGAGGCCTATGACCCGTCGCTGCCGTCGGTCCACGGCAATCGCGACCAGCTGATCCAAGTGTTTCTCAATCTCGTCAAGAACGCCGCGGAGGCGGTGGAAGATCGTAATGACGGTGAGATCACGCTGTCGAGCGCGTTCCAGCCGGGAATTCGCATCTCCGTGCCTGGAACGAGCGAGCGGGTCGGACTGCCGCTGGAGTTTTGCGTGCGCGACAACGGGCCCGGCGTACCATCTGAGATCAGGCCACACCTGTTCGATCCATTCGTGACCACAAAGGCTAGTGGTTCCGGCCTTGGCCTGGCGCTCGTGGCCAAGATCATCGGCGATCATGGCGGTGTGGTCGAGTGCGATAGCCGGCCCCGTCGGACCCTTTTTCGGGTGCTGCTGCCGATGATCCAAAACGGCGATAGACACCCCTGACCGTAGTTTGAAGAAAGGCTGCGTTTCATGCCAAGCGGGACGATTTTGATCGCCGACGACGATGCCGCCATCCGCACCGTCCTCACGCAAGCGTTGGCGCGGGCCGGATACACCGTGCGCTCCACGGGCCATGCGGTGACCTTGTGGAACTGGGTGAACCAGGGCGAGGGCGACCTCATCATCACAGATGTCATGATGCCGGACGAGAACGCGTTCGACCTCCTGCCTCGTATCAAGACGGCGCGGCCGGAGATCCCGATCATCGTCATGAGCGCTCAAAACACCTTCATGACTGCGGTCAAGGCGTCTGAGAAGGGTGCCTACGACTATCTGCCCAAGCCTTTCGATCTAAAGGAACTGGTGGCGATTGTCGGGCGTGCCTTGGCTGAACCTCAACGCAAGGGCGCGGCGCGGCCTTCCGATGACGAGGAAATGCCACTGATTGGGCGATCGGCGGCGATGCAAGACATCTATCGGGCGCTCGCGCGCCTCATGCAGACCGATTTGACCGTCATGATCTCGGGAGAATCGGGGACCGGCAAGGAGATCGTCGCCCGCGTCCTGCATGATTTCGGTCGCCGGCGGAACGGTCCATTCGTCGCGATTAACATGGCGGCGATCCCACGCGACCTGATCGAGGCGGAACTCTTCGGGCACGAAAAGGGGGCGTTTACCGGGGCGCAGCACCGCTCGTCCGGCCGCTTCGAGCAGGCCGATGGCGGAACCTTGTTCCTCGATGAAATCGGTGACATGCCGATGGACGCGCAAACGCGGCTCCTGCGCGTGCTCCAGGAGGGTGAGTACACGACGATTGGCGGGCGAACGCCGATCAAGACCGATGTCCGGATCATTGCGGCGACCAATCGGGATTTGAGCCAACTCGTGCAACAGGGTCTCTTTCGCGAGGACTTGTTCTTTCGGTTGAACGTCGTGCCGATCCGCATTCCGCCGCTGCGCGATCGAAGCGAGGACATTCCCGATCTCGTCGCCCACTTTTTGACCCAGATCGAGCAGGAAGGGCTACCGGTCAAGCGGTTCGACCACGATGCACTGGCTACACTGAAGACCTATCGCTGGCCGGGGAATGTGCGGGAACTGGAAAACCTCGTGCGCCGGCTGGCCGCGCTTTACCCCCAAGATGTGATCACGGGACCACTGATTGAAGCTGAGTTGGCACCGCAGACAGAAGCGCCTGGTGCTGAGACGCCGCGATTACCCGATTCGCTGTCAGGCGCGGTCGAAGGCTTCATGACGGGCTATTTCCAGGGCTTCGACGGTCGTCTGCCGCCGCCGGGCCTCTATCACCGTGTGCTCAGGGAAATCGAGTACCCGCTTATCGCGGCAACCCTGGCGGCGACGCGTGGCAACCAAATCAAGGCGGCAGAGGTCCTCGGCGTCAATCGAAACACGCTGCGCAAGAAGATTCGCGACCTTGAGATTCAGGTCATCCGTGGTATCGGGTAACCGCTGATCCGCGGCCAATGCGCCACCAGTGCGCCAAAGCATCGCAGATATTGAGCGACCTTCTTGTTGCTGAAGTGCAACAATGTTGTTATCTGGTCACAAATTCGCCGGTTTAAGTCGGCATTTTTGCGGTCTAGCCGTCATTGGCTTGGCCGGGGTGAGAGGCGTTGGGTATGGCGGAGACACGGAGTGATGCGGTGACCGTGCCCCCCCTGACAGCGGCAGGACCGTCAGGCCGGCGCAAGCGCTCCGGCCGTCGCCGCCTTGTCCGCTCGGCCGGGCAGGTCGCGGTCGTTCTCGCGCTCTTGTCGGGTCTTGTGACCTTCCTGATCCTGACCGGCCTAACACCAATTTCGCCGACCCATAACGTCGTTGTCAGCGTTTCGCTCGTCAATCTGTGTTTCGTCCTACTGCTGCTCGGTCTGATCAGTTGGGAAGGCTGGACGATCCTTCAAGCGCGACGGCGCGGCCGAGCCGGGTCGAGACTGCATATCCAGATCGTCTCGCTGTTTTGTCTGGTCGCGGCACTCCCGGCCATTTTCTTGGCGTTGATGGCGTCCGTGACCCTGGATCGCGGCCTCGATCGCTGGTTCGAGGAGCGGACTCGCGCAATTATCGACAATTCGCTCACCGTGGCCCGCGCCTATGTGCGCGAGCACGGCCAGGTGATCCGGGCCGATCTCTTGGCCATGGCCACGGATATCGACAACGCAGCCGAATGGGCGGCGACGGACCCAGCGCGATTCCAGTCACTTTTGGACGGTCAGGCGATCTTGCGCGCTTTGCCGGGCGCCCATTTGGTGCGCACTGACAAAACCGTTTGGCTTTCTGCAAAGACACCCAGGCCGGTGCCTTATGCACCACCGGTCGACAGTGTCTTGGAACGCGCCGTCGACCAGGCGGTTGTCTATGCGACCCCGTCGAACCGCGATGTCGTCTGGGCGACGGTCAAGCTTCGGCGTTTTGAAAACATTTACCTTGCTGTTTCGCGACCATTGGACGGTTCCGTGTTGGCCTATCTGCGCCAGGCGGAGGCGGGAGTCGCGGAATATCGCAGCCTCGATGCCCGGCGTTACGGCGTGCAGCTTGCTTTTGGCCTGATGTATCTGGGTCTTGCTCTCATACTGCTGTTGTCGGCGATTTGGATCGGTATCGGCTTTGCCGATCGCTTGGTGTCGCCTGTGCGCCGGCTGATTACGGCGGCAGACCGGGTTTCCGGGGGCGATCTGGAGTCAACTGTCGACGTCAACGAGAAAGAAGGTGACGTCGCCAATCTCGGCAAGACCTTCAACAACATGATACGGCAGATCCGGACACAACGCGATGCCCTTCTGACCGCCAACAAGATGCTCGATCGGCGCCGCAGGTTCACGGAGGCGGTGCTTTCAGGCGTGACTGCGGGTGTTATCGGTATCGATCGCGATGGTAAGGTGACGCTTATCAATAGGTCGGCGATGACCATGATTGGCCTTGGACAGCCGAAAATCATCGGACATCCTCTGGTCGAGCAAGTTCCTGAGCTGGCCGGTTTGTTGACCAAAGCTGAAACGATGTCCGGCCGGTCGGCCCAGCAACAGGTCGTTTTGCTGCGAGATGGAACGGAACGGACGATCTCCGTGCGCATCTCGGCGGAACAGTCCGGCGCAACCGAACAAGGCTACGTCGTTACCTTGGACGACATCACCGAATTGTTGACGGCGCAACGCGGAGCCGCATGGGCGGATATCGCGCGCCGGATCGCTCATGAGATCAAAAATCCGCTGACACCGATCCAACTTTCGGCGGAACGCTTAAAGCGTAAGTATGGACGAACGCTTGAGGCAGACAAGGCCGTGTTTGAGCAGTGTACCGATACGATCATTAGGCAAGTCGGCGACATCGGCCGCATGGTCGATGAGTTTTCTTCGTTTGCCCGCATGCCGAAACCGACAATGGAAACCGCGGATATCGGCGATGTGGTTCAGGAATCGGTCTTCTTGATGCGTGTCGGCCATCCGTCCGTCGAGATCGCCTTTGCGCCTCCAGAAGCACCGCTTCATGCCTTGTGCGATCGCAGACTGATCGCGCAGGCCCTAACCAACATCATCAAAAATGCCAGCGAATCCGTGGAAGCTCGCCTTCAAACGGTCCCAGACGTGCCGGGTCGGATTGAGGTGGCGATTTCAAGGGCCGGCGATCACGCTGTTATCGACATAACGGACAACGGCGTGGGCCTGCCGGTAGCAGACCGGGCAAAACTGCTCGAACCCTACATCACACATCGAGAAAAAGGCACGGGTCTGGGCTTGGCGATCGTGAGGAAGATCATGGAGGATCACGGCGGTCAGATTGACCTTCTGGACGCGCCGTCATCGAATGGCGCGGCCGTTCGCGGCGCCAAGATTCGATTGACGCTCCCGATCAGCGCGGCCGAGACGACCGATGTATCCGGTGCGGACCGTCAGGCAGGGGAGGCGGCTTATGGCGGCTGATATCCTGGTTGTCGACGATGAACGCGATATTCGCGATCTGGTCGCTGGAATCCTGGAGGATGAGGGCTATGAAGTGCGCACCGCCGCCAGCAGCGACGAGGCGCTTGCCGCGCTCAACGAGCGCAAGCCCAGCCTCGTTTTCCTCGACATCTGGCTGCAAGGCAGCGCGATGGACGGCCTGGAGATCCTTGATCTGATCCAGCAGGACTACACCGGCGTCCCAGTTGTCATGATTTCGGGTCATGGAACAGTGGAGACCGCTGTCTCAGCGATCAAGCGCGGCGCCTACGACTATATCGAGAAGCCGTTCAAGGTCGATCGGCTGATTGTGGTGGCTGCCAAAGCCCTCGAATTCTCCCGATTGCAGCGAGAAAACACCGAACTGAAAAAGTTCGGATCGCAGCCCGACGATATCATTGGGCAATCGAGCGCGATCAATCATCTTCGCAACGCCATCGGCCGGGTCGCGCAAACCAATAGCCGCGTCCTGATCATGGGACCCTCCGGCGCCGGCAAGGAACTTACCGCGCGGTCGATCTCGCGCATGTCGCCACGCGCGGACGGGCCGTTCGTCGTTCTCAATGCCGCGGCGATCACGCCGGAGCGTATGGAAGTCGAGTTGTTCGGAACGGAAGCGAATGGCGCGGAGACGCGCAAGATCGGCGCGCTTGAAGAGGCCCATGGCGGCACGCTTTACCTGGATGAAATCTCCGATATGCCGTTGGAAACCCAGGGTAAGATCCTGCGTGTCCTCATCGACCAAACCTTCCAGCGGGTCGGCGGCAGCCAGCGGATCAAAGTCGATGTGCGCGTCATGTCGTCCTCCAGCCGCGATCTGGAAGGAGAGATTGCCGACGGCCGGCTTCGCGAGGATCTGTTTCATCGCCTCTCGGTCGTTCCCATCCGCGTGCCGGGTCTGGCCGAGCGCCGCGACGATATTCCGTTCCTGATTGAGCATTTCATGGACCTGATCTGCGCGCAGACCGGCCTGCCGAAGCGGACGATCGCGGAGGACGCCATGGCGATCCTGCAGTCGCATGATTGGCCCGGCAACGTTCGCCAGCTGCGCAACAATGTCGAACGCCTCTTGATCCTCACCGGCGGCGATCCGGACGCGCAGATCACGGCCGATCTCTTGCCCGCCGAGGTCGGCGCCGCCTTACCGCCCGTTCCCACCGGATCGGGAGGAGAACAGATCATGGCGCTGCCCTTACGCGATGCGCGGGAAGTGTTCGAGCGGGAGTATCTTAGCGCCCAGATCAAACGCTTCGGCGGCAATATCTCGCGCACGGCCGAGTATATCGGCATGGAGCGTTCCGCGCTTCACCGCAAATTGAAGACGCTCGGCCTCAATTGACCGGTTCCGAATCTGCCATTACGCCTAGGCGGGTAGGCGGGGCGCCATGGCACTAGTTCCGCATCGGGATCCGGTATGAAAGTCATCATTTGCGGGGCAGGGCAGGTCGGCTTCGGCATTGCAGAGCGCCTCTCGACCGAGCAAAACGACGTCTCCATCATCGATTCCGCGCCCCATTTGATCGAATCGATCGCCGATACGCTGGATGTCCGGGGTTTCGTCGGTCACGGCTCGCACCCCGACGTGCTGCGCCAGGCCGGCGCCGAAGACGCGGACATGATCATCGCCGTCACGCTCTATGACGAAGTGAACATGGTCGCCTGCCAGGTCGCGCATTCCCTTTTCAACATCCCGACGAAGGTCGCGCGTATTCGCGCCCAGGATTATCTGCGCACCGAATGGTCGGACCTGTTCTCGCGCGAGCACATGCCGATCGACGTTATTATCTCGCCGGAGGTCGAGGTCGGCGAGATGGTCCTGCGCCGCCTACAGCTTCCAGGTGCCTTCGACACCGTCAACTTCGCAGACGGCGAGGTCGTCGTCTTGGGCATCGTGTGTGAGGAAGACTGTCCTGTCGTCGACACACCGCTCAGCCAGTTGACCGAGCTGTTTCCCGATTTCATGGCCGTGGTCGTGGCCGTCCAACGAGGCGAGCGCCTCTTCGTGCCGCAAAGCGATGACAGTCTGCTTGTCGAGGACCAGGTCTATCTGGTTGCCGTGAAGGACCAGGTCAGCCGGGCGTTCAAACTGTTCGGGCATCCCGAACAGCAAGCGCAACGCGTTATCATCGGGGGCGGCGGCAATATCGGGCTTTATGTTGCCCATGAATTGGAGCGGCGACAGGCGCGCACCAAGGTCAAGGTGATCGAGGCGAACCGTGACCGGGCCATCCGGATCGCCGATGACCTGAATCGGACCGTCGTTCTTCACGGCAGTTCGCTCGACGCAGAGATTTTGCGTGAGGCCGATGTCGCGGAGGCCGACACGCTGGTCGCGCTCACCAATGACGATAAGGTCAATCTTCTGTCTTGTGTGTCGGCCAAACAGCTTGGCTGCGCCGCAAGCCTGTGCCTGGTCAACGATAAACGCTCGCCGGCTCTGGCGCGCTCGCTCGGCGTCGACGCCTATATCAATCCGCGCGCGATCACGATCTCGAAAGTGCTGCAATATGTGCGGCGTGGGCGGATTCGCGGGGTCCATTCCGTCGAAGGCGGAGCTGGTGAGATCATCGAGGCGGAGGCGCTGCAAACCTCGCCGCTTGTCGGCAAACCGCTGCGCGAGCTCGACATGCTCGATGGCGTGCGGATCGGCGCGGTCTATCGCGATGGCGCGGTGATCATCCCGCGCGGCGACACGCAAATCCAGGCGAACGATCGCGTCGTGATTTTCGCGCTTGCCGAACGTGTGAAGCAAGTCGAGCAGATGTTCCGCGTCAGCCTCGAATTCTTCTGAGTCGACCGGTGTCGGCGCAATGACATCGGTGCTCTTTCTCTTCGGCTGGTTTCTTGGCACGGCCAGCGCCATGCTCTTTCTCACTTCGGCGATCTCGGCGCTGATCGATCCGCCGGGCACGGCCGCGGTGATGGGCGTTTCCGCAGCCGTGATCGGATTTTGCGGGGTTGCGCTGATCCTGGCGTTTCGCGGACGGGAACGGCGGCTCGTGCGGGCGCAATCTTACTTCCTGGCCGTGCTCGTCTGGTTCGTCGGTCCGCTGGCGCTGGCGCTTCCCATGCGTTTCGCGCTTCCCGAAACCGGCTGGCTGGACGCCTACACGGACACGGTCTCTGCCTTCACCACGTTCGGCAGTGTTTTTTTAAGCGATTACAATGCGATACCGCCTGGTCTCAAGATCTGGCGAGCGGTTGTGGCTTGGCTTGGAGGTCTATCCTCGCTAGCGGTGATTCTGGTCGTCTTGGCGCCGAACAAGGTCGGCGGCCTCCTCGTGGGGCGACGCCACGATCCCGAACACAGGACTCTGACACAGTGGAACCGGGTCTTGACGATGTTCACACGCATCCTGCCGGTCTATGTCGGCGCCACGATCATTCTGTTCCTGGCCTTTGAATTGGCTGGCGTTCCGGCGATCGATTCTCTCATTCTGGCCATGGGTACGATTTCGACATCCGGGATCCAGGCGGAGACCGGCGACTTGGCCATCTATCCGAGCGCGGGAGTCATGTGGATCGCCATTATCGGCATGCTTGCGGGCGGTCTCGGCGTCTTGTGGCTTGGCGCCAGCGTGCGCATTCGCCTGAATTCGGTGCGCGATCACTGGGAAAGCGTGATCGCGGTTGGGTTGTGCATCGTCATTGCCACGCCGATCGGGGTTTCGTTGTATCTGGGGGCAGCGGGGGCGGCCGGATTATCGCCGCTCGATGCCATAGGCGAGGGGCTGTTGACGGCCGTCTCCCTGGTTACGACGAGCGGCTATAGCATCCGTCCCGAGAGCACCACGATCCTGCCATTGTCGATCATGTTGTCGATTGTCGCTGTCGGCGGTGTGACGGTGTCGACCGCGGGTGGCTTCAAAGTATTTCGCCTGCTCGCCATGTTCGCGCAGTCGCGCCGCGAGCTGAGCCGGCTGATCTATCCCCACCGCATCCTCGCCATGCGGGTCGGTGAACAGGACTACGACATCCAGCTGATGAAAGCGGTTTGGGCGTCGTTCGCAATTTATTGTGCGGCGGTGTGCGTGCTGTCCGTCATCTTAGCCTATGACATGCCGGACTATGTCGGCGCTTTAGGCGTCGCGGTCGCAACGATGTCGAGCATTGGTCCCGTCGTCGAGACGCATACAATATTCGAAGGAGAATGGGTGGGTTTTGCGGGCTTGAGTGCTCTAACCAAACTGGCCATGATCGTTGGAATGATCTTGGGGCGGCTTGAAATCCTTGCCGCTTTGACCCTTATGAACATTCGTTTGGTTCGCGCTTGATCTGGAGAGGCAAATGTCGCGCATTGCCTATGTCAACGGCCGCTACCGCCCTCATCGCGACGCTGCGGTTCATATCGAAGATCGCGGCTATCAGTTCGCCGACGGGGTGTATGAGGTCTGCGAAGTGCGCGACGGCCATCTTGTCGATGAACCGCGCCATATGGCACGCCTCAATCGGTCGTTAAGCGAGCTTGACATTCGCTCGCCGATGCCGGCAGGCGCGCTCTCTTTCGTCTTGCGGGAGACCGCCCGTCGAAACCGTGTGCACGACGGCCTCGTCTATGTGCAGGTGACGCGGGGCGTGGCGCCGCGCGACCATGCCTTTCCGGGCGGCGAGGTCGCGCCGGCGGTCGTTGTGACAGCGAAACCGATCAATCGGCAGATCGGCGAGGCCAACGCCGAAACCGGGTTCAAAGTCGTCACGGTGCCCGACAACCGCTGGGACCGGGTCGACATCAAATCCGTCAGCCTGCTGCCGAACGTCATGGCCAAGCAAGCGGCCAAACTGAAGGGTGCCAATGAAGCGTGGTATGTCGATGCGGACGGATTTGTCACCGAGGGATCATCCACCAATGCTTGGATTGTCGACGGGGAGGGACGTCTGATCACGCGCTCAGCGGAGCACGGGATTTTGCGCGGCATCACGCGCGCCGTCGTGTTCGACCTGGCCCGCCGCGATGGACTGGAGATCGTCGAACGGGCATTCACCGTGGACGAGGCGAAACAGGCCCGCGAGGCGTTCGTCACCGCCGCATCCACGGTTGTCATGCCGGTGGTACAAATTGACGAAACGCCGATTGGCAATGGCGCGCCGGGATCCATAGCGACCGAGCTGCGCGAAAAGTTTCATACGATGGTTCATCTGGGGACGAATTAGGTGCGTTGCACAAAAATTGATCAATTGCGCACAAATTGTCGCACCCCCATATGGTTTATCTTGCAGTGAGTCGGTCGCGACCGTCTAATAAGTCGACACACGTGCAAATCGTTCATCACAAGACCCAATGAAAGGCGAGCGATGGCGGCGGATCGAGCACAGAACTTACAGGACACTTTTTTAAATCATGTCCGCAAGAACAAAGTATCCCTGACGATATTTCTGGTGAATGGCGTAAAACTCCAGGGAATCGTCACCTGGTTCGACAATTTTTGCGTGCTATTGCGGCGCGATGGCCACTCGCAGTTGGTGTATAAGCACGCCATCTCGACCATCATGCCCGGCCAACCGGTCCAGCTTTTTGAAGGCAACGACGACGCCGAATGATCCGATGAAACCGCAAGGTGGAAATGGTGCCGGCGGCGCCATTGCCGACCATGCACGTCCGGAGCGGCCTTATCCCGTCGAGCCGCCGGCGACCCGCGCAGCGGTGATCGGCGCCTATTTGGCACCGAAGGCGGATCGCGGGCGAACACGGTCTGACCGAACCGTTGATAATCGTCTGGAGGAGGCGATCGGCCTGACCGAAGCCATCGGCGTGAATGTCGTCCATCGCGAGGCTCTATCACTCAACGCAATTCGCCCGGCGACCTTTCTCGGCTCAGGTCATGTGGCGACACTGAAGCGCCGGGTGGCGGATGACAAGATTGCGCTCGTTATCGTCGACACGACGCTGTCGCCGACACAGCAGCGCAATCTGGAGCGCGACTTGAACGCCAAGGTTCTCGACCGGACCGGATTGATTCTCGAAATCTTCGGCGAGCGTGCGCAAACGCGGGAAGGGCGCCTTCAGGTCGACTTCGCGCACTTGAGTTATCAGAAGAGCCGTCTGGTGCGGTCTTGGACCCACCTTGAGCGGCAGCGCGGGTCGCTCGGGTTCATCGGCGGACCGGGCGAGACGCAGATCGAATCGGATCGGCGCCAACTTCAGGAGCGTATTTCGCGCATCGAAAAGGAGCTGGCGTCCGTTCGGCGAACGCGCGGCCTGCACCGCAACCAAAGGCAGCGCAACCGGATTCCCGTCGTCGCTCTTGTCGGCTATACCAATGCCGGCAAATCGACTCTGTTCAATCGCCTGACGGGCGCCGGCGTTGTGGCCAAAGACCAGTTGTTCGCGACGCTCGATCCAACGGCGCGGCAGGTTGCGCTGCCAGGGGGCCCCAGCATCATCCTATCCGACACGGTCGGGTTCATCTCCGATCTGCCGACGACATTGGTCGCGGCTTTTCGCGCGACCCTTGAAGAGGTGATTGAGGCGGATGTCATCCTGCATATCCGCGATGTCAGCCAACCCGATTCCGACATCCAGGCGCAGGATGTCGAGGATGTGCTTCGCCAGCTCGGCATCGATCCCGAGACAGACGACCGTATCGTGACCGTGTGGAACAAGGCGGACCTGATCTCCGCCGAGGACTGTCCGCTGCCCATGAACGGCGGTACCGCAGCCGCAAATGGAAATGGGAGTCAAAGGCCGCTCCTGGTATCTGCGCTGACAGGCGAGGGCATCGATACGCTAACCTCGGCGATCGAGGCGTTTTTGTCTGAGGCTGATACCAAGGCACAAATCGTCCTTGCACCGCACGAGGGCGCCGCCATGAACTGGCTCTACGAGCGGGGTCAGGTCGTGACGCGCGACGATCTCGGCGACGGGCGCGTCTCGCTAAGCGTCGTGCTGGCGATCGAGCGGCTCGATCAGTTCAAGAAGCAGTTCTGCTCGGCCAAGCACGACATCCAGGTTTCGGCCGAAGCTTAGCGCGGTTCGTCGGCCTTCGCGGCCTGCCAAGCCGCTTCCATGTCATCGAGCGATGAATCGGCCATCGATTGATCCGTGGCTTCGATCGATCTCTCCATCGCTTTGAATCGGCGTTCGAATTTGCGATTCCCTTGTCTCAACGCGTCCTCGGGGTCGAGTCCCAGATGCCGTGAAAGATTAGCGACCGCGAACAAGAGGTCGCCGATCTCCTCGGCGATTGCATCGCGTTTGCCGGTGTGCATTGCGCCACGCACCTCGGATATTTCTTCTTCGATCTTTGCAATCACTTCATTGGCGTCACGCCAGTCAAATCCGACGCGGGCAGCTTTCTTTTGCAGCTTTTCCGCACGCATCAGCGCGGGCAGGGCATCCGGAACCCCGTCGAGACAGCTCTTGGGCTCATTGGTCTTGTTCGGATAACCGGCGGCACGACGTGCTTCGGCCCGCTGCGCCTTTTCCTCGTCCTTGATCGCCTCCCAATTGACCTTGACGGCGGCCGGAGAGGTGGCGTCCGTATTGCCGAATACGTGTGGGTGCCGTCGCACCATCTTCGTCGCAACGGCCTCGACGACGTCGCCAAACTTAAACGATCCCGCTTCCTCGGCCATCTGCGCATGAAAGACCACCTGAAGCAGGAGATCGCCCAACTCGTCCTTCAAATCGACCATGTCGCCGCGCGCGATTGCGTCGGCCACCTCATAGGCTTCTTCGATCGTGTAGGGCGCGATCGTTTGAAAGGTCTGTTCCAGGTCCCAGGGACACCCGGTGACCGGTGTGCGTAGCTGCGCCATGATATCGAGCAGAGTTTGGATATCGCTCGGTTGGTCAGGTTTCATCGGTCTCTTGCGTTATCCCGGGCTGATTTTCCGTTAGTCGCATAATCAATATTATGGTGCATTTTCTATAAGCAGCTTTCAGTTCTTCTGCGCGCGTCGATCGCGTTTATCCGCACAAAAACAAATGGATACGGCCGTTTCTCACACGTCTTCAACATCGAATTCAATTGCCATCATGTCATGAGCCGGCACGACGTGCTCCGGTGTCAGTTCGTTGAGCGCGTCGTAATCGAGATCGGTGTGGAGATTGGTCAAAATCGCTTTCTCGGGCGCCAAGCGCTCGATCCAATAGAGTGCGTCCGAAACGGAAAAATGCGAAGGATGCGGCGCGTGGCGCAAGGCGTCGACGATCCACACCTCGAGATCGCTCAGGATCGGCAGGCTGACCTCGGGAAGGTCGCTGAGATCGCTCGAATACGCGATGCGGCCGATTTTGAGCCCGAGCGCGGTGATATCGCCGTGAACCTGATCGAACGGTAGAAACCGGATCGGCCCGCCCGGCCCGTTGATCTCGAACGGTTCGAACGCCGTGATCGTATGTAGGTTCAGGATTGGCGGATATGAGCTGCCTTCCGGTTGCACGAAGCAATAGCCAAAGCGATCCTTGAGAATGTTGCCGGTTTTCGTATCGGCGTGCACATGGACGCGCGACCGGCCGTTGATCGCGACAACGCGCAGTTCGTCGATGCCGTGTGTGTGGTCGGCGTGCTCATGGGTGATGATGACGCCATCAAGCCAGCCGACACCGGTGTCAAGCAGTTGCTGGCGTGCATCCGGCGATGTATCGACCAGGATCGACGTGACGTCGTCGCCGTCGAACCGCTGGACGAGCAAGGAACAGCGTCGGCGGCGGTTTTTCGGGTTTTCGGGGTCGCACGCGCCCCAATTGTTGCCGATGCGCGGCACGCCGCCAGATGAACCGCAGCCAAGGATCGTCAATCGATAGCGGCTGTCTTGCGCTGTCACGCGGCGACATCCGCCGTTGTGTTCTTGGCCTTGGCGAATAGCCGGAAAAAGTTTTCCGTCGTCTGTCGCGCGATCGTCTCAAGGTCGGTGTCGCGCGTCTCGGCCAGGACCTCCGCTGTGTGGCGAACATAAGCGGGTTCGTTAGGCTTGCCGCGATGGGGCACTGGCGCCAGATACGGCGCGTCCGTTTCGACTAGAATTCGGTCGGCAGGCGCATCGCGAGCGATGCGGCGGATGTTCTCGGCGTTCTTGAACGTCAAAATGCCGGAAAACGAAATGAAATGACCGAGTGCCAGGCCGCGCCGCGCCAGATCCGGGCCGCTGGAATAGCAGTGGAGAACGGCGGAAAACGCCCCCTTCCCCATCTCATCTTCCAGAATCGCGGCGATGTCGTCGTCTGCCGACCGCGCATGGATGATCAGCGGCAATCCGGTGCGCCGGGCGGCCGCGATATGAGTGCGAAAACCCGCTGCCTGCGCGTCGCGGGGGCTCTTGTCGTAGTGATAGTCGAGCCCGGCCTCGCCGATGGCAATGACCTTCTCGTGGCCGGCCAAGGCTACCAGATCGTCAACGCTCACATCCGGTTCTTCGGCGGCATTGTGCGGGTGGGTTCCAACGCTGCAATAGATCGATGGGTGGTTCTCGGCAATGGTCCGTATGCGGTCGAACTGGCGGACCCGCGTCGAGATCGTCACCATCGTGTGCACGTCGGCGGCCGCGGCGCGCGTCACGACACCGTCCAGATCGTCGACAAGACCCGGAAAATCGAGATGGCAATGGCTGTCGACGATATGCATCAGGCGTCCTCCGTCTCCACATAGCGCGGAAAGACGGCGGTGGGTGCTGGAAGCGGTGTATCGGCCTTTAGGCTTTGACCGAGATCGGTGAACTGCCGGTGTTCTGCCGGAACAGCGAGGAGATCGAGCAGGCGCGCCGAGGCCTCGGGCATATAGGGCTGGGTCAGGATCGCGACCTGGCGCAGTACATCGGCCGTGACGTAGAGCACCGTCGCCATGCGGGCCGGATCTGTCTTCTTCAGCGCCCAGGGTTCCTGGCCCGCGAAGTACCGGTTGGCCTCGGCGATTACCGACCAAATCGCATTGAGCGCCGAATGGATCGCTTGTTTCTCATGGGCGGACCGGCACGTGTCCAGCAACGCCGACGTCGCCCTTCGCAAAGCCTCGTCGACATCCACGAAGTTTCCAGGCGCGGGCACGCGGCCGTCGCAGTTCTTGGCGATCATCGACAGCGAGCGCTGTGCCAGATTGCCCAGATCGTTGGCAAGATCGGCGTTTATCCGCTGAACAATGGCCTCATGACTGTAGTTTCCGTCCTGGCCGAACGGCACTTCGCGCAGGAAAAAGTAGCGCATTGGATCCCGACCGTAATGTTCGATCAGATTGAACGGGTCGATCACATTGCCCACGGATTTCGACATCTTTTCGCCGCGGTTGAACAGAAATCCGTGCGAGAAGACGCGCTTCGGTAGCGCGATACCCGCGGACATCAAAAAAGCGGGCCAGTAAACCGCGTGAAAGCGCGTAATGTCCTTGCCGATTACGTGAAGGTCGGCCGGCCAATAGCGCCAGTTCGGATCGTCGTCGTTCGGAAAACCGACACCGGTGATGTAGTTGGTCAAAGCGTCGACCCAGACATACATGACATGGCTTGGATCGTCAGGCACCTTGACGCCCCAATCGAACGTCGTGCGCGAGATCGACAGGTCCTTCAGTCCGCCTTTCACGAAACTGACGATCTCATTGCGCCGCTCCGCCGGTCCGATGAAGTCGGGATTGGCAGAATAATGGTCCAAAAGCCGATCCTGATAGGTTGAGAGTCGAAAAAAGTAGCTTTCCTCCTCGACCCACTCGACCGGCGTGCCCTGCGGTCCGTAGCGTACGCCGTCGCGCACTTCGGTTTCGCTTTCGGCGTAATAGGCCTCGTCGCGAACCGAATACCAGCCTGAATAGACGTCCTTGTAGATGTCGCCGGCGGCGGCCATCCGGCGCCAGATTTCCTGTGACGCCTCGTGGTGGCGCGGTTCGGTCGTGCGAATGAAGTCGTCATTGGAGCAGCCGAGGGCGGAGACCATGTCCTCGAACTTCGGCGTGTTGCGCGCCGCCAGATCGGCGGGGTGCCCCCCCTCCTCTTTCGCCGTCTGGTACATCTTCAAGCCGTGTTCGTCGACGCCGGTCAAAAAGAACACGTCGTGCCCGTCGAGCGCCATGAACCGGGCCAGCGCATCCGTCGCCAGCGCTTCATAGGCATGGCCGATATGCGGCGCGCCATTCGGGTAGGAAATGGCGGTGGTGATGTAATACGACGGACGGTCGGTCATCGGTCTTGGCATGGGCTCCAGAAATTGTGCCCCAAGCGGTCAGCGGGCCGGACGCAACAGCTCTTGAAGCTGGATGAAAGCCAGGAGAAACGCCTGTCTTCGGTCGAGATTATAAGTGTCCGTGTCCCGCGCCAGGGCGTCGACCTTCTCCCACACCTCGGCAAAGCGCGCAAGCGCCCGAGGTGTCGCGCTGGCGGACTGCCGACGCATGGTTTCGGCAAGCCAGTCGCGGATGACATCGAAGGCAAGCCCGAACGCCGCTTCGGCTCCGGGCTTGGCGACCTGATCGGCAAGGGCATGAAGCTTTGTCGGATCGGTGTTGGGCAAGGAGGATAGCACGTCTTTGAGGTCGCGCACCGCCTTGCCGGACGACGTTGTCAGTTGAAGGGCAAGCCGCAGACTGCCACCGGCAGACGCGATGGCGAGGTTTCGCGTGTCTTGATCCGTTTCAGGCGCCAGACGCTCAAGCCCCTCCCCGATTTCGGCATCGCTCAACGCTGACAGGTGCACCATCCGGCATCGCGACCGGATCGTCGGTAAAAGGCGGCCTGGAAGATGCGAAACGATGAAGAAGATCGACCGCTCCGGCGGCTCCTCCAGCGTTTTCAAGAGCGCATTTGCCGCCTGACGGTTGAGGTCTTCGGCCGCGTCGACAATCGCGATCCGCCAGCCGTCCTGGGCAGCCGTCGTGCCGAAGAACCGATTTATCCGGCGAATTTCGTCGACCGGAATGACCGTCAGGAGTTTCTTGCGTTTGAAATCATAGGGTCGGCGCAGAACGAGCAGGTTCGGATGGCTGCCCTGCCCGATCATGCGATCGGTCGGGCTGTCCGGCTCAATGTCGAGGCCATCCAGGCGTTCTTGGGGGGACGCCAATAGAAATCGAGTGATTTTATAAGTTAGCAGTGCCTTACCAATGCCTTCTGGACCGGCCAAAATCCACGCATGGGGAATGCGATCGCTCGAAAGCGCGCGCGCCACGCTAGCGACGGTCGATTGATGGCCGATGAGGTCTTGGTGTTCGCGTGGATGCGGGAAATCGTCGAACCGGTTCGCCTCCGGGACCTCGATGCTTGCCGGTGCGCGGGCCATCATCCTATGCCAGTTCTGCCAGGAAATGCACTTGAACCGCCGACCAGACCCTGTCGGCGACGGCATCGATGTCGCCGGCGCCGTCGACAATGACATGGCGGGCAGGATCAGCCTTGGCCAGATCGAGGAAAGCTTCGCGGATTGCGGCGTGCCCGGCTTCGCTGCTTTCGTCCCAGCGGCCACCATCGGCGCCTGGACGTGCGGCGAGCCTGGCTATTGCCTCTTTCGCCGGCAGATCGATCACAATCGTCAAATCGGGCGGCGCTTCACCAACGACCCTGGCGTTGAGCGCCGACAGGAATGCCCGATCGCCACCGCTGACGCGCCCCTGATACACAAGCGTTGAATCGGTGAAACGGTCGCAAAGCACCCAGGTGCCCTTGGTCAATGCCGGACGAATGACAGCGTCCAGATGGTCGATCCGCCCGGCTGAAATGAGGATTGCCTCGGCGTCGGGACCGCTCGCCGCATGGTCGCCGGCGAGAAGCTTGGCGCGGATGGTCTCGGCAAACGGCGTTCCGCCCGGTTCGCGCGTGGTGAGAGTAGCGATCCCGGCCTTCGACAGGGTATCGGCCAGACGGCCCACCTGGGTCGATTTGCCGGTCCCCTCCCCACCTTCGAACACGATAAAGCGCCCTGGCGCCATGATCGTCCGCTCCGAATCTCACTCCAGAGCGTTATCCCCATACCAGAGGCCGGCGGCAAGCTCGAAAAGCGCATCATAGGCACGCCGGTGCAGCGGCCCGCGACCGACATCGGCGGCGGCATAGAGCGGCCGCTCCATGATCATGGCGTCGCCGCTGAAGACGCGCAGCTTGGCAACGCGGTCGCCCGCCATGATCGGCGGGATAAGCGGACCGTCGTAGACGATACGCGCGCGCAAGCGACCCCTGTCGCCGCGCGGGCGCAAAACAGAGACGCCGTCGGCACCGCCATCGAGCGGAACGCGCCGTACCTCCCCGCCAAAAACCGTTGCATGTCCGACGGTTTCTCCTGCCGCGAAGAGCGGATTACTGGTGAACGAACGAAAGCCCCAGGTCAGGAGTTTGCGGGCCTCAGGCCCCCTGATTTTACGGTTGTCGAGGCCGTTGATGACCACGATCAGACGCTGGTCGTTTTGTACCGCCGAGCCGACGAGCCCGAAACCGGCTTCTTTGATATAGCCGGTCTTCAATCCATCCGCGCCGATGCTCATCGCCAAGAGCGGGTTGCGATTGAATTGGCGTATATCGTTCCAGGTGAACTCGGTTTCGGAATAAATCTTATAGAGTTCGGGAAACTCCGTGATGATGTAGCGTGCCAGAAGCGCCAATTCGCGCGCCGTCATGAGATGGTCGGGATGATAGAGGCCCGTGGTGTTCATGAACACCGACTTTTCAAGGCCGATATCGCGGCCGAACTCGGTCATGCGCAGTGCATAAGCGTCCTCGGACCCGGCCATGTTCTCGCCGATCGCAATGCTGGCGTCGTTGCCCGACTGAACGATGACACCGCGCAACAGGTCTTCCAGGCGGATCTGGGAATCGAGCTCGGCGAACATCGTTGAGCCACCGGAGGAGGCTCCACCCGTGCGCCACGCGTATTCCGAGATATGGAACATGTCGTCGAGCGAGATTTCGCCCGCGCGCAGCGCATCGAACACGACCGCAATCGTCATGAGCTTCGACATGCTGGCGGGTGCCATCAGCGCATCGGCATTTTTCTCAAAGAGAACGGTCCCCGATGCCGCGTCGAGCAGGATCGCCTGTTTGGCCTTGGTGCTGATGCCTTGCGCCGATGCGTCCGGCGCAACAACGAAAAGCCCGAAGACCGCCAAAACGGCGGCGAGCAACGAACGTGTCAAAAGAGTGCTTAGGGTGGCCACGCCATTATTAGGTCTTAATCCCGGCGGCGATGTCAACGCCGGTTGCGCCCAGAATGCGGGGTTTAGTAAACGCCGGCGACGATGGCGTCTGGCGCTCCCGTGGCGCGGACGGCATAGAGCACGTCGTCAAGCGATTGAGCACCGTCGCGCGGTACGACGGTGACGCGATAAAGCGTGCCGATGTCGGAAGGATGGCCGGTGACGGCGACATTGCCGGTGTTCACCAGCCGATCGGCCAGGACCCGGGCATTATCGAAATTGCTGAACACGCCGGCCTGAACGACGGGCGGGGCTTGAACCGGTTGGTAAGCGATCGGTTGCGGAGCGGGTGTTTGAGGTGCAGCAGCGATCATTGGGGCAGGATCTGGAGCGGATACGGGTTCAGGTGCCGGTCGAGGCGCCCGCCCCCGCCGATAGGTGGAGGCCGCCATTTGATAGTTTTGCTCGTTGGCACCGCGCACGCCATCGGAGGCGAAGGCCCGTGCGGCCATCTCCTTGTCCAGCTTGGCGACCCTTCGGTTTGTCCCGTCTTCGCGGACGGTCGTGGTCAACCACTGATCCTGGCCGTCCAAAGGCGCCCTGCCGACGTATTGAACGCGCACTTTCGCCGTTCCAGCGCGCGTGAAGTCCAGCGTTTCGGCGGCGCGCTTGGACAGATCGATAATGCGCCCGCGCGCAAACGGTCCCCGGTCGTTGATCCGCACGACCACGGAACGGCCGTTTTCCAAGTTCGTGACGCGGGCGTACGTCGGAAGCGGCAGTGTCGGATGCGCCGCGGAGAAGGCGTTCATGTTGTAGACTTCGCCATTCGCCGTTTTGCGGCCGTGGAAATCTGAGCCGTACCAGGAGGCCATCCCGACCTTGTCGTAGCGCGGCTGATGCGCCGGCTTATAGGTGACACCCCTGATGGTATACGCCTTGCCGACCTTGAAAGCGCCGCCGCCAGCCGGCACGGGCTGGCCTTTTTTGACGACGCGGGGGCTGTAATCGTTGTTGGTCTTTCGAAGATTGACCGATGAGCACCCGGCGACAAGCAGGGCGGCGACCGCAACGGCAACGCCTGCCGAGGCGAGCCTCCAGCCCTTCGAACCGGAATATGCGCTCAAATCCCTACTCCCCCGAACCCGTCCGCACTGCGGCGTCGGTCGGTAACCCATCGGGTAACATGACGCTCCGCACGCCAAATGTCGATGGCAATCAACCACCTACGCTTAATGATCGCTTAAGCGCAGGGCCTATGGTGCCGGATTGTATGGTGCAAATGTGACGGGTTTCGCGCCAACGCGTCAGTGTTCGATGCGAGCGATCCCGGATCGCCCGTCGTCGCGCAGCCAACGCAGATTGTCCGGATCCAGTTGGGTCAGCTCGAAGCAAAATGCGCGACCGCGATACCAGGTCGGCCATTGCTGGCACATCTGATCGTCCCTGATCCACCAGCGCCCTGTTTCGCGCGGCGCCAGGACGCGGCCGAGACCAAGCGCAGTCCCGTCTCCGGACACGCGTCCGTCATTGCGATAGTAAAGTGGGAACTCTCCGCGCAGCGGAACCTGGAGATAGATCCTCTTGCCGGCCAGTGTTTCTTTGATTTGGTCGCCCGAGAGCACCGTGGCATCGGCCGACACAGGCAAGAGAGCAAGAATGGCTAGGGTCATGAGACCGAGCGCGGCGCGTTTCATGCAGGATCCCCGTGGTTGGTTTCCCGGTGTTACGCGAGGGATCACGGATCGGATCAGTGCGAGGCGTTTGAAGTGCTTGAAGACTGGCGCGCGGGTAGTGGGTCAGTTTGAATCTTCTCTTTTCCGCTTCTTGTAAGGTCCGCGTTTCTTGGATGGGCGCCGGGCTTCCATCGCTTCGACCAGCCCAACGATATCATCGATCTCCCAAAGCTGATCCGTCACGCCAGCGGCCATCGCCGGAGTCACCCGCAGTGACGAATGCATCCGCACGAAATTGTAGTACATGACATGAAGCGCGACCGCGTAGGCGTGGTTTTCGATCTTCTTTGAAAACGCGTTCGTCAGTCGCGTGAAACGACGCATGTGCATCCGGATCGTCAGATTGCTGCGTTCCACATAAGATGTTGAGACGTGCTCAACAGCGGGGTCGCCTTCGACCCGCGTCTTGCGTGCCCCTGTGCATTCTGCCGGGCTGTAACGGCCCTTGGCGCTCTCAGGAGCCACACCGTACATCTTGACCAATTGGGCATAATCAACGTCAGAGCCAAAGACGCCTTCGACGGCTTCCAGATACGCCCTGTGTCCATCAGTCGTCAGTTGGACCCGGTTCGCCAGCCGGTCGGCAACATCCTCTATGAACGCATGCGCATAGCCGGCATCGCGACCGCCGACGAGATAGGAAACGATGAGCTTGCTGTCAGCATCCAACGCCGTCCATGTCCACGTATCGCCGGCCTGATCCGGCGCAGCCTTCGCCGTCTTGACGTTCTTCTGCTTGGCGTAAGTAAAGCTCCAAATCTCGTCGCATTGAATGCGCTTTGAGGGCACCCGGCGAATGTGCTCGTCGTGGTAGGCCATGCACGCGCGACCAGCGTCAATCAAAAGCTTCGTAACAGTGTTCTTGCTGGTGCCTGTAATGCGCGTCACTGCGCGAATGCTGTTACCTTCGCATAGCAGGTGGAGGATTTGAGAGCGAGCCTTGGCATCGAGTTTGTTCATAACTCGAACGTAATGATCGAAGAATATTAAGTCAAGCATTTTGGTCAGTTTAACATTATCGTTAATACAAAATTGACAATTTTTCGCCCAGGTACTATCACACTCAACGCGGAGCACGGTACGGATGGAATCAAGGGAAACGATGTCACCAGGGGAATTTGTTCGGAACGCAATGACGGCCAAGGATTGGACCCAAAGCGACCTCGCTTACGCGCTCAATTCGACGACCGCATCGGTGAACCAAATTCTCAACGACAAGCGCGGCATCAGCCACAATATGGCAAGAGCACTTAGCAAAGCACTGGATGTTCCTGCGGAAGAATTTGCTCGGGTGCAGGCAGAATGGGACGTTCGTAATGCAGACGACCCTGATCCGACGATTGCCGCTCGTTCTCGCATTCTGACCAAGTACCCGCTTAGAGAGATGGTGAAGCGCGGATGGATCGACCCTGAACACGGCGAGGGAACGCTCGAAGAGCAAGTTTGCCGCTTCTTCAATGTATCATCCCTTGATGACATTCCTCATCTGACTCATTCCGCGAAGAAATCTGGTTACGAAGACATTCCGCCGGCACAACTCGCGTGGCTTTTTCGTGTTCAAAAGATTGCTTCTGAAATGGACGTCGAGAACGCCTACAGCAAGCACGCGATGGCCAAGTCAATCGAACGACTTGAAGCCCTACGCCATGACGCTGATTTTGTCCGTCATGTTCCTCGCATCCTAGCGGACGCCGGTGTTCGTTTTGTTGTGGTTGAGGGGCTGCCGTCCAGCAAGATTGATGGGGTGTGCTTCTGGCTTGATGCGCGCTCACCGGTCATTGGCATGTCATTACGGTTCGACCGGATCGATAATTTCTGGTTCGTATTGCGACACGAATGCGCCCACGTTGCACATGGGCATGGCAAGGACGCGGCGATTCTTGATGCCGACATGGATTGCTCAGAGCAGCGGTCGGTCAGTGATGAAGAACGGATTGCCAATGACGAGGCTGCTGATTTTTGTGTTCCGTCAGAAAAAATGCGGTCCTTCTACCTTCGGAAGAAGCCGTATTTCGCTGAACGCGAAGTTGTAGCTTTTTCGACACTTGTAGGAGTCCATCCCGGCCTTGTCGTCGGGCAGCTACAGCGACTGATGGGCCGCTACGACATCCTTCGAAAGCATCTTGTAAAGGTCCGGCACCATCTTGCGGGAGCAATGATGATGGACGGCTGGGGGGACATTGTTCCCGTAGACTAGGAGGCTTACGCCGATGGCGAACTACAAAGAGCAACTGCGCAAGCTTTGGCAGCAGTATCGCAACGAAGTTGGCACCGACCCCGTCGATCTCCAGACAGTAGCAGCATGGGCAATCGACAAGGGCCTCTGGCATCCGCGCCCTATCGACCTCAGCGCCAGTTTGGCGAATGACCTTGCCCAGGCCTTGAGAGAAGAAAAACGCATCGACAAATCTGGTCGCGAGTACCGGGCAAACATTCCGGTTCGTCAGAAGACCAAGACCGGGCAGACGCTTTTCGAATGGGCCGATATTGATGACGCACCGCGTAAGCATGTCGAGAAGAACGTGCAGCAGGAACGTCGGTCCATCGCCAGCGATTGTTATGCGCTTGCGATGAAGGTTGAGCACTACAACGAAGCCCACCCGACCGAAGAGCCGCTTCAGGTCATCATGAACTTCGAAGAAGATGTCGAGGAAATGAAGATCGCGAACGGTATCGAAGACAACAAGGTCGCCTAGTCGCTCTTCTTCCAGCGCGCGGCAGCAGCTATGCGAGCTATTTCCGACCGCTTCTTGGATGAAAGGGACTTTGCACGCGCCGCGCCGCCTGCTTTGCCGCCCTTGCGCGCGCGAACCACAGTTACACTTTCGTCGTCAGACGCTTCGCCGGTCGCAACATCTACAACCGCCTTCGCTAACTGGTTTATGTCGCGCGGACGTTTCGGCTTAGGCATGAAATATAGCCCCACAATCACAACGGATTAGGGTCTTGTGCCGATAATTCGAGTGCTGCTCCAGGGACATTCGCTTGGGGAGAACCGATAGGTGAAATCCGGGATGAGTCATGTAGGAATGATCGTTTTCCGTTGCCTCGGTCTCGCCTTCGTTCCCGCACTCCGGGCATTTCAGTCTGATCTTGTACGTTTCGTGGGCCATACTCCACAATATGGCATCGCGCTATAGGCATTTCAAAGAACCGTTTTCAAACTGACCCACTACCGGCGCGCGGCGGCAATTGACCGCAATGAGCACCTATGACAGACACGGACGTTCCGCCGATTGAGCGGGCATGGATGGGTGGCCGAGTGGTTGAAGGCACCGGTCTTGAAAACCGGCAGGCGGGCGACCGTCTCGTGGGTTCGAATCCCACCCCATCCGCCATTCATGAACATAAGTGCGAACGTCGTTCGCCGCCGATTCCACGCCATTTGAAGACGCCAGCACCCGCATCAGCTCGTCGCGAGAGCCCATGATCCTGACTTCGTGCTCAGCGACCTCGACGCGCTGCGCGAAAGCCCGCAGATGGTCGCGCCGAAATCCGCCGACTTTTAAGTGTGCGACCTAGCCTTTCAAGTTGCCAATGACTGCATCTCTTGTCTTAGAGAATTTGCCCCGTGAATCGCCTCGCGCCGGTATTGACCGGCTCCTTTTGCCCTCGAGACTGTCTGCGGCGACTGCGGCCTGAACGTGCGAGTTTTGGGTAAGGAGCCTTTGTGTATCAGTTGCGTTGGCTGCTGAGTTGGAAACAACCAACGTGACCACCGAGGCTAAGATGGTTATAGCAGCTTCAATCTTCAGCGAGTTACTGTTTGACATCGTGGATTCCCTTCCAGAAGTGGCTCATTATCGGAGCGGTTGTGAGAATCTACCAGAATTGAACTGAATGCAGTTTGAGCGGTTTATTCAGATGTCATTCACGAACGGAACATACTTGTCTTCAACCACCTATGAGAGTGTCGCTTGGAAGCCGGTGGATGCAGTTTCCAGTGTGCTGAACTGAACTGCCAGATGTGATAAGCTAAAGGCTCACTGTGGATAGGTGGAAGCTGAGTAACCGATCTCTTATCCGACCCAGCAAGGTAAAAAGTTCAGGAAGTGAGGGTATCGTGAACAGCACTAATAGCAGCGCATACAAATTTTTTGGCTTTTTCGCATTTCTGGTTGTTTCACTTTTCCTGATCGCATGGGCGCAGGCACAAACCCTTAAAAATACAACGCGGGAAGTCCGCTTCTCGGGCTGCTGCGTCAGTTGCAGTACCGTTGCTTGTTCGGGGTGCGCATCGTCTTCGTCCGGTCATTGCTCTAATTCGCGACCATACAAGGCCAACTGCACATTGATGGACGATAGGTCTCGTTGCGTTCCTGCAAGCCAATCAAATCCCGCGAAACGCCTGAAATCAAACTGATTTCACGGTTCGGTCTTTGGTTAGTTCGATCTCAGAGTTCTATTCGAAACCGAGCCCTTGGCTGGTTTGCAATCCGCTATGTCAGCCGAGACCGTACAGTTTGCTTTATATTTGTCGGCAGGGCATGAGTTGGTTTCAGTCGATTCGCAGTTGGCGCACTTCAATTTACTGCAGTGTTCGCAACATCCTACAAATCGTTGAGCTTTTTGTCTGGACTGCAAATCTTGCGCCGTCGAATAATTAGGCAACGAAACCGCAGCGATCGAAATCAGCGCTGCAGGCAACAGCCAACCTGCAGCTTTGTGGAACACCGGCACGATCGATTTCCCTTCCTAGAAGCATCAACCAGGGCTCAGGCGACAATAACGCAAATTCATTCGAACACGAATGGGACACACTGAGCTATGCGCCGTCTCAATCGCAAAGTCAAAAGACGGCAGGGCAAGCCGTTGAGACAGGAACCAGAGTTGATTTGTCCCATGACAATAAGGTCGGAGTTAGCTCGCACCCGCACCGTCAGTTCTAGATTCGACGCCATCCAAACATGCACAACACAACTACTAGTTCAGTCAGTCCGCTGAGCGGACGACTGATCCGAGCCCTGAGCAGACCTCCGGCATTTTCTGGTAACTGAACAAAGCTGCCTTCCGTCTTAGGTCACTTACGCTAGCGTGCGGCCACTCGATGCAGACATTCGCTGATGCCAGAGTATTCAGCGGGCTCATGCAGCAATGGTGCGAACAGTAATGCCTGTGACCTAGACTGTTGATCGGTGTCGGCACGAACTCCTCGCTACCGAAGCTCAGATCCCAACAGGACTTAACGCATATCTAGTTCAACGACCGGGAAGTCACCGATTGCGGCCGTGAATTCGGTTTCTACAACTTTGCCGCCTGATGTCGCGACGACCCTGTAGCGCGACGGTGGCTGAAGGATCCAGATATTGGCCATGTCCTCCGGTGTGCGGCGGCGCGAAGAATATGTCCGATTGCGCGCGCTTGGTCGGTCAAGCGCGGTCGACTTGAGCCCGATCGTCCAGTCCCCGTCTGCGGGAACGAGGATCTTGTAACGAACCGGCACATCCTCAAGACGGAAATTCAACTGTCCGTTGCCTGGAAGCTCTACGACACTTGAGAGCTCGCCATCCGCCACCTCCGCATAGAGGTGAAAGCGGCCCGCGCTCAGGTCAAATCTCGTCGTCTGTGTGCGCGCTCCCGAATGCTGATCGAGACCCTTGATGAAGCCTGTGCCCATATCTTGAGAGACAAACCACGTGAGGGGAACGTCCGGCGGGATGTTGTCGGTTCGATCGGCGTAGACAATCGCAGCGTCGATTGTCGTCGTCGCCTCGACCTGACCCGTCGATAGAGGCGCCTTGTCGGCAATCGCAATGTCGAGTGGCGGCACTTCGGCAATCATGGACGCTTCGCACCTATGCATCCAAGCGCATTCGAAGGTGCCGTGTTCCCGGATGCAGAGGCGGGGTGGCGTCGAGCCAACCACGGAGAATGAAACGGCTGCCGGCTCTCCGGTGTGCAGCAGTTGATCCGCGTCGCTCGTATTCAGTTGCTCGCATTCGTTATCGGACATGTGTCCGTCACACAGCAGCGCCCGCGCCGAGTAATACCCCGTGCGGCCCACGAGCCGGCGAACCAGGACCAGTCCGTCCTGTCGGAAGATCGTGTAGTCGGACCGGCAGGTCTCGGTTATCGCGGCCTCACTTGGATTACGCTCCCGCATGAAGGCCCAAATCTCATCGGCGGGCGCCGGCTGCATGGCGCCGGTTGTGACCAGCCACATGAACGCGCCAATCAGAAATTTGCCTCTCAAATCGAAACGACCTACTTGGCAGCGCAATCGAAGACCAAGCGCGCGTTCGAACTATCGGGGTTATAGCCCGTGATCTCACAAGCGTCGTTTCTGATCGGTGGCGGTCCCTGCAGGATCATGCGGCCATCGCTGACCGCCTCGCCGCTGACGTCGTATGAGATGGCGCCACAGCTTGCCGAAAACAGATGCGACACACCGATAAAGACGCCGTTCGAAACGCTACCGTGGACCAACGTGCTGCCTGCGTGATTGCCGGATGCGCCACGAATGCCGAGCTTCTTCAAGGACGTTCTCGGTTCGAGATAGGCGATTTCCCAAACGTCCTCGTCGATGCGAAGTGACATGAGCGATCCGTTGTGGGTGCACTGGTGATCGCCCATGAGAGAAAGATGGGCCGGAAGATCGTCATGCGCCGGCTCCGGATCGCTGGCTGGCTGCGTCAGGCTTGCCTCCGCCGGGACGCGATCGACCTTTTCCACATGCAGCCAGAAGGACTGGAACGCGCGCGATCCCGAACCGTATTGGCCATTGTGCCTGGACTTGGCAGCGTCAAAGACAATGAAGTGGGTCTCGGCCGGGTCGGGCGTGGGGCGAAAATAGGCCCGCACATTCGAGCCGACGACATCGACCCGCTCAAACTCTCCCGTTTGCTCCGACAGGGAACAGAACTCATCCGGCGGCACGCACGCGGCCTGCTTGAGATAGTAGCCGCCAATGTAGTTTCCGGTGCCGTCCTTCCAAACATCGAAGACCGCGACGATGTCACCTCTTCCGCTATCTCCCCGGCGCCAGGCGCCGTACTGACTTACCACGTCGAACTCGGGCGCGGGTGCTGGGGGCTGTTCCGGCTCTGCCGCCGAATCCGTTGGAGCACCGGCGCACTGATCCAGTGTTACCTTTCGGTCCTGCGCGATCTGGCTGCGGACACTGGGCCCGTATCCCATGCAAGCCTGATAGATGGCCGAGGCGTTCAACTGGAACGTCGTATCGCCGGGATATGTGCACCCAAATTGCATAGCCTTGACCGCATCCTGAATGGCCTGAGTCGTGAAGGCGCGGCAGTCCTGCTCGTGGGCTGGCGACCCTTCGTAGTTGCCGTCGAAAGAGATGGCGGGACGCGGAAGCAGTGCCAACGCCGCGATCAGCCACCCGCCTGCAATGCGGGCACTCATCGGCAGACCTCCTTGCCGTTATAGGCATAGATATTGGCAATATCGCGCGAGAGGTTGGCGAAGCTGCCGCTGGCGCTCGGCATTTTCCACGCCACGAGGCACGTCTTGTAGTGGGTCAGCCAGTCGTCATGATAGAGGCTCTCCGGCCAGTCGCAGGCGCGCCGCGTGATCGTGTTGTGATCGCTTAGCCGGCCATTGGCGTCCGATTTGCAGCGGAACACGCCATCGTCTCCCGCGTTGGCCTCAAGTTGCTCCAGCGAGGTTCCGGCCGGAACCTCGGGAAGGCCGATGGTCCGATAGCCCGATGACAGCGTCGACACGGCTCCTGTCGTCAAGGCCCCGCCTGCGACCGCTGCTTGTTCTGAACCGCCGCTTTGATCGCTGCCCGCCTGATCGCCTCTACTTTGCCCGTCGTCTTGCGGCGTGACCACGTTGGCAAACTCACGCTGTTCGATCTGGGCGCACAGCTCGTAGGTCTCGTTGTCGATGGCATTTTGCACATCGATCTGGGCGTTGACCTTGGCGTTGACCTCAGCGGCAGGCGCACCTTGCTTCATCATGGACTGGGTAGTCGTGTCCAACTTCGCCAGCACGAATTCGCAGTATTCCTGATTGTTGCTGTCGCCGGCGCTGGCCGTGCCGGGCTGCGGCGCTGGAGCCGGCGTGCCGCTGCCGGCTGGTTGGGGGTCGTCAACCTGCGCAATCGCGCCCAGCGCAACAAGCTGATCATGAACGGCCTTGCACCGGTCGAACCGGCCGTTCAAAGTCGCCTCGCCCATTTCCACGGCCAGCGTCGCCATCGCGCCGGGATTACTGGCCGACGCCGCGGCGACCTTACCGTTCTGCAACCCGTCGCCATAAGCCGCAGCGACAGCACCGCAATAGGCCTTCTCCTGGTCCTCTGTGAGTCCAGCGGCTGGCGTCGGATCGGGCGCTGGTCCGGTATCGGCCGGATCGCTTTCCGTGGCCTTGTTGGCCATCTGCCAGTCATAGTTTTGCTGGTCGATGAAACGGTATGAGGCGATCCAGGGTCCATAGGCCAGCGTGGTGACACCGTTGCGCGTCGTCGCTTCATACGATTCCGCTGCCGCCAGCTTCTCCAAGAAAACCTGACCGCCCGATGTGTCGATCACACCGGCATGCCGACCGGCGAAACAGATGTCGGAATCGAAGCTGTAAATGTCGGAGCCCCAGACCTGGGCGGTGTATCTGCCGCCAATTCCATTGACCATGGCGTCGGACGAACACTGGCAAGTGACATGGCCGCCGCGCCACAGTGCATCGAAGGTCTCAGGCGTGCAGGCGGCCATTTCGGTAGCCGGCCGTGGGCTTGGTGGCGGTGGTGCCTCTTCACCGCTGGCAGCAAGGCAGGCCTCCAGCTCACTTTCGCGCTGACGGCGCCGCGCGTCGCGCTCCTCAGGCGAGAACCGCGAACACTCCGAATTGATTTCTTCCTGGCTGCGCGACCAAAGGCCGTCGGATCCTTCGCACCGATTGCCGAAGTATTGGAAGCTCATCAGCTTCGTTTCTTGGACATAGGCCCTGCAATCCTTGCGCGCGTCCGTCTCGGCCTTCGCCAGTTCGACGTTGCAGGCATCAACAGCATCCTTGCGGCGGCGGTTGAGATCGTCCCGATCGTTGGGGCTGAGCGTTTCACATTCGCGATCGAAATAAGCGGCGTCTTCGCTCCACCACTCTCCGACCGGATCGCAGGCACCGGATTCAAGATGGGGGATGATCTGCCGGGACAAGTAGAGCCCCTCTTGACGATAGGAGCGGCACAGGTGGGCGCTGTTCGGGTCGGGAAGCTCGCCGAGCCGTGTGATCGAGACTTCGGCCGCGAAGCGGATTCTCCGCTCGGTTTGCAGCTTCGTGAAGATTCGGAAATAGCGCGGCACACCCACCTGATCGTTACCTGTCAGTAGGTCCTTCTTCAAAGAGACGACGCGTTCCGCTGTGCCGTAATCGTAGTAAGGACGGGCCGCATCTCCCTTGCTCTCCATCCGCATGACAAGTTTGAACGTCGCGTCGGCACCAGAATCCAGAAAAACGAAATCGGGAATGTTCACTCGCTGCACGCCCCGAAGCGGACTCGCCCACCTTGGAATGCCACGCGAGCGCGCCTCGGCGTCAGCCCCGAAATAGAGCGGCGGTGCGAGCATCGGACATTCCCATCTGTAACCGGTTTCGAATGCCTTGGGCGTTTCCGATCCCGTAAACCACAATGAGGATGTCGGCAGATGCGATCGCCCGGCGGTCGCCACCTCCGCCGTCAGGTATCCGAAGACTAAGCTGTCCTCGTCGTGTTTCGGATAGACGAAACAGGCCTGAATGCCGGGTCCAGTGAAATGCTGCCCGCTGGCCCAGCCATAAGTCACGTGAATCTCGTATTCGACGGCGAAGGCCGAACTCGAAGGTATCGCCAGCATCGCACAAAGCGCGGCAACAAAAGACGCGAAAACGTGGAGTGGTCGCACCGAGAGCATGGCGAAACCTCCTTGATTTCAGAAGATTAGCCGGCTGAAAGATACGGCTTCGTGTAACAGTCGAAGACGGTCTGTCTGAACAGCAACACAAATGACAGCGCCGACTCCGAATCGGAGAACGCCTTGGCGTATTCCGGTTTCTTGCCCCATGCCGTGGCAACGCCGAGCTTCCAACCGACTGCGGTCAGGCTGCGCAAAACGCCGTTCATGTTGTTGAGGTAGGAACCGGCATCCGTGCCATTCAAAGCGCCGGCCGCAGCGTTCATCGCGTCGGCGGCGCCGGTGAGATTTTGCGTTGCCTGAGGATCCGTCTCATCCTCGATATATCTGCGGAGCTTTCGTTCCTGCGCGCCGATTTCATAGGCCAGACTTTCCGCCTGGTTGGCCAACCCCTGCGGACTGCACTGGCTGGCGAACGCCGGCGGTGCAGCAAGAGCCACTAACGTGGCCAGACAGATGATGAAGTGACGGCTGGATGTCATGGCGCTTGTTCCATTCCGTTAGACGCTTCGATCCATGTCGGCAGGTGCGCGTGTCGTGAGGCCTCGGCCAGCTTGGCACCCGGCTTCGGACATTCCGCCGTGATGCGCGCCGCGACCGCCTTGCAGTGTCCAGTTGCGCGCCGCAGCTTGGTGTTTGCCGCTGAGATTTCAGTCAAATCGTACCCCGCTTTCGGCACAATCCGTCAAGAAATTGCCTTTGAGGGTCAATCTGTTAAAAGTGATATATCGTCTTTGAGATAGGCTTCTGGCGCGGCAAATTTGGATGGATCGAAGTCTTCTTAGTGCCTCCCGTGCCATTGAGCGAAGGACATCAATAGACGAGGTGTTCGATCTCTTCGTTTCGGCGATCGAGCCTTACGGATTGACATATGTTATCTATGTCACCGTGGCAGACTCCCCCGATCGGGACCTTCATTTGCTTTCCAATTTCCCGCAGGACTGGGCAGACAAAGTTCGCGGAGATGACACTGCTTTCGATCCGTTTTTGGATTATTGTTGCTCCACCTATGACATCACGCTCACCGGCGTGGAGTTTCTGGAGGACTATCCCTATCTCGATGACAAGTCGGTCGCGTTCATCAAAGCGGCTGGTGAGATGGGCTTTCGCTCGGGTCTCGGAATCCCGATGCGTCTACAGGGCTCAACGCGCTTCGGCGGGTTCAATCTGGGAGCCTCTCAAAAACGCGCGGATTTCGAGAGGATTATCCTGCCAAAGAGCGAAATGTTTCGCGCTTTTTGTCTCTTCGCGCACCGTCGCATCGAGGAGCTTCGGGACGGCACGGCGTCGTCCATGACCCAGAGAAATCTCAGCCCGCGCGAGAAGCAATGCATAACGCTGATCGCCGCGGGGCGGCGGATCCCGCAGATCGCCGACGCCCTTAGCGTCAGCATCCCCGCCGTGCGACTTTACCTGCGCAACGCGCGCGGCAAGCTCGGTGCCTCGACCAAGGAACAGGCCGTAGCGTTCGCCATGCAAAAAGGACTGCTCGACGACGAAGGCCTCATACAGGCGAACTGAGAGCGATTGTCAGTGGTCACGGACCGCTGACGTTTGCGGCGCTAGGTTCATTGCCTGATGAGAAGCATGACTTGGCGTCCTAGCGCCTCGAAATGGTCAATGACAACGCATCCAGACGCTGCGAAAGTTCGCTTCCCGCCCATATCAGACGCTCGCGTCTGGCAGCTTTGTCCGCGTCTTGCTACTTCGACTACGGTACCGCGAATGGTTGATTTGAAAACGGCTCATTGGTGTTGCTTTGAATGACCGGTTCGGTGAGTTCGCTGCGTCGCCGCAACGCTTGCTGCTGCACCTGCGAGCGAAATCCTTGACGTTCTTTATCGGCAATTGCTGCGGTTGTGTGGGTCTGCTTTGTCCGCATTGTCGCCGTCGAGAGGATACGGTTGGTCGCGCTGCGTGCACCGACGATTCTGCTTGCACTGTCTCGCCGCTTCAACGGCGCGCCACGTTCAGGACAACCCCCGGGGACCACCTGGCGTTTATGGCTATGGCTATTTCTGGTACCCGGGCACGCTTACCGGCGGGCACAAGGTGGTCCGGGCTGTCGGGAACGGCGATCGGCGGATTTACGTGCTGGCCGACGCTAAGCTGGCGGTCACGGTCTTTGCCGGGAATTACAACGATTTCAGCCAAGCCGTTGGCGAAAGGATCATAATAGGACTGATTGTCCAGGCGCTGCCTTGAGCAACCGTGTGCGGCGGTTGAAACCGTCCTATCAGGGGCGATGCCAGCCAAAAACCGACACGCAATGCCGATAAGACGTATGGCTTCAAGCCGCTCTAAACGGTGACCGGTACATGCAAGCGATCACATACGAGACATACGGGCCGCCCGAGGTGCTTCAACACAGCTCCGTCGATAGACCGATCGCCGGCGACGACGACGTGTTGATCAAGGTGCGGGCGGCCGAGGCGACGAAAGCCGATTGCGAACTGCGTGGCTTCAAATTCTCCGTCAAGTGGTTCTGGCTGCCGCTGCGGATCGCCGTCGGCATCTTCAGGCCGCGACGGAAAATCCTGGGCGGGTATTTCGCGGGCGAGATCGTATCTGTCGGGAAAAACGTCTCGGACTTCGCACCGGACGACGCCGTGTTCGGATCGGCGGGGCTGCGCATGGGCGCCTATGGGGAATATGTCGCCCTGCCCGCATCCGCGACCCTTACCGCGAAGCCGCGCACCATGACCTTCGCGGAGGCTGCCGCCGTTCCGCTGGGCGGTCTGAACGCGCTTCACTTTATGCGCCTGGCGAAGATCGAGCCTGGAGAACGCATCCTTATCAACGGCGCGGGCGGGAGTATCGGTGCCCATGCCGTGCAAATCGCCAAGGCCATGGGTGCCGAGGTGACCGCCGTCGACAAAGCGGCCAAGGAACCGATGCTGCACCGGCTGGGCATCGACCGCTTTATCGACTACACGCGCCAGGATTTTGCGGAAACAGGTCAAACCTACGATGTCGTTTTCGACATGGTTCCGCGCAGTTCCTATCGCGCTTGCATCGATGCGCTGAAGCCGGGAGGACGGTATTTCTCCGGCAATCCGCGCCTTTCCGTCATGCTGCGCACGGCACTTACCAACCGTTTCACCGACAAGAGGGCGAGCTTCGCCTTTGCCAAGGAAACGAAGGAAGAGCTAGTCGCGCTCAAGGCGATGATCGAAGACGGCGAGATCAAGTCGATCGTAGACCGGGAGCTACCAATGACCGCGGCCGCTGAGGCGCATCGTCTCGTGGAGACGGAGGAGCGCTGCGGCGCGATCGTGTTGCTGATCGGCGACGCCGGCAACGTAGGCGTTGGGTTTGAGGAGCGTTAGGGAGCGGTGCGTCCTGCCGCCCTCGCCTAGCGACGCCATTTACGCGCGCGCGCACGGACCGACGCCGCGCTGTCGTTTTCAGCAGCACTCAACGCTGCCATGGCGCGTTCGGCGAGCGTCGGATTTTGCTTTGCCAGGTGTTGCAGGGCATTCATCGACCACGCCCTCAGGAACGGCCGGTCGCTGATAAGCAAAGGCGTCAGCCAGTCGGCGCAGGCATTTGCTTGATGTGCCGATACCTCCAGGTGCTCAGCCGATTGGCAGATATGCAGTTGTGCCGGCCAGGACGATATCGCGTCCAGTCGACCAATAAGCTCTTCAATCTGGGACGGCGACAAGCGGACCCCGTCCTCCAAGGACGCTTTGATCAACCACGTCGCGCCATCGCTGACGTTTGGCTCGTCGTGGCCGGAGAGTCGAACGAGCTCGGAGAGAAACGTCCGGCGTTCGCCGAACGTCGCACGGGCTTCGGAGAGGATGCTCGTCGCTTTTCCGTCGTAACGCTTTAGAGCGTCTTCCAGTGTCGTCATAGGGTGTCCGACCGTGCCTCCCGACTATGCCGCGAGCTTGTAAGCTCATCGACCCTGCCCTACCTGCCAACCATGCGTGCGGTCCTTGGAGGACAGCAGCGTATCGTCCCCAGCCGGCGTCATGAAACGTTCATAAAACCGATACACGCCGGTCATCGGGCACGCCTACGGGCGGAAGATACATATCCACAAAGCGAGTCGTCCATGACCGATCAGGCAGTTGTCCCGACCGAAGCGCGGCCCTCCACTCTCCTCAAGACGGCGGTCTATCAAAACCCCGCAGCGTCGAAACAGGGGTTGATGGAGCGCCTCTTCGCACTGTTTTTCGACAATCTGGTCTACCCGCAGATTTGGGAAGACCCGGTCGTCGACATGCGCGCTTTGGCGATCCAGCCGGACGACCACCTGGTCACGATTGCGTCAGGCGGCTGCAATGTTCTGTCCTACTTGACCGCCGATCCTGCCCGCGTGACGGCGGTCGATCTCAATCCGGCGCATCTTGCGCTCACCCGGCTGAAGCTAGCCGGCGTCCGGCACCTGCCGGACTATGAAACATTTCGCCGGTTCTTCGCCGAAGCGGACAGCGCGACCAACATTGCGGACTATAAGACGCATATCGCACCGGCGCTTGACGATGAGACCCGCAAGTTTTGGTCCGGGCGCGACATCTTCCTGTCGCCGCGCATCTCGCTGTTCAAGCGCAATATCTATCGTCACGGCTTGTTGGGCTATTCCATTTTCATCGGGCACGTCGTCGCGCGGCTACTGGGCACCAATCCGGTCGACATCATGGCATCGCGAACGCTCGAGGATCAGCGGAACTTTTTCGAGCGCAGGCTAGCGCCCCTGTTCGACAACAGAATCGTGCGCTGGCTCTACGCCTCGCCGATCACGCTCTACGGGCTGGGCATCCCGCCGGCGCAGTACACCGAATTAGCCGGCGGCCGGCACATGGCGGACGTGGTACGCGACCGGGTCAAACGCTTGGCTTGCGACTACGCCTTGAGCGACAACTACTTCGCCCGCCAGGCTTTCGCGCGGTCCTACGATACGGCAAATCCGGACAACGTGCTGCCGCCCTATCTGGAAGCGGCGCACTGGCATCATATCCGAGACCGCGCCGACCGGGTCGAAACCCATAACCGATCGGTGACCGATGTCCTGGCTCAAGCGCAAGCTGGACGTGTCGACAAAGTGGTCTTGCTCGATGCCCAGGACTGGATGACAAACGATCAGCTCAATGCCCTTTGGAGCGCGCTGTCTCGGGCCGCAGCGCCGAAAGCACGGGTGATCTTCAGAACGGCTGGAACCCAGAGCCGGCTGGCCGAGAGGGTCGATCCGCAGATCATGGCCGGATGGCGCTATCTCGACGAATCCTCCAAAAAGTTTGCCGCCGAAGACAGATCGGCGATCTACGGCGGGTTCCATCTGTATATGCGAGCGTCATGACCAGCGCCGCCCACACACCACAATCGTCCCATGCCCGTGTCATGGACCGGCTCTATCGCCGGCAACGGCATTTCTACAACCTCACCCGGAAATACTATCTGTTCGGCCGGGATCGCCTCCTGCGGGACCTCGATCCACCAGTGGGAGGCAGGGTGTTGGAGATCGGCTGCGGCACGGGTCGCAACCTCGTCATTGCCGCCAGGCGCAACCCGCATGCCCTGTTCTACGGCGTGGACATCTCCCAGGAAATGCTGTCGAGCGCTCAGTCCGCCGCCGCGCGCGCCGGCTTGACCAGCCGCGTCTTTACGGCGCCCGGCGATGCCGAGCGGGTCGATGCGAGACAGACCTTCAACGTCAAGGACGGGTTCGATCGCGTCGTCTTTTCCTATTGCTTGTCGATGATCCCGGACTGGCAAGCGGCACTCGCCAACGGTATTGCACAGCTGTCGCCGAACGGCCGCCTCCATATCGTCGACTTCGGCGATATGGCGCCGTGGCCCGAACCAGCACGCAGCGCGCGCCAAGCTTGGCTCTCGCATTTCCATGTCACACCGCGGGCAGACCTATTCGAGATCGCGCGCCTCCTTGGCGGCGCGCATGGTTTGGCCGTCAAACCGGCAAGCATTGCAGGCGGTTATGCATGGGCCCTGACGCTGTCGCCGGCGCGACCGTCACAGATGCTTCACACGAATCTGGCTTGAAGACCCCGTTCCGTCTGTGGCGGGTTACTCGGGGGCCGCATGACCGCAATTCAGCCGACGCCAGGTGTCGTGCGCTATCGGGCCATCTGGGTTTCCGACGTGCATCTCGGTACACAGCGGGCGCAGGCCAACGCTCTTCTTGATTTCTTCCGCGCGACAGAATCGGACACGCTCTACCTGGTTGGCGACATCGTCGATAACTGGGCGCTTGGAAAGAGCTGGTACTGGGACCAGTCCCACAACGATGTCATCCAGAAGATCCTCCGAAAGGCCCGCAAGGGAACCCGCGTCGTCTACATCCCGGGCAATCACGACGAGCATTTCCGCGATTTCGTCGGATCAATGTTCGGACGCCTGGTGGTGCGGCGGGATGACATCCACATCGGTGTCGACGGCAAGCGGTACCTTGTCATGCATGGCGACGAGTTCGACGGCGTTGTGAAATACGCCAAATGGCTCGCTTATGTCGGCGATTCAGCCTATGAAGTCGCCATGCATGCGAATATGGCCGTCAATCGCATGCGAAGATGGTTCGGATTGCCCTATTGGTCATTGTCCGCTTACTTAAAATTTAGGGTCAAGCGTGCGGTGGAATTTCTCTCCAACTTTGAAAATGCCATGGTTCGGGAGGCAAGGCGCCGCGGCACAGACGGTGTGATTTGCGGCCATGTGCACACACCAGAGATGCGCGAAATCGACGATGTCATCTATTTCAACGACGGCGACTGGGTCGAAAGCTGTTCGGCCCTTGTCGAGCACCGCGATGGCCGGTTCGAACTTCTCCGGTGGCAGGAGATTTCACCGACCATTACAAGCACAAAGGCCGCGGTGGCGGAGCCGGCGGCGTAGTCTGAAGCGCTACGCCCAATCCGCTAGGGATGGCTGCCTGTCTTACTCGGCAGCAGCGGCCGGCGGGATATCTTCTTCTTCCTGCACGATCTTTTTCGTCGGTGCGCCGTAGGTGTCGGGAATAACGTCCTCGAAGACCTTGATGAGACTAAGATCGTTTTCCTCCGCATCTGACACCGGAGAAAGTGCCAGGTCTGTGTAGGCAAGCTTATCCGGATCATTGACGACCTTGTCGTGGATCGCCTTGAACTTCAGATAGAGGCTGCCCCAGCCATAAAGGCTCTTGGCGGTCTCATACGCGCGGCGGGGATAGAACAGGATCGGATTTTCGATCGGCAGGCCATACCGCCGCTGACGTCGCGCCTTCCGGCGGACAAAACCGCATTCGAGCGGGTGCACGTCTTCGATGAAGAGCGAGCCGTAGAACGCACCCATTCCATGAAAGAGCTGTTTGACGCCGACGCCACGCGCGGCACCGCGTCGCAGAACGGTCTCGACGTGCTCGGGCGTGTAGTACTGATGCCAAGCGTCGCGGTAGACCTTCTCCCACTCCTGATCCGACATGATTGGATGGTGGGAGACGCGGTGGTTGAGGTCGTACTTGTTGATATCCGGGTCCATCCAGACGCCCTCGCGGGCCATTTTCTGGTGATCCTCGGAACCAGGCAGCGGCGTGAGGAAAAAGAACTCGACGAGATCGAGCGGCAGTTCGTTTTTGATGATCTCGATGTTGCGGTGAATCTTTTCCGGCGTGTCGTCCGGAAAGCCCAGAATATAGCCGGCATAGGTGACGACGCCGGCATCCTTCCAGGCCTGTAGCATCTCCCGATATTCCCAGATCTTGTTCTGGCGTTTCTTTGCGCCCATCAGGGCATCTGGGTCGATGTTTTCTAGCCCGATGAAACAGCGATTGCAGCCGGCACGCGCCGCCTTCTCGATGAAGTTCGGCATCTTGTGACACAGCGTGTCGACCTGGATGATGAACTTGAACTTAAGCTTGTCCACCTCGCGCAGCTTGATCATGCGATCGAGAATGGCTTCCCAGTTCTTGTTGCGCGCGAAATTGTCGTCGGTGATGAAGAAGCGCTTGATGCCCTGTTCGTGGTTCAGCCGGATGATGCGCTCGATGTCGTCCGGGGTGCGGTAGCGCGACTTGCGGCCCTGAACGTTGATGATCGTGCAGAACGAGCATTGGAACGGGCAGCCACGCCCGGAGTCGAAGCTCGTGTAAGCGCCCGCGGCCTTGCGAACGAGATGATCCGGCAGATAAGGCACCATGGCGTCCGCCATATCCGGCAGATCGTGCATGAAGTTGTAGAGCGGCTTCAGTTCACCTTTCCAGACATCCCTCAAAACGTCGTCCATCCGGCCTTCGGTCTCGCCGGCGTAGATGGATATGCCCATCTCCTGAGCCTCGACGATCTCCGGCGGCGTTTCCGGCAGCATGGCCAGGCAGCCAGCCGTGTGGAACCCTCCGACGATGACCGGCAAATCGTGCCTGCGGAACTGGCGCGCCATGTCGACGGCGCGGGGAAACTGGTTGGACTGGACGCCGACGAGGCCGACAAAACCGCCGTCGGCCTTTTTCATCTCACGGATGATTTTCTTGATCGGGATGATGGTGTTGGTTTCGTCGAAGGCGTCGATGACGATCTCGACATCGTCGCCCAAAACGCTGCGATGTGCGCAGTCGTCGATCAGGCCATAGACCGAGGCCAGCGAATTGGACGGAATTGACGAACGCATCCATTGGATGACGTAGCCGTCGTCGTCATAGTGAGACGGCTTGATCAGCGTAACCCTGAATATCTTGCGGCTCACCCCGGCATCCCTCCACAAGAAAACTCTAGTCTATAGCATCAACGGCTGATGCCGTGAAGGTATTGGCGTATAATTCGCGGCCGTCGATTCGGCCCTGTGGCCAGCATGAAACGCGGCCGTTTCCCAGACATTAACGCTTTTCATCCCATCCTACCGCGCGTCGTGCGGATCGTCCGTGTACCGCATCGACATCCGTCCATCCTCGAAATAGGCGCACGCGCCCAGGAATCTCCTAACGGTGTCCAAAGTCTTGCCATGTTTGGACGTGACACGAGCGGCAGTCCACTTTCCGGATTCGATCTCATGAAACTGACACTTCACTTGGCGGCGCTGGCCGCCCTCGTCCTCGCCGGTATGGCGACCGCACCGACCGAAAGCCAAGCGGCCGCGCAATGCGGCAAGGCATCGTGGTATGGCGGAAAATTCCATGGCCGCAAGACGGCCAGCGGCGAACGGTTCAACCAGAACGGCATGTCGGCGGCACACCGCACGCTGCCCTTCGGCACGAAAGTTCGGGTCAAGAACCTGAACAACGGCCGCTCGGTCGTCCTTCGCATCAATGACCGGGGACCGTTTTCGCGCGGCCGGGTTATCGATGTCTCCAAGGCGGCAGCCTCCAAGCTCGGCTTCATCCGCTCCGGCACGGTGCGCGTCAAAGTCGAACGTATCGGCGGCGGCGGCATCAAAGGCGGTTACCGCTGTAGCTAGCCGGCGTTGCTTTCGACCATGAAAAAACCCGGCACGGCGGTCGCCATGCCGGGTCTTTCTTGGTGACAAAGTTTCTAGTTCGGAAGCTTGTCGTCGACGCCCTGAACATACCAGTTCATGCTCAAAAGCGTGCCGTCGTCGAGCGTCTCGCCCTCGCCAATCACCTGGCTGCCATCCTGCTTGAAGATCGGTCCCTTAAAGGGATGCAGCTCTCCCGCCTCGATGGCCGCAGCGGTGGCCTTGGCCAGTTCTGTCACATCGTCCGGAAGGTTGGTGTAAGCCGCCATATCGACCATGTCGTCGGCGAAACCACCCCATGTATCCTCCGACTTCCATGTGCCGTCCAAGGCCGCCTGTGTCCGGGCGATGTAGTAGTCGTTCCAGTTGTCGATGATCGACGTTAGCTGCGCCTTGGGCGCGAACGAGATCATGTCGGATGCCTGACCGAAGCCCAAAAGGCCACGCTGTTCGGCAATCTGCAACGGCGCCGGTGAATCCGTGTGCTGTGTGATGATGTCGGCACCTTGATCGAGCAGCGCCTTGGCGGCGTCCGCTTCCTTGCTCGGGTCGAACCAAGTCGACACCCAGACCACTTTGATCTTGAAATCCGGGTTAATCGACTGGGCGCCAAGCAAGAACGCGTTGATGCCGCGCACCACTTCCGGGATCGGGAACGATGCGACATAACCCGCAACGCCGGTCTTCGACATCTTCGCCGCGATCTGGCCGATCACGTAGCGGCCCTCATAGAAGCGCGACGAATAAGTCGACACGTTATCGGCGCGCTTGTAACCGGTGGCGTGCTCGAACATGACGTCCGGAAAACGCTTGGCGATCTTGACCGTCGGATTCATGAAACCGAACGATGTGGTGAAGATCAGCTTGTTGCCGTCGGCGGCGAGCTGGCGAATAACCCGCTCGGCGTCCGGGCCTTCGGCGACGTTCTCGACATAGGTCGTCTCAACGGCATCGCCGAACTTTTCCTCCACGGCGAGACGCCCCTGATCGTGCTGGTAGCTCCAGCCATGGTCGCCGATCGGGCCGACATAGACGAAGCCGACTTTGAGCGGATCGGCCGCAAACGCGCCGGTCGATATACCAAGCACGGCGAGCGCCGCGATAAGAGCTTTTTTCATACCTGTCCCCTTGTTTTGCCGCATGTCTCTTCAGCATTGCGCGGTCTTGCCAAATGGGATCGCGCGACAGGTGTCATGTCAACACGCCGATGCCCGAATTTCGGGCAAATCGGCCCGAAGGACTTTCGCTAAATTTTTAAAACTGAGGCACCGGTCGTTTGCCGCCCCTCCAGCGCTTGGTGGGCCATGGCGGCCTCTTGGAGGGGAAATGTCTGACCAACACGCACCTCGACATGACCGCTGCCGACAACGTCAAACAACTCTTGAGCGGTTGCTTCCAGGTCGGCGCGTTTGGCGATGTAAGTGAACAGCGTCGGCCGGGTCGCAAAGAGCGAGCCCTTTTGCGCCAGGATGCCGAGATTGATCTCCGGCAAGGCGCCTGACGATTGGCCGAAGGACACCCACATGCCGAGCGGCTTGAGGCAGTCCAAGGATCCAGGGAAGGTTTCCTTGCCGACAGAGTCGTAGACAACGTCAACGCCCTGCCCGTCTGTAATCTCATTGACCGCCGCCACGAAATCCTGAGCTCCGTAATCGATCGCGTGGTGGCATCCGTGGGCTTTGGCCAACGCCACCTTTTCGGGTGATCCGGCCGTGCCGATGACGGTCGCGCCCAAATGCGCCGCCCACTGGCAAGCGATCAGACCGACACCGCCGGCAGCCGCATGAAACAGGATGGTGTGCCCTGGACGGACGTTGAACGTGCGGCGAAGAAGATACTGCGCCGTCATGCCCTTAAGCATGATCGCGGCCGCCGTTTCGTCGGAAACGCCGTCGGGAATCTTGACGACACGGTCGGCCGCGATGGTCCTGGCCTCAGAATAGGCGCCGACCGGACCGGCATAGGCAACCCGATCCCCGACCGCGAAGCCTGTCACGCCGGCTCCAACGTCCTCGACGATGCCCGCACCCTCGTTTCCCGGCGTAAAGGGTAAAGCCTCGACGGGATAGAGCCCAGTTCGGAAATACGTGTCGATGAAGTTGAGACCAACCGCCGTGTGGCGAACGCGAAGCTCACCCTCGCCGGGTGGCGGAACGTCGATAGCTTCCCATTTGAGCACGTCCGGTCCGCCGGTTTCGTGAACGCGAATGGCATGGGTCATGGTCACCTCCTCACCGTCATCTCTCGTCTACCAGCATTGGCAAATCGGTCAAAACGGACTAGTTGGCAAGATCATGGAGGCAAGACAGACATATGACGACGCCTGATTTCGATATCATCGTCGTCGGCCCCGGCCCGGTGGGAATGACCGCCGCCATGCTGATGGCTGAGCGCGGTTATCGGACCGCTCTGATCGGGCCCGATGTTTCCGCCTCGGAAACCCGCACGGCGGCGCTCCTGAAGGGGTCCATCACGCTCATGCGCCATTTGGGCGTGTGGGGTGGCATGGAAAGCGGGGGCGCGCCGCTGAGGGCGATGCGGCTGATCGACGATACGGGCCGCCTCCTGCGCGCACCGACCGTGACGTTCGAAAGCGCCGAGCTTGGCGAACCCTATTTCGGCGTCAACGTGCCAGTGAAGGGCATTGCGGCGGCGCTTCACGCCGACTTGGCAAAGCGCAAAGACGTCGTTCGCATCGACGCGACGGTCGAGACAACGCGAACGTCGGAAAGTCAGATCATCGTTGCACTGCCGGGCGATGAGACCATCACGGCATCGCTGGTCGTTGCGGCGGATGGCCGGCTGTCTGTGTGCCGCGAGGCCGCCGGCATCAGCACCCGACAAACCCGGTATCCGCAGACGGCATTCGTGCTCAATCTCGAGCACGAACGCGAGCACGATTTTATCTCAACGGAATTTCACCGAAAGACCGGACCTTTCACACTTGTTCCCCTGCCCGGCCGGATGTCATCGCTGGTCTGCGTCGTGAAGCCCGAGGACGCGGAATACCTTGGCACCTTGGACGACGACGCGCTTTCAACTGAACTTGCCCGGCAGTCGAAATCTCTCCTCGGCCGCCTCACGCCGGCTGGCCCCAGCCGTGCCTATCCGCTTGTCAGCCAGACAGCCGACCGGTTTGCTGCCGGCCGGACCGTTCTGGTCGGCGAAGCGGCGCACATCATGCCGCCGATCGGTGCACAAGGGCTCAATCTCGGCTTGCGCGATGTTGCAGCGCTTGCCGATGCCGTTGACGCCGCGCCGGAACTGCAAGATGTAGCGCGTCTTTGCGACCGCTACCAAAGCGCCCGGCGTGTCGACGTTATGTCGCGGATGACGGCCGTCGATTTGCTCAACCGGTCGCTTCTATCGGGTTTCTTCGGTTTTCAGGGCGCACGGAGCGTCGGCCTTCAGGCGTTGCAAAGCTTCGGCCCGCTCCGCCGATTGGTCATGCGCGAAGGCATGCTGCCCTCCTACGCCACACCGCGTTTGATGCAGGCGGAGTCGATCGCGCTGCAGTGAGCCGCCTATCCACCGCCAAAGAGGTTGGTCGGCAACCGGTTGTCCGCAACCAAGATGAGCAGACCGGTGACCGTGACGACCGAGACCACGGTTCCTATCAAAATGCTGCTTGAGGCGCGCTCGACGTAGACGTCGTATTGACGGGCCAGAATGAAAACGTTGAGCGCGGGAGGAAGCGCCGCCATGAGCACGGCGGTCGCAACCCAGATCGGGTCGGTTTCGCCCAGGAAATTCAATACGATAAGCACCAGGGCAGGATGCAGGACCAGTTTGATCATCAGGAGAACCGGCAGTTCTGCCGGAATCCGCTTGATCGGCCGCATGGCGACCGTCACGCCCATGGTGAAGAGCGCGGCCGGCGCCGCAGCACCGGACAGAAATGTCAGCATCTGGTCGACGGCCATCGGCGGTTTGAACTGAAAATAGGCAGCAATGACGCCGACGATCGTCGCCAGGATGAACGGATGGGTAAAGACCCGCTTAAGGACGAGGAGCGTCGTTTCGCCGATCCCCATCTTGGCGCTCGATCCCAGCGCCATCAGGAACGGCACCAATGTGAACAGCAGCGTGTTGTCGAAACAAAAGATCAATGCGGTCGGGACAGCCGCTGAGGGTCCAAGTGCGGCCAAGGTGAGGCCCGGCCCCATATATCCGATATTGCTATAGGCTCCCACGACGCCCTGGATCGTCGCCTCTGGAATGCGGCCACGCATGACTATGAGACCGACGAGAAAGGCCAGTGCGAAGGCGCAGTAGGTGGAAAACGTCGTCGCGAAAATGTAGGGCCAGTTGGTCAGTTCCTCAAACGGCGTTTGGGCAATCAGTTTGAAGAACAGCGCCGGCAGCGCGAAATAGATGATGAAAACGTTGAGCCAAGCGAGACCGCTTTCCGGCAGCTTGACCGCTCGCCCGGCCAGATAGCCAAGAAAGATCAGTCCGAAAAACGGCAAAGAGAGATTAAGAATATCGCTCACAGGCCGGCTTTACCCCGTTCTATCCAAACCTTGCCGCGCCGGCCCGCTTGCCCCGCTCCTCCGATTTGGCTAGTCGGTTCACTAGCGCCGGTCAATGCGTCGAAAGTTCGTGCCGAAATTCGCTTATGAAAAAAGCACTACAACTCATTGAATATGCGATATTTCGGATACTTGTCTTTCTGATCCGATTGATGCCGCTTGATATGGCATCCTTCGTTTTGGGTAAGATCTGGCGGGCTGTCGCGCCGTTCAACAAGCGCCACAAGCGCGCGCTTGAGAACCTTGCCATGGCGTTTCCCGACAAGAGCGCGGACGAGCGGGAGGCGATCGCGCGCGACATGTGGGAGAACCTGGGCCGGGTGTCGGCGGAAACGGTGCAGATCGACCGGCTGATCGGCGATCCCGACCGGGTGGTATCCCCGACCAACGACCTTCTCGACTCGCTATTCGGCCACGGGTCGGTCGTCATCTCGCTCCACACCGGCAACTGGGAGCTGTGCGTGTGGCCGGTGACCCGCAGGGGCCATAAGCCGGCGGGCATCTACCAGAAGATCAAAAATCCTTACGTCGACGTCTATGTGCGCCAGCTACGCGCGGCGCTCTACACAGGTGGACTCTATCCAAAGAGTCCAGACGTTGTCCGCAAGATCATCTCCGATGTCCGCAAGGGCGGCCAGCTCGCCATCCTAGCCGACCAGCGCGACAATAACGGCATTATGGTGCCCTTCTTCGGCGCCGATGCCCCCTCGACGCCGCTGCCGGCCATGGTCGCCGTCCGGCTGGACGTTCCGTTGGTCATCGGGCGGGTAATCCGACTGAACGGTAGCCGGTTCCGGGTTGAGGCGCACCTTCTGGACGTTGCCAGAACCGGCGATAGAAAAGCCGACACGCTGGAAACGACACGGCGTATTCATGCAACGTTCGAGGATTGGATCCGCGAATATCCGTCCCAGTGGATGTGGGGTCATCGCCGCTGGAAGAGCCGCTGACGGCTTAAGCATCATGTGATCAATCCGTTGCGTTCGCGATGCAGCACGCTATTGTGCATCGCACAATGAATGGATCGCGCCGATGAAATCCCCGCACGCCTTCTACCGCCCCCTCGCCGTCGGTGCGCCGATGCCTGAGCGCGATCCTTCGTCGCAGTTGGAGCGGATGATCCACTTTGTGCCGCCGCACATCGAGAAAATCCGCGCCAAGCTTCCAGACATCATCCCGATGGTCGACGTGATCCTTGGCAATCTGGAAGACGCCATCCCGGCCGATGCAAAGGATGCGGCGCGCGACGGCTTCATGGAGATGGCGAAGGCGCATGACTTTGGTGCGACGGGTCTGTGGATCCGTATGAACAGTCTCGACAGTCCGTGGGCGCTCGACGATCTGTTGGCCATTGTCCCAACGGTCGGTAACAAGCTCGATGTTGTGATGGTCCCAAAGGTTCAGGGCGCGTGGGACATCCACTATGTCGATCAGTTGCTGGCGCAACTGGAAGCCAAGGCAGGTTTGCCCCGTCCGATCGGCATTCACGCCATCTTGGAAACCGCAGACGGTGTCAACAATATCAACGACATAGCGGCCGCCAGCCCGCGCATGCATGGCATGAGCCTGGGCCCGGCTGATCTGGCGGCATCGCGTGGCATGAAGACCACCCGCGTCGGCGGCGGACATCCGGCCTATCGCGTTCTGGGCGACACGGACGGCGATCAGGAGCGCGCAGTTTTCCAACAGGACTTGTGGCACTACACGGTCGCCAAAATGGTCGACGCGTGCGCCGCCAATGGCCTGAAGGCGTTTTACGGCCCGTTTGGCGATTTCTCCGATCCGGACGCCTGCGAGGCGCAGTTCCGCAACGCCTTTCTCTTGGGATGTCACGGCGCGTGGACGCTCCATCCGAGCCAAGTCGATATCGCCAAGAAGGTCTTCAATCCGGATCCCGACGAGGTCCGCTTCGCGGTCCGCATCCTGGAGGCCATGCCGGACGGGACCGGCGCGGTCATGCTGGACGGCAAGATGCAGGACGATGCGACATGGAAGCAAGCCAAGGTCATTGTGGACCTGGCGCGCCAGATTGTTGCGCGGGAGCCGCAGATGGCGACCATTTACGGTCTGTCAGAGGGCGCACCTTGACAATGCGAGCGGTGAAATCGAGATTGAATTAAGGAATTGGTGTTAGGGTCTTAGCATGGCTCAACAAAGCGACCTCAGATCCGCGAAATATCAAATCGGCCAAGTGGTTCGCCATCGCCTTTTTCCGTTTCGCGGCGTGATTTTCGATGTCGATCCGGTGTTCGACAACACCGAGGAATGGTACGAGGCGATCCCCGAGGCCATCAGGCCGTCGAAGGACCAGCCCTTCTATCACCTGCTGGCCGAAAACGCGGAAACGGAATATGTCGCCTATGTTTCGGAGCAGAACCTTTTGCCCGATACATCCGGCGAGCCGGTGCGCCATCCGCAAGTCCCCGAGTTCTTCGGCGACCTGAACGGCGACTGCTACCAAACGCGCGATCAAATCACGCACTGATCAATCGATATAAACGCAATAAAAAAAGCGGCCTAGGCCGCTTTTTTCGTATCGTGTCCGACCGAAACTACTGGCTAGCGGCCTCGCCACCTTGTTGTTCCTGCTGCTCCAGGAGTTCCTTGCGGCGCGCTTCGGCTCGGCGCTTGATTTCCGCTTCGAGCTTGCGTTGCGATTCCGCCAAGACCTGCGGATCAATCGGCGGTCCCTCGAACGTCTTGGTGAAGCCGATGAGCGATAGCGGGAACGACACCGTTTCACCGCGACCGCTGATGGCCAACAGGACCAACTGGTTGCCCTTCTTCATGGCATCGATATCCGCCGGCTCCGCCTTGACTTCCGCGAAACAGCCGGTCGGCAGGCAGATGCCATAAGCCCCTGATTTTTGTTCGTTCTGGTCGATCTGATAGCGCACACCGGGCTGCAACAACATGCCGAGTGGGAAGCCGAAGATAAGCGCGACATTGTTTGGAGTTTCGGCATAGGTGCGAACGCCGGCGGAAGCCAGGAAGCCTCCGTTCTGATCCCGGATTTCCTGCGTGACGACGCACACCTCCTTCTCGGTCTGCGCTTCGGTCTCGCAGACTTTGATCCAGGCGCTTTGGCTGCCATCGGGGGCCGGCTGCGACTCCTGCGCCCAAGCCGGTGCGAGCACGCCCGCAGTCATCATCGCCGCGGCGAAAACCGCCAAGACGGATCCGGCAGCGATCCGTCTTGCGGGTGTATGTTTCGTCAAGGTCATGGGTTGTCCTCTTTCGGCCATGAAACGGTGGCGCCGTCGAGTTCAGTGCGTGCGGCGCGGTTTCGACCAGCATTACGGCAACACCGTGTCAATCGCAGTGTCGAATCCGATTTGTAGCGACGGTTCTGCACAACTCCCTGAAAAAGTTCAAGACCGCGACGCCACGCGCCGTCGCACTCGCGCCAAAACGTGATAATCGTTCACCGAGTGACGCCTGATTCCCGGGAGATGGGTCATGACACCGCAGCGAAGGAGAACGTTTGATCGCAAGGCGGGCTCGTTCCGCTCTGCCGCCATGGGGCTGGGTGTGGCGATTGCGGCAGTTGTTGCGCTCAATGGCGCCAAAGCTGAACCGATGCATGGCATCGCCATGCACGGAGAACCGGCCTACCCCGCCGATTTCACCCATTTCAGCTACGTCAATCCCGACGCCCCGAAAGGGGGCGCGATCACCGTTGCCACGCTCGGTTCGTTCGACAGCCTCAATCCCTTCATCGTCAAGGGCACCGCGCCGATCGCGCTGCGCGTCAACAACTACGTTTTCGAGCGCCTGTTGGCGCGCAGTTTCGACGAGCCTTTCGCGCTTTACGGCCTCTTGGCGGAATCCGTCGAGACGCCCGAGGATCGCTCCTTTGTCCGCTTCACCTTGCGGCCGGAAGCCAAATTCTCCGATGGTCAGCCGGTCACCGTCGACGATGTGATCTTTTCGTTGGAGACCCTGCGCGCCGAGGGGCGGCCGAACTATCGCTCCTCCTACGCCAAGGTGGCGCGGATTGAGCGCGAGGGCGAACGCACGGTGGTCTTCCACTTCGACGACAGCGGAGATCGCGAAATCCCTCTGATCATGGGTCTGATGCCGATCCTGCCGAAACATATCTACGGTGACGGCCGCATCACTGAAGCCTCGCTAGATGTCCCGATCGGCAGTGGTCCGTACCTGGTAGACTCCGTCGATCCGGGCGCATCCGTCACGTTCAAGCTGGATGACGACTATTGGGGCAAGGATCTGGCGGTGAATCGCGGTCACTACAATTTCGAGACGCTCAAGATCGAATACTATCGCGATAACAACACGATGTTCGAGGCCTTTAAGAAAGGACTCTATCAGTTTCATAACGAGGGCGATCCAACCCGCTGGTCGACCGGTTACGATTTTCCAGCCGCCAACGATGGACGCGTCGTCAAGGAGACTTTCAAGACCGGCCTGCCCAAGGGCATGGGCGCGCTCGTCTTCAACACGCGCCGCCCGGTGTTCTCCGACATTCGTGTCCGCCAGGCCCTCATCCGCCTGTTCGACTTCGAGTGGATCAATAAGAACCTTTACTACAGCCTGTTTGCGCGCACGCAGAGCTACTTTCACGGCTCCTCGCTGTCGTCGCACGGTGTCCCAGCCAATGAGCTGGAACGCCAGATGCTAGGCGACACAATCGACGACCTTCCAGAGGACATCGTTGACGGTAGTTTTGCGCTGCCGAAAACCGATGGCTCGGGTCGAAACCGCCGGGCGCTCAGAGCCGCACTCGCCCTCTTCGAAGAAGCCGGATACACGCTCCAGGACGGCAAACTGGTCAAAAGCGAGACCGGCGATCCGTTCACGTTCGAGATCCTGGTATCGAGCCGAGACCAGGAGCGACTGGCGCTCAGCTACTCAAAGAGCCTGGAGCGCGCCGGAATCGATGTCTCGATCCGCTTGGTCGACGCCGCGCAATACCAACAGCGGCGCCAGACCTATGATTACGACATGATCGAAAACCGCTGGTATCTGTCTCTGTCGCCCGGCAACGAGCAGAACTTCTACTGGGGTAGCGACGCGGCGGCGACGGATGGAACGCGAAACTATATGGGCGTTTCCGACCCCGTTATCGACCGCCTGATCGAAGCGATGGTCGCGGCGCGATCCCGCGAAGAACTTGAGGCGGCGACCCGCGCGCTTGATCGCAAGCTGATGGCCGGCGCCTATCTCATCCCGTTGTTTCACACGCCGGAGCAATGGGTGGCGCGATGGACGACGGTGTCACGGCCCGATAAGGCTTCGCTTTACGGGACTTTTATGGAAACGTGGTGGTCGAGCGACGCTGAGTAACGGTATGGGGCGGCGCGGCTTGGGGGCGGCAGGCGATGATCATTCGACGCCAGACCGATATCAAAGATGATGTCACGGCGAGCGCGGCCGCGAATCTGACCCTTGACCAGCTTCTCCTAAACCAGGTGCGCAAAGGTGCGCACCGGCCGTTCATTTGCGATCCGCCCGACAAGACGGAGCTGACCGGTGCCGTTGCACATCAGTACACTTACCGCGAGGCCGACATGCGGGTCGCGGCGATGGCGGCGGTGCTGCGCAACATTGGGTTGCGGCAAGACGATATCGTCGCCGTCCGCCTGCCGAATACGACCGAGGCGGTGATCGCGCTTCTGGCCATTTGGCGCGCGGGCCTGGTCGCGTGTCTTGTGCCGCTGTCCTGGCGGCGGCGCGAATGGTCGATGGCGCTGGAAGCCGTTTCCCCCAAGGCGCTGATCACGGCGACGCGGATCGGCGAGGAAGATGCTGCGCTGACGGCATGTCTGATGGCGGAAAATCAGTTCTCGATCCGTTTTGTGGCAGCCTTCGGACCCGATGAGCACGACGGAGTAATTGCCCTTGATCCGCTGATCTCCGCGGCGATGACCAACGAGCCCGAGCAATCCCGCCCGGCGGCGCGCAAGCGGGCTGGCGATCATGTGGCGACCATCACCTTCATGGAAACGCCCGATGGGCTTATTCCCGTGCCGCGATGTCATGCCTCTTGGATCGCGACCGCCATGCGCCCCGCCGCCGATCTCGGACTTGGCCCCGGAGCCCGCCTGCTCTCGCCCTTCATGATGAGCCATCTCACGGGCCTTGCCGGAGCCGCGCTTCCGGTGCTTTTGACCGGCGCGATGCTCATCTTGCATCAGCCGTTCGATCTCTTCGCTCTTGAAGCGCAGTTTGAAACCCATCGCCCTACACACATCTTGATCCCGGCCTCGTTGGCGAGCAGCCTGGCCGAGATCGAAAACGCGCAGGCACTGCGTACCGTGGTGCGAGTGACGCCCTTTGGCATCGGTGTTCCACCTAGAACCGGCTTCGAAGACCAGACCGTTCTCGACTACGCGTCATTCTCCGAACATGGCTTGCTGCCGCTTGCCAAGGGCGCTGACGGCGCGTTCGGGTTGCGTGCCGGCTACTATCATGTCCGAGATACCGGAGACGGGTCGCCGGTGATTGCGAGGCTTCGCGAAAACGATACGCCGTCGGCGAGCGGCGGACGGCTAGCCCACCAGATGATCCGCATGGCGGGTGGCGCAAAGCCCGGGCGAGAACGCCACTATCTGGAGATCGGTGGCGCGATGGCGCCCGACGGTGAATGGGTGGAGACGGTTCGGCCCAGCAAATCACGTCGCAAGCGTACCAAGAGCCTCGGATTCAATACGCTCCCTGTCGTGTTCGCCAAAGCGTCGGGGGGCCTCTTTCGCGCAACCGGGTTCGTTGCCGGCATGGGTGCCGTTGGCGGTCTTCCGATCAGCCTCGACGCGCTGGACAAGGCCTATGGCCGGATTGAGGGTGCCGAGGCCGCTGCCGTTGCCCATGCCGACGACGAGCTTGCCGTCGGCATCGTCCCGAAGGGTACGATGCCACTCGATCCGGGCGAAATTCGCGACGCCATGGCATCGTTGGCGATTGCCGAGCACAAGATCGCCGCAAATGTTACGACACTGTCGACCATTCCCCGACGCGGTGACGGCGACATCGACCGCGACCAGATCACCATCAAGGCGACCCGCAAGACCTGATGGCACAGACGGCAGAACCTAGCACTACGGCGGTCACAGTCGACATCGTATCGGATGTCATGTGTCCGTGGTGCTATATCGGCAAGCGCCGCTTGGAGCGCGCGCTGCCGCTGATTGAGGATATCGCGCTCGATATTCGCTGGCGCCCGTATCAACTCGATCCGACGATTCCCGCCGGCGGAGTCGACCGCCGCGCTTATCTCGAGAACAAGTTCGGCGGTGCCGAGGGTGCCAAGGCGGTCTATGACGCAATCAAGGAAGCCGGCGACAGCGAGAACATACCATTCGATTTCAAGGCGATAGCCATCTCACCCAACACGATCGACGCCCACCGGGTCATCCGATGGTCCGCCAATGTCGACGCTCAGGACCCGGTCGTCGAGGCGCTGTTTTCCGCCTATTTCATCGAAGGCCGAAACATCGGCGATCATGAGGTCTTGGTGGAGATTGCGGCATCGGCAGGCATGGACGGAAGGCTTGTCCGCGATCTCCTGGTGTCGGACGCTGATCGGGACCTGGTAGAAAAAGAGATCGCTCTTGCCCGCTCGCTCGGGATCAACGGTGTCCCGTGTTTCATTTTGGCGAACTCAGTGGCGGTGTCAGGCGCGCAGGATCCGCAGACTCTCGCCGGCGCCATCCTTGAGACAGCGGCAGCTCAAGCGGCCTCGGCCTGATCCACCAGCCCGGCCAGATCGCGCAAAATCGACCGCGTGCCAGCAAGCCGCTGTTCCGCCGTCGGCCAATCGCGCAGGAAGACCAGTTTGTGATCGGGGCGGACCTTTGCCAGTGACCCCTGCTTGTCGATGTAAGCGACCAGACCGTGCGGGTTGTCGAACCGATTGTTGCGGAACGCGAGCGTTGCACCCTTCGGCCCGGCGTCCACCTTTTCCACGCCGGCCTGGCGGCACAAAATCTTGATCCGCATAACCGCGATCAACTGCTCGACTTCCTCCGGCAGCGGACCGAACCGGTCGATCAGTTCGGCGGCGAAGGCTTCCATCTCCTCGTCGCTCTGCAGGTTCGACAGACGTTTGTAGAGGTTGAGGCGAAGCTGGAGGTCTTCGACGTAGCGTTCCGGAATGATGACGGCGACGCCGAGCGTGATCTGGGGCGACCATTGCTCGTCATCCGCCTCGGTCGTGCCGGCACGCAATTGCGCGACCGCCTCCTCCAGCATTTGCTGATAAAGCTCGTAGCCGACTTCGCGGATATGGCCGGACTGTTCCTCGCCGAGCAGATTCCCGGCACCGCGAATATCGAGATCGTGGCTGGCCAGCATGAAACCGGCGCCCAAGCTGTCCAGCGATTGCAGAACTTTGAGACGTTGCTCGGCGGTTTTCGTTAGCTTCTGGTCGGCGGGAACCGTGAAAAGGGCGTAGGCCCGCTGTTTCGACCGCCCCACCCTGCCCCGCAGCTGATAAAGCTGCGCCAGGCCGAACATGTCGGCCCGATGGACAATGAGCGTATTCGCGGTCGGAATGTCGAGCCCGGATTCGACGATGGTCGTCGACAACAGAACGTCGAAGTGGCCGTCATAGAACGCCGTCATCGCCTCTTCGAGCGCGGTCGGCGTCATCTGGCCATGGGCAACGACCACCTTCACTTCCGGAACGTGGGCCTCCAGATATTCACGCGCGGCCGCGATGTCCGATACACGCGGGCAGACATAAAAGGTCTGGCCACCGCGATAATGCTCCCGCAGCAGCGCCTCCCGGACAAAGACCGGATCGAACGGTGAGACGAATGTGCGCACGGCCAATCGATCGACCGGCGGCGTTGCGATGATGGACAGTTCGCGGACACCCGTCAGCGCCAGTTGCAGGGTGCGCGGGATCGGTGTCGCCGTCAGCGTCAAGACATGCACATTGGCGCGCATCTGCTTCAGACGCTCCTTGTGCTTGACGCCGAAGCGCTGCTCCTCGTCGATAATGAGGAGACCGAGATCGCGGAACTGGATGCTCTTGCCGAGCAGCGCATGGGTGCCGATGACGATATCGACCTGCCCGCTCGCCAGCCCCTCCTTGGTCTGCGCCAATGCCTTTGAATCGACCAGCCGCGACGCCTGTTCGATCCGCACCGGCAGGCCGCGAAAGCGCTCCGCGAAGGTTTGCGCATGCTGCCTGGCGAGCAACGTCGTCGGCACCACGACAGCGACTTGGCGGCCTGACAGCGCGGTGACGAAGGCGGCGCGCAGCGCCACTTCGGTCTTGCCGAAACCGACATCACCGCACACTAGGCGATCCATCGGCCGGCCCAAGGTTATGTCATCGAGGGTCGCCTCAATCGCTGTGAGTTGATCCTCGGTCTCGGCATAAGGGAAGCGGGCGCAGAACTCGTCGTAAATTCCCTCCGGCGGGGTTAGAACCGGCGCATCGCGCAAAGCGCGCTCGGCGGCGACCTTGATGAGCGCATCCGCCATATCGCGGATCCGCTTTTTCATACGCGCCTTGCGCGCCTGCCACGCACCGCCGCCGAGCCGGTCCAAGGCGACGCCGGCATCCTCCGAGCCGTAGCGCGACAGCATTTCGATGTTCTCGACCGGCAGGTAGAGTTTATCGCCGGCGGCGTAGTCGAGTTCCAGACAATCGTGAGGCGCCCCCATTGCCTCGATGGTCTTCAGGCCAACGAAACGGCCAATGCCATGGTCGGCATGAACGACAAGATCGCCGGTTGCCAGACTGGCAGCTTCCGTCAAAACATCCTTGCCGCGCCGCCGGCCCGTCGTGCGCACCATGCGGTCGCCCAGGATGTCTTGTTCCGCTATGACGGCGTCGGTGGCCGTTTCGAATCCCGTCTCAATCGGCAGAACGGTCAGCGCCACAGACCCGCGATCGAGCCCTTGCGCCGCGCTCCAGGTTTCAACGGGCGCGAGGCCGGTCAATCCATGATCAGCCAGCACGCCGGCCATACGGTCGCGGCTGCCGCCCGTCCAACAGGCGATGGTCACCCCGCGCTCCGCCTTCTGGAGAGCGCCGATATGATCGACCACGGCATCGTAGACATTGCGGTCGCGCGACTCGCGCTCCGCGGCGAAGGTTCGCCCCTGCCGGCCGCCCATGGAAACCGAAACCCGATCGGGTCCGTCGCCCGGTGCCGCGAAGGGTGAGAGGCGCACTTGCGCCCGTCCGGCAAGTGCCGTGACCCAATCGTCCTCGCCAAGGTGAAGCCGGTCCGGTGCCAGGGGCTTATAGGGCGGCGCGCCGAAACCGTCGGCCTCCAGGGCGTCGACCCGCGCTTGATAATAGTCGTTGACCTGTTTCAGCCGTTCCAGACGCGCTTCGCGATTGAGCGCATCGAGGACGACTGGAGCGCCGGGCACATGATCGAACAGCGTCACCAATCCGTCGTCGAACAGCGGCAGCCAATGCTCCAGACCCGGGAACCGTCGTCCATCTGACACCGCTTCGTACATGGGGTCCCCCGATGCGGCTACGCCCAACTCGCGCACATAGGCCTGTCGGAAGTCCCGAATGGTGTCCGGTGTCAACGCAACCTCGCTCGTCGGCACGAGGGTGAGTTGGGCAAGCGAGCCGGATGACATTTGGCTTTCGGGATCGAAAGGCCGGATCGTTTCCAGCGTGTCCCCGAAGAAATCGAGCCGCATCGACTTGGCCTCGCCCGGCGCATAAAGGTCGAGGATACCACCGCGCACCGCGTACTGGCCGGCTTCACGCACCGTCGACTCGCGCTGGAAGCCGTTTTCCTCAAGCCAGGCGGTGATCGCGCTCATTTCCATGATACCGCCGGCCTTGAGCGGCAGGCATCGGCTCGCCAGAGCCTGCGGCGCGATCACCCGCTGCGTTGCCGCGTTGATGGTCGTCAAGACCAAATCCGGCGATGGGCGCTCTGCCAGCCGGCGCAGTCCGGCAAGCCGCGCGGCGGTCACATCGGCGTTGGGCGACACCCGATCATAGGGCATACAGTCCCAAGCTGGGATGACAACGACCGAAAGCTCCGGTGCGAAAAACCGGAACGCGTCCTGGACGGTTTGAAGTCGCCGACCGTCGCGCAGGACCGCAAGCACGGGTCCTTCGGCCTCACCAGATCGGTGCAGACGCACGAGATCGGCGATGACCAGCGGTTCCAAGCCGTCTGGCACTTCGCACAGGTCCGTGGAAACACCAGTTTCAAGTGCGATATCGAGGCGATCGGTCACGGTGTGCCGACCAAGTCGAGATGAGCCTCGGCGGCGCTGGACCCGTCGATATGGAATGCCTGCAGCGCCCGAAAGACTGGACCATCGTAGTTCGCAGGGGTCTCGGTCTCGGCCGTGATCCAAGAGAAGAGATCCTGGTCGGGAACTTCGATCAGCGCCTCGATGGCCTCAAGATGCCGGTCATCGAAGCGGACAACGAACGCGTCAACGAACTGACCCAACAAGAGGTCCATCTCGCGCGTGCCGCGATGCCAGGCGCGAAACAGCACCTTTCTTTGGCGCACGGTTAGTCCGTCGCTTGAAATTTGAGTACCGGTCATTGGCGTTCGCTAGATGCAGATGGCATCGCGGCTTATAAAGACAAGAGGAATCCTTGTCACGGATCGCCATGCGACCGACGCACCTCAATCCGTTCTTCGGCGATTTGCAATCGCTGCCCGGCATCGGGCCGAAGACGCTGCCGGCTTATCGTAAGCTGTTGGGGGTCGGCGACACCGAGCCGGCGCGTGTGCTCGATTTGATGCTGCACATGCCCTCCGGCGTGATCGACAGGCGGTCGCGGCCTGCCGTCCGCGATGCGATACCTGGGACCATCGTCACCCTCACCGTGCGGGTTCTGTCGCATCGCGCCCCGGCGAAGGGAAGCCGCGCGCCTTATCGCGTCGTGTGCGAGGACGACACCGCAACGCTCACCCTGGTCTTCTTCAACGCGCACACGAGCTATTTGGAGAAGCAACTGCCTGTTGGCGAGACGCGGATCGTCAGCGGCCGGCTGGAACTCTTCAACGACACGGCCCAGATCGTCCATCCGGACCATATTGTTTCACAGGCCGAACTCGCCAATCTGCCTTTGATTGAACCGGTTTATCCACTGACCGCCGGGCTCTCGGCTGCCGTGCTTCGCCGATCCATTCGCGCCGGGCTGAAGACCCTTTCTGCTGTTGCGGAGTGGATCGATCCGCCGCTTCTGTCTGCGCGCGCGTGGCCGTCGTTTCGCGATGCCCTGGAAACGGTGCATGCGCCGTCTGCGGTCGACGATTGCGAGCCGTCAGGGGCACCCTGGCAGCGCCTCGCCTATGACGAGCTTTTGTCGGGCCAGTTGGCGCTGGCGCTGCTGCGGCGGCAAATCAAGACGCGAGGCGGTGTTGCCCGTGCCGTCACCGGCGAGCATGTGCAGCGGATTGAGGAGGCCTTGCCCTTCTCCCTTACGCTCTCGCAGCAGGCGGCCATCAGCGACATCCGGACCGACTTGACCAAGGACGAGCGAATGCTGCGGCTGCTGCAAGGCGATGTCGGCGCGGGCAAGACGGTCGTCGCTGTCGTCGCCATGGCGATGATGGCGGAGGCCGGCCTCCAGTCCGCGATGATGGCGCCGACGGAGATCCTCGCACGCCAGCACGCTGCAACGATCGCGAAGCTGGTTGAACCGGCGGGCCTCAGGGTCCAGGTCCTCACGGCGCGCGAAAAAGGCGCTGAGCGGAAGACAATTTTGGCCGATCTGGCCGCCGGAAACATCGACATCCTCGTCGGCACGCACGCCCTGTTTCAAGCCGGCGTGGACTTTAAGTCCCTGGGGCTCGCCGTCATCGACGAGCAGCATCGGTTTGGCGTCCACCAGCGCCTTGCGCTTGCGGGCAAGGGAGATGCGGCGACTGAGATTTTGATCATGACGGCGACGCCGATCCCGCGCACGTTGGTTCTCACATATTTCGGCGATATGGACGTCTCGAAACTGACGGAAAAACCCGCCGGCCGCATCCCCGTGGAAACGCGTTTGATCCCACATGACCGCGTCGCCGAAGTCATGGATCGCCTGGCGGCCCACGTCGATGGTGGCGGTCAGGCGTTTTGGGTGTGTCCGCTGGTCGAAGAGGGCGAAATGGTTGACGCGGTTTCGGCGGTCGATCGCCATCGCGTCCTGGCCGAGCGGCTTGGCGACCGGACTGCACTTATTCACGGCCGTCTCTCAGGCCGCGAAAAGGACGACATCATGGCGCGCTTCGCAGAAGGCGCCATTTCCGTCCTAGTCGCGACCACGGTGATTGAAGTCGGCGTCGATGTGCCGAACGCCTCGATCATGGTAATCGAGAACGCCGAACGTTTCGGCCTGGCGCAGCTTCACCAACTGCGTGGACGTGTTGGGCGCGGTGCGGCGCGCTCAACCTGCCTCCTGGTCTATGGCTCACCGCTGTCGGAAACGGCGGAAGAGCGCCTTCGCATGATGCGGGAGACCGAAGACGGCTTCCTCATCGCGGAAACGGATTTGAGGTTGCGCGGCGGCGGCGAAATCCTGGGGACCCGCCAAAGCGGCAGTCCGATGTCGCGGGTTGCCGTTCCGGAATTCCACGCCGACTTGCTGGCTATATCGCGCAAGGACGCGCAGGCTGCGCTTGCCGCCGATCCAGACCTGTCAAGCAAACGTGGCCAAGCGCTACGCTCGTTGCTTCATCTCTTCGAGCGTGCCGAAGCGTTGCGGCTGATCGAGGCGGGATAGCGCGGGCACTGACCTGCACAAAGCGTGTGGCGCAGGCTCCCGGCCTCAAAAGATCAGGTCTTTGCTTAAGCAAAGGCAATTTCAGGACGCGTCGATTTAACGAAAAATTCGTTCAATCTCGATAGCTTAATCACCATGCGACAGATTAGCGATCGACAGACATTTATCGAAAAATTCCCCTAAGCTGCATGCTTGGCGACAGTCTTCCCGTAGATGTCGTCGCAGTTGTTCTATGTCTTTAGATTCGCCTGGTTTGTCGAACGACATCATCGTCGCGGGCACAATGGGGCGTTAAGCAGATGGACGACTTCCAGACCGGGTCAATCGGCCACGTTATTTCGATCGCCGGATCCCAAGCCGTCTTGTCGCTCAGCGGTACCGCAGCTCCTTCCGAACGGATTTCCATCGGCAAGCTGGTTGTTATCAACTCCGGACAATCTCGGGTCGTTGCCGTGATCTCGCACGTTGCCGTTCCGGCGACCCAGGGCGAGGTCGCCCTGCACCATCCCCGCCGCGCCGAAGCCGACCTGGTCGGCGAAATCCGCTCGATCAACGGCAGTGATGCGTTGTTTCAGCGCGGCATCACCCACTATCCCGTCATTGGCGATCCGGTTGTTGCAATCACCGAAGACGACCTCAACACGATCCATAAGATTCAAACCGCCAACACGATCGACGTCGGTCACCTGCAACAAAACCGCGATCTGCCGGCGCGCATCAATGTCAACGAACTGTTGAGCAAGCACTTCGCCATTCTCGGCTCAACGGGTGTCGGCAAGTCCTGCAGCGTCGCGCTCGTGCTCCAGGAAATCCTGGCGGCCGATCCAGAGATGCGCATATTCATCTTCGACCCACACAATGAGTATGCGCCCTGCTTCGGCGACAACGCCGAGATCGTCGATCCGAACAACATCGTGCTGCCCTTCTGGCTGTTTAGCTTCGAAGAGATCGTCGATGTTTTCTTCGGCGGTCGTCCGGGCGTCGATGAGGAGGTCGAAATCCTGTCGGAAGCCATCTCGATGGCCCGATCGATGTACGATTCAAATCAGCCGAACCGGGCATCGGGTGTCCGACGCAAAGTCAACGCGCGGCAAGCTTCGCTCTATTCCGTAGACAAGCCTGTGCCCTATCGCATCTCCGATCTGGTGACGATCATCACGGACCAGATGGGGAAGCTGGAGAACCGCGCTACGATTGCGAAATTCAGCCGACTGCTGTCGCGCATCAACACGGTAACAAACGACCCCCGATACCGGTTCATGTTCGGCGAGTTGATGGTCACCGACAACATGGCCGAGGTGCTCAGCTATCTGTTCCGCATCCCGACCAGGGGCAAGCAAGTCAGCATCATGCAGCTTGCGGGCTTCCCGGTTGAGGTCGTCGATTCCGTGGTATCGGTGCTGACCCGCATGGCGTTCGATCTGGGTCTTTGGAGCGATGGCGCATTTCGCCTTCTGGTCGTATGCGAAGAGGCCCACCGCTATCTTCCAGCCGACAAACGCGCCGGTTTCGGCCCGACCCGCAGAGCATTCTCGCGCATCGCCAAGGAGGGTCGCAAATACGGGATCTATCTGGGCATTGTCACCCAGCGCCCCGGTGAACTCGACGCAACGATCTTGTCGCAATGCAGCTCGCTCTTTGTCATGCGCATGGCCAACGATCAGGATCAGGCCATCGTCAAGGCTGCTGTGTCTGACGCCGGGAGCAGCCTGTTGAAGTTCCTTCCCTCGCTCGGAACGGGTGAAGCCGTGGCGTTTGGCGAAGCCGTACCGCTGCCAACGCGCTTGCAATTCAAGCAAATTCCCGAGCGCTATCGGCCACGCAGCGAATCTGTGCGCCACTCTCGCTTCGAGGCGCCGGAATCCTTCGACTCGTCGTTCGTCAAAACCGTGGTCGAGCGCTGGCGCGGAAGCGTACCCGACAGTTCAGACGACGACATGCAGGCCGCAGATGATGGAAGCGGTCATATTGCCAAGGTGACGCTTGGAACCAGCGAAAGCCCGGCAGTGTCGTTGGAGGCGCCCGTGGTCGGCAAGATTATTCAGGCCCGACCGACTATGGTGCCCGCCGATGCTCAAAACGGCCCTGCGGACAACGCGCCGATCCCAATGAAAAAGCGCGCCTTCGGACCGAGGCGAGCGGAGGCTGCCGAACAGCCCCCGCAAGACAAATCGGGCGAAAGTCCCGATTGGGCGACAATCCGCGACCGGATGCGTCAGGGCGGCTAGGCAGACCGCCATCCGCAGCACTTAACCGTCGGTTGGCTCCAGCGCGGGCGCCTTTTTCGTTTCCGTGGGCACCGTCGTTTCACCCTGTGCCAGTTTCTCGACGATTGGTTGAAACTCAGGTGCGACCAGACCGGCCGAAATGACCATCTTGGCGGCGTCCTCGACCGACATGGTCAGTAATTTCACATCCGCTTTCGGGACGAACAGCAAGAAACCCGACGTCGGATTGGGTGTCGTTGGCAGAAAAACGCTGTAGGATTCCTCTTCGCCGCCGAGCAAATGAGCCACCTCGCCCTTGGTCGATGTCGCGATAAAGACAATCGCATGGAGCCCTTCGCGCGGGTACTCGATCAAACCGACGTGTTTGAACGACGTTTGGCCCTGCGCGACCGCTGTTTCGAAGATTTGCTTTAAAGCCTTGTAGATCGTCGAGATCAGCGGCGTCCGATGCACCAGCATTTCGCCATAGGAGACGATCGAACGGCCGAAGAAATTGGCGGCCAGGAAACCCAAAAGGGTGATCATCATGATAGCGAAGATCAGCCCGACGCCCGGCACGGAGAATGGCAGATAGGTCTCAGGATTGTATCGAGCGGGGACGAGCGGCTTGAACCACTTGTCGATCAGATTGACGAAGGACCAAGTGAGATAGATCGTAATGCTGATCGGCGCGGCGATCACCAGGCCGGCCAGGAAATAGTTGCGCATCCGCGTGCCGAGGCTCAGGCGTACCGGCCCGGTCTCATGGTCATCGCCGAGTTCAGATTTTGAATCGTGCGATCGGTGGGGTCTGCGCATTCGGTCCTCTGGCAGTGCTGACTCGCTGCTCTTGCGAATTATATAGGTCGAATCCGAACAATCTGAAACCAGACTGCGTCAAATCAATGATAGGCATTCAGCGGCCGGCCGCAGATCGCGATGATCGCCCGATCGAACCAGGACCAAGGCGATCCGGTCCGCTGCGCGCGCTTTACCTGGTGCTCGGCTTGTTGTTCACCGCCCTTGGCCTGATCGGAGCCGTGCTGCCGATCATGCCAACGACAATCTTCCTGGTGCTTGCCGCTGCCTGCTTCGCGCGGTCGTCGCCGCGCCTTGAGCGCTGGATCCTCGACCACCCTGTGTTTGGGCCGCCTGTGGCCGCATGGCGGGATCACGGTGTCATCGGCCGTGGGGCGAAATGGGCATCGATTGTCATGATGTGGGGCGGCTTTGCCGTGACCGTGGTCCTCAACATCATGCCGCTGCTCGGTTACCTCGCACTGGCCGCCGTACTGGCGGCGGTCAGCGTCTTCGTTGCCAGCCGACCGAGCGTTATTCCACCGTCACCGACTTAGCCAGATTGCGCGGCTGGTCGACATCGGTCCCGATGTGTACAGCGGTGTGGTAGGCCAACAACTGCACCGGAAGCGCATAGAGAAGCGGCGTGACGAACGAGTAGCACTCAGGCACCTTGATGATCTGATCCGCTGCATCGCCGGCCGCGTCGGCACCGGCCTTGTCGGTGATCAAAATGATCCGTCCGCCCCGCGCTGCCACCTCTTCCATGTTCGACACGGTCTTTTCGAAGATGCGATCAAAGGGTGCTACGACGATGACGGGCATCGTCTCGTCGATCAAGGCGATTGGCCCATGCTTCAGCTCGCCAGCGGCATAACCTTCCGCATGAATGTAGGAGATTTCCTTAAGCTTGAGCGCACCCTCAAGCGCAATCGGAAAGCTCGTCGCGCGGCCGAGATAGAGCGCGTGATTGACCTTGGCGAGATCCCTGGAGATTTCCTCAATCAACGGCTCTTGGCGCATGACGGTCGCCATGTGGCGCGGCACCTCGGTCAGCGCCGTGACGAGTTTGCTCTCGTCGTCGGCGTCAAGAACGCCGCGGGCACGGCCGGCTGCAATCACCAGGCACGCAAGCACGGTCAACTGGCAGGTGAAGGCCTTGGTCGAGGCCACGCCGATCTCCGGCCCGGCAAGGGTCTGGTAGATCGTGTCGGCTTCCCGCGCGATCGTCGACTCGGGAACGTTGACGACAGCGGCGATGTCCTGCCCCTGCCCTTTGCAGTAGCGCAGCGTCGCGAGCGTGTCGGCGGTTTCGCCCGACTGGGAGATGAAGAGCGCGAGGCCGTTGGGGTCCAGCGGCACCTCGCGATAACGGAATTCAGAGGCGATATCGATATCGACCGGCAAACGCGCGAAATGTTCGAACCAATACCGTGCCACCAGCCCCGCGTAGAAGGCCGTGCCACATGCGGAGATCGATAGCCTGTCCAAACTTTTCAGTTTTGCCGCCTGCGCGTCGTCGATTTGAATGGTGCCACTAGCCAGATCGATATAGCGCGCCATGGTATGGCTTACGACTTCCGGCTGCTCGACAATCTCCTTCATCATGAAGTGGCGATGTTCGCCCTTGTCGATGTGGTAAGCGGCTGTTGACGAGACCGTTTCCGGACGTTCGACGACGGCACCCGATGCGTCCATGATCGTCGCGCCCGAACGGTTCACCACCACCCAGTCACCGTCTTCCAAATAGGTGACGTTTCGAGTCATTGGCGCTAGAGCGATCGCATCGGACCCCAGGAACATTTCCCCCTCGCCGCGGCCAATTGCCAGCGGACTGCCGCGCCGCGCCCCGATCATCAAGTCGGGCTCTCCGTTGAAAACAATCGCAAGGGCAAAGGCACCTTCCAGCTTCGAGAGCGCGTCCGCAGTTGCATCCTTCGGCGATTTGCCGGCGTTCAGTCCGGCGGTAATCAAATGCGCAACCACTTCGGTATCGGTGTCGCTGGAAAAGACATGTCCGGCGGCGATCAACTGATCTTTCAATTCGCGGAAGTTCTCGATGATGCCGTTGTGAACGACCGCGACCTGTTCCGTTGCATGCGGGTGGGCATTGCTCTCAGTCGGTGCGCCGTGCGTCGCCCATCTGGTATGGCCGATCCCGCTCGTTCCATCGAGGGGCGTGGATTCAAGGATATCGGCCAGTGCCGCCAGCTTGCCGGGCGCCCGGCGTCTGTCAATCGCGCCGCCGTTCAGCGTCGCGATGCCGGCGGAATCATAACCGCGATATTCAAGGCGGCGCAGCGCGTCCAAAATGGCATTGGCAACCGGCTCGCGCCCAAGAATCCCGACAATGCCGCACATCTGGTGTCCCCAATGGCTGTTGGTCTGTCCCCGGTCTGTCACCGCTAGCAAGCCGCGATGACGCCTGGAAATAACCTTTTATTGCTCAAAATGTGTTGCGAAATCCTACACTTGGCAGGGATTTTCGCCTTACTTCGCGAAGCGCTTACGAAAGGCGCGGGCCCAGCCGTCCTTGTTGGCCTGCCGGCCGCGCGCGACCGCAAGGGCGTCCTTCGGCACATCCGTGGTGACCGTGCTCCCGGAGCCGACGTAAGCCCCCTCGCCAACCGTCACCGGGGCGACGAGAGCACTGTTCGATCCGATGAAGGCGCCGCTGCCGATGACCGTCTCATGCTTGTTGAAGCCATCGTAATTGCAGGTGATGGTCCCGGCACCGACATTCACGTTCTCGCCGATTTCGGCATCGCCGATATAGGTCAGGTGATTGACCTTGGTTCCGGCGTCGATCTTTGCATTCTTGACCTCGACAAAATTTCCGATCTTGACGTTCTCGCGTGTCCGGGTGCCCGGCCGCAGACGCGCGAACGGACCGATGGTCGAGCCGGCGCCAATGGCGGCGTCTTCGATATGGCAGTAGGCGTTGATCGTGACATTGTCTGCCACCCGCACCTTAGGACCGAAGACGACATGCGGTGCTATCGTCACGTCCCGGCCGATCTCGGTATCGGCCGCTAGAAAAACGGTGTCCGGTGCGATCAAGGTCGCGCCATTGTTCATGACCTCACGGCGCTTGCGCGCCTGAAAGACGGCTTCCGCGTCGGCCAATTGCGCGCGCGAGTTGATGCCGAGGAACTCCGACTCATCGCCCGCGATAGCAACGACAGTCAGCCCGCGTTCATTTGCGATCTCGACGGCGTCGGTCAGGTAGAATTCCTGCTTCGGATTGTCGTTTCCAATGGCATCGACCAGGTCGATGAAATGCTCCGCACGAAATCCCATGACGCCGGAGTTGCAAAAGCGGACTGTCTTTTCCGCTTCGCTCGCCGCGGCTTCTTCCCGGATCGCGAGAAGACGGTCGCCCTCGGTCAAAAGCCGGCCATAGCCGGTCGGATGTTCGGTCCGAAAGCCAAGCACGCAGACATCGGGCCCCTCGCCCAGTGCACTTCCGACGGCCGCCACGGTCTCCGACCGCATAAGCGGCGTGTCGCCAAACATGACGTAGATGAAATCCAGATCGCTCGAAACCGCGTCTCGCGCCGTACCGGCGGCATGGGCCGTGCCCAGGCGTTCGGTCTGGTGATGGATGGTGGCGGTCGGGTCTTGGTTCTTGATCTCACTTTCGAGATTATCCATGCCAGGTCCAACGACGACAGCTCGTCTCGTCGTTGTGGCCCCAGCGGTCGCCAACACGTGCCGGATCAGCGGGATTCCGCCGAGCGGATGCATGACCTTGGGGATGTCTGAACGCATCCGTTTGCCCAGGCCAGCCGCCAGGATGATGGCAAGCGCCTCTCCCGATTTCTCAGATCCTGCCAACTGCCGCTCCGTTTAGTTCTTCCGACGCGTGCCCGTTACGGATTCATTAACTATATGCCGCCAAAACTTTGCGAAGGTTAACGACTCATGAATTGGTGCCATGACCGATCCGACGAAATCCAAGCAAAGTGCTGCTGGCGGAATTGCCACGATCGTGTGGGCTTGTCTTGCCGTCGTTGCAACGATGGGCGCCTACATAGCTGTGAATTCAGCCGATGGCCAGAACCGGCTTTTGACATTGGTTGAATCGGCCCGGTCGGCGCTTCCGACCGGAACGAAAGTCAGCGTTGTTTCCCAGGTCGACAGCGACTTTGAGGTCAAGTTGCAACGGCTAACCGAGGACTTGGAGTTCACGATCGCCGACAATGCTGCTTTGCGCCGGCGGCTTGCGACGCTGGAAGATTCGCTGGGTTCGGTCACCGCCAGCGTTGCTTTCGACGAGGCACCCACGGAGACGGCCGCGATCGGTTCTTCTGAGGTGGCACCCGCGATTGATCAACCGATCGCAGATGAACCGCGAGGCCTTGCGAACATAGCACCAGCTCCAGAGCCGCTGCTAGCAAACGAGTCGGCGGCTGCGGTCATCAGCTCAACAAGCTTCGGTTTGGAGCTGGCCGCGACTTTGTCGCTCACCGACGGACAAGCACTGTGGGATGATCTGAAAGCGCGTCATCCAGACGTTCTAGCCGACCTCTCGCCACGCATCTCGATCCTTGAGACGGAAAGCGGTCGGCTGGAGCTTCGCCTCATTGCCGGACCGATCAGAAATGCCGCAACTGTTGCTGCCCTTTGCGCGCGCCTGCGGACGGTTGGGCAAACCTGCAACGGAACGATCTTTGAAGGTCAAAGCCTCGCAATGCGCTAGGCTGCGACACTCAGCCGCGCTGAACGGTCTTTCCGCCTGAGCCCTAGGGATTCGACGCCCTTACCGCGCCCCAATTGCGCCGGATAAACGCCCTTAAGAGATATCACGCGGTTGTGCCCGTGTCCTGATTGACCGGGTGCTGGTGGCCTCATAGGTTGGCGCAATCATGATCCAAGGGCTCCAAGACCCGCGCCCACTTTGTGGCGCAAAAAGCGCTAAAAGCGCTATGGCGACAGCGCTTGCCGCAGCCGTTCTTGCGACCCCAGGGCCGGTTCTCCCGTCGGCAACAGCACAGGGGCGCCTGCCCCTGATCCGCGATGCTGAAATCGAGTCGCTGATCCGCGACTATTCGCAGCCGATCTTTCGCGCCGCCGGCATCAGCGGATCGGACATTCAAATCTATCTCCTGAATTCGAAAGACTTTAACGCGTTCGTCGCCGACGGCCGGCGCATGTTCATCAATGTCGGCACGCTGATGAAATCGGAAACGCCAAACCAGGTTATCGGCGTTTTGGCCCACGAAGCGGGGCATATCGCGGGTGGCCACTTGGCTCGGGCGCGCGAACAGCTCGCCAAGACACAGACAGCGGCGATCATATCGATGCTGCTTGGCGCGGCGGCGGCAGCGGCAGCGGCGGCTTCAGGCAGCGGTGGTATCGCAGGTCAGGCCGGATCGGCTGCCGCGCTTGGCGGTCAGCAGATCGCACAGCGCAGCTTCCTTGCGTACCGCCGGACGGAAGAGCGCGCCGCCGATCTTGCCGCCATGAACTATCTTGAAGCGACCGGCCAGTCGGGCCGCGGTATGTTGGAAGTGTTCCGGCAATTCGAGAACCAGGCGATTTTTTCGTCCCGCTTCGTCGATCCTTACGTCGTCAGCCATCCAATGCCGGGAGACCGTATTGCGACACTGGAGGACATCGTTCTCAGGAGTCCGTTCTATAACCGCGCCGATCCGCCCGAACTGGTGGCGCGGCATAACCTGATGCGCGCCAAGCTGACCGGCTTTCTTGAAGCACCGCAGACGGTCTTTCGGCGATATCCCCGCAGCGATACGAGCATTGAGGCACGCTACGCGCGCGCCATCGCGCGATACCGAACCGCCGACATACGAGCCGCCGTCCGCGATATCGATGGGCTGATCAAGAGCCAACCCAACAATCCTTACTTCTGGGAGTTGAAGGGTCAGGCTCTGCTAGAAAGCGGGCGACCAAAGGACTCGATCAAACCGCTTCGCCGTGCCGTAGAACTGGCTCCGAAATCCGGTTTGATCCGCATTCTCCTCGGACAAGCGCTGGTCGCTTCCGGTGACAATCGATACCTAGGCGATGCGATCTCTCATCTCAGCCAAGGTGTTTCGCGTGAGCCGGATGCCTCGGTCGGGCACCGACAACTGGCGATGGCCTATAGCCGAAGCGGCCGCAATGCAGATGCCGCTCTTGCGTCGGCGCGCGCCTATTATGCCGAAGGCCAAATTAAGCTCGCCAAACAGCAGGCGACACGGGCGCAAAGGTTATTCAAGCGCGGCTCGCCCGGCTGGCTGCAGGCCGACGACATACTCAAAATTAAGGAACCGCGGCGCAATAAGCGACGCAATTAGGAAGGATCAGTCGATGCGCCTCTTGGATCGATTCAACGCCGTCGGGTTCGCTTTCGCACTGGGTGTTGCGGGCGCCCTGATGCCTGTCACCGCGTCTGCGGAGGACGCGCCGGATCGCGCCGCGATTGAAGAGATCGTCCGAGATTACCTCTTGAAGAATCCAGAGGTGATCCGCGACGCGCTTGAGGAGTTGGAGCGCCGCCAAGTGGCGGAAACCGAGGCCCGACAGCGCGAGGCCATCACGGAGCGACGTGATCAACTCTTTCGGGGCGACAGCATCATCGTCGGCGGTAATCCTGACGGCGATGTCACCCTGGTTGAGTTCTTCGACTACAATTGCGGCTTTTGCGAGCGCGCGCACGGCGACTTGGTGGCCCTACTTGAGCAAGACCCAAACCTGCGCGTCGTTTACATGGAGTGGCCCTTCCTCAGTCCCGAATCAGTCGGCGCGGCGAAGGTGTCGATCGCTGTCTCGCGACAGGGGCGCTATGAAGAATTCCACTCTGCCCTATTGCACGACCATGGAACGGCCACCGAAGCGCGCGCCTTGGAAATCGCCGAGGCCATGGGTTACGACATGGCGCGTGTCAATCAAGACAAGGACAGCCCTCAAACCCTTGCTGTTCTTGAACAAAACATGCTTCTTGCCGAGGCCATCGGCGTGACGGGTACGCCGGCCTATGTTGTCGGCGACCAGCTTATCTTGGGCGCCCGTGGTTTTGCCGTGCTGCAAGAGGCGATTGCCGAAACCCGTTCGGCCGGCTGCAAAACCTGTTGATTTACCGAAACTCTTTCGCTTGCCCAGGCGCCGTCCTATAAACGACGTGCCATAATGACCTGAGTTTCAGGCGTTCCATTCTTGTCGACCCGGTGTCACCAGCCGGGTTGCGTTCGATTTGGGCAGCGATGTCGAATAAATCAAAAGCGATCGATCAGGCCGTCATTCGCGATCTGGCCAATATTCTCACCGAAACCGGATTGACTGAGATTGAGATCGAACAGGACGATCTCAGGATCCGCGTCGCCAAGGCGCCGCCGGCGGTGACGACGGTCGCGACCGTGGACAGCGTCGAGACACCAGCACCGCCGCCTCCGATGGAGGTAGCGCCTACGCCACCAACCGCGTCCCACACGAGCGATAAGAACACGATCACCTCGCCGATGGTCGGCACCGCCTATCGCAAGCCAGATCCCGATGCCAAGCCGTTCGTCGAGATCGGGCAATCGGTCCGCGAAGGTCAAACGCTGATGATCGTCGAGGCGATGAAGACCTTCAATCCGATCACCTCGCCGCGCTCGGGCAAGGTGACCGCGATCCTGGTCGAGGACGGTCAACCGGTCGAGTTCGGCGAGCCGCTCGCCGTCGTCGAATAACGGTCACCGCATGTTCGACAAGGTCTTGATCGCAAATCGGGGCGAAATCGCGCTTCGAATCCTGCGGGCCTGCAAGGAACTGGGGATTGGAACGGTCGCCGTCCATTCGACCGCCGACGCCGACGCCATGCATGTCCGGTTGGCCGATGAAAGCGTGTGTATCGGACCGCCGGAAGCCTCGAAAAGTTATCTGAACATCGGATCGATCCTGTCGGCCTGCGAGATCAGTGGCGCGGACGCCGTCCATCCGGGTTACGGCTTCCTAGCCGAGAACGCGCGCTTCGCCGATATTCTGCAGGCCCATAATATTCGCTTCATTGGTCCGTCTGGCGAGCACATCCGGCTCATGGGCGACAAGATCGCCGCCAAGCAGACGGCGGACCGGCTGGGTTTGCCGGTCGTGCCTGGTTCGGGCGATGGGGTTGAAACGGTTGAGGACGCAAGACGGGTGGCGGCCGACATCGGCTACCCTGTCCTCATCAAGGCCACTGCCGGTGGCGGCGGGCGCGGCATGAAGGTCGCCCAGTCGGCGGACGGGCTGGAGGAAGCCTATCGGACGGCGCGGGCGGAGGCCCGTGCAGCATTTGGAAACGATCAGGTCTACCTCGAAAAGTTTCTCGGCAAGCCGCGCCATATCGAAATTCAGGTGATGGGCGATGGACAAGGCGGCGGTGTTCATCTCTTTGAACGCGACTGTTCCCTGCAACGACGCCATCAGAAAGTGTTCGAAGAAGCGCTTTCGCCGGCCCTTAATCCGCAGCAGCGCGAGGCGATCGGCGAACGCGTCGCCCATGCGGTACGCGAGTTGGGCTACTCCGGCGCCGGGACGATCGAGTTTCTCTACGAGGACGGCGAATTCTATTTCATCGAAATGAATACGCGCATTCAGGTCGAGCATCCCGTGACCGAAGCAATCACCGGCATCGACCTGATCAACGAACAAATCCGTGTCGCGTCGGGCGCCCGTTTGTCGTTCGACCAATCCGACATCGAGATTACCGGCCACGCGATCGAATGCCGGATCAACGCCGAGCATCCGGAAACGTTTATCCCGTCGCCCGGCCGCATCGATCCGTATCATCCTCCGGGCGGCCTCGGCATTCGCGTCGATTCGGGCGTCTACGCCGGATATTCGATCCCGCCCTATTACGACAGCCTGATCGGTAAGCTGATCGTCCACGCGCGGACACGAACGGAGTGTCTGATGCGCCTGCGTCGTGCGCTCAGCGAATATGTGATCGGCGGCATCAACACGACCATTCCGCTCTTCCAGGCGCTGCTGGATGAGCCCGATATCGCCAATGGCAATTATGACATCCACTGGCTTGAACACTATTTCGAAAGGCGCAATGCTTAGGGTTCTGTCGAGCGCGAGAGGCTAATGACCCGCAACGACGTCCTGATCGAAATCACTCCGCAGGTTCTTCTAAAGGCCTATGCCTGCGGCATCTTTCCGATGGCGGAGAGCGCCGAAGACCCTGCCATTTATTGGGTCGAACCGGAGATGCGCGGCATCATTCCACTCGATCGGTTCCATGTTTCGAAACGGCTGATGCGTACGATCCGATCGGAGCCCTACACCATTCGCTTCGACACGAATTTCGAGACGGTGATCGAAAAATGCGCGGCGCCGGCCAAAGGACGCGGCAAGACATGGATTAACGATCAAATCCGTGCGCTCTACGGCGAGCTGTTCGATATCGGCCATTGTCACACCGTGGAGGTTTGGGACGGTGACGATCTGATCGGCGGGCTGTACGGCGTTCGTCTGGGGCGGGCTTTCTTCGGCGAAAGCATGTTTCACACTCGCCGGGATGCTTCCAAAGTTGCGATGGTCTATCTGGTCTCGCGGCTGAAGCGTGGCGGCTTTTCCCTCCTCGACACGCAGTTCGTCACAGACCATCTGCGCCGCTTCGGCGCGGTCGAGGTCGACCGCCGCCGGTATCATACCTTGCTGGAGCAGGCGCTTTCCGGTTTTGGTGACTTCAGTCAGTTGCCGACATACGATTCGCCGGACTTGGTTCTGCACTCGGTTAGCCAAACGTCATAGACCGGATGGTCGACGGCGTTGATCGACGGACTGTCGGCGAACATCCAACCGCTGAAAATGCGCCGGACCTTGTTATCCAGCATGACCTCGTCGACTTCGACGAATGTCGTGGTGAGCGGCGCCTCGGTTGGCGGCCGGGAGTAGCAGACCTTGGGCGTCACTTGCAGCGCCCCGAACTGTACGGTCTCATCGATCAAAACCTCGAACGACACGATCCGTCCCGTAACCTTGTCGAGGCCGGCGAAGACGGCGATGGGATTCTCGATCCGCTTCGGCAATGCGACCGCGACGTCGCCCTGAACCGACGGCTGTTCGGATTGTGCGGCGGCGTTGACGGTCGCAGCGCCCATGCAAAACGCCAGGGCGCAGCACCCGGCAGCGAGCGTACGAATCAGGGGAATCGGCCTCATCATGTCTCGTTCGTTAGCATGCGATTGCGACCGTCGGAAGCAGCTCTCTCGGCCGCGGACCTCAAACTCATTTCTCCAGCGCTGCCTCGACTCGAAGCCGGACGTAATCTGCCGTCCATCGACCCTCGGCATCCCGCAAGCTCGGTGCCAAGAGTGCGACCGTGTCGGCAAGCGCGGTGTGGCGATCGGTCCCGAACTGATCGAAAAACGGCGCCCTAAAAGTCTCCAGCCATCCCGACATTTCGGTCGGAAGTGGGGTTGGCCGCGGAATGAGCGCAATGCGGCGCACAGCGAACCCCTCACCTTCCAGCAGCGCTTGATAAACGTCTGCGCTTGGAAAGGCCCAAGGATGCGCAAGCTCCGGATCGCCGCCGCGCGCGAGCGCAACACCGCGCATCGCGGTTGCGATGGCCGCAACGTTTCCAAGCCCGCCCAACTCCGCGACGAATCGTCCACCTGGCTTCAGCGCGCGCCGAACACCGCTGATGACCGCCGCCATGTCGGTCATCCAGTGAAGCGCGGCATTGGAAAACACCGCGTCGAACTCGCGATCGAAGGCAAGCGATTCGCCATCAGCGATATGCGCATCCAACCCGAGCGATCGCGCCGCCTCGACCATGGAGGCACTAGCGTCGACGCCCACAACCGATGCTCCGGCGTCCGCGATTCGCATCGTCAGCGCGCCGTCGCCGCAACCCAGATCGAGAATCCGTTCGCCTGGAACAGGGGCCAGCCAGCCCAGGACGTCGGCGCCCAAGTCGGACACGAATCGGGCGTTTCGGTCGTAGCGATCCGCCGACCAGGTCTGCTTTGCGGCCGTCGTCATAGGGGTAAGGACAAAACCTTATGCGTCAGGTGACCAAGCATCGTAGTCGCCGGTCGCCGCCGGCCGCTTGGTGATCGTGGCAGCGCTGCCCGGTGGCCGGTAGGCCGCGGCCGTACCGGTCATGTTGGGTTGCCAAGTCTGCTCCCACTCTCGCGGCCGGTAGTCGCCATCGGCCGGTGAAACATCGGTGCGGTGATGGATCCAGCCGTGCCATCCGGGCGGAATGTGGGATGGTTCAGCCGTGCCATTGTAGATGACCCAACGCCTCTCGCCGAGCGGCGGAACATTCTTGGCGCGATAATAGACGTTACCGAATTCGTCCTCGCCGACTCGCTCGCCCTTGCGTGCCGTGAAGACTCGAGTCCCAAGCGTCTGGCGGTGCCACCAGGCAAAAATTTGCAGAAAAAGCTCTTTCATTCAGCCTGCTCCGCCGGGCACGACCGACTCATGCGCGCCGTGGTCAAAGATTGGCCGCGACTATGGAGTTTCGGCTCCGTCCTGTCCAGTTTGAACACTCGCCGGTTCCACTCTCCGTCAAATTTCGACCTAAGGTCGCGCGACCGTCGCTCCGTATATGACGCGTCGTCCCAAAACCGAGTCGGCGATGGTGCAAAAATTCCGATTGACAGGAATTTTCATGCACAGGCCTAACGTGCGTCCAACCGTCTCACTTAGCGTTTTTCGATGATCGAAAAAGCACTTAAGCCGAATCATTCTGTTTGCCGGTTATCCCCAGATATCGTACAATACCCACGATATTTAGTGTTTGTCAGGGATTTCGACACAAGGTGTTGACGTCCAGAAATCGTTCTCATAGCTTCTGGATTGTCAGGCGACGGCCTTTTCAGGCCGGTCCGGGTTGATGGGTCGGGGGTGTTTTTGGGCCCGTTGAACCAGCTTGGCCACCAGTTCAGGCGTGAGGCGTTGTGTCCCGTCGCAGGACGCGGACATGAGAGGTTTGTGCGCGCGTTTCGCGGCAGAGATGTCCGAGAGGCGTGGCAGGAAACCGATGCCTGGGCAAGCGAGGGCGATCGGCATTGTCCGGGATCTTCGCGTGAACGAAGAATCGTCGCGAAAGCGGCGCATGAGGCAACAAACGGTGGCGGGAGCCGGAAATGGAGTCCGGCTACGGAGACAGTGTTCTCCAATGCCAAGATTGGAAGAGGTCGACGGACACATGCGCATTGAGAGACGTTACACGGACGAAGGCAAATCTCCGTATGAGGCATTGGCATTTCGTTCCACCACAAGCGAGATTCGCAACCCCAACGGTTCAATCGTCTTCCGCTTGGAAAGTGTTCAGGTTCCCGAGCAATGGTCGCAGGTCGCCAGCGATATCATTGCGCAGAAGTATTTTCGCAAGGCCGGCGTCCCGGCGAAGCTGAAGCGGATCGAGGAGAATTCGGTCCCGTCGTGGCTGTGGCGCCATGAGGCCGACACACAGGCGCTCAAGGCCCTGCCCGAGGACGAGCGCTACGGGTCGGAGACCGACTCGCGTCAGGTCTTCGACCGCCTGGCCGGCACCTGGACCTATTGGGGCTGGAAGGGCGGCTATTTCGACACCGAAGAGGATGCCCGCGCCTTCTTCGACGAGTTGCGCTACCTGCTTGCTAGCCAAATGGTGGCACCGAACTCACCGCAATGGTTCAACACTGGGCTGCACTGGGCCTACGGCATCGACGGCCCGAGCCAGGGGCACCACTATGTCGACCATGAGACGGGCAAGCTGACCCGCTCGAAGACGGCTTACGAGCACCCGCAGCCGCACGCCTGCTTCATTCAGTCGATCTCCGACGATCTCGTGAACGAAGGCGGCATCATGGACCTTTGGGTCCGCGAGGCGCGCCTGTTTAAGTACGGCTCGGGCACGGGCACAAACTTCTCCGCGCTGCGCTCAGAAGGCGAACCGCTGTCGGGCGGCGGCAAGTCGTCCGGCCTCATGTCGTTCCTGAAGATCGGCGACCGGGCCGCCGGTGCGATCAAATCAGGCGGGACCACGCGCCGCGCCGCCAAGATGGTGGTCGTCGATATCGACCATCCCGATATCGAAAAATTCATCGACTGGAAGGTGACCGAGGAGCAAAAGGTCGCGGCGCTCGTCACCGGCTCGAAGCTGTGCGCCCGCCATCTGACCGCTATCATGAAAGCCTGTGTCAACTGTCAGGCCGATGGCGACGATTGCTTCGATCCGGCCAAGAATCCAGCCCTGAAGCGCGAAATCCGCTCGGCGAAAAAGTCCATGATTCCGGAGAATTACATCTACCGGGTCATCCAGTTTGCCAAACAGGGTTATAAGGACATCGAGTTCAAGACCTATGACACCGATTGGGATTCGGACGCCTATCTCACCGTATCCGGGCAGAACTCCAACAACTCGATCCGCGTCACCGACGATTTTCTGAACGCGGCCGAAGAGGGCCGGGATTGGGACCTGATCGGGCGCACCACTGACAAGGTCGCCGAGACCGTCAATGCCACGGAGCTTTGGGAAAAGGTTGGTTACGCCGCCTGGGCCTGCGCCGATCCGGGTATTCAGTTCCACACGACGGTCAACGACTGGCACACCTGCAAGGCATCGGGCGACATCCGAGCCTCCAATCCCTGCTCGGAGTACATGTTCCTCGACGACACGGCCTGCAATCTGGCGTCGCTGAACCTTCTGCATTTCCGCGACAAGGACGGCACGTTCGATGTCCACTCGTTCGAACATGCAACGCGGCTGTGGACTATCGTCCTGGAGATATCGGTGCTGATGGCGCAATTCCCGTCCAAGGAGATCGCCAAGCTCTCATACCGCTACCGCACGCTCGGCCTGGGTTACGCCAATATCGGCGGCCTGCTGATGACCTCGGGCATTCCCTACGACTCCGAGGAAGGCCGCGCGATCTGCGGCGCGATCACCGCAATCATGACCGGCACGGCCTATGCGACGTCGGCGGAGATGGCGAAGGAGCAAGGCCCCTTCCCAGGCTACGAGCCGAACCGCGAGCACATGCTGCGGGTCATGCGCAATCATCGCCGCGCCGCGCATGGCGAGCCCGACGGCTATGAGGGTCTCAACACCAATCCGGTGCCGTTGGCTGCTTCAGCAACGTCCGATACGCGTTTGATGGAGCACGCGAAACTGGCGTGGGACAAGGCCGTCGAACTGGGCGAGCAACACGGCTATCGCAATGCCCAATCGACGGTGATCGCCCCGACCGGCACGATCGGTCTGGTTATGGATTGTGACACAACGGGGATCGAGCCGGATTTCGCGTTGGTCAAGTTCAAGAAGCTTGCCGGCGGCGGTTATTTCAAGATCATCAACCGGGCCGTGCCGGCCGCGCTCAAGACGCTCGGCTACAAGAAGGGCGAGATCAAGCAGATCATCGATTATGCCGTTGGCTATGGCACGCTTGAGGGCGCCCCTGGCGTCAATCACGATCTGCTCGCCGACAAAGGCTTCACCGAGGAGAAGATCGAAGCCGTCGAAGCAGCGCTTGGGTCGGCCTTCGACATCAAGTTCGTCTTCAACCGGTGGACGCTCGGCGATGATTTCCTCACCGACACGCTCGGTATCGACGCAGAGCGCCTGGACGATCCGGAATTCAATCTCCTAACCGAGATCGGCTTTTCAAAGAAGGACATCGAGGCCGCCAACACCTATTGCTGCGGCGCGATGACCTTGGAAGGCGCACCGGGGCTCGATAAGGCGCATCTACCGGTCTTCGATTGTGCCAATCCGTGCGGTCGCACCGGCAAGCGGTTCCTGTCGGTGGAAAGCCATATCCGCATGATGGCGGCGGCGCAGCCGTTCATCTCCGGCGCGATTTCCAAAACGATCAACATGCCGAACGATGCGACCGTCGAGGACTGCAAGTCGGCGTATAGGCTCTCCTGGAAACTGGCACTCAAAGCTAACGCGCTTTATCGCGACGGATCGAAGCTATCACAGCCGCTTAACGCGCAACTTCTGGCGGACGACGACGAGGACATGGACGACGTCGTCGAAACGCTAACCGCCGACAAGGGCGCCCCTGCCCGCACGGCGGCGCTGACGGAGCGCGTCGTTGAGAAAATTGTCGAGAAGGTCATCCGCGACCGTGAGCGGGAAAAGATGCCCGATCGCCGTACGGGTTACACTCAAAAGGCGATCGTCGGCGGCCACAAGGTCTATCTCCACACGGGCGAGTATCAGGACGGCCGTGTTGGCGAGATCTTCATCGACATGCACAAGGAAGGCGCTGCTTTCCGCGCAATGATGAACAATTTCGCCATTGCCGTTTCGCTCGGCCTGCAATACGGCGTGCCGCTTGAGGAGTATGTCGAGGCTTTCACCTTCACCCGGTTCGAGCCGGCCGGATTGGTGCAGGGCAATGAGACGATCAAGAACGCGACGTCGATCCTCGACTATATCTTCCGCGAACTGGCGATCTCATATCTTGGCCGCCACGACCTGGCCCATGTCAGCCCCGGCGATATCAGCAACACGGCTCTCGGCTCAGGGGTCAGCGAAGGCAAGGCGCCGCCGGCGCCTCCGGTGTCGCGCGGGCTCGTTCGCGGCCTTCAGATCATCGATGAGGTGAAACCCGAAGACGGCACCAAGGCATCGTCGACGACGCCGATCACGAGTGCCGCCTCGGTCGGCCAGATGCAGGCGCTGGCAGCGACCGCCTTTGCCGGCGAACAGGAGACCCTGCCTGTCACCAAGGCCGAAGTCGCCACGCAGCCGCAGGAGAAGACGGCCGCCGAAAAGGCCGTCGAGGCCCGCATTCGCGGCTATGAGGGCGAGGCCTGCGGCGAATGCGGCAACTTCACCCTGGTGCGCAACGGCACCTGCATGAAATGCGACACCTGCGGCTCGACGACGGGGTGCAGCTAGAACGATCGAAATAGCCTGGAGCTCAATCTTCCAGCTATTTGATCGCAGCATCGAACACCGGGCGCGGAGGCTTTCGCGCCCGGTTTTTCGTTTCTCGCCTACCGCCCCACTTATCAACATCCCTCGTCCGGCAGACGTCACGAATCGGCTTAACGTCGATTGAAGTCGACCAACGCATGCAAGGACCCGACGCGGGCGATGCCCTACTACCGGCTTACCGTAAAAGACGGCACGCCCACCAATCTTCTCGACAGTTCGCCCCACCACGGACCGGTGACGGTCGAGGCGAGCGACGAGAACACGGCGCGGGCGATCGCCAAGACCAATTTCTGGACCATCTTGCGCGACACCGACGGGTTTCCGAAGCTCGATTGCCTATGGGCCGACCGGGACTGGGTCGCCTGCAATCCGATCTCCATCGACGATGTCGATAACCCCTCCACCTACTACGCTAGCTGCGATGACGTGACATGTCCCGACTTCCGCTTCGACAACGGCCGCTATGCTCGCCTTGTCGAATGGCCGACCGACACGGCGATCCCCGAACCGATCCAAGCCCGTAGGACGTTGCGGTCGGTGCTGCCGAAATGAAGGCTTGACGGATCGGCGGCCGTGACCGACACACCCGCATGGGACTGGCACAGAGGTCGGCTGCCGTCATGACGAAACACGAGCGTATTGCCGAACAGACGTTCGACGACGGCGATGCCGCGGTCGCCCGGATAGCCGAGATCTACGAGCGCAATACCGCCTTTATCCGCAAGAACTTCGATGCATTTCTTGAAGGTATCGCGCCGGACGAGCGCGTGCGGGCCTACTATCCGGAAATCGCGATTGAGACGACGTCTCATGCCCGTCTCGATTCGCGTTACGCTTATGGCTTCGTCTCGGGTCCAGGCGCCCATGCGACGACGCTGACGCAACCGGACCTGTTCGGCCGTTATCTCAGGCAGCAGGTCGCGCTTTTGATCCGTAATCACGGCGTCCCTGTCACCGTGCGCGAATCCGAAATCCCCATACCGGTGCACTTCGCCTATCCGGATGGCATCACCGTGCCGCCGGACGGTGCCTTTCCGGAAGGGCGCCCGCTGCGCGATCTTTTCGATGTGCCGAACCTGGAAATCACTGACGACTCCATCGTCAACGGCAATTATGTGGTCGAGCCGGACGGCCCGGCGCCGCTGGCGCTCTTCACCGCGCCGCGCATCGACTATTCGCTCCACCGGCTTCAGCACTACACGGCGACAGCACCGAAGTATTTTCAGAACTTCGTGCTCTTCACCAACTATCAGTTCTATGTCGACGCGTTTTGCACGCTCGCCCGCAAACTGATGGACGAGGGCTCGCCCGATTACGATTGTTTCGTCGAGCCGGGCAATGTCGTCACTCACAACGCACGGGACGGCAAAGCCGTGCGCGAAGGCGTGCCGGTCTCCCGCCTTCCACAGATGCCGGCCTACCACCTGGTGTCCGGCGACTCGTCCGGCATCACTATGGTCAATATCGGCGTCGGCCCATCGAACGCCAAGACCATTACGGACCACGTGGCCGTGCTGCGTCCCCATGCTTGGCTGATGCTTGGCCACTGCGCCGGTCTGCGCAATTCGCAAAAGCTCGGCGATTATGTGCTTGCCCACGGCTACGTGCGCGAGGATCACGTGCTTGACGCCGATCTGCCGACCTGGGTGCCAATCCCGGCACTGGCGGAAATCCAGATTGCGCTGGAGATGGCCGTGCAGCAGGTAACCGATCTGTCGGGCTATGACCTTAAACGGATCATGCGCACGGGCACCGTCGCCACCATCGATAACCGCAATTGGGAACTGCGCGACCATCGCGAGCCGGTGGAGCGGTTCTCGCAATCGCGCGCCATTGCATTGGACATGGAAAGTGCCACGATCGCCGCGAATGGTTTCCGCTTCCGCGTCCCCTACGGAACGCTTTTGTGCATTTCGGACAAACCGTTACACGGTGAACTTAAGCTTCCGGGCATGGCCAATGACTTCTACCGCAGCCAGGTCGATCAGCATTTGACGATCGGCATGCGGACGATGGAAATCCTCCGCGCCATGCCGTCCGACCGGCTACATTCGCGCAAGCTGCGCACCTTTTCCGAGGCCGCCTTTCAGTAGTCAAAAAAGACCATCGAAGTCGACCCGCGGAATGCTGTCCAGATTGCCGCCATGACCGGCGTTGGCAAGTGTCCGGCCAGCCGCGTCGAAGGCTTTACCGGCAATCGCGAATTGCGCGTTGGCGCGTACCATGGACGCGCGTGCGGCAACGACTTTCGGGTCCTGCTCGTGAGCATAGTCCTTCTCGCCCATCGCGTAGAAGTAATGGTCCGTGCCGGAATAGCTAAGATCGCAACCCATCACGTAGACTGCTTTGAAACCTAGGAAATAGAGGACTTGGGCGGCAAAGAGCAGCACCGTCGCGTCGCTTCCCACGCCTTGCCATGCGCGTTCCTGGAACCCTGTGGTCAACAGCGTTCCGGCGCGGCGCGGCACGAAATGGGGCCGCCTGCCCTTGTTCGGCAGTTGTGCCCACGTCCCCTTCAGCCGCAGGCGATAGAAGCGCCACGGTATGTCGTGCCGGATGACATCGGCCTCGATCTCCTCGCCGAAACGGCGGAAGCGGTTGATGCCGGACATGATATGAAACGTGGCGTGCGGAACGCCTTGATCGAGCATGCGCAGCCCCATGTTGACGCAGGCGACGTGTTCGCCTGAGAGGCGGTGAAGCGCCTGTTCGCCGAGCGACGGCCCATTGCCGAGCAGAAAAACCCGCTCGCCCTTGAAGTGGTTTTCCAATGCCTTCAAGCGTGCGACTTCGGGCCAGTTAAGCGCCAATTGGGCCGGCAGCGTCAGTTGCCGCCAAGCGGCAACAAGCGGTTTTCGCTCCTTGTGCCAGTTTTCCGGCTGCCAGGCCGGATCGTCGACCCGCATATCGCCTCCCGTTTGCGGCTAGAGCCTTCTGTGAAGAGGTTGGACCATTCTGTCGGTGCAGGTTTGGTTCGAGGCCAAGGGCTTCGGCGAAGGCCGTACCGGGTGGTACGATTGAGCCGAAGACCGCTGGCATTGGGCCAAAACGGCCCGGCCCTTCGGGTTTCCGTCCGGTGGGCGCCCACCGTGTCGAAGCGCTTGTCCGTAGTCCCGCTACGCACCGCGCGCTTCTTCGTGTGGGTCGTCACGCCGGACGAGAAACAGAATTGATCCAATCTCTTCACAGAAGGCTCTACGCTTCCGGCGCGACAGAGAGCATCCGGTCGCGGGCGGCAAACCACTCGGCCGCATAGTCGACATCGGCGTAGGACGGAAAATACGGCCCGCCTTCGGTGAAATGCACGAGCGCCGCCTCCGGATCGTGATCGTAGACGCCAACGAGGTGATTCCACTGGCGCGGGATTTCGCCGATCCGTTCGTCATCCCCCAGCCATTTGAACTGGTGAAGTTCGAGACCGGACCGCTCGTTCACATAGTCCATCGACAGTGCGTCGCACTGTGCATTGTTGAACAGGATCACGCTCGACCAGTTCTTCTTTTCGTACTTCGTCTGAACCTGGCCCAGGAACTTGGTGTCCTCGGCCGGCTGATAGTCGTGCTTGACGACCTGAACCGCGTAGTTGTCGTCGCGCAGCGCCCATAGCTCGGCGATGTCGCGGCGCATGATCATGTCGCAGTCCATGAACACCGACCAGCCGTCATAGCCCGACAAATAGGGTGTCAGGAACCTGGAGAAGGAGAATTCGGTCGACTGCAAAGCGTTGCGCTCGCGGGTAAAGATGCCGGCAAGCGTATCAAGCGCGATGGGGCAGATTTGAACGGGTATAGTGGCCTTCTCGATGATTGTGTGCGCCAACACGTGATAGGCCACGACTTCCTTGGAGTCATACCCGATGAAAACCCGAGCGACCATGCTCTGCTCCCTGCCGATTCCGCAGATCTAGTTCGGTGGAGTCTAAGTGAAGGTGGGACCGCCCCGAAGCGATGTTACTTTCTTTCCACGTTTTTGTCGCAGCAGACCGGTCCGCGTTCGTTCCTCGATGAGAAACAGATAGCTGATATTTGGGTGGCGCGCTGCGACGCCCGTGATCAACGCACGCCACCATTGCGGCTCACGCACGGTGCAATGGGCATTCTCACCGCTTGGAAGCGTCTTTGCCGCGGGATAGGACGCGATATTGGCAAAGACGAAACGTTTGGCGAGGCTGAACAGATCGTCGACGATCCATTCCATGTCCTCTTCCGGACAATGCTCAAGGACGTCCGTGCAGATCACGCCATCGGTCGGTTCACTCGGCCGCCTGCTCAGCGGCGGATATCCTGGATCATACAGAACGATCTCCGGGTCGCCCCAATAGCTCGCGATCGATGAGGCGATGCAGCCTCCTGGCAGCACCAGGTCCTGGCGCTCATATTGCAGACCCTTGCCGCAACCATAGTCGATCAGGGAGCTGGCTTGCGTATCGACCATCAACTCGCGGATGGCGGGGGCATGTTCCGGCAGGCTCTGACCCGGAAAGGTCTCCTCCGGCGACAGGCCTTGCGCTGTCGCGCCTTCGGTGTGGAGCTGACGATACTGTTCAATCAGCGCGAGATAGCGCGGGCTGGGCGACGTCTGCGAAAATCCCACGGCGCCCTGCCCCTTCAGTCTCTTAGGCCGGCGGATTGACGCGAATGTGGAGGTCCTGGAGTTGCTTTGCCGTCGCTTCGCTCGGCGCGCCCATCATCAGGTCCGCGGCCTGCTGGTTCATCGGGAACAGTGCCACTTCGCGCAGATTGTCGACGCCGCATAGGAGCATGACGATGCGGTCGATGCCGGCCGCCATGCCGCCGTGGGGCGGCGCGCCATAGTGGAATGCGCGATACATGCCGCCGAACTGCGCTTCCAAGACGGATTCATCGTAGCCGGCAATCTCGAACGCCTTCACCATGATCTCTGGCAGATGGTTTCGGATGGCCCCGGAGGCGATCTCATAGCCATTGCACACGAGATCGTATTGATAGGCCTTCAGGTCCAGGGGATCGCCCGCCGCAAGGGCGTCGAGCCCGCCTTGCGGCATCGAGAAGGGGTTGTGAGAGAACTCAACCTTCTTCTCGTCCTCGTCCCACTCATACATTGGGAAATCGACGATCCAGGCCAGGTCGAACCGGTCCCGGTCGACCAGATCGAGCTCCGATCCCACGCGGTCGCGCGCCGCGCCGGCAAAAGCCGCGAACTTCGCCGGAACCCCGGCGACGAAGAACACGGCGTCTCCATCGTCAAGACCGAACCGATCTCGGATCGCCGCCGTGCGCTCGGGGCCAATGTTCTTGGCGACCGGTCCGGCGCCCTCGCCGTCGCGAAAGAAGATGTAACCCAGACCCGGCTGGCCTTCGCCCTGTGCCCAAGCGTTCATCCGGTCGCAAAAGGCTCTTGAGCCGCCACCCTTAGCAGGTAGCCCCCACACCTCGACCTTGGAATCGCTGGCGATCATATTGGCGAAGATTTTGAAGCCTGAGCCGGCGAAATGGTCGGTGACCGCCTCCATCTCGATAGGGTTGCGCAGGTCTGGCTTGTCGGTGCCGTATTTGCGCATCGCTTCGGCGTAAGGAATGCGCGGCAGCGTCGATGTCACCGGCTTGCCGTTGGCGAACTCTTCGAACACGCCCCGGATCACCGGTTCCATGGTGTCGAAGATTTCGTCCTGCTCGACAAAACTCATTTCAATATCAAGCTGATAGAATTCGCCCGGCAGCCGGTCGGCGCGCGGGTCCTCGTCGCGAAAACACGGCGCGATCTGAAAATACCGATCGAAGCCGGCGATCATGATCAGTTGTTTGAACTGCTGCGGTGCTTGCGGCAAGGCGTAGAACTTACCCGGATGGATGCGCGATGGGACTAGAAAGTCCCGTGCGCCTTCCGGCGACGAGGCGGTCAGTATAGGCGTTTGAAACTCCTGAAAGCCGGCAGCCACCATACGATCGCGCATCGTTTTGATCACCGCGCCTCTCGTCGTGATGTTGCGATGAAGGGTGTCACGCCTTAGGTCGATGAAGCGGTATTTCAAGCGGGTCTCTTCCGGATAGTCGGGTTCGCCGAAGACCGGGAGCGGCAGTTCCTCCGCCTTGGACAAGACCTCGATCTCGCGCGCGAAAACCTCGACCTCGCCGGTCGGCAGGTCCGGGTTCACGGTGTCGGCCGAACGCGCTTTGACGTCGCCATCAACTCTAAGAACCCACTCGGCGCGCACCGTTTCGGCCAACGAGAACGCCGGCGAATCCGGGTCGGCGACGATCTGTGTAACGCCATAGTGGTCGCGCAGGTCGATGAACAAAACACCGCCATGGTCACGGACCCGATGAACCCAGCCCGACAAACGTGCCGTCTGGCCCACCTGTGACGCGGTCAATGCGCCGCATGTGTGTGTGCGATACCGATGCATGTGAATGTCGCCGAGATTGTTTCAGGCCGGGTCTTCCCTTTGTTGCCAGTGTTTGTCAAGCGGGGCAAAGGTGCTAAAGCCAAGGCAATGAAACAAAAAAGCGCGCCCCTCCCCGCCGTCGACCTCACGCCGATCGACACGACAGAGGCTCTTTCAGCATTCTGCCAGGACATGGCGGCTGAGCCTTTCGTCACGGTGGACACGGAGTTCATTCGCGAAACGACCTATTGGCCCCAGCTTTGCCTCGTCCAGATCGCCGGCCGCGACCGCGCCGTCGCGATCGATCCCTTGGCCGATGGCATCGATCTCGCACCCTTTTTCAGCCTCATGGAAAATCCTTCCGTGCTGAAGGTCTTTCACGCAGCGCGTCAGGATCTGGAAATAATTTGGAATCTCGGCCGGCTTATCCCCAGTCCGATCTTCGATACCCAGGTCGCGGCGATGGTGTGTGGCTTTGGCGATTCGATTTCTTACGACCAGTTAGTGCAACGGATCTGCGGCGGTCAGATCGACAAATCGTCCAGGTTCACCGACTGGTCCCGCCGGCCGCTGTCGCACAAGCAAGTCACCTACGCCTTGAGCGACGTGACCTATCTGCGCAACGTTTATCTGGCGCTGCAGACGAGCCTCGACGAGCAAGACCGCAGCCATTGGGTGCGCGAGGAAATGGCGATCCTGACCTCGTCCGACACTTATGATGTGAGGCCCGAGCAGGCCTGGAAGCGCTTGAAGATGCGCGTTAAGCGGCCGCGTGATCTGGCGGTCATGATGACCGTCGCCGAGTGGCGTGAGGCAGAGGCCCAGTCGCGCGATATGCCGCGTAATCGCATTCTCAAAGACGATGCGATCTATGAGATCGCGACACAAAAACCGACGACACCGGACGCCTTGGCAAAGTTGCGCGCTGTGCCCAAGGGCTACCACCGTTCGCGCCACGCGGCCGGACTGCTGGCCGCCGTGGAGGCCGGTCTGGCGATCGATCCAGACGCCATCCCGCGCATTGAGAGACATCAGCCGCCGCCGAACGGCATAGGAGCGGTCGTAGACCTGCTGAAAGTGCTACTTAAGGCCGTATCGGAATCCGAAGGAGTCGCAGCGCGGATCATTGCAACCGTCGATGATTTGACGCGGATTGCAGCTGACGACGCGGCGCCGGTCGCAGCGCTCAATGGCTGGCGGCGCGAAATCTTCGGCGAGAAAGCGCTTGATCTCAAACACGGCCGACTTTGCCTCCGTGTCATGGATGGCAAGGTCGAGGTCGTTCCCGTTCAGGCGCTTGAGATGCCAGATCGGCCGGTTCCCGCAGTCACGGTCTCAGCTTGAAGACCGACGAGTTTGGCGAGCCGCTGAAGTCTGGCGTCGATACGATCGCTCTTTAGGCTCGCAGGTTCCGGTTCGAGATGGAGCCGGAGAACGCCGTCATCCACTTCAAAGCGCGTGCGCGACAGGACTCCCGGCATCGAAGCAGAGAGTCGGTAGGCGAGCTTGAGTGCCGCTCCAAGCACCGCTGCCCGTTGAACGCCATTGAGATCCACGAGGTGTCGCAATCCGGGGCCGGGTTCCGCATCGCTGAGGCTGGCGTTGCAATAGTAGACCGTGAGCGCCAACACAGCGCGGCCTGGATGATCGATGCCGATGAAGCCGGCATTGGCGACGATGTTGAGGCTCTGTTCGCCGCGATAGTCCGCGTGCGCGCGCCAGCCGATATCGGCCAGCCAGCACGCGGCATGGCGAATGCGCTTATGCTCGGGATCCTCGCGATGGCCGAGAGCGGCGAAGAGCTGATCGGTCCAGCCGCATAACTCGCGGGCGTGATCGGGGGAGCGAGAGCGCAGGATCGCGAATTCTCTGGTTGCCGACAAGAGCGGGTCTTCGGCCTTGGTCGCCTCGTCGAGATGGCTGAACAATAGGCCTTCGCGCACACCCAGCGCCGAAATCAGCATGGATCGCGCCTTGGTTCGCTTGAGGACCTCTTCCAGGACAATCGCGCCATACGGCAATAGTGCCACCCGCTGGTTCGACACAGCCGCCGGTCCCGTAAGGTGGTCGATCTCGGAACGCTGCATCTGCCGGGCCAGGGCGATCGCATGCTTGGACTTGATCCGATAGGCATGCAACACGCGTAGCGGATAGTCGATGGTCGCCATGTGCAGCTTGGCGAAGGCTCGCCAGGTGCCACCGATGGCGTAAAACGGTCGCCCGTTCAGCTTTGGCAGCTCTATCGCGTCCAGCGTGCTTTCAACGATGTCCCGGGCCTTCTTGAGGTTGCCACCCGATCGATCGCGCAAGCGCAATGCACCGATCGGAAAGGACTGGAGGCTGGTTACCACGCCACCGTTGAGTTCGACCAGTTCAAGGCTGCCGCCGCCCAGATCGCCGACGAGACCATCAGGCGCGTGGAAGCCCGAGACCACGCCCAGCGCAGTCAAGTGCGCCTCCTGCGTGCCGGAGATCACGTCAACGGGCACCCCGCAAATCCGGCTGGCCTCAGCGACGAAATCTGCACCGTTGGAGGCATCGCGAGTCGCCGCAGTAGCAAAGACCAGCACGGATTCGCAGCGCAACTGATCGCTGAGTGCCCGATAGCGCCGCAGCGTATCAAGCGCCCGTTCAATCGAGGCCTCTGCCAACAATCCAGTTTCGGCCAGCCCCTCGCCCAACCCACACAAGGTCTTTTCGTTGTAGAGCGGTGTCGGGCTGCGGTTCAGCCCTTCATAGACGACGAGACGGACTGAGTTCGATCCGATATCGATGACGCCAATCGGTCGCACGTCCGGCAAACGGCCCTGCGCCGGCAAACCGTCTCCGCCGCCGGAAAGCGGATCGGCGCCGGCGGAAAATGGGCCGTCAATTGCGCCGGCTGCGGCCGAGGAACTCTGGAGGTGATGACTCTTTGAGGGATTTGCCACGGCCTGAAAGACTTGGGTTCGTCATGAAGTAGCGGTGCACGTTGAACGGCTTTTCACCAGATTCGGGAACAATGCGTCTAGAGGTCCCGTCTGGCAAGAGTTCCCATGACTGCTGCGTATCCTGCAGGCTGGCAACCATGATTTGGTTCAGGATTTGGGCATGTACCGTCTCGTTCTCAATCGGCGCCAGCACCTCGACACGACGGTCAAGATTGCGCGGCATCAGATCGGCTGATGAGATGTAGACAGCAGCCTCGGCGGACGGCAAGCCATGACCGTTGCCAAAGCAATAGATACGCGAATGCTCCAGGAATCGGCCGACGACGGAGCGCACGCGGATGTTCTCCGACAGGCCCCGAACACCCGGCTTGAGACAGCAGATGCCCCTAATCACCATGTCGACTTCAACACCGGCACCGCTCGCCTCGTAAAGCTTGTCGATGATCGTCGGATCGACCAGGGAATTCATCTTGAACCAGATATGCCCGGGGCGACCGGCTTTCGCGTGAGCGATCTCCTGATCGATATGACCGATGATCGTCTTGCGCAAAGTGTATGGCGATACGGACAGATGATGGAGATCGGCCGGCTCGGCGTATCCCGTGATGAAATTGAAAATGCGCGCGACGTCGTGGGCGATTTCCTGATTGGCCGTGAAGAACGATAGGTCGGTGTAGATCCGGGCCGTAATCGGGTGGTAGTTGCCCGTGCCGATATGCACATAGCTGAACAATTGCCCGTCTTCGCGGCGCACAACCTGGCTGAGCTTGCCATGGGTCTTCAGCTCTATGAAGCCGTAGACCACCTGCGCCCCAGCACGTTCCAGATCGCGCGCCCAGCGTAGATTTGCTTCCTCGTCGAAGCGTGCTTTCAGCTCGACAACGGCCGTCACCGACTTCCCGGCTTCAGCAGCGTCGATCAATGCACGCACGATCGGTGAATCGTTCGAAGTCCGATAAAGCGTCTGTTTGATAGCGACGACCGCCGGGTCGGTGGCCGCCTGCTGCAGAAATTCGTAAACGACATCGAACGATTCATATGGATGATGAATGACGATGTCTTTCTGCTTGATGGCCGCTAGACAATCGCCGCCATGGTCCCGAATGCGCTCCGGATAGCGAGGGGTGTACGGCGAAAATCGGAGGTCGGGCCGGTCGATGTTGACGAGCTGAGACAGGTCGGCGAGCGACAACACGCCCTCGGTATGGGAAACGGCGGCGTCTGGAACCTTGAGCGCATTGGCAACGCGTTTCACAAGTGCGTTCGGCATTGATGCCTCGCATTCAAGCAGGATCGCGACACCGCGTTTGCGCTGCTTGAGCATGGTTTCGAAGACCCGCACCAGGTCTTCCGCCTCTTCGTCGATCTCCATGTCGCTGTCGCGGATGACCCGAAACGCGCCCGTCGCCACGGCGCGATAGCCCGGGAATAGCTTGGGAATGAACATGGATACTGCGTTCTCAACGCGAATGAAGCGGAAGGAGCCCAGCGATCCGTCCTTAGCGACAGGCAGAGCGATGAAGCGCTCGATCTTCTGCGGAAAGCGAATGATCGCTTCCATCGACCGGCCGTCGGCCTCGCGCTTGAGCTGCATCGCCAGCGAGAAGCCAAGGTTTGGAATGAATGGGAACGGGTGCGCCGGATCGACGGCGAGCGGCGTGAGCGCTGGAAAGATATTGTCCATGAAATAGCTTTCCAACCACACGCGATCGCCGCCGGCGACGTCGGACGGGTCGATAATCTTGATCCCGGCCGCTGCCAGTTCGGCCTGGAGCGTGACCCAATCGTCCTGCTGTTCCTCGGTCAACGAGGCAACTTCTTCCGCGATGCGGATGAGTTGCTGCGTGGGGTTGAGACCGTCCTGGCTCGGCGTTTCGATCCCGGCTCGCACCTGGCCTGAGAGACCAGCCACGCGGACCATGAAGAACTCGTCGAGATTCGAGGCCGAAATCGATAGAAAACGTACGCGCTCAAGAAGCGGATGATTGGTGTTGCCGGCTTCTTCAAGGACCCGCCGATTGAAGGCGAGCCAGGACAGCTCCCGGTTGAAGAAACGATCCGAGCTAGTGGGATCGATCTCGGGCGCAGCCGTCGCTTTTTCCGACTTTTTCTCCTCGGCCGGCTTCGTCGAGGACTGACTAGAGCGGCGCGCAGAGCGGGCATGTTCCTTCAACTGCTCAACGGTTGGTCCCGCTTCGCTCGTCCCACCTGTCGTCGCCATATCGCTCTCCCACCTCGCCGTTACCATGTCTCTGCGACACGACCTTGACGTTCGGTTCTTGGTTATCCGTCTGAACCGCTATCCAAAATTCGCGCTGCCATCGATCGTGTCACGGCTCGCTTCGCGGCCAGGGCCTCGCGGTCGAGCGTGTCGACGATATCGATCGTTGCGGCAACCGATCGTTCGATGCGCCGTAAAATGTAAGATACGACGGTTGGGTCCGGAATCAATTGACGATCCGCAAACAGCTTAACGAGAACGGCGTTCAACAAGGCATCGTCGGGTTCGAACAGCTCAATCGCCGGGATGGCGAGCACCCGCGACCGCAAATCGGCCAGCGTCAAACCCCAGTCCTGCGGCCATGAGCGCGCGGTTAGAAGCAGCGACATGCCAAGTTCGCGCACCTGATTGAGAAGATGGAACAGGCCCGTTTGATCGGGTTTCCAGCCGTCTGGAACTTCAAGGACCAGCGCACGGCCACTGAAATAGACATCGCCGATCTCCGGAAGTGCCTCGGTCGGGTCGATGAACCGGGCATTGGTGTGCGCTGCGAAGATGTGGGCGAGATGGGTTTTCCCGCTGCCGGTCGGCCCAAGCAGCATCAGTGCATGGGTGCTCCACTCTGGCCAGGCGTCGATTGCCGCCAAGGCTTCCCGATTGCAGCGGCTTTCAATGAAATCCTCACGCGCAAAGGACGGCGGCAAGCCAAGGTCGAGCGGCAACTGCCGCCCGGCGTCGAACGCGCGCGTCACGTCTTGCTGCCTGTTCTGCCGGCCGGAGCGTCGTCGTCGAGATGGGTCCTGCCTCTGGTGCCGCGATAGACGGCGCTGTCGAGGTATTGCGCAATGGCGAAGCGGACCAGGACGCCAATCGCCGCGGCGGCGGGTACAGCGATCAACGTACCGGCGAGACCGAAAAGGGAGCTGAAGGCGATGATGCCGAACATAAGCCAAACGGGATGAAGACCGACTTTTTCCCCGACAAGCAGAGGCTGTAGCCCGTTACCCTCCACCACCTGGCCAACCACGAACACCGCAGCAACCGCAAGAATCCAAGTCCAATCGGGCCAAAACTGCAACGTCGCGACGCCAACGGCGATGACAAATCCAACAATCGAGCCGACATAGGGAATGATGTTGATGACGCCGGCGACGATGCCGATCAACAGGCCGAAATTGAGTCCCATCAGCGACAGGGTGATGGCGTAGAACGCGCCGAGCAGCATGGCGACGGTGATCTGGCCACGGACGAACCCCGACAGTGCATCGTCGATCTCACGCGCCAGCCGCCGAATGGTTTGCGCGTGGTCGCGCGGCAGCAACTTATCGACGCGATCGACCAGATTGTCCCAATCCCACAAGAGATAGAACGCGATGATCGGCGAGATCAGCAGGAAGCTGAGCAGACCGACGATAGCCTGACCGCCGGACAAGATCTGGCCGAATACGGCGCCGATCCATTCTGATCCTTGGCGCATGACATCCGTCATGGAGCTTTGCAGACCATCGGGCGTTGCAATCGGAATGAGCTCGCCGAGCCACTTCACGATGCCGCTATTGGCCAAGAAGTTCTCAAACTGACCAATGAGCTCGGGGATGCGGTTGATAAAGCCGAGGATCTGAGCGACGAGCGGTGGCGTGATCAAAACCACGACGATCGTGAAGGCAATCAGAAACAGGCCGACGATCGTGACCGCCGCCCAGAACCGGGAAAACTTCAGCTTCTCCAACCGATCGGCAACGGGGTCGAGGAAATAGGCAAGGGCGATGCCGGCCAGAAACGGCGCCAGAATGCCGCGAAAGACCCACAAAAACAGGCAGAGCGCGGCCAAAGCCACGAACCAGAAAAATGCCTGACGTTGCAAAGTCATCGCAGCGACCTACCCCTCGTTTCCATTCATGTCCGACATGTGTTTCAACCACGCTGCCGTATAGGCAATCGCCGATAATATCGTCAGCGCCCCGGTCAGAACAATGACCAGGCCGACGAAGCCACCAAAATCGAACTCTAATGCCGCTCCGGCGAGAACAATCCCCGCAAGGGCGATCTGTGCCGTCGTATTGGCCTTTGAGATCATCAAGGGCGCCATCTCGACGGGTCGACCGACGATCCATGCCAGGACAACGCCGCCGATGATTAGAAAATCCCGGCTGACCACGAACACGGTCAGCCAAACCGGCAAATACCCCTTGAACGTCAGTGCGACGTAGACGGAGGTGAGCAGAGCCTTGTCGGCCAGCGGATCGAGATAGGCGCCAAGCTCAGAGCGCATGTTCCACTGCTTGGCGATGAAGCCGTCGATGGCGTCGGAGACGCCGGCAAGCAAGAACAGTGCTGCGGCAAATTTGAACTGGTCGGTGATGAGGAAGTAGACGATCACCGGCACGCTCAAAAGCCTGATAATCGTTATGAGATTGGGTAAGGTCACGGGCGGCTTGAAAGTTGGCTTCTCGCGGCCCTTCTACATGGCGCTCAGTAGGCTGCCAACCACCATTGATCGCCATTTCTTGTCAGCGAAAGGCGACGGACCGCCAGCGCTGATTGCAACAGGCTTAGATCGCCGTTGAACGCAAACTGAATGCGATCGCCAGCCGACGATTCCAAAGCGTTGACGCCGGGAATGTCCGCAATGCGATTCTTGAAGCCGGCAATGTCCGGCGCCAGGCCCACAGCATTCGGCACTAGTTTCGCGTCGATCCTCGTTCCGTCGGAATAGGTGGATTTTTCCGCTCTTGCAACGAACAACGACTCCGGCGCTTCGCCGTCGATCGCGACAGCTTTCCAGCGGTTTTCAAGCTCTGAGATAACGGTCGCGATGATTGCATCGTGACTGACAGCGCTCGCGCCGCGCAGACCGCCGAACGACTGCGCCATATCGATCGGGCCGATGATATCGCGGCCGATCAGCCGAACCGTCAATCCGTCGTCACCGGAGGGATCCAGCACGGCGATGACGGCATATTCAGCGTCGTAGCGGATCGCCATTGTCGCAAGGGTATATGGGCGGCGCGCGTCTTCCATCGCGTCCAGATAAGCGCGATCCTCAACCGAACCATTGAAAACGGTGATCGGCACCACGCCGTCCGGATTGATGTAGCGTGTCCACGCATCGCGCCACGCCGAATCCGCCCAGACCGGCCCGTCCGCACCTTGCATGACCGGCAGGACGAGCAGCGGCGGAGCGCACAGTTCCGTGTAGCCAATGCCGTTCTCGATCAAATGGCCCAATATGGCCAGCCGATTGAACTGAATGGTCAGCGTCGCGCGATAATACGTCGGAGCGACATGTTCATCCTGGACGGAGTAGTTCGCGAGGTAAGGTTCAAGCGCATCGCCCTTGAGACGCGGCAGGAAGTCATGATCGCGCCGACGCGTCAGGTCGTGCAAGACCTTTTCAAACGCCATCGAAAGCGCTGTTTGATGGGCAAGTTCTTTGGCCTTCACGCCGTCCGAGGCATGAGCCTCGGCCACCACGCTCCGGGCCGTAAAAATCCGCTGGGCGGCGTCGGATGCAAGCGTGGGGCTTGAAACCACCGCGAAAAAAGCAATGAGAAGTGCGCGAATCACCATGGAAAACAGTGTCGCGCCGCTTGCTTTAATTTCTCGTTTACCGAAAAAGGAGCCACGGAGGACGACAGGTGGCGGACCCCACTCTCAGCTATCGCGACGCGGGCGTCGATATCGAGGCCGGCAACCAATTGGTTGATCGCATCGGACCGGCCGTCAAGGCCACATCGCGGCCGGGCGTGATCGGCGGTATCGGCGGATTTGGCGGTGTTTTCGACCTAGCGAAAGCGGGATATCGCGATCCCCTTCTTGTTTCGGCGACCGATGGGGTCGGCACAAAGCTAAAAATCGCGATCGAAACCGGCCGTCATGCCACGGTCGGTGTCGATCTGGTGGCCATGTGCGTCAACGATCTGATCGTGCAGGGCGCCGAACCGCTTTTTTTCCTAGACTATTATGCGACCTCGCGACTCGATGTCGATGTGGCGACCGATGTGGTATCGGGCATCGCCGAAGGGTGCCGCATCGCAGGATGCGCGCTGATTGGCGGTGAAACGGCGGAATTGCCGGGGTTTTACGCCACCGGCGACTACGATCTTGCCGGATTCGCGGTCGGTGCGGTAGAGCGCGAGAACCTGTTGCCGCGCACCGACATCGCCGCGGGCGATATCGTCGTTGCCCTGCCCTCGTCCGGCGTCCACGCCAACGGTTTTTCACTCGTCCGGCGGATCGTTGAGCAATCCGGCCTGGCGTGGACCGACCCGGCGCCGTTCGCGCCCACACAATCACTGGCCGAGGCGCTGCTCACCCCGACGCGCATCTACGTCAAACCGCTTTTGACGGCGCTGAAAGCCGGTGTCCCGATCAAAGCCCTGGCCCATATCACCGGCGGTGGGCTGATCGAGAACATTCCCCGTATCCTGCCGGCCGGCCTGGGTGCGGCGCTCGATCTATCGGACCTAACGAAACCACCGGTGTTTCGATGGCTGGCGGAGATTGGACCGGTCGCCGAGGAGGAGATGACACGCACGTTCAACTGCGGCGCGGGCATGATCCTTATTTTGTCACAAGATGCTTACAAAGAGCTCGAAACGATCCTCGAACCCAATAATGAGTCGCCTAGTCAGATTGGTTTAGTTACCGAATGCACATTCGGTAAGCCGATAATTACAATATCGAACGAACACGGATTCTAGATCTGTGGCGCTTGTTCGCACGGCAATCCTGATCTCCGGCCGGGGTTCGAACATGGCCGCGCTCATCAGGGCCAGCCACGCCCAAAACTACCCCACCGACATCGCGCTTGTCGTGTCGGACAATCCGCAGGCCGCAGGACTGACCACGGCACTGGAAGCTGGGATTGCCACCCATGTTTCCGAGCGCTCGACATTCGACACTAAGGCGGCCTTTGAGGCCGACGTCGATACGGCTCTTCGGTCTGCCAATATCGATCTCGTCTGCCTGGCTGGTTTTATGCGGGTCCTGTCAGCGAATTTCGTAGCCGGCTGGAGCGGCAAAATCCTCAACATCCACCCGTCCCTGCTGCCGAGCTTCAGGGGCCTCGATACCCATCAACGGGCGCTCGATACCGGTGTCCGGATATCCGGCTGCACAGTCCACTTCGTCAGCGCGGAGCTGGATGCCGGTCCCATTGTCGCGCAGGCAGCCGTCCCGGTCCTGCCGGATGACGACGCGGACCGGCTGGCCGCACGCATCCTGCGTGCCGAACACAGGCTTTATCCCCAAGCGCTGGCTTGGGTAGCGAGCGGTAGGGTTCGGATGGAGGACCAGGCAATCTTCATCGACCCGAGCCTGCCATTTAACCGCGATCAGAGCTTTGTGGTTCCAAACGTCTGATCCCGACATGGCTGTCATGGAAGGCGGCGCCGCCGGCCGGCGCAACCGGTTCGGCACCGACCAGCGTGTTGATCCCCTTGCCGTTTTCGAACGCGTCGTTGGGCCACAGCCCCTCGGCGATCACGACACCGCGCTGAATTCCGTCATAGTGACGCGCGTGGAGACGTACTGTACCTCGACGGTTGAAGAGTTCGACGCGATCGCCGTCGGCGATCCCATCGCGGGCCGCATCGTTAGGATGGATCATCACCTCCGGGCGCCCTTCCCGCTTCAGCGATCCGCCGGTCTCGTTGAAGGTGGAGTTGAGAAATGAGCGCGCAGGCGCCGTCACCAACCGATAGGGATGGGTGTCGTCGACATTCTCGGTGACATCCCAATGGTCGGGAAAAGTCGGCATCTGGCGCCATGGTCCCATCGGCGTGCTTGTGACACCTGAAAACGCGGCCCAGTCCGGTTTGAAGCGGAACTTGCCGTCCGGCCAGCCGAAGCCATCGATGTAGTGGGCGGCGTCGAAATCAGGCTGGCAGTCCAGCCATCCTGTTTCCTCAAGGTCGGCCAGCGTACCCCAGCCCGAATTTTGCAGCATCCAGTCGATGTGGTCGCGCGGCGACATGGAAAAGCCCGGATGACCGGCGCCCAGACGCTCCGCCAGGGCGCAGATGACCTCGTGGTTCGACCGGCATCCGGCCGGCGGATCGATTAGTTTCGGCCCCAACATGATGTTCTGATGGCCGCCGCCGCGATAGATGTCGTCGTGTTCCATGAACATGGTCGCCGGCAACACGATGTCGGCCATGTGCGCCGTCTCTGTCATGAACTGTTCGTGGACACAGACAAACAGGTCGTCACGGGCGAAGCCGCGCTTGACCCGCTCTTGTTCCGGCGCGACGGAGACCGGATTGGTGTTTTGGACCAGCATGGCGGCGACCGGTGGGCCGCCTTGCAGATCGGCCGCCTCGCCCTCCAGGATCGCGCCGATCCGCGACTGATCGAGCAGCCGGATTTGTGGGTCACGTGCGTCGAGCGCCTGGTTCATCGTGGCGTTTAGGTTGTAGATCCCGCCATTGTTGTGGAAGGCGCCGCCGCCTTCGCGTCGCCAGGCACCGGTGACGGCCGGGATCGATAATGCGGCGTGCATGGCAACGGATCCGTTGCGGGATCGGGTGAATCCGTAACCCAGGCGAAAGAAGCTCCGCTCGGTCGTTCCGATCGCAGTGGCAAAGTCCTCAATCGTATCGACGGGCAGACCCGTGATCGCGGACGCCCAGTGCGGAGTCTTGTCCTGAAGATGCGCCTCAAGGCCCTTCGGATCATCCGTGTAGCGCTCCAGGTACGCCCAGTCCGCGTGCCCATCGCGAAAAAGCACATGCATGATCGCGCAGGCCAGCGCGCCATCGGTGCCGGGTCTCAGACATAGCGCGATGTCGGCCTGTTTCATCGTGTCATTGTCGTAGACATCGATGACGGCGATTCTGGCGCCTCGCTCCTTCCGGGCGCGCACCGCGTGGGTCATGACGTTGACCTGGGTCGAGACGGCGTTGGTGCCCCAGATGATGACCAGATCGGACTGCGCCATTTCGCGCGGATCAGCACCGGCGAGCTTGCCCGTGCCGGCGATGAAACCGTTCCATGCCATGTTCGTGCAGATCGTGTCGTACTGGCCCGAATAGCGCATGACATGGCGCAGCCGGTTGATCCCGTCGCGCTGAATGAGGCCCATGGTTCCGGCATAGAAGTAGGGCCAGACCGCTTCGCTGCCGTGCTTAGCCGCTGCCTCCTGAAACGCTGCGGCGACACGGTCGAGCGCCTCGTCCCAACCGATCTCGGCGAATTGGCCGGTTCCCTTGGGCCCGGTGCGTCGGAGCGGCTTGGTCAGCCGGTCGGCATGATGGATGCGTTCCGCATAGCGCGCGACCTTGGCGCAGATCACCCCGGCCGTATAGTCCATCTTGCCGCCGCGCACCCGACCGATCGACGTGCCGTCGACAACCTCGACCTCCAAAGCGCAGCACGACGGACAATCGTGCGGGCAGGTTGAATGATGGCTGACGATGTTCGGGCTGACGTTCATTGCGAGACTCGCTCTCTTGCGCCGCGAGACTAGAAGAAGCCTGCCCAAAGAAAAAGGGCCGGATCGCCCGGCCCTTCGTCAAATCAGCGTGTCAAAGCCGCTAGCCGACGATCTCACCATCGCTGAAGAAGAAAGCGATTTCGGTCTTGGCGGTATCGGGACCGTCAGACCCGTGCACGGAGTTGGCCTCGATGGACTCGGCAAACTCGGCGCGAATGGTGCCGGGCGCAGCGTCTGCCGGGTTCGTTGCGCCCATGACTTCGCGGTTTTGGCTGATCGCGTTCTCACCCTCCAGCACCTGAACGACCACCGGACCGGAAATCATGAACGTCACCAGATCGTTGAAGAAGGGCCGCTCCTTATGGACCGCATAAAAGCCCTCGGCCTGATCCCGGGTCATGTGAATACGCTTGGAGGCGATGACGCGCAGGCCCGCAGCTTCGAGCTTATCGGTGATCTTGCCGGTGATGTTGCGCCGGGTCGCGTCCGGCTTAATGATCGAAAAAGTACGCTCGATGGCCATCGGCCCCGTCCTTTCATGTGAAAAAATCGTGGAGATCGCAGCGCTTATACTGAGGCCCGTCCCGGTCCGCAAGACGGCTCACCAAGCGATCTTGAACCGCACCCCTGGCAATGACGGTCGGCGGGCTTGCACTGTACGCGGCGGCGTTCTTTGCTATGACCTGATGAACGATGCGGCAACGTCGCCGCCACGACAAAACAAACAGGCGAGCAAGAGCCCTGATGCTGACCCATGCAACACCGGACGCCGGCACGATCCTGGCCGGAATCGAACGCTGGACGAAAATCGAGAGCCACACCGCCGACCGCGATGGCGTCAACGCGCTGATGGACGTCGTCGCTGCGGAGTGCGCGGAGATTGGCGCATCGGTCGAACGCATCCCCGGCACCGGCGGCTTCGGCGATCATCTGTCCGTGCGATCGTCCTGGGGCGGCAACGGGAGATACCTACTCGTTCTCAGCCACCTCGACACGGTCCATCCCAAAGGAACGCTCGCGACCGATCTGCCGTTTCGGATTGACGGCGACCACGCCTACGGCCCCGGCATCTACGACATGAAGGGCGGCGCCTATATCGGCCTGACGGCCTTTAGAAGCCTGGCCGAAGCCGGCGGCTGCCCCCTGCCCGTCCGTATCCTCTACACAGCGGACGAGGAGGTCGGCAGCCCAACATCGCAGGCGCTGGTGGAGAGCGCCGCGAAGGATGCCGCCTACGTGCTTGTCACCGAACCGGCGCGCGACGGCGGCAAGGTCGTGACCGCGCGCAAGGGCGTCGCTCGATTCGTCATGCGCGCTCGTGGGCGTCCAGCCCATTCCGGCAGCCGGCATCACGAAGGGCGTAGCGCCATCCGCGAGATCGCCCACCAAATTCTAGCCCTTGAAGCGATGACCGATTATGAGCGCGGCGTGACCGTCAACATCGGCACGGTTCAAGGGGGAACCGGCTCCAACGTCATTCCGGAACACGCGGAGGCCCATGTCGACATTCGCGTGCCCACGGCGGAGGATGGTGAAGCCATGGTTGCCGCCGTGCACGCGCTGACGGCGCACGATCCCGATGTGACCCTGACGTTCGAGGGCGGCATGAACCGGCCGCCCTTCGAGCGCCTGCCAGGAACCGCAACGCTCTTCGACAAGGCCAAAGCGTTAGCCGCTGAGATCGGCTTCACGCTGGAAGAGACTCATACTGGCGGCGGCTCCGACGGCAATTTCACGGCGCCGATCGCCCCCACGCTCGATGCGCTCGGCGTCGACGGCGAAGGGGCGCATACGCTGCACGAACATTTATTCGTTTCGTCGCTCGTGCCGCGCATGTTGCTCTTGCGTCGGTTGATGGAGACGTTGAGTTGAGGCGGTGACCTTCGCAAGTCCACTGTAGAAGACGCTTTCGGCCAGAAGCCCCATTAAGCCGCTTTGCGCGCCGAAACGACGTAGTGGGTCAACGAAAAGAAGAAGCGCCGCTGCCGGATGAGCGCTTCTTGCTCTTCCCGCCAAGCCTGTACGATCGGTGCATCGATCAAATTCTTCTGCACGGCATATTGCTCCATCAGGACCATCAGCATGCGTGCAAGGCCGTCCATGCGGCCTTCCGTGTCGCAGCAAACGATCGGACTCACCGCCTCAACCAGAAACCCGGCATCCCGCATCAGTTGGGGCAAAAGTGCCGGAACGCAGCGCTCAACGAGGTGCCCATCCCAGGCCCTCGCCATGGCCGACATGCGGTCCCGATCTTCGCTGAACCAGACGAGACTATCGAAGTGCATATCTCCGACAACCAGTCGGCCACCGGCCCGAAGGACGCGATAAGCCTCGGCCAGAGCACCTGGGATATCGCTCAGATACTCGAACACCTGGATGGAGGCCGCCTTGTCCACGCTTACGTTATCCAAGGGCAGGTTGTCCGCGGTCCCAACCTCAAGCCGCACGTTCGAACGGCCATCCAATCGAACCTTGGCGGCATCCAGCATCTCCTGGCTCGGATCGATTCCGATCACCTCACCCGCATCGCCGACCGCGCGGGAGAGTTCGAGCATGAAGTGACCGGCACCGCAGCCGATGTCGACCACGCGATCGCCGGGACCAACATCCAAAGCGCGCGCGTTGGCCAATCGCCGAAGCGTGAAGTCGCCACCCTCATAGGCCTCATCAAGCAATCGCGCGGTCTTTTGGTCGAATTGCAGCATGGTTGTCCGGCCTCATACCTCTTTGTCCCTACGTCGGCGATATTGCCAATGTTGGTGAAAGTTCAGCAAGCCGGACACCTAAAAGCGTGATTCAGCTTCGCCGGACTTGGGGCGCAATCAAGCTAAGTTGCCGTGAAGACCTTCGACTGGGTGTCCTGGCCCTTGAGGACTTCCTCAGCGACAAGGACAGATGACCCGCTCAGACGCCGCGCGAACTCTTCGGAGAACAAGATCGGCCGGTCGAGCTTGCCACACAGGCCCTCGATCCGTGACGCGATGTTCACGGCCTGGCCCAACACCGTGAAGTCCAGTCGGGTTTTCGAGCCGATATTGCCATAGAGAACTTCGCCGTAGTGCATGCCGATACCGAACTGGACGTAGTCATCCAGCCCTGAGTCCCGCGCGTTTTGGAGAGCCTCTCGTCCGGCTGCCAACGCGCGTATGCATTCACGGCCAGACCCTTGTTCGTCGTCGGCGGAGGGAAACACAGCCAAAACGCCATCGCCGAGGAATTTGAGGATTTCGCCGCCATTGACCTCAATCGCTTCCGCAACCGTCTCAAAATAGCGATTCGCCAGCTCCAAGGCGTCCGCGCTGCCGATACGGCTGTTGAGACCGGTCCAATCGCGAATATCGCTCACCACGATCGCGGCGGTCATCGTCTCGATATTGCCGCGCGTGATCTGCCCATTGAGAACACGGCGGCCCGTTCTTGGGCCGAGATAGGCGTCGGCGATCGCCTCTGAAACGCGTCGCGCATTGAATGCGGCGACAACGGGAGCGGTCACGGCGGCAATCCGCGAAAAATGTGCGATGTCGGCGTCCGAGAAGCCGTGCTCCACATCCGTCACGAAGATCATGATCGCGCGACTGATGTCGGAAAACCTGGTCGGCAGACCGAAATAGTCGGTTCCGCCCATCTCCTTCAACTCATGCAAGACAATATGGGCGTCATCGGGTAGCGGATCCATGAGCCGTATACGTAGGGGCGCGCCCGTCTCGCTGATGGTTTGCATCGGGCTGCCGATATAGCCGGACCGTGCTTCGAGCCCATGGGTCGATTCGATCTGCTCGATTGTGTCGCGATCTCGCTCCCACACCGACGAGGTTGCCGCAATGAGCGGATGCAAAGTCCGCATTGAGAGCCGCAGTCTCCAAACCGGCGCCCCGCTCGCCAATAATCGCTCGCCAAGCTGAGCGACCAGGTGGTCGACATCAGCAGCGGACGGGCCTTCGGTTAAGAGCCACTCGATGATCGGCTCCGCGTCCCATGGCTTCGGTGTGCTTGGATGTTTGCTCGGCATGTTCCGTCCGATCAGGACGGCCTCGGGCCGTCAGCTGTGACTGCGCTCCTAAAGATAAGGCCGGTCATGAATATCGCCAGCCCGCGCCCTTGCGCATGCTTTCATTCCGCGCCAAAAGCCCGCCATGCTGCACGTCAACAATCTGACATATCGGATCGCCGGCCGGGTGTTGTTCGACAACGCCACCATCGCCATTCCCGATGGTGCGCGGGTCGGCCTCGTCGGCCAGAACGGAGCGGGCAAGACGACGCTCTTCCACCTGATTACCGGCGCGCTTCATGCCGATGAGGGTAGCGTTTCCGTGCGCAAGGGCGCCCGCATCGGTCAGGTCGCGCAAGAAGCGCCGGGCGACCCTCAAACCTTGCTCGATTTCGTGCTGGCCGCCGATACGGAGCGCGAAGCACTCTTGGCGGAGGCGGAAACGGCACATGACGCGCACCGGATCGCCGAAATCCAACTTCGGCTCTCGGATATCGATGCCCACGCGGCGCCGGCTCGCGCTGCGACGATCTTGAACGGACTGGGCTTCGATACGGCGGCGCAGGCAAAGCCTTGTTCGGACTATTCCGGCGGATGGCGCATGCGCGTTGCGCTTGCGGCAGTCCTCTTCGCCGAACCGGACCTGCTTCTCCTCGATGAGCCGACGAATTATCTCGATCTGGAAGGCGTGATGTGGCTGGAGGCCTACCTTGCGCGGTATCCCCACACCATTGTCGTCATCAGTCACGACCGTGACCTCTTGAACGGCGCGGTCAACACCATCGTCCACCTGCACAAACGTAAACTAACCGCCTATCGCGGCGGCTATGACCAATTCGAGCGCAAACGACGCGAGCAACAGGCGCTTGATCTCAAACTAAAGAAGAAACAGGACGCCGCGCGCCGTCACATGCAAGCCTTCGTCGACCGGTTCCGCTACAAGGCCTCAAAGGCGCGCCAGGCGCAAAGCCGCATCAAGATGCTGGAGAAGATGGAGCCGATTGTCGCACTGGTCGACGATCAGGTCAGGCCCTTTCACCTGCCCAATCCAGGCAAGCGCATGGCGCCACCGATCGTGCAGATGACCGAGGCCAGCGTCGGCTATGAACCGGGCAAACCCGTCCTACGCGATCTGACGTTGCGCATCGACGATGACGACAGGATCGGCCTGCTCGGCGCCAATGGCAATGGTAAGTCTACATTAGCAAAACTTATATCCGGTCGTCTGACAACAGACTCTGGCCGAATGAAGCCATTGCATAAGCTACAGATTTCCTATTTTGCACAGCACCAACTCGACGAACTCAACCCAGGCGACTCCGCCTACGACCATGTTCGGGCACTGATGCCGGACGCCACCATTGCACAGGTCCGGTCGCGGACCGCGCAAATGGGGTTCGGCGCCGACAAAGCCGATACTCCGGCGGAAAAGCTCTCAGGTGGCGAGAAAGCCCGCCTCCAGTTGGGGATCGCCACGTTCAACGGCCCGCACCTGATCATTCTCGACGAGCCGACGAACCATCTCGATGCCGACAGCCGCGAAGCGCTGGTCGACGCGCTGAACACGTATGAAGGCGCGGTTATCATCATCAGTCACGATCGGCACCTGCTGGAACGCACCGTCGATCGGCTGTGGCTCGTGGATGGCGGAACCGTTGCGCCCTATGAGGGCGATCTCGACGACTATCGGCGCTTTCTGCTCAATCTTAGAAAGGCCGGCGGTGACCGGCCCACTGCCACCAAGACGGTATCGGAACCCACGATCTCGGCCGCCGCGCGCCGCCGCGAGACCGCCAAGAAGCGTGAGAGCCTTGCGCCAATGCGTCGCGACATCGAGGCACTTGAGGCAGAGATCGCGCAGTTGGACACCGATATCGCCAGCTACGACCGGACACTCGCCGATCCGGACGTCTTCTCAAAAGACCCGGCTAACGGGGCCGCTATTGCCAAATCACGCGCGGATGCCGTGGCGCGCCGGGAGGAGGCTGAGCATCGCTGGCTTATGTTGTCGGACACGCTTGAACAAGCACTTGCCGAAATCGCGGGCTAGTTTCTTACCAGGACGAGCCGAACGTGTGGAACGCGGCGTCCATCGGACTTCTCGACGATGTAATCGAATCTATCCCCGACATTTAGCCCTTCGGCGCTGAAACGCTCCAGTTCGGATGGCCGCAGTGGCCAAGGCGGGCCATCGATCTCCGCATCTTCGGTAGCCGTGCGCGCAATGATGACAAGCCGACCGCCCCGCGCCACGAAACGGGCAATGGCCGGGATCGCGGCCGCCCGCATGTCACCATAGAGCGCTTGGATGGTGTAACACTCGTGGACGAGATCGAAGGCACCGTGCCACGCCGCCGGCGGGTCGAGCAGATCGGCGATCACATAATCGACAAGCGTGCCTGGAAACCGCATGCGCGCCCAAGAAATGGCATCGTCGACCAGATCGAAAGCCGTTGTGCGATAGCCGGCGGCAGCCAGCGCCTCTGCGTTGTCGCCCAGGCCACACGCTACGTCGAGCGCCCGCCGCCCCTCGCCCGGATTGTCACCGAGCCAATCGATGAGTTCCGGTTTGGCGGTAAGGTCAGCCCAGGGAACGTTCGCCTCGTCGCCATCGGCGGTCGCATAGACATGGTGAAACCAGCGATTACGATTGTCCCGATCGCCACCCTTGGCGCCCTCCAGAGCATCCAGGCGGGTTCTGGCCGCCAGACGACGAGCCTCGAACACAGCGTCGGTCACGCCTTCTTCTCCCAGGCGCCGCGGTCGTTTTCCTGCCAGTAGACGGCATTATGGGGTCCGGCCGAGAGCGTCTTCCAGTAGGCCCGCGCGGTTTCGACCGCCGCCGGATCGCGGCCGTCGAACAAGTAGATGACGCGCTCATAGGCATCGGGGTCGTCGACCTCCGCGCCATCGATCAGGAAGCGCACGTCGGCGCTGTTGGCATTGGCGGCGTTGTCGATCAAAAGGATCGGCTGGTCGGGTGCTTCGGGTTCGCCGGCCAAACCATGAGGCAGAAAGGACTCGTCCCGATAGGTCCATAAATGCCCGTCCAACGAGGTGAGCCGTTCCTTGTCGGGCCCTTCGACACACGCGCGCCAGCCGCGTTCCAGCGTCTTCTCCAGGAGCGTCGGCAGAACGTCTTCCAGACGGCGGCGTTGCAGGTGATAGAACCAGACTTCGGCCATCGATCCGCGCTAGCCTTCGTAGTTGTCCGCCACTAGCCTGTCGAGAAGGCGAACGCCGAAGCCGGAAGCCCATCCTTGGCTGATGGCGGTCTTCGGCGATCCCATCGCGGTTCCGGCAATATCGAGGTGCGCCCACGGCACGCCGTCTTCGATGAACCGCTGCAGAAACTGCGCGGCAGTCACCGCACCACCCCAGCGCCCCCCGGTGTTCTTCATATCGGCAAACTTGGAGTCGATCATCTTGTCGTAGGCCTTGCCGAGCGGCATGCGCCAAACGCCCTCCCCGGTCGCTTCCGAAGCGGCAAGAAGTTGCGCGGCAAGCTCGTCGTCATTGGAGAAGAGCCCGGCGTTCTCCGAACCCAGGGCGACCATGATTGCCCCGGTCAAAGTCGCCAGATCGATAACGCACTTCGGCCGGAACGTCTTTTGCGCGTACCAAAGAGCGTCACACAGCACCAAGCGGCCTTCGGCGTCGGTGTTGATGACCTCGATCGTCTGTCCCGACATCGAGGTCACAATATCACCCGGCCTTTGTGCCCGGCCATCCGGCATGTTTTCCACGAGACCCAGAATGCCGACCGCGTTGACCTTGGCCTTGCGACCGGCCAGCGCGTGCATGAGGCCGATCACGGCAGCCGCGCCACCCATGTCGCCCTTCATATCTTCCATACCCGCCGGCGGTTTGAGCGAAACGCCGCCGGTGTCGAAGACGACGCCCTTGCCGACAAAACAGACTGGCGGCTCTTTCTTCTTTCCGCCGGCCCACTCGATAACTGCCAAGCGACTCTCGCGTTCGCTACCCCGGCCAACGGCTAGCAACGCATCCATCTTCTTCGCGGCCATCTGGCGCTCGGTCAAAACGGTGACCTTGGCGCCGAGCGCGGTGAGTGCCTTAGCCTCGGCTGCGAATTCCTCCGGTCCAAGCGTGTTGGCCGGCTCGTTCACCAGGTTTCGAGCGAGGATCGTACCATCAACCACCGGGCGCCGTGCTGAAAAGGCCCGCCGCGCAGCGGCCGGGTTATCGGCCATGATTGCGATCCGAGCGGCCTTCTTTCGTCCTGTGTCGTCATCATCCACCCTGGTCTTGTACTTGTCGAAGGCGTAGGCGCGCAGCAACAGGCCCTCGGCCAGAGCCGCCAACGACGACGCATCCGGCGAGCCGCCGCCAGGCGCAACCTCTGGGAAGATTGCCACCATCTGGCCGTGCTTTATCCTGGCCGCCAGCTTTCCACCCAATGCCAACCAGGCCGCCAGATCGCCATCGTCGCCAACAGCTGCCACGATGACCCGATCAAGCCCGGTCCCCTGCGGCGCCAAGACCTCGATCGCCGCACCGGATTTGGCCTTGAAACCGGCGGCCTTCATCGCTCGTGTCAGCTGCCCATCGCTTGCTTCGTCCAGCGCGAGGCCCGCTTCGGCAAGCGTCTTATCGTCGACCGCTTGGACGATCACGGTGCCGCTCTTTTGCGGCGCGGTTTTCTTGAAGGTGATGGCGGGCAATTGGGCCACGGCTTTCCCCTAACTGTCGTTTGTCGAATCCGCTTAACGGGAAGTTGTACGGTGTGCCGCCTAAACCGGTGGAATTCAACACCAAGTTGGTCCAATTTCCGTCATGTTGCGGGTTATGATCGCGTCTTTGCGGGGGCTGCTCGCCCATTGGGACCGGTCGAGTGACGACAATCGCGGGTGATCCGCGATCGTCGACTGAAGCAAAGTATGGCGAAACGAGAGCTGGAACATCTCGTCGATGGGTATTTTGGGGCGTTACATTTTGAAGCAGGTTCTGGGCGTTTCGGCGCTCTGCCTTCTAACGCTCACCGGCATCTTATGGTTAACCCAGGCGCTTGAGCGCTTGGATTTGTTGACCAGCAAAGGGCACGCGCTCTCGGTCTTCATCGGGCTAACGCTGCTGTCGCTTCCAGGCATGCTCGTGGTGATCGCCCCGGTCGCGTTTTTCATCGGCTGTCTTTACGTTCTCAACCGACTGAACAACGACAGTGAGTTGGTCGTGATCTCTGCATCAGGGGCATCGCGCTGGTTCATCATGCGCCCATTCATCGTCGCCGGTCTGATCGTGACGGTGCTGATGTATTCCGCGACCCTTCACTACGTGCCCATGACCTGGCGGCTCTTCCGCGATCTGATCACGGAAGTGCGATCCGATGTCCTTGCCAGTGTTGTGCAGGAGGGATCGTTTTCATCGCCGGAGGACGGCGTCGTCTTTCATGTCAGGCAGCGTGCGCGCGACGGAACGATGCGCGGGCTCCTTGTCCACGACAATCGCGATCCGTCTCAGCACTTCACCTATTTGGCGGAGCGCGCCTGGATTATTTCAGAGGCGGATAGCGCCGTTCTGATCATGGACGACGGTTCGGTGCATCGCAGAATTCTGAGTACGCAGGCCGGCGAACCGGACGAAACGTCAATCGTCACGTTTGAGCGCTATGCACTCGACCTGTCGCAGTTTGCCGCGGCACGGCAGCAATCCGCTCCCAAACCGCGCGAGCGGACCATGCAGGAACTGCTAAGTCCGGCACCTGACGACCCGCGCTGGCTGCGGCAGCCGGGCAAGTTTCGGTCCGAACTCAATGAGCGGTTGACCGGCCCGCTCTATCCTCTTGTCTATGGCATGATCGCTTTGGCGACCGTCGGCTTTGCTCGCTCAAGCCGCGAACGGCGCATGCTTGGATTTGCGGTTGCGGTGATCGCCGTGCTCGCAGTTCGCCTCAGCGGGTTCGGCGCGGTCAACATGTCGACAAACGTGCCCGCAGCCACCATCGCGGTTTTCGCAATCCCGGTCGTCAGTTTCCTTGTCGCCGGATTGTTTGCAACCGGACTGCTGCGCAATGCGGCCGCCGCGCGGCACCTCGCGCGGATGTCGGACACGATTTCAACAATGATCCGTCATCGGATTCCGAGCCAGCAACTCCCCGGCGACGACCGAAGCACGTCCGCGCCATGACGTTGTTCCAGTACATATTTCTCAAGTTCGCCCGCAACATTATCGGCGTCTACCTCGTCGTGCTCGGTTTGATTTTTCTGGTCGACTTTGTCGAGCACTTGCGCAGGGCATCCGACCAGGAGGAGTTTGAGATTTCCGCGATCGCACTGATGGTTTTCTATCATGCGCCGTCCCTCGCGGAGCAGATCTTTCCCTTCGCCGTGCTCTTTGGAAGCATGGCCAGCTTCATGATGCTGAGCCGGACCCTGGAACTGGCTGTCGTGCGGGCCGCCGGTGTGTCGGTTTGGCAATTCGTCGCACCGGGTGCTGCGTTTGCGTTCCTGCTCGGCGTGTTCGCGACCACGATCTATAGCCCCGTGGTTGCGGAGATGCGCGCAAACTACGATCGTATGAATTTCGAGATCTTCGGTGGGCGATCGTCGTTCATGGAGACCAAGCGATCCGGTTCGTGGCTTAGGCAGCGCAGCGCCGATGGCGAAGCCATTATCCACGCGAAGAGCTCAATGGATCTCGGTGTCCGCCTCGCCGATGTGACGTCGTTCGTGTTTGACTCACAGGGCGCGTTGGTGGAACGGGTCGACGCCGAAACGGCGGTTTTGAGGCCGGGACGTTGGGATCTCGGAAACGCCACCGTATCGCGGCCCGATGGCAACGTCGTGCAATTCACCTCCTATGTCGTCAGCACCAATTTATCGCCTGAACAAGTGCGAGAGATTTTCGGCTCGAATGAATCGATCGCATTTTGGGACTTGCCCGGCATCATCGATGCTTCCGATTCAGCGGGGCTGGAGGCGCGCGGATTCCGCATCCAGTATCACATGCTTCTGGTTCAGCCGCTGAGCTTCGCCGTGATGGTCTACTTGGCGGCGACTGTTTCTTTGCGGATTTTCCGATTTGGTAACCTGGTTCGGATGATTCTGGGTGGCGTCGCAGCCGGCTTCATGCTGTATGTTATGGTTCAGTTCGCGCGCGATCTGGGCATGAATGGCTTGACGTCACCGGCGCTAGCATCTTGGCTTCCAGTGTGTGTGGCTATGGTATTGAGTTTTTCGGTCCTCCTCTACCAGGAGGACGGCTGAGATGGCGAATGAGTTCGTGATGGATTTCCTGATCCGTCGAAGTCGCGTTTGGACGCTAAGCTGCGCCGTTTCGGCTGCGGCGCTTTGCGGCCTTGTTTTCGCACCTGCGCCAGCGACGGCACAGGAAGACGGAAACACGGTCGTCTCTCTTCAGTCGTTGCCTGAAGTCGATAACGACGAGCAGATGCTCGTCGAAGCCGATGAGTTGATCTACGACAATGTCAACGACACAGTCGTCGCCCAGGGCGCGGTTCAGATCTACTATGGACCTTATACGCTGCAAGCGGATCGCGTGGTTTACGATCAACCGTCTCGCCGCATTCGTGCCGAAGGCAACGTGCGCGTAACCGAACCCGACGGCAACGTTATCTACGCCGACGCTGCCGACCTCTCGGAAGATTTCCGAGACGGCTTCCTGCAATCCTTGTCGGTTGAAACCATCGAAGACACCCGGATTTCGGCGGCCGCCGCCGAGCGATCTGGCGACAACACCACCGTCTTTAATCGGGGCATCTACACGGCGTGCAAGCCGTGCGAGGAGGACCCTTCGAAACCACCGCTGTGGCAAGTCAAGGCAGTGCGCGTTGTCCACGATCAAGAAGAGCGGATGATCTACTACGAGAACGCCTCGTTGGAGTTCTTCGGACTGCCGGTTGCCTATTTCCCAATTTTTGCCAACCCGGATCCAACGGTAAAGCGCAAGAGCGGCTTTCTAACCCCTGGGCTGCGAATAACCGAAATGCTCGGCGTTGGAGTGGAAATACCGTATTTCGTGAATGTCGCTCCGAACAAGGATATCACGCTTCGGCCGACGATCTCGACGCGCCAAGGATTGCTGATGCAAGCAGCGTGGCGGCACCGGCTGGCGAACGGAACGTACAGCGTCGCGGCTGGTGGATTGAAACAGTTGGATCCCGCCGATGTCCCAGATTTCCCGGGTGATGACGAGGAGTTCCGCGGCTACGTTGCGACCAAAGGCCGGTTCGCCATCAACAAATACTGGTCCTATGGGTGGGACGCGACAATCGTCTCCGACGATGGATTTTTGAAAAGCTACGGGATCAACGGGAACACATGGCTGACGTCATCGGCCGATCTCACGGGTCAAAGCGAACGCTCGTTCTTGCAGACCAATGTCTACCACTTCCAGCGTTTGAATAGGATCAACTACGACCAATCTGAACTCCCGATCGTCACGCCGGATATTGACTACAACAAGACGTGGAATCGAGACATCGTGGGCGGCGAGTTGTCGTTCGATGCAAGCTTCTACAACACGCATCGCGGTGACATAGATGATCGCACGTTGCTTCGCGAGATTGCCGCCGGGCGTTTGACTGAAACCGACTACGCTTACGGCAGCCGACTCGTCGGCGAATTGCAGTGGCAGCGGCAGCTCATTGATCCAGTCGGCCAGGTTTTCACGCCGTTCGCCGCATTGCGCGGAGATCTGTTCCACAATGAACAGGGATACAATGCCGCCCGAGAGTCATTTTCAGCATCATCGTTCCCGGCGTCATATGGTCAGTGGCAGCCGGTGACTTTGGAGTCGGAATCGACTGCGCGCGTCATCCCCACGGTCGGATTGGGGTACCGGTATCCCTTTGCAAGCCGGCAGAACTGGGGCACGCAAACCATCGAACCCGTCGCGCAGATTTACTACCGAACCGACACGCACGGCGACCAGGACGACCTTTTGAACGAAGATGCGATCAGCATCGTTTTCGATTCCGCCAGCCTGTTCGATCGCGACAAGTTCTCCGGCTATGACCGCGTCGAAACCGGACTGCGCGCCAATGTCGGGCTGCGCTACTCGGCTCAGTTCAATGCCGGCGGAACCGCGCAATTCGTTTTCGGCCGTTCATTTCATCTGGCCGGCGAAAATCCGTTCCCGGAGGATTCCGGACTTGAGGATGATGGCAGCGACTATGTCGGATCCGCCTCGGTGGAAATCGGGTCGCGTTTCAAACTTGCCGCGCAGACGCGTCTGGACGGCGAGACTTTCACCATCAATCGTAACGAGATCGTTGGGTCGGCCACTATCGGACGCGTCCGTGCCGGCGCGACATATGCCCATATTCTGCGCCAGCCCGGCATTGGCGCGATTGACGACGAACAGCAAATCAATGCGAACGGACGGCTGAGACTGACCGATAACTGGTACGTTTCCGGATATGGGCGTTTTGATATCCAGGAAGATCGCCTCAACCAGACGGGCTTCGGCCTCAGCTATGGCGATGAATGCTTCACGTTTGGCCTCAGCTATCGCGAGACCTATGATGCGAACGAGGACATCAACCGGACGTTCGGGTTGACCTTCAATCTGCGTACGATCGGTGGCTTGTCGACATCCAGTTCGGAGTTGTCGGTCTTCCAGGAGGAAGAAGAGAATTAGGTCTTGTCCACATCTTGCCGGATTCGCGTGCCTTTGAGAGCTGAGCGAGCGGGCAGCATTGGGCAAAACCGAAAGCGCTCGAAGCGTGGTGAACGACGACTTGTACCGGCTGAGACGAGCCTTACTTGAGACCAGGACGATGACGATCATTCAATTGTGCCGCGTCGCGGCAATGTCCGCGATAGTCGCCCTCACCGGCAGCGTCTTGGTTGCCGTCAACTCAACGTCGGCTGCAGCCCAGTCCACGCAACGGATCGCGGTGCTTGTCAACGATCAGGCCATTTCGGAGTTCGATATCGTTCAGCGCGTCCGTCTGCTGACGCTGACGGGGGCTTCCGGCTCACGATCAGCCGCGACGACGGAGCTGATCGAAGAACGCTTGAAGCTCCAGGAGGCCAAGCGGCTGGGCATCTCCGTAACCGAGCAAGAAGTCGATGACGCGCTGCTTGGAATTGCCAAACGCACGCGAACCGGAACGGTCGCTCGCCTCGGCCAGGCGCTCTCGGCCAACGGTGTCGACATTCGAACTTTGAGGGACCGGTTCCGCGCGGAAATCGCATGGGGGCAGGTTGTCCGTCGGCGCTTTCGCCGCGAGGTTCGTATCCGTGAGGCCGATATCGTAGCGGCTATGCGCGACGACGAGAGCGGCGAAGAACAGCGCACCGTGCAGTACGAGTTGTCGCAAGTGATCACCGTCATACCGGCGAACGCCAGCAACACCTTGGTTGCCGAGCGCAAGCGCGTCGCCGACAAAATCCGCCAAAACGTGACGTCTTGCTCCAACCTGCGCTCAGTCGCCAGCGCTTTTCGCGATGTGACGGTCCGTGATCTTGGAACTCAGACGGCAAACCAGTTGCCCAACGACATGGCGGAAGAGCTGGCGGGCGTTCCGGTCGGCCGGACATCGTCTCCCCGCAAGACCGACAACGGCTATGAAATGGTTGTGGTCTGCGACAAGGCCGAAGTGACGGGCTTCGAAGCGGCACGCACGCCAATCGAAAACGAGCTGCGCAACGAGCAGGGCCTCATCCTCGCGCGGCGTCTGCTTCGTGATCTGCGCGCCGATGCGCTGATCGAGTATCGCTGAGGTCGCCATGACCGCGCGGCCCCTGGCCGTCACGCTTGGCGATCCGGCCGGCATTGGTCCCGAGCTGACACTTCGTGCGTTCGCCGACAGACAGGCCTTGGGTCTCCCGTCGTTCGTTGCCATCGGGTCGCGGGCCACGCTTGAAGCACACGCAGCGGCACTAGGAGACCGTTGCGATGTTTTTCCATGCGCGTCACCTGACGACGCGTCACGCGCGCCTGACAACAGTCTGCCGCTCATCGCAACCGGGAACGACGCGCCTGTCACACCTGGCGTTCTGACCGAAGATGGCGCCCAGACGTCCATCGCCTCCATTGAAGCGGCCGTGCGCCTCGCACTGGACGGCGCGATTGCCGGGATCGTCACGCAGCCGATCAACAAGGCGAACATGGTCCAGGCCGGGTTCGCCCATCCGGGCCACACCGAGTTTCTAGCGGCATTGTCCGCCCGACACGGCAAAGCTACTTCGCAACCGGTGATGATGCTGGCTGCGGGAGATTTCCGCGTCATACCCATCACCGTTCATATACCGCTGTCGGCGGTCCCAAAGGCATTATCGACCGATTTGATCGTTGAAACGGGAGTGACCGTCGCCCACGTGCTTCGCACTGACTTTGGTATCGCCGCGCCCCGACTGGCTGTGGCCGGGCTCAACCCCCATGCCGGCGAGCGCGGTGTTCTTGGCACGGAAGACGACGCGATCATTGCACCGGCAATTGCCCGCTTGAACGACCGGGGTATTGCGACGACGGGTCCCCACCCGGCCGACACGCTCTTCCACGCGGCAGCACGGGCAACCTATGACGCGGCACTCGCCATGTATCACGATCAGGCCCTGATCCCCATCAAGACCGTGGCGTTCGATGAAGCCGTCAACGTGACCCTTGGCCTGCCGTTTGTGCGCACGTCGCCCGATCACGGCACTGCCATCGACATCGCGGGCCAGGGTTTGGCGCGGCCCGACAGCTTTATCGCCGCGCTGCGGCTCGCTGACACGATGGCACAAAGCCGATATGGCTGAGCCGCTCCCGCCGCTGCGTGAGGTGATTGCCCGGCATGGACTGCGTGCGCGGAAGAGGCTTGGCCAAAACTTCCTGCTTGATCTCAACCTGACCGGTCGGATCGCGCGCGCGGCCGGCCCGCTTGAGGGCGTCGTGGTGCTTGAGGTCGGACCCGGCCCTGGCGGGTTGACGCGCGCCCTTTTGGACCATGGCGCGGATCATGTGATTGCCATCGATGCCGACGCTCGCGTTGAACCTATCCTGGATGAGATCGCCACTGCGCATCCTGGCCGTTTGACCTTTGTGCTCGGCGACGCCCTCACCTACCTGCCGAGCGTCGATCAACGCCCCCTGCGAATCGTTGCCAACCTGCCTTACAACATCGCAACACCCTTGTTGGTGCGTTGGTTGTCGCAAGAGCCCTGGCCGTCCTGGTTCAACCGCATGGTGTTGATGTTCCAGCGGGAGGTTGCAGACCGCATCGTCGCCGAACCTTCGACAAAAGCTTACGGGCGACTGTCTGTGCTGACGCAATGGCGGACCGAGCCGCGGCGTCTGTTCGACATCGATCCACGGGCGTTTGTACCCGCGCCCAAGGTCGTGTCTTCGGTGGTCGACTTCGCTGTCAGGGAAAACCCACCGCCCTGTTCTCGCGCCGCACTTGAGACCGTCACGGCAAAAGCCTTTGGTCAGCGTCGCAAAATGCTGCGTGCTAGCCTGAAAGGGCTTGGATTATCGCCGGAGATGCTCCTCGATGCGGCCGAGATTAAGCCGACGCTGCGCGCCGAGGATGTGCCTATCGACGGCTTCGTGCGTCTGGCGAACGCCTATGAATCCGCCAAGGCAACCGCGATCTGATCCTCCAGATCCGCGACCAGATCTTTCGTGAACTGGGTGAGCGCCGCGTCATGCCTCCGGCGCCGGGTGCGCTCGGCGGTGAGGATCGACCGCAGCACCGACAGCGTGCCTTCGAAGTCGCGATTGACCAGAACATGATCGTACTCGACCCAATGCCGGATTTCCTCGCGCGCATTCGACAGCCGCCGAGCGATCTCCTTGCTGCCGTCCTCCGCCCGGCGGCGCAGCCGGTTCAACAACTCGGCGGCTGACGGCGGCAGGATAAAAATGCCGACCAGATCCTCCGGCATCTTGTCCCGCAACTGCTGCGTCCCCTGCCAATCGATGTCGAACAAAACGTCTTGTCCAGCGGCCAGCGAATCCTCGACCGGCTGGCGTGGTGTGCCGTAGTAGTTGCCATGCACCTCGGCCCATTCCATCAGATCGCCGTCGTCGCGCATGCGCAGGAAGTCGCGCTCGGAAACGAAATGGTAGTGTACACCCTCCGCCTCGCTTGGCCGTCTCGGCCGGGTCGTCGCCGAGATGGACAACGCAATCTGATTGTCGCCCTCCATAAGCGACCGGGACAGCGTGGTCTTTCCAGCCCCCGACGGCGAGGACAGAACGAACATGAGCCCGCGGCGCGTGCCGGCGCTGACGATCTCGACGCTATTCAATGTTCTGGACCTGCTCGCGGAATTGATCGATCACCACTTTTAGCTCCATGCCGATCCGGGTGATGTCGGCATCGTTAGACTTGGAGCATAGCGTATTGGCTTCACGGTTGAACTCCTGCGCCAGAAAATCGAGCCGCCGGCCAACCGCGCCGCCGTTCGCCAGAAGATCGCGCGCACTTGCGACGTGGGCATGAAGACGGTCCAATTCCTCGCGGATATCGGCCTTGGTCGCCAGGATCACCGCCTCCTGCGTCAGTCGCGCTTCGTCAAATCCGTCCGTTTCCGTCAGTCGCCCGATGTTGCGCGCAAGTCGCTCCTTTATCGCATCTGGTGCGCGCGCCGGTGAACGCTCGGCTTCAGCGACAAGGCCATCGATTGCCTCGATCTGATCGGACATCACAGTCGCCAAACGCTCACCTTCGCCGCGACGATCGGCAATCAAAGCGTCAAGCGCGGACCGAAAGCCGGCTTCGATTGCCGCGCGCGTTTCCTCGGAAAGCGCTTCGTTCGGATCGCCGGAATCGAGCACGCCTCGCACCGACAGAATGCGCATGGGATCGATCGTCTTGCGGTCCGGCGCCGGTTGGCCAAGCGCCTCGGCAACCGCATCGATGGCCGTAAGCACGCCTTGCACGGCGTCATCGTTCAGCTTGATTTGTGCCTGTGGGCGATCAGTCGTGACGTTGACGGTGACATTGAGCGCACCGCGCTTCAACGCGCTGCGCGCGGCGCTTCGAATGAGAGGATCGAGGGCTTCGGCGCCGGGCGGAAGACGAAGGCGCATATCCAGACCGCGACCATTCACCGACCGGACCTCGATGCGCCAGGACACGGCGCCGGCGACGCCATCGGCCTGACCGAAGCCGGTCATGGAGTGTATCGCCATTGTCCGCTGTCCCCGCCAACGCTTACCTGTCGCGCGAATCGCGCGCTCGCGGAGGAGGTTAGCCGATCAAGGTGGTCAGATGCACGCTAGTTCGATTGCTCTTCAGTTGCCTCTTCGGCTTCCTCCGAGGCGGCGTCTTCTTCGGCTGCCGCTCTACGCTCGGCCTCGATCTCTCGCCAGCGCCGGACATTGCTGTTGTGACCTTCAAGCGTCTCTGCGAAAGCATGGCCTCCGGTCCCATCGGCAACGAAGTAGAGGTCGTTGGTACGCGAGGGATTGGCAACAGCCTCCAGTGACGCACGGCCGGGATTGGCGATCGGTGTCGGCGGAAGACCATCGATTTGATAGGTGTTGTATGGTGTGCGCGCTTCGATCTCGCTTTGGCGGATGCCGCGCCCGAGTTCACCGCGCCCATTGGTAATCCCGTAAATGATGGTCGGATCGGACTGCAGGCGCATGCCACGATTCAGCCGATTGATGAAGACACCGGCCACCCTGTTGCGTTCATCGGCACGCCCGGTTTCTTTTTCCACGATCGAGGCAAGCGTCACCAGGGCATCCGGCGTCTCGATGGGCAGATCGTTGGCGCGTCGGTTCCAAACCTCCTGGACGAGTCGATCGTGCGCAGCCCGCATCCGCGCCAACAGCTCGTTGCGATCCGTGTTGCGCGTGAACTTATAGGTCTCGGGCAAGAGCGAGCCTTCCGTTGGAACCTCGGCAATCTCACCGGTCAACAAGGGTTCGTTGCGCAAAATCTCAACGACGTCCCAACTCGTGCGTCCCTCCGGCACGGTCACGGAATGCAGGATTGCCTTGCCGTCGATCAGCGTATCGATCACATCGCTCACACTGGCGCGCGCCTGGAACAGATACTCGCCCGCCTTCAACTGCGTGTCGGCCTTGCGGATGCTGACCCCAACGCGAAACAGCAAGCGGTCCGTTATCACGCCAGCGTTTTCGAGCCGGGCAGCAATCTCACCGACACCTTCGCCCCGGTTGATGATCACGGTCTTTGTCTCAGGCAGCGGCCCTTCGGCCTCAAATCGCAGCTTGCCGATATAGAAGGCAACGCCAAGGCCGATGGCCAGGAAGGTCATCAGCGAAAGAACACCGTTGAGGATCGCCATGATCGGATTGCGATTGCGCCGGCGCTTGGGTGGCGGCGGTGCGGGATCGGGTTCTATGGCTTCTCGCGGACTGCGCGGGAAGGTCCGTTGCAGTGCGTCTCCGCCGCTTTGCAGTTCTTCGTCGAGGGAATTTGACATCGCTGCTTATTTGTTCGTCGTCGGTCCCACTGCTTGTGCCGCAATTCCCCTCGCGCTGCCAGCACTTTTGACGCGAATCGCACACCGCACCCGCATCTCAATGCTGGGAGCCTATTGATAAATATGGCGAAAGGACGATGTCGTCCAGTGGCCGACACGTCGCTTCAGTCTGCGACCCGGGAGAAGATCAGCGACGCATTGGTGCCGCCGAATCCAAAGGAATTCGACAGGGCGATATCGACCTTGCGCTCACGCGGCTTGTGCGGAACCAGATCGATCGTCGTCTCGACGGACGGACTATCGAGGTTGAGCGTCGGCGGAACGACATTGTCCCGAATGGCCAGCACCGAGTAGATCGCTTCCACCGCCCCGGCTGCGCCAAGCAAATGGCCGATGGCCGATTTCGTGGACGACATCGACAAATTGGGTGCACCGTTTTCGAACAAACGGGTGACGGCGTTCAACTCGATAATATCGCCAAGTGGTGTCGACGTTCCGTGAGCATTCACATAGTCGATATCTTTTGGTGTGATGCCGGCCCGCTTGATGGCCGCGGTCATGCACCGATAGGCGCCGTCTCCATCGTCTGCCGGCGCGGTGATATGATGGGCATCGCCCGACATGCCATAGCCGATGACTTCAGCGTAGATCTTCGCACCGCGCGCCTTGGCGTGTTCGTATTCCTCCAAGACGACGACCCCGGCACCCTCACCCATGACAAAGCCATCACGGCCTTCGTCATAGGGGCGCGACGCCTTCTGCGGAGTATCGTTGTAGTTCGTCGACAAAGCGCGACACGCCACAAATCCGGACATTCCGAGCCGGCTCACGGGCGACTCGGCACCACCGGCTATCATGATATCGGCATCGTCCAACGCCACCATGCGCGCGGCATCGCCAATGGCGTGGGCGCCTGTCGAACAGGCCGTGACGTTGGCGTGGTTGGGGCCCTTCAATCCAAACCGTATGGATACATAGCCGGAGACCAGGTTGATCAGCAGGCCCGTGAGAAAAAACGGCGACATGCGCCGCGGGCCGCGATCGCGCACGATATCCGAGCCTTCGGCGATTTTCGACAGACCGCCGACGCCGGAGCCGATCATCACGCCGGCGCGGCATTTGTCCTCTTCGGTCTCAGCAACCCAGCCGGAATCCTCGATGGCCTGCTGCGCCGCTGCCATTCCGTAAACGATGAACTTATCGACCCGGCGCTGGTCGTTCGCACTCATGTAGTCGTCGGGATCGAATACCGCCCCGCTCAGTCTATTCTCGGCGGTCGGAATCTGCGCAGCAATCTTGCAGGCCAGGTCCGTGACATCGAACGAGTCGATACGCGAGACGCCGCTTTCGCTCGCCAAAAGGCGTCGCCAATTGTGCTCCGCACCCACGCCAAGCGGCGTGAGGAGGCCAACGCCGGTTATGACTACCCGCCTCATGGAGTATTCGAAGGGTTAGATGGAGAAGACACGCGCAGCGAGACTCTCAACTGACACTGGTCAAAGGCGCGCCGCGTGATTAGGCCGTGTTCTCTTTCAAAAACTTGACGGCGTCGCCAACGGTCAAAATGGTCTCTGCCGCGTCGTCGGGGATCTCACACGAGAATTCTTCCTCAAACGCCATCACCAATTCAACCGTATCAAGCGAGTCGGCGCCCAGATCATCAATGAAACTGGCAGATTCGCTCACCTTGTCGGCTTCGACACCGAGATGCTCGACGACAATCTTCTTAACGCGATCGGCAATATCACTCATGGTTTGTTCCTTGGCTCTCTCGTTTGCTCGCCCCTTCCGGGCTAGTAGGTTCGAACCCTCAGTTCGACTGCGCGTCGCCCAATGCCGAGGGCGACCGCCGCACCCTTTGAAACGTTCACGTCCTTAGCTACGGGAATGCAAGCTGTCCGCGCACCCGTTTAACCAGAACGTCGTCGATGTCCAGCAAAAAAGCGCGCGGGTGTTAACATGTTTTTCTCTCGTTGGCCAGCCGACCCAAGCCCGGACTCTCGGCTTAGATCATCGCCATGCCGCCATTGACGTGAAGGGTCTGTCCGGTGACGTAAGCCGCTTCGTCGCTGGCCAGAAACACAATGGCGGCGGCAACCTCTTCGGCCGTGCCCAGTCGACCGGCCGGCACGGCGGCCAGGATCGACGTGCGCTGCTGATCGTTCAGGACATCGGTCATCGCCGTTTCGATGAAACCCGGTGCGATACAGTTCGCCGTGATGCCGCGCGAGGCAACCTCCTGGGCGACCGCCTTGGTAAAGCCGATCATGCCCGCCTTCGACGCCGCATAGTTTGCCTGGCCGGGATTGCCGGTAACCCCGACGACCGACGTAATGCCGATGATGCGACCCGTTCGGCGCTTCATCATCCCGCGCAAGGCCGCGCGGGTAAGCCGGAAACCGGCCGTCAGGTTCACATCAAGGACCGTTTGCCAATCCTCGTCTTTCATCCGCATCAAAAGCCCGTCGCGCGTGATGCCGGCGTTGTTGACGAGGATATCCAGGGACCCCATCGCAGCCTCAGCACGCGCGACCAGATCGGCGGCAGCGTCTGCGTCGGATAGGTTCGCGGCAAGCACATGCGCCCGTTCGCCAAGCGAGGCCGCAAGCTCCTCAAGCGCCGGTTCGCGCGTCCCCGACAGGCCGACCGTTGCCCCGGCCTCATGCAAGGATCGCGCGATGGCGCCGCCAATTCCGCCCGACGCACCTGTGACAAGAGCGGCTTTCCCGTGAAGTTCGAACATTGATCGCGCCTCTCCTTGCTCAGGTGTCCGACAAAGCCGCTGCTGCGGCATCAAGGTCATCCGGTGCGCCGAAGGATAGGGCCTCGACGTCGCGATCGATGCGTCGCGTCAAGCCGGTCAACACCTTTCCGGCGCCGACCTCGATGATCTGCGTAACACCGTGGCTCGCCATATGGACGATGGATTCGCGCCATCGCACCGAACCCGTAACCTGCTCGACCAGATGCTGGCGGATCTCGGCCGGTTCCTGCATCGGCTGCGCGATGACATTGGCGATGACCGGCACACGTGCCGGACGGATTTCAACACCGGCAAGCGCATCGGCCATGACATCGGCCGCCGGCGCCATCATCGCACAATGAAACGGAGCGCTGACCGGCAGGAGCATCGCCCGCTTGGCGCCCTTCTCCTTGGCAATATCGACCGCGCGCTCGACGGCGGCGGTGGCCCCGGACACCACCACCTGTCCCGGTGCGTTATCATTGGCAGCTTGGCAGACGTCTCCTTGAGCGGCTTCCTCCGCGACGGCCTTGGCTGCGTCATAGTCTAGACCGAGGAGTGCTGCCATGGCGCCCTCCCCAACCGGGACCGCCGATTGCATGGCTTCACCGCGCGTGCGCAGAAGACGCGCCGTATCGCCGATCGAAAGGCTGCCGGCGGCGGCAAGCGCCGAATATTCACCCAGAGAATGACCAGCCACCATCACCACATCGCGAACGATGTCGAGGCCAGCCTCGGTTTCCAAAACCCGCAACGCGGCGAGGCTGACCGCCATGAGGGCGGGCTGGGCATTGCGTGTCAGGGTCAAGGACTCCGCCGGTCCTTGCCACATCACGTCAGTCAGCGATCCTCCAAGCGCGGCATCGACTTCTTCGAAAACCGCACGGGCAGCGGGATAATGCTCGGCAAGGGCCTGGCCCATGCCAACCGTCTGGCTGCCTTGTCCGGGAAAAACGAGCGCACGCACCATGTCTTTTCTCACATTGCCTGGATCAACCGCCGGTCAGAGACATCGGCATCTGAGCGAAGTCAAGTCCTTGATGTTGCAACCCTAGCTCGCGATTAAGGATGCGAAAAGAAATGCGGATTAGGGTGCCCGTGCGGACAGACTGGGAGCGCCCGCGAAATGGTCACCGTCAACGACGGAAGCAAGACGCGAAACTCAAGAGCAGAGTTCGCCGCAATTGGCTCGTTAATCTGCATCTTCGTATTCCTCGAGATGCAGTTTGGGGTCTTTGCGGCAATCTCGGTAGCCTTGTCGCTCACGCTGCCTGGGTTCAAGTCGTATAGTTTGGCTCTCTTTGTCGGTGGCTGGTTTGGCCTTACGACTTATAGCCTCATTCGGCGACGCGATTTGCGGAACGCAATTGAGGCAAAAGAAAAAGTCGAGGAAGAGTTCGAGCTCTCCAAAATCCGCGACAGCGTGACCGGCCTGCCGAACGGATATGCATTTCATATCGTTCTGGAGGACAAGCTGCGCCTCGTGCCGCGCGACCCAATGTCTATTCTTGGCCTTGAGATCTGCAACCTAGATACGATTTCGAGCGTTCACGGGACGGCGGCAGCGGCCCGCGCCGAGGTCATGTTCGCGAACAAGATCAGCAGCCTGATCGGACCGAAAGACTTTGTCGCGCGCGGCGACCACGCCATGTTCTATACGCTTGCGACCGGCGGATCGGTCGATGAGAACCGCTTCCGCATCGACAGCATCATCGAGGAGATCGTCGCCTTCAGCACCTCGGGCTTGGAAGTCGACGGCGTCAATCTGCAAGCGTATGTCACCTTCGGTATTCTCGATATCGACGATGTCGCGTTCGGTGGCCCCGAGTGGGATGCAAAGAACATTCTGCGCCGTGTCGACTTCGCGCGTCACAAGGCGCGGCGGCGTGGCAATCAAGCCGTTGAGATTTTCGACAAGCGCATGGAGAACGCGCTGCATGAGCGGGCCATCATTGAGGCCTCCATCAGCGGCGCCATACGAAACAATGAGATCGTTCCCTATTTCCAGCCCCTGATCGACCTGAGCTCGCAAAAGGTCGTTGGCCTGGAAGTCCTGGCGCGGTGGAACCATCAGTCTCTTGGTGCCATTTCGCCGGGTGTATTCATCCCGATCGCCGAAGATATCGGCGTCCTGCGCCTGCTAACCCTTTCGATCCTTCGTCAGGCCTGCACCGCGGCGTTGGCTTGGCCCAATCATATTCGCATCGCGGTCAATGTGTCACCGACCGACCTGCGCGACCCTGCCGTTACCCGCAAGTTCATCGCCGTGCTGAACGAGACCGGCATCAAGCCGGAGCGCATCGAGGTCGAGATCACCGAGAACGCCTTCATCGAGGAGGCCGGTCAGATCGCTGGCGCCATCTCGTCCATGAAGCAGGAAGGCATTTCGATATCGATCGATGACTTCGGCACTGGCTATTCAAGCCTTCACCATCTGCGCATCCTACCCTTCGACAAGATCAAGATCGATCAGTCGTTCGTGCGCGACATGGCGACCAACCAGGAAAGCAAGGCGATCGTGCAGTCGGTCATCGCGATGGCCAAGGGTCTCGGCCTCAAGACCACGGCTGAGGGCGTGGAACTGCATGAGAACGAGGATCTTTTGAAGGACCTCGGCTGCTCACTCGGCCAAGGCATGCTTTATGCCAAGCCTCTTCCGGCTGCAGAGGTTCTTCCCTTCGTTCTGCGCTACGAGCAGGGTCTCGCCAACACAGCTGAGGGCGATCAGGCTTCCTCTGTCGCCTAACAGACTCCCGATTGCTCATCACGGCTACCGCGGGCGGGGATTTCGCTTGCAATTGACTGTGTTCTCTCCTATTTAGCCGCCGTTCCGGCTGAAGGCTGAACGAGGATCATCGCGATGTTTCATTGCGATGTCAGGCAATGGTGCCGCGTCCTCGGTGTCTTCGCTCTTCATGCGAATGGTGCGATGGTTGCATCGCATCGTGTCACCGGTTCATGTGCCCTTTCGGCTCATGAGAGGCTTCGCGCCGGAACGGATGGTTACATAAGGGCACTGCGATGCATCTCTACGAACATATTGTTATGTCGCGCCAAGACGCTTCGGCACAGCAGGTCGAGGACTCGGTGGCCGCCTATTCCTCGGTCATTGAAGAAAACGGCGGCTCAGTCTCCAAGGTCGAGTATTGGGGATTGAAGACACTCGCCTATAAAATCCAGAAGAACCGCAAGGCGCACTATTCGCTTCTCAACATTTCGGCTCCACCGGCGGCCGTTGCCGAGATGGAGCGTCAGATGCGGTTTGACGAGAACATCCTGCGTTTCATGACGATCCGCGTCGATGAACACGAGGAAGGTCCGTCGATCATGATGCAGAAGCGGGACCGTGATGACCGCCGCCGCCGCGACGACCGGCCCGAGCGCCCGCGCCGCGAGCGTGAAGACACGCCGAAAGAAGGAACGTCAGAATGAGCGTCAATCGTACCGGCGGCGTGGATATCTCGCAGCTTCCCGTCCGCCGCCCATTTTTTCGCCGCCGCAAGACCTGCCCCTTCTCCGGCGATAACGCGCCGAAGATCGACTACAAGGACGTGCGGCTGTTGCAGCGTTATGTCTCCGAGCGCGGCAAGATCGTGCCGAGCCGCATTACGGCGGTGTCGGCGAGAAAGCAGCGTGAACTTGCGCGTGCGATCAAGCGAGCGCGGTTTCTGGGCCTCCTGCCCTACCTGATTAAATAGGTGACAGAGGTGACCGGGTGCGCTAGCTCCCGGTCACCACATTCGGCGAACCGAAACGGGCTGGGGCGCTTGTGCCTCTAACCGCTTGAAGGCGGGACAGCGATTGCCATGACGAAACTCTTTGCGACCGGACTTGCAGCGGGCCTCGCGTCTGCGCTGCTGTTTGCCGCCATCGTTGGCGGCTCGCCGTTCGGCATCATGCTGTTCTACCTGACCAGCCTGCCGCTATTGATCGCCGGCCTGGGCTGGGGCTGGATGTCGGCCGCTATCGGTGCCTTGGCCGGCGCCCTTTCGACCGGCATAGCCGCTGGGCCGTATGCCGGGCTGTTGTTTCTGGTCTCCGTCGGTGTGCCGGCCGCGATACTCAGCTATCTGGCGCTCCTGTCGCGTGTCGATGCCGATGGCCAGACCGAGTGGTATCCTGTCGGTCGTCTCGTTTTCGCGACCGCAATCATGGGCACGGTGCTGATTGCCGCGACAATAATGCTGATCGGCGGCGATCTGAGCGCCTATCGCGACGTGCTTGTCACGATGCTCGGCGATATGGCGACCGCCGGCGGGTCCGAAAACAGCGACCCCGAACAGATCGGCCTGGTCGCCGATCGCATGGTGGCGCTTCTACCGGCTGCATCCGGCATGATGTGGCTGGCCATGACGCTGCTCAATCTTTACATCGCCGGTCGCATCGTGCGGGCGTCCAGCCGCCTCGTTCGCCCCTGGCCGGACATTGCGCGGCTGGAACTGCCATTGATGACCAGCGTCGCACTCGCAGTTGCAATAGGACTGTGGCTGGTCGGTGGCGTGATCGGCAAGATTGCGAGCGCGGCGACCGCGATCCTCATGCTTTGCCTGGCCCTCGTGGGCCTTGGCATCATCCATGTCGTTTCGCGCAGCATATCGGCGCGCGGCTTTCTTTTGGCCGGCCTCTATCTGTCGATCCTGATGATCTTCTGGCCGTTGGTGTTACTTGCCATGCTGGGGGCGATCGAACCGCGACTGCGTTTGCGGGACCGCCAAAGCCCCCCTCAGACACCATCGACCTAACCTTTGTGACGCATCGAAACGAAAAGACAACCGGAGAGTAACAATGGAAGTCATCCTCCTAGAGCGTGTCCAGAAGCTGGGCCAAATGGGCGACATCGTCCGGGTTAAGGACGGATATGCCCGCAACCATCTCCTGCCGGCCGGCAAGGCACTGCGCGCCAACGAAGCCAACAAGGCGAAGTTTGAGAGCCAGCGCGTGGAGCTGGAAGCGCGCAATCTGGAGCTGCGCAAGGAAGCCGACGCGGTCGCGGAAAAGCTGACCGGGCAGTCCTTCGTCGCCATCCGGCAAGCCGGCCTGACCGGGCAGCTTTATGGGTCCGTGTCGACCCGCGACATCGCCGAAACACTGAGCGAGGGCGGCTTTGTTATCGCCCGCAACCAGGTGCGCCTCGACCGACCGATCAAGATGATCGGCCTGCACGAAGTCCTCATCACGCTGCACCCCGAAGTGGAAGTAGGCGTGACCGTCAACGTCGCCCGCACCGAGGACGAGGCGGAACGCCAGGCCCGTGGCGAGGACCTGACCGTGGAGACATCGGAAGCTGCCGAACCGGACCTCATCGATGACGAAGAGCAAGAGGACAGCGACGACGAGGCGGGCGAAAGCGCTAGCGACGAGACCGGCGACGAAGCCGGTGAGGCCGAAACGCCGGCCGAGAACACCGACGAGGCTGAAGGGGCGGAAGAACCGAAAGACGCCTGAATCTGATAACGGATCGGCGGGGACGCCCTCCCGCCGATCACAAGAATCACCCATACTGGCGTCAAGGCCGTCGATTGAATTCCGGCTTCAAAGCCACGCCGCCTGTTAGTTCTGTTGATAGCGGTATTAACACGCCGAGACCGCAATCTTGGCGCAACCGCGCCTTTTCAGCGCCACCATCGAAGGACTATCGTCGCTCGCCATGACCCTCCTTGAATCTCTACATCCAAGCCGCGACGACGACGTCGATCAATACCGCCAGCCACCCCACAACGTGGAAGCTGAACAGGCGCTGCTAGGCGCTATTCTCGTCAACAATGAAGCGCTCTACCGGGTCTCCGATTTCCTCACACCGGAGCATTTTTTCGATCCGGTGCACCAGAAGATCTATGAGATCTGCGACAAGATCATTAAGGCCGGCAAGATCGCCACGCCGATCACGATCAAGACGTTTTTCGAAGATGATGTGGCGGTCGGCGACCTGACCTTGCCGCAATACCTCGCCCGCCTGGCCGCCGAGGCGACCACGATCATCAATGCCGGCGACTTTGGCCAGACGATTTACGATCTGGCGCTCCGGCGTCGTTTGATCCTCATCGGCGAGGACCTCGTCAACGATGCTTACGACTCAGCCGTCGATGAACCACCGCGCACGCAGATCGAGAAAGCCGAGCAATCGCTTTATGAGCTAGCGGAGACCGGCAAATACGGCGGCGGTTTCGACATCTTCGCCGATGCCATGACCCAGGCCATCGATGTCGCCAATCGCGCCTATATGCGCTCCGGCCACCTGTCGGGTCTGTCGACCGGCTTGCGCGAACTCGATCACATGCTGGGTGGGTTGCACCCTTCCGACCTTGTGATCCTGGCGGGCCGACCAGCGATGGGCAAATCGGCTCTGGCCACCAATGTCGCATTCAACATCGCGAAGAACTATCATCCAAAGGTCAAGCCGGACGGCACGACGGAAGCCGAGGACGGCGGCATCGTTGCCTTCTTCTCCCTTGAAATGTCGGCCGACCAGATGGCGACACGTATTGTCTCCGAGCAGACGGGGATTTCATCGGATCGTATCCGCAAAGGTTCAATCACCGAGGACGAGTTCGCCGAACTGGTCCGCGTTGCCCAGATCATTCAAAACATTCCGCTTTTTATCGACCAAACCGGCGGTATCTCGGTCGCGCAACTGGCCGCGCGCGCGCGCCGGCTGAAACGCCAGCGCGGTCTCGATCTCCTCGTGGTCGATTATTTGCAACTTCTCACTGGTACGTCGCGCCGGAGTTCGGAAAACCGGGTCCAGGAGATCACCGAAATCACCACGGGCCTGAAGGCGCTGGCGAAGGAATTGTCCGTGCCGATCCTGGCCCTTTCGCAGCTCTCGCGCCAGGTCGAATCGCGGGAGGACAAGCGTCCGCAGTTGGCGGACTTGCGCGAATCCGGCTCCATTGAGCAAGACGCGGACGTTGTGATGTTCGTCTTCCGCGAGGAGTACTACGCCGAGAAGCGCAAGCCCAAGGAAGGCACGGAAGAGTTCCTGCAATGGCAGGCGGAGATGGAAGATATCTCCGGCATGGCAGAGCTAATCATCGGCAAGCAGCGCCATGGTCCAACCGGTGTCGTGCAACTGCAGTTCGATAAATCGGTCACTCGGTTCTCCGACCTGGCGCGCGACGATCATCTACCCGACGCTTACGCGTAATGGTCGACACTTCGAGCTTCGCCGGCGCCACGCTGACGATTGATCTGGGAGCGATCAAGCGAAACTACCGGCGACTAACTGAGATGGCCGCACCGGCCGAGACCGGCGTCGTTGTCAAAGCCAATGCTTATGGCTGCGGCATCTCCGATGTCGTCCCAGCCCTGGCCGAGGCCGGCGCTCAAACGTTTTTCACGGCCTTGCTTGATGAAGCAATCGCAGCCCGAACAGCCCTGACGGCCTGGCCAAACGCACGTGTTTTCGTTTTGAACGGCTATCAGCCGGGGGCTGCTTCGGTGATGGCGTCGCACGACATCGCACCTGTGCTTGGCTCGCTGTCGGAGATAGCGGCTTGGCTCGCCGACGGGGCCCAGGGCGCTCCGGCGCTCCATGTCGATACCGGCATGAGTCGATTGGGCCTGGAGACCGGCGATCTCGGCTCCGATCTGATCGACCGATTGATGACCCAATCTCCACCCGCCTATCTGATGACGCATATGGCATGCGCCGATACACCAGACCATCCGAAAACTTTCGAGCAGCTGGTTGCCTTTGCCGCGCTCAGGAAACGACTTCCTAATCTCCCCACCACACTGGCCAATTCCGCTGCAACGATCGCCGGCTTGGCGAAAGACACCGATCTGGCGCGCCCCGGCATCGCACTTTACGGCGGCCGCGCCGTCAACGACGGCCCAAACCCGATGGAGCCGGTCGTCCGCATTGACGCCCGCGTCCTTCAGACACGCACGGTCAAGCAAGGCGAAACGGTCGGCTACGGCGCAATCTGGAAAGCGCCACGCGACAGCCGCGTCGCGATCGTCGCGGTCGGCTACGCCGACGGCTATCTGCGCGCGGGTAGCGGTGGCCACGGCCGTCCCACCGGCTTTGCGGCGATCAAGCACACTCGCGTTCCGCTGGTTGGCCGCGTGTCGATGGATTTGATCGCGCTCGATGTCACCGACTTTGCGCCAGAAGACGCAGCGCCCGGGAAGACCGTCGAATTGCTTGGGTCCCACGTCACTGTCGACGATGTGGCCGATGCCGCCGGCACGATCGGCTACGAGGTGCTAACCAATCTCGGCAAGCGCTACGAACGCATCGTCATCGACACGGAGAAAGACACTTAGCCCCCATGGCCAAACGCGCCGCGCAGTATGTTTGCCAATCCTGCGGATCGACCTTCGCCCGCTGGTCGGGACGGTGCGACGGTTGCGGCGCATGGAACACGCTGGTCGAGGAAACATCGGCGGGCGATCAGCCGGCCAGTCTCGCGCCCAAGCGAAGCGGTCGCGCGGTCGCGCTTGAGACCTTGATCGGCCCGACAGAGGACGCACCGCGCCTGGCAACGGGTATCGCGGAGTTCGATCGGGTCACGGGCGGCGGCTTGGTCGAAGGCTCCGTCGTTTTGGTCGGTGGCGATCCGGGTATCGGTAAGTCGACTTTGTTGATTCAAGCAGCGGCGCGCGTTGCGCAGATGGGAGCGAAGTCGGTTTACATCTCCGGCGAAGAGGCCACCGCGCAAGTCCGCCTGCGGGCGCAGCGTCTCGGTCTTGCCGATGCCGCCGTTGCGCTTGGCGCGGAGACGAATATCGAGGATATCCTGGCCACGCTGAAGCCGGATGGCCCGCCGCGCCTACTCATCATCGATTCGATCCAGACCATGTGGACCAGCGCCGTTGACGCCGCGCCGGGCACCGTCACCCAAGTCCGAAGTTCGGCGCAGGCTCTGGTGCGCTTCGCAAAGCGCACTGGTTCCGCCGTCATCTTGGTCGGTCACGTCACCAAAGACGGCCAGATCGCCGGCCCGCGCGTCGTTGAGCATCTGGTCGACGCCGTCCTCTATTTCGAGGGCGATGGCGGCCACGCCTTCCGCATTCTGCGCACTGTGAAGAACCGTTTCGGACCGACCGACGAAATCGGCGTGTTCGAGATGACCGGCGGCGGACTGAAGGAAGTGTCCAACCCTTCTGCGTTGTTCCTTGGTGACCGCAATCCAGAAACCACCGGAACTGCCGTTTTCGCCGGCATGGAAGGCAGCCGGCCGGTGCTTGTGGAGATCCAGGCACTTGTTGCCCCCTCGCCGCTCGCAACCCCACGGCGCGCCGTCGTCGGTTGGGATTCGGCTAGACTTTCCATGCTTTTAGCCGTTTTGGATGCCCACTGCGGCGTGCGTTTCTCCGGCCACGACGTCTATCTCAACGTCGCCGGCGGCTTTCGGCTCAGCGAACCCGCCGCCGATCTGGCTGCCGCAGCAGCTCTCGTCTCCTCGCTCACCCAAGTGCCGCTACCGGTCGATCGCGTCTATTTCGGCGAAATCTCGCTGTCGGGCGCCGTGCGACCGGCAGGCTTTGCCACTTTACGGCTGAAGGAAGCGGACAAACTTGGCTTCAAGTCCGCAACGATATCAGCGACCGGCGCTCTGGACGGCGAAGCGCCGGGTCTGCGGATCGAGCGTCTGGAAACGCTGTCGGCCTTCGTGGCGGAGATCGCCGCGCAAAGCGTCGCACGTGCCGATCGACCAAAGGATAACGAAACCGCCTGGTGACAGCCGGCAATCGCGGCTTGCCGATTTCAAGCGATCGGTGTAGGTGATCCCCATCCTTTTTCGTTGCAGCGCACACGCATGATTACCGGCCTCGACTTTCTTCTCGTTGTTTTCATGCTGATTTCCGCCGTTCTGGCGATGGTGCGCGGCTTCACCCGCGAAGTGCTGGCTATTTTGTCGTGGATCGCGGCCGCGATTGGCACGATCCTGCTTTATCCGCGGTTTCGCGATCTGGCGCGCGAACAACTTCAACCGGATTGGCTGGCCGACGCGGCGCTGATCGGCGGCGCGTTTTTCCTGATCCTGATCCTTGTGTCCTTCGTGACCATCCGGATATCGGACATCATCCTGGACAGCCGCATCGGAGCGCTCGACCGCTCCCTCGGATTCGTGTTCGGGCTTGGGCGCGGCTTTCTCTTAGCAGTCATCGCGATCATGTTTTTGAACTGGTTCATCCCAGTCAACCGGCAGCCGGGCTGGATCGCCGAGGCGCGGTCGAAACCGGTTCTCGACAATGCCGGAGAAACGCTGGTCGGCATGCTGCCGGAAGACCCGGAAGCCGATCTCTTCAACACCTTGAAGGATCGCATCCAGCAGGACAGCCAGGCGCCGGCCGAGAATGCCGCGCCGCAGGCCGAGATCGCCGATCGTGGCTATGGCACCGGCGAGCGGCAGGGTCTCAATCAGCTGTTAGAGAGTACAGACGCAACGCGGCAATAAGGGCAGCGTGGGGGCTTCTTGCATGACATTCTGGATCGATGACGAAGATCTAGATGGCGACACGTTGCGCGAGGAGTGCGGCGTGTTCGGCGTCTACGACTGCGCCGATTCGGCGGCTCTCGCTACGCTCGGGCTCCACGCCCTCCAGCATCGCGGCCAGGAAGCCGCCGGCATCGTCTCGTTCGACGGCGAACGTTTTCACGCCGACCGGCATTTGGGGCTGGTCGGCGACCATTTCTCCAAACCCTCCGTCATTGCCGGTCTTCCCGGCCGTCGCGCGATCGGTCACGTGCGCTATTCGACGGCCGGCGGGATGGCGCTGCGCAATGTTCAACCGCTTTTCGCCGAACTCTCTTCCGGCGGCTTCTCGGTTTGCCACAACGGCAACCTGACGAATGCACGCACGCTGCGCCGCGATCTTGTCGAACAGGGCGCGATCTTTCAATCGACCTCCGACACCGAGGTCATCTTGCACCTTGTGGCCAAGAGTGGACGGGTCCAGTTCATAGAGAAATTCATCGATGCGCTGCGACAGATCGAGGGCGCTTACTCGCTGGTGGCCATGACGAACAAGAAGCTCGTCGGCGCGCGCGACCCGCTTGGCATTCGCCCGCTCGTGCTGGGTCAGTTGGAGGATAGCTGGATCCTAGCGTCGGAGACATGCGCGCTCGACATCATCGGCGCCACCTATGTCCGCGACGTCGAGAACGGCGAGGTTGTCGTGATCGACGAGGCCGGATTGCACTCGCATCGCCCCTTCCCGCCCCAACGGTCGCGGCCATGCATTTTCGAGTACATCTATTTTGCGCGACCGGACTCCGTCGTCGGCGGACATAGCGTCTATGACGTTCGCAAGAAGATGGGTGCCGAGCTGGCGCGCGAACACGCAATTGAAGCGGATGTGGTGATCCCGGTTCCGGACTCTGGTGTGCCCGCCGCTGTCGGCTATGCCCAAGCCTCAGACATCCCATTCGAACTCGGCATCATCCGCAACCACTATGTGGGTCGCACCTTTATCGAGCCGACGCAGCAGATTCGCCAATTGGGTGTACGCTTGAAACATAGCGCCAATCGGAGCCAGGTCGCCGGGAAGCGCGTTGTGCTTATCGATGACAGTCTCGTTCGCGGCACGACGTCTGTGAAGATCGTCCAAATGATGCGCGACGCGGGCGCCAGTGCCGTTCATTTACTTCTAGCGAGTCCGCCGATCACGCATCCCGATTTCTACGGCATCGACACGCCCGACCGCAGCAAACTAATGGCCGCCAATCATGACATCGAAGGCATGCGCCGGCTGATTGGCGCTGACGGTCTGGGTTTCCTGTCAATCGACGGGATTTATCGGGCAATGGGCCACGCCGGCCGTGACGCGGCGCATCCGCAATACACCGACCACTGCTTCACCGGCGAATACCCGACGCCACTGACCGATCGCGACGGCGACGGCGCGCCGGGCAACCGGCAATTGTCGTTGTTGGCCGGAGCAGGCTGACCGCCACCATGACAGACTTTCGTCTCGACGACCGCGTTGCCGTCGTCACCGGCGCATCGCGCGGCATCGGCCATGCCGCCGCACTTGAGTTGGCGCGACGTGGAGCGCACGTCGTTGCCATTGCCCGCACCGAAGGCGGATTGACCGAGCTTGACGACGACATTCGCGCTCTGGGCGGAAGCGCGACGCTGGTGCCCATGGATTTACGAGACGGCCCGGCAATCGACAATCTCGGCGCGGCACTCTACGAGCGCTTCGGCCGGGTCGACATCTTGATCGCCAATGCTGCGATTCTGGGGCCCATGACACCGCTCAGTCATGTCGGACCTGACGACTGGAATGATGTTGTTGCAAGCAATCTGACAGCGAACTGGCGCTTGACCCGGTCCCTGGATGCCCTTTTGCGCCAGTCCGACGCCGCCCGCGTCGCGTTCCTGTCTTCCAGCGCCGCGCGCAACATCCGCGCGTATTGGGGGCCCTATGCGGTCACCAAGGCCGCCCTTGAGGCGATGGCCATCACCTATGCCAAGGAACTGGCAATGACGCCGCACAAGGTGAACCTCTTCGATCCGGGCGCGACCCGCACGAAGATGCGAGCCACGGCCATGCCAGGTGAAGACCCGGAGACCGTGCCGCCGGCCGAGGACGTTGCGGCAGCCCTGATGAAGCTTGTCGATCCTGCCCTGCAGGAAACGGGTCGGCTCTATCGCCAGCGGGACGGCGCGTTCACCGATTAGCTTTGCCGGCGTAGGGATTATCGCCCTTGCGCAGCGTCAAGCGGATCGGCACACCTTCAAGATCGAAGGTTTCACGTAAACCGTTGACCAAATAGCGCTGATAGGACGCCGGCAGCGCGGATGGACGTGAGCAAAAGGCGATGAACGTCGGCGGGCGGGCCTTCGGCTGCGTGATGTAGCGGATCTTGATCCGCCGACCAGACGGCGCCGGCGGCGGGTGTGCAGCCAAGGCGTCGTCGAGCCAGCGGTTGAGCGCGGCGGTGGGAACGCGCCGGTTCCAGGTCTCAAACACGCCAAGTGCTGCTTCCAGAACCTTCTCGACACCCTTACCGGTCTTGGCTGACATGAAACGCACCGGCAGACCACGCACCTGCGGCAAGAGCCTTGCGGTTTCGATCTCGATATCGCGGCGGATCGGGCCGAGATCAGACACCGTGTCGGACTTGTTGACGGCCAGAACGAGGCCCCGCCCCTCGCGCACGACCAGATCGGCGATCTGGAGGTCCTGCTTCTCCAACGGGCTCTCAATGTCCAGCACCAGGATGACGACATGCGCGAAGCGTATGGCATTCAGCGTATCCCCGACGGACATCTTTTCCAGCCGCTCGGTCACCTTGGCGCGGCGGCGCATTCCAGCGGTGTCGTAGAGGCGGACTGGTTGGTCGCGCCATGTCCAGTTGATGGCGATCGTATCGCGGGTGATCCCTGCCTCAGGCCCCGTCAAAAGCCGGTCCTCGCCGATCAGGCGATTGACCAGGGTCGACTTACCGACGTTGGGTCGGCCGACGATTGCGATGTGCAGTGGTCCGTCCGCGTCATCGTCGTCCTCAGCCACCGTACTCTCGGCATCGATGTGCGGCTTGTCTTCCGACAACGGATCCAAGATCTCCGCCAGCGAAGCCTCAAGCTCATCCAGACCCAGGCCATGCTCGGCCGACACCGCGATCGGAGCATCGAAGCCGAGCGCGTAGGCGTCCAACAGCCCGGCATCGGCCGCGCGCCCCTCCACCTTGTTGGCGATCAGGATAACCGGCACGCCGGCACGGCGCAGATGATCCGCGAAGATTTCATCGAGGCCGGTAACGCCGGCGCGCGCATCGATGACAAACAAGGTCACCTGCGCGTCGGCGATGGCCTGATCGGTCTGCGCCCGCATGCGCGCTTCAAGGCTTTCGTCGGTCGCATCCTCGAAGCCGGCGGTGTCGATCAAGACGACATCATGTCCGGCGATCGTGGCCTCGGCCTCGCGTCGGTCGCGGGTGACGCCCGGCTGATCGTCGACCAATGCCAGGCGCCGCCCTGCCAAGCGGTTGAACAGCGTCGACTTGCCGACATTAGGCCGACCGACAATCGCAATTCTGGACATGAGCGTGCGCGCAGCAAGCGCCTAGTTCAAGGCGACGAGATTCCCCTGCTTGGACAAGACATACATGCGACCGCCGGCCACAATCGGCGGCTGGGTCATGGAATCGCCGACAGCACGCGTCCCGGTCACTGCACCGGATTGCGGCGAGACGCTGACCAGACGTCCTTGTGTCGAGACCGCCCAAAGGCTGCCGCCGGCCAGCACCGGCCCGGCCCAGGCCTCGCGCTTTTCCTTCGGCAAGGTCGTTGCCCAGCGCGGTTCGCCGGTCGCCCGGTCGAGCGCTGCCATATTGCCGTCGAGGGTGACGACGAACACGCCATCGCCGGCAACGGCCGGCGTATAGGCGCTCGCCACATTGCGGGTCCACAAACGCTCGCCGTTCGACAGTTTGACGGCAATCATGCGTCCGGACACGGAGACGGCATAGACGACGCCATCGGCCACCACCGGTCGGGCGGAAACGTCATTCAGGCTTGAAACGGCTGAATACCGCGCCGAACGGGTCAGCGCGTCCACCCAGACCGGCTCGCCGCTCGCCGTATCATAGGCCATCACCTCGCCGGACGTGAACGGCACCACGACCTTGCCACCGGCCACCGCCGGCGATGCCGAGGTCAAAAAGCCCGCAGACTCAGGGATGCCGCGATACGTCCAAAGCTCGGTCCCGTCTGCCGCTTTGACGCCATAGACGACATTGTCGACCGAGACGACATAGATCGTGCCGTCCTTAACCGTCGGAGCGCTACGCGCCGGTGCGTCAAGGTCCTTTTGCCACAGAACCTGACCGCTGGCGGCATTCAAGGCGGCAACCGTACCGAAACCGGTCGCCGCATAGACAACGCCGCTTTCAGCCGCCACGCCGCCGCCGGTCGCTCCGTGGCGCCCTTCTTTCTCAGGCTTCAGCGACACCTGCCAGGCACGCCCGCCGGACCCCGCGTTCAGCGCCGTGACACGGGCCTGAGCATCAAGCACGTAGATGCGCCCTTGATAGACGATGGGACCTGCCGTCGGCGGGCGGCCCTTGCGGCCGACACTTGCGATCCCCGTCTTCCAAATCCGGTTGCCGCCACCGGAAAACGACACATGACCCGGTGCGTTGCTGGCGGGACCGCCGGGCTGCGACCAGTCGAAATTGGCTGTCGCGGCCGGAACCGAGACCGCCACGCTTTCCTGGACGCCTGGATCGACATCCGACGCGGACAAGACCACGGCCTTGCGCTCGCCCGGCAGGATGACGTCGCGTTCGCCGAACGGGTTCGGGATACCGCCGCCGCACGCCGATACGGCAAGACCAAGCAGCAGCGGAGCGAAGACACGCATGGGCCAGTCCTTCAAAGCCATCACTGGGTCTCCGTCTGGTTGTCATCATCTGCCGCGGCAGCGCCATCACCGCCGCCAATGACGGACAGAACGAGTTCGGCACGACCACGGGCATTTTGCGGCGCCTGCGGATCTGCGGTCAATGCCTCGAACCACGTCCGCGCCGCGTCTTCGTTGCCGGCCCGGTAGGCCGACAGGCCCAAAATCTCACGCGCGAAGTGGCGCCAAACACCATCGGACGCGGCAAATGGCTCAACCTGCGTCTTCAGCGTGTCGTAATCGGTGCTTTCGATGGAAAGCTGCGCGGCGCGCAAGGTCGCCAAATCGCGCAGTGTTTGGTCGACCCCATTGTCCGTGGCCACGGCCTCGAACTCGGAGATGGCTCCCTCGCGATCGCCGCGTTCGGCGTTGAGGCCCGCCGCGCGCAGTCGCGCCAAAACCGCATAGTCGCCCACGCCGCTCGACTCCAGCTCAGTGAGCGCCGATTGCGCATCGGCAAAACGGTCGTCCTGTGCCGCCTCGATCGCTGTCAGATACTTGTCGCCGGCATCTGCCGACTGCCGTGCCTGCCAGGCCTCCCAGCCCCTAAAACCCGCTGTCGCGCCGACAATCAGCACCGCCGCGCCGATCAAGAAAACCCCGTAACGGTCCCACAGCTTCTTGAGCTGCTCGCGCCGGAGTTCCTCTTCGACTTCCCTGAGCAGTTGGTCCGACATGCCGATCAATCAATCCTTTTTGCCCCGTGCCACGAGTCGGTCGGTGCAGCGTTCGTTCGATAACCGCCGCAGTGGGGCGAATTCAAGGCCGAACCGCCACCAAACCAATAAATCGCATCTAACAACAAAGCTATAGCGCGACCAGTGGCACCCCGATAAGCGCCCCATGCGCCCAGAACAAGAACACAGCATAGACCACCAATCCGCCAACGACGGCGATGACGTCGTGACGGACGGACATCAAAGGGGCTTCTGGCGGCGACGCCGTATCGCGCTTCTTGACCGAGATGCGGTCGACAACCGCCCAGGCCAAGAATGCGAGAAACAGGATGACTGAGGCGAGGTCGCCATTGGTGAGCAAGTGAGCGAGCGCCCAGACCTTGATGCCAACCAGCATGGGGTGCTTTAACGCGGTTTTGATGTACCCTGCCTTGCCCGATCCGCCCGATGCAGCAAAGGCGATCATCGATACCAACATGAGCAGGTAGGCGACGTGCCGGGTCCAGCCTGGCGGATCGTAGAGCAGCGGTGGGCCTTCGGCACGGGCCAAGCCATAGCCCCAAACGATCAACGCGAAGCCGATCAACGACGCGACCGAATATATCCCCTTATAGGTGCCCTCGCCGCGAACGGCGATAAATGCCGTCCGTCGCTCTTCGGCGAATATGCGCGTGCTGTGGATGCCCAGAAATATGGCCAATCCAATGAGCAGAACAATCATCAAAGGCTCCGTTTCGGAACTTCAATACGTGCGATCAGTGCAGCCTTGGCCACATGGCTTCCAGCACATTGCCATCGATTGCCACCAAATCGGCCGTCGTTGTCCGATCGCTAACGAGATTGCGGGCATGATATAGCCGCCGTGCGGACCTAAACCAAGCGCTTTGCACAGACTGCGACAGCAAGTGCATGTCACCGGTGATTGGCGCAACATGGCGCCGAAGTGATAGACTCTGGATCGTGCATGATCGTTGGTTGCCCTCAAAAAGACCCGATAAGGCAAAGCCATGCCGAAGGATATCGCGCTCGCCCGTAAACGCCTCACGGACCGCAAGGCGGAACTTAACGACCTGCGCACGATCTCGGAGGAGTCACGCGCCGCCGTTACCCTCGATCAACAGTCTGTCGGCCGCCTCTCGCGGATGGACGCACTTCAAATGCAGGCCATGGCGCAGGCTCAGGAACGCCAGCGCGCGGCCGAACTTCAGCGGATCGAGACCGCTCTGGCGCGTCTTAAGAGCGAGCCCGACGAATATGGCTATTGCGACGAGTGCGGCGAGGAGATCCCCGACAAACGCCTGGAGATCGATCCCGCCGCCACACGGTGCGTCACCTGCGCCGAGTAAGCCCGTGCGCTATTTCTCGAAGACGGGAACGTTGCAGCACCCCTCAAGGGCCGAGGCCGCGCCGCCACCGCGAATGAGAAAGTCGATCGACATGGGATAATCGCGGTCGCTCGCGCCATCGGAGCAAATTTGCCGACGGATGGAGGCAGCCGCCTGATTGCCGTCGACCTCGGCCCAGACATAGTCCGCGTTGGGACGAGCCTCAAAGGCGCCGGATTCCGTGATGTTGAGCGTCATTGCAGGCCCGCCAAGAGCCTCGAACGCCAGCTTATCTGTGCCAATAACCTCTACGGACCAAAACGGCTCAACACCGCCGCAGCGCAAACTCGACGCCAGCCGCGTTCCGGGAACGACCGGAACGGCAAACGGCGACAGAAAGTTCATCGAGACCCAACCGTTGGCTTCCTGAAAAACGATACGACCCCAATCGCCTTGCCGCTCGAAGATCTCGATCGGAAAGGCGTTGGGTTTCAGCTCTCCGAGTATGGCCGATGAGGCGTTCGGCTCAGCACGCACATTCAAGGTGTCGTCATCGGCGACGTTGGTCACCTTGAAATATTGGGGATCGGTGGGCTCGTGATCCGCTTTCGTCGGCCCGGCGAGGGCGAGCCCGGCAATGACGGCTATTGCAACGGCTTTAGGCGAGATACGAAATCTGGTCATTGGACGTCATCCCTGTTCGAGGCGGCGCCGGATGTCCAGCCCGCTATTCCCCACGCCCCCAATCGCCGCATGATCGTATCATGCCACGGCTAGAGCGTTTCGTGGAGTGGTGGAGATCACAATTCAAACAAAAGGGAACGAGCATGAGGAAAGAAAGCTGCGTTCCGCCGACGCTGACATGAACCGTCGAGTGCGATGCCGCGCCGACCGGGTTGCAGTCGGCGCGGCAGGCTTGGTCAGGGCGCTATCATGCGGGAATAGTCGCCGCGGGTGCGCAAGGTGAAGGTTACCGGCTCGTCGGTACGGTTGCGCCAGAACCACCCATGATTGCCGGTGAAGGCCGCGACCAGTTCCCCGGTCTGGTCTGGCACGCCGCGCCCTTTTTCATAGGTGATCTTCTGCCCACTGCCGTCTCCATGGGTGTCGTAGTTCAGGATCGAGCCGTTGGCCGTCCATGCGAATTCGGCGCGAGCGCCTTCGTTCATCACCAGCTTGATCTCGATGCCTTGTGTTGGGGCGAGCGTGTAGCTCACTTCGTCGCGCCAGGCCGGCAACGCTGGTTCTGGCACGGCAGCGACCGCCGTCGCAGGTGCTTCAAATCGCGGTGCCACGACCGCCGGTGCCTGTGGCTGTTGCGGCGTAACACCGACTGCGGCAGCGATGGCGGCGACTTGGCCGTCCAGTGCATCAAGACGCGCGATGAGAGCCGGATCGGCGGAGACTTGCGCGGCAGCCGCCTTGGCGGCGAGAACGGCGTCTTCTGTCGCGGCGTCCGTGTAGAGCTGCTGCTTGATCTCGCCCATCTGAGTAAGGCCCATCACGCGACCGAGCCCCGTAGGATCGACGCCATACTCGGCCGGCAGCCAGAACAGCACCAAGATCGCAAGAGCGGCAGCCATGGAGCCAAGTGTCGCCCGAATGAGCCCGCTAGAAGTGGCGTTGACGCCTAGGATGTGCCCGGCGCCCGCGTTTTCATAAGGTTGGTTGGTCATATGTCAGATCTCCTGTCGCTCAAGCAGCCACAAAATAGCCAGTGATTTGAAGGCCCATCAGGGCGAAGCCGGCGGTCATCATCAGGACGTTCACGGCATAGGCTTGCCGTGCGAAGGATGGCGTCGCGCGCCAATGACCCATCACAACGAGAATGGCCGCGAGCGCCAGGAGCTGCCCCACCTCTACGCCCACATTGAAGGACAAAAGGTTTGGCCAAAGACCGTCCGGCGAGATGTCGTAATCGATGATCCTGGATGCGAGGCCGAAGCCGTGCAGAAAGCCGAATAGCAGCGTCGCGGCCTTCGTCGACGGCTGAACGCCGAACCAGAGCCGGAATGCTCCCAGATTGTCGAGCGCCTTATAGACCACCGAAAAACCGATGATGGCGTCGATAATGTAGCTCGAGATGCCGAAGTCGAGAGCGACGCCGAGTAGCATCGTGGTCGAGTGCCCGATGGCAAACAGCGAGACGTAAATGCCGATCTGCTTCAAGCCATAAAGGAAGAAGATCACGCCGAAGAGAAACTGGAGGTGGTCATACCCCGTCACCATGTGCTTGGCGCCGAGATACAGGAACGGGATGAGGTGAACGCCCGTGACCTCCTGGATATAGCCTTTGTCGCCGAGCGTGACGGCATGGGCGACGGCCGCCTCGACCCAGGCGAGGGAAAGCGCGACAGCGAGCAGGAGCATCGACGCGCGGTGCGCGCAACGCCCCCGTCCGCGCGACGCGGCCGGTAGAGATGTCATTGGATAATCCTTGTCTGAACAGTCTGATGAGGCGCCGGTCCGGCGCAGTTCTCGTACCTGTTCAGACGGAGCGCGGCGGGCGCATCGGCCCTTCCAGCGTCATGTTTCGACAGGCGTCGCGCAACGCACATTGCACCTTGTCGGGACGTGGTTTGAGTGTGTTCGTAGGCTGGCAGATCAATGCGTGAAACTGATGGTCATGGTCAGCGGGATTATGCCCCCCAACCAATCCGCCTTGGTGGGGGTGTTCCGCTTCGTCATGGGTGTGACCGTGGTCGAGGTCATGTCCGTGCGCCGCATGTTCCGCGGTCCACGAGGCGGCGGCTGCATGCGCTGCCGGCCCATGCGTCAGGACGACGATAAGGGGAGCAAGGATCAGCGCGGTGACGGTGGACAGCACGACGATACGGCGTGTCCGATTCCACGTCCTGCGGTGGAGGGATTTTCGATCCATGCGCTGCGTTCTCACGTGTCGCCAGGTCCCTGCGGGCGAAGCGCGGTCTCTATGACACAACCCCAAAGGCACGCAACCCGTCCAGAAATCGTCAGGCCGCTCAAACGCACTGATGCTCTCGGCATTCGCGGATAGTACCTCTGGCCTATTCCCATTCGATGGTGCCGGGCGGCTTTGACGTCACATCGTAAACAACGCGATTTATGCCTTTGACTTCATTGATGATCCGCGTCGCGGTGCGTGAGAGAAACTCCATCTGAAAGGGATAGAAATCAGCGGTCATACCGTCAGTGGAGGTAACCGCCCGCAAAGCACAGACCTGGTCATAGGTGCGGCTGTCCCCCATCACTCCGACGGTCTGAACCGGCAAGAGAACGGCAAAGGCCTGCCAGATCGTGTCATAGAGACCGGCATCCCGGATCTCCTCCAGATAGATCGCGTCGGCCTTTCGCAGGATATCGAGTTTGTCCCGGCTGACCGGTCCAGGCACGCGGATCGCGAGGCCCGGCCCCGGAAACGGGTGGCGATTGACGAACACGTCGGGCAGACCAAGCGTGCGGCCGAGCGCCCTCACCTCGTCCTTGAAGAGTTCGCGTAGCGGCTCGACCAGTTGCATATTCATGCGTTCCGGCAGGCCGCCGACATTGTGGTGCGACTTGATCGTGACGGACGGACCGCCAGTGAACGAGACGCTTTCGATGACATCGGGATAAAGCGTGCCCTGGGCCAAAAACTCGGCGCCACCGAGTTTCTTCGCATCCGCCTCGAAGCAATCGACGAACAGCTTGCCGATGATCTTGCGTTTGGCTTCAGGGTCGCCAACGCCGTCGAGCGCGGTGAGAAACATGTCCGACGCGTCGACATGGACCAGCGGGATGTTGTGGTGGCCGCGAAACAAAGACACGACTTCATCGGCTTCGTTCAGCCGCATCAGCCCGTGATCGACGAAGATGCAGGTCAGCCGGTCGCCGATCGCCTCGTGGATCAGGACGGCGGCAACCGCGGAGTCGACGCCGCCGGACAGTCCGCAAATCACCCGTCCCTCCCCAACCTTCTCGCGGATATCGGCAATGGCCTGGTCCTTGAAGGCGGCCATCGTCCAATCTCCGGCAAGCCCGGCAACGGCGTGAACAAAATTGGACAAGAGCCGCGCACCGTCCGGCGTATGCACGACCTCAGGGTGGAACATCATTGAGTAGTAGCCGCGCGCCTCGTCGGCCGCGACCGCGAAGGGTGCGCCCGGCGAGCGGGCGTACACCTCAAAGCCGTCCGGCAGTTCAACAACTTTGTCGCCATGGCTCATCCATACCGGATGCTCCTCGCCCGGCGACCAGACGCCTTCGAACAGCCTTGACGGCTTGACGACCTCGATCGAGGCGCGGCCGAACTCGCGATGATCCGACGTTTCGACCCGGCCGCCGAGCTGATGGCACAGCGTCTGTTGGCCATAGCAAATGCCAAGCACGGGAACGCCCGATTGAAACACGATGTCCGGCGCGCGCGGCGTGCCGATGTCGACAACGCTGGCGGGGCCGCCCGACAGGATGACCGCTTTCGGGCTGAGCCTCCCGAATGCGGCTGCGGCCGACTGGAACGGGACGATTTCGCTGTATACACCGGCCTCGCGCACCCGGCGCGCGATCAGCTGGGTGACCTGCGAGCCAAAATCGATGATGAGAACGGTGTCGGTCGCGGCCTTGGTCATCGCCCGAGTGCTAGGCGACGCCAAGGAAATGCGCAAGCGCCAAGCCGACTAATCCCCGGCTTGCTGCGGCTCCTTCGCGACATCGACCTCGAAATCCGACTGTTTGGCCATCACCGCGTGGCTGGTCTTGACCAATTTGCCAACCAGATTGCGGTTGAAACTCGCCTCAACCCGCTGGCGCAGTTCTGGATCGCGTTTCAGGAATTCACTTAGCCTTTCGCGCTCAAACGAGAAATACCGAACGTGATTGGCAACGACGGCCGTCGCTGTGGCCGCGACATCGTTGAGATAGCTGATCTCACCAAGGAAATCGCCCTCGCCGCACACACCGATGATCTTGCTGTTGCGCTCGACCTGAACGGCCCCGCGAACGAGGAGGATGAGATGCGTGGTCATCTGATCTTCTTCGATCAGCACGGTCCCTGGATCGGCCTCGTGCCAGGACCCCAGAGAGAGAATACGGCGCGCGTTGCGCCGATCGCTGCCTGGCACCATCGACTCGATCACCACCTTTTGCTCATCGGAGAACGTGGCGTGGCGGTTTTCATAGGTGATGATGAGAAGCTGGACCAGGTTGACCGACACGAACACGGTCTCCCAGAACACTGTGACCGGATCGTTCAGCCAGAAAAACCCGTAGGCCATGGAGGTCAGGCCGGCCGACACCGCGATGATGCGCAGCTTGGTCATGGTGCGCATCATCATCGACAGGACGAGCAGCATATAGGAGACGTGCCCGACCGCCGCGCCCCAGGTGAACGCGTTGTCGATATCGAAGCCGCCCATCAATCCCGTCATCGAACCAGCCAGTGTATCACCGGGCTACCGGCGATCCTATGCCACCGTGAATAGGCGCAATGTTGGTTCGCTGACAAGCCGCACCCTTAAGCCGTTGCGTGCGACGGCCACGTCATGGTTAACGGCCATTGATCGATTTTAGCGTTTTGTTAGCGTTTATATTCATCGCTGCATGATGAACGCCAGAAACGATGATACGTTTCGACAAAGCCGACAAGTACTCAAGGAATACGGGACATGGCGTCAACGCGTTCAATCTTTACCACATGGTCTGAAAGCAATGCCGATGACTGGGGCAAAAAACCGTTGTGCCTCAATCATCGGCTCCATACCGATCCCTTGTTCAGTGAAGACGCTCTTGCTGATCTCATCGATCGTTCGCCACGTGATTGCTACAACATCAATTATATGGGCGAGCAAGGCGACCGTCATCTTTGGCGCGAAGGCGAAAAGGGCGATCTGTCCGGCCAGCAGGTGATCGACGCGATTCGCAACGGTCGCTTTTGGATCAATCTGCGGCGGCCGCACGACATCGACGACCGCTATCAGGCACTGCTGAAAGCAGTCTTCGCTGAGATCGAAGAGCGCGTGCCGCACCTTGGCCACACCTTCAACCACAAGCTCGGTATCTTGATCTCCTCACCCGGCGCACAGGTCTATTATCACGCGGACATCCCCGGCCAGTCGCTTTGGCAGATCGCCGGATCCAAGCGGGTCTATGTCTACCCGCGCTCCAACGCCTTTCTCCCCCAGGAGTCGATGGAAGGGATCATTCTCGGCGAGACCGAAGAGGAAATCGGTTACGAGCCCTGGTTCGACGAGCATGCCGTCGCGTTCGACGTGCAGCCGGGCGAAATGCTCACCTGGCCGCTCAACGCGCCGCATCGGGTCACCAATCACGACTGCCTGAACATCTCGCTGACCACCGAGCACTGGACAACGCCGATCCGCAACTCTTACGCGGTTCACTATGCAAACGGTGTGCTGAGGCGGCAATTCGGCCTAAGCGCGCTGCATCACTCCGTTAGGAGTCCGATGCTCTATCCCAAACTCGCCTTCGCGGCGGCAGCGAAATACCTGGCGCGCCGCAACGTGCAAAAGACCCGGACACCGGTGGACTTCCGGGTCGATCCGACGGCGCCGAACGGCTTCGTCGACATCGCACCATACGCGCCTCCGGCCTGAGGTCCCATCACGCCACGGGCCACACCCGGCCGCCTCGCCACTGTCGATCCCGAGTGACACGGCGAGGCGGCCGTTCTTTTTTGCTCTTGCCCCGCTCCGCAACGAGCAGTGTCCACTGCCACAGTAGCGGCACCGGCCTATGATGGGTCGTTGCGCTGTAAGACGGCGAAGAAAAACCCGTCGGTTCCGGTACTGGCCGGGGTCAGTGTCACCGTGCAACCATCTGCCGACCAGGGCTTTGGCCCTTCGGCGCCATAAAGTTCTTCCCAGACCTCGCCCGCCGAAAGCAGGCTGAACTGGGCCTGACGGTCGAGAAACGCGTAGACACGCGCTTCGTTCTCCTGCGGCAGCACGGAGCAGGTGACATAACAGAGATAGCCGCCCGGACGAACGAAGGGCGCGGCTTCGTCGAGCGCGGTGTCCTGCTCGCTCATCCGGGCTTCGAGCGACTTGGAGGTCAGTTTCCACTTGGTCTCAGGCTTTCTGCGCCAGGTGCCGGACCCTGAGCACGGCGCATCCACCAAGACGCGATCCATCTTGCCGACAAGGTCGTCCAATTGCTCCAGGCCACCCGCCTTGGTCTGAACGTTGCGCACGCCGGCCCGCTTCAGCCGATCGTAGATCGGCGCCATACGCTTGCGATCCCTGTCGAAGGCGAACACCTGACCCGTATTATCGAGCGCGGCGGCCAGCGCCAGCGTCTTGCCGCCGGCGCCGGCACAGAAATCGAGAACTTTCTCCCCTGGCTTCGCGAACACCAGTTCGGCGCAAATTTGGCTGCCCTCGTCCTGGATTTCGATCCAACCCTTCTGGTAGGCCGCCTCCGCCTGGACGTTGGGATGGCGATCCGGCCCGCTCGTCGGCCCGATGCGCATACCATTCGAAGCGATGTCGCAGGCAACTACGCCAGCGTGTGAAAGGACATCGAGCACCTTGGCGCGTTGCGCCTTGAGCGTATTGACCCTGAGGTCGAGCGGCGGGCGCGCGGCGAGCCCCCGCCCTTCGACAACCGCCTCGTCTTCGAAACCGTCTGCAAAAACCACCCAAACCCATTCAGGAATATCGGCTTTTGTCCAATCTGGCGCGCTGTCAAGGCTACCGGTACGATAGGCGACGCATTCCCCTGCCGAGAGTGGACGGGGCGCGAAGCGGTCCGCCGCGAACTGTGTCTTCAGCACCTCCAGATCGCGGTCCCACACGCGCCCGAGCACGCCGAGGATTGCGGATCGGGGCGAGTCGTCGCCCATGACCCAGGCCAGCGACAGACGATTACGCAAGGCGTCGTAGACGAGATTGCCGATTGCCGCGCGGTCGCCCGACCCGGCGAAGCGGTGCGACACGCCCCAGTCCTTGAGTGCCTCGCCGGCCGGCCGATGGCGTGTCTCGATGTCTTCAAGAATATCGATCGCCGCCGCCGCGCGGCCACCCAAGCGCATTCGGGCACCCCTTACACGGGGCTTGGGTAGTTCGGCGTCTCCCGGGTCACCGACACGTCGTGAACATGGCTCTCACGGAGCGCAGAGGGCGAGATGCGGACGAATTCGGCCCGTTCCTTGAAGTTGGCAATGGATGGTGCGCCGGTGTAGCCCATGGCCGCCCTGAGACCGCCCAGCAGTTGGTGCAACACCTGGTTCACAGGTCCCTTGTAGGGTACCTGGCCCTCAACGCCTTCCGGAACGAGCTTCAGTGTGTCCTTGACTTCCTGCTGAAAGTAGCGATCGGCGGAGCCCCGCGCCATCGCCCCGACGGAGCCCATGCCGCGATAGGCCTTGTAGGACCGGCCCTGATAGAGGAACACCTCGCCGGGGCTTTCATCGGTGCCGGCCAAGAGCGATCCCACCATGACCGTGTCCGCGCCCGCCGCGATCGCTTTGGCGATGTCGCCGGAGTACTTCACGCCGCCATCGGCGATGACCGGCACGTCCACCTTGTGCGCTGCCTCAGCCGCTTCCAGGATCGCCGAAAGTTGCGGCACGCCAACGCCCGCAACGATGCGGGTCGTGCAAATCGATCCTGGCCCGATCCCGACCTTTACCGCGTCGGCGCCGGCGTCGATCAGCGCCTTGGTGCCTTCGGCAGTTGCCACGTTGCCTGCAACGACTTGAACCGCGTTCGATAAGCGCTTGATCTCATTGACGGCTTCGAGCACACGAACCGACTGGCCGTGCGCTGTGTCGACGACGATGACGTCCACCTCGGCGTCGACCAGCATCTCGGCGCGCGCCAGGCCGTCTTCACCGACCGAAGTCGCAGCCGCCACCCTGAGGCGCCCCTGCTCGTCCTTGGCGGCGTGCGGGTGAAGCTGCGCCTTTTCAATATCCTTCACCGTGATCAGCCCGATACAGCGATAGTCCTCGTCGACGACGAGCAACTTCTCGATTCGGTTTTGGTGCAGCAGGCGTTTTGCCTCGTCTTGGCTGACATCCTCGCGCACCGTGATCAGATCCTGCGTCATCAGGTCCGATACGGGCTGATCCGGATTGGAGGCAAAGCGGACGTCGCGATTGGTCAAGATACCGACCAGCCGCCGGGCACCGTTCGAGTCGACAACCGGAATCCCCGAAATCCTATGACGATCCATGAGGGCAAGCGCATCCGCTAGCGTCTCGTCCGGGCCGATCGTTACCGGGTTCACGACCATGCCGGACTCGAACTTCTTGACCAGCCGCACCTCTTCCGCCTGCTCCTCGGGAGAAAGATTGCGGTGCACGACGCCGATGCCGCCGGCCTGGGCCATGGCTATCGCCAGGCGCCCCTCGGTCACCGTGTCCATGGCCGAGGAGATGATCGGGACATTCAGCCCGATCGATCGCGTGAGCCGGGTTTTCAGATCGGTTTGCGCCGGCAGGATTTCCGAGCGACCCGGCTTCAAAAGCACATCATCGAAGGTGAGAGAAATGGGCAACGCAGATATGGCCGAACCATTCTTCATGAGGCGTTCTCGCTGTCAGGAAGCGGCTCGGCAACGGGACCACCGAGTCGCGTTGCCGCAGTGTCCTACCATTGCCATCGCCGGCACGAAAGAGAGGACGAACAGATTTCTGAGGGTCCAGACCCTATCGGGCTCTAATTGAACCATTCTGACGGAGCGGTTTCGTAACAAGATCAAGCGAAGGGTCGAAGAGCGTATCGGGATACGGTGAAGAAACTTCGCGCCGATATTGGCGCAAAAGCGCCCGTCCCTTCGGGTTTGCGATTGGCGGCCGCCCAGCGGCGAACCGGTCTCGCGTGGTGGGCCGACACCGCACATCGCCCGTTTCACCACCGGATCGTCTCGCCAATCGCGAAACAGAATTGATCCAATTAGAGCCCGATAGGGTCTAGCCCTTGAAGCCGGTCGCCAACAGATAAAGTTCGGCGGAATCGGCGCGGCTTGCCTCCGGTTTGACGTGTTTGACCGACTTGAAACGCTGTTTGAGCAGCGCCAGAAGGTCCGCCTCGGTGCCGCCTTGGCGGGTTTTCGCCAGAAACACGCCGCCGGGCTTTAGAACGTCAAAGGCGAAATCCGCCGCGAGTTCACACAGCGCCATGATGCGCAAGTGGTCCGTCTGGCGGTGACCCGTCGTATTGGGCGCCATGTCGGAGAGCACGACATCCGCCGGGCCGCCCAGCATATCCTTCAAGCGTTCAGGCGCGTCCGCATCCGTGAAGTCCATTTGAACGAAGCGAACGCCTGGAACAGACTCCATATCGAGCACATCGATGGCGGCGACCGTCGGATTATCATCCGTCGACCCGACGCGGTCGGCGGCGATCTGGCTCCAGCCGCCAGGTGCGGCACCCAGATCGACGACGCGCAGGCCGGGCCGCAACAGCCCATGCGCCTCATCCAGTTCGATCAGCTTGAACGCGGCGCGCGACCGATAGCCTTTTGCCTTAGCGGCGGCGACATAGGGATCATTGATTTGCCGTTGCAGCCATCGGGTCGACGCCGATTTGCGTCCCCGCGCGGTGCGCACGCGCTGCTTCAGGTCGCGGCCACCGGGCCGGGAACGGCGGCCGCCGGGCATGGGTCAAGCGTTCCCGCCCTGCGGCGCCATCGCGATATGGCCGCCCTTCCCGCCGCGCCGCCGCCGACGACGGCGGCGCCGTCGCGGCCGGTCATTGGGACGGCGCCACACACCATCCTCGGCCATCAGCATGGTCAACATGCCTTCTCTCAGACCGCGATCGGCGACCCGCAGGCGCTCGCAGGGCCAGGTCCGCAATATCGCCTCCAGGATCGCGCAACCCGGCAGCACCAGGTCGGCGCGCTCCGGTCCGATGCACCCGTTGGACCGACGCTTCTCGTAAGGCCAGCCGACCATATCCATCGTGATTTGCCGCATGTGATCGCGCATCAGCCAGGACCCATCGACCTTGCGCCGGTCGTATCGGCGCAATCCCAGGAGCACGCCGGCCAGCGTTGTCACTGTTCCGGATGTGCCCAAAAGGTGGACATTCGCGTCGCCGTTGATGGCATCCGATGCCGCCTGGCCGGCGGAAAAGTCGTGAAGATGGCGCGACGTCTCGTCGACCATGGCCTCGAAGACTTCAGGCGTCACGTCCACGCCGCCAAAGGTTTCCGCAAGTTTGACGACACCCAGCGGCAAGGATGTCCATCCCGCGATCCGGTTATGGGCGCTGAGCGGACTGCGGCCGCGCTGCTCGCGCATGTCGAGCCAGACCAGTTCGGTCGAGCCACCGCCGATGTCGAAGATCAGCACGCCGTCCGCATTCCGGTCGATGAGCGAGGCGCTACCGGAGACCGCCAGCCGTGCCTCGGTCTCGCGATCGACGATCTCCAGATCGAGCCCGGTCTCGGACCTGACCCGGTCGAGGAACTCGGCGCCGTTCTCGGCAATCCGGCAGGCTTCCGTCGCGATCATCCGCGCCCGACCGACATTGCGGCTTTTGATTTTGTCGCGGCAGACCTTCAAGGCCCCGACGGCGCGATCCATGGCGTCTTGAGACAATGCCCCCGTAAGCGACACCCCTTCGCCCAGGCGCACGATACGCGAGAACGCGTCGATCACCCGGAAACTGCGGCGCAGCGGCTCCGCGATGAGAAGACGGCAGTTATTGGTGCCCAAATCGAGCGCGGCATAGGGCTTGCCGGAATAGCCGTTATGGCTTTGCCGATGCCCCCCGGAACCGGCTGAATTTGGCGCCCGATGATTGTTCTCCTGGCGCCGACCGGACCCCGAAGCGGAGTCCGACGGGCCAGACCCCGTCGACTCAATCGACATCAAAACCAAACCCGTGCGCGCCTGTCGCGGGTGTCGCGCCTGGCGCACGCACATCAAGTGTCAGTTGCGACGATGGTAGCAGCGAAGATGGCGTTGCGGAAGTCGCCTCTTTTGGAATGCTGTCATTCCCTCAGACCGAGCTTTCGGGCGACGAAGTCGAGACGATCCTGTCCCCAAAAGGGCTCGTCCTCGATGATGTAGGTCGGCACGCCGAAGACGCCGCGCGCCGCAGCCTCGGCGGTGTTGGCCGCAATCGCCGCGTCTGCCTCCTCGCCCTTGGCGGCATCGAGCAGATCTTCGGGATAGCCGGCCTGGGCAACGGTTTTCGCGACGGTGTCGGGATCGGCGATATCCTGTTCGTCGATCCACACCACTTCATGAAGGGCCTGGCAGAGGTCGCCCGGATCGTGATCCTCGGCAATCGCCGCCGCGACGACCCGCGCGGCGAAGGATTCGTCGGCTGGGAAGAATTTCGGCGCGACATTGAGATCAAGGGCGAGGTTGCTGCGCCAGCGCTCCAACTCAACGAAGCGATAGTCCTTGCGGGCCTGGGGGCGCTGAGCGAGCGGCAGGGTCCCCGTTTCCCCGTAGAGCTTCGGTAGGTCCACCGGCTTATAGCGGATGGTCGAGCCGGCCTGCCCGGCATAGTCGCGAAGCCGGGCGAGACCCATGAAGCTGAACGGTGAGATCAGGCAGAAATAGTAATCGATGTCGGCGCTCATGGTCTTGGCGATTCCCCCAGATTTTGAACGCCGCACTATGGCGGAAGCGCTCGCGGGAGACAAAGGCGATGTGGGGCAAGGCGCGGCGGCCAAGCCTTGCGGCACCCCATGCGATAGGCTATAGCGCCCGCACCGTCCGCTTGGGGAATAGTTTAACGGTAGAACAACGGACTCTGACTCCGTCGGTCCTGGTTCGAATCCAGGTTCCCCAGCCAACGTTTTTCAAAGATTGCCGCGTTATATTGAAGCGGATATGACGGAAGTACCGGAACAGAAGGCATACGGACCCCGCACAAAAACCGGCACAGCTGAGTGCGTCATCGCATAGCCTCCGATGTTTCAGCTTCAAGCACCGCCAACAACTCATCCGACAACTCGCGCCTGCACACCCACAGCGACTCGCGTTCTTTGACATCAACGACGTTCCAGGACATCGACCCATCCTGCGCCATTGCTCTTGCTTGGATGATCGACCGGTGCGGATCCTTAGGGTCGTAGAGAGACACATCGCTGCTGTCATGGTTTGGCGGAGTTGCCATGAGCGTCAATGGCGCGTCGAGACGCCTATCTTCTGCAATCTCATATTTGAACAGCGGCACTCGAACGAGTTTGAGTCGTCGCTCAACCTTGCATATGTCATCGACTTGGCCTGCATTCTTCAGGACGCGGCAAGCCCCATAGGCAGCGGATACCCAAAGTTCGGACATGTATCTGAAGAAGTTGACGCTCAAATCGATCTCCTCAGGCTCACTGCGCGTGGCGGCAGCGAACTCGTCCTCAATGCTCCGAAGCATCGCGTCTAGCCAACCCATGTCCTGGATTGCCATCACCAGGCTCGTACACCCTGTGAGTCTCATGGCGCGAACTGACGCATCGCGCCATCTATACGCAATCTCTGGGTGCTGCTGCCATCCCAACGCGAACGCCGACAGAAGAGCTTGCGCAACTTGCATCTAAGTGCTCCTTGTTCATCGCATCCACTGATCAATACTCATCCCGTCGCGTGGCGGAAAGATCGCCAGAATTGAGAACGAAAATAGAACATTGTCAAGCGTGCCAAACGCGATAAGCTGGCGCGATCCACCACCTTCGCACTGCTAGGAGTACCGCAGATGCTCAGACCATCCCTGCTTTCGGCAACGATCATCGCCTGCTGTGGGGCAAGCGCCGCCTTTGCCGAAGCGCCGGTTCTCCAGTCGGGGACACCTGTCATCTACCTCGCCGACAACCTCGATGAGAAAGACAAGCTTGGATGGTGCATTGACACCGAGGGTCGAGGATTTGCCGAAACCTTGCAGTCGCACTCCTGCAAACCGGCGTCACGCGGTGTCACGGACACGCAATTTTCCTACGACGACGCGAGCGGTCAAATCCGATCCGTGCCTTTCGAAGGCAAATGCATGACGCTCAGCGATCCGGACAATGCGGAATGGCCCTTCGGCCTCCTCGATTGCATTAGCGACGCGCCCGCGCAGAAATTCGTTTACGACGCCGCATCGAAGGAAATCCGGATTGGCAGCGACCCATCCAAATGCGTTGTCGTCGCACCGACGAGCATTGCCGCCGGCCCCTTCATGTCACGCGACCTGATCTACGCCGATTGCGGTTCGGTGGAGGAGAAGTTCAAGCAGTGGATCGTGAAGAACTAGATCATTTTCGGTGAAAGTTGAGTCACCGAATATGAATCTATCTCTTTGATTTTGAGCATGTTCTTGTCCGAGAACCGCCCCCGCCTTCGCGGGGACAGGCTTTTTTGGGAACATGCGCTAGAGCCACGGCATTCAGCCCAAGGCGCGCATCAAGCTAAGACGTCGGCAGCGAATCCAGCTTCACCTCGTGGGGGAAATCGCCTTTTTCGATATAGGCCATCTCTTCCGGCGTTGAGACGCGCCCCAGGACAGGGTTGCGATGACTATGGCGCCCGAACTTGGCAATGACCGCGCGATGTTTCCTGGGCTGCCCGGCGGCAAAGGCGTAGGCGTCTTTCAAATGCTTCGGCGCTTCTTCGACGAGGCGATCGGCAATTTCTATGGCGCGATCGAGGTTGGCCAGGTGATCGGCACACTCACAATGTTCGAGGGGCATTTTGAACATCGTCTTGTACCAAGCGTTTTCGAGAGCCTCGAAATGGCCGTTGTCCAATCCTTCAAGACATAGGGCTAGCGCTTTTGGGTCCTGCGCATAGGCTTTTTCGCTGCCGGCCCAAACGGTTCGCGGAAATTGGTCAAGCAGGATGATGAGAGCGAGCCGTCCCGTTGGAGTGCTGGCCCAGCCGTCGAACGCGCCCTCTGCCGCGCGCGCGGTGACGTCTGAGTATTTTGCCAATATCTCGTCATTCGCGCCGCCGCGCATGCGCCAGACCCACAAGTCCATATGCTGCTTCAGTTCGGGATTGGGACCGTCGGGGAACCAAAAGCTTACGATCTCCTCCGGCGTGATTTCCGTTTCACCGGTCATCGTGGTCCTCCGAGATCAAGCCGTGCACATTGAGTTTCGGCGCCGAGGCGTGCCCTAAAACTCATGCTCGCGAACGATGAACGCCGACGACCGGGAATGGTCGATGAACGTGGCTTCATCCGCCAAAAGCTCGGCGCTCAGCTTCTCCATCTCGGGCGTCGACATCGCCTCCATCAGATCCTCTTCGGACTCGAACCATACCTCGGCCACGCCGTCGAATTCGGGCTGCATGTCCCGGGACGCCCGCATGCCGTCGTTCAAGGGACTGTCGATCGTATGGCTTTGCACATAGCGCTTCGACCGCATGATCGCAGCGTTCTTCTGAAAGAAGGGTCCGTGCTTATTCAGCCAATAGTCCTGGAACTGTTCACGGGTGATGTCCTGGCGCCGATGCAGACACATAATCAGCTTGATCATTCGAAAGGTCTCCGAGGAGTGGTCAGACACCGCGGCTCATATCAGATGGAACACGCGGATCGAAGAGCTGAGTTCAGCGCCCGGCAAACCGCACCTATTTCGTTTCGTAGCCCCATAACGCCTCCGGTGCCTGAAGCATCGTGCCTTCATACTTTGGAAGATCGTCATCGATCTGAAGCCAAGGAAGCCGGCTTTCGTAGTTGACGTGGAACGTTGGCTTAAAGTCTTCAGGGTCTTCTAATGTGGCGGCATAGAGGTGCATTCCGCCGGCGTAATGGTCCGCTTCAAATCCCATCGGCGAACCGCACGTCTCGCAGAAGTGTCGCCTTACGCCCTTGGCGCTTTCCAGCGTTTTCGGCGGATCTCCCACCCATGTGAAATTCTCGATCGGCACGCCGAACCAAGCGACCACAGGAGCCGCGCAGTTGCGCCGGCAATCATCGCAATGACAGTAGCAGGCCCATCTCGCCTCGCCGCGATACTCCCAACGCGTTCGCCCGCACAGACAGCGGCCTCGCTTTGTCACTTCCGCGACTCGACGACACACACATCCGCGTCATCGACCCGAAGCACTTGGCCACGCATCTCGTGACAGGTCTTTTCATCGACTTTTTGTTCGAGCACCTGTCCCTTGCCAAGGCACAACGTGCGGTCATTGATTTGCGCTTTGGCACCCTCACAGTCTCCAGCCCGGCTGTACATCGGCGCGGCAATCAACGCCAACATCGGCTTTGTGGCCAGCGCTGCTGATGCGTGGAAGCTGGCGGGCAAAAGAAGCAATGCTGCAACGAGCAAGCGGCGAGCATGTATGTTTCGACAGTTGGTCATGAGTCTCTCCCTCATGTCGGGTAGCGGATCGAGCATACAATCCGCCGCCACGTCTGGCGATCCCTCTAGCTGAACCGTCGGCGCCCTTGATCCCCGTCGTTCAAGACGCGAATGTGCGTTGACGGGCTTGGACAGGCCCGCCTACAATGAAATTGTTTTAGGCTTAAAGGAAATCGCCGCGCGCGACCCCAGTTCCGCTGCGGAGTAACGAGGGAGACGACATGTTCAACACAAGAATTGCGGCGCTCGGCTTGGCTTCGGCGTTGGCACTTAGCGCAACGACGGCGATGGCGGAAAGCGTCAAGATTGGCTTCATGGCGACCTTGTCGGGTCCGCCGGCCGTTCTCGGCAAGCATATGCGCGACGGCTTCATGCTGGCGGTCAAGCAGAACGACGGCAAGCTCGGCGGATTGGATGCCGAGGTCGAGGTCGTGGACGACGAGTTGAAGCCGGATGTGGCGCTAGAGCGGGTTAAGGCGCTCTTGGAGCGTGACCAGGTCGACTTCGTTGTCGGCATCGTGTTCTCCAACATCCTGCAAGCGGTCTTCAAGCCGGTGACGCAGTCGGAGACGTTCCTGATCGGCACCAATGCGGGCACCTCCACCTTCGCTGGCGAGGCCTGCAGCCCCTACTTCTTCTCCACCTCGTGGCAGAACGACCAGGTGCACGCGGTGATGGGCAAATATGCCGAGGACACCGGTTTCAAGCGGGTCTTCCTGATGGCGCCGAACTATCAGGCCGGCAAGGACTCGGTTGCCGGCTTCAAGAGCCAGTTCACCGGCGAGGTCGTCGACGAGGTCTATACCAAGCTCGGTCAGTTGGATTTCTCGGCCGAGTTGGCTCGGATCGCTGACGCCAAGCCGGATGCGCTTTTCACCTTCATGCCGGGTGGCATGGGCGTGAACCTGGTGAAGCAGTACCAGCAGGCCGGTCTGACGGAGAGCATCCCCTTCCTGTCGGCGTTCACCGTCGACGAGACGACGCTGCCGGCGACGCAGGACGCAGCGCTCGGCATGTTCTCGTCGACCCAGTATTCGCCGTTGCTCGACAACGAGGCCAACAACGCCTTCGTGGCAGCATTCGAAGCAGAGTATGGCTACACGCCGGCGCTTTACGCCTCGCAGGGCTATGACGCCGGCCTGTTGCTCAACAGCGCGATCGGCAAGGTCGGTGGCGACCTTTCCGACAAGGACGCCGTGCGCGCGGCGCTCAAGGAAGCCGATTTCCAGTCCGTGCGCGGCGACTTCTCCTACAACAACAATCACTTCCCCATTCAGGACTTCTGGCTGGTGAAGGCGGTTAAGACCGAAGACGGCAAATACGTCACGGAGCCGGTCGAAAAGGTTTTCGACGATTGGGGTGATTCATACGCCGCCAAGTGCCCGATGTAGGCTAGCCGAACCACAAGCGCGGGCGCGCCATTGGCGCGTCCGCTTACGCTGCCCTGGGGCGGGCTGATGAACACCACGCTTTTGCTTGTTCAATCCCTGAACGGCCTGCAATTGGGCGTTCTGTTGTTCCTGATCGCGGCGGGCCTGACGCTGGTCTTCGGCGTCATGGATTTCATCAATCTGGCCCATGGCGTCCAGTACATGGTCGGCGCATATCTCGCCGCCGTCGCCTATGCCTGGACCGGCAACTTCCTGCTGACCGTCCTCCTCGCGCTCGGTGGATCCCTTTTGTGCGGCCTGGTGCTCGAATTCCTGGTGATGCGGCATTTCTACGACCGCGATCATCTGGCCCAGGTGCTGGCCACCTTCGGCGTCATCTTGTTCCTGAACGAAGGCGTGCGCTTTGTGTGGGGTGCTGCGCCCCTCTTCTACCCGATCCCGGAAACCCTCTCCGGCTCGATCCGCCTCGTCGATGGGCTCCTTTACCCGGTCTATAGGCTGGCTATCATCGGCGCCGGGTTGGCGGTCGCCGTCTTGCTCTACGTTCTCGTGACGCGAACGAAGGCTGGGATGCTGGTGCGCGCCGGCGCGACGAATGCGCCCATGGTGGCCGCGCTGGGCGTCAACATCCGTCAGCTTTTCATGCTGGTCTTCGCTTTCGGTGCAATGCTCGCTGGGTTTGCCGGAATCATGGTCGGGCCGATCCTTTCGGTTGAACCGGGCATGGGCGATAACCTCCTCATCCTCACCTTCGTCGTCATCGTCATCGGCGGCATCGGCTCAATCCGTGGCGCCTTTGTTGCGGCGATCATCGTCGGCCTCATCGACACGCTCGGACGCTCCTTCATGACCGACATCATGAAACTGGCCTTTCCTCCTGCGGCGGCAAATGAAATCGGGCCGGCAATCGCCTCCATGCTGATCTATGTCCTCATGGCCGCCGTGCTGTTCTTCCGGCCGGCCGGCCTCTTTCCGGCGAAGGGCGGCTGAGCGTGGCCGAGGCAGCAGCGCCGGCGGCAACCGATCGTCTTGGGCCGCGCATAGTTGTCCCGGCGATCATCTTCAGCGTGCTCATCGCGTTCCCGGTGATGGCCGATCTTGCGAACGCCAGCTGGCTGATGACTTTGGCCACGCGCATGATGATCTTCGCCATCGCCGTCGTCAGTCTCGACCTGATCCTGGGCTATGGCGCCATGGTCTCGTTCGGCCACGCGGCCTTTGTCGGCATCGGCGCCTATGCTGTCGGCATCCTCGCCTCACACGGGATGAACGACGCCGCCCTTTCCTTTCCGGTTGCCATCGTCGCGGCTGCCTTGTTCGCCGCCGTCACCGGCGCGATTTGTCTTCGAACCCGGGGCGTCTACTTCATCATGATCACGCTGGCGTTCGGCCAGATGGCCTTCTTCACGGCGACCAGCCTGTCGGCCTATGGCGGCGACGATGGGCTGACATTGTGGACCCGCAACACGCTTTTCGGCACCGGGCTCTTCGCCGACCGGCTCATCTTCTACTATGTCGTCCTGGCGGTGCTTCTGGCAGCTTATCTCATTTGCCGGTCAATCGTCGGATCGCGCTTCGGGCGCGTTCTGCGCGGCTGCAAGGAGAACGAACGGCGGATGATCGCCATGGGCGCCGATCCGTTTCGCTTTCGTCTCGTCGCCTATGTGATTGCCGGGATGATCGCCGGCGTGTCGGGAGCGCTCCTTGCCAATCACGCCGAGTTCGTCAGCCCGGCTTACATGACCTGGCAGCGTTCCGGCGAATTCATCATCATGGCGGTGCTCGGCGGCATCGGCACCCTGCATGGCGCGATCCTGGGGGCGGCCGCCTTCCTGGCCTTGGAGGAAATCCTCTCCCACTGGACCATCCATTGGCGAATGATCTTCGGGCCGCTGCTCATCTTGATCGTCTATTTCGCGCCGGGCGGCCTCTCGGCTCTCTTGAGGAGCATCGGGCGCAATGACTGATCCGGTCCTGTCGATCCGCAATTTGAGCAAGGCGTTTGGCGCCCTCGTCGTGACCGACGACCTGTCTCTCGACATCATGCCTGGCGAGTGTCACGCCATCATCGGCCCCAACGGCGCCGGCAAAACCACGCTGATCGGACAGTTGTCCGGCGAGTTGACGCCCGACGGCGGCCATGTCCTCTTCAAAGGCGCCGACATTACCGACACCGCCGCCCATGAGCGACCGCATTTGGGCTTGGCCCGCTCGTTCCAGATCACCAATGTGCTTCCCGGCTTCTCCGTCCTCGAAAACGTCGCGCTGGCCGTTCAAATTCATCGCGGTGGGAACTCCCGCATGATCGGGCGCGCCGCCGTTGAGACAGAGCTGAATGAAGCAGCCATGGAAGCCCTGATCCGCGTCGGCCTCGCCGAACGGGCGGGCACCATCGCGAGCACGCTGGCGCATGGCGAAAAGCGCGCGCTCGAACTGGCAATGGCGCTGGCACTCGCACCCTCGGTGCTTCTGCTCGATGAGCCCATGGCCGGGACCGGGCACGAAGAAACAGCGCGCATGGTCGCGCTCCTGAAAGACCTCGCCGGCGAGCGCACCCTCGTCTTGGTCGAACATGACATGCAGGCCGTCTTCGCGCTGGCCGACCGCATCACCGTGCTAGTCGGCGGCCGCGCCATCGCGACGGACACGCCCGATGCCATCCGGGCGAATGCCGACGTGCGCGCGGCTTACCTTGGCGAGGACGCGGCATGACGGCCCTCCTCTCGGTTTCCAATCTCGAAGCCGCCTACGGCGACAGCCAGGTCTTGTTCGGGCTCGATCTCGATATCGCCGAGGGCGAAGTCGTGACCCTGCTCGGGCGCAACGGCATGGGCAAGACCACGACGGTCAAGACCGTCATCGGCATGATGAGACCGAAAGCAGGCGCCATCCACTTTGCCGGCCGGAACGTGTCGGGCCTGCCCAGCTATCGGATTGCGCAGGCCGGTATCGGTCTGGTGCCGGAGGGCAGGCAAGTGTTTCCCAACCTGTCGGTCGTTGAGAACCTGGTCGCGACGGCCGCCAATCGACATGGGGACGGACGCCGCTGGACCCTGGATCGGATCTTTGGCCTGTTCCCACGCCTTGCGGAGCGGCGCAGTCATTTGGGCAGTCAGCTATCGGGCGGTGAGCAACAGATGCTTGCCATCGGCCGCGCGCTGATGACCAATCCTCGGCTCCTTATCCTCGATGAGGCGACCGAGGGTCTGGCGCCGCTGGTGCGCGAGGAGATCTGGTCTTGTCTGCACGGCCTGAAATCCGCGGCACTTTCGATCCTGGTAATCGACAAGAACATCGACGCGCTGCTGCGCCTGGCCGACCGCCATCTCATCATCGAGAAGGGACGGATCGTGTGGTCAGGGACAAGCGCCGATCTGGCAGCAGAGTCGGAGCTGCGAGACAGGTATCTGTCGGTTTAACCTTTGCTGACGGCGGTTCGTCAGCGGTTCACCTGATCACGGCTGAACCCGGCCATCGCCTGGTAGCCCTTGACGATCGCTTCCAGTTCGGCGTGGGTCGCGACGTCCTCGATCCGCTCAAAGCCATCCGGCGCACGCGCTTCGACCACATCGATGACGCGCTCCGGGCCACCGCCGCGATTGGTGCGTACGATTTCCGCGGTCGCCGGGCGACGCTCCAGGTCATAGGCCTGAAGCGCGCCGACGGGACTGTCGAAGTTCGCCAAATGACGTGCAAGCGCCCGAGCGTCGAGGATCGCCTGCGACGCGCCATTCGATCCGACCGGATACATGGGGTGCGCGGCATCTCCCAGAAGCGTCACGCGACCGAAGCTCCAGCGCTCCACCGGATCGCGGTCGCACATGGGATACTCGTAAAATTCCGGCGTTGCCTTGATGAGCGCCACCGGATCGAGCACGTCGAGCGTAAACACGCCGTCGACCAGGGGCATCAGTTCATCGAGTTTGCCCGGCCGACTCCAGTCCTCGCGCCGGGGTGGCGGTGTCGAACCGTCGCCCATGCGATAAGCGACCGCCCAATTCATCAACGTCTTCCCGGGTGTGGGGACAGAATTGGAGATCGGATAAAGCACCAACTTGGCGTCCATTCCGCCGGCGATCACCATAGATCGTCCCGTCAGGAACGGTTTCCACTCCACGGCACCGCGCCACAGCATGATGCCGTTCCAGGTCGGCGGACCCTCGCCCGGATAGAACGCCGCGCGCGTGACGGAGTGAATGCCGTCGGCGCCGATAAGGACATCGCCGGTGACGGAGACCTCCTGCGTCGTGCCGTCGTCTTGCCGCACCTCGAAGATCGCGGTGACCTCGTCATCGGATTGTTCGAACTGAATGAGCCGGTGACCCGTCGTGACGGCGTCGTGCCCTATACGCTCCTGTACCGCCTTATAAAGAACCATCTGCAAGTGACCGCGATGGATAGAGAATTGCGGGACATCAAAGCCGGCGTCGATGCCGCGCGGCTCCTGCCAGACCGTCTGACCGAAGCGGTTTTGATAGATCAGTTCGTGCGTGCGGATGGCGACCCGGTCGAGATCATCGAGCAGGCCCATCGCCGCCAGCTCCTTGATCGCGTGCGGCAGCGTATTGATACCCACGCCCAGTTCACGCACATGTTTCGACTGCTCGAAAATCAGCGGTTCAAAGCCGCGCTCGTGAAGGCTAAGCGCCGCCGCCAATCCGCCGATGCCACCGCCGGCAATAATGACTCGCATTGAATTCCCCGATCATTCAGGCGGACCAGTCTAAGTCCCTCCTCATCCTATCGAAAGGGTGTTGGTTGTGCTTTTCGCATCCCTCGGACCTGTAAATTTTCACCGGCGTGCCCTTGGGGCACCCCATTGCCGGTCGCGCACCATGGGTCTAGCATCGGTTGCAAGCCGGCATGACCGGCAATTCAATAGAGGGGTTCGAACATGTTTAGACAGACGCTTCGCGTTGCGAGTGCGGCGGCGCTTGCGGTGATGATGAGCGCGAGCCTTGCCAGCGCCGAGGTCGTTTATCATCGCGGCAATACCGGCGACCCAGAAACGCTCGACCACCACAAGACATCAACGGTCTACGAAGCCCATATCCTTCGTGATCTTTACGAAGGGCTCGTTGTCTACGACGCCAAGGCCCAGGTTGTTCCCGGTGTGGCGGAAAGCTGGACCGTCTCCGACGATGGCACGACCTACACGTTCAAACTGCGCGAAAACGCCAAGTGGTCGAATGGCGATCCCGTAACGGCGGGCGACTTCGTCTTCGCCTTCCAGCGGATCATGACGCCTGAGACCGGCGCCAAATACGCCAACATCCTTTTCCCGATCAAAAACGCCGAGGCAATCAACAAGGGCGAAGCGGAACCGGTATCGATCGGTGCGCGCGCCGTCGACGATCAAACCCTTGAGATCACGCTCGGACAGCCGACGCCATATTTCATCGAATTGTTGACCCACCAAACGGGGCTGCCTATGCACCCTGGGTCGGTGGAACAACACGGATCGGACTTCGTTCGGCCGGGCAATATGGTGTCGAACGGTGCCTATGTGCTGGAAGAGTTCACCCCGAACGACAAGGTCGTCGTAACCAAGAACCCCAACTTCCACGACGCGGCCAACATCAAGATCGATAAGGTCGTCTTCTATCCGACCGAGGATCGCGGTGCGGCATTACGGCGTTTCCAGGCCGGCGAGCTTCACTCCAACAATGACGCGCCGACCGAGCAGATCGCCTTCATGCGCGAAACGCTTGGCGAGCAGTTCCGCGTCGCGCCGTATCTCGGCAACTACTACTACGCCGTGAACCACAAGGACGAGGCGCTCGGCATTCCCGAGGTCCGTCGGGCGCTGTCGATGGCGATCGATCGCGACTTCCTCGCGGAGGAAATCTGGGGCGGTGCCATGGTTGCGGCCTATTCCTTCGTGCCGCCGGGCATCGGCAATTACGGCGAACCGGCCTTCGCCGAATACATGGACGCGTCGATGATCGACCGCGAGGAGCAGGCCATCGACCTCCTGAAAGGCGCCGGCTTCGGCCCGGACAACCCGCTGAAGGTGGAGATCCGCTACAACACATCGGAGAACCACAAAAACACGGCCGTGGCGATTGCCGACATGTGGAAGCCGCTGGGCGTCGAAGTGTCGATGCTCAACACCGATGTTGCCTCGCACTACGCGCATCTGCGTGACAAAGGCGACTTCGACATCGCCCGTGCCGGCTGGATCGGCGACTATTCCGATCCGCAGAACTTCCTGTTCATGGTCGAAAGCGACAATGACGGCTTCAACTACGCCAACTACAACAACCCGGACTACGACGCGAAGATGGATGAAGCTGCGGCGACCACCGATCTGGAGGCACGCGCGGCGATCTTGAAGGAAGCCGAAGCGATGTTCATGCGCGACCTGCCCTTCATCCCGCTTCTCTACTACGGCTCCCTCAGCCTGGTGTCCGACAAGCTGAAGGGCTGGGAGGACAACATCCAGAACGTGCACGCGTCGCGCTGGATGGAAATCGTCGAATAAGCGTTGCGGGCCGGGTCTTTCGATCCGGCCCGTTTCCGTTCGATGTATGTGTATCCAATGACTTGCCGATCTGACGGCGTTTGCGCGCCGTCAACGATCTGTCGTGCCGGCGGTCGATGGCAGCGGTGCGCACCATGCTGAGATATGCGATCCGGCGCCTGCTTTCGGCGATCCCGACGCTCTTCATCATCATCACCGTTGCATTTTTCCTGATCCGGATCGCGCCGGGCGGGCCGTTCGATTTGGAACGGCCGCTGGAAGCCAAGGTGATGGAGAACCTACGCAAGATCTATCACCTCGATAAGCCGCTTTGGGAGCAGTATCTGATCTACCTGAAAAACGTGCTTCAGGGCGATCTGGGTCCGAGTTTTTTCTTCCGCGACTTCTCCGTTTCCGAACTTTTCGCCGCAGGCTTGCCGATTTCGATTCAGCTCGGCGGCATGGCGCTCGCACTTGCCGTGCTCGTTGGATGCACGCTGGGAACGCTGGCGGCGCTACGCCAGAACAAGGGCGTCGACTACGCCGTCATGGCAACGGCAACAGCCGGGGTCACCATCCCGAACTTCGTCGTGGCCCCGGTGCTGACGCTGATCTTCGGGGTCGGTCTCGGCCTCTTACCGGTCGGCGGCTGGGGCGACGGCAAGCTGACGCACAAGATTTTGCCGGTCATCACCTTGGCGCTGCCGCAGATCGCCGTGGTCGCCCGGCTGACGCGCGGTTCGATGATCGAGGCGCTTCGGTCGAACCATGTGCGCACGGCCCGCGCCAACGGCCTGTCGTCGTTCACCATCGTGGTCGTCCATGCGCTCCGGGGCGCCGTGCTCCCGGTCGTCTCCTATCTGGGTCCGGCGGCCGCCGCCCTTTTGACGGGATCTGTCGTCGTTGAGACGATTTTCGGCATTCCAGGCGTCGGTCGCTACTTCGTGCAGGGCGCACTCAACCGCGATTACACGCTGGTCATGGGGACGGTGATCATCATTTCCGTCTTCGTGGTGGTCTTCAACCTGATCGTCGACCTGCTTTACGCCGTCCTCGATCCACGCGTGCGCTATGACTAGGGACTGGCGATGAACGAGCAGCTTGATCTGACCGGCCAGTCGATGGACTCCGAAATCCCGCTCGAAAAGGGGCGGTCGCTTTGGTCCGATGCGATGCTCCGGCTGCGCGCCAACAAGGCGGCGGTCACCAGCATCATTGTTCTGGCGTTCATCGCGCTTTCCTGCATCTTCGGCCCGATCCTGTCGCCGCACGGTTTCGACCAGGTCTATCGCAACTACGTCAAAGTGCCGGCAAGTCTGACGCCCTACCCCAAGGCCGACCAGATCGAGACCGGCATCGGCCAGGCGCTTCGCCGCGCCCGGGTCGACATTGAGGACATGACGGTCGACGGCGACACGATCACCGTTGCGGTGACCTCGACCCGCGATATCGATCCGCGCATGTCGATCTATCTCGACCGATCGGACCTTTTTGAGAACGCGACGGTCGCCGCAATGTCCGACGACCAGAAGTCGGCGACCCTGACAGCCGACATCGAGCGCCACACCTTCCTGTTTGGAACGGACGCCAACGGTCGGGACTTGATGACCCGCACGCTGATGGCCGGCCGCATCTCGCTTACAATCGGACTTCTGGCGACCTTCGTCGCGCTAGCGATTGGCGTCACCTACGGCGCGGTCTCGGGCTATTTCGGTGGCCGGACCGACGCCATCATGATGCGGATCGTCGACATCCTCTACTCGCTTCCCTTCATCTTCTTTGTCATCCTGCTGGTCGTCTTTTTCGGGCGCAATTTCATCCTGATGTTCGTTGCCGTGGGGGCAATCGAGTGGCTGGACATGGCCCGCATCGTGCGCGGCCAAACGCTGTCGCTGAAGCGTCAGGAATTCGTCCAGGCGGCCGAGGCTTTGGGCGCCGACAATGCCGGTATCTTGCGCCGGCACATCGTCCCAAACACGCTTGGCCCGGTCGTGGTCTACATGACGCTGATGGTGCCAAAGGTGATCCTGCTTGAGAGCTTCCTTTCCTTCCTGGGCCTCGGCGTCCAGGAACCGCTGTCGTCGTGGGGCGTGCTGATTTCAGAAGGCGCGCGAAACCTGCAGGGCGCGACCTGGATGTTGCTCTATCCCTCGCTGTTTCTGGTCGCCACGTTGTTCGCCCTAAATTTCATCGGCGACGGGCTGCGCGACGCGCTCGACCCGAAGGATCGCTGAGATGACCGAGCCTGCGCTTCTTGAGATCAAAGGCTTGGACGTCCGCTTCAAGACCCCGGACGGCGAGGTGCACGCGGTCAAAAGCGCCTCGTTTGGCGTCGCGCCTGGCGAAACGCTGGCGATTGTCGGCGAATCCGGCTCGGGCAAGAGCCAAGCCACACTGGCGATAATCGGGCTACTCGCGTCGAACGGTCAGGCAAGCGGATCGGCTCTTTATCGCGGTCGGGAGCTTGTCGGCCTCTCGCAGCGCGCGCTCAACACGGTGCGCGGACGGCACATTTCAATGATCTTTCAGGAGCCGATGACGTCGCTCGATCCGCTCTACACGATCGAGCGGCAAATCGCCGAGCCGTTGATGCGCCACCAGGGCCTGTCGCGTCGCGCCGCGCGGCCGCGCGTTCTGGAACTCTTGAAACTCGTCCAGATTCCGGAACCGGAGCGGCGCCTCAAGTCGTTCCCCCACGAACTCTCCGGCGGTCAGCGCCAGCGCGTCATGATCGCAATGGCCCTTGCAAATGAACCGGAAATCCTAATCGCCGACGAACCAACCACGGCGCTTGATGTCACCATCCAAACGGAGATTCTCGATCTGCTTGCCGATCTTCAAAAGCGCCTCGGCATGGCGATCATCTTCATCACACACGATCTGGGGATCGTGCGGTCTTTTGCCGACCGGGTCTGCGTGATGCGACGCGGCGATATCGTTGAACAAGGCGCGACCGACGCGATTTTCGCCGATCCCAGCCACCCCTACACGAAAATGCTCTTGGCCGCTGAACCGGAAGGCACGAAGTCGCCGCCGTCCGACAGCGCACCGATCCTTCTCTCAGGCACCGACCTGAGTGTCTCCTTTCACATCGGTAGCGAGGGCTGGCTCGGCGGATCGCCGCGCTATTTCAAAGCGGTCGACGATATCTCACTGACGCTGCGCGAGGGTCAGACAATTGGGATTGTCGGCGAGTCAGGCTCCGGCAAGTCAACTCTCGGCAGAGCACTGCTGCGGCTTTTGCCGGCCGAGGGAACGGTCCTGTTTGATGGCCGCAACATCGAGACCCTCGATGTCAACGCGATGAGGCTGTTACGCAAGGCCCTTCAACTGATCTTCCAAGACCCATTCGGCTCGCTATCGCCCCGCATGACGGTCGGTCAGATCATCACCGAGGGATTGCTGATCCACCAACCTGAACTGTCGTCGAAAGACCGCGACCGTGCCGCCGCACAGGCGCTCTCTGAAGTCGATCTCGATCCCATCATGCGCAATCGTTACCCCCACGAGTTTTCCGGCGGCCAGCGTCAGCGGATCGCGATCGCGCGCGCCATGATCCTGAAACCCAAGGTCGTGGTTCTCGACGAGCCAACATCGGCGCTTGACCGCTCAGTGCAAAAGCAGATCGTCAATTTGCTTCGCGGGCTGCAGGACGCGCACGCCCTCTCCTACCTTTTCATCAGCCACGATCTGGCCGTGGTCCGTGCAATGTCGGACCACGTCATGGTGATGAAGAACGGCAAAGTCGTGGAAGAAGGGCCGACGGAGCAGATTTTCGCCAGGCCCCAGGAAGCCTATACGCAGAGCCTCATGGCCGCGGCGTTCTTCCACCAGGGCCAGCCGGCGACCTGAACCTTGGCACCCTACACCCCCGCCAGAGGGGTGCGACAATTTGACCACACTGATTCGTTTTTAGTCGCCGCACCCTGCATTGTGAATTCTCGCGTGCACCGCATCGCGCTTTACTGAAGCAAAGGAAACGGGGGAGTTCGGCGTTATGCGCGTTATGGGAGCAGCGGTAGCGGGTCTGACGGCCCTCGCAACGGCGGCGTTTGTGACTTTGCCTTTGTCCAACGCTCAAGCACAACCAATCCCCTCGCTAGCTGATCTTCTTGCTGGACCGGAACCGGCAGGAGAAACTCGTCGCTCACGCTGCGATCAGAGCGGTGTTTTCTTCGTTGATTTCGTAAGCAACGCAACAGGAAACGTAATCAGCTCGCTGCAAACATCGACGCCTTGCACGTTTGTGGCAGTGTTCGCGCCCGACGTGAACCAAAACAATACGATTATGTATGGTTCCAACCTGGTGCGCAGCCGGGTCTCCCAGTCGCAGCTAGCCAATGAGCGGCGGTTCCTCAGCCAGGGCTGCGATATCGGTACGCTGGCGGGAACATCTGTGAACTTGGCTGATATCGGCAGTGGCGCGGAGTTCGGCTTTTTCGGCGGCGGCACGCTGTTCGATGACCATGATGTTTCCGGTGGCTTCCACGACTTCTATTTCGGCCTTGGCGGCGGCTTCGATTTCAATGACGACATCAGCGTTGGGACACGAATTAACTACCAGCAGGTCGAAACCGATTCCGGTGACTTCCAAACGGGATCGAAAACCCAAGGCATTGGCGGCGGCGGATCCCTCTGCTTCACCCCGCCCGCGTTGCAAGGGCGCGCGCCGAGCCAGCCGGGGACCGGACCCGGTCTTCAATTCCAACAAATGCAACTCGAAACCGCGTTTGGCTTCAGTTTTAACGAAACCGATATCAAGATTATCAACCAAGAAGCGACCATGGATTCGTTCTCGTTTGGCCTCGGCCTCAACGCGCGCCAGACAATCGATGCCGGGCCGTTCGATATCGATGCCTTCATTGGCGCCTACTATTTCCACATTCTCTACTACGGTTTCGATATCGGGCCGGTGAACTTCAACGATACCGGGAACTTTGCGACCGGCGTTCAGTCGGGGGTGAAGGTTCGCTATCCCATGTATCTCGGCGAGAGCATGTTCACGCCATTTTTGGGCGTTAATGCCGTCGGAGAAGTCACAGATATCTATGACGTTGCAGGCGTCAGAGATGGCCACGAAACCTATTTTCTCGGTGGTTTTGATTTGGGTGCCGATCTCCAGGTCACGAACAATGCAGGGTTTGGAGTATCGGCCGGCGCCGACTTCGACTCCCAGGAGACGACCGCGATCCGAGGTGACTTCGGGGCCTGGTTCTTCTTCTAGACGGTTAGTTATCCCTGGCGAAAACGCCTAAGTCAGTCGTCCCGCAAGATAGCGGATGAAATCGTGGATTTCGCGCTCCATCCAGGAGAGCGGTCCGCCGACTGAAAGCGGCGCTCGCGCGCCCTTATAAATGCCTTCCACGATGAAACGGTCTTCGTCGTTGACCTTGTCGAAGAAGCCGATGGTGTCGCGCAGGAAGGTCTCCGGGTCGTCGAGACCGACCAGCACTTCGGGTGCCAGGGCGGCACCAAAACGAACGTGAACTTTGCCGGTACCCTCCGGCATCAGCGTCAGATACCACAGGTGATCGGGGCCGAGCACGAACATGTGGGTCGGGAACACCGTCGGCATGACCGATGTGCGGCGCCACTCACCCTCAAGCACTGTGTTATCCGGATGCGCTAAACCGTATGTCGCATCATCGTTTTTCTTGAATGTTTCATATGTAAAATGGGGATGCCAGTCGTCAGGAAACCCGGTGTCGTCGACGGGAAACCACGCGCCAACCGTTTCGCGGTGCGCCACCGGCAGATGATAGCTCTCCATGAAGTTTTCGGTCAGCAGCTTCCAGTTCGTGTCCCAGACATGATCCTGGGTGACGACGGTGACATAGTCGGCCATGCGATATCGATCGACGACCGGTGACAAAGCGGCCAGTTGCTCGGCAACCGGCGCGATATCGGGATCGAGACTGACATAGACCCACCCCTGCCAGACTTCGCAGGGCAACTCCAGCAGAGCGCGGTCGCGCGGATTGAAGCCGGCTGTGCGATCCATCTGCGGCGCCCCGATCAAGCTTCCGTCGATGTCATAGGTCCAGGCGTGGTATGGGCAAACGATCCGCTTGCAAGACCCCGAACCATCCAAGAGCACCATCATCCGGTGAAGACAGACATTGGCGAATGCCCTCACCGCACCGTCCTTTTGGCGGATCGCCATGACGGGCTGATCGGCGATTTTGAAGGTTAGATAGCTGCCGGGCTTCGCCATCTGGTCGGCGCGGCCGAGGCAAATCCAGGACTTGCAAAAGATGCGTTCGAGTTCCAGCGCATGGATATCGGGATCGGTGTAGATGCGCGGTGGCATGGCCGTTGCCTCCGCCATTGGCCGGGTGGCGATGGCGGCAATCTCGGACAACAAGCGGTCCGCTTCGGACATGGACGGTTTCCTGGATAGATGGATGTATCCGCTAGACACTTGTCCAGTGGCCGGCGGTGCCTGTAAAGCTTGAAATCGTTAGCGCCCGCATTGCATGGATCACGGGACGGCAGTAGACAGTCCATGTGACACAGTCCATTCGGTCGCACACAGCGATCTCAACCCGAACCAGCCCGATCATTCGCCTGGAGCCGCATTGATGAATGCGCCCTGGGCACTGCCCGCCGACTGGCGCGTTCAAGCCTTGCAGGCGCTTGGCACACTGGCGATCGCCATCATCGGCGCGCTGATCGCCCGTGCGATTCAACTCCCCTTGCCTTGGATGATCGGCGCCATGCTGGCGACGACACTCGTGGCCCTTTTCGACCTGCGGATCGCCGGCTACGGAGTACGCTTGCCAATGGCCCCGCGCTTGGTCATGGTGCCGGTCATCGGCGTCATGCTCGGATCGGGCTTCTCACCGGAAATCGTCGGTCAAATGGCGGACTGGTGGGCGACGATGGCAGGACTGCTTGTCTTCGTCGCGGCATCGCTTTTTTCGGTCTACACCCTCAATCGGCGCGTTTTCGGTCTCGACAAGCCGACCGCCTACTTCTCAGCAATCCCAGGCGGCGTCATTGAATCGGCGATCCTTGGGGAGATGGCCGGCGGTGATGGCCGCACGATTTCATTGATCCACTTCTGCCGCGTCCTTTTGGCCGTTCTCACCATCCCAATCACCATGCGCTTGATCTTCGGTCCCGTCGGCAGTGTGGCGATCGCGCCGGATGCATTGGACACGGCGCTGTCGCCGAGCGATGTGGCATTGCTGATCGGCGCCGGGGTTGTCGGCTTCGTCGGCGCGAAACGGATCGGCGTGCCGGGCGCTGCGATCACCGGACCGATGGTCTTAAGCGCCATTGTCCATGTGACAGGCTGGACTGCGGCGCATCCGCCGAGTTGGCTGGTGATCACCGCGCAATTGGTCATGGGCGCGACGCTCGGGTCACGCTTTGCCGGCTACGCGCTCAGCCAGGCCATGCAGGCGATGCGGGCGGCTTTGGTAACCGTCGTGGTCATGATCACCATAGCGGCTTTGATTGCGTTGATCTTGAGGCCTTTTATGGCCGAGAGCTTCACGGCAATGATCCTGGCCTACGCACCCGGCGGCTTGGCCGAAATGAGCCTCATTGCGTTGTCGCTCAACATCGGCGTGGCGTTCGTGGCCACACACCACATTGCTCGCATCATCATCGCCATGATCGGCGCTCCGATCGCCTATCGCCTGTTCATCGACCGAACGGCGAAGCTGACGTGATCAGTGTTTTTCAAGCACCCGGGCAAGACGCACGGCGGTTTGGCCTTTGTAGGTCCGCCGCGTGGGCATGATCAGCATGCAGTCGTCATAGGGCGTAACAACCGGTCTGTCGCCGTCATGGCCGATCAGCGTGCCAGCCTCGGCGATGATCTCGCTGCCCATCCAGGGATTGGCGAACGTGAAACCGTCCTCCGACTCAATCGTGATCGGTTCGCTGACCTCGGCGAACACCTGTGGGCGCGACGGCATCGTGACGTCCTCGCCAAAGTCGGGCGCGACAACGCCGGTTGCCCGCAGGAAACGAACGGTCGTGTCGAGCGCAACGCGCGCCGCGTCGGCCGACCAATGTTGTCCGCATTCAACGAGGAGCGCATTGCGATCGCTGGCCGGATCGGAAAAGCCGTCATAGTCGCGCATGCGCCGGCCGGCCGCATGACCCGTATCCGTCACAACGAGCGGCGGCGCGCCGACCTGCCGCGCCAGAACTCGTCCCTTTTCCAGCGGACCGGATAGGATCAGCGCCGGTGACGATCTCTGCATGGAGTGGAGATCAAGCAGGATATCGACTGAGTCGAGCAATGGCCGGACCTCGCGCGCCCTGCGTAACTCGGTGGAGTCGCGGTTCGGATCATCAAGGATGAGCGGATCCCAGATCCGATTGAAATCCTCATCGACGAAGCGGGAGGCGTGCGGATCATCAGGCGTATAGATGTCGTAGGCCGCGACATTGAGGAACGCCAAGGTCAACGTTCCACGCAACGGACGGCGGGTCTGACGAAACAGCCAGTCGAGCGCGATCGGACCGCAAAGTTCGTTACCGTGCACCAGAGCCGAAACCATAACATGCGGGCCCGGTGCGCCGGTTTCCAGAGTCGTCACATAGTCGATACCGGTATTGCCCCTTCGATAAGGGGTGATGTCGACCGGATGCAGCTCGATTGGATCGGTGTTTGGGAGACTGGGGCTCGGCACTTGCGTTCCTTCGTTCGGTCGCGATGATGCGACCTGATAGGGTCTAACGGTTTGAGGTTGCGCCTGTCATGTCAAAATCGCCTCGCGTCGCGATTGCCGGGATTATCCTGGAATCGAACCGTTTCGCGCCCGTTGCGGACCAAGACGAGTTTGAAGCGCTTTATATCCTGCGGGGACAGGCGATTTTGACGGACGCCGCCTGCCCGGCGCCACGCATGGCGCAAGAGGCCGCCGCATTCATTCAGGCCATGGATGCGACCGGGCCCTGGACACCCATCCCGCTCCTTCTCGCGGCAAGTCATCCGGCCGGCCTGATCGACCAAGAGCTTTTCGACAGGTTTTGTAAAGAGATAGAAGCGGGTCTGAAGGCAGAGATTCAAGCCAATGGTCCGCTCGATGCCGTCTGTGTCGCCAATCATGGTGCGATGGCCGCGACCGTCGACCCCGACCCGGACGGAACGCTCGTGCGGCGCGTCCGCGCGATCGTCGGTCAGGCCTGCCGCATTGTGGTCACGCTCGACCTTCACGCCAATATCGGTGACGATCTGGTCGACAATGCCGATCTGGTCGTCGGCTACCAGACCAACCCCCATGTCGATATGCGCGAGCGCGGAGAAGAGGCGGCCCTCGCGCTGCGACTCATATTGGCCGGTCGGGCCGATCCCAAGATCGCTTTCATTCGTCTTCCGCTCACACCGCCATCGGTGACGCTGTTGACGGCCGAGGAGCCCTATTCCGACATCATCGCGACCGGCCAACGGCGAAAGGCCGAGTACGGCAGCGCGATCCTAAACGTGTCGATTTTCGGCGGTTTCGTTTTCGCGGATACGCCGGTGAACGGTCTGGCGATCGTGGTCACGGCACGCGACGATGCGAGCGCGGCGCAAGCGCTTTGCCTGGAGCTAGCGGAAGCTGTTTGGGCTGACCGACACAGGTTTCAGCGAGCGCTGACAAGTGTCTTCGACGCGGTCGCCCTCGCTAAAGACGAGAACCGTTCGCCTATCATCTTATCGGATGCCGGTGATAATCCGGGCGGCGGCGGCTCGGGTCGGACGACTGAACTGTTGGCCGCGCTTCATGAATCAAATGCAAGCAACACATATATTGGATCTTTCTTCGATTCGCCGCTCGCTGAAGAGGCATGGGCAGCAGGCGTTGGAGGTCGGTTTCGCGCTCGCTTCAATCGCCATGACGGAACGGTGTATGACCAGCACTTTGAAGCCGACGCAGAGTTGGTCGCGTTACACGACGGGGACGTCACAGGCCGACTTGGCCTCTTCGCTGGGCGTGCTCTGCGACTTGGAAAAAGTGCGGCGATCAGAATGAACGGTGTCACCGCCGTTATCATCTCCGACCGTTGCCAAACCGCCGATCCAGTGTTCTTCGAAATGTTCGGTCTCGACATCGGCGCGGCATCGACAGTTGTCGTCAAATCGCGCGGCCATTTCCGCGCGGGCTTCGCGCCCTGGTTTGGACCCGACCAGGTCCATGAGGTCGACACGATGGGCCTGACGACCCCAGTGCTATCCCGCCTCGCCTTCAAAGGTCTGCCGCGCCCGGTCTTCCCACTCGATCAGGACGCCAGTTGGGCACCACCCGATTGGGCGTGACCGATAAGCTTGCTTAAGAATTCTGAACAAGCGTCGAGTTCCGAGATTGCGATGAATTCATTCGGCTTATGGGCCTGGTCGATTGAGCCCGGACCGCACACCACGGTCGGCGCCGCCAGATAGTTGACGAAAAGACCGGCTTCGGTGCCATAGGCGACTTTTGCGTGGTCATTTCGGCCGGCAAGGCGCTTGGCCAGCGTCACGATCGGATCGGCTGGATCGGTTTCAAATCCGTCGATAAACGACTGTTCCTTAAAGGCTATCCCGGCGCTTGACTCCACGCTCTTCATGTCAGGAATGATATCCGCCTCGGCGTAGTCGATGATCTCGCGTACCAAGGCTCGGGCATCATCCTCGGCGATCGCGCGCACTTCGAACTGCATGTGGCAAGCATCGGGCACGATGTTGACGGCGGTACCGCCGGTCAGGACGCCTGTGTGCGCGGTCGTGAAACCCACATCGTAAAGCGGATCGCGCACACCGGCTGCGCGGATCCGGTCAGCCATCTCGCGGACCCGCACCGCGATCCGTGCCGCCGCGTCGACGGCGTTGACGCCGTGGGGCGCCAAAGACGAATGGGCGGCTTTGCCGGTGATTTCGGCGATCATCGAAGCTTTTGACTTGTGGCCGATCACGACTTGCATCTCGGTCGGCTCGCCGACGACGCAGCCCGCCACGGCCTGGCCGCGGTCCTGCAACGACTGAAGCAGCGTTCGCACGCCGATGCAGCCGACTTCCTCGTCGTATGACAGCGCCAGATGAAAGGGAACGGATGCCTTGGCGGCGATGATATCCGGCACTGCGGCAAGGGCGCAGGCAATAAAGCCCTTCATGTCGCATGCGCCGCGGCCATAGAGCCGTCCGTCCCGTTCTGTCAGGTCGAAAGGATCGGTGTCCCAGTCCTGGCCATCCACCGGCACCACATCGGTGTGCCCCGACAAGATGTAGCCCTTGCCCGCATCCGGTCCGATGGTCGCCCAAAGATTGGCCTTCTCGCCGGTCTCGTCATAAACCCGCTCGCTGGCTATTCCGTGTTCGGCCAAGTAACCCTCAACCCAGGCGATCAGATCGAGATTGCTGTTACGGCTCGTGGTGTCGAAGCCGACCAGGTGTTTGAGAATTTCAGCCGGAGTCATAGGCGTCCCTTTTGCTGCGTGCACAACGCATAGCGACTGCGTCGGTCGGTCGTCCACTTCAATCGCACAGAACTCCTGCACCATTTTCGGTCTTGCACGGACGCCGGAACCTCGACACACTCAACGGTCAGGCGTGAAATACGCATCGCAAGAAGACAAAGACATAACCAGGGGAAGTCTCAGTCATGAAATCACTCAAGATAGCCTTGACGACCGGCGTTGCGCTGGCCGCGCTGACATCGTTCGCAGCGGCCCAGGAGCTGACCATCGGTCTGTCGTCGGAAGTCACATCCATGGATCCGCACTTCCACAATCTGACGCCGAACAATCAGGTCGCCGATCATGTCTTCGATTCCCTGATCGGACAGGACGAGAAGCAGCGGCTTGTCCCGGGACTGGCGGTCGAATGGGGACCGATCGACGATTTGACCTGGGAGATCAAGCTGCGCGAAGGCGTCACCTTCCACGATGGCAGCACATTTAACGCCGATGACGTCATCTGCTCCTTCGAGCGCGCACCGAATGTGCCGAATTCGCCGTCCGGCTATGGCACCTATCTGGCCGGCAAGACGTTCGAGAAGATCGACGATTTCACCATCCACGCCAAGACGCCGGAGCCTTATCCGCTTATGGCGAACGACTTGTCGACGGTTTCGATCATCTCGGATGAGACCGGTTGCGGCGCAACGACGGAAGATTTCAACTCCGGCGCCGCGACGCACGGGACCGGTCCGTGGAAGTTTGTCGAATACGTGCCCGGCGACCGGATCGTGCTGGAGCGCAATGACGGCTATTTCGGCGAGAAGCCTGAATTCGCCAAGGTCACGCTGAAGCCGATCAAATCCGGCCCGGCACGGGTTGCCGCGCTGCTTGCCGGCGATGTCGACATGATCAATTCCGTGCCGACCACGGATTTGGCCACGCTGAAGGAAAACTCGGATATCGAGATCTCCGAAGGCGTCTCCAATCGCGTCATCTATCTTCACATGGATCAGTTCCGAGATGCCTCGCCCTTCGTCAGCGGCAAGGACGGCAGCGACATTCCCAACCCGCTGATGAATGCCGATGTCCGCAAGGCGATTTCCATGGCCATCAACCGCGACGCGATCGTCGAGCGTGTCATGGAAGGCCAGGCGATCCCGGCTGGGCAGCTTCTGCCGGACGGTTTCTTCGGCGTTTCCGATAGCCTCCAACCGGAGGCTTTCGATCCCGAAAAGGCCAAGGACATCATCGCCGAAGCCGGGTTCCCGGAAGGCTTCAAGCTGCGTATCCACGGGCCGAACGACCGCTATATCAACGATGCCAAGATTGTCGAGGCTGTGGCGCAGATGCTGACTCGGATCGGTGTTGAGACCGATGTGGAGACCATGCCGCGCTCGACCTATTTCGGCCGCGCCTCGCGCGGGGCCGAGGGCGATCTGCCGGAGTTCTCGTTCATCCTGGTGGGCTGGGGCGCGGGCTCCGGTGAGGCCTCCTCGCCGCTTCGCTCATTGATCCACACCTTCGACAAGGACGCCGGGTTCGGCGCCTCCAATCGCGGCCGTCATTCCGACGCCGAAATCGATGGCATCATCGAAGAGGCGCTACGCACGGTGGATGACGAAAAGCGCGCGGCTCTGCTCGCACAGGCCACCGAACTGGCCATCGGCCGCAACCAGGCGATCATTCCCTTGCACTATCAAGTCAACGCCTGGGCGGCGCGCAAGGGACTGACCTATAAGGCACGCACGGACGAGTACACACTCGCCCAAGGGGTGACTTCGTCGAACTAACGGCGATGGGCGGGGCGCGATCGCGTCGCCCCGCCCCGTCTCATAAAGGCCGGTCCCGTCGATGACCGTCTACATCATTCGCCGACTCATGCAGAGCGCCGTCGTGGTGTTCCTGATGTCGGTGATTGTCTTCTTCGGCCTGCATGTGGTCGGCGATCCGGTCTACATGTTCGCTTCGCCCGATGCACCGCAAGAGGAGATCGAAAAGGTCATCCGGCAGTTCGGGTTGGACCGACCGGTTTACGAACAATACTGGCTGTTCCTGAAGGGCGCCCTGTCGGGCGATCTTGGCCGCTCCTATGTCTTCGGCGAGCCGGCCCTCAAGCTGATCACGCAGCGCATGCCGGCGACATTGGAACTCGCCTTCGTCGCGCTGTTTCTGGCCGTCGTCCTTGGCATCCCGTTGGGCCTTTACGCCGGCCTGAAGCCCCATTCTTCGGTTTCGCGCACGATCATGGCCGGCTCGATCCTCGGCTTTTCACTGCCGACTTTTTGGGTCGGCATCATGCTGATCATGGTATTCGCCGTCATGCTCGGCTGGCTGCCATCGACCGGGCGTGGCGACACAGTGACGATTTTGGGCATTGAGGTATCCTTCCTCACGCTCGATGGGCTGAGCCACATCTTCCTGCCGGCCTTCAATCTGGCGCTCTTGAAGATTTCGCTTGTCATTCGCCTGACGCGCGCCGGCACGCGCGAGGCGATCCATCAGGACTACATCAAGTTCGCCCGCGCCAAGGGTCTTTCGACCTCGCGCATTGTCGGCCTGCACCTATTGAAGAACATCCTCATCCCGGTCGTCACCGTGCTCGGATTGGAGTTCGGCTCGTTGATCGCCTTCTCGGTAGTCACGGAGACGATCTTTGCCTGGCCGGGCATGGGCAAGCTTTTGATCGAAGCGATCCAGACCCTCGATCGGCCGATCATCGTCGCCTATCTGATGATGATCGTCGTCGTCTTCATCGTCATCAATCTGGTCGTCGACATTCTCTATTCCGTCCTCGATCCGCGCGTGCGCCTGCGCGACCAAACGGTGTGACGATGACCGCGATCTCCGAAAACCACCCCATCGAGGCCACCGGCGGTGAGCGTGTTGACACGCCGTTTCGCCGGTTCGCGGCCGAGTTCTTCGAAAGCAAGGTGGCGACGGGCGCGCTGATCCTGCTCGTTGTCATCGTTCTGGCCGCCCTCTTCGCACCGTTGTTGTCGCCACAGAACCCTTATGACTTGGCGCAGGTGTCCATCCTCGATTCACGTCTGCCGCCGGGCGAAAAGAGCATGGACGGATACACGTTCCTGCTCGGCACGGACGGCGCCGGCCGCGATCTTTACTCCGCCATTCTGCACGGCTTGCGCATCTCGCTCTCTGTCGGAGTCATGAGCGGCATCATTGCCCTCCTCGTCGGCATGGCGGTCGGTCTGGCGGCCGCCTACTGGGGCGGCCGGGTCGAGACCGTAATCATGCGGATCGTCGATTTGCAGCTTTCCTTCCCGGCCGTGCTCGTCGCGCTCATCCTCTTGACGCTGCTTGGAAAGGGCATCGAAAACATCATTCTGGCGCTGGTGGTCGCGCAATGGGCTTACTACGCTCGCACCGTGCGCGGTTCGGCACTGGTCGAGCGGCGCAAGGAATATGTCGAGGCGGCAACCTGCCTAGGGCTTTCTCACAACCGCATCGTCTTTCGCCACATCCTGCCGAACTGCCTGGCGCCCTTAATCGTCGTGGTCACCGTCCAGACCGCCCATGCGATCGCACTCGAAGCGACCCTTTCCTTCCTCGGTGTCGGCCTGCCGCAAACCGAGCCGTCGCTCGGGCTTTTGATCTCCAACGGCTTCGAATACATGATGTCGGGGCGCTACTGGATTTCGTTCTTCCCCGGCATCGCGCTGCTGCTCACCATCGTGTCGATCAACCTGGTTGGCGACCAGCTTCGCGACGTTCTCAATCCGAGGCTGAAGCGGTGACCGCGCCGACGCTCCAGGTCGAGAACCTCCGCACCCATTTCTTCAGCAAGGATGGTGTTGTGAAGGCGGTCGACGATGTCTCTTTCGAGGTCCGCGCTGGAGAGGTGCTGGGTCTGGTCGGCGAATCCGGTTCCGGCAAATCGGTCACCGGATTCTCTATCATCGGTCTGGTCGATCCGCCGGGCCGCATCGTCGAAGGGTCCATCCATTTCAAGGGTGATGACCTAGTCGGGCTTTCAGACGAGCAGATGCGCAAGGTGCGGGGCTCGAAGATCGCGATGATCTTCCAGGACCCGATGATGACGCTGAACCCGGTTTTACGCGTCGATACTCAGATGGTGGAGACGATCCAGGCGCATGAGGCGGTCGATCGCTCGGTGGCCCTGGGGCGTGCGCGCGATGCCCTCGCCCAGGTCGGCATCCCCTCGCCCGAGGAACGGCTGAAGGCCTATCCGCATCAGCTTTCCGGAGGTATGCGCCAGCGGGTCGCAATTGCCATTGCGTTTTTGAACAAGCCGGACCTCATCATCGCGGACGAGCCGACGACGGCGCTCGACGTGACCATTCAGGGTCAAATCCTTTATGAGGCGCAGCGCCTTTGCCGGGAAACCGGCACCGCGTTGATCTGGATCACCCATGATCTGGCTGTCGTTGCCGGCCTCGCCGACAGGATCGCGGTCATGTATGCCGGCCGGATCGTCGAGATGGGCGAGACGGACGCCGTCATCGACCGGCCGATGCATCCATATACGGTCGGCTTGCTCGGCTCGGTCCCGAGCCACACCAAACGCGGTCAGCGGCTCGCCCAGATCCCCGGCATGACTCCGTCGCTGCTCGATTTGCCGCCCGGTTGTGCCTTTAGGGCGCGATGTCCGCGCGCCGATTCGCTTTGTCTCGACGCACCGGAGAGCACAGAACCGCGATCGGGTCACCACATTCGCTGCGTCCACCCGCACGGCGTCCTTGAGAGTGCTGAGGCATGAGTGAAACGATCCTCGACGTCTCAGGTGTCTCGAAGCGCTTTTCCCGCCCACTCGATGTCGCGGAAAAACTGGCACGCCAGGTGGGTGCCAATGTCCGCGAAATCACCGTCCATGCCGTCGACGGTGTCGATCTTTCCGTCGATCACGGCGAAGTTGTTGGTTTGGTTGGGGAATCCGGCTGCGGCAAGTCGACGCTCGGCCGGATGATCGCCGGCATCCTGGACCCGACCGAAGGTGCCATCGCCTATCGTGGCAAAGCCTTGAACGGCGGATCGCCCACCGACAGGAAAGAGGCGACGCTCGGCATCCAGATGATCTTTCAGGATCCTTTCGCGTCGCTCAATCCGCGCATGCGGGTGGCGGAGATCATCGGCGAGGCGCCGCGCGCCCATGGCGTGGTGCCGAAGGCGGAGCTGTCCGACTATATCGACGATTTGATGCGCAAGGTCGGGCTGGAGCCTGGCTTCAAGCGGCGCTATCCGCACCAGTTCTCAGGCGGCCAGCGGCAACGGATCGGCATTGCCCGCGCGTTGGCGGTGAAGCCGGATTTCCTGGTTTGCGACGAGGCGATCGCCGCGCTCGATGTTTCTATCCAGGCACAAGTCTTGAATCTTTTCATGGATTTGCGCACCGATCTTGACCTGACTTATCTGTTCATCAGCCATGATCTTTCTGTCGTCGAGCACATCGCCGACCGTGTGGTCATCATGTATTTGGGCCGGATCGTCGAAATGGCGCCGACCGAGGCGTTGTTCGACGCGCCGAACCATCCTTACGCGGTGGCGCTCTTGGACGGCGTTCCAAAGCTGACGGAGCGCAAGCGCGTTTACCACCCCATCAAGGGCGAAGTCCCCTCGCCGATCGATCCGCCGCCCGGCTGCCATTTCCACCCGCGCTGTCCGCATGCGCTACCGCGTTGTGCCGCCGAGCGACCGGCCCTGCGCGAGATCGCGCCCGACCGTTTTTCGGCCTGTCATTTGAATGACCAGTAGCGCCGATACAGCGATGGCCATTGCCGGCGTCTATAAGATCGACCGTCCGGAAGGCGATACCCTGCCACTGATTTTCGACTCCCCGCATTCAGGGACGCGCTTTCCACCGGATTTCCAGCCGTCGGTTCCAAGGGACGCTGTCTTGCGCTGTGCCGACCTCTATGTCGACCGCCTGTTCGCCAGCGCGCCGCAGGCGGGCGCGGTGTTGTTGGCGGCGGACTTTCCGCGCGTTTACATCGACACGAACCGCGCAGCCGACGATCTCGACCCATCAGACATCGAGGGTTGGTCGGGCGCGGCGAATCCGAGCGAAAAAAGCCGACTTGGTAAGGGCTTGATCTGGCGCCGCGTTAAGCCGGCGGGATTGGCACTCTACGACAAGCCGCTGAGCGCTGGGGCGATCATGGCTCGTATTGACGGCTATTATCGCCCCTATCACGACGCGCTCACCGCGCTGATCGAAAGCGCCCATGGAGCTGTTGGCCATGTTTGGCACATCGATTGTCATTCGATGCAGCCGGTCTCCGGCATGATGGATGCGGAAGGGCCGCAACTCTCGCGCGCCGACGTTGTCCTATCGGATCGCGAGGGCCAATCCGCCGCGCCGGAGTTTCTCCGCACGATGAAGGAGAGCCTGCGCGCGCAGGGACTTGAGGTTGCCGTCAATCAGCCTTTCAAGGGCGCGGAAATCATCCGACGCCATGGCCGCCCGGCGGACAATCGACACTCGATCCAAATCGAGATCAATCGGCGGCTCTACCTCAACCTGCAAACCCTTGAGCCGAACGCGCAGTTCTCACAGACGAAAGCCGCCATCGACCAGCTCATTCGCGACCTTGCCGCTTTCGTGCAAGCAAGTCTCGACTCGTAATTCCGGAGCGATTGTCCTAAGTGGCGAAGGGTTAAACCTGCCAAGGCCGATATCGCCCAGATGACGACAATCACCGTTTGCACGACTTGCCGCTGCGACAAGACCAATGAAGATCCGATCCGCGACGGTACCCGGCTGTTGAACGCCGTGGACCAGGTTGTGCGCGAAAACGGTCACGGCGGCACGATCACAGTACGCGGCATCCAATGCATGTCGGCGTGTAAGATGGCCTGCGCGGCACAGATCTCCGATGATGATCGGTTCACCTATGTGCTGGCGCATCTCGATCCCGAAACCGCAGCCGCAGACCTAGTCGCGTTCGCGCACACGCATGCCGAAAAGGACAACGGGCTGGTGATCAAGAGTGCGCGCCCCGAGGCGATCAAGGACAATGTCATCGCCCGCGTTCCGCCTGCCGGGTTCTCGGACTTTCCGCTGACCGACGACTGGACCAGGCTTACGGACGAAGACTAAGCCTCAGTTGAGCGATTGATCCTGAAAGAGGGTCCGGTAGCGCGCTTGGATCTCCGCTCCGTTCCGCAGGGCCCATTCTTCGTTCGGGACAATCGGCTTGATTGAGCCTCGGCTTGGAAAACCGGTTGGGAGATCGATATCCTTGCGGGCCGGTACGAAGCCTTGTGCGCTCACGATCCGCTGCCCGGCGTCGGAAAGCAGAAATTCAACGAACTCCGTCGCGGCCGTCGGGTTCTTCGTTGATGCCATGACGGCCGCCGGTTCGGTGTAAACGGGCGTTCCATCTTCGGGGAAAGTGACATCGATCGGGGCGCCGGCCTCGCGCGCCGCAATCGCGAGAAAGTCGACGGTGACGCCGATATCAGCATCGCGCGCGGCCACATAGGCAACCGCCTGCCCAAGTCCCGAATTGGGCCGCACGCCCGCCTCGGCAAGGCGTTCGAGATAAGGCCATCCAAGATTTTGGGTTTGCGCCAGGCCAAGAAGGAAGTTGGTCGCGGCAATTGAACTCAGCACAGGCGGAAAGGCAACGACACGGTCCCCGGCCACCTCGGAAAACTCCCGCCATGTCGCGGGAGCCACCGCACCGGACGTATTTGCAACGAACACGGCGGCGATCTGTTTCGTGCCGAAATAGGTTCGATCGATATCATAGAGCCTGGGATCGAGCGCGGACACATCGAGGTCCGGGAGCGCCATCAGGCGATTGTCCAGCTTCAGAGGCAGAATGTGTAGGGCGTCGGCAAGGATAATGACATCGGCCTTCGGATCGCCCTCCGTCAGTTCAATCGCCAGCATGTCGAGAAGCCGACTGGTCGGCGCCCGAACCCAACTGAGGTCAACGCCACGGCAGTGGCGCCCGAAGGCGTCCGCAAGCCCTTTGGCGTCCTTTTCAAGCTGCGATGTGTAGAGAACCAGCCGGCCGGTCGCGTCACAGCGCTCCGCAGCCGCAGGGGGCGCATACCCGGCAAACGCAGCGGCAATGACAATCAGAATAGCGAAGCGGACCATCGGAAAAACCGTCGAAGACGGGAAACATCCGCCGATTATCGCGACAATTCGTCAACGTGGCGTTGACGCCGAGGATCTCGCATAAGCCGGTGCAAGCTGGCGCGCGGGATGGCCGCCGCCTGGCTTTGAGTCTTCGGGCTTGTTGCCCAGCCGCATGACGGCCGTGCCCATCGCGACGCTGGAAAACGTCACCACGAGCGCACAGTAAAGAACGATCGTGACTAGAACTGGCGCGTCGCTCTGGCCGATCAATCTGCCAATCCCCATGGCATTGGTGGCAATCAAAGTCGCCACGAAAAGGCCGGCGACCGCCGCGCCGGCAAGCGCATTCACGGCAAGAAGTCGCAAAAGCGGATTCTTCGGCAGCACGCGCATGATCAGCCCATGATTCTTCAGCGACGCTTAACCATATTCCGCAACAATGGCGCTCCTGTGTCGAAGGTCAAGAGGCGTAATCATGAGCGGCATTGAAGAACCGGAAAAAAGAATACTCTCTGACGATCCGCGGCACTTCGACGAAGATGGGCTTGCCCGCCATCTCTCCGCCCGGCTTTTTGAGTCCCACGCTGAGACCGTTGGCCTTCTGCGCCGGACCTTTCCGGATGTGCCCACTTCACGCCGCATTGCGCCGAGCGCGGTTTTTCATCTGCGCGGTCGCAGAGACTGAAGTCGCAATCTAAAGCAAGAAACGGGTTGTTTGCGGACCGATCGAACGCCATGTCGATCAGATGGCTGGTCGTGTCAGCGCCTTGACTCACCTACGTCCGAATCCTATATCGGGCGATCATATTCTCATTCGATATATGGTTGCCGAGCATATAGAATTTGAAACAAGCACCAACCGCGATGTGCACGCGCGCGGTCGAGTTCGCTGACGGGGGAGACGATCCATGAATATTCGCACTTTGTGTCTCGCCATTTTATCTGCTGGCGATACGACGGGTTACGACATCCGCAAGTTATCGACGGAGGGCAAGTACAGCTATTTCGTCGATGCCAGCTATGGCGCCATCTATCCGGCACTGAACCGGCTGGAGAACGACGGCTGCGTGACATTTCGCGAGGAAAGCCAGCCCGGCAAGCCGCCGCGCAAGGTCTATTCGATCACCCGGGAAGGCCACCGCGAATTGATCGAGGCGCTTTGCGACGCCCCTTCCAAGGACATTTTCAAATCCGAATTCCTGTTGATCGCGATGAGTGCGTCGAGGCTGCCGCGTGAAGCCCTGGCACGCGCGATCGAGACCCGCGAGGTCCAATTGAAAGAGGAAGTCGACCTCATCCAGTCGTTGCGCGACAGCGCCAAGGATGAGGGAACGCGGTGGGTCTGCGACTACGGAATGGCATGCATGGGCGGCTCGCTTGCTCACCTACAGGCAACCAAGGATGAGCTTCTGGCCGTCGCGCAGAACGAGACCGAGAGGCTGGACGCCGCCGAGTGATGTGAATGGGCGGCACCGTAAGAGGACAAGTCAGCAATGCGTGGATCGTATATTTGGGCCGGACTGATGACCGCTGCGATTGTCGGCTGGATGGCGACCGGCGAAGTCATCGAAGGCGGGACCGGCGACACGGTCGCCGAAGCCGCACCGGCGGAGACCGACGGTCCAGCGCTTGAGCGGGTCCGCGTGCGCAGCTTCGAGGCGCGCCCGCGAGAGGCCGTTCTTTGGGCGCGGGGGCGCACTGAAGCAGCCGATCGGGTGCATGCGGTCGCCGAGACGCGCGGTCTCGTTGAAGAGATCGCCGTCAGCAAGGGAGACCGGGTGAGCGCTGGCGATCTGCTGTGTCGGATTGAAAAGGGCGCGCGCGAGGCCCGGCTGCTTGAGGAAGAGGCGCTTCTGCACCAGACTGAGCTCGATTACGAGGCGACACTCAAGCTTTCGGAAAAGGGGTTCGCGACAGCGGCCAAACTGCGTGCCGATAAGGCAGCGATGGATGCGGCCCGCTCCTCCCTGGAGCAAATGCGGTTGGACATGCGGCGGCTTGAAATCCGGGCACCCTTCTCCGGCGTCGTTGAGGACGTTCCGATTGAGAGGGGTTCGCTGCTGCCGATCGGCGCGCAGTGCGCAACCATCGTAGCAATGGACCCTATGCGTGTGATCGTTCAGATCTCGGAGCGCGATATCGGCGCCGTCGAACCCGGCATGATCGGACAGGTGGAGCTTGTGACCGGACAGAGTGCCGAGGGACCCGTGCGTTACATCGCGCCGGCTGCCGAACCGTCCACGCGGACGTTTCGCGTCGAACTTGAAGTTCCTAATGCCGATAGCGCGATCCGCGACGGCGTGACGGCTGAGATTTCCCTCACCCTCGCCTCGACGATGGCTCATCTTCTCCCGGCCTCGATCCTCACCCTCAACGACAACGGCGAAATCGGCGTGCGTACGATTGACGATGACGCGATGGTCGGCTTCGCGCCCGTGAAGATTCTGTCGGATGGCAAGGATGGCGTGTGGGTCGACGGCCTGCCGCCGACAGCGAAGATCATTACGGTTGGCCAGGATTACGTCATTGCCGGTCAAAAGGTCGATGCAGTCGTTGAGACCGCGGAGGCGGCGCAATGATCTCCATGCTGGAAAGCGTCCTTTCACGGCCCAAGACTGTCCTCACGTTGATGGTCTTTTTGGTCGCGACGGGAATTGCCTCCTATATCGCGATCCCGAAGGAAGCCAATCCGGACATCGACGTTCCGGTTTTCTACGTCTCCATCGGCCAGCAGGGCTTGTCGCCGGAAGACGGCGTTCGGCTGATTGCGCGGCCGATGGAAACGTCTCTGCGCGGGCTCGACGGCCTCAAGGAGATCACCTCTGTCTCTTCAGAAGGCCATGTCGGCATCGTTCTGGAGTTCGACATTGATTTCGACAAGGACGAGGCGCTGGCGGATGTCCGCGACAAGGTCGACGAGGCCCAGGCGGAGATCCCGGAGGAAGCCGACGAGCCGACGATCCATGAGACGAATTTCTCCCTCGAACCAACGATCTACGTCACGTTGTCCGGCCAGGTGCCGGAGCGCACGCTTTATCAGCACGCGCGCCGGCTGAAGGACGAAGTCGAGTCGATACAAACGGTCTTGTCGGCCGATCTACGGGGCCATCGCGAAGAGCTTCTGGAAGTCCTCATCGACCAGATGAAGCTCGAATCCTACGACATCACGCAGACCGAGCTGATCAATGCGGTCACCCGGAACAACCAGCTGGTTGCCGCCGGCTTTCTGGATACCGGACAAGGCCGGTTCAACGTCAAGGTGCCGGGCCTGTTTGAGGACGCCCGCGACGTCTTCGAACTGCCGATCAAGGTGCAGGGCGACGGCGTCGTCACGCTCGGCGATGTCGCCGAGATCCGCCGCACCTTCAAGGATCCAACGGTTTACACGCGGGTCAATGGCAACCCGGCGATCACCATCGAAGTGGTGAAGCGGATCGGCACAAACATCATTGAGAACAATCGTGACGTGCACCTGATCGTCGACGAGTTCACCAAGGATTGGCCTCAGGCGATCCAGGTCACTTATATGATCGACCAGTCGAACTTCATCTTCGAAGTTCTGGGCTCCCTGCAATCGGCGATCATGACGGCGATCGCGCTGGTCATGATCGTGGTCGTCGCCGCGCTGGGAATGCGATCCGGCCTGCTGGTCGGTATCGCCATTCCAACCTCGTTCATGCTCGGCTTCTTGATCCTGTCGGTCATCGGCATGACGGTGAACATGATGGTCATGTTCGGCTTGGTGCTGACCGTGGGCATGTTGGTCGACGGGGCGATCGTCATCGTCGAATATGCCGACCGCAAGATGGCCGAGGGCTTACCGCGCGACCAGGCGTATAAGCGCGCGGCCCGGCTCATGTTCTGGCCGATCGTGTCGTCGACAGCAACCACGCTTGCCGCGTTCCTGCCGCTGCTTTTGTGGCCGGGCGTGCCAGGCGAGTTCATGAGCTATCTGCCGATCATGGTGATCATCGTCCTGTCCGGGTCGCTTGTGACGGCGATGGTCTTCTTGCCGACGCTCGGCGAGGCATCGGCGAATTTCTTCGACTGGTTTGGGCGCAACGTTCGCTGGATCGCAGCCGGCGCCGGCTTGCTGATCGGCGGTTTCATGGCACAAACCACACTGATCCCGGCGGCCGAGGCGGGCGCGCTTCCCATGCCGCTTTCGCTGTTACCGCCATTCCTGCTGACGCTGATCGGTGCCGTAGTCGGCCTTGCCGTTTTGTCGGCGGTGGTTTTTGGGCTGCGGCTGATTGGCCAGGTCTTGGGCATCCGGTCCGAGATCGCCCATGAGGAGGCACCACTCGACGAGGACGGCAAGTTCGATGTCAAGCGCGTCAATGGGCTTGCCGGCGCCTACGTCAACATCTTGCGCTGGCCGGTGCGCTCTATTTGGGCCGGCCTTGTCGTGGTTGTCGCGATCACGACGCTGACGGCCGGCGTCTTCATTGCCTTTGCCCAGAACAACCGGGGTGTTGAGTTTTTCATCGAAGAGGAGCCGGATCAGGCCATCATCCTCATCTCGGCGCGCGGCAACCTGTCGGCCCGCGAAATGCGCGATCTCGTGCTTGAGGTCGAGCACGAGGTCTTGCAGGTCACTGGCATCGAGAACACGCTCTTCATCTCCGGCACGAGTAGCGCCGGTGGCGGTGGCACGTTCGGCGTGCAGGATACGCCCCCTGATATGATCGGCCAGATCAACATCGAACTGGTCGACTATTGCTGTCGGCGCAAAGCGGTTGAGATCTTTGCGGATATTCGCCAGCGCACGGCCGACATTGCCGGCATCCATGTCGAGATCCGCAAGATCGAAGGCGGCCCGCCGACCGGCAAGGATGTGCGGCTGCAAATCACGTCGCATGACTACGACGCTGTGGCGGCCACAACGGCGCGCGTGCGCGATTTCGTCGATACCAGCATGGCCGATCTGCGCGAGATCGAGGATACCCGTCCCCTGCCCGGCATCGAGTGGGAACTCATCGTCGATCGCGAGGAAGCCGGGCGTTTCGGCACGGATGTGGTCACCGTCGGCTCCATGGTGCAGATGGTCACCAACGGTGTTCTCGTCGGCAAGTATCGTCCCGATGACTCGGAGGACGAGGTGGACATCCGCGTCCGCCTACCTGAGGAGGACCGGTCGATCGATCAACTCGACCTGTTGAACGTACGCACGCCGAACGGTCTGGTCCCGCTACGTAACTTCGTCGAGCGGACGCCGAAACCGAAAGTATCGACGATCACGCGGCGCGACGGCCGCTATGCGATGGACGTCAAAGCCAATCTCGTCGAGGGCGTCGAGGCGACGCCGGACGACAAGGTCGCAGAGCTGCAGGCCTGGCTCGACACTCAAACCTGGCCGGAATCGATCCAGTTTCGGTTCCGGGGCGCCGACGAGGAGCAAAGGGAATCCGGCGAGTTCCTGGTGCGCGCGATGATGGCCTCGCTGTTCATCATGTTCATCATCCTGGTCACCCAGTTCAATTCGTTCTACCAGGCCAGCCTGACGCTTTTGACCGTCGTCCTGTCCGTCGTCGGCGTTCTGGTGGGTATGATGGTCACCGGCCAGCGCTTCTCCATCATCATGACGGGAACCGGCGTGATCGCGCTCGCCGGTATCGTCGTCAACAACGCCATTGTCTTGATGGACACGTATAACCGGTTCCACCGCGGCGACGGCATGGCCATGCACGATGCGATCCTGCGGACGGCCTCGCAGCGCTTGCGGCCAATCCTGCTGACGACGATCACAACCATGCTTGGCTTGGTGCCGATGGCGCTTCAGATCAATCTGAACTTCTTTGAGCAGCGCATCATGGTCGGTGGCATCACGTCGATCTGGTGGGTGCAGTTGTCGACCGCGATCATCTTCGGTCTGGGTTTTTCGACGCTTTTGACCCTGTTCCTGATCCCGACGCTGCTGGCGCTGCCGGGCAACTTCGCCGAGCGGTTCGGTTCAGTCGCTGGCTTCATTGCGCAACGGCGCGAGGCTCGCCTCGCCCGGATCGAAGCGCGCCGCGAGGCGAACAAGGCGCCGCCGGAGACAGCGCCCAATGAGCCAGCGGTTGCGGCCGGCCGATTGGCCGAAGCCGCGGAATAGCGACTACTCCGTCGTATCTTCCGGCGCCCCCGCGCCTTTCAGCATCCGTCGGGAGTTGCGGCGAAAACGCAGCACGCTCAAGGGGATCGCACCGAAATAGAGAACTGTGCAGATCGTTAGTGCGGTCCACGGGAAGGTTGCCAGCAGGCCCAAAAACAGCACGAACCCCATGAACATCGGGGTGACCCAGCGACGCTCCACTTTCTGTCCCGCGAGTTTTCCGGAGAACGTCGGGACCCGGCTAACCATCAGATAGCCGATCAGCAGCGTGTAGAGGATCACCATGCCGGCTGTGACGAACTCAAAGCGCGGTGTGCCGATGAAGTCGAGATAAAGCGGCAAAAGCACAGTGCAGGCACCGGCTGGCGCCGGAATGCCGACGAAGTAGTTCGACATCCAGCGCGGTCGATCGGACTCATCCAATGCGACATTAAAACGTGCCAATCGCAGCGCACAGCAGATGGCATAGATCAGCACTGCGATCCACCCGATCGAGCGCAGGTCCGAAAGGCCCCAAACATAAAGCACGACGCCAGGCGCGACGCCGAAATTGACGAAGTCGGTCAGGGAATCCAGTTCCGCCCCGAAACGCGTCGACGAGCGCAGGAGCCGCGCCACCCGACCGTCGATGCCATCCAAAAACGCGGCGACCAGGATCGCCATGACCGCCAGCTCAAACCGCCCCTCGATCGCCAAGCGGATCGACGTCAACCCAGCGCAGAGCGCGAGCAATGTGATCATGTTGGGCACAAGCGCGCGCACGGGCACGCGGGCCAGTCCACGCCGGCGGCCATTGCCGGACCGGGGACGGAAGGATCGGAACCCGGATGTCATGTGCTACGCGCCACGCGGTCCACACTGGCTCGACTGAGCGTTGCCAAAACAGTCTCGCCTGCAACGGCCGTCTGTCCAGGTGCGACGGCGATAAAGCGGTCATCCGGAACGTAGACGTCCACGCGACTGCCGAAGCGGATCAATCCGAAGCGCTCGCCGGCGACGAGCCGGTCGCCCATCTTCACGAAGGAAACGATGCGCCGGGCGACCAGGCCGGCGATCTGGACGACCGCAATTCGTTGTCCATCGTCGCGGAGGATCACCATGCCGTTGCGCTCATTGTCGTCGCTGGCTTTGTCGAGCTCGGCATTCAAAAAAAGGCCCGGCTCATAGGCAATGGTCTCGACGATGCCTTCGACGGGCGCGCGGTTCACATGGCAGTTGAAGACGTTCATGAAGATCGAAATACGGGTGTACGCCCCCTCGCCCATTTTCAGCGCCGGTGGTGGCGAGCCCGGTCCGACGAACGAGATCTTGCCGTCGGCAGGCGCGACAATGGCGGCCGGATCGATGACCGTGACCCGATCCGGATCGCGAAAAAATGCGGCGCACCACACCGTTGCTGCCAACATCAGCCAGCCAAGCGGCTGCGCCAGCCAGAACGCCAGAAGCGTGACCACCGCAAAGACCACGATATAGCGATGGCCTTCGCGATGGATCGGCGGAATGGCAGATAATATGGAATCGAGCACGGATCGGGCCTTCGGAACGGTCGACCTGCTTTCCTAACACATCACCGCAGTTGTCCAAGCGAAGATCATTCGAGCCCCTCGGGTTTCAGCGGACGAACGAGGTAGCCCTCGCGGTCGCGTTCCAGCGTCTTGGCCAGACGTTCGCGGGCTTCCTCCGCCTCGCGCTGACGGTTCCACATGCCGGCATAAAGGCCGTCCAGGCGGAGCAGTTCTTCATGCGTGCCGCGCTCGACGATCTCGCCGGCGTCCATCACCAGGATCATATCGGCGGTGATCACCGTCGAGAGGCGATGGGCGATCACCAGTGTCGTGCGCTCGGCCGAGACAGTATTGAGCGCTTCCTGGATTTCCTGCTCCGTGTAGCTGTCGAGCGCCGAGGTTGCCTCGTCGAGCATCAAAATCGGCGGTCCTTTGAGGATCGTGCGGGCAATGGCGACACGCTGTTTTTCGCCGCCGGACAGTTTCAAGCCACGCTCGCCGACCTCGGTGTCATAGCCCTCGGGCAGATTGAGGATGAAGTCCTCGATCTGCGCCATGCGGGCGGCCTCCTCGATTTCCGCGTCGGTCGCGTTCGGGCGGCCATATCCGATGTTGTAGCGGATGGTGTCATTGAAGAGCACGGTGTCCTGGGGCACCATGCCGATGGCGCGGCGCAGACTGTCTTGAGTCACCTGACCGATGTCCTGGCCGTCAATCGAGACCTGGCCGCCTGTGATCTCGTAGAACCGGAACAGGATGCGGGAGATCGTCGACTTGCCGGCGCCCGAGGGTCCGACAAGCGCAACGGTCTTGCCGGCGGGCACATCGAAGCTGACCCTTTTCAGGATGGGTCGGCTTGGATCGTAATGAAACGACACATCCTCGAAACGGATCGCGCCATCCGTGACGGCGAGCGGCTTGGCGTCCGGAGGATCGGTTACCTCTGGGTGCTGGGCCAGCATCGCGAACATGGCGGCGATATCGACCAGACCTTGGCGGATTTCACGATAGACGAAGCCGATGAAGTTCAGTGGCTGCGCCAACTGCATCATCAAGGCATTGACCAACACGAAGTCGCCGACGGTCTGTTCGCCACGCGCGACGCTGACGGCCGACATCAGCATCACCGTCATCATGCCAATGCAGAAAATCACCGTCTGACCGATGTTCAGCCAGGCGAGCGACGACCACATTTTGACGGTAGCGCGCTCATAGCGCTCCATTGACCGGTCGAAGCGCCGCGCCTCCATCTCTTCATTGTTGAAATATTTGACGGTTTCGTAGTTGAGCAGGCTGTCGATCGCCTTTGAGTTGGCGTCGGTGTCGGACTCATTCATCGCCCGCCGAATGCCGATGCGCCAGTTGGAGACGGAGACCGTGAACCAGGTATAGGCGACGACCATGATCACCAGAACGGCGAGATAGCGCCAATCGAACTGCACGGCGAAAATAACCGCCATCAAGGCGAATTCGATGACGGTGGGGATGGTCGAAAGCACCGCAAAGCGGATGATCGTCTCAATCCCCTTCGTGCCGCGCTCGATGATCCGCGATAGACCGCCTGTGCGGCGTTCGAGATGGAAGCGAAGCGACAACAGATGCAGGTGGCGGAACGTTGAATTGGCGAGTGTGCGTACCGCGTGTTGCGCCACACGGGCGAAAATCGAGTCGCGCAGTTGCGTAAACGCCATGATGAGGATGCGGCCAACGGCGTAGGCAATGACCAGAAAGACGGGTGCGACCGCAAAGGTCAGCCCGGCTGGAACGGCTCCCTCGAACCGACCCGGCTCGGTTAGCGCGTCAACGGCCCATTTGTAACTATAGGGCACCAGAACGGTAATGACCTTGGCGGCGACCAATGCGGCGAGTGCGAGGAGAACCCGTATTTTGAGGTCGACTCGGTCGTCCGGCCAGATATAGGGCAGAAGCTTCCCGATCGTCTCGAACGCCGGTCGTTCGGCAGCTTCCGCGCGGGCAACGGCTTCGGACTCGGAGGGATCGTCCGATCGCGCTTCAAGACGGGTCGCGGACTGGTCGGTCATGGATGCCTTTCAAACAGGCTTATTGCATTTCCTGCGACCGGATGGACTGGCAGTGAATGGACACATGGGGCATTGGACCGCGTCAAGCAATAGCGCGGTCGCCCTCAGCCCTCGTCTTGGAGGACGCCTTTGGGCACCGCGAAGACCTGACCGGGATAGATGAGGTCGGGATCGCGAATCTGATCTTGGTTGGCAATGTAGATGTTCGTGTAGCGAATGCCCTCGCCGTAAATCTTGCGCGAGATGCGCCACAGATTATCGCCCTTTCGAACGACCAACCGGTCGTACGAGGGATTTTGTGCCTGCGCACGTTCCTGAGGCACGGGCATTAGCGAAATCACCGTTTCACCGGGCTCCAGTCGCTCGAAACGGACCTCGGCGCGGGCACGCGGGCGACCGGTGACGGGATCAAGCGCATCGGCACGGATAGCTACCGACTGACCGGCATCGGCCGGTTGCGGCTGTGCACTTGAGATCGTCCAGCGCCCAGCGGCGTCGGCAACTGCGTCGCCAAGAGCGACATTGTCGGAATACGCGCGAACGCTTTCGCCGGGCTCGGCCCGACCCGTGATAAACAGGCGCTCGGTCTCCGTTTTCTCAACCGTTTCGATGGCGACGTTGGCGGCCGGATCTTCATCCACCTTCGGCTCGATGGCGGCCTCCGCCAAGGTCTCATCGGCGGCTTTCGGAATCTCAGCGTCCGGCCAGGCGTCGGCCACCCGAGATTCTGCCTCGGTCGGCTCAGTCGATGTTGCATCTTGTGCGGGCGCCGCTGCGACGGCCTGCTCTTGCGAAGCGGTCTCTTCCTCAGTGGCTGAAGCCTGCGGGCTCTCGGTTCCGTCGCTCGCACCAGCATCCGTGGCAGGCGCTGTGGCGACGGCCGTATCGTCCAATGTTTGCGTGGTATCGTCGGCGGTGGGCGCCATAGCTGCTTCATCTGCTGAAGCGGATGGCGCGCTTACCGTCGCACCATCGCTCGCCTGGCCATCAGGCTGTGCCGTGTCTTGATCCGCGGTCGGCGCGACGGCGGCAACGACTGTCTCTTCGGTCGCGCCTTCGCCGTCGGCACCATCCGACGGCGGTGCAGCCGCTCCGGCGACTTTTTCTTCCACGGCCTGCTCAACCGCCTCGGCCACCTCCGCGGCCGGCGCTTCGGCCGATGCCGTTTCGGGGATCTGCACCACATCGGACGGCACATCGGGTCCTGAGACCACGACGAGCGGTTGCGACTTTCGGGTTTCGCTGATGTCAACGGCCACTCGGTCGGGAGCGTTGACGGTCATGGCCCCGTCGGGTGAGCGGGCATGAAGCGTGATATCGCTGGACCCAGCATCGAGCGGTTCTTCGGTGACGATCGCCCACTCGCCCTGCTCGTTGGCTTCCGCCGATCCAATCGTCTCGCCGTTGGCGCGCAACTCGACGTCCCAACCGGGCTCGACCCGACCGGCGAACACGGCGTCGCCGGACGGCTCGACGCGGACGACATCCAGTTCGGGAACCGCAGGCCCATCCTGCGCGGCCTCTTCAGCGGGCGTCGTTGCGGGTTCTGCGCTTCTTTCCGCGACGGCGGTCGAGTCTTCTGCTTCGGCCGCGGTCTCCGACTCAGACGGAGTCACATCGGCGATGCTCGGCCCGGTGATCCCGAGCACGGCATCCATCTGTCCGCGGATCGTGTCGTTCGACACATAGGCCATGCCGAAAAACGTCAGGATCGCCACCAGAAAGGCGGCGATGACGACAACCACATCCTGCGTTTTTGACTTGCCCATAGCCCAAACCCACGCGTCTGCGTTCACCCTTCCTACCCCGCCCACCCGATTCCGGCAAGCTGACACCGGCAGCAGTGTGAATCACCGACATTCACGCTATCGTGCGCTGAGGCTTGACGCTTCGCCTTCACGCGGGCGAGATGCTGCCATGGAATCAGTCAAGAGCATTTGCGTTTACTGCGGGTCATCCCCCGGAAATCGCGGCACCTATTGCGAAGCCGCCTCGGCGTTGGGTGCCGCACTCGCGGCATCCGGGATTCGCCTAGTCTATGGCGGCGGCTCGACCGGCCTCATGGGTGAGCTGGCTCGCGCGACGCTGAAGGCGGGCGGCGAGGTCACCGGCATAATTCCGCGCTTCCTGGTCGAGCGAGAGGTCATGCTGCGCGATGTCGATGACCTCATCATCACCGAAGACATGCACGAGCGTAAAAGGCTGATGTTCGAGCGGGCCGACGGCTTTATCGCGCTGCCGGGCGGGATCGGGACCCTGGAGGAAACGGTCGAGATGCTAACCTGGCTTCAGCTCGGCCAGCATCTCAAGCCGGTGATTATCGCCAATATCGATGGCTTCTGGAACCCGCTCTCCAACCTGATCGACCACATGCGCAACGAGGGCTTCATCCGCAACGGGATGGAGGTTGTCTTGAAAGTCGTCGATCGTGCCGAGGACCTGGTTCCGGCGGTTCAGGCGCTGGCGGCGACCTTGCCGGGTGCCATCGAGGAGACCGGCGCGCCGTCCCTCAAGAGCTTGTAGATAATCGAGTCGTAGAGTGCCTGGAACGAGGCATCGACGATGTTCGAGGACACGCCGACCGTCGACCAGCGATTGCCGGCCGCATCCCGGCTTTCGATCAGCACACGGGTAACCGCGCCCGTGCCGCCGTTCAGGATACGCACCTTGTAGTCGACCAGTTCGAGGTCGGCGAGATATGCAGAGTAGTGTCCAAGGTCCTTGCGCAGGGCGTGGTCAAGCGCGTTGACTGGGCCGTTCCCCTCGCCGACCGACATTAATCGCTCGCCATCGACCGTCACTTTGACCACGGCCTCCGAGACGGTGACCAGTTCGCCGATGGCGTTGTGGCGGCGCTCCACCAACACGCGGAAGCTATCGATCTCGAAGTAATTGGGCACCTGGTTCAAAAGGCGCCTAGCGAGCAGCTCGAAGGACGCTTCCGCCGCCTCATAGGCATAGCCGACGGCCTCGCGCTCCTTGACTTCTTCCAAGAGTTTCAAGGTCTTGGGGTCGTTCTTTTCGAATTTGAGTCCGATCCGGTCGAGCTCGGCCAGGACATTCGATTGGCCGCCCTGGTCGGAAACATGCAGCCGGCGGTGATTGCCGACCCGCGCCGGGTCGACGTGCTCATAGGTCGCGGGGTCCTTGACGATCGCTGAGGCGTGAATGCCAGCCTTCGTGGCGAACGCCGTGTCGCCGACATAGGGCGCCTGGCGGAACGGCTGGCGGTTCAGCAACTCGTCGAATTCGCGGCTAACCGCTGTCAACTCGGCCAGCTGATCGTCGCTGACGCCAGTCTCGAAGCGCTCGGCGTAGTCCGGTTTCAGTTTCAGCGTCGGGATCAGCGAGACCAGATTGGCGTTGCCGCACCGCTCGCCGATGCCGTTCAGCGTGCCTTGAATCTGCCGCGCGCCGGCCCTGACCGCGGCCAACGCATTGGCGACGGCGTGCTCCGTATCGTTGTGGGTGTGGATTCCCAAACGGTCGCCCGGGACGACCGAGACGACATCGGCGACGATCCGCTCCACCTCGCTCGGCAGCGTTCCGCCATTGGTGTCGCACAGGACGACCCAGCGCGCGCCGGCATCGGCTGCCGCCCTGGCGCAGGACAGCGCATAGTCGCGGTTGGCCTTGTAGCCATCGAAGAAGTGCTCGCAATCGATCATCGGTTCGCGGCCCTTCTCGGTGATGGCGGCCACGGATTCGGCAATCGCTTGAACGTTCTCTTCCTCAGAAATGCCCAGTGCCACGCGCACGTGAAAGTCCCAGCTCTTGGCAACGAGACAGATAGCTTTCGCCGCGCCGTCGAAGAGAGCGTTGAAGCCTGGATCGTTGTCGATGGAGCGGCCCGGCCGCTTTGTCATACCAAACGCCGTGAACGTCGCATGGGTGGTGCGCGGTTCAGCGAAAAAGGCCGTGTCGGTCGGATTGGCGCCCGGGAAGCCGCCCTCGATGTAATCGACGCCGATACGCTCCAAGAGGCGGACAATGTGACCTTTATCCTCCAGGGAAAAATCGATGCCCGGCGTCTGCGCCCCGTCACGCAGGGTCGTGTCGAAGAGATAAAGGCGGTCCTTGGTCATGACGTTGGCTCGTTTTGCGGCCAGACTTCAGTGTCGTGGTCCGGGTGCTGGTGGTTGGTGGCGCGAATGCGGGCCAGATGGTCGCCACGCTCGGCCAGGTCGGTCTCGGTCTCTTCGCCGTCCATCGCGGCGACTTCGGCGAACCACGGCATGCGCCCTTCGGTACCATAGATGGAACGGGGCCGGACGCTGGCCGGATCGTCAAGCGATCCGAGCGTGAGGAATGTTCGATCCGGTTCACTGTCGTCGATCAGGAAGAGCGGTGTGCCGCAGTCGCGGCAAAAACCCCGGCGAACAGGATCGGACGAGCGGAACCAGGCCGGCTCACCGCGTGTCATCGTCAGCGCTGAAGCGGGCAGGCTGGCGAGCGGCATGAAGAAGTTCCCGGCCGCCTTTTGGCACATGCGGCAATGGCACAGATGCGGGTCGCGTAGTTCCGCGTCGATCCGATAGCGCACGGCGCCGCATTGGCAGCCGCCGGTGTGAATCGGTATGAGGCTTCCTGTGGTCATGACGCTAAAGAACCCCCGAGAAGTGGAGAACAACGAGCAGCACGACGGCCAGCACCAGGGCCTTGACGGCGATGTAACCGAGCCAGCGCTTGGGAAATGGCAGGTCGTCGAGCCAGGAGCCGCGCGACGTCATCGCACTGCCCTTCCAGACAGGTCACCGCCGTCCCTACCTCGAGCCGGGACCCGGAGCAGCGACCTCCAAGCGCAGGGCAAGTGGCCCCGGATCAGGTCCGGGGCTGCGGAGATGGAGACCATCATCGCACCACCTCCCACGTCGTCATGCGCTCGCCGGTATCCGGATCTTTCGAGTCTTTCAGTTGGATTCCCTGAGCCAAAAGCTCGTCGCGGATGCGGTCAGCCTCAGCCCAGTTTTTCTCACGGATGAAGTCGAGGCGACTAGCGATGTGCTGATCTAAATCGGATTCAATGAGCCCGATTTTCTCCAAAAGCAGGGAGTCAAAGGCGTTTTCTACGGCGTTTCGGATGCCGTATCGCTGCTCATCACGACGCTTGGCGGCAATCTCCGCAATTCTATGATCTTCCAGACCTAGAAAATAGACAGACGCCGCAAGATCAACCGGATTGGCGGCGCTTTGCTGAATAACTCGAATTGCCGCAACAGTATCCAGATCGTCACCTAGCGCATCCAATACTTCCGGTAGAACAGTCCCTTCATCGGGCGCGTATCGACGGGTTATATTTGCGAAACTAAGACTGATCGACTTAGCCTCTTCTAGCCGGTTAACAGTCCAGTCAATTGGCTTCCGATAGTGCGTCATCAGCATCGCCAGCCTTAGGACCTCCCCCGGCCACTTGCGCCCACCGAACTTCTCGGTCTCTAACAGCTCCTGAATAGTCACGAAATTCCCCAGGCTTTTGGACATTTTCTGTCCCTCGACCTGAAGGAAACCGTTGTGCATCCAGACATTCGCCATGACGTCGGTGCCATGCGCGCACCGCGACTGAGCGATCTCGTTTTCATGATGCGGGAAGACCAGGTCGATGCCACCGCCATGGATATCGAAGACTTCGCCGAGATAGCGCTTGGCCATCGCCGAGCACTCGATGTGCCAGCCGGGCCGTCCTCGACCCCATGGCGAGTCCCAGCCAGGTTCGTCATCGCTGGACGGTTTCCACAAAACGAAGTCCATCGGGTCGCGTTTGTAGGGCGCGACCTCGACCCGCGCGCCGGCACGCATGTCGTCGAGCGAGCGCTTCGACAACAGGCCGTAGTCGGGCATCGTCCCGACCTCGAAGAGGACATGCCCCTCGGCCGCATAGGCGTGACCGCCCTCGACGAGCTTCTCGATCATCTGAACCATGCCCGCGACATGATCGGTGGCGCGGGGTTCATGTGTCGGCTCAAGCACGCCGAGTGCCGCAATGTCGCTGTGAAACTGGCCCGTGGTTCTTGCCGTCACGTCACCGATCGGCACGCCCTCCTCCGCCGCCCGGGCGTTTATCTTGTCGTCGATGTCGGTGATGTTGCGAACATAGGTGACATGATCCGGACCGTAGACATGGCGCAGCAGCCGGAAAAGCACGTCGAACACGATGATCGGCCGCGCATTTCCGATATGAGCGTAGTCGTAGACCGTCGGGCCGCAGACATAGAGGCGCACATTTTTGTCATCGATCGGCGCGAACGGCTCCTTTTGCCGCGTCCGCGTATTGTAGAGCGTGATGGGATGGTCTTGACCCATGACCTCGTTTCTCCAGGCAAACCGTTTCAACCGGCTGGCCGGGCGCTCAAGAGATGTTCATGGAAAAGACGAGAACGGCCGGGCCAGCGCTTTGGCTAGCTGATAATGATCCCGCAAATGCAAATCGCGCGCATGCGCGTGGCCGTCTTCATGTGCACTCCCATGACGTAACCGGGCGCCGAGGTCAAGGGTTATCGCACGGCCGGCGTTAAAGGTCCGTCAACCAAGGCAGACGGTGGGCGCTAGCTGAACGCCACATGAATGCCCAATTCAGTGCGAGTTAATGGCCGGTGAATACATTGGCGGATAAGGTGTTCAACAGGTAACTGGGACTTAACCAAAATGGCCAAGAGCTTCTTCTCGCTGTCGATTGCCGCTGCCATCGCGCTTGTCGCGCTCGGCGTTCTGTTTCAGCCCGGCCACAGCGCCACGCCGGTCGCGTTCTCTGCGCCGTCGATGACGTCCGCCCACTAGGTCAACGCTTACTCGGCCACCCAATCCGCGCAGGCAGGTGCCGGCGCATCGCCCCAGGGCATGATCGGGACCGTGGATGTCGAGTTCTTTGGCGAGCCTTCGATGAGCTTGTCGGAGTAGATCAGGTAGACAAGAACGTTCCGTTTCGCGTCGCAGCCGCGCACGATCTGGACCTTTTTGAAAACCAGCGACCGCCGTTGGCGGAACACTTCGTCGCCTTGTTCGAACTTGTCCTTGAACTTCACCGGGCCGATCTGGCGACAAGCAAGTGAAGCGTCGGACAGTTCCTCGGCGACGCCCAACATGCCGGACACACCGCCCGTTTCCGGCACCGTGTAGTGGCAGGCGACGCCGTCAACGAGCGGATCATCGATTGCATAGGTCGCAAGTTTGTGGTCGGGCGTCAGAAACTTCCAGACGGTCGACCGTTTGAAAATCAACTCGGGTTCCTGCGCGGTCGCTGGCAAAATGGCGACCCAAGAACAGACAATGACAATTGTTGCGCTGACAAGGAGGCGAAGACGCATTGTTGGCCCTTTCGAGACGAATTGACCCACACATAAGCGCTTCGTTCGCCGGCCGCCAGCCGTTATCCGTAGGTTCCCGTGTTCTCGGCCATGTCGGCGATCCAGTCGACGACGACACAATTGCGCCCGGCCGATTTGGCCTCGTAAAGCGCCGCATCGGCCCGTGCGATCACCGCGTCCATCGTATCCTCGCCACCCGACAGAAGAGACACACCGAAGCTGGCGGTCAGCGACAGCGAAATGTCTTTGTGCGTAATCTTGAGCCCGCTGATGTGGTTGCGCATTGTTTCCGCGAGCGCGTGCGCGGCAGCGAGGGTTCTGTCGGCCAGGATTACAGCGAACTCCTCACCACCGAACCGGCCGACGATATCGTCAGGACCGGCCAAACCCGCCATCGCCTTCGCAACCATGGTAATCGCCGCGTCGCCGGTCGCATGGCCGTAGGTGTCGTTGACCTGTTTGAAGTGATCGATGTCGGAAACGATGACGGCGACCGGCATATCGTTGGCCGTAGCCGACTCGATCAGCGCCTCGCCGCGCTCGATGAAAGCGCGTCGGTTGCAGATCCCCGTCAGAGGGTCGGTGTCGGCGATTTCCTTCAAGCGTTGCTCGGCCGATTTACGACGCTCGACCTCGCGCGCCAGTTCCTCGCGCGAGAGCTGCAGTTCCTCCGCGAGCGCCGCCAGATCGGCGGCCTGCTGGCGCAGGGTTTCGTGTTCATGGACCAGATCGGCGTGCTTGCGGCGAACGGTATCGGCCGCCTCCACGATGTCGCTGACATCCGTGAACGTGATCATGGCACCGTCGTCAAGCGGCACCACGCCAATCCGGAACGCATACGTGTCGTCGACGCTTGCCACGGGAGCGTCAAGAGCGCGGGCCTCGCCGGAATCGAGAACTGTCTGGATCTCGCGCCACTGCCATTCGGCAACCATGTGCGGCATGACCTCGCTCATGCGGCGACCGACGAGTTCCGTCTCTTTGCCGAGATTGCCAAGCATCCGAATGCGCTGGTTGGCCGAAGTAATCTTCGCATCGCAAATCCGGCCGGCGTCATCGGCGATCGGCTGAACCGTCAATATGCCATCAAGACTGGCTTCGACGACGGCATCGGAGGACGTGGGACGCAGCTTGGTCGGAACGCAATAGACCAGAAGCATGGGATGGCCATCGCCGCGCTCAATCGGCAAAACAAGGCGTTCCCAAGTATCTACGGACCTCACCGCAGCCGGATGCCGGAAGTAGAGAGGGCGACGCTCTTCGATGCAGCGGATGTACCGTTCCACGGTGACGTTCGGGATATCCTTGGGCAATTGGTCGGTCGTCTTGCCCGTCATGTTGAACCCGACATATTGCAGGAACTGACGCCCTTCGTAGAGAAACATGAACGACTTCGGACCGACCTGGTCCAGGAGCATCAGGTTTTCACGGTAAGGCGCGAGGGTTTGAAGGTTAAGGGCGGACATACCCGGAAGGCCGCCATCGACCGACCGCGACGCGATCGTCCACATCCGAAAAAGCTGATCGATCTCGGGCGCCTGGCAGTGCGACGAAATGTCGTCGACATATTCCTCGATTTCGCCGTCCATTCCGCCTTTACCGGTTTTGCCCGCCTGGCTGGGCCTGGCCAGCGCGCTCACACTGGCCGGGACACTACCCAGGGAGCGTTTCCAATTGTTTACACTGTAAAGACTCTAAATCTTGTGGCCGGTCGTCACTTGGCGAAACTAAGCATGGTTAAGCAGTGGACGTCTCCCGGTCAGCGGAATAGACTCACGGCAAAAGCCGCTTCAAAGACACAAGATGCCCCATTTTCGGGCACGCGTTTGGCATTGGATTTGCTAAATCCAATGTTTGATCGAACCCGATCTCGAGAATGCCGGACGGCTGAGGCACGCAAGTGGTGACTGTACTGCGCATTTTTTCTTTGACGGCACTTGCGGTTGTGCTGTGGACGAACTCGGCCGACGCCCAGTTGTTCAACGTGTGCGAAAGGCTGCGGGCTGAACTCGGCAATGCCCAGGCACGGCAATCCGCAGTCGGCGTTTCCGGCCGCAATCGCAGGGCCGTCGAGCAGCAGCGCGCGGAGTTACGCCAAGCCCAACGGCTAGCAAAACGACGCGGCTGCAATCAGCGCTCCAATCGAAACAGCCGGCGGTGCCGGGCGATCGGCGGCAGCATTCGCGCCATGCAGGCAAACTTGACCAAACTCGAGCGGCGTGCCGGCCGGCGCGGCGGCAATGCCGGTGAGATCGAGCGCATCAAGAAGCGCATGCAGCGCCACAATTGCTATGGCCAGAGTCGGTCCGCCGCCGTCCGTCGTCCGCGCTCAAATACCGGTTTGTTCGGCCTCTTCAATTTCGATAATGGCGTCACAATCACCCGTGGCTACCGTCGCGGCTCTCCCGAACCCTACGTTCAGGAAGTCGAGCCCGGCCTTTATGGTAATTTCCGCACGGTGTGCGTGCGGACCTGCGACGGCTACTTCTTTCCAGTCAGCTTCTCGACAACATCGCGCAACTTCGATCGCGACGCTCAACAATGTGCCTCCATGTGCGGTGGAAGCGAGACGCAGCTTTTCGTCTACCGCATGCCTTACGAAACGCTGGAACACGCACGCACCGTCTCCGGCGAACTCTACAGCAGCCTGCCGAATGCGTTGCGCTATCAGCGCGAATATGTGCCCGGCTGCACATGCCAGGCCAATCAAAGAACGGCGATTCTGGATGCGATCCGCAAGGAGCGCGCGGCCGCCGAAAGCCGCCTTCTCATGACATCCGACCGCGCCCGGAATGGTGCCCCGCCGCTTGAGCCGACACGGGACTACGTCGATGTCATGAGCCTGCCCAGACCCGAAGTGGAGCCCCTGTTGGAGGCACAACTGCGCCCGGCAAAGACAGATGTTCGCAACGTCCTGGATCAACCGGGTGTCGATCAGGCGGCGGTGCCAGTGAAATACAAGATCAGTTTCGAGACCTTCCCGCCGCTGCCGATCAAGCGGCCCGACCCGCTAGACGGCAAGCAGCTTTCTCTCGCCCAATAAGGGGGAGAAGCCCAGCCATCTCCGGGCCTTGATCGCGACCGGTCAAGGCTTGTCGCAGCGGCATGAACAGACGTCGTCCCTTAGCACCGGTTCGCTCCTTGATCGCGCTTGTCCACGCGGACCAGGTTGCCTCATCCCAGGGCTCTGGCGGCAGGAGATCACTTGCAGCCGACAACACTTCAGCGCCATCTCGATCGATGACTGGCTCGACAGGGCCAGCGACGACGGCTTGCCAAGCCTCCACGTCGCCGAAGACGTCCAGATTGCCGTGCACGGCCCTCCAAAAAGCGTTCAGGTCGTCAAGGCCAGCTCCCTCCAGCCGGCCCTCCACCGCAGAAAATGGCAAGTCGTGTAGAAGTTTCGCGTTGAGGCGCCGAAGGTCCTCCGGATCGAACTTCGCCGGCGCACGTGACACCGATGAAAGATCGAACTCTGCGGCAAGGCTGGCGAGATCGGCATAGGGCGCGACGGCGTGCGACGTTCCAATCAGCACCGCCAGCGACGCGACGGTTTGCGGCTCAAGGCCAGCCGCGCGTAGAGCCCGAATCGAAAGTGATCCCGTCCGTTTGGACAGCGCTTCTCCGCTGGCGAGCGTCAAAAGGTTGTGGTGACCGAAGGCCGGCGCTTTGCCGCCAAGTGCCCGAACCAAGTCGATCTGCACGCCGGTATTGGTCACGTGATCCTCGCCGCGAATGACGTCGGTCACACCCATGTCGAGATCGTCGACGACGGATGGCAGTGTATAGAGATAGGTGCCGTCGGCGCGGATCAGGACAGGATCGGAGACGGTTGCCAGATCCACGGTTTGCTCGCCCCGACACAGATCGGTCCAGGCGACCTGCGTCGAGCGCGGCTCGAACGGATCGCCATCGTGATTGGCGAGCAGAAAGCGCCAGTGCGGCGCCCTTCCCTCGGTTTCGAAACCCGCCCTTTCCTCATCGGTCAGCTTCAGGGCCGACCGATCGTACACGGGCGGGCGTCCCCGCGCCCTTTGGCGCGCCCGTTTGCGGTCGAGTTCGTCCGGTGTCTCATAGGCCGGATAGAGGCGACCGGAGGCCTTTAGCGCCTCGACCACCTCTGCGTAGCGTGCGAAGCGGTCGGACTGGCGCACCGTCTTGGCCGGCGCGATGCCGAGCCAGGCGATATCCTCCTCAATCGCTGCCGCGAATTCCGGTGTCGAGCGCAACCGGTCGGTGTCATCGAGACGAAGGATAAAGTCGCCGCCTCGCTTGATCGCATAAAGCGCGTTGAAGAGCGCGGTGCGGGCGTTGCCGATGTGGATATGGCCCGTCGGCGACGGCGCGAAGCGAACAACGGTTTTGCCTTGGCCCATGGTGTTCTCGTCTCAAACGGATGCGGGTGCGGCCAGGCCGCCACTCGTCCGGCGCAAAAGCCTGAGGCTTACGAGCCACAAAATACCCGACGCGGCAACCAGATAGCTCGCCATCACGATCAGCTGGCTGTCGAACGAGATACCGCGGTCAATCAACGTGCCGAGAACGAACGGCGATCCGGCCGACGACAGCACCATTGCCGACATCATCAAGGCGCGGATCGACCCCAAATGCCGCACACCGTAGATCTCTGGCGATAGTGCGCCGAAGACCGTCGATTGCAGTCCGGCGGTGACCCCAATGAAGGCCATGCACAGCACCATGGCAATCGGCTCGGTTCCCGTGCCCAGAATGAACGCGCCAATCCCCATGGGCAGGAGCGTCAATGGCAGGATGCGCTGGGCGCTCCACCGGTCGATTGCCCAGCCTGTGGCGAAGGCGGTCCCGACCGAGATCGCGGCATAGAGCGGAAAGGAATCCGCAAACACCGAAATGCTCCAACCTTTGACATCCACCAGATGAACGGCGTGAAAAAAGATGCCCGTACCGATGAAGGACGGCGCCAGAAACCCGAGCATGAGCGCATAAAAGAGTGGATCGCGCAGCACTTCCGGCCGCGTCCATTGGCGCTGTTCGAGTGCTGCACGGCCCTTCTCGTCGTCGACGCTTGCCTGCGGCGTTCGGTTGGCCCGCAGCAGCGTGAATAGGACCGGGGCGGCGAAGAGAATGAGGACGCCGGCAGCGCACAGCCACACATTGCGCCAGCCGAGCGCGACGATAAGCGCGACGGTTAGCGTCGGGAGCATCGCTTCCGAGGTCGGGAAGCCGAAGCCTGAAATCGCCAGCGCCTTGCCCCGCCGCGCCACGAACCACCGACCCATCGCCGTCTGCGAAACATGGGTCATCATGCCTTGGCCGAACAGGCGCAGCACGAAGATGACCGCAAGGAGCATGATCGGCCCTGTGACGAACGCCATGCCAAGCGCTGCGGTCGCCAACATCACTGACACGAAGACGGCGACTAGACCCAGATTGTCGCGATCGGCGAGCTTGCCGACCCAGATCAGCACAATGGCGCTGGCCAGCGTCGCCAATCCATAGATCGTGCCGAACTCGCCATGGCTCAAGCCGAGCTCGGCGCGAATTTCGCCGCCGAAGAGCGCAATGAAATATGTCTGACCGAACGCCGACATGAACGTCAGAAGGAAGCCGGCCGAAAGCCAGCGGGCGTTTTCGATCAGAAAGCGTGCCAAGGCTCACACTCGGTCGCGGAAGCGATTGGTGATCGGATAGCGCCGGTCGCGACCAAAATTGCGACGGGTGAGCTTGACGCCCGGCGCCGCCTGCCGGCGCTTGTACTCGGCAATGTAAAGCAGGTGTTCGATGCGCTCGACCGTGGCACGGTCGTGGCCGCGTGCCGCAATGATATCGATCGCCTCCTCGTCTTCGACCAAACCGCGCAGCATGTCGTCAAGCGCGTCATAGGGCGGCAAGGAATCCTGATCGGTTTGGTCCGGACGCAACTCCGCTGACGGTGCCTTGGTCAAAATGTTGGCCGGGATCACCTCGCCTTCCGGGCCGAGACAGCCGGCGGGTCGGTTCTCGTTGCGCCATGCGGCAAGATTGTAGACCTCGGTCTTATAAAGGTCCTTGATCGGGTTGAAACCGCCGTTCATGTCGCCATAGAGCGTGGCGTAGCCGACGGACATTTCCGACTTGTTGCCGGTGGTGACGACCATCGCACCGAACTTGTTGGAAATCGCCATCAGGATCGTGCCGCGCGCCCGCGATTGGATGTTCTCCTCCGTCACGCCCTCATTGGTGCCGGCGAACATATCGGCGAGCGCCGCGCCAAAGCCGTCGACCGGCACTTCGATGGGTACCGTGTCGTAGCGCACGCCCAGCGCCTTGGCGCACGCTTCGGCATCACGCAAAGAGTCGTCCGACGTGTAGCGGTAGGGCAGCATCACGCAGTGGACATGGTCGGGACCGAGCGCGTCGACAGCGATCGCGGCGCAGATCGCAGAGTCGATCCCGCCCGACAGGCCCAGCACAACGCCTGGAAAGCCATTCTTCTCGACATAATCGCGCAAGCCCAACACGCAGGCGCTATAATCGGCCTCGTCGCCCCCCGGCAGTGCCACAACGGGCCCGTCGGTCGCCCGCCATATCTCATCGTCGCCCTTCTCCCAGGTTGTGACGGTGACGCACTCCTCGAAAGCGGGCATTTGATAGGCCAGCGACCGGTCAGCGTTGAGGCCGAACGATCCGCCGTCGAACACCAACTCGTCCTGACCGCAGATTTGATTGAGATAGACAAGCGGTAGCCCGGTCTCAGTCACCCTGGCGACGACCACATTGAGCCGCTCCTCGGCCTTGTTATGCCAGTAGGGCGAGCCGTTCGGCACGATCAGGAGTTCAGCGCCCGTTTCAGCGAGACATTCCGGCACGTCGGGCTCCCAGATGTCTTCGCATATCGGCAATCCGACCCGCACGCCGCGCAGGTTCACCGGTCCCGGCATCGGCCCCGGTTGAAACACGCGCTTTTCGTCGAAGACGCCATAGTTCGGCAGCTCCACCTTAAAGCACACGGTTTCGATTCGGCCCGCATCGAGTACCGCATAAGCGTTGTAGAGCGCTTCGTCCTCAGCCCAGGGAACGCCGACGAGGATCGCCGGGCCGCCATCTGCCGTGTCTTGTGCCAGCGCTTCGACAGCCTCGCGGCACCGCGCCTGGAAGGCCGGTTTCAGTACGAGGTCTTCGGGCGGATAACCGGAGAGGAAAAGCTCCGTGAAGGCGACGATATCGGCGCCCTCGCCGGCCGCCTTTTGGCGCGCCGCGCGGACTTTGTCGCGATTGCCGGCGATGTCGCCCATCACCGGATTGAGCTGAGCAATCGCGATCTTGAGAATCCGTCGGTTGTCGGTCATCGGCTCTCTTTAGAGCCTTGAGTGAAGAGATGGAACCACTCTGCTGGCGATCGGATTGTCGCTAGACGTGGTTTCGGCCAACGCGTCAGCCGAAGGCGAAAGCGTCCATCATCATCGCACCATACTGATGCGACGCGTGGACATGGCGCGCAGGCGCGGACTCGCCGGCGGCACCAAGGGCTGTGAAGAGCGGCAGAAAGTGCTCTTCGGTTGGATGATTTTCGACTGCAAACGGTGCGCGATCGCGGTAATGGATCAAATCGTCGCGCGCGCCGGTCGTGATCCGCTCCGTCGTCCAATCGGCGAAGTCCTTGACCCAGGTTTCGAGCGGCGCGTCTTCCTGGGCGATATTCTGAAACACGGCGCTCAAATTGTGCGTGAAGGCGCCCGATCCGACAATGAGAACGCCCTCGTCGCGAAGCTGCGCCAGCGCGGCGCCGAGCGCCATGTGATGGGCCGAGCCGGCATTCGGCTGCACAGAGATCTGGACGACGGGCACATCGGCATCGGGATAAAGCAGCGCCAGCGGCAACCAGGCGCCGTGATCATAGCCCCGGCGGTCGACGGTCTCGACGCCGAGGCCGGCGTCGCCGATCAAAGATGCGACCTTCTCCGCCAGTTTCGGTGCGCCGGGCGCCGGATAGACGACTTCGCGCAGTTCCGGCTCGAAGCCGCCGAAATCGTAAATCATCTCGGGGTGCGGATCGGTCACCACGGTCGGCATGTCGGTCTCGAAATGCGCCGAATTGACGACGATTGCTTCCGGTCGGCCGATCAGCCGCCCGTAGCCGGCCAGGAATGCGCGCGCATCGCTGTTGTGGAGAATCAGGTTCGGCGCGCCATGCGACACAAAAAGCGAGGGAAAAGGCATGAAACGGACCCTTTGCCGTGTGGGACTTCGCGACTAAAGCATGTCGCCAAGCTGCGTCGTTGCGACAAGACCAATATCGGCGGCAGTGTGTCAGTCGCTGTGCTCGAAGACCGGTAGGCCGTCATTCGTGGTGTAGTAGTCGCCCTTTTCGGCGACGTAGATGTGGCGCACCATCTGCAGCTCGGTGGGTGTATCGAGCGCTCCGGCCATGACGGAGATTTTCTCCGAACCCTCCGCTTCCCAAAACAGGAGCGACCCGCAAACACTGCAGAATCCACGTCGCGCCTCATCGGTCGCCCACCACCAATGGATCGCATCTTCGCCGGCATTGATTGTAAGTCCGTTCTTACGAAGACGCGTAGCAGCGACGATATGACCCGATTGACGGCGACAACTTTCGCAATGACAGGCTACAATATCGTCGATATGGCCCGATAACGTGAACCGAACCGTGCGACAGGCGCATGCGCCCGTGATCGTCTTCTCGGCCATATCGGGGCGCTTAGAAGCCGACAGCCGCGGAGATCGGATGAGCCGTGAGCCCGCGCGCTTCGCGATCCGCCTTGATCCGTTCGGCGATCAGAAATGCCAGTTCCAGCGCTTGATCCGCATTCAGTCGCGGGTCGCAGTGGGTGTGGTATCTGTCCGACAAATCCGTCTCCGAAATGGCCTTGGCGCCGCCGGTGCATTCGGTAACGTTCTTGCCCGTCATTTCGACATGAATGCCGCCGGCATGGGTGCCTTCGGCGGCGTGAACGTCGAAAAACGCCGTGACCTCCGACAGAATGCGGTCGAACGGCCGGGTTTTATAGCCGCTCGCGGCCTTGATCGTGTTGCCGTGCATGGGATCGCACGACCAAACGACATGGCGCCCCTCGGCTTTCACCTTGCGCACCAGCGCAGGCAAGCCCTCGCCGACCTTGTCCGACCCGAACCGGGCGATAAGGGTCAACCGGCCTGCTTCGTTTTGCGGATTGAGGATGTCGATCAGGCGGATCAGTTCGTCGGGATCGAGCGACGGCCCGCATTTCAAGCCGATCGGATTCTTCACGCCTCGGCAGAATTCGATATGTGCATGATCCGGCTGGCGGGTCCGGTCGCCAATCCAGATCATGTGACCGGAGGTCGCGTACCAGTCGCCCGACGTGGAGTCGACGCGAGTCAGCGCCTGTTCGAAATCGAGAAGCAACGCTTCATGGCTGGTGAAGAATTCTGTTTGACCAAGCGCCGGCACAGAGTCCGCATCCAGACCGCAGGCCCGCATGAAGGCCAGGGTCTCGGTGATCCGGTCCGCCAGTTCCTGATAACGATGGCCCTGGGGTGAATCCTTCAAGAACCCGACGGTCCACTGGTGGACATGGTCGAGCTTGGCATAGCCGCCATGGGCGAAGGCGCGCAGCAGATTCAAAGTGGCTGCCGCCTGACGGTAGGCCATGATCATGCGTTCTGGATCGGGCTCGCGCGCCTCGCCGGTGAAATCGATGCCGTTAATGATGTCGCCGCGATAGCTCGGCAACTGAACATCGTCGATAATTTCGGTGTCCGACGACCGCGGCTTGGCGAATTGGCCCGCGATGCGGCCGACTTTGACCACCGGCGACGATGCCGCATAAGTCAAAACCACGGCCATCTGCAGGAAAACGCGGAAGAAATCGCGGATGTTATCGGCGCCGTGCTCGGCGAAGCTCTCGGCGCAGTCCCCCCCTTGAAGCAAGAACGCCTCGCCATCGGAAACCTTGGCCAGCCCGGCCTTTAGCGCCCGCGCCTCGCCCGCGAATACCAGCGGCGGAAAGGACGCCAGCCGCGCCTGGACACGATCATGGGACACGGTGTCCTCGTAAGCGGGGACCTGCACGATCGGCTTATCGCGCCAACTTGCCGGGCTCCAGTCGGTCATCGCACTTACTCCTGACAGACGCGGAAGGGGATCCGTGCCCCGAATTCCGTCGTTCGACTTGCGAGAAATCGCCGCACACCTAACCGACGGGCGTACGGTTGGCAATGGTTGTGCGAGGTTGAGCAGGTCAGGCGGGCGTCCCGAATTCTTCGGCGATGCGGTCGATTTCCTTGCGCGCCGCGCGAGCGATCTTACCGCCCTTGTCGGCGCGATTGAACAGCTCACCAATGACGACAATGTTCTCGTCGTTCGAGCGGTTGGCGGGCTTGGTGTAGTTGAAGCTGCCGAACACGGCCAGTTTGTCGTCGATGACCATGAGCTTATGGTGCAGCTTGCCGAGCGCGCCCCTTCCGCCGGCCAGTTTCAGCTTGATCCCGGCCTTCTTCAGCGAGTCTTTTGCCGCCCAATCCTGGTTCCCCTGGCGCCTATCGAGCACGCCGGTGATCTTCACGCCGCGCTTATGCGCCGAGATCAGCGCGTCGTCGATGCCCGACGACTTCGCAAAAGTGAAAACGGCGAAATCGATGCGCTTTTGCGCCTTCAAGATCTGCTTCATGATCTCCATTTCGGGGCCGTGATCAGGCGCAAAAAGTGGCTTCACCCGGGTTTCGGAGACAATCGCTTCCTTCGGTGTTTCCTCCCGGTCGACGCTCCTTTTGCCGAACCGGCCATGCTTGATCTCGTTGAACTCATCCTTAAAGGCGGTCGCGACGCCACGGTTATGGATCTCCACCACGTGGTTTAGGTTCTTGGTCACGCCCGTCGTCGTGAAGTTTGTTGATCCGGTCAACACGGAGTTCCCAAGCACCATGAACTTCTGGTGGAAGATGCTCGGATTGAAGTCCATTTTCACGTCGGCGGTCGACCGCAGGATCGCGTTGAACAGGAACCGATTGACCTCGTGGGCACCGCCCGGTTGCAGCGCTTCCATCAGATCGTCGGGGCGTGATTTGCCGAGCAGATAGCTTTGCTCGACCACCAGATCGACGTTCACGCCGCGCAGCCGCGCGCGGATGATCGCCTCGGCAATCTCCTGATTATCGATCTCCTGGACCGCGATCATCAGGTTCTGCCGCCTTCGCGCGCCATCGATGAACGCGACGATTGGCGCGATTAAAGAGTCCGGACCACCTTGTTCGGTCGGCCCAAGATAGACTTCGATATCACCCGCACGGATCGGCATGTTTCGTCCCTCACCTTCTTGGCGCCCCGAATGGAGTATGCGCGCATTGCGTCATCTTGCCAAAACAATGCAACGCGAGACTGTTATTTGGATCACCCATCCATTGCCTCAAACGCGCGCATGACCGTCTTACCAAGTCAGCAAGGCACTTGCATTGTCGTCATCTATTCGCCCGTGACAAACGCAGGATTTCCCGCCATTGTCCTCGCCACCATCGAGCACCAACAGACGGGAAAATGCGATGAGCACTGAAAAACCGCTTGGATTCGAGACCCTTGCCGTTCACGCCGGCGCCCAGCCGGACCCGACGACGGGCGCAAGGGCCACGCCGATTTATCAGACGACCTCTTTTGTCTTCGACGACGTCGACCACGCAGCTTCGCTGTTTGGTCTTCAGGCTTTCGGCAACATCTACACGCGGATCATGAACCCGACCCAGGCGGTGCTGGAGGAGCGCATTGCGGCACTTGAGGGCGGCACGGCGGCGCTTGCGGTTGCATCCGGCCACGCCGCGCAGCTCATCGTCTTCCACGCTCTCATGTCGCCCGGCAAGAACATCGTTGCCGGCCGCGAACTTTATGGCGGTTCCATCAATCAGATGAACCACTCGTTCAAGAACTTCGGCTGGGAGGTGAAGTGGGCCAGCCAGGACGATGTCTCGTCGTTCGAAAACGCGATCGACGACAACACACGCGCGATCTTCATCGAGTCGCTCGCCAACCCTGGCGGTATCGTCAACGACATCGAAGCCATTGCGGCGATTGCCAAGGCGAAAGGCGTTCCTCTCATCGTCGACAATACGATGGCAACCCCCTATCTCACGCGACCGATCGACCATGGCGCCGATATCATCGTCCATTCGTTGACCAAATTCATCGGCGGACACGGCAACTCCATGGGCGGCATCATCGTCGATGCTGGCTCGTTCGACTGGTCGGCGAGCGACCGCTATCCGATGCTGTCGGAGCCACGACCTGAATATGGCGGCATGAAGCTGCATGAGACGTTCGGCAATTTCTCGTTCGCCATTGCCTGCCGCGTTCTGGGCCTGCGCGACCTGGGCCCGGCGCTCTCGCCAATGAACGCCTTTATGATCCTCACCGGCTGCGAGACGCTTCCCTTGCGCATGCAGCGCCACTGCGACAACGCTCTGACCGTCGCCAAATGGCTGCAGGAGCAAGACGAAGTGGCGTGGGTGTCCTATGCGGGCTTGCCGGGCGACCGGTGCCACAATCTGGCGAAGAAATACTGCCCCAAGGGTGCCGGCGCGGTGTTCACGTTCGGTCTCAAGGGCGGTTACGACGCCGGCGTTGCGCTTGTGTCGAATGTCACGATGTTCTCGCATCTGGCGAATATCGGTGACACGCGGTCATTGATCATCCACCCGGCATCGACCACGCACCGGCAGCTGAGCGACGAGCAAAAGACGGCGGCTGGTGCCGGTCCAGACGTCGTTCGCCTGTCGATTGGCATCGAGAATGCCGACGACATCATCGCCGACCTCGACCGGGCCTTGAAGGCCGCCTAGCGCGCTTGAACGCGGCCGCGCGCTCCGGCGCGCGGTCGCCTAAGGCGCTGAGCCAAGCCCACGCTGGTTGGCATCGGCGTGGAGCACCGCCAGAACCAGGATCGCGAATGCCAAGCCCTGGTGCAGCAGTGCCAGGTCGATGCGCACCATCGACAACAACGTCGCGACGCCCAGAACCGCTTGTCCGACGATCGCAGCCGACAACACGATTACCCGCCGGCGCGCCGCGCGATCACGGATCGCAAGCGCTTGCGCGATATGGAAAAGCGCAAGCAAAATAATCCCGTAAGCCAGCATTCTGTGATTGAACTGGACCGTGAGAACGTTCTCAAAGAGATTGAGAAACCACGGGGTCTGGAACAGAAGACCGTCCGGAATGAAGGCACCATCCATTAGCGGCCAGGTCACATAGGTCAGCCCGGCATCAAGGCCGGCGACCAAGGCGCCCAGCAGAATTTGCAGGAAGAGTGCGACGACAAGGATCATCGAAACGACGCGGAACGCAGCGGGACTGTGGACGCCGTGCACGCGATCGCGCGCCAGCCCCACGTCACGCACCACCCAGACCAGCGCCCCAAGAATGACTGCAGCCAGGCCCAGGTGCAGAGCCAATCTGTACTGACTGACGTCCACGCGTTCCGTCAGGCCCGACGACACCATGTACCAACCGACAAAGCCCTGAAGGCCACCGAGCGCAAGCAGCGCGATGCCCTGTTTCTTCAGGCGTGGGGTCAGCCAGCCCCGCGCCCAAAATAGCGCGAACGGGACAAAAAACGCCAAGCCGATGAGTCGCCCCAGGAACCGGTGCCCCCACTCCCACCAATAGATGACCTTGAAGGCCTCAAGGCTCATGCCCTTGTTGACGAGTTGGTATTCGGGGATCTGCCGGTACTTCTCGAACTCCGCCTCCCAGGTCTCTGCCGAAAGCGGCGGAATGGCGCCCGTGATCGGCTTCCACTCGGTAATCGACAAGCCGGAATCGGTCAGCCGGGTCGCGCCGCCCACAAGCACCATGGCGAGCACCAGTGCAGCGACGCTCAAAAGCCACAAGCGGATCAGGACGATGCGCCGCGTCTTTGCCGGCGACGCGACTTCGCCCTTGCCGGCGGGCGTGTCCAATGCCATGTCGGTCATGCGATCTCGCTTCAGTCCTGCCGGTCACTTAAGCCGATGACAGCGAACGGGACAAGGTGAACGCCATGATGAAGGAGACACACGGGCCATCATGCCGGTCAAACTTCGAAAGTTTCTAGGAATGGTCGCCATTCTCGTCATCATGGTGGTTTACGCCTTCATCTCCATGATGGTTGCCGTACGTTATGTGCTCGATACCCCGCACTGGGTGCAGTTGCTCTATTTCTTGATTGCCGGCATGGCCTGGGCCTTGCCGGTGATGCCGGTCATCCGCTGGATGCAGCGGCCGGCACAGGACGCGACTTAACCAAGCGAGCCTAGATCTAGGGTGATTCCGCCGCGTGACGAAGCGCCGCCCGCGCCAGAAGGCGCGTGGAATCAAGTGTCGGCAGCGCGGCATTGGCGTCATCGATGATCAGGGGCAGTTCCGTGCAGCCGAGAATGACGCAGTCGGCACCCTTCGATTTCAAGCGATGAATCGCGTCTTGAACATAAGCGGTTGAGTTTGAATCGAAAACGCCCTGAACCAGTTCATCCATGATGATACGGTTGATCTCAATGTTCTCTTGCGCATATGGGCGGACATAGCCGAGGTCGAGGGCGGTCAAAGCGTCTGGATAGACGGTGCTGTCGACCAGCCACTTCGTTCCGGTGATCGCTGGGCGTTGAAAGCCTCTCCTTGCGACTTCGGCAGCCACAACATCCGCGATATGAAGCCAGGGGAGCGGAGAGTGCGCGCTGACATGCACCATGGCCTGATGGATCGTGTTGTCCGGGCAGATCAGAAAATCCGCCCCGCCAGCCGCCAGCTTCTCCGCTGAGGACAGCATGAGCGCCGCAATGCCGGACATGTCTCCTCGCTCAAGACAATCGACATAGGCGGCAAGCGAATGCGTGTGGATGGAGACTTCCGGGTGGGCGTGGGGCGCATCTAAAAGCGCGGCGCCCTCCTGGCAGATTGTACGATAGCATAAAGCCGCGCCTTCCGCGGAACACGCTACGATGCCGATATGCTTGGTCATCGGGACGGCGCCAGGCCTTTTTCCTATTGTGAACCTGGGCCTTAGGCGCTGACCTTGCGAAAACCGTTATAGAGCGCAAACGGCGCGCCGGTCAGGAACAGATCGAGATATTTCAGACCCTGATAGTCGCCGTTGAGCGACACCCGCGGCAGGCTCGTCAGATGGTTGCTATGGGCGCGAAAGAGCATCCCCGGCCGGGTCGTGACGGCCGTCTTGAAGTCCAGGCGGCGCGCGATTTCGAACTCGCGTGGGCCGGCTGATCCGGCATCGCCATAGGGATATGAGAAATGCGTCGGGCGCGTCCCGATGCGATCGGCGATGATCCCGGCACCCTCGTCCATCTCGGTGCGCGCGCGCTCCGCGTCCAGCTTGGCGAGCGCGAAATGGCCGATGGTGTGCGCGCCAATCGTCACCAGCGGATCGGCTGACAGCGCTTTGATCTCATCCCACGTCATCGACTGGGTTGCGCACAGCTCGACAAGGTCGATGCCATAGCGGTTGCAAAGATCGCGGATGAAGGAGCGTTGCAGGTCCTGGTCGCAATCGCGCATCCACCAGTAGACGCGCTCATAGGCCGCGTTCTTGTCGGCGTCCGTTTCAGCTGCGAGCACGACCTCCTCATCGCCGAGGCAGCATGAAATCTGCGCATGGTTGCGAATGACGGCTTCAAGTGCGAGCCACCAAAGATCGGCGGTGCCATCCGGCAGACCGGTCGCGACATAGACGCAAAACGGTGCGTCGAGGCGCTTGAGGATAGGATACGCGATTTCGAGATTGTCGCGATAGCCATCGTCGAAGGTCAGGACGGCGAACCGCCGGTCATCCGTATCGTCCATCAGCCGGTCGTGCGCCTCATCGAGGGACACAATGTCGAGCCCGGCCCAACGGATGCGGGTGACAACGGCTTCAAGGAACTCAGGAGCAATCTGCAAAATGCTGTTGGGCGCGAAGCCGGGCGCAGGGTTAGGCCGCACGTGATGCATGGTGAAGATCACCCCGCGCCCGCCGACGATCGGAGCAAGTATGCGATGCGTGCCGGATGCGTACATCGCGTTCAGTCCAGCGCGAAACAACGTCGTCTTAAGCCTATTCACAATTGGCGCTCCCAGCCCAACCGAATGGTCACATATATTCCCTAGGATACAGCTCATCCTGCCGGACGAAGATTGACCGTCCGTTGCTAGAACTCGGGTTTTAAGGACGAGATGTCTGCGCGACTGATTGAACAGGCTGACTGGAGCGACCTGAAGCCAACGCTTGCGCACAGCGCATCGGTGTCGTCGACATCGCCCATTGGAAAGATCGAGCTTTTCGAGAGCTTTGCCGACGTGGCTGATTCTTGGCGCGCGTTCGAGACCACCGCGACCTGCACGCCCTATCAGCGCTACGACTGGTTGCGGATCTGGCAGGACCATATCGGTGCTGCCGAAGATGTCCGCCCCGTCTTGTGCCAGGTCAAAGATCCGTCTGGACGACTTCTCGCGATTCTTCCCTTTGGCCGATACCGACATGGTGGCTTTCGCGTTGCCAGTTGGCTCGGCGACAAGCACATGAACTATTTCATGGGGCTCTACGCTCCAGGCGACGCGGTCCTTGAGATCGACTGGCGGCCGGTGCTCAAGTGGATTGCCCGGCACTCAGACATCGATGTCTTCTTTCTGAAGAACCAACCCCGGACCTGGCACGGTCGGCCCAATCCCATGGCCAGCCTACCGAGCCATCCCTCGCCGAGCCAGGCTTACAGCACTGCGCTTGATCCCGACTTTGAGACTTTTCTGGAAAGCCGCCGGCCCGGTCGTTGGAAACGCCTCCTGCGGAACAAGGAAAGGAAGCTGGCCTTGGAGGGCAACATCACGGTTGCCCGCTTCGTCAATTGCGACGAGGCGAGCGCCGTGCTTGAGACCTATTTCAACCAGAAGGCCCGCCGCCTGTCCGAACACGGCATCCCAAATCCGTTCGATCCGCCTTATGTCCGCGCCTTCTTCAAGGACGTGGTTTGCAGTCAGGACCGGGATGATCCCCTGCTCGAGCTTTATGCGCTTTATTGCGACAACGATATCTTGGCGGTCTATGCCGGCAGCGGGCTTCAAAACCGCTTTTCGACGTCGATCTGTTCGATCACGGACAGCCCATTAAACCGCTACAGTCCCGGCGAGCAGCTGCTTAAGGCGCTGATTGCCGATCGATGCGCGCGTGGCGATACCATGCTCGATCTCGGCATCGGTGAGAGCCGCTATAAGCGGCACTGGTGCCCCGACACGGACGATCTGTTCGATACGCTGGTTCCGGTGACGGCGGCCGGTCACGTCGCGAAACATCTGGCGATCATGGCGCGTCGGGCGAAGCGGGCGATCAAACAAAACGAACGCGCCTGGTCTGTCTACTCGGCTCTTCGTTCGCTAAAGGCCGGCAAGCCTTGGCATCCGAACGAAACCTAGAGCGCTAAGCAGCGGCACCGGCAGGGCCGACCTTGATGGCGTCCACCGTTTCTTGATCCGGTGCATAGACGACCACTGCACCACTGCCGGCGTTTTGTGCGCGAACGCCGGCTTCTTCGAGATCGATGGTGTAGTCGCCATCAAGCTCGACCAAAATGGTCCGATCGGCCCGGCCGGCAAGAGCTGCCGCCTCTGGCGACACCAAGATGGGCGATGCCGCCAGGATGACCGCGTCATACGTCTGAACCAGCGCCTCCAGGACGAGCCCAAAACGATCGGACTCTGCCAAGCCGGTCACCAGCGGCCCGCGATCGGCGCAAATCAGATGGACCGTGGGCGCTTTATCGCGCTGAATCACATGCGCAAAGCGCGCGCGCCCCGATAGAAGCGTTCGCAGGCCGAACCGCGCCTGTCGCGTGGACTCATCCGTATCGTTGACATCGACGACGATCACGCGTCGGTCGTCCTTTCCAAGACTGCGCGCAAGCGCCAAAGCGACCGGAAGCGAGACACCATCCGCGCGCGGTGTCGCCACCAGCGTCGTCTTGCCACCGGACGCCAGGCGCGCCCGAATGTCGTCGGCCGACGTCGCGAGACCTGGCACTTGGTCCACCGTATCCGACGTGTAGTCCGAGACATCGCCCAAGTGAACGGGCTCGGCCGGCTCGACTGCGACCGGCCCACTTGCGATCTGAATGCGATCGGATTCGCGCTGATCGTTCGGCGCGTCAGTGATCTGGTCGCTTTCGGACATGTCACGGTGATGATCGATGTCGGCGCTTTCGACCAAGCCCGTTGAAACCGCAAGATCCAGGATCGGGTCATCCTCCGCGACCACTCGTTCTTGCGCCTCGGGAGCGGCGGTCGGCTCGGGTGCCGTATCGTCGACCTCGGTAGCGACCGACGGATCGAGCGCCGGCTGACCTTCTGCTTGCTCGACCGGCTGTTCTTTTGGTTTTCTCAGAACTTCAATGCGTGCGGCCAGCAACTCTGGTGTCGGCGCTTCGGGCTCCTGCGCCTCTGTTTCTGATGTCGAGATCTGAGGTTCTGCGCCCGGCGACAAAGGCTCCTCGACCGGTATGCGCGGTTCCGGCGCAGGCGGTCGAGGCTCCCGAACCTGGGGCGGCACCTGAACGGGTCCATAATCATCCGCCAGCCCGACCGCGGCGTAGCGCATCAAGTACCGCATTGTGATGATGCCGGCGACAATGAGCGCGGTCATCACCATGGCGGCAATCATCAATATGCCAAGTTCTGGAGCAGCCGGCATGTTCGACGCCAATGGGCGCGAAATCACCCGCGCATCGGGGGCGACGGCATTGGGATCTTGCCGCGCGCTCGCCTCGCGAAACCGGACCAGCAGCGTTTCGAGAAGCTCGCGCTGGGAGTTCGCCTCGCGCTCGAGTTCCTGCAATCGCACCGTGCTTGCCGTCGTGGACGACACCTGAGCCTTGATTGCCTCAAGATTGGCGCGAATCGAAGCCTCGCGCGCGCTTGCGATATCGGCCTCCGATTCTAGCGCTGCCGCGATCTTGCTCATTTCCTCAAGGATTTGATCGCGCAACCCGTTGATCTCGGCGTCAATTTCACGGACCCGCGGATGCCCTGGAAGAAGCGTCGCCAAGAGTTCGGAACGACTCGAACGCAGCGAAATCAGGCGTTCTTGCAGTCGGGTGAAGAGCTGAGAATCGAGCACTTCCGCCGATCCATCGAGGGCTCGCCCGGACGCCAACATAGTACGGATTGCCTGGGCGCGGGCCTGCGCCTCGCTCTTTTGCGTCTGCGCCAAAATGAGCTGGCTGTTGAGTTCCGAAAGTTGCTGGGCATTGAGCGTCGTATTGTTTTGACCGATCAAAAGTCCCGATTCAGCACGGAAGTCGGCGACGACCTGCTCGGCTTCGGCCACCCGCTCACGAAGCGAATCGATCTGCGTGCTGAGCCAAGCCGTGGCGTCCCGCGTCGTCGCCTGTTTGGCCTCGCGTTGCACGCTCAAATATTCGTCGATCAGCGCATTGACGACTGCCGCGGCCCGCTGCGGCTCCTTTGAGCGGAACCGGACGGTGATGACCCGTGACTCATCGATCGCGAAAACCGAGAGGCGGTCCAGGTAGGAATCGATAACCCGCTCTTGCGCCGTCATTCGGTTCGGATTGCGCTTCAAGCCCGCAGCGACCAGGATCCGCGACACAAGCCCTTGCGACTTCAGCAGCGGATCGAACTCCGAACTACTCGCAAGATCCAGTTTCTCGGCAACCGCCGCCCCCAAATCATAGGACTGCAGCAACTGCACCTGCGACCGAATTGCGGCGTCGTCGAGCACCGCCTGGCTGTCGAAGCCTGTCGAACCGGGACTGACCGGACGGGTAAAGGCATCATCCTGGACTTCGACGAGGATCTGCGCTTCCGAAATGAATCTGGGGCTGGACTGGCTCCCGAAGAAGAAGACGAGAGCGCCAACAAACAACGATATTCCAATGATTAAGGGGAAACTCTTGACCAGAACTATGAACAGACTTGGAAATGTCGCCGCCGACGCGGGCCTGGAGGCCGCAGCATCTGCCAAGGTCACAGAATCTCGATTGAACAAGAACATCGGGCGCCGACTCGCTGATCGCTATGCCCGAGTAGAGGGAAATTATGGTTGCGACTCGGTTAACGCCATTCCACAGGCGGTTCTGTGTGTCGCGTTTCGGGGCTGTGGCACTGGCAGCAAAACGACGTTCATCAGCCATTTATTAACCACGTTGGCGCACAGTCTCCACAATGGTTCACCAGCGGGATGGCGGCGTAATGGATCGCGTAGGTATTGGCGTGCGGGTTTTTCAGGTTGCGATCGTGGTCTGCCTCGCCGTGCTCCTGGCCGGCTGTCAAACGGGACACAGCGGCCTGGTTCAACATGCCTCGGCCACCGACGGCGATGCCTACGAAACGTCTTATCGCCTCGGACCCGAGGATCGCCTGCGTCTCATCGTCTTTGGCCAGGACGACCTCTCCAACATCTACACGATTGACGGCGACGGCCGGATATCCGTTCCTTTGATCGGGCTCGTCACTGTCGCTGGCCTCACGACCGCGGAGGTCGAGAGTGTCGTTGGGGATAAGCTGCGGAATGGTTTCATCCGTAATCCGAACGTCACAGTCGAAGTTCAGACTTACCGTCCGTTCTTCATTCTGGGCCAGGTTCGTCAACCCGGACAGTATCCGTTCCAGTCTGGCATTACCGTGAAATCGGCGGTGGCGATCGCCGGCGGTTTCACAGACCGAGCCATGCAGCGACGCGTCAAGATCACGCGGACAATCGGCGCGGAAACCTATCGGGCGACCGCAAAGAGCGACACGCTGGTCATGCCAGGTGACACCATTGAGGTTTTTGAACGCCTGTTCTGATTAAGAGTCAATGCGATGGCGCGAGTTCTTCATGTTATGCGTTCGCCAGTCGGCGGCCTCTTCCGCCATGTGTTGGACCTTTCGCGAGAACAGATCCGACGCGGGCATGCGGTTGGACTCCTGTGCGATCGCGAGACCGGCGGTGACAAGGCGCAAGCGCTGCTTGCGGCAATTGCCAAGGACTACGCCCTTGGCGTCCACCGTATCTCCATGGCGCGGCGGCCTGGGTTGTCCGACATCCTTTCCGTTCATCGCGCAATCGGCCTGGCGTCGCATCACGAAGCCGATGTCGTGCACGGGCACGGTGCCAAGGGCGGCGCCTATGCACGGCTGATCGCCGCCCGCTCGCAGCGCGGCGGCGGCCCGATCGCGGCCTTCTACACGCCACACGGCGGTGCCCTGCATTACGATCCCGATACACGTCAAGGGCGTCTGTTCTTCGCGTTCGAACGGTTTGCTCAACGCTGGACGAATGCGATCCTATTCGAAAGCCAGTACGGCCTGCAGGCCTATGCGGATAAGATCGGCCGCCCCACCTGCCCCACGCTTGTGATCCACAACGGCATTCGCACCGACGAGTTTTCGCCCGTCACATTGATGGCGGATGCTGTCGACCTGTTGTTCATCGGCGAGATGCGTAGGCTGAAAGGCGTCTCGGTCCTGCTCGATGCTCTGGCGCTCCTAACCTCCGAGGGCCGCCCGGTAACGGCGCTTTTGGTCGGTGACGGCCCGGACGTCGACGAGTTCAAGGAACAAGCAATGGCGCTTCGGCTGCGCGACACGGTGCGCTTCGCGCCACCCATGCCGGCACGCGATGCCTTTGCACGGGCGCGCGCGATTGTCGTGCCGTCCCTGAATGAGTCTCTCCCCTATATCGTGCTGGAGGCCGCTGCAGCCGGCCTGCCGATGGTCGCGACCGCCGTCGGCGGCATTCCGGAGATCTTCGCTGGAGAGGCGCGCAGACTCGTGCAACCGCACGACCCGCGCGGTCTCGCCGATGCAATTGCTGAGTTGGTCGCCAACCCGAACCAGGCGGCAGCCGATGCCGCGGCCCTTCGTGCCGCGATCAAGAGCGGGTTCTCGATCCCGGCAATGGCCGACGGCGTATTGACGGCCTATGCCAAGTTCGGCGGCCCAAGAACGGCAGATTTGCGCCAGCCCGCCACCCGTCCCAGAGCACGCCAGCCGGCCCCTGGCGAATAACGGCGCAAGCGCTCCTGCTTTCTGTTCGGTTAACAGATTCTAGAGACTATGAATCGTAGGTTTGGCGCATAGTTATCTCATGTTGCGAGTCGGCACTCATGCAGTCTTCCGGCCCTGGGTCGAGCGCGCCAACGGATACGCCAATTCCCACTGAAAGTTCGGGTGCGGACGATCGGCGGCGCGCGCCGCGTTCGGGCATCGTCCTCAATCCGAACGCGCGTGAAGTCGCGACGACGATCCGCGGTGGCCGCAACATCTCGCAAACGATGATCTCTGGGGCGGCTTGCCTCGTTGAGTTCCTCGTTCTGCTGGCGGTTGGAAGCGCGATATTTGCCTTCCATGTCTATCCGGTTGAGGGCATGGCCCTTCACTACCTGGCTCTGTTGGCGTTGTTGCCGACGCTTGCCATCTTCGGCTTTCAGGCGGCCAACCTCTATACGATTTCCGCGCTGCGGACCCCGGTTCGAACGATTGCTCACATCGGCGTTGCCTGGACGAGCCTGTTTGCGCTCGTCGCCATCTTCATCTTCCTGTCGAAGTCGGGAAGCGAATACTCGCGCGTCATGTACACAGCCTGGTTTGTGTCCGGGCTTTTTGCCTTGTTCTTGCTACGGATGCTCTTGTTCGGGTTCGTCAAGACCTGGAGCCGGGAAGGCCGTCTTGATCGACGCGCGGTTCTGGTCGGCGGTGGCGATGATGTCGAGCACCTCGTCAGCGCTTTGGAGGCATCGGCTGAGGCCGATATCCAGATCGTCGGGATCTTCGACGATCGCGACGATGCGCGATCGCCTTTGGTTCAGGCCGGCTACCGCAAGCTTGGCACAACCGATGAGCTGATTGAGTTCGTGCGCATGACGCATGTCGATCTCCTGATCGTCTCGCTGCCGATCACGGCGGAGAACCGGCTGCTTCAGATGCTGCAAAAGCTCTGGGTCCTGCCGGTCGACGTTCGGCTTTCCGCGCACACCAACAAGCTGCGGTTCAAGCCGCGTGCCTATTCCTATATCGGCAATGTGCCCTTCCTCGACGTGATCGACCGGCCGATCGGCGACTGGGATTTCGTGCTGAAATCGATCTTCGACCGGTCCATCGCCTTTGCAGCGCTCCTGGCCCTGTCGCCGATCATGATCGCGACCGCGCTGGCTATCAAGCTAACCAGCAAAGGGCCCGTTCTGTTCCGCCAGAACCGCTATGGCTTCAACAATGAACTCATCGGCGTCTACAAGTTCCGGTCGATGTACACGGACCGCTGTGACGCAAACGCCGCCAAACTGGTTTCAAAGAACGATCCGCGCGTGACGCCCGTTGGTCGGATCATCCGCAAAACCTCCATCGATGAATTGCCGCAGCTTTTCAATGTTCTGAAAGGCGAACTTTCGCTTGTCGGCCCCCGCCCCCATGCGGTCCAGGCCAAGGCGGCCGATGAACTCTACGACCAAGTGGTTGATGGCTATTTTGCCCGCCACAGAGTGAAGCCAGGGATCACCGGGTGGGCACAGATTAACGGCTGGCGCGGTGAGACCGACACGCGCGAGAAAATCGAGCGACGTGTCGAGCATGATCTCTATTACATCGAGAACTGGTCGGTGTTCTTCGATATCTACATTCTCGCCATCACGCCCTTGAAGCTGTTCGAGACGGAAAGCGCATACTGATGGAGGCGGCCGTTGCGCTGCCGCATCGCCCGGCCGGCCGCTCTGCCGCGCCTGAAGACTATGCGCCGCCGAGCCTACTCCAGAACCCTGCGATTGCCGCCCTGCTCTTTCTGCTTCTGACGTCAAGCAGCGTCGTGCTGTTCGAGCCTGCGCCCTATGACGTGATGGCGGTCGCCATCATGTTCACGGTCTTGCTGTGCGGTATGGCGCTGTCGCCCGCCGTGGCACCGCTGTTGATCGTGGTGATCTTGTTCATTGCGTCCGGCTTCCTTGCGGCGACCCAGGGCCGGACGGAGGACGAGCCGTTCTTCTACGTCACCGTTACCGCGTTTCTTGCGTTCAACGCGGTGTTTTTTGCGTTTGTCGTGGCGACCCATCCGGTCCGCGCATTCAACCTCATCATGGCCGGCTATCTCGTGGCCGCATTGATCACCGCGATCGCGGCGATCGGCGGCTACTTCGATGTCCTGCCGGAGTCCGAAACCTTCACGCGCTTCGGGCGGGCGAAGGGAACATTCAAAGATCCCAATGTGATGGGGCCGTTTCTTGTGCCGCCATCGCTATTCCTTCTCAATCGCATTTTGAGATCAGATCCCCTTACCCGGCTACCGGAGGTGGGGATGCTTTTGATTCTCCTGGCCGCCATCTTCCTATCGTTCTCTCGCGGTGCTTGGGGTCACCTGCTCCTGTCGTTCGGGATCTTCGTTTTTCTCGTTTTCATCACCGCACGCACGCTCATGACACGCATGCGGATCCTGGTTCTCGTTACCGGTGGCGTGATGGCGGTCGCCGCGCTGATCGCCTGGGCCACGACGATTGACGATGTGCGCGTGCTTCTCATCGAACGCGCGCAACTGACTCAGTCTTACGATGTCGGCGCGGGTGGGCGTTTCGCTCGGCAAATCGCGGGGTTCGCCAGCCTGGCGGAACTGCCGCTCGGGTACGGTCCCCGCAACTTCGGCAATTTCTTCGGCGAGGATCCCCATAACGTCTATCTCAAGGCCTTTGCGGCGTACGGCTGGCTGGCCGGCCTCGCTTATCTCGGCCTGGTGATCACGACGCTTGTTTACGGCGCCAAGCTGTGCGTGCGACGCACGCCCTGGCAGGCCGGGTTCCAGATCGCCTATGCGTCCTTTGTCGGCTTGGCGGTCCTGGGGCTCATCATCGACACCGACCGCTGGCGCCACTTCTGGCTGCTTGTCGGCATCCTCTGGGGCATGATGGCGGCCTATGGCCCCTATCTGCGCGCGACGTCCGACCGGTCATTGCATCGCCAGCGACCGACCGCTATAGACGAGCCTGGGCGGAGCGTGGCGCAGCCCGGTTAGCGCACCGGTCTGGGGGACCGGGGGTCGCCGGTTCGAATCCGGCCGCTCCGACCATTTTTCGAAACTGAGGGCTTATTGCGTGCGCGCCAAGTCTGCTGCTGTCGTCAGCAACGCGCGGCAGGCTTTCAGCTGATCCAGCGCGACACGCAGCTGTTTCTCCGCCGACTCCGTCAGGCGATCCCCATCGCCCTCGCCCACTTCGTCAGCGACCGTAAACGGAACCCGCTTCAACACCTTCGGCTTTGCGGAAACCGCTGGCGCCTCGGCCTCAGCAGGCTTTGGAGCAACTGCGGCGATCGGTGCCGGGGCAGCGGGCGCAATCTCAGGCTCTGCCGCAGCGTCCTGATCAGTGTCCCCGGGCTGCGCGGCGCCTTCTTCCCAAATGGTCTGCACGTATTTGACGCCGTCCTCGCGCAAAATGCGCTGAACGCCCTTGATGGTGTAGCCCTCGCCGTAAAGCAGGTGCTTGATGCCGCGCAGAAGATCGACATCGCCTGGACGATAATACCGGCGTCCGCCGCCGCGCTTCATCGGTTTGATTTGCGCGAACCGGGTTTCCCAAAACCGCAGGACATGCTGGGGCACGTCGAGTTCCTCGGCGACCTCGCTGATCGTGCGGAATGCCTCTGGGGATTTTTCCATAACCGCGATTCCCTCTCCTCGCGTACTCAACCCATCAAGACTTGGACAGAGCCTTGTTCACCCGCGCCTTCATGACATTCGATGGCTTGAAGACCATGACCCGGCGCGGCTCGATCGGAACCTCGACGCCGGTCTTGGGATTGCGACCGATCCGCTCTCCCTTCTCGCGCACCAGAAACGATCCGAAGGAGGACAGTTTGACGTTCTGTCCCTTCTCAAGACAGTCGGCGATCTCTTGCAAGACCTGCTCGACCAGCTGCGCGCTTTCGGTCCTGGACAGCCCGATCTTTTGATAGACGGCTTCGCTCAGATCGGCGCGGGTAACAGTTCTATTGCTCATGGCCTAGTCCCCGAAAAGCGAAACAAATCAACGCTATCGGCTAGGCCGCCTGGGGTCAAGGGAGCGATTTACCAGCGCAACAACACCGCGCCCCAAGTAAACCCGCCGCCCATTGCCTCCAACATCACCAAATCACCTTGTTTGATCCGCCCATCCCCCACGGCCTCCGATAGCGCGAGCGGAATTGACGCGGCCGACGTATTGGCGTGGCGATCGACAGTGATGACCACTTTTTCGGGCGACAAGCCGAGCTTACGCGCCGAGCCGTCGATGATTCGCCTATTGGCCTGATGGGGCACGAACCAGTCGATCTCGTCGGCGGTTAGCCCGGTGGCATCCATAAGATCGTCAACGACTTCGGCGATCATCGTGACAGCATGCTTGAAGACTTCGCGCCCTTCCATGCGAAGGTGTCCGACCGTCTGCGTACGCGATGGGCCGCCGTCGACATAGAGCTTATCGCAGTGCCGGCCGTCGGCCCGCAGGCGCGCGGCCAAGACACCGCGGTCGTCGATGCCGTTGCCATCATCGACAGCCACACTTTCCAGAACGAGGGCACCGGCACCATCGCCGAAAAGCACACAGGTGCCGCGATCCTCCCAATCCAAGATTCGGGAGAATGTCTCGGCACCGATCACAAGCGCCCGCTCGTGCAGGCCAGATGAGAGCATCTGGTCGGCAACGGTCAGCGCATAGACGAAGCCCGTGCAGACCGCCTGAAGATCGAAGGCCGCGCCGTTTGTGATGCCGAGCGCGGCCTGGATCGTGACGGCGGTGGCCGGAAAGGTGTAATCGGGTGTCGAGGTCGCGACGACGATCAGATCGATGTCGCCGGCGTCCAGGCCGGCGTCGGCCAATGCGGCCTTGGCGCTGGCAAGACCCAAGTCGGAGGTAAATTCGCCGTCCGCCGCGATATGGCGCTGCGAAATGCCCGTGCGCTGGACGATCCACTCGTCGCTGGTATCGACGCGCTTCGCAAGATCGTTGTTGGTGAGAATTGTTTTTGGGAGGTAGGCGCCGCAGCCCCTTACAACCGAACGTCTAACTGTCAAGCGGCACCTGCTTTGGCCTCGCCGACGCTGTCCAAGGCGACGGCGTGGGCATACTGAGATAAATCGTCCGCGATTTTCGCGACAAGCCGATTTTTCGCCATCTTATGCCCAAGCGCGATGGCACTGGCAAATCCTTCCGCATCGGTGCTGCCGTGGCTCTTGATCACGATGCCGTTGAGACCCAGGAAGACACCGCCGTTGACCTTGCGCGGGTCCATTTTCTCACGCAGCGTCTGGAAGGCATCGCGCGCAAACAAATAGCCGATCTTCGCGAAAAAAGTGCGCTGCATGGCCATGCGGAGATATTCGGCAATCTGCCGCGCCGTGCCCTCGGCCGTCTTGAGCGCGATGTTGCCGGCAAAGCCTTCCGTGACGACCACATCGACGGTCCCCTTGCCCAGATCGTCGCCTTCGACAAAGCCGTGGTAGCGGATGGGCAAATCGGACTCTCTCAGAATCTGGCCGGCGTCCTTGACCTCCTCGATACCCTTGACCTCTTCGACACCGATGTTGAGCAAGCCCACCGTCGGCCGTTCCACTCCAAACAGGGCGCGCGCCATCGCCTCGCCCATAACGGCGAAATCGACCAACTGCTTGGTATCCGCGCCGATCGTTGCGCCGACGTCCAGCACGATGCTTTGCCCGCGCACGGTCGGCCACAACGCAGCGATCGCCGGCCGCTCAATGCCAACCATGGTGCGCAGACAGAATTTCGACATGGCCATGAGCGCGCCGGTATTGCCCGCCGATATGCAGACATCGGCCTCGTTATCGCGCACCGCCTGGATCGATCGCCACATGCTGGACTTCCAACGCCCTGCACGAAGCGCCTGGCTCGGTTTGTCGTCCATCTTCACCGCGACATCGGTGTGTTCCAGCGTGCTGACGGCCTTTAGCTTCGGATTTTGATCCAGCAGCGGCGCGACGATGGCTTCGTCGCCATAGAAGATGAAGCGGGAATCGGGCTGGCGTTCCAACGCCAAGGCCGCGCCGTCAATGACGATTTCGGCACCGTTGTCGCCACCCATCGCGTCGAGCGATATCGTCACGGTCTCGGTCATTGGCGCTTTGCGTACTCCACTTTCTCGCGAATCGATTGCCGCATTAAGCCGCCCGCCCAGCTACGGCAAAATAGTCGATTGCCGAGGCCAGACAACCGATTTGTGGTCAGCTTGTGGACTGCAACGGTCACTCAGGTCTGTTTTTTCGATAGCGACTCGAGCGCTGCGAACGGGTGCGCGGCGGTATCTTCCTCGCCATTGGCTTGGGATTCTGGCGCGGCGAACTCCACGTCCGGCTTGCGCGGGTGCGGCTCCAGCGTGAGCATGAACTCTTCGACAACAAACGCCGCGAGATCGACACCCTCCGCGGGCAGAGGGTCCGGCGGATCGTCGGTTTCAGGCTCGATCACGATCTCGTCCGTGCCCTCGCCTTGCCGCTCCGGTCGGAATCGCCGCGCGAGGTCGGTGGCAAGATTCGATTCGAAATCCTCCAAACTGACCACGCAGGTGCGCACGACCGTCGCCGCCAAGTGCCCGGAGACCGCCAGTCCGTCGCTTCTCCACCGCCGGACCTTCAAATCCGCTGCGAGTTCTCGAAGCTCAATCAGGTCCGCGAGTTCGGCGATCTGGCGCCGTGCGGTCTCGTCCGCTATCAGCGCAAGCGTGCGGCCGTCTTGCGGCACATCGTCGGGGTGTATACAGACGCTCCAGTCGATAGTTGCGTCCGCTGCGTCGGTCATGTGGGACGGAAGCGTGCCGGTTCGGGGAATTCCAACCGGCCTTCCAGAATCCGGTCGTCGGATAGTCCCGAAAGATGCAACTCCGTCGCAAAGACGTACCGCGCCAATGCCGGCGCACCCTTGTGGCCGGGATCGTCGGCGCCGAAGACATTGCGCAGTAGCGCATCGGCGAGCAGGCGATCGTCACCCTCCTCGAACGCATGGTCATAGGCCTTAGCGGCGCCGTAGAACACTTCGGCGACGAGCTTCATCTTCTTGGGCACCGAAAGATCGCCTACGCCCATCTCGCGCAGAGCCTGATCCATGTCGCCCATGAAAATGTCGAAAATCTCCTGCATCAGCGCCAATCCCGGCTCCGGCATGATTCGCATGCGCCGAAATACCAAGCTCGCGTGCAGCGCGATTGCGTTGAAGCGGCCGTCGACTGTGTCTTCAACACCAAAGTCGGAATAGAACACGGGCTTGCGTGCTTGATCCACAATCTGGCCGTAAAGGCCGTATGGGATCCGGTCACGACGTTGTTTGAACAGACCAAGCACCATGTGGACTTATCCGGGCCCGTGATTCACATCCAGGCTTGTCATACGCCGGACGCCATGCGACATCGCACGCGACACGGCCCGGCGATGGGTTTTGCCGCAATGTAAGGCAGGAGACCAGCCGGCGCGACAGGCAAGACGGCTCTAGGCTGTGAGTAAGACGAGAAAAATACCATGAAGACAGGCACCAACCGGCGTTTCGGACTCAATGGGCCGATGCTTTTCAGCATCGTGATCCTTGCATCTGCGATTGCTGGATGCACCCACAAGGTCAGCTATCACGGCTATGTGGTGTCGCAGGAAGCCCTGTCGCAGGTTCCCGTAGGCTCGAGCCAGGAGCAGGTTCTTTTGTCGCTCGGCACCCCGTCGACGACCTCTACCGTCGGCGGCGAGACGTTTTTCTACATCTCATCGCGAATCGAAGAGCGCGCCTTCTTCCGGCCGAAGACAACCGATCGGCGCATCCTCGCGGTTCATTTCGACGATCAGCGCCAAGTCCAGCGTATCGCGGAATATGGGCTGCAAGACGGCCAGGTCTTCGACTTCGTGAGCCGGACAACGCCGACAGGCGGTGCCCAAATCAACCTGATCCGTCAGCTTCTGGGCAATGTCGCGCGCGCCAATCCGGCGGCGGCCACAAACTAAGCCGACAAGCACCGGAAGTCCCATGAGCACGTCCGTTAGGCGGGTGGAACAAGCCGCGGCCGGTCTTGGATTGAAGATCGCCGTGATACGCATGGGCGAGAGTACGCGCACGGCAGAGGACGCTGCGAAGGCCTGCGGCTGCACCGTCGGTCAAATCGTGAAGTCCCTCATCTTCAAGGGTCGGGATACCGGCGATCTCTTGTTACTGCTTGTCTCCGGCGCCAATCGCGTCGACATGGACAAGGCCATGGCGATTGTCGGCGAAGCGCTCGAAAAGGCCGATGCCGAAGAGGTGAGACGGCGGACCGGCTTCGCCATCGGCGGGGTCGCGCCGATCGGGCATCTTGAAGCGCCCAAAATCTGGATCGATGAGACCTTGACGCAGTTTGACACGGTGTGGGCGGCAGCCGGCGCTCCCGATGCTGTCTTCCAGGTTACGCCCCAGGCGCTCGTCGAAGCGACGGGCGCCGTCTCCGCAACGCTAGCGGCGTGAAACGAAAAACCCCGCGGCGCACGTCCGCGGGGTTCGCGTTTGTCGATGGATCGATGATCAGGCGCTGTGCGCCAAGACCGCCAACAGCAAAAGCGCCACGATGTTGGTGATCTTGATCATCGGATTGACGGCCGGCCCGGCGGTGTCCTTGTAGGGATCGCCGACTGTGTCGCCGGTCACGGCAGCCTTATGGGCTTCAGAGCCCTTGCCGCCGTAGTTGCCGTCTTCGATGTACTTCTTGGCGTTGTCCCAGGCACCGCCGCCCGCCGTCATCGAGATGGCGACGAACAGGCCGGTGATGATGACGCCCAAGAGCATCGCGCCGGTCGCCGAGAACGCCGCCGACTTGCCGGCGATCATATAGACCACCACGAAACAGACGATCGGCGAGAGCACCGGCAGCATCGACGGGATGACCATCTCCTTGATGGCCGCCTTTGTCAGCATGTCGACGGCCCGCGCATAGTCGGGCTTCGAGGTGCCTTCCATGATGCCCGGATCGGCCTTGAACTGGCGCCTGACTTCTTCGACGACAGCGCCGCCTGCACGCCCGACCGCTTTCATGCCCATACCTCCGAAGAGATAGGGCAACAGGCCGCCGAAGAAGAGACCGACGACGACGTAGGGGTTGGACAGCGAGAAATCGAGTTCGACCCCTGCGAAGAACGGATACTCGGCCGCCTGCGACGTGAAGTAGTTCAAGTCTTCCGTATAGGCCGCAAACAGCACAAGAGCGCCGAGACCGGCAGAACCGATCGCATAGCCCTTGGTGACCGCCTTGGTCGTGTTGCCAACGGCATCGAGCGCGTCCGTCGTGTCGCGGACCTCACCCGGCAGATCGGCCATTTCGGCAATGCCGCCGGCATTGTCCGTGACCGGGCCGAAGGCGTCGAGCGCCACGACCATGCCGGCCAGCGCCAGCATCGTGGTGACGGCAATCGCGATGCCGAAGAGACCGGCCAGCGTGTAGGTGATGATGATGCCAGCTATGATAACGACGGCCGGCAGTGCAGTCGCCTCAAGCGAGACGGCCAGACCCTGGATCACGTTTGTGCCGTGCCCCGTCTCCGAAGCCGCGGCCACGGACCGCACCGGACGGTAATTGACGCCGGTGTAGTACTCCGTGATCCAGATGATCAGCCCGGTCACCGCAAGACCGACAAGACCGCAGATGAATAGGTCCGAGCCGGTAAAGGTCACGCCTCGGCTTGTCGTATACGCGGTACCGAAGCCAAGCAGCAGATACGTCACCAGACCGACGGCAACGACTGAGAGAACCGCAGACGCGATGAACCCCTTGTAGAGGGCGCCCATGATCGAGTTGTTCGACCCGAGCTTGACGAAGAACGTGCCGATAATCGATGTGAGCGCGCAAACGCCGCAGATCGCCAGCGGATAGATCATGACGGAGCCGAGCGCCTCTTGGCCGGCGAAATAGATCGACGCCAGAACCATGGTCGCAACCACGGTCACCGCATAGGTCTCGAACAGATCGGCGGCCATGCCGGCGCAGTCACCGACATTGTCGCCGACATTGTCGGCAATCGTCGCCGGATTGCGCGGGTCGTCCTCCGGGATGCCGGCCTCGACCTTGCCAACCAAGTCACCGCCGACGTCGGCACCCTTGGTGAAGATACCGCCGCCCAGACGTGCAAAGATCGAGATTAGCGACGCGCCGAAGCCGAGCGCGACCAGCGAGTCGATCACTGTGCGCGATTGCGGTTCCTCGCCGAGCATACCGGTCAAGAAACCGTAGTAGACGGTCACGCCGAGCAACGCCAAGCCGGCGACCAGCATGCCGGTGATCGCACCGGACTTGAACGCGATTGAGAGACCTGCGCCCAGACTTTCGCTTGCGGCTTGTGCAGTCCTCACATTGGCGCGCACCGACACCAGCATGCCGATGAAGCCCGCTGCGGCCGACAACACCGCGCCGATCGCGAAACCGACCGCGACCAAACCGCCGAGCAACCACCAAACGATGGCGAAGATAACGACGCCGACAATCGCAACCGTCGTGTACTGGCGCGTCAGATAGGCTTGCGCGCCCTCTTGGATCGCCGCTGCGATTTCCTTCATCCGGTCATTGCCGGCATCCGCCGCCATGACGGATTGGATCGCCCAAATGCCGTAGACAACCGAAAGGATGCCACAGGCGATGATGAGCCAAAGTGCCATGAAAATTATCCCTGTTTTCCCGTGAAGAGGCGTGAATTTGGTCCGCTAACGGACGCCCCCGCCTGAAATCGCGCGGACATTGCCAAAAACGTCGCTGCAACGCAACACGCCAAAGGGATGAGCCGTATTCTGCGGTGAATAGGTGGGTTCTGGTGCCCGAACACTAGAGCTGATCGGTCGGCTCGATAGCTCGCCGTTTGTCCATCGCCAGCCAGATCAGCAAGCAGAAGCAGAGGACGATGAACGGAATCGTCGTCCAGTTGATCGCGTCCCAGCCCAGCCACGACAGCATCTTGCCGGACATCAAGGAGGCCACACCGACCGAACCGAAGACCAGGAAATCGTTGGCGCCTTGCACCTTTGAGCGCTCCTCGGGCCGGTAGCACTCCGTCACCATGGCGGTGGCGCCGATGAAGCCGAAGTTCCAGCCGACACCCAAGAGGATCAGCGCCAAATAGAAATGCGTCAGGTCGATACCGGACAGAGCGACAACGGCGCAACCAAGAAGCAGCGCGAGTCCAACGCCGACGACGGTTTCTTTGCCAAACCGAGCGATCAGGTGGCCGGTGAAGAAGCTCGGTCCAAACATGGCAATCACATGCCACTGAATGCCGAGCGCTGCGTCGTTCGGCGTGTAATTACACGCCACCATGGCGAGCGGCGCTGCGGTCATGACATAGCTCATGATCGCGTAGGAGGTGATGGCGCAAAGGGCCGCCATGACAAAGCGTGGCTGAGCGAGTATCTCACCCAGCGGTCGTCCGCCGCCGGTGACAGATGCCGGCGGTTGGCGCGGGATCTTGAGGAATGCGAGCACTAGAAACGCCGCTGTCATGACCAGCATCTGGCCGAGAAATGCACCCGCGAACGGGATCGGATCGAAATAGTCGCCAAAGGCAATGACCGATTGCGGTCCGATAACACCGGCCGCAACACCGCCAATGAGAACCCAAGAGATCGCCTTCGGCCGAAATGCTTCACTGGCCGTATCGGCGGCCGCGAAGCGGAATTGTTGGCCGAAAGCGGCGGCAAATCCGCCAATGCCGCAGCCAAGACACAGTAACCAGAAAAGGCCGACAAGGATCGCCTGCATGGCTACAAAGCCGCCAACGATCCCAAGCACCATGCCGGACATGAACCCGGCGCGACGACCAATGCGACGCATCAGCATGGCGGCTGGAACGGTTCCAATCGCCGTGCCGATCAGAAAACTGGTCGGCGGCAGGGTCGCCAAGGATTTGTCTGGCCCCAAAAGGTAGTAGCCGGCAAGACCGCCCGCGGCGAAGATGATCGTCGCCGAGGCGCCGCCGAAGGCCTGCGCGATCGCCAGCACAACGGCGTTCCGCCGCGCCAGGCGATCATCTTCATAATGCGTGGTGTCGTGCACCTCAGCGGTCACGGTTTCGGCCTTCAATTGCCGGAGGGTCGTACTCTCCTGGTATCGCGCCGCGCTGGATTTGGAAAGTCGGCCAGCCATCAAAGATGCTGATAGCCGGCATTCTCCAATGTGATGGGCCGTCCCTCGGCGTCGACAATATGCAGCCCCTCCCCGTCGTCCATGGTCCCAATCGCCGTAGCCGAACACCCGGTAGCGCTTCCATGCGCGACAATCGCAGAAGCGGCGCTTGGCGGCGCTGTGAAGAGGATTTCGTAGTCATCGCCGCCCGACAACACGATGTTGAGCAGGCTCGGATCGCTGTCGACCGCGCGTCGGCCGGCCGGCGAAAGCGGCACCGTGGCGGCTTTTAGACGCGCCGCGCAGCCGGACGCCCGCGCCAAGCGCGACAGATCGAGTGCCAGGCCATCGGACACATCCATGGCGGCGGTGATGTGATCGACAATTGGCTCCAGGAAACCCAGCCGCGGTCGCGGCAAATGGTAACGGTCCGCTAACATAGAAACATCTTGGGCTTCTAGAGTATCTCGAAAGCGCGTTTTCGTCACGACCTTCAGTCCCAGCGCACCATCGCCGATTGTGCCGGTCACGAAAATCACGTCGCCGATGCGTGCGCCGGAGCGCAACAGACCGCCCGGCACCGCCGGTTCACCAATGGCTGTGATAGTGACTGTCAGCGGCCCCGGCGTCGCAACCGTGTCGCCGCCCCACAGGGCGAAGTCGTATTCCGCCTGATCGCCCGCGAGGCCCGCCGCGAACTGGCGAACCCACGCCGCGTCATGGTTCTTCGGCAGTGCCAGCGACAAGAGATAGCCGAGCGGACGCGCGGCCTTCGCCGCCAAATCCGACAGATTGACACGCAATGCTTTCTTGGCCACCAGATCCGGCGCGTCGTCGGCAAAAAAATGGACGCCTGCCACCAGGGTATCCATCGTAACCACGGCGCCTTTCGCCAAGTACGCAGCGGGAACATGCGCGCAATCGTCGTCGAATCGCACGCCCGGTTCGCCGGCCAGTGGCGCGAAGATGGTCGCGATCAGGTTATCTTCCCTCACGGCTCCCGCGCGCCCGCCGCAAGATCGGGGTCGTCGACCCGGATGTCGCGCGCCACACGATCGAGTACGCCGTTGGCCAGGCGCTTCTCCTCCGTGTCGAAGAAGGCATCGGCGACGTCCAGATACTCGTTGATGATCACGCGCGGCGGGATATCGCGCTTGCCCATCAACTCAAACGTCGCGGCGCGCAAAACCGCCCGCAAGATGCTGTCGATGCGCGCAAGCGGCCAGGAATCGGCCAGAATCTTATCGATCGTCCGATCGATCGGCCGCTGCTCCGCGACCACACCGGATACGACGGCGCGAAAATGCGCTGAATCGGCCGGGACATAGCGCTCGCCGTCGATCTCTTGGCCAATGCGATAGGTTTCATACTCGGCAATGACGGAGTCGAGGCCGGCACCGGCGATATCCATTTGGTAAAGCGCCTGAACGGCCGCAAGGCGAGCAGCACTGCGGCCTGCCAGCCCGGATCGACCGCCGGCATTCGGAGCAGATTTCACCGTATCCGCCATCAGGCCGAGAGCAGCCGGTCGCGAAGCGCAATCATTGCAAGTACTGCCTTGGCGGCCTCGCCACCCTTATCCTTGCGCGCCGGATCGGCGCGCTCCCAAGCCTGGTCACCGTTCTCCACGGTCAAGATACCGTTGCCAACGGCCATCCTGTACGCCACCGACAGGTCCATGATGGCGCGGGCGGACTCGTTGGCGACAATATCGTAGTGCGTGGTTTCGCCGCGAATGACGCAGCCAAGCGCGACAAATCCTGCATAGCGATCGGTTTGAATCGCCATCGCCAAAGCCGCCGGGATTTCAAGCACGCCCGGAACGGCGATACGCTCGTGGGTTGCGCCGGCAACCTCCAGCGCCGCGATCGCGCCATCCGCCAGCGCATCGGCCAGGTCGCCATAGAACCGGGCCTCCACAATCAGGATATGCGGTTGAGTCACTACGCCGCTCCCAACGGCGCCGGCCTCACCGGCCGCGCGCCTCCATCAGACGGGCGGCATAGCGCGCCATGAGATCGACTTCAATGTTGATGCGATCTCCGGCGCGGATTTCACCCCAAGTCGTGACCTTCAGCGTATGAGGGATAACCATGACGGTGAAGCGATCGTCGTCAGTGCTGTTCACGGTCAGCGAGGTGCCGTCCAAGGCAACGGAGCCTTTTTCCGCGACCAGTGGTGCCAATGCCGGCGGAAGCCCGACGGTGAATGCCGTGTAATCGCCTCTTTCCTGCCGATCCAACACCGCGGTCACCGCGTCGACATGGCCGGTCACCAAATGGCCGCCCAGTTCATCGCCGAGCTTCAACGACCGCTCAAGGTTGAGCCTGGTTCCGGCCTGCCAGTCATGGGCCGTCGTGCGGTCCAGTGTCTCGGGCGAGACCTCGACGTCGAACCAAGCTTTCCCGTTCTTCCCGCCGACTTCGACGGCCGTCAGACAAGGGCCGGAACAGGCAATCGACGCGCCTTCATCGATACTGGCCGGATCGTAGACACATGCGATACGGAACCGTGCGCCGCGCCCGGTATCTGAGCGCACCGACACGGTTCCAATGTCGCTGATCAGTCCAGTGAACACATCAACTCTCCCGCCAGAACACGCGCTTGCGATCCGGCCCGATCGCGCGGTCTTCGATCAGGCGATAGCGGTCATGACCGAGAACCGTGTCTAGGTCCAGTCCCGCCAGTGCTTTCGTGCCCTCGGCAATGTGCGTCTCAGGGGCATCGAAGATCACCGCCTCGTCGACCAGATTGCCGCGAAAGAGGGCTGCTGCGAGCCCTGCGCCACCCTCGACCATCAGGCGCGTGATGCCCCGCGCCGCCAGCGCAGCCAGCGCAAACGGCAGAGAGATGACGTTCGAGGTGTCCTCTGGCACGCGGATGATTTCGACACCCGCGTCAAGATAGGGGCGCGTCTCGTCATCGGACACGGCCTCCGAAACTAAGATCCATACGGGCACAGTGCCCACGGTCTGGATCAGTCGCGAGGACAAAGGCGTGCGCAGCCGGCTGTCGGCAACGACGCGCACAGGCGACCTGTGTTCGATCCCGGCCAAGCGGCAGGTCAAAACCGGATCGTCGCTCAAGACCGTACCGATGCCGACCATGATGGCATCGGCTTCGGCTCTCATCATGTGGACCGCGCGACCCGCTTCTGGGCCCGTGATACGCACCGAGGTCCGACCGGCACCGCCGATCATCCCATTGCCGCTCACGGCCAATTTCAGTTGGACATGCGGACGCCCGCGCCGGATGCGCGAGACATGGCCCGCATTGGCCCGCATCGCGGCGGCAGCGCCAACGCCGATGGTCACGTCGATTCCAGCCTCTTCGAGCTGGCGATGGCCGCGCCCGGCCACGCGCGGGTCCGGGTCTTCCATCGCCGATACGACGCGCGACACGCCGGCTTCGATCAGGGATTTCGTGCACGGCGCGGTCTGGCCGTAGTGCGCGCAGGGTTCGAGCGACACATAGGTCGTCGCCCCGCGCGCCGCCTCGCCGGCCTCCCCAAGGGCAATAGGCTCGGCATGTGGACGTCCACCCGGCTGAGTCCATCCGCGCCCGACGATCGTCGAATGGGTGCTGTCGGTCCGGACGATCACACACCCAACGGACGGATTAGGCCAGGTTTGGCCAAGGCCCCGCCTGGCGATCGAAAGCGCCGCGTTCATATACGTTTCGTCGGACATGGAAAAGGACGGCCTAAGCATCCTGCTGCGTGGATAATTCACCGATGATGTCGGCGAAGTCCTGAGCATTGCTGAAATCAAGATAGACGGACGCGAAGCGGACAAAGGCGACTGTGTCCTTTTCACGTAGAACCGCCATCACCGCCTTTCCGATCTCTTCGGACGGCACTTCCGGTTCGCCGCTGGTTTCGAACTGGCGCACCAGCTTACTGATGGTTTGATCGATCCAATCGTCTTCCAAGGGCCGCTTACGCAGCGCCACTTCGACGGACCGCGTCAGCTTGTCACGATCGAAGGGCACTTTGCGGCCGTTGCGCTTGACGACGGTCAGTTCGCGCAGTTGAACGCGCTCAAACGTCGTGAAGCGGGCATCGCAATCCGGGCACATGCGCCGTCGGCGGATCACGCTGTTGTCTTCCGACGGACGCGAATCCTTCACCTGTGTGTTCTGGCTGCCGCAAAACGGACACCGCATGCGTGTCGATCGAACTCCCTACCCGATCATCGGCCGTCGTAGATCGGAAAGCCTGCGAGAAGGTCACCGACCGCCGAGCGGACCTCCGTCTCGACCGCTTCGTCGCCTTCGCCGCCCGTTGCCGCCAACCCATCCACGACCTTCAAGATCAACTGGCCAACGGTCTTGAACTCGGAGACGCCGAAACCGCGGGTCGTCGCCGCTGGCGACCCAAGCCGGATCCCGGATGTGATCGTCGGCTTTTCCGGGTCGGCCGGTACCGCGTTCTTGTTGCAGGTGATGTGCGCACGACCGAGCGCGGTCTCCGTCGCCTTGCCGGTGACGCCCTTGGGCCGCAGATCGACCAGCATGAGATGGGAGTCGGTGCCACCGCTCACAATATCGAGGCCGCCGCTTTTCAGTTCGTCGGCGAGCGCTTTGGCATTGTCGACAACGGCTTGCGCATAGACCTTGAAGTCCGGCCGCAACGCCTCGCCGAAGGCCACCGCCTTGGCGGCGATCACATGCATCAACGGGCCGCCCTGGAGACCCGGGAAAACGGCGGAGTTGATCTTCTTGGCGATGTCCGGATCGTTGGTCACGACCATGCCGCCGCGCGGACCGCGCAATGTCTTATGGGTGGTCGTCGTCACGACATGGGCATGCGGAACGGGGCTCGGGAAGACGCCGCCGGCGACCAGACCCGCGAAATGCGCCATGTCGACCATCAAGAACGCGCCAACTGAATCAGCTATGTCGCGGAACCGCTTGAAATCAATAAATTTTGCATAGGCGGAGCCACCAGCGATGATCAGCTTGGGGCGATGCTCCGACGCCAGGGCCTGGACCTGCTCGTAGTCGATCTCGCCCGTGCCCTCGGCCAACCCATAGGCCACGGCATTGAACCACTTTCCAGACAGGTTCGGTTTGGCGCCGTGGGTCAAGTGACCGCCGGCGTCGAGGCTCATGCCGAGGATCGTGTCACCGGGCTTGATCAACGCCAGAAGCACCGCCTGGTTCGCCTGCGAGCCCGAACTGGGCTGGACATTCGCAAACTCGCAATCGAACAGCCGTTTCGCACGCTCGATCGCCAGTTCCTCAGCAATGTCAACGAACTGACAGCCGCCATAGTAGCGCCGGCCAGGATAGCCCTCAGCGTATTTGTTGGTCAGAACCGATCCCTGCGCCTCAAGCACGGCGCGCGAGACAATGTTCTCCGACGCAATCAGCTCTATTTCCTGACGCTGGCGCCCAAGCTCCTTGATGATGGCCAGTTGGATATCTGGATCGCTTTCCGCCAGCCCAGCAGTGAAAAAAACCGGATCCATCGGGGCAGCGCGGTCAGCAGTGTTCATAGCCATCGAGGGTCCTCCAGGTCGGTCAGCGTCGCACCGATCATGATCGGTCGCGGTGGCAATATCATAACGACAGGGCGCCTCCAAGCGTATGACGCCATGATTTCGTGGTTCAGTTTGGCCAGTTTCGCCGGGCGTTTTGCCGGCCGAAACGCCTAGGCAAGGCGGCCCGGGCGATTGTCCGGCGGTCTCTTCAAAGCGTCCTGCATCTGCTTCTTCAGTTTGCGGACAGCGAGGAGTTCTAGATCGGCGCGGGAGGCATTCACGGGTCCAAAGACGACAACCTCGGTACCTGTTGCGGCGTCGACGGCGGCCACGCGGGCACAATCGCCGACAAAGGTGCATTCAAGGTAGATTTCGCCGGACTCGGGTCGAATGTCGTCTTTCGACATGCGCCCAGCCCCTTCCTATGGGGTCACGGCGGCCCGCAAGCCGGCGTCGGCCCTGTAGATGTCGTCGCGAAAATGGACCGTGCCGTCGGTGTTGGCCCAGGCCGTGAAGTAAACGGTATGGAGTTCGACCTTGGTCTTCACCGGCGCGTCGAGCCGCTCGCCGAATCGGATCACGGAATCGATCTTGGCGCGCGACCAATCGTCCGTATCGCGCAGGATCCAGGCGACCAGTTCGCGCACGTTCTGCACTCGCACGCAGCCCGACGAATGGAAACGGGAACTGCGGGCGAACAGGCTCTTGGACGGTGTGTCGTGGAGATACACCTGGTGCTTGTTGTGGAAGTTGATCTTCACGGTACCGAGCGAGTTCACCTCGCCCGGATCCTGCCGGAACATGTATTCAACCGCCTCGTCGGTCGACCAGTTGACCAGGAGCGGATCGATCTCGTTGCCGGCGTTGTCGAGAATGCGGATGTTGTAGCGCTTGAGATAAGTCGGGTCCTTCTTGACCGTTGGGATGACGTCACGACGGATAATGCTCTTGGGCACGGTCCAGAAGGGATTGAAGTTGATCTCGTGCACCTTGGACGACAGGAGCGGTGTCTGGCGGTCGATCTTGCCGACGACGGCCGTGTGCCGGGACACGACGCGTCCAGTCTCGACAGCTTCGATCTCGGCGCCTGGAATATTGACGACGATGTAGCGCTCGCCTGGCGGTTCAGTCATCGCGGCGAAGCGGTTCAAATTGGCACGGAGCTGACCCAGGCGCACATCGGCCGACACGTTGAGCGCCTTCAACGTATCAGCGCGCACAACGCCGTTAGGGACAATGCCGTGCCGGACCTGGAAGCGGCGGACCGCTTCTTGAACATAGGAATCGAATACCTTGCCAGTGCCCGATGAGACGGACAGGTCGCCGCTGACAACGAGCCGCTCGCGAAGTGCTTGGACATTGCGGTGACGGCTGCCGACGCGCAGCGTGGGCCCGTCTGGCAGCTTCTTCCATCCGCCGGCGCTGACAATCCGTCGATAGCGCTCGATCGCCTGGAGGAGCGTCGGAACAGCGTGCTCGCCCAAGAGCGGCGAGGTTTCAACGGCGCCGTAGACCGCAACGTTCCCGCCGGAGGCGTCGAAGGTGTCATCCCATTCAGCGCCCTTGCGAGCGTTGTTCAGCCAGTTCGAGGTCTCGCCCCGCCGGGTCTGCGCGACATTTGTGGCTTGCGCGGAAGCGTCTCCCGTCCGCGGCGCCAGCGCATCAATTAGCTGGCCAAATCCTGCGGACAGTCCGGTTCGTCCCGGCGCTTCCGCCAGCGCCATGGTCGACGGCAGCCCTAACGCCAATCCGAGGATAAGCGCCCTAGCACATTTCAAGTAGCGGTCCATCATACCCGGTCTTTCGCAAGTCGACCGACACGGCGGTCGGATTATGCGCGATTCGTCGACAATCTCGGCCACAGAATTAGGGCCGCAGAGTGACGAAAGTCTTTACCGGTCATAGACGACGACGCGCCGACCCACAAGCAATGGCGCATTCGGGGCCGACCATCTCACGGCGAATTTATGAGGTCCCAAAAGAAACGCCCGGGCGCGAATGCAGCCCGGGCGCGTCTTATGGTAGCGCGTAACGCTTCGTGATCAGAGACGATAGCGGATCTGGTCCGTCCAGAACCGCTCCAGACGCAGCAGCGCCCGGTTCATGCCCTCGAAATCGTCCGCATGCAGGTCGCCGACCGGCTCGATGGTCGTCAGGTGCTTGTCGTACAGGTCCTGAACGATCTCGCGCACTTCGTGGCCCATCTCGGTCAGGCTAACGCGCACCGCCCGGCGATCGTTCTTAGAACGCTCGTGGCTGATATAGCCCATGTCCACCAGTTTCTTCAGGTTATAGGAGACATTGGAGCCGAGATAGTAGCCGCGCGTCTTCAATTCGCCGGCCGTCAGTTCGGAATCGCCGATGTTGTAGATCAAAAGCGCCTGCACGCTGTTGACATCGTTGCGGCCGCGCCGCTCGAACTCATCCTTGATAACATCGAGCAACCGCCGGTGCAGCCGTTCGATCAGACGCAGCGAGTCCATGTAAAGGGACTCAAGGGTCCGCTCTTCGGCGCCCGTATCGTGATACATGGCCTGCGCGGTCTGGGTCATGGTTCCTGCCTTTCGAAGTGTTTGACGTCCTTGATCGTTGATGAGGACAATACCCAACACCCGCTAAGGCCGGCTTAAGCGATACGCTGAAAATTCGATTAAAATCAAAGACTAGCGTTAAATTGGATTCACCAATAACGATTCGTAATCAGCCGTCGCCGCGCAAAAAACGGACGATGCCGGAGAAGTCCGTCTCGGCGTCTCCACCATTGCAATAGACCCCGTAAAGGGCGCTCGCCTCAGCGCCCAGCGGTGTGGCGGCGCCCGTTGCAATCGCCGCTTCTTGGGCAAGCTTCAGGTCCTTCCACATCATCGCGGCGGTGAACCCGGCCTGGTAGTCGCGATTGGCGGGCGATGTCGGCACCGGCCCTGGCACGGGGCAATAGGTGGTCAGCGACCAACACTGGCCGGACGCCGTCGATGAGATATCGAACAGGCTTTGGGCGTCGAGGCCCAGCTTTTCGGCTAGGACGAAAGCTTCCGAGACGCCGATCATCGAGATTCCGAGGATCATGTTGTTGCAGATTTTGGCCGCCTGACCATTGCCGGCCGCGCCGGCATGGACAATCGTCTTGCCCATGATCTCAAGATAAGGCTTTGCCGCTGCAAAGGCGTCATCGGGGCCGCCAACCATGAACGTCAACGAGCCGGCCTCTGCGCCGCCGACACCGCCAGACACCGGCGCATCGATCATCGCCATGCCGCCCTTCGTTGCCGCGTCGGCGACTATGCGGGCCGATTCCACGTCGATGGTGCTTGAATCGATGAACAGCGTTCCCGGCTGCGCCTGCGCCAGCAGCCCGTCATCGCCGAGGTAGACGGCTTTCACATGCGTTCCGGCGGGCAGCATGGTTATCACGACCCCCGCCCCGTCTAATACCGCGTTAACATTCTGCGCCGCGACACCGCCAGCGCGCGCGAATTGGTCGAGTGTCGCTTCGGAGAGATCGAAGCCTTTCACCTGATGGCCTGCCTTGACCAGATTTGCGGCCATCGGCCCGCCCATATTGCCCAGCCCGATAAACCCGATCGTGGTCATTCTTCTTCTCCGTTAGCGGTGGCGGTGGATCATGAGCCTGAGAACGACATAGATGGCGATGATGGCGACGTGACCGCCGATCACCACGTATTCGGGCTCGAAATGCTGCGGAAATCCGAACGCCATGATGAGCCGGATGATGAGCGACATGGCGATGAGGCCGATGCCCCAGGAGGCGCCGAACCAAAGGCCCGTCGCGGTAACGGGCATCAACAGGGCGAAGATGAGAAGCGTGATCTGCTCGGGCCGCTCAAGGGCGGTAAACGCCACCGTCGGGTCGTCGACCAAACCAATCAGCGGCCGCCAATAGATGACGCCGGCGATCAGAAACACAACGCCGAGCGTGCGCAGAAACCAAACGAGGAACTCGCGATAGCGTTCGCCCGTCGTGTCTTCCTTGTAGTCCAGGATCTGCTGCATCGTCGTCAAATATCCAATTCATCGGGCAATGGCGCGAAATAGGCGTCGATCTGCTCGTCCGTGACGGCATCCAAACGATCCGGATCCCATCGCGGTGCGTTGTCCTTGTCGATGATAACCGCGCGAACCCCTTCGAAAAACTCTTGGCCTTGAAGAACGCGGGACACAATGCGGAATTCGGTCCGCATCGCATCCTCGAATGTCAGCGCCCGGCCGACGCGTAATTGGCGAAAGGCGATCTTCAAGCTGGTCGGCGATTTCGTCGCAAGCGTTTCGAATTGGACCTTCGCCCAGTCGCTGTCTTCAGCTTGCAATCGGTCGATGATCTCTTCGACGCTTTCGGCGGAGAAGCAGCGATCGATATCCGCCTCGCGCGCCGGAAGATCAGGAGGCGGTGCGGGATCTGCGAACTCCGAGATAATGGAATCGGTGTCGCCGGGTGCGGTCAGCGCATCGGTCAACTCACCGTGCCGGTCGCGCGGAACGATATGGGTCAAGACACCGACATGTCGGGCATCGGCCGTCTTGAGCCTGGCACCCGTGAGGCCCAGAAACAACCCTGTCTCGCCACGCATGCGCGGCAGTACATAGGTCGCGCCGACATCGGGAAAGAGACCGATCCCGGTTTCCGGCATCGCGAAGGTGACGGCGTCCGTGCCGACACGATGGGAGCCGTGGACAGAGATCCCGACACCGCCACCCATGACGATCCCGTCGATCAGGGCGACATACGGTTTTGGAAAGCTCTTGATCGCGGCATTCAGCGTATATTCGACACGATAGAAATCGCGCGCCCGGTCATCGCCGGCCCTGCCCCACTCATAAAGGTTCCGAATATCGCCGCCGGCGCAAAAGGCGCGCTCGCCTGCGGCGCGAATGACGACGCGCGACACGCCCGGATCGTCGCGCCATGCCGCCAACCGGCCGAGCATGGCGGCCGCCATATGGGCTGTCAGCGCGTTGAGGGCCTTCGGCCGATCAAGCGTGATGAGCCCAGCGACGCCCATGCGCTCGAAATGAATCTCCGCCGCCTCACCCATTGCTATGCGTGCCTCACCACGCGATCGCCGAACAGGAGGATCGCCGCAACGATGAGGCCGTATCCCCACAGCATCAACGCCCCGAAAGAGGCGGCCATCGCCGGATCGGCGTTCGGATAGAACAGCGAAAAGTTGAGGACAGCGGCGGAATCGAGAAGCAGACCCGGAATGGCGACACCGGCGGCGAAGCGGGCCACCTTGCCCGGCTCGCAAATGTATCGAACGAGAACCAGCGCCAGCACCCCGGCCAGCGGACCGCCCACCAGATAGACGATGGCATAGGTGGCCTGGTCGCTCGACAGAAGAACCGGCGCCCCGAGCCGAAACAGGATCGTCGCCGCCAGCCACGCAAGGAACCCGGTGATGAGGCCACGCCGCATCCGCCGCTAATGCCCAAGAAGATCGCGGGAGATGATGACCCGCATGATTTCGTTCGTGCCCTCCAGGATCTGATGGACGCGAAGATCGCGCAGATAGCGCTCAACCTCGTAATCCATCAAATAGCCATAGCCGCCATGGAGCTGCAGTGCCGCGTTGACGATATCGAAGCCGCGATCTGTGGCGAACCGTTTGGCCATTGCGGCGTATCGGGTCTTTTCCGGCAGGTTGGTATCGAGCGCATGGGCGGCGCGATGGACCATCAGGCGCGCGGCGTCCAGCTCCGTTGCCATGTCGGCGAGCTTGAAACGCAACGCCTGGAACTCGGTCAGCGGCTTTCCGAACTGTTTGCGTTCGCCCATATAGGCCATCGCCTTGTCGAGGCAGGCCGCCGCGCCGCCCAGCGAACAGGCGGCGATGTTGATGCGGCCGCCGTCGAGGCCGGCCATTGCGAACTTGAACCCTTCGCCCTCCTCACCGATCCGATTGGTAACAGGAACGCGGCAGTTGTCGAAGTTGACGATGGCGGTCGGCTGACTGCGCCAGCCGAGTTTTTTCTCCGGAGCGCCGAAGGATAGCCCTTCGCTGCCCTTTTCGACGACAAGACAGGAGATGCCGCGCGGCCCCTCATCCCCTGTGCGCACCATGCAGACGTAGAGATCGGAGCTGCCAGCGCCGGAGATGAAGGCCTTCGAGCCGTTTAGAACATAGTGATCGCCGTCGCGTGTCGCCCGCGTGCGCAGGGCCGCCGCGTCGGAACCCGAGCCCGGCTCGGTCAGGCAATAGGACGCGATGAGGTCCATGGTGCTCATGGCAGGCAGGAAACGTTGGCGTTGCTCCTCATTGCCGAAGACGTCAATCATCCAGCCAGCCATGTTGTGGATGGAGACATAGGCGGCCGTCGACGGGCAGGCCCGCGCCATCTCTTCCATGATCAACGCCGCATCGAGGCGTGTCAGCGCGGAGCCGCCGACATCGTCGCGGACATAGATGCCACCGAAACCGAGTACTGCCGCCTTTCTCAAGGTCTCGACCGGAAAGATGCCGTCCTCGTCCCACTTCGCGGCGTGCGGCGCCATTTCATCGCGCGCGAACTGCGCGGCGAGGTCGCGAAACTGAAGCTGGTCGGAATTCAGCGAGAAATCCATGAAGGCAGCCCGGAGGTGGCAGTTAAGGTGACTTATCGGCCGGCCGGATCGGCGTCAATCCGGGGCCTGACGGCGATCAATGCGCCGTTTGAACGGACTTGCCAAGATGTGCGATAGTCGGATGACGTTTTCTGCCTGAGGCAATCTCCATGGACGCCAAAGTCGACCTGACCGAGCAAAAAGCCGGCCGCCGTGTCGTGAAGCTAACCCGGCCGCGCCGCAACCGGCAGTCCGACTGGGTGCGGCGACTGACGGCGGAGACACAGCTCTCAGTCAACGACTTGATCTGGCCGATCTTCGTTCGAGAGGGTCTGGGCGCACCGGAACCGGTCGAGTCCATGCCGGGCGCCTTTCGCTATTCGGTCGACGATGCGGTTCGTGAGGCCGAGCGTGCGGCGGACCTTGGGATCCCGGCGATCGCCTTGTTTCCGTATACTGATCCTGATGCCCGCACGCCGGACGGTGCCGAGGCGCTCAACCCCGACAATCTGGTGTGCCGGTCGCTGCGCGCGGTCAAGGCGGCGGTGCCCGATATCGGCCTCATCGCGGACGTGGCGCTCGATCCCTACACCGATCATGGCCATGACGGGCTGTTGCGCGACGGGGAAATCCTGAACGACGAAACCGTCGACGTTCTGGTTCAACAGGCCCTGGTCCAAGCCGAAGCCGGCTGCGACATCATCGCGCCGTCCGACATGATGGACGGCCGTGTCGGCGCTATTCGCGCCGCGCTGGAGCGCGCCGACTTCCGCAACACGATGATCATGGCCTATACGGCGAAATACGCCTCGGCATTTTACGGACCGTTCCGCGATGCCATCGGTTCGTCCTCGGCGCTCAAAGGCGACAAGCGGACCTATCAGATGGACCCGGCCAACGGCGCGGAAGCCGAACGCGAGGCGGAACTGGATATCGCCGAAGGTGCCGACATGATCATGGTCAAGCCTGGCCTGCCCTATCTCGACATCGTCTACCGGCTGAAGGCGCAGTTCCAGATGCCGACCTTTGCCTATCAGGTCTCCGGCGAGTACGCGATGATCCAGGCGGCGGCGCAAAATGGCTGGCTCGACGGCGAGCGGGCGATGATCGAGAGCCTGCAAGCTTTCAAACGAGCCGGCGCCGACGGTATCTTGACCTATTTCGCGCCCCTTGTGGCGCCAATCCTGAAGGCGCGCGGCTGACCGGACGCCTTGCAAACGCCTGTTCCAGTGCCCATATCGTTGGTGAAGGACGGACCCGGCTCAATCACGATTACTCTATAAGATTCAATGTGTTGCGCGGCGATGCGTAAGTGTCTTCGGTCGCGTCAAAACGGAAATCGAATGAGGCAGAACAGAATGAACAGTGCTCTTGAGCAAACCACTTATGAAGACGATGTCGTCGACTATCGCACGCTTCAGGGCGTGCGCACGCGGCGCATTTTCGCCTTCCTGTTCGATTTCGCCGTGATCTCGCTCTTAAGCGTGCTCGGCGCCGTTTTCGTGTTCTTTCTGGGTATTCTCACTTTCGGCCTGGCGTTCGGTCTTTACGCTATTCTCGTTCCGGCGATCGCCCTGGTCTATTCCGGCACGACCCTGTCGGCGCCGGAGCACGCGACGATCGGGATGCGGATCGCCGGCTTGACGATGCGGATGAAGGGCGGCGGTGCGCCGGATTTCATCACCGGTGCGATTCACGCGGTGCTCTTTTATCTGTCGGTCTCGATCTTGACGCCGTTCGTGCTCCTCTTCGCGCTGATCAATGGCGAGAAGCGGCTTTTGCACGACATCCTTTTGGGCACGGTCGTCATTCGCACCGATTAATCGCCCAGGGGGCCGTTGCGACCGGTTCCATCACTCAACGTTTGCCCTATACTTGTCAGAAGGCACGAGTCTGACGACGGCAGGACCGGTGACGGAACTTTCGCGCAACACTCCGCAATTCTACCTGACGGCGGCTTCGCCGTGCCCCTATCTGGCCGACAAGTTCGAGCGCAAGATCTTCACTCACCTCGTCGGCGAGCGCGCCAATGAGTTGAACGACGTCTTGAGCCATGGCGGTTTCCGGCGCAGCCAGAACATCGCCTATCGGCCGGCCTGCGAGGCCTGTCGCGCCTGTGTTTCGGTGCGCGCGATCGTCGATGCATTCAAGCCGACACGGTCGCAGCGCCGGGTCTGGCAGCGCAATCGCGACGTGATCGGGATAGAGGTCGAGCCGGTCCCCACATCCGAGCAATTCGCGGTGTTTCGCACCTATCTCGACGACCGTCATCAGGACGGTGGGATGGCCGACATGACGGCGCTGGACTATGCGATGATGGTGGAGGACACCTTCGTCGACACGCGGCTCATCGAATACAGGTTGCGCGACGCCGATAGCGGCGTGACCGGCAAGAGCAAGAGACCGCTGCTTGCGGTCGCGCTAACCGACCGGCTCTCCGATGGCCTTTCCATGGTCTATTCGTTCTTTGTGTCCGACGAGGACCGGCGCAGCCTTGGAACCTACATGATCCTGGATCACATTCGCCGTGCGCGCGACCTTGGCCTGCCCTACCTCTATCTGGGCTATTGGGTCTCGGGCTCGCCGAAAATGGACTATAAGGCCAATTTCCGGCCGCAGGACCGCTTGGGACCGTCAGGCTGGGTCAGGGTCTGATGCGTCCGATGGCGGCGTCGGTGCCGCCGGCTTATCGAAGCTGATGGGCCCGAACGTATTGGATTTCGGGAAGCCCTTGGGCGGCAGACGACCGGCCTGGGCCCGCTGGCCCTGCCATTCGGCGAAGTCCTCGACGGTCCAGTTGCGGCCTGATGAGTCGATCCACGAGAGACCATCGGCGGCGTTGAAGCACTTGACGTCCGACAGTCCCCCATCGCGGTATTTTTGCAATCTGACACCGCGGCCGCGGCCCATTTCCGGCAAATCGGCCAGCGGAAATATCAAAAGCTTGCGGTTTTCGCCGATGCAGGCGACGGAGTCGCCAAGCACCGGCGCGCAGACTTTGGCCTCGATCGGCGCCGAAATGTTGAGCACCTGCTTGCCTTTGCGGGTATTGGCGACGACATCCGCTTCCTTGACGACGAAGCCGCGCCCGTCGGTCGCTGCCACTAGTAGGCGGCGGCTCCGGTCGTGGACGAATGCGGTGACCACGTCGACACCCGCCTCGATATCGATGATGAGGCGCACCGGTTCGCCATAGCCGCGCCCGCCCGGCAGACGATCGCCGGTGACCGTGAAGATCTTGCCGTTCGTCGCGAACACCAGGATCTTGTCCGTCGTCTCCGCTTTGAAGTGCAGCTTCAGACGATCGTCACCTTTGAACTGGATGTGACCGACATCGTCGAAGTGCCCTTTGAGTGCCCTGAGCCACCCCTTCTCCGACAGCACCACCGTGATCGGTTCGCGCTCGATCATGGCATGAGTCAGGTCGGCCTCGTCGGTTTCCGGCGCCTCATCGAATGTCGTTCTACGCTTACCTAAAGGCGTATCGGAGCCATAGATGGCGCAAATCTGGTCTAGCTGTTTGCTGATCACACGCCACTGGCGGCCTTTCGAGTCCAACAACCCAACCAAATCCTCGCGTTCATCCGACAGATCCTGGAACTCGCGCCTGATCTCAATCTCTTCCAATTTGCGCAAGGCGCGCAGGCGCATATTGAGAATGGCTTCGGCTTGAACATCCGTAAGCTCGAACGCACTGATCAATTCCGCCTTTGCATCGTCCGCTTCGCGGATAATCCGGATGACCTCATCGAGATTGAGATAGGCAATGAGGTATCCGCCAAGCACTTCCAGCCGGTGCTCGATCTTGTCGAGACGGAACCGTGCGCGGCGCTGTAAAACGTCCTGCTTGTGGTCGAGCCATTCGCACAGGATGTCGCGCAGACCCATCACCTTGGGTACGACGCCGCCCGACAGCACGTTCATGTTGAGCGAGACCCGGCTTTCCAAGTCGGTCGCCTTGAACAGCGATTCCATCAAGATGACGGGATCGACAGAGCGACTCTTCGGCTCAAGGACGATGCGCAGATCTTCCGCCGATTCGTCCCGGATATCGGCTAGAAGCGGCAGTTTACGTGCCAACAGGAGCTCAGCGATCTTCTCGATCAGCCGCGCTTTTTGCACCTGATAGGGAATCTCGGTGATAACCACGATATAGGTGCCGCGCCCGGTATCCTCGCGCTCCCATCTGGCGCGGACCCGGAAGCCGCCTCGACCGGTCTCATAGGCCTCGCGAATGGCGTCCGGCGGTTCCGTGATGATGCCGCCGGTCGGGAAATCCGGCCCCGGCACGGCCGCCAACAGGTCGTCGATCGGTGTCTTGCGGCTCTTGATCAAGAGCTGCGCGGCCCGGCACAGCTCAGCGGCATTGTGCGGCGGGATCGACGTCGCCATGCCCACAGCGATGCCGGTCGCGCCGTTGGCGAGGAGATTGGGGAAATCGCCCGGAAGGACAATCGGCTCCTTGTCTTCGCCGTCATAGGTTTCGCGGAAATCGACGGCGTCCTCGTCGATGCCGTCCAAAAGCCGACGCGCCGTCTCCGTCAGCCGCGCCTCCGTGTAGCGCATGGCGGCTGCGTTATCGCCGTCGATATTGCCGAAATTGCCCTGGCCGTCGACAAGCGGATAGCGGACGGCGAAATCCTGGGCGAGCCGTACCAGCGCGTCATATACCGCCTGGTCGCCATGGGGATGGTATTTGCCGATGACATCGCCGACGACACGAGCGCACTTCTTGAAACCGGCGTCCGGATCGAGGCGCAGGAGGCGCATCGCATAAAGCAGACGCCGATGAACCGGCTTCAAGCCATCGCGCACATCAGGCAGGGCCCGATGCATGATGGTCGACAGCGCGTAGGCCAGATAGCGCTCTTCCAGCGCTTCCTTTAGATTGATGACCTCGATTTCGCCGTCGCCGGGGGGAATCAGTGTGTCGCCCATGAATCCGCACTACCGCGTTCCCCCCGCATTCTCAAGGGAATCGCCGCATTTGTGCGACACTTCCGGCGAATTCGTGGGGAATGGCGCGGTGCATGGTTCACCTAAGGATTTCCGACGCTAATATCGCGCCATGGCCGCATCCACCTCTCAAGCAATGCGAATTCTCGTCGTCGATGTCGGCGGCAACAATGTGAAGTTCCGATTTTCCGACGAACCGGAGATGTCCAAGTTCAAGTCCGGGAACTCCATGTCGCCCGACGACATGATCGCGCAGCTAATGGCCAAGATTGCCGGTGAGCGCTTCGATTGCGTCACAGTCGGCATCCCGGCGCCGGTTCGCGACAATCGCGTCATCAAAGAACCTTTCAATCTCGGACCGGGTTGGGTCGATTTCGATTTCGAGGCCGCGTTCGAACAGCCCGTCAAGGTCGTGAACGACGCGCTGATGCAGGCGCTCGGATCCTATGAGAGTGGGACAATGCTGTTCCTGGGGCTTGGGACCGGGCTCGGCGGCGCACTCGTCTTCGGCGGGACGGTGGCGCCGCTGGAAGTGGCTCACATGCCCTATAAGGACGGCAAATCTTTTGAAGACTTTGTCGGCAAGCGCGGCCTCAAAGCGCTCGGGCGCGAAAAGTGGGAGGCTGCCGTTCACGACGTCGTGGACGTGCTGCGTCAGGGCCTTGTCGCCGATTCCGTCGTGTTGGGTGGCGGTAATGCCAAGCGGATCGAGATCCTCCCGCCGCACACCACGATTGGTGACAATGCCAATGCCTTCGCCGGCGGTTTCCGCTTGTGGGACGACTCTTCCTAGTCAGAAAGCCGCTGCTGCAAGACAGCCGTCATCCCGGAAAACGCGATCAGCGGTTGTCCGGGATCGCTTCGACGGCGCCGTGATCAATCCCGGCGCTTCGCATTGCTCCGGCCGCGATGACAGGTAAGAAGGCGCCGTCGCGGCCGCCTCCGCCGCAGTGCTTGCCCTAACCTACCTCAGGCCGTGTGGTGGACCGGCGCCAGGCCGTAAACCGGGGTCGGCAGTTCTTCCATGCGCGCCTTCAACTGTAGCGACAGGAACTGCGAATAGTGGCGCGATTGGTGCAGATTGCCGCCATGGAACCACAGAGCCTCTTGCTGTGTCGGCTTCCACATATTGCGCAGTTCGCCCTCCCACGGGCCGGGATCCTTACGCGTGTCGGAGCCAAGCCCCCAGCATTTGCCCACCTTGTCGGCAACCTCCTGCGAGATGAGCTGTGCCGCCCAGCCATTCATCGACGAATAGCCGGTCGCGTAGACGATCAGATCGGCATCGAGCTCATCGCCATCGCTGAAAACCACGGAATGCGGTTTGATTTCGGCAACTTCGGCACCGCTCTTGAGCTTGATCTTGCCGTCGGCGATGAGATCGGAAGCGCCGACATCGATGTAGTAGCCCGATCCGCGGCGCAGATACTTCATGAAGAGACCGGATTCGTCGTCGCCGAAATCGAGCATGAAGCCGGCTTTTTCCAAGCGCTCGTAGAGATCGGCATCGCGCACCTTCATCTCGGCATAGACCGGCTTTTGCAGGTCGGCCATGATCTTATAGGGCACGGACGCGAAGATCAGATCGGCCATATGGTGGTCGATTCCATTCGCAACGGCCTGTTCCGAATAAAGCGGCCCGAGTGCAAGATCCATGAGCGTCTCGGACTTGGCGATGTGGGTCGAGGACCGCTGGACCATGGTCACGTCGGCGCCCGCCTCCCACAAGGCCGCGCAGATGTCGTGGGACGAGTTGTTTGAGCCGATCACGATTGCCTTCTTACCGGCATAGGCGTCGGGACCCGGGTGCCGGCTTGAGTGGTGCTGATCGCCCTCGAACGTGTCGGCGCCCTTGAACTCCGGAACATTCGGCACTGCCGACATACCGGTTGCAAGAACGAGCTGCTGCGGCCGCAGCGTCACTTCCTCGCCGTCGCGATCGACGACGACCGTCCATTCGCCTTTGGCGCCGTCATAGGTGGCGCTTTTGCAGGTCGTGGAGCCCCAATAGTTCAGCTCCATGATCTTCGTATAGGACTCCAGCCAGTCGCCGATCTTGTCCTTCGGCGAAAACACCGGCCAGTCATCCGGAAACGGCAAATAAGGCAGATGGTCGTACCAGACCGGGTCGTGCAGGCAGAGCGACTTATAGCGCTTGCGCCAGGAATCGCCCGGCCGCTCGTTCTTCTCAACAATGACGGTCGGAACACCGAGCCGCCGCAGCCGCGCGCCAAGCGCGATGCCGCCCTGCCCGCCACCGATGATGACGACATAGGGCTGGCGCGAGTAACCAAGCTCCGTCGCCACTTCCTGGCGCCGTTCCAACCATGTCTTGCGCGCCTGGTCTGCCCCGTGCTCGACACCCATGTCGCGGCGCGAACCTTTATGCTCCTCATGACCCTTCAACTCGACCATGGTGGTGAGCAGTGTCCAGCACTTGTCGCCCTTTAGGCGAATGTGACCCTTGCCGCGAGCGAGCGCCGTCTCGAACGTGATCCAGGCTTCGGTCACACCTCCCGCCTCGGTCGCGTCGCCGTCGATCTGCCAATTGGACGGCTTGATCAGCGAAAGCTGCGTGCCGAGCATGTCTGCGATCTGCTCGCGCCCCTCGCATGTTTTGATGTTCCAGGTGAACGACACCAAATCCCGCCAATAGCTGTCATCATCGAACAGCGCCACAGCCGCATCGATGTCCGATGCTTCCAGAGCCGTGGAAAGCTCTGCCAGCCACGTCGTGACAGCTTCGGTCGGATTTGTATCGCTCATCGTCTGCCTCCCAATGTTATGGCCGGCACTTTTTTGTTGCCGGCCTCTTGGAGGCATCATTTCGCGTCGTGATTACGTTTGCAAGGCATCGCCTGACGGTCAAATCACCGTGAGATCAGTCCAAGGCTTCTTTAAATCTTTTATGAAAGTCTAAACAAACTGCAGTGCATTGTATCAATTTGGAACCGCCATGCCTTTCATTGCCTCCGATCACGTTCGGACAGCGCGCGCAACACTGGCGGACCATCAGGATACCGCGAGCTTCTCGGTTTCGCATGTCACGAACATCGCAACCGTTGAAGCTGAATGGCGGACACTGCAATCGACCCCCGCAGCCTCTCCCTACCAGGGTTATAGCTGGGTCAGAGGTTGGCTTGAGCACGTCGCCCTGCCGAATGGACTTTCGCCCATCATCGGCATTGTGCGTTCGGGCGATAACGTCGAAGCGATCCTGCCGCTCGTCAACGAAACCCGGCACGGCATCACCGTCAGCCGGTTTGTCGGGGGCAGTCACAACAATATCAACATGCCATTGATGGGCGCTGCCTTCGCAGCGCGCGCAACACCTTCTATGGTTGTCGACATCCTCGATTGCCTCGCCGCCGATTGCGGCGGTGTCGATGTGTTCGAGTTGACCAATCAGCCCCTCGACTGGGCTGGTCAAGCGAACCCCTTCGCACGCATTCGGTCGGGCAAAGCGCCCGATCCTCTTTATTTCTGCGCGTTGGCCGACGATTTCGAGGACTTCGCGCGGGATCGGCGAAGCGCGAAGTCGTTGCAGACGCTGCGGCGCAAGCGCCGCAAACTTGAAACCGAATTTGGCCCGATTGCGGTTTCCAGAGCGGAAACTTCTGAGTCATTCGATCGTGCATGGGCGGCCTTTATGGAGCAACGCGGCGCCCGGTTTGCGACGCAGGGGATCCACAACGTGTTTCAGGATCCAGAGGTCAAAGCCTTTCTTGAAAGCGGGTTGAAAGCGGGCCTTGGTACTGAGCGCGACGAGGACGGAAGACTTGCGATTCAGTCACTTTCGGCTGGCGACACGATCCTTGCCACCTATCTCACGATCAGCAGCGGTACGCATGTGTCCGTGGTCGCAAATTCAATCACCGAGCACGAGTCGGGCGCAAAGCACAGTCCAGGAATCCTTCTCTTGGAGCATTTGCTGAAGACGTGTTGCGAGGCCGGTGTCAGAACATTTGACCTTGGCGCCGGCGCCTTGCCTTACAAGGAAGAGTGGTGCGATCGCCTCGACCTTTACAACACGCACCTGCCGATTACGCCGATCGGATCCATTTATGCGACCGCGGCACGGGCCAATGCCGCTGCAAAGCGGCATATCAAGGCGAACGATCGCCTCTGGTCACTCGCTAAATCGGTACGCGCCGGATTGGCCGCACGCGGACGTCAGCGCCAATCGCCCGACGCCTGACCCAGCTTCGTCTCATCCGCTGACCAGCGCCTGCAGCAATTGCTGGCGACTCGCGGGCATGGTCACGCCTCGCGGACCATAAACATGGCGATCAAGAAAGTAGCCGGTGAGCGCAAATCCCTGGCGCACTTTTTCGGGATTGGTGGCGGCGCTCCCGGCGCCGTCGGTCAAAAACGACGGTAGCGGCAACAGGCGGTCGCGATAGGGCGCGCCCGCCTCGCGACACACAGCCCGGCCCGACTTCGGCGAGACGTAGACTAGGTGGTCGCTCACCCCGGTCGCTGCGCACCGATGCAAGTCGAGGCCGAAGCCCAAGTCGTCAAGAAAGGCCAGTTCGAACCGAACCACGGCAACTCCAGCCTGCGGCTCCTCGCCAAGTGCCGAGAGAATGGCATCGAGTGTCTGAAAGAGCCTTGGATGCGGCTCGCGCTCGGCCAACAAAAGACAGTGTGCCGTGAGCGTGTTGAGAGCATGAAGACTGGCCGCCATGGTCATGAGTCCGGCGGCGCGCTGCACAAGCGGTTCGACCGTATACGTCCCCAAATGGTCTTCCAGCCGCGCGCGCCACACCGCGTTGACGCTATTGCCGGGTTGGAGCGCTGCCTGCATACGCCGCGATCTGCCACCGCGTACCAGGCCAAGATGACGCCCGCGCTCAGCGGTCAAAAGTTCAAGAATGGCATTGGCTTCGCCGTGTTTCCGCACGCCTAGGATGATGCCGTCTTCCTGCCAATCCATGTTTTGGTCCTAGGTGGGAAACTCCAACCCCAGCTCGCGATAGCGCTGAGGATCGTCGACCCAGCGCTCGCGCACCTTGATGTGAAGGAAGAGATGGACGGGATGCCCGAGAAGATCGGCAAGCTCCATACGGGCATCCATTGAAACCGCCTTGATCATCTGGCCCTTGTGACCAAGCACGATACGGCGATGGGCTTCGCGTCCGACGAAGATCACCTGGCCGATGCGAACCGATCCGTCCTTGCGATTGTCCCACTCCTCCGTTTCCACGGTCAGCGCATAAGGCAATTCGTCGTGGACGCGCAGGAACAGCTTTTCGCGCGTGATCTCGGCAGCCAACATACGAAGCGGCAGGTCGGACAGATGATCTTCCGGATAGTGCCAGACACCAAGAGGCACGCCCCGTGACATAGCCTGTTTCAAGTCTGAGACGCCGGAACCCGTCTTGGCGGAGATCATGAACGTTTCGTCGAAACCAGCTAGCGTATTGGCCCGTTCGGCCAGGCCAAGAAGCATTTCTGGCTGAACGAGATCGATCTTATTGAGGGCAAGAAACTTCGGCCGCGCTATTTGCGCCAGCCGCGCCAGATTCGTCTCGTCCGCCTCGGAGAGCCCGGATCGCGCATCGATCAGGAACACAATGATGTCGGCATCCTCGGCGCCTTGCCATGCGGCCTGGACCATGGCGCGGTCAAGCCGGCGCTTCGGCTCGAAGATACCAGGTGTGTCGACCAGAATGACCTGCGCCGGCCCATCGACATAGGCGGCACGGATGGCCATGCGCGTCGTCTGAACCTTGTGAGTGACGATCGAGACCTTCGATTCGACCAAGCGGTTGATCAGCGTCGATTTGCCGGCATTCGGCGCTCCGATTAGGGCAACGAAGCCAAACCGGGTTGCTGTATCGACCACATCTGGCTGATCGGTCATGGCACGCTCCAGGCGCCTTCACGCTCGAGAACGGCGCGTGCCGCGGCTTGCTCGGCGGCGCGTTTCGACCGTCCGCGTCCGATCTCGCCCGTGCCGCCCGGAACGACGACCTCGATCGTGAACTCAGGGCTATGATCCGGACCGGTTTGATCCACGACGCGATAGACAGGCGCGGTGAAGCCACGCTTGTGGGCCCACTCCTGCAATGCGGTCTTGGCATCGCGCAACGGCGCGTCGTCGTCGAGGACGGGTTCCCAATTGGTCGTGATGAAGCCACTTGCGGCCGCCATCCCACCATCCAGGTAAAGCGCCGCGATCACCGCCTCGCAGGCGTCGCCGAGGATGGCCGTCTTCGATCGGCCGCCGCTTTTGTCTTCGCCCTCACCCATGATGATCCAGCCGCCGAGCCCGATGCCCCTGGCGACCTTGGCGCAGGTCTCCTTGCGGACCAGACGCGTCAGTCGACGCGATAGCTCGCCCTCGTCCGCATCGGGGAAGCGCGAAAAGACGAGATCGGCGACCACCAACCCTAAGACCCGATCGCCGAGGAACTCAAGCCTTTGATAGCTTTGCGCGTGCCCCTCGATCACGGTCGGCACGCTGGAATGGGTCAACGCGCGCTCAAGCAGCGCGATATCCTTGAAGTGGTGACCGAGACGATCGCCGAGCGCGTCCAACCCCTGATTAGGCTGCGCCGTCATTCGACCGTGTTGAACAACCGCCCGGCGCGAACGCTCCAAGGCCAACGCCACACCTGCCAGGCACGCTCGCCTTCGCGCACCGAAAAGAAGATAATGTCGGCGCGGCCGACAAAATTCTCCAGCGGCACAAAGCCCACAGCGCCCGGTACGCGGCTGTCGGTCGAGTTGTCTCGATTGTCGCCCATCATGAAGTAGTGGCCCTCCGGCACGTCGAAGACCGGCGTATTATCGGCAAAGCCATTGTCGATGAGATCTAGGGTCATGTAGGAGACGCCATTCGGCAGCGTTTCGCGGAATTGGGTGACCCGGCTCACGCTCCCGTTGCCTTCAGTCGAGACGAAATCGTCCACCTTGTCCCGCTTAACCGGCGTGCTGTTGATGTGAAGGACGCCATCGCGCATCTGGATCTTATCGCCGGGCAGGCCGATGACCCGTTTGATGTAATCGGTGCGTTGATCGCTTGGCAGCTTGAACACGGCAACGTCGCCGCGTTCCGGCGCGTCCTCGATCAGGCGGCCTTCAAAGAGCGGCGGCGAAAACGGGATCGAAAAGCGGCTATAGCCGTAGCTGAACTTCGAAACGAACAGGAAATCGCCCACCAACAGCGTCGGCTTCATTGAACCCGAGGGAATGTTGAACGGCTGAAAGATGAACGTGCGGATGATCAGCGCCAGAAGCAGCGCCTGGATGATGACCTTCGTCGTTTCGCCAAACCCGCTGGATGCGCGGCTATCGCTATCAGTGAGGCGCGACATTGATGACCTTTTCGAATCGCAAGCGGCCGAAACGGCGCGCGTGGCGGGTCATGTAACGACCGGCGCCACCGAAATCAAACCCATTGCCCACTGAGCGACAATATCATGTCTCATCGCCCCTCACGGCAGAGATGATGACAATGGCCTGTGCCAGTGGAAAATCGTCGGTGATCGTGACATCGATCTGCGGGCGCATCCCCTTCGGCGTGATTTCTTCAAGTCGCGCCTGAGCGCCGCCGGTGAGCTTCATTGTCGGCTTGCCGCCCGGCAGATTGATAACACCCATGTCACGCCAGAAAACGCCTTTGCGCAAGCCCGTGCCAAGCGCCTTAGAACAGGCCTCCTTCGCCGCGAAGCGCTTGGCATAGGATGCCGCGCGCATGCGACGTCGGTCCGATTTCGCTTGCTCAACCGGTGTAAAGACGCGGTCGACGAACCGGGCGCCGAAGCGTTCCAGCGTCTTCTCGACCCGCCTTATGTCGATCAGGTCGTTGCCGATCCCAAGGATCATTGTCGATCAGGCCGTCTCGCGACCGGACGTTCCGGCCCTTGCCCGATCCATCAGGCTGCGCATCCGGCGAATAGCGGAGTCCAATCCTGAGAAGATCGCTTCGCCGATAAGAAAATGCCCAATGTTGAGTTCAGCCAACTCGGGAATCTCGGCGACGGGCCCCACGCTGTCGAACGTCAGGCCGTGGCCGGCATGAACCTCAAGCCCGATTGAGGCGCCGTAGGTTGCAGCGTCCTTTAGCGTCCGCAACTCGCGCGCGATGGCCTCTTCATTGCCGTCGATGACAGCCTCACAATAAGGACCGGTGTGCAATTCGACGACGGGTGCGCCGAGCTGAACTGCCGCGTCCAACTGGCGCGGATCGGCGGCAATGAACAGAGACACACGGATTTCGGTGTCGGTTAGCTGCCGGATCATGGGAAGAAGGTGATTGTGGCCACCGGCAGCATCGAGACCGCCTTCGGTCGTCCGTTCCTCGCGGCGCTCCGGCACGATGCAGGCGGCGTGCGGCTTGTGGCGCAGCGCTATGGCCAGCATCTCTTCGGTCGCCGCCATTTCAAGGTTCAGCGGCAGACTGATCTCGTCCATCAGCCGATCGATGTCAGCGTCGGAAATGTGCCGGCGATCCTCGCGCAGATGCGCGGTGATGCCGTCCGCCCCTGCGTCGGCGGCCTGGTGGGCCGCGCGAACCGGGTCGGGATGTTCGCCACCGCGTGCATTGCGGATGGTCGCCACGTGATCGATGTTCACGCCGAGCCGCAATGCGCCCGGAGCACGAAAACTCATCTCTGCCATACCTAAACTCCCGCACATCCTGTCAGCGCGCGGCAAGCCCCAATATCATTGGGAATGGCCTTAGGCCAGGTCGCCCTGCGCTCTGCGCCGCTCCGCCTCGGCTCGCCGTTCAGCGCGCTTTCGCTGATACTCAGCAACGATATAGCGGATGGGGAAGTAGACGGCCAGCGCCGCGAGAATTCCAAGCGGCAGTCCGCCAATGGTCATCGGCTTAATCAGCGGCCAGATGGCATCGAAGGACCGCTGCCAAATGCTGAGCGAAAGCTCCGGATCGCTGCCCTGCGGGGTGCCGAGCATCCACGTCCCGATGCGGTAGGTTACGGCCCATATCAATGGGAACGTCAGCGGATTGCCGATCAACGTTCCAAGCAGCGCTGCAATAATGCTGCCACCAAACACCCAGGCAACGGCGACGGCAATTGCCGCATGCAGGCCCATAAATGGGGTAAACGAGGCCATCGTGCCGGCTGCCATTCCCATGGCGATCGCATGCGGCGAGGCACGCAGGCGCATGGCGCGCTTCGCCGCGTAGTGAAGCGCGCGCCGCCAGCCGCTGTCGGGCCAGACAGCATGGCGCACTTTCGTCGGTATGGATCGCTCTTTGCGGCGTTTGAACATCATGGGCAAGCAGCGAGACGAACTAAAAAAACCACGCTAGCATACATTCGATTTACGGAGCCTGAAGAGCCCGAGACCCACGATAAAGTGAGCAATTCGTCTAGGTCCGAACTTAGTTCAGCCCACGGCTGCCGGGTTTGATCGGCGCGATAGCTGCCAACTCAGGCGGGATGGCGTCCGGCTTGTAGGACGGTGCATCAAGCGACAGGAGCGCGGTAAAGGGAACGTCGAATTGCGCCTGGCCGCCGGACCGGTCGACCAGCGATGCGGCGCCCGCGACGATGCCGCCGGCATCCCTGATCGTCTCCATGCATTCGCGCGACGACAATCCCGTCGTCACGACATCCTCGACCATGAGGCATCGCGCACCCGCTGGGATCGAGAACCCGCGACGGAAGGTGAAGCTGCCCTCCACGCGCTCGGCGAAAACCGACGGCAGACCCAATTGACGCGCCATCTCATAGCCGACGATCACGCCGCCCATGGCCGGCGAAACCACAAGATCGAGGTTGTCGCCGATCTCCCGCCGTACCTGTTCCGCAAGCTGTGCGCACAATCGCTCCGCCCGCTTCGGATCCTGAAGCACCAGAGCACACTGGAGATAGACGGAGCTACGCAGGCCGGACGACAGTATGAAATGACCCTCAAGCAGCGCATCAGCGGCGCGAAACTCATCCAGCACCATGTCATCCTGTTGAACCGTCATTTGCTCTCCTTGTCTGTTTAGTTTTCCGCGCGCGCCACCGTGTTGACGACACGCTTTTCGCGCAAGCCCGTGATGATTTCGTTGAGATGCTTCAGATCCCAAACTTCCAAGTCAATGAGCATCTCGTGGAAGTCGGACTTGCGCTGGATCATTTTGACGTTGTCGATATTGCCGTCATGAGCGCCGATCACACTGGCGATCTGGGCCAGCGTACCGGGCTCGTTGCGACCGGTCAGTCGGATTTGCGCCGGATAACGGTCGCCGGCTGCATTCTCGGTGTCCCAGCGAATGTCGAGCCAGCGATCGGGTTCGGATTCAAATTGTTTCAGCTCCGGCGCATGGATGGGATAGATCGTGATGCCCGATCCCGGCGTCATGATGCCGACGATTCGATCGCCTGGAATGGCGTGGGCGGTCTCCGAGAACCGCACTGGCAGGTCGGAGCGAATGCCGCGAATGGGCAAGGCGTCGAGCTTCGCGCGTCTTTGCGATGCGCGGCCTGGAAACCGGAACTTCAACCCCATTGCGCGGCGCAAGCCGAACCACCCCTCGTCCGACGACACAGGCGGGCCATTGACCGCCGTGCCGGTCCGGTCGGGTGCCACGGCCTTGACCACAAGCTCTGGCGCCAGCTCACCGCGACCGACGGCAACCAGGACATCGTCGACGTCACCGCGCGCTAGGCGAAACAGCACATCGTTCACCTTGGCATCCGCGTAGACCATGTCGTTGCGCTTAAAGACGCGGGTCAGGATTTCGCGTCCAAGCTCGGCGTATTGCGCCCTCACCGCTTCGCGCGTCGCCCGTCGGATGGCGGCGCGCGCCTTGCCGGTGATCGCGATCGATTCCCAGGCGGCGGGGGGCACCTGGGCTTTGCCCGTGATGATCTCCACCTCGTCGCCATTGCCGAGTTGGCTCATTAAGGGTGCCATGCGGCCATTGATCTTGCAGCCGGCGCAGGTGTTGCCGATGTCCGTGTGCACCGCATAGGCGAAATCGATCGGCGTGGCACCGCGCGGCAGAGCGATCAGACGCCCCTTGGGAGTGAAGCAGAAGACTTGATCCTGAAACAGCTCAAGCTTGGTGTGTTCCAGGAAATCCTCTGGATTGTCGCCGGACTCGATCAATTCGACCAGTTCGCGCAGCCACTGATAGGCGCGTGTGTCGACCAGTTTCGGCCGCTTGCCGTCCGGCGTATCGGTATCCTTATAGATTGCGTGGGCAGCGACGCCATACTCGGCGATCTCGTGCATATGGTGCGTGCGGATCTGAAGTTCGACACGCTGGTGGCCCGGACCGATCACCGTGGTGTGGATCGACCGATAGTCGTTCGGCTTCGGGGTCGAGATGTAATCCTTGAAGCGGCCGGGCACCACTTTCCACGTCGTGTGCACGAGCCCCAACACCTGATAGCACTGCTCGATGGTGTCGACGATGCATCGGAAGCCGAGCACATCGGAGAGCTGCTCCAACGACATCGAGCGGCGCTCCATCTTGCGCCAGACGGAATAGGCCCGCTTTGCACGGCCGGCGACGACGGCATCCATGTCTTTCTTCGTTAGTCGCTTCGATAGGTCGGCCTCAATCTTGTCGATGACGGTGGAAAAGAACTCTCGTTGGCGCTCAAGCTTCTCGGTGATTGTTTTGTGCGCTTCAGGGTTGATCCAACGGAACGAAAGGTCTTCCAGCTCCTCGCGCATGCCCTGCATACCCATGCGCCCGGCAAGCGGCGCATAGATGTCCATCGTTTCTTCGGCGATGCGGGTGCGCTTGGCCTCCGGGACATAATTCAAGGTCCGCATGTTGTGCAGCCGGTCGGCGAGCTTGACGAGAAGCACGCGGATGTCCTGGGCCATCGCCAAGAGCAGCTTGCGCAGGTTCTCCGCCTGCGCCGCTTTCTTGGACACCAGGTCCAGTTGGCTGATCTTCGTCAGCCCTTCGACAAGCTGCGCGATCTCCGGCCCGAAGCGATTGCGAATATCGTCGAGCGTCGCCTCGGTGTCCTCGACCGTGTCGTGAAGAAGCGCTGCGACGATCGTCGCGTCGTCAAGATGGTGCTCGGTGAGGATCGCCGCGACTTCCAGCGGATGCGAGAAATACGGGTCGCCTGAGGCGCGTGTCTGCGAGCCGTGCGCGCGCATTGCGTAGACGTAGGCCTTGTTGAGCAAGTCCTCGTTGGTGTTCGGATTGTAGCGCTGGACGCGTTCGACCAGCTCGTATTGACGCATCATGGGCGGTTGTTCGCCGAAACTGCCAGATTACCGCCGAATATATGCAAAAACGGCGCGAATGCCACGCACTCGCGCCGTTTGGTTGAAGGCAAACTCAACAGAAACTTTAGAACGACCGGCCGTCGTTGTCCGGCGGCGTCAGCTCTTCCATGCGCCGCAGCAGGTCTTCCTCTGTCATGCGGTCCATAACGACCGGCTCGTCGGGCTCGTCGGCGCCGATCACGACAGCAGGCGTCGGCGTGCCGGGCAAAAGCGGAACCGCATCGGGTTCCGGCTCGTCGACCTCGACCTGCTTTTGCAGCGAATGGATGAGGTCTTCCTTCAAATCGTCCGGCGCAATCGCCGTGTCGGCGATCTCGCGCAACGCCACGACCGGGTTCTTATCGTTGTCGCGGTCGATGGTCAGCGGCGAGCCATTGGCGATCTGCCGCGCCCTGTGGGCCGATAGCAGGACCAGGTTGAATCGGTTGGGAACCTTGTCGACGCAGTCTTCGACGGTAACGCGTGCCATGCGCTTCGCGCTCCAATATCTTGAGGATCGGGATTGGCAGCCATGTACCGGCACAACCGTTAAAATTCAAGCCCTATTGACGAAAGGCACCGACTGGTTGATCCATAAAGGCATGCGATCACCGGTTGCGGCGGTCGTGATATTTGATCCAATTGCCAGGACCAATTGCCATGCACTTCTATGAAGACGAACGACTCGCGCTGTTTCTCGACGGCGCTAATCTTTATGGCGCAACCAAGGCGCTCGGATTCGACATCGACTATCGGCGGCTTTTGAAACACTTCCAGGAGGAGGCCTTTGTCCTTCGCGCCTATTACTACACGGCTCTGGCGGAGGATCAGGAGTACTCCTCTCTGCGACCGCTCATCGATTGGCTGGACTACAACGGCTACACCGTCGTCACCAAGCCGATGAAGGAATTCACCGACTCGTCCGGCCGGCGGCGCACCCGCGGCAATATGGACATCGAAATGACCATCGGTGCCTTGGAGATTGCCGAGCACGTCGATCACATTGTTCTGTTCACCGGCGATGGTGATTTTCGCCCCCTGGTCGAGGCCGTTCAGCGGCGCGGCCGCAAGGTCACAGTCGTGTCGACGATGACGACCCAACCGCCGTTGATCGCCGACGAGCTGCGTCGCCAGACCGACCATTTCCTTGATCTGGCTAGTCTGAAGGACAAGGTCGGCCGCGACCCGGCTGCCCGCCCGCAGCGCGACGTCGAGCCAAGTGACGATGGCGAAGGCGGTGGCAACGACTTCGATTGAGTCATGACGGTCAGAGGGACCGCCGATCCAGTCTTTGGACCACCGGTCGATTGTCGCCAATGTCCACGACTGGCCGACTTTCGGGATCGGTGGGCCGCGACCGAACCGGAGTGGCACAACCGTCCGGTTCCCTCCTTCGGCGATCCGAACGCCCGTCTCTTGATCGTCGGCCTGGCGCCGGGTCTGCGCGGCGCCAACAAAACGGGGCGGCCGTTCACTGGCGACTATGCCGGCGACCTGCTCTACGCGACACTTGCCGAATTCGGATATCTTCGCGGCACCTACGCCGCTCGCCCCGATGACGGGATTAGTCTCACCGGCGCGATGATCACAAACGCGGTGCGGTGCGTGCCGCCGGAGAACAAACCGACCGGTGCCGAGATCAAGACCTGCCGACCCTATCTGGCCGGATTGATCGAGCGCCTGCCGAACCTCAAGGTGCTTCTGGCGCTTGGGCGGATCGCACACGACTCGACCCTATCCACGCTCGGCCGCCGGCGCGCTGCATTCCCCTTCGGCCATAACGTGGCGCACGATGTCGGATCGGGTTTGGCGCTTTTCGACAGCTATCACTGCTCACGTTACAATACGAATACGGGCCGGTTGACGCCTGAGATGTTCCGCGACGTCTTTCGGGCGATTTCAGATCGACTTGTCTCCTCGTCCTGACCCTTGGCGTTGAAGAGACCTAAGGGGCGCGCCGAATGCACGATATGCGCGCATTTTTAGGAATTATTTACCAAAAACTCGCCACAAAGTAGCAAAATTGGATCGAGAGGCCCGATCTACACTTTATGCGTGTGGCGACGGAGCTGACCCAACGTCTGCAGCGCAACGCTTACAAGGATCGACAAAATGACAGCGCGCGTCGGACTTAGCTTCATGTCACCGATCTTAAGCTGCTCGAGAGCCATGTACCGGTTTCCGATCCGCGTGCGCGTCAGCTTGATGCTGCTGGTGACAGCAGGTGCGGTCCTTGTGATGGGCAGCACGTACTTCGTCGGTGAACGAAATCTCAGTCGCACGCTCAACGCCCAGAGCCAGTACTCCATGCTCGCCGGCCTGGTTCAGGAGGTTGAGATCGAAGCGCTGCAGATGCGCCGTCGCGAGAAGGATTTCATCCTGCGCAAAGACTTGAAATACGTGGACAGATACGACACCGCCGCCGGTTCTGTTGATCTGGCCTTGGCTCAGATTTCGCAGCTCACGGTTTCCGATTCCGTGATGGAGAACGTTAAGCGGCTTCAGGACGGCGTGGCACTCCACGTTCGCCAGTTTCACAAGGTCGTCGCACTGCACAACGAGGTCGGGCTGAACGAGAACATCGGGCTGCAAGGCGAATTCCGCCGCGCCGTCCACGCCGTGGAACGTGAACTGACCGCGGGAAATTTCGATTCCCTGATGGCCAAGATGCTGATGATGCGGCGGCACGAAAAGGACTTCATGCTGCGCGGAGAGGAAAAGTACATTGAGTTGATCAACCAAAGGCGCGCGGAATTCAATGTACTGTTGGCGGACACGCAGATGCCGGACGCCACGCGGGACGAACTGAACGCCCTGATGGACGTTTATGTTGACGGGATCGCGGATTATACGGCGGCGGCGCTCGTTCTTGTGGTCGAGACCGCCAAACTCAGCCAGATTTTCGCGGATATGACGCCGGATTTTGACAGGATCCGAGAGATTGCATCGACTGGTGAAGAGCAGGCGAATGCCCAAACAGCGGCGACATTCGAAAACACCACGACGGTCTTCGTGATCGCCGGCGTCTGTGTCCTCTTGGCGGCAATCGGCCTCTCGCAGATCATCGGCATGAGCATCGCGGACCCGGTGTCGCGGCTGACCAGCGCGATGAAGCAACTGGCCGAGGGCGATACCTCCGTCGATATCCCAGCCACCGAAGCAAGAGACGAGATCGGCGTCATGGCCAGGGCGGTTCAGGTGTTCAAGGACAACGCGTTGGAACGCGCGGCGCTGATGACGGAAAACGACAAGGAGCAGGCTGCGCGCGCAGCGCGCCAAAAGCAGGTTGACGACCTCATCGGCTCTTTCCGGGAATCCGTGCGTGCAGTGCTCGATACGGTGACTTCGAACATGGGGCAGCTGGGCGAAACCGCGAAATCACTCTCGGCCGTCGCCACGCAGACAACGTCAAAGGCCGGCAACGCCTCGGCCGCGTCCGGCAAAGCCTTGTCGAACGTTCAGATGGTGGCCGAGGCAACCGAGGAGTTGACGGCCTCAATCAGCGATATCTCGAGCCAGATCAGCCAGACCAAAGACATCGTGGGCCGAGCGCGCCAGGCCGCGACTGAGACCGACGCCAAGATTTCGAACCTCGCGGACGCCGCGATGAAGATCGGCGAGGTCGTTTCGCTGATCCAGGAAATCGCCGAACAAACGAACCTGCTAGCGCTGAATGCCACGATTGAGTCGGCGCGCGCCGGCGAAGCCGGCAAGGGCTTCGCCGTGGTGGCATCAGAGGTGAAGGGCCTGGCCACCCAAACGGCCAAGGCGACGGAGGCCATCTCGGGTCAGATCGCTGACATTCAAAGAGAAACCGACAGTTCCGTCAAAGCCATTCGCGAAATCGCCGAGACGATGACGGAAGTCTCTTCGGCAACCGAATCGATCGCGGCGGCAATTGCCGAACAAGGCACTTCGACCTCCGATATATCAAACAGCGTGCAAGAGGCGGCCGAGGGGTCGCACGATGTTTCCCAAAACATTACCAGCGTGAACGAAGTGGCCGATCACACGCAGAAGTCCGCCGAAGAGGTTCTTGCGGCGTCTCAGAACGTTTCCACGAGCGCTGAGAGCCTGAACGGCATCGTCGACAAGTTTCTAGAAGACGTCGCGGCGGCCTAGCGTTATCAGAGTTCAGGCCTTACCAATATAACATATCACCATATTTCGTTGAGAAATATAGCTATATGAATATTTTGTAAGCTATTACTTACTAATTGTCGCTGACTTCACCGAAGAAGCGCCCTGGCGTCACAGGCTGCATCCGCACCAAGCGGGAATCGGCAACCGCCGCCTGCCGATGCCGCACGGCCTTGCGATAATCCGGGTCGCGCAGCATGGCGACAAAGGCATCGACACTGGGATATTCGGCGATGAACGCGAGATCCCATTGCTCGTTCGATGGCCCGATCAGCATCAGTTCGGGGTTGCCGAGCCACACTTGCCGGCCGCCGAGGCGGGCGAAGATCGGGCCGCTTTCGCTTGCATAGCTTTGGTAAGCTTCGGCTCCGGTCGCGACCGTGCCATCGTCATAAGCCACCGTCTCGCGAAACCGCAGCAGATTGAGCATGTGCACGGGGCCATCGCGCTGCATTTCGCGAAAGCGCGCGAAATCTTCCTTCGTCGGATCGACATAGGCGGTCATTGCCTGCTGCTACCCCTTTTCGCGCATCAACCGGGCCTTTTCGCGCTGCCAGGAGCGGTCGCGCTCGGTCGCCCGCTTGTCGTGGAGTTTCTTGCCCTTGGCGAGCGCGATCTCCAGCTTCGCGCGGCCCTGGTCGTTGAAATAGAGCTTGAGCGGCACCAGCGTGTAGCCCTCGCGCTGAACGGCGCCCATCAGCCGGTTGATCTCGCGCTTGTGCAAGAGCAGTTTGCGCGGCCGGCGCGTTTGGTGATTGAACCGATTTCCAGCGCCGTACTCGGGGATGTAGGCGTTGAAGAGAAACAACTCCGCGCCGTCGGGCCCGGCATAGGATTCGCCGATGTTCGCCTTCGACTGGCGCAGCGACTTGACCTCGGTGCCCTTCAGCTCGATGCCGGCCTCGTAGACCTGTTCTATGAAGTATTCGTGCCGCGCCTTGCGGTTCTCGGCGATGACGCGCCGCGCGGTCCCGTTTTCTGCGGCCATCGATCCATCGCCTTAGTTCAACAGGCCCGCATGGGTGAGCGCATCGCGGACGATTTGACGGGTCTCATCCTGGATCGGCGCCAGCGGTGCACGAACCTTGGCCGAACACAGACCGAGCAACTCCGCGGCGTACTTGACCGGGCCGGGGCTGGCTTCGGCAAAAAGTCCGGTGTGAAGCGGCATCAACCGGTCCTGGATCGTCAAAGCCGCGCTGTAATCGCCGTTCAGCGTCGCCGTCTGAAACTCCGAGCACAGACGCGGCGCGACGTTCGACGTCACCGAGATACACCCCTGTCCACCATGGGCGTTGAAGCCGAGCGCCGTGGCGTCCTCGCCGGAGAGCTGGATGAAGTCCGCACCCATCGCCTGGCGTTGCAGGCTGGTGCGGGTCATGTTCGCGGTCGCGTCCTTAACGCCGACGATATTGTCATAGTCCTCGAACAGACGACGCATCGTGTCGACAGACATGTCGATCACGGAGCGGCCTGGGATATTGTAGATGAAGAGCGGTATCTCGATCGCCTCGGCAATCGTCGAGAAGTGCAGATAAAGGCCGTCCTGGGTCGGCTTGTTGTAGTAGGGCGTGACGACCAGGACCGCATCGGCGCCGGCCTTTTCCGCATGGATTGCCAGCGAAACAGCCTCAGCCGTCGCGTTGGAACCGGCACCCGCGATCACCGGCGCACGGCCGTCGGCCGCCTCGATGCACAACTCGACGACGCGATTGTGCTCGTCATGAGTCAGCGTCGGCGATTCCCCCGTTGTGCCAACGGGAACCAGGCCATGCGTGCCCTCTTTGATCTGCCAATCCACGAAGCGCTGGAAGCCATCCTCGTCGATCCCGCCGTTCTTGAACGGCGTGATCAGCGCGGTGTTGGAACCCTTGAACATTGACCCTGCTCCGTTAGATGGTGCAAAAACCGGTTAGAAGCGGCGGACCATATCCGCCCTTTACGGCTGCGGCAACCGACGTTGGAGAACGGCGTTAAGCGGCAAAGCGTGATGGCGCACACAGCGATTTGACCGCAAGACCGATAGTTTCGGTAACGGCGCGGTCATATATCTGCGGCAGATTTTGACACGTTTGGATTGAAACGAATCGACATTCAAGAAGGAGCGCGATTGATGCGTGCCCTTGGACTTGTTCTTTTCGGTGCCGGATTGGCCCTGACAGCCCCTTATGCGCAGCCGGCGGTCGCCGGACCGCAGACGATCGAGGACCTTCTGGCGCGTGACACAGCCGTGCCGTTGCCGCCGCGTCGTCCCGCCGACGATACGGCCACGATCGCCGCGTCGACCACCGCGCTTCCGGCAGCGCCCTATTCGCTTGCACCGCAGGCCGCCCCGGCGCTTGGAACTTCGGCTCAGGTTCAAACCGCGATCGCCCTGCCCGCCCGTGCCGCCAAGCCCGAAACCGCGCGCCGCGCGCCGGCCGCCTCGTTGTCGAGCGCCGACCTAAAGACTTTCAGGTCTGCCGTCTTGGCTTTGAAGAAAGGCGACCTTGCGACGACCGCGCGGCTGCAAAACGAGATTTCCGATTCCGTCGCCAAGGCGGCCATCGAGTGGCTGATCGTGCGCAATGCGCCCGGCTTCGGCGGCGCAGCCCGTGGACAAGCGTTTCTACAGCGTCACCCGGGCTGGCCGAGCCGTGACCGCATCCGCCGCAATATCGAGGCAACTCTCTTCAACACACCGGGCGATCCAGGCCAGGTCGCCGGTTATTTTGCCGCTCACCCGCCGCTCTCCGGCGAGGGTGAGATTGCCCACGGCCGAGCGCTCGTGCGCACCGGACAGAAGGCCAACGGCATGGCCTACATCCGCAAGGCTTGGTACACGCATCCTTTCACGGCCGGCGAAGAGCGCGCGATCCTGAAAGAGTTCGGCAAGCATTTGAAGCGCGCCGATCACCTGGCCCGCGCACAAGGCATGCTCTACCGCGATCGCATCAAGTCGGCCGAGCGGCTGTCGACGCATCTTAGTTCCGCCGAAAACAAAATGGTCAGTGCCTGGGCCAAGGTCATCCGACGCCAGCGCGGTGCGGGTGCGGCCCTCAAAGGGGTTCCCGCCGGAGCACGCAAGACCCCCGGCTATCAGTTCGCCAAGATCCAGTACACTCGCCGTGCCGGCGACTCCGTTGCCGCCGCGCGGCTGATGGCCAAGGCACCGCGCGATGCGCGCCTTCTGGTCGATACCGGCGAATGGTGGACCGAGCGGCGCGTCCTGTTGCGCCAGATGCTCAATGCCGGCCAGCATGAGTTGGCCTATCGCATGGCGGCCGACCATGCCTCGACGGAACCGGCGGACATCATAGCCGCCGAATGGCACGCCGGCTGGGTGGCGCTTAGCTATTTGAAGCGCCCGCGCGATGCCGCGAAGCACTTCGCGCGCATGACGCAATTCGCGGAAACGCCGATCTCGGTGGCGCGCGCCAACTATTGGCTTGGTCGGGCGACTGCCGGCGGCGGTGATCGCACCGGGGCCCGCGCCTATTACGCCAAAGCGGCCCAGCACATCACCACCTATTACGGTCAGCTCGCGGCCGAAGAGATCGGAATTGCACGCGTCGATCTGGGCCAAATCGCCAAATCGACACGCGCCGTCGATGCGCTGGAGCCGATGCGCGCCGCCACGCTATTCAAACAAGCCGGGCACGAGAGCTACGCCATGTCGCTGATTGTCGGCATGAGTTTCTACGTGACCGATGGACCGGCCTTCGCCCGGCTGTCGGTACTGGCCCGCGAGCTTGGCTCGCCGCATATCGCCGTCAATATCGCCAAGCGCGGCATGCGCGCCGGCGCCAATGTCGCCGACGAAGCTTATCCGCTTTCGACCATGCCCAATCGCGGCCGCAACAAGTCCGGCACGCCGCAAGCCTTCGTCTATGCAATCGCGCGCCAGGAAAGCGAATTCAATCGCGGCGCCGTGTCGAGCGCCGGTGCGCGGGGTCTGATGCAGCTGATGCCGGCAACGGCGCGCAGCATGAGCCGCGAGACGGGTCTCAAATACAGCCGTGCCAAGCTGACGTCCGATCCGAACTACAATATGACGCTCGGCTCGGCCTATCTCGCCAAGCGGCTCGATAACTTCAACGGCTCCTACATTATGGCAGCGGCCGCCTATAACGCCGGAAAGAGCCGGGTCGATCGCTGGATCGAAGAATTCGGCGATCCGCGCAAGCGCGGTGTCGACCCGATCGACTGGGTGGAGCGCATCCCGTTCTCCGAGACCCGCAACTATGTCATGCGGGTGATGGAGAACATGCAAGTCTACGAGGCGCGCCTATCGGGCAATTCAGCACCGCTCGACATCAAAAAGGACCTCAAGAAGGGCCGCTAGCGCCGGATTTCCGATCGGCTTTTCTCCGAACGCGCGATCCGGTAGTTTCGCGGGTAGCTTTCGCATACCCGCGAGGTCTTCGCCGTGATCGATCAGGCGACACTCATCACCTATTTGGCGATCCTGCTCGGGTTCGTTTTCATTCCCGGACCGGCGGTCGTTCTGACGCTGGCGCGCGCCACGGGGTCCGGTACGCGGGTCGGTATAGCGACGGGGCTTGGGATCGCCGCCGGCGACATCGTGCACACCGCAATGACGATTGTCGGGCTGTCCGCCGTCATTCTGGCGTCGGCCTTTCTCTTCAACGTCATCAAATATCTGGGCGCAGCCTATCTCGTTTATCTGGGCATACGGGCCATTCTGGAACGAACCGACCTGAATGTGATGCCGGAAACCGCGACGCTCACGCCAGCACGCGCCTTCCGGCAGGCCATCCTGGCCGAAGTTTTGAACCCGAAGTCGGCAATGTTCTTTCTCGCGTTCCTGCCACAGTTCGTGCAACCGCAGAACGGCGCGGTGCCTTTGCAACTAGCGATCCTTGGCTTGCTCTTCGTCCTCATGGGCCTGGTGAGCACCATGACGGTCGCGATCTCGGCCGGCGAAGTTGGCCGCTTCTTGAGACGCAATCCCGTCATCCTCAGATGGCAGGGCAAGGTCATCGGCAGTATTTACTGCGCGCTTGGGCTTCGCCTGGCGCTCCAGGAACGGTAGCTTGCCGTTAACCCGTGCCTGCGCAAAGAAAGAGCCATGGACGCCACGACACATGTCGAACCCGAACCGGTTTTTGCGGACCGGTTCATCAGTGCCGGAGACGGCTTGCGGCTTCATGTGCGCGACTATGATGGCCCAGAAGATGGTGTCGCTCCGGCGATCTGCCTGCCTGGCCTAACGCGCTCCGCTCGCGATTTCCACGATCTGGCGCTCGCGCTCGCACACCACGACACGACGCCGCGCCGCGTTATTACCCTTGAATCGCGCGGTCGCGGTCAATCGGATTACGACCAGAATTGGCACAACTATAATGTGGTGACCGAACTTCATGATCTGATTACCGTTCTCACTGCCCTCAACATCGAACATGCCGGCTTTGTCGGCACATCGCGCGGCGGCATCCTTATCATGCTCCTGGCGGCCGCCCGCCCCGGCGCCATCCGATCAGCGGTGCTGAACGATGTCGGGCCGGTTATCGAGGTTCAGGGCCTGCTGCGCATCAAGCACATGCTTGCGGACTTGAAGCCGCCGGCATCGTGGGACGAGGCGGTTGCGGCATCGAAGCGTTTCGGTGCCGTCGCCTTTCCTGCGTTCACTGATGCCGATTGGGAAAAGATGGCGCGCCAGACCTATCGCGACGACAACGGACAGCCAGTCATCGACTTCGACCTCTCGATCGCGAACACGATCGCCGAATTCGACGCCGGTTCGCCGGCGCCCACTCTTTGGCCTCAGTTCTGCGCCCTCGCGCCTCGTCCGACACTCGTCGTGCGGGGTGAGCTTTCGACGCTTTTGACCGAGGAAACCGTCGAAGCGATGATCGATGCCCACCCGCGTCTGGGTAGCCATACCGTTCCGGACGAAGGCCACGCGCCGACGCTTTGGGACAAAGACACACAGACACGGATCGCAGACCACTTGGCCGCCGCCGACTAAGCTCCCGTCAAACGCGCTGGGTTTTGATGGGCGCTCAGGTGTCCCTCGCCAACTCGGACGCTTGACCGACCCAGTTTTCGCGCTCGATCCGACCCTTGAAAGTCAAAAACGTATCGACCCAGGCGATTTCCTGCTCGCCCCAGGCGGCGATCTGATCGAAGTGAAAGACGCCCAGGGAGTGCAGGCGTTTTTCGTTGACGGGGCCGATCCCCTTGACGCGGGTCAGTTTGTCGGCGGTGCCTCCGCGTGGCTCTGTGATCCCGGCCGGGCGTTTGCCGGCGGCGTCGGCAGCTGCCAGGGATGCCTCGTCGGCGCCATCGACCTTTGGCGCTGGATGCCCGGGCACAGGCGGTGCAGGTTCGCTGGCGGCGACCTCGGCCACTGGCGCTGCGGGTTCGGCTTTTGGTGTCTCCGGCGGCGCCGGTGATACCTGCCGTGTCACGGGCGCAGGCGCCGGTGCGGCGGCTCTTTCCGCCGGCTTCACAGGTTCAGCTAAAGGCGCGGTCGTGGCCTTTGAAGCCGTAGGCACGGCCATGTCTCCGCGACTCCGCCTGAACCAGGCGCCGGCGAAGCAACCGGCAATGAAGAAGATCAGTAGAAGGATGATCGCCAGGAAAACGAGATAGGTCACCGCGCGTCTCCCGTCACGTATTTGGCCGTGCGGCGATCCATCCGGTGGCGCAACCGATCGCGAACGCCACGATCAGCCATGGCCATAAACTTGATATCACATACCCCACGATCACGCCCCCTAGCCTTGTGCCGGCATCGCCACGCCTAGAGCGGCGCGAACCGACTCTAGCCGCGGCCGATCAATATCTCAACGCTTCTTCGCCGTGATGGTCGCTGTTGGTAGCCGAGGCTGTCGCTTCCTTAGGTCGCGATCCAATGCCGGTCATCGGTAAAGTCGTCGGGTACCGGATCCATTCTTTCAAGCGCATCCGAACGCTCGCGCAGTCGCTTGATTTCATCCCAAGCGGCTTGGTGAGTTGCCGCGATAATCCGTTCCGCATCCGGCCACTGCGCCAGATCCGCGCCATGCTTCCCGATGCTATCGAGCATTTCGGCAAGCGCGTTGCGCTGTTTGTGTTCGGGCATAATTGCCGTGATACGTCGACCAGCCTCCTCTTTGACATCCGCCAATGTAGGAGCGATTTCGGCGGGGAACTGGTCCAGCGTTGCGGTATCGGGCTGGGGACCCAGTTTGTCCGTATCCCAAAAATCGATGCGGGCCGCGTCTCCATCGACTGACACGATGAAGTCGCCACGCGAATGCTCTATCGCCTGCGATTTTAGGTAATTGGCAATCTGATTCGGTAGCATCACCCCACCTATGATTTTCCAACGTAGAATATATCCATGAACGTCACATCAGTGTTGCCGCTAAGTGACGTAATGGTCTCAGGGAGCCAAGCGTACCCTTCTATGTAGTCTGTGGTTCCGTTCATTTCGATCAGCGCTAGGACATTGTTCGTGATCCCCGATGCCGCCGAATCGCTGAAGTAAGAGCCCGTCTTCACCCGCGTGCCGTTTTTATAAATAGCCGGTTGGTTCGATTCGCCGCCCGTTCCGGTATTGGTCCAAACGCTAAGGATAACAGCGTACCAGCCGGCAAGAAGCGGCGTGAACCGATAGTTTGTCGTCGAATCGAACCAACCATCGGTGTCTTCCGCTTCCGTTGTGAACTGAATCTTGTTGTAGGCGCTGGCCGTTCCGCCGGTTTGTGTTACCCCGTTCCTATTGACAGATGCTATGGGTGAAGAATCGGCATTGATTGTCACCTCGTTGGTATCGCTAGAGATGCTAACAGCGCTGCCAGCAACCAAGCTCTTGAACGGCAGATCGACGCCGTCTTTTGCCTTGGCTAGGCCCGTCCCGCTACCATCGTTACTCGTCGTGTTGGCCTCCCCGCCTCCACCGCCGCCAGAGCCAATGTCAGTGGTATTGCCGGCGCTGTCGCGAAACTGGACCTTCGTGGTACCGCTATCGTCATAGGCGTAGAGCCGCGCCGTGTTCGCTGCCGGATTGCCGGGAACCGTGATTTCGGAAATATCGACGTAACCCTTGAGCGCCGCGTCTTGCTCTAACGACACGTCGCCGGAGTCTTTGTCGATGACAATCGCCTCATAAAAGATTGTCCCATCCGGGCTCACCTTCATATGAAAGTCGTCGTCGCCGGTCAGCCCAAATTCGGCGCGACCTGAAAACGCGGTCTGAAACAGCACCGAGGCGGTATCCGCAGTGGCTTCCTTATTGATTTTCGCCTGCATGTTGCCGTTGCCGCTTTCGGCGTCGTCGAGCGCATCGAAGAGAACGGCATTTGACTTGACCGAAAGCTTATTCGTAGCGTCCGCCGCCGCGTTGACGCCTACCAGCGATAGGCTTTGCGCTTCGTCCGTGAATTCAGTGGCGGTCTCGCCGGAATTGACAGCAAGCAACTTGCCAGCCTGACCGGTGAAGTCACCGGGGGTGTCACTCAGATCCAAAAGTGTTTGCGCGCCGGCTGGAAGATCGGTCCAAGCCGATCCGTTATGGACAAGAACGGTATCCTCGTCCGCGATCCAGGCACGCCAGCCCGTGACGGCCGGATAAAACTGCCACACGCCGTCCTGAAAGGCGGCAATTTGACCCTCTCGCCCAGTCCAGTCGCCTGAAGCCGGCGCTGCCGGGATATAGCGGTCGCCCTCGATCGGCGAACTCGGTGGGATCGTCAAATCACGATCAAGCACCGAAAGCTGCACGACGGCATCGAGCACATTCAGCGCTTCGTTATGAGTGACGTGTTTTTGCGATTGCGCCGCAATAATCCGCGGCATGGTGAGGTTCGGGGTATCGACCACGCGGTAGCTCCGTGTGGCGCCTGCCTCCCACTGCGCTCAGCGATTTCGTCCGTTACCTGACCCGCGAACATGTCGCGACCCCATTGACCAGAACACCGATCCTATCCGGTGCTGGAGACGGCGAGGATAAGATGAGGGGTGCACGCTTACCTAGACGCTGGTGTATCCTCCGTCGATCATGACGATCGCGCCGTTGACAAGTTCGGCCGCAGGCGATGCCAGATAGAGTGCCATGTCGGCAACCTCGACCGGCTCACCAAATCGACTCAAAGGTAGCGATCCAAGAAGCGCATCGGTCTTCTCGCCAGGCACCCAGACCTTACGCCCCATCGGCGTCAAGATCACCGTCGGGCAAATCGCGTTGACCTGGATGTTGTGTCGCGCCCATTCCACGCAGAGTGACTGGGTCAACGCGTTAAGCCCGCCCTTTGAGGAGGCGTAAGCGGCATGATCGTCGAGTGCGATGACGCCGGTCTGCGACGAGATGTTGACGATCTTGCCCCAGCGCTGTCCGATCATCGCCGGGGCCAGAGCTTGCGCCATCAGGAAGGGCGCCCGCAAGTTGACCGCCATCGTCTGATCCCAATCCTCCAAGGTGAGAGCGGTCGCCGGAGCGACGCGAGCAATGCCGGCTGAATTCACGAGGATGTCGATCGTTCCGTGGGCGTCGAGCGCTTGCCTTGCCGCAGTTACCGGACCGTCCGGCGTCGCCAGATCCGCCTCGATCGTCATGCAATCGCGCCCTTCGGCACGAACTGTCTCGGCGACTTCAGCGAGGCCTTCGGGATCGCGTGCAACCGCGACGATGTCGGCACCGGCATCAGCGAAGACCGCGCAAATCTCCGCCCCGATACCCTTTGACGCGCCCGTCACCAGGGCGCGGCGTCCCTTCAGCGAGAAGCGTTCAACCCATTTGTTCATGACAGTTACTCCAAGTTGGTTTGGCGGGCCCGCATCATCAAGCCTTCGCGGCCGACCCCGTGCAGGACAACGCGATTGGGCGTTGCGATGGCATCGACGAACACGGCCGCCTGAACGGGATCGACGCCGGAGGCGGCGGCCTTTAGCGCATCGGCGGCGTGGCCTGCGCGCATCGCCAAATCGGTCATGAAAGCCTCCCGTCGTTCTTGTGCCCCTATTCGATTAGGTCACGCGTTCTCCACGCACAAGACCGACGCGGCGGCGGTGAACCTCGAACGAGGCACCATCGATCTTTTCGTGATTGAGGAGGCAATCACGTTGGCGGTTCTTGAGCGAGTGGGTTGAGTGGGTTTGTGCCGCAGGTTTCAGTAACTTTTTGTCTTCGTCTGCGTCCGTTGCAGGCATTCTGGTGTAGGCCAACGAACGTCCAAATCTGACGAAAACTGCCCGCTAGCAGTCCGCTGAGCTGACATTACGAAATGCGCTGAGCGAACGGATCGCATGCCAGCCTCACACCCATCAGACTCACCACCTCATCCCACACCCGCATTTCGCACATGATCCACGAAGGCGCGGACCGACGGCCGCGGCTCGGTGCGGTTCCAGGCGAGATAGGTCTCCACCAGCCGGTCGCAGTCTGAGACCGGCACGATGCGGACGCGCTGATCGGCGACAGGTTGCAGGCTTTCGGTTTGGATCGAGACGCCCATGCCGCACGCCACCAGGCCGATAATGCCCTGCGTGTCCGGCGCGCGCTGCACCACGTGCGGCTCGAACTCCGCGGCGCGGCAGACATCGTAGAGAATGCGATGATAGACGCGCCATTTGTCCTCGCTGCCGAGTACGAAGGGCTGGTCGGCAAGATCTTGCAGGGAAACCGCATTGGCGTTGGCGCGTTTGTGCCCCGCCGGCAAGAGCGCCACGAATTGATCGGACTGAACGAGAAATGACTCCAGCGCGTCACTTCGGACCGGGCCCGTCAAAAAGCCCACGTCGATCTCGCCTCTCAGCAATAGTGTGTACTGTTCCTCCGCGAAGGACTGGCGCAGCGTCGCCGCGACGTCTGGATGAGTGATGCGGAAGGTGCGCACGACCTCCGGCAGGCATCCCGATATCGCGATATCGGTGTAACCGATGGCCAGGCGTCCCGTTTCGCCGCGCGCGGTTTTGCGGGTGCGCCGCACGGCATGGTCCAACAGGTTGAGCGCCTCGCGACAGCCGTCCCTGAAGACATGGCCTGGCTCAGTAAGCGATACGCGGCGATTGTCGCGCTCGAACAAGCTGACGCCCAGATCGGTTTCGAGCTGGACGATGGCGCGGCTTAACGCCGGCTGGGTCATGGCCAGATCGCTCGCGGCCTTTCGAAAGCTCAATGTGTCGGAGAGCGCCAAGAAGTAGTGAAGCCGTCGAAGTCCTGTTCTCATGATGCCTATTAGGCATCAATTAGAGCGAAGTATCAATTATCGATTGCACGTCGATCCGCCTATCCTTGGCCATCTCGAAAGACTCGTCGGAGGGTGTCATGCACAAAAAAATTACAAGTCTTCTGGCCTCAGTTGGGTTGGCCTTGACCCTTGGAAGCGCCGCAAATGCCGAAGACATAACAATGAACTTGGGTTGGGCAACGCCGCTTGATTCAACTTATGGCGACCTGGCGACCAAGTTCGAGGAACTGGCCGAGCAATACACGAACGGTAGCGTGGACGTGCGCCTGCGCTGCTGTGCGCAGATTGCAACCGAGGATGATGCCTTCAAAGCATTGCAACTTGGCACTGTCGACGCTTATTTCATCAGCCAGAACAATGTCTCGCCGCACTGGCCTTTGATGGACGTGTTCGTGCTGCCGTACATCTTCCAGAGCACGGATCATCTGGTGAAAGTGGCCAACGGCCCGGTTGGCGAGCGCATTCGCGACCAGATCAAAGCCGACACAGGCGTCCACCTTTTGACCTTCGGTGGCCCGAGCTATCGCGATTTCTTCAATTCCAAGCGGCCGATCAACACGATGGAAGATATGGCCGGATTGAAGATCCGCGTGCCGAAAAACGAAGTCATGCTGGCAACCTTCGAGGCGTTCGGCGCCGAGCCGGTGCCGCTTGCCTGGTCGGAAACCCCAACCGCGTTACAAACCGGCACGATCGACGGCGGCGACAACGGCACGTCCGTTATCCGCGAAATGAAGTTCTTCGAATTCGCCAAGAACCTGGTGATTCTCGATCACTTCGCGGGCTTCGCTCCGGTCTTCGCCTCCGATCGCTTCATGAGCAAATTGTCCGACGATCAGCGCGCGGCGGTCCTTAAGGCCGCAGCCGAGGCCGGTGATTATCACACCCAGCTTAAGCTGAAGGAGATCGAGGAAATCCGCAGCTGGCTGTCGACCGATGGCGGGATGGCCATGACGCGTCCTGAACGGGGTCCGTTTATCGAAGCCGCGCAGACCGTCCAGCAGGATTTCGCCTCAAAGCGCGGTGACGACTTCACCGAACTGGTCAACGCCATCCAGGCGGCCGCGCAATAGAGGAACCCGAGCCGCGGCGCCGCCCCTCTCAGCGCCGCGGCTCCCTTCCACCCGAAAGACAACCCACCCTAAATGCGCCTCCTCCTTTGGCTTGAACGCCACCTCGAAGAAGTCATCTGCTGCATCTGTCTGAGCCTGGTCGCGGTTTGCGTCTTCCTACAGGTGATCATGCGCTACGGCTTCAACACTGCGCTGCAATGGTCGGAGGAAGTGGCCGCGATCGGCATGGTGTGGGCGGTCTACATGGGCGCGTCATTGTGCGTCCGGGAGCGGTTTCATATCCGGATCATGGCCGGTGTCATGCTTCTTCCGCGTGCGATCGCACGCGGTACGATCTTCATCGCCGACGCGCTTTGGGCGGCGTTCTCGGTGATCATGCTCATCGTCAGCTTCGACTATCTGAGCGTTTTGTGGCAGTTCACATCGCGCACGCCTAGCCTCGGCATCAACGAGTTCTATCCGCAATCCATCCTCGTGATCGGCTATGGGCTGATGCTGCTCAGGCTGATCCAAATCTATGTCAGCTGGATCCGCGATGGCGGGCGCGGCCTTCCCGGCATGAGGCCTGAGCACCAAATCGACGCCGAAACGGGCGTGCCACGATGAACGAACTCGTCCTTCTGGCCATCGTCTTTACGGTCTTGACCATCATCGGCGTGCCTTTGTTCGCGGCCGTCGGACTGACCACGGCGCTCGCGCTGTTCCTGATCGACATCCCGTACACACTGCTGGCCCAGACAGGCTACACGAGCCTGACTCCCTTCCCGCTTTTGACCATTCCGTTGTTCGTGCTGGCCGGACGCTTGATGGAAGTCGGCGGCATGGCCAACCGGCTGATCGGCATCGCGACGAGCCTGGTCGGCGCCTATCGCGGATCGCTCGGTCTGGTGACCTGTTTCGCCTGCATGCTGTTTGCGGCACTTTCCGGCTCAGGGCCGGCCACCACGGCCGCCATCGGTTCTGTGACGATCCCCGCGATGAAGCGCGAGGGTTATGACGTGCCCTTTGCCGCAGCGATCGCGGCCTCGGCCGGCGCGCTCGGCAGTCTCATTCCGCCATCGAATCTGATGATCATCTACGGACTGGTGTCGGAAACCTCCATCCCACGGCTGTTTCTGGCCGGCGTCCTGCCTGGCATCATTGTGACTGGGCTCTTGATGGTGACGACCTATGTCATCGCCCGGCGCCGTGGCTATGGCGGCAGTGGCGAACCGTTTACCTGGGGTCCCTTCCTGAAAGCGGGCTGGGACGGCAAATGGGCGATCGGTGCGCCGGTGCTCATCCTGGGCGGTATCTATGGCGGCGCCTTCACGCCAACGGAAGCCGCATCGGTCGCGGTCTTCTACGCGCTCTTTGTTGGACTGTTCATCTATCGCGAGTTGACGCTCATCAAGATCATCGAAAGCCTGCGCTTCACGGCGCTGATGGCCGGTATTTTGATATTGCTCACGCCGACCTTGGCGTTTGGCCAGCTCTCGGCCTTTTATGACATCCCGACCGCGGTCGAAGACGCCATCACGTCCATCACGGATAACGTCATCATCGTGATGATCCTGATTGGCATCTTTTACATCATCATCGGCACCTTCATGGAGTCGCTGGCGCAGATCATTCTATTCACCTCCGTCTTCCTGCCGCTCGTCACCCATCTCGGTGTCGATCCGGTCCTCTTCGGCGTGTTCACGGTGATTACGTGCGAGATCGGTTTTCTGACACCCCCATTGGGCGGCAATCTCAACGTCGCGTCGCGCATTTCCGGGATCACGATCGAGCAGGTCTCAGTCGCCGTCCTGCCGTTCATCATCGCCTATTCGATAGGTCTTTTGATCCTGATCTTCTTTCCAGAGGTCTCGCTCTGGCTGCCGGACGCGATCTACGGCGAAGCCAAGTACTGACAGAGAGGAAGCCAGCCATGTTGGATGTCATCATCAAAGGCGGCCATGTCATCGATGGTACGGGGCGGCCGGGCTTCGATGCTGACATCGGGATCAGCGACGGTAAGATCGCGGAAATCGGAACGATCGAGGGCGCGGCCGAAACGATGCTTGATGCGGATGGGTTGGCGGTTTCACCGGGCTTCATCGACCTCCACACCCACTCCGATTTCACTTTGACGGCCAATGGCCGGGCGGAAAGCCAGGTTCATCAGGGTGTCACGACCGAGGTGGTTGGACAGTGTGGCGTCTCTTGCGCGCCGGCGCGCAATCGTGCCGATGTCGCGCTCATGGCGCCTGGCTTCACCGAGGGTGCGGTCGACATCGATTGGCTTTCCTTCGGCGACTATCTCGACCATCTCGACCGGATGGACCTCGGGGTCAACGTGGTTGCGTTCGTCGGACATGGAACCATCCACCGCGCCGTTCTGGGCGACGCGCTTCGCCCGGCGGACGAGGACGAGATGAACGCCATGATCGCCCTTTTGGAGGAGAGCATCGAGGGCGGTGCTTTCGGCTTTTCGACGGGTCTGGAGTATTGGCCTGGCAGCCTAGCCACTCCGGACCAACTCGCCGATATGGCCAAGGTCGCGGCCAAGCACGACATCCTCTATGCGACTCATGTTCGCAACCGCGATCTCTTTTACGACCTGGGCTTCGGCGAGGCTTTGGCGACGGCGCGCGCGGCGGAAGCGCGGCTTCAGATTTCACACATCCAACCCAAGTTCGGCGCGCCCGACTATGCCATGGAGCACGCCGTGCAGATGTGCGAGCAGGCGCGTGGACATGGCGTGGACGTCGCGTTCGACGTGATCCCCCATGACTGGTCGCACACGCGTGTTCTCGCCATCCTGCCGCAATGGGCGCAAGAGGGCGGCGTCGAGAGCGTTACCAAGCGTCTGAAGGACGAAGAAACGCGGGAGAAGATCAAACGCAATCCGCGCCCCATGTGGCGGTTGGTCAGCGCCGGTCATTGGGACAAGATTGTTCTCATGCACTCGGAGGCCAATGCCGATCTGGTCGGTATGGCCTTTGACGAGATCGGCGCCCGACGTGGTGTCGATCCCTATGACGCCGCCTTCGACCTCTTGTTGGAGGAAGGCGAGAACATGAGCCATCTCATGTGGACGTCCCAATCCTTCTCCGACAGCGACATCAAGTTGGCCTTGTCGCAGCCCGAGTGCGCCGTGATCTCCGACACGCTGGCGCTCGCGCCCTATGGGTGCCTCAAACACCATGTCGGCTCGCTCTCCGGCTATGGCTGGGCGGCACGGTTTCTGCAGTACTATGTCCGCGAACAGAAGGTCTTGTCTCTTGAGGAAGGCATCCGCCGTCTGACGGCACTCCCGGCTGAGCGCGTTGGCCTAAAGGATCGCGGCCGCCTGGAGGTCGGCGCCCATGCCGATATCGCCGTGTTCGATGCACAGGCCATTGCCAGCCATTTCGATGTCACCGAGCCGCGTCGCTATGCCAGCGGGATAGCCCATGTGCTGGTCAATGGCGGGATCGCCATGAACGGCGGGTCGCGGACGGACGTCGACACGGGACGCGTTCTGCGCAGCCACTAAGGCGCATCACCCATGCCCAAACGACCCCTCTGACGCGTTCGTGATCAGCGACTGACCAGCGGCAACTGCTCGCCATCATTGCCCTGGCCTTATGTGGCGGGTTAGATGAAGACATCGCGAAGAGCGCGATGGACGTCGTCGCGTGAACTGCAATTCACACCAAACGCGCCCTTTCAATCCAAGCCCAATTGCCGATATTTGCCATACTTTACAAAAGAATAGCTTTGAAATCGTCAAACATGCTGCTGTGGACAGATGCGCTAGAGCATGAGTCCCGATGTAAAGATGACTGTGCGTAGCTTGCGCACGACTGCCTATGACACATACCCAAAACGCTTCCATTGATCGTTCATATCCGGTTTGGATGACGGATAGGAACATTGCTTGCTTAAACTTTGGCGCTCTGGTTGATTCTCTCCCATGATCAAGGTTCCGTAACGAACCTGCAGCAAGGCATATGACGGCGTAACTACTAGCCGGTGAGTGTACTGACATGACATCGAACGGGCAGACTGACTCCTTTGAAAGCCTCGGCGGTCTATCCAGTCGGTTCTCCAACGACGAGCACGACAGCGGTGATTTCGATGCGTTTATGGACTATGTCGAATCGCTGGATCTTGGCCTGTTCTTGTCTGTGACCATGTTCAATGCCTTCGGCACGATGGACTTCGATGATCTGACCGACGACCAAAAGACCTCACTTGTGCGCCAGTGTCTCCCGGTTGTGTGTTGGCTGTTCACTGAGGTGCAACTCGAGGGGGACGACTAGGCCGTGTCGCTGGTCGAAGAGTTTACGGAAGACCTGGATTTCAGTTGGCTGCAGCGCGACGGAATGTCTTCCAATTTTCGCTACCTCTGGAACAGCTGGGATCGACGGTCTCGCGCGGCCGATGAGGCCATCAAGTGGTTGGCGACACGCATCATGATCACGGGCTTCGCCAAAAGCGAACAGGATACGCCGCCTATTCTATACTGCGGCCGCGACGCCTTCGCCGCGAAGTATTTGCCCGTGCATTGGTCGGATATTCCGCCCGAAGGCATTCGATTTGAGAGTCGTCGGCAGCGGTCCCTGGTCGCACCGGGATACACGCGCGCGACCGATGGAGAACCGGTGTTCGATCTTGTATCGGTCAACCATCTGTGCGGGCCTTATCGCGCTTGCGGGACTTACTACCGCCTGATCCTTCCGATTTGTGCCGGAGGGACGACTTTCTTGGCTGTCCTGAGCGAGCCAGCCAATTTGCGTCCGCTGTAGTTCGCACCATATGAACGCAATCGTTCCAGCTTGAATGGCATAGCGCCCAATCTTCGCTGACTTGGCTGGCTGGCGACCGCCAACTCACGGCCAGGTCGTATTCGTGGTTATAGCCGTACTTCTTACCAAGCCCGCGCTCCAACATGTCCGCCGTGACAAAAGCGTAGACGTGATCGAAACGCCATCTCATCATCGCAACGATGATGGCAACCCGTGAGAACACCGACGCTAAGCCGCGGTCGCGGAACTTCGGATCGATCCAGGCATCGCCGCCATAGGCACAGCCGCCGTGCACGTCTGCCAAAAAGTGCCATTGATCGGACGGGCGCAAGTCAATCTCGCTTGACGAGTCAGGCGCATACAAGCGCGCCCAGTGGTCACAGATGAACTCCGCGAGCGTTTGCCCGCCAGTTTGATCAAAGCGGAATGCCGCCATCCCGATGCATCGGCTAGACTCCTCTTTGAAGAGCGCGATCCAGAACGCGTTTGCATGGGTAAATGTGTTGATGGCCGGGTCGAAGTGCGGCGTGACCTTTGTGTCACGCTTGGAGGAGGCAGCAAGCGCGGCGAACCGATTGAAATCGGACCCCAGTTCCGGGCGTGCGCCAGCTTCTCCCAACTGCTTCGTCAGTCGGCTGATGGCAGCAGCAAATTCAAGTTCATCTATATCGAGCCGAGGCGCCATCGTCAGGTGCGGAGCCTTCTTTGGTCTGGGATCGCGAAGTCACCGACCCACATTGTCCAGGAAAACCAGCAAGCGGCAAAATGCCACAGCCGGCATGCCCATCAAAGCCTGGTCCCCTTCCGCTACACAATGGATTGAAATAGCTCTTCCATTGCATGGAGTTATGCCGTTCTCTGCGTGAACGGTCAAACTCGCAATAGCGTCATCGCGCGATCCCGAGGGTCTCCCCTCAGCCGTTTGACACGACGACGGATTGCGACACCGCCATGCGCCAGCGCGTTCAGATGACGCTTTGCACCGAGAGAGAGCGACCGACCCAGCTTACCCAAGCACGGAGAAACTCGACTCCGTGTTGATGGGCCGCTTGCGAGAATAGAATCCGGCGTTCACGTCACGCTCAATATAGGGCAGCCGGAACATGAGCGGATCGGCATCGTGGTCGTTGCCAGCCTCGCAATACTGGACGATCCCAGCCATCAGCTTCCCGGCGATCGGCGCGTTTTTGTACTGGTTGCCGCTCGTTCCACAGGCCATGTAGAAGCCCGACAAGGCGGATTTATCGTAGATCGGAATCCAGTCGGTGGACGCGTCGTAGAGATCAACCACGCCCTTGGCCTGCTGTGGGATGCCAAGCGATGGCACACGCTGGCCGTAGCGCTGCGCCTGAAGCGTCCACTGGTCGGTGAACTCGCGATTGTAGTCCGTATCGTCATCCACCCACTGGTGTGGATCGCACGGCGGGTCTTCGGAACCGACGAGGATGTTGTTTCCGTGCTCCGGCCGGCAGTAGCAGGCGATGTCTGAATCCGAGACGATCGTTCCGTTCGTCTCAAAGTCGAAACCCTCCGGCGCGGGCACGTGGACAACTTCCTGCCGAAGCGCGCGGGTCTCGATCGTCATATCGTCGAGGACTCCGGCTATGGCGTTGACCCGGGACGATGCCGGCCCGGCGACGTTGACCACGATGGGCGCGTAGATCTCGGATCCGTCGGCCAGCTTTACGCCTTTGACCTTGCCGCCAGCTTTGAGGATTTCCGTCACGGTCGCACCAAGCTTCAATTGCGCGCCCTGACGGGCAGCGGCGTTGGCAAGGTTCTGGGCCGAGAGCGCCGGATCGGTAACATAGCCGCCGTTTGGCCAGAAGACAGCCCCTCTCAGTTGCGCGCCGTTCGGTCTTCCAAAGTCCGGATCGTCCGCCGCGCGCGGAGGATGATAGCTATCGAGTGCATAGATCGGCAGCGCCTCGACGATCTTGTCGGAAGACCACTCCTCGAATGGGCAATCGAGCAGCGCGGAATTTTTCATGTGCTTTTCAAGATGGCCATTACATTCGGTCTTCATGACAAGGCAACCGACCTCCAGGAACTTTGCGAGCGCCTCATCCTGCGGTGCGTCGAGATAGTCCCGCCAGTCGCGCCAATAGTGATAGCCCTCCCAGGCGAACGCGGTTCCATCGAGAGTCGAATAATGCATCCGGATGATTGCGCAAGAACCGGCCGTCGACCCATATCCGGCTAGCCGATTCCGGTCGATCACTACGGGCTTGATGCCAGCCTTCGCCAGCTCGTAGGCCGTCGCCGCACCGATCACGCCGGCACCGATGACGATCGCGTCCGCCGTCTCCGTCATGATGTCTCCTCTCGTGTTTGACGGCGGCTCAGCGCACGTCTGGCATCGTCCTTCAACGCGTCCACCTCGTGGCTCAGCGGGCGCACTCCGGTGAAAGCGTGAAGATAATCGGCAACACGCGACAGGCGCAGCTCCAGCGGCTCGTGCAGTTCGAGCGCGTAGTAACCGAGCTGCTGAAAATAAAGCACGCGCGCCCGAATATCCGCTTCGGCCGTATCGTAACTGTGGCGCGCGAAGAGCGCGGTGATCGCTTCGATCCGCCTTGCATCAGATTGGTCGATGATGGCCCGGACGGCGATGGATCGACGTGCCCATTCCCGCACGGCGAAATCGAGCCGCGGATCGAAGTTGTCGACATCGAGAAAGCCGCGGAAGAGATGGCAGACTGCCTCCGTGATCGTCTCTGCCGGCGTCGCGCAGGCCGTGAGAATCGCGCCTGTATTGCGTTCGTCCCAAAGTGCAAGGAGTGCGTCCAGCAAGTCCTTCCGGCTCTTGAAGTACCAGTAGAACGATGAGCGCGAGACACCGAGACGGGACGAAAGCTTGAGCACCTTCACCTCGCCGACGCCGCCCTTGACCAAAGCGTCATGGGCGGCTGCGAGCCAGTCTTCACGCGTGGCTTTGACATTGCCGGCGGACCGAGCGTCCGGTTCGGTGATCGCGGTCATGGCTCAGTCTGGCGGCGGCGCGCCGCCTTCTTCCGTGCGCTTTGCAATAAAGGCTTGAAGGGCCTCGACCCTGTCCGGATCGACGTCGAGCGGAGGCGTATCGAGGATCGATGTCCAGATGTCCGTCGCGCGGGTATCGGCGTCGCGGGCGCCGCGTTCGGTCCAGGTTCCAAAGTTCGACCAGTCGGCAACAAGCGGTTCGTAAAAGGCCGACTGATAGCGCGCCATCGTGTGCGCGGCCGCGAAGAAATGCCCGCCGGGTTGCACTTCGGCCAGCGCGTCGAGCGCGATTTCTGCGTTGTCGGCGGAGGTCGGGGTGCAGAGTTCGGCGAACACCTGCACCATCTCCATGTCGGTGATCAACTTCTCAAAGGAAACCGTCAGCCCGCCCTCGATCCAGCCGGCCGCGTGGATGACGACTGTGGCGCCTGCGAGCACGGCACCCCACGCACTCATCTGGGTCTCATGCGCGGCCTGGGCATCGTTGGCATTCGCCGCGCAGCCCGCCGCATTGCGCCAGGGAAGCCCCAGGAGCCGCGCCAGCTGGCCGGCGCCGAAACTGGCCTTCACCTGCTCCGGCGTTCCGAACGCCGGGGCGCCGGACTTCATGTCGACATTCGAAGCGAAGGCGCCGTACATCACCGCTGCGCCGCGCCTTGCAAGCTGTGTCAGCACGATCCCGGCCAGCGCCTCCGCATGAGAGAGCGTCAGTGCGCCGGCAACGGTTACCGGCGCCATGGCGCCCATCAGGCAAAAAGGTGTGACGATCGAGAGCTGTCCGGCGCGTGCGAAATCGATCAGCCCCTGCGCCATCGGCACGTCGATCTGGCGCGGAGAGTTGGTGTTGATGATCGTGTAGACGCGCGGCTCAGCCGCAAATGCATCATCCGAGAGCCCGCGAAAATCGCGGATCATCCGGAAGACATCCTCCGCCTGCCCGGTGCCGCGCGAATACGCGAACGGGATCTTGTCGGACAGTGTCAACTGGGCCTCTGTGAAGGCGTAATGCCGCAGCGCCGGGGGAACGTCCTGCGGCTCCACGCCAGGCGAGAGCATCTGAATGGCATCGAAGTGCTGAACGAGCCGCGTCAGTTCCCTTACGTCGCTGAGCGATCCTGGACGCCGTCCCCGCTTCCGGTCGGTGGCGTTCGGCGCACCTGCGCCGGACTGAAAAGCCAGCGTCCCCAGCTCCATCTGGAGGTCGCGCCCCGGTCGTCCGCCATGAAGCGCGAACGATCGGGGTGCCGATGCGACCGATGCGTCGACGATCTCGCGGCCGATGCGGACCATCTGCGTGTCCTTATCGACGATCGCCCCGTTTGCGGCGAAGAGGGTGCGTGCCTCAGGAAGGAGAACCTTGATACCGAGGTCCTCAAGGACGGATAGCGCTGTCTCGTGGATCGCATGGACACGATCCTCGGAGAAAACAGTCACCGGCGAAAACGGGTTCTTGAGCCGGTGGTACGCTGTTGTGCGCGCGCCACCACCGGCGGTTTCTCGGGGCGGTCGCCTTCGTCGACCGCGACTTGGGCGTTCCACTGCCTCGCCCATTGCGCTACTGCCGCATGACTAGGCCCTTGGGGTCGTATGGCGAGGGCGGGATGACGGTGGCCTGCCGTTCATTGCCCACTACGTGAACGGAGAGTTCCGTTCCGTGTGCGGCATGCTCGGGCTTCACGAGCGCCATCGCCAACGACGTATCGACGACGTGTCCGTAGCCGCCGGACGTCACGAAGCCAACACGCTCGCCGTTCGCCCAAACAGGTTCGTAACCCGAGGCATCCGCGCCGTTCGCTGCAACGTCGAGTGTGACGAGGACATGGGACGGGTCCGGCCCATCACGCTCGGAGATCGCCGCGTCCCGGCCGATGAAGTCGCCCTTGTCCCAAGCGATCCAGCGATCCATGCCGGTCATGCGCGGCGTATAGGCCTGCGTGAACTCCGCCGACCAGATGCCGAAGCTCTTCTCAAGCCGCAGCGACAGAAGCGCGTTGTAGCCATACTCCACGAGGCCGAGGTCGCGGCCCGCTTCGAGAAGCGTCCGCCGGAGCGCCACATGCTCGGATGCATGACAGTGGACCTCGTAGCCAAGCTCACCCGCGACGGAGAGCCGCCCTACCTTCGCGTTGATCAGCCCGACATCCGCAGTCGTGCAGCCCATGAACGGCAGCGCATTGTGACTTATGTCGCCATCGGAGAGCGCCGCTGTCAGCACCTCCCGCGAGGCGGGGCCGGAGAGCGAGAATCCGACGATCTTGTCCGACACGTCCTCGACGTGAACCCCACCATCCCCATGCGCATCGATGTAGTCCATAAACCAGCGCATGTGCCAGGCGCGCAGATAGTAGCTCCCCATGATCCACCAGGTGCCATCGCCCCAGTTGAAGACCGTGAGATCACCTTTCAGCCGGCCGTTCGGCGCAAGCATGGGTGCGAGCCGCGCACGACCCGGTTTCGGCAGGCGGCCAGCCATGACCTTGTCGAGCCAGGCTTCCGCATTGGGACCCGTCACCTCGAAACGGGAGAAGCCGGAAATGTCTAGGAGCCCGGATTTCTCACGGACGGCGCGGCACTCTGTGCCCACGATGTCATGGGCGTTGGAGCGTTTCAGCGTTGGCGTCTCTTCAAAGCCTTTCGGCGCGAAATAGATCGGCACTTCAAGCCCCCAGGACTCACCCCAGCGCGCGCCGGCTTCGGTCATCGCGTCGTGGGCCGGCGCCATCTTCAATGGGCGCCCCGCCGGCAACTGTTCGTTCGGATAGGTCATGACGAACCGGCGGGAATAGAACTGGCCCGTGGTTTCACGGATGTAGCGCTTGTTCTCGGCGAACTTGCCATAGCGGGCGATGTCCATTGGCCAAGCGTCCGCCTCCGGCTCGCCGTGGATCATCCACTCGGCCAGGCTCTTGCCGACGCCCCCGCCCTGCAGGAAGCCCGCCATAACCCCGCAAGCGCACCAGTAGCCGCGCTTGCCGGGCACCGGCCCAACCAGCGGATTGCCATCTGGCGAGAAGGTGAAGGCACCGTTGACCCAGGTCTTCACGCCGATCTCCTGAAGCACCGGATAGCGCTCAAAGCCGAGGATCAGTTCCTTCTCGATCCGGTCCGTCTGCTCTTGGAAAAGCTCCATGCCGTAGTCCCACGGCGCGCCATCCATCGCCCAGTGTTCGTAGTCGATCTCATAGATACCTAGCAGCACGCCCTTCTGGTCCTGCCGCAGGTAGGTGAAGCCTTCGAGGTCCACCGTCATCGGCATTTCAAAGTCGACTTCGGACAGAAGCGGGATCGAATCGGAGATCAGGTAGTGGTGCTTGAGGGGCGCCAACGGAAGCTCGATGTCCGCCATCCGGCCGACTTGCTTCGCCCAAAGCCCGGCCGCGTTGATCACATGCTCGCAAGTGACTGTGCCCTTCTCAGTGACCACCTGCCAGCCATCGGCCGTCTGGATCAACTCGAGCACGCGATTGTGCTCGACCACCGTCGCGCCGCGCTTCTTGGCGGCGCCCGCATAGGCGTGGACGGTGCCGGTCGTATCGAGATAGCCTTCGCGGTCCGCCCACATGGCGCCCAGCACACCGTCAGTCGACATGATCGGGCAGCGCTTTTGTGCTTCCTCCGGTGTCATCAGCTCGCAGTCCTCAATCCCGATGGACTGGAACACGCGATAGGCGGCCTGGAGCCATTCCCACCGCTCTGGCGTGCCGGCCAGCGTCAGGCCGCCGGTCATGTGAAGGCCGATGTTCTGACCGCTTTCCTCTTCGATCTCAGAGAGAAGATCGATTGTGTAAGCCTGCAGCGCAGCCATGTTGGGATCGGCATTGAGCGCATGGAAGCCGCCCGCCGCATGCCACGACGATCCGGCAGTCAGCACCGACCGTTCGATGAGGCAGACGTCGGTCCAGCCGAATTTCGCCAGATGATAGAGCACCGAGGCGCCAACGACCCCGCCGCCGATGATTACGACCCGATAGTGCGAATTCACGATCGTTCCTCCCCGTAGCCTTCACGATGCTCGCAGACGCCGAGATGTCCTACCTACTGAGCGTAATTGATCTGAACTGTACACTGCTGTCTAGTCGAAAAATGAACACGCTATCCACGCAGCATTTCTTGGCGCATACACCGGTTCGGTATCCCAAGCTGGAAGCAGCCATCGAACGCGAGGCGCTATGCTGGATGTAAAAGAACGGGTTTGCGTGCCCTGCCAAACCCCTTGACTTGATCAACACACTCAACGTATTCGCCAAGGTGGAGAGGTGGCCGAGTGGTCGAAGGCGCTCCCCTGCTAAGGGAGTATACGTTAACCGCGTATCGAGGGTTCGAATCCCTTCCTCTCCGCCATTTTTGTATCTATCTATTTGAAATATGTATTATTTTTCCTCACCTTCTTTTCTGTCCCACTTTGTGTCCCACAATAGAACGAGCATAGGTGCAGTGCAGAACACCCGCGATGGTCGTTGGTCCTAGAGCCGCTATGGCCAGCGGTCACCGAGCACTTCGTTTCGCCACTTCTGAGTCCGAATGACCTCGGTGGGTCTCCTCACGATCAAGCTGCCATGGTGGCTGAGGCCGGGGAACCACAGCCGGACATCGATGTACTCGTACTGCCCGCACTTCGAGCAACGCAGGATTGGATCGAGTGCCGGTAGGTTCGGCCCAAACACCTGCGCAAGATCTGACGGCAGGAAGTGCACAGTGCGGTGGCAAACGCCGCACCGATAGGTAATGACATGGCCTTCGAGAGACGCGTCCCCGAGGCGCGGCTCCGGTTTGCCAGGATGCGGTCGAGCCGGGCGCTGGGGCACGGGCATGCCTCACCTCAGCGCTAGTTCTGCGCGATAATCCGTGCGCCATGGCGCATCACAAAGCTGGAGCTAGGACGCAGGGCGCACGCCGCCTCGAATGCAGCTTTGGCAACGTCATACACGCTAGCAGCTGCCAGGGTGTTGACCGGTCCGCCGCAGTCCCATTCTTCGATTGTGAACTGAAAGCCGTCGCGCGTTGTCATTCCCCGACGATAAGAACAAAATGGGAACATTGTCAAGCTGACGGTTCCGGCCATGGCCGTCGGTATGGTAGAGGCGATACATGTGCAACTTGTATTCCCACACCAGCAACCGACAGGCGGTCATCGATTTCACACGGGCCATGCGGGTCGCTGATGCAGTGGGCAACCTGCCTGCTCAACCCGGTATCTATCCTGACTACACCGCGCCGATTGTGCGGAACTTCGAAGGCACGCGCGAGCTGACCATGGCACGCTGGGGCATGCCCTCACCCAAGTTCGCACTCAAGCCGAACAAGAGCGGCCTCATTGTCGATCGTGGCGTGACGAACGTGCGCAACACCAAGAGCCCGCATTGGCGGCGGTGGTTCGCACTCGAGCATCGCTGCGTAGTGCCGTTCACGTCTTTTGCAGAGAATGAAAAACTCCCGGACGGCTCGCGTCCAACCGTTTGGTTCGCGTTTGACGAAACACGACCATTAGCTTTCTTCGCCGGTATATGGACGACCTGGGAGGGCGTTCGGAAGGCAAAGGAAGGCGAAGTGTCAGCCGACCTCTATGCGTTCCTGACGACTGAACCAAACCCCGAGGTCGGCGCAGTCCATCCCAAAGCCATGCCAGTCATCCTGCGGACTGAAGACGAGGTTGAAGTGTGGATGAATGCACCATGGGACGAGGCCAGTGCGCTCCAGCGTCCGCTAACTGATGCATCACTTGAGATTGTAGCTCGTGGCGTGCCGCAAGATCGGGCGGAATAGCCAGTAGCTGCAAGGCCTAGCCACTCAGAGAGAATGTTGCGAACGGCAGCATTGTGGAGCTTTGAGACCTTCGTTTAGAGGCGTGAAAAAGCTATATTGGGTAAGAAAGCAGTCGTTCGCCGCGCACAGAGAAGCAGCGAGGGTGGAATGTCTAAGTGCCAGACACCTGCTCCAATGGAGTAGTTTCACCTACTCGAACCCAATGCATGGCGAACGGGAATGCATCGAGCAGACCGAGGCCGTCGGTGGACACGGGCTCAACGAGCGACACCTGTTTGCATTGTTCATTGCGCCGGGTCGCCCCAAGACTCTCTATCTGCGACGCAGAAACCGGTAAAGCCTCAAGACCTGCGACTCATGATTGTTCCGTAGTTCGCCCGCAGCCTTTCCAACCTTTAGTGACAGTGCCAAAACTATCACAAATGGCCACAACAAGTATCGAAATGCTGAGGACATGTACTCTCTTTCGAGCACCGCTCCCGTTGGATAGCTCAACTGCTGCAACCTGTGTTCCAATTCCGCACGCTCTTGGCGAAGCCTAGCAACAGCCTCCTCTGCAGTCTCATTACCCGTTCGATCCTCAACTAACCTGTCCGCGACACGATCTAAATAAATACGGTAAGCATCATCAACCGTCGGCTTTGGCATTAGTTCCGGGTTCGCTGCTCTCTCCTCCGGATCGCATCTTTTTTCTAGATCCCACATCGTGATTCGGATGGGGCATGCTGCCCAAGCAGGTAACCCACTGCATCGCTCCTGCGCCACGTTGTCCATCACATCGTCAACGGACCGGCGAAACTCGCACAGTTCGTGCAGGCTTTTGGGTTCTCGGTACGACCAGCCAAGACTGGGCGAGAAAGATACATCAAACGCACGCCTAAGATAGTCTCCATAAAAAAATATTAACTTACATCCTTCGTCCCAATATTTTTCCAAACAGGTTTCAAACGAAAACGTAGGGTCAGGTAGATTTATTATTATCCAACCAAATCTCTCTCTTTCTGACCATACCAACATCTTAGACTCCATTATATCTATGCGATCGAAATTCACCAACTTTTCACCGAACTCCTCACGACTGATCACATCTGAATTTGTCTCAATGTATTCCAACTTCTTATTAGTGCTTTCAATTTTTAGCATGACATTATGCGCTTCAAATTGCGACCAAAATGACAATGACAAAAACAACACACCGACTGCAGCAATTTGATAGTATAATATATCGACATACCACCAGTTAATTACGATTTTTTTGTAGCCAACATATATAGCTGCTCCCATCATAATTACTGTGTATGCAAGCAAGATAATTGACATAGACATACCTCAATGACATATACTCGATAATCATCTCAAAAGGCTATATAGTGCTCATTGGGTTCGCCGTGGCGGGCCGACCATCAGATGTCACTTTTGCAACACAAGGCAAGCTTGGCACTAAAGATGTCTCCCAGAATTCTGCACCAAAGCGCTTTCATTCAAACAATTGGCAAATGGTTTGGGAACAAACAGATTGCAAAGCTGGAAAGACGGAGATCTAAGCGGCCCGGAAGATGATAAAATTCAAACCAAATACGATGCAATGAGCACTGGAAAGTAGGTTGAAACCGCGAGTTAAGGCAATGCGTGACGCCGGCGATTGGTGGGAATGCGGTCGCAATTCTTGTGCAGGGTGTACGTCGGGAGCTCACAGCGCTCATTGCGGTAGTTGGGCACCAACGTCTCACACTCCCCGCCACTAAGCGTCAACTCATTAGAAATTTGAGACATTCGTCAGACGTCTGCGGGGCGCTCGGAGATACTCATTCCTTAGGCAAGCACGCCTCTAGAAACCGACCGCCCATATCTGTAAGAATGATTGAATTGGCTGCGACCAACCAAGGGTCGCTTGATAGATAGACTGGCCTCAATTCAACCAGACCAGCTTGACTCAATACGATGGGGGATTCCTGCATCCCCCATTCAAAGTCGTCGCCCGGACATATACCAGAAATCCTTAACCAATCCGCTTCCGATTGACCGGTCGTGCCGTTCCTCTTTAGCGATACGGATGCATTGTAAATCTTTGCCGGGAATCCTTCATCAATATGATTGAGCACAACGTGTAGAGCCGCCTGAGACTTCGTGATATCATCCCACTCTCTCCCTTTTATAAATTCTCTATTATAATTGTCACGTAACAATTCCGCATCGTTTAGGTATTTATCTAATCGAATCTCCATTTTTTCATACAAATATGATGTCATCCTATTTGTTATTCCATATTCTATGTATATAGAATTATAGTTCTGCGATTTTTCTCGAAGATAATTTATACATCTGGCATCTTTACCACTGATTGTACCCAATACTTCTATAAATATATTATGTAGAGATGTATGATCTTCGGTCGCCCGTACTAGTAGTGCAGCCCACATTTCCTTCATCTGACCATCCGTCACGTCTTCAGCTGATGCCTTCTCCAAATACGGCACAAGAAATTTACTCGGGACTTGAGATGGTTCTCTTCCTTCCAGTTGCAATCTACGCCGCGCGCTCCTTGTGATTTCGATTAGTACTTCCTCTCTCTGCAATCTTAACTGATCCGCGCGCAATCCACGTTTCTCCGAGAACGGACGAATGATATCTGTTATTGCATCTAACAGGCGACCCGAAGAGGCTGTGGGAACTTCTGTTTTGATCTCGAATTTTGCTTCGGCCTTCAGGCCAATCTCTACGGGATTGCGCTCGTCATTGTCGCTGGTCAAAGCTTATCCTTAATCTAGAAATTGCAAACGTTTATTGTATTGAAGTGGCTAGGGTCATAACGCCGTGTGTAACGACCTTAGTTCCAAATTTGATAGTTGACACTTTTCATGGATCGTTGAATCGCTGCGCCCTTCGCGACGGGTTTATGCTGAACGCGGGCGCTCGCTGCGAAGCGCTGCATGTCCGGAGAAGACACACAGCGGTTAGGAACCGATAACTCTAAGTCAGCAGGGAATAGAACGCAAAATCCTGAATTGACGATGCCACTTTTCACAAGTTTGAAGAATGTGTTCTAGGCGCCGACGGCTCGCTTTGCACATGTTTTGGCTCCCCGAACTAATGCGCAGCGCGGTTTATTGCAGGACGTATTCCCTTTCGCGTGCAGATCGGTGATGGCACCGATCTTCTTTTGTTGAAAACCGACCGCATAACACCATCAGAGTGCCCGATTGGTGGTCCCAATGGCTATCGGCGAGGACATTGACCAGTCAAACCGTTCGGTCACTGGCCTCCTGATCCTCCCCCGATGAAGTGGTCCTCCGCTATGTTTAGGAAAACGGAGGAAGACCATGGCCAACAAACGACCGAAGCCCGAGGAAATTGTCACGAAGT
>JANQPO010000015.1 GCA_028289445.1 Tepidamorphaceae bacterium
CAACGCGGGTTCAATGAGAGGATGGCTCCCCGGGCCGGACTCGAACCAGCGACCCAGCGGTTAACAGCCGCTTGCTCTACCAACTGAGCTACCGGGGAACGATGGCCGGCGTATATCAAAGTCGATGGCGTCTGCCAAGCCATGCGGTCGGCGATTTCTCGCTGAAAAATTGGAGCTGAAGAGCTTGGAGGCCACGCCCGGAATCGAACCGGGGTACGCGGATTTGCAGTCCGCTGCGTCACCACTCCGCCACGTGGCCGTCCGCCGGTGGTATCGGACCAGGAGGGTTCGCTGTCAAGCGCCGTCGGACGCACTGCGCGAACAATCGGGCGCTCGCTTTCCATTGTCTTCGAATTCGGTTAATCAGCGGTGGCGCGTGCGCCTCGCGCGCCCGGTCAGGAGAAGCCACAATGTTCGACTTCGAACGCGCCCGTGCTCAAATGGTCGATGGTCAATTGCGCACCAATGACGTGACCGATCACGATGTTCTGAGAGCGTTCCTCACCGTTCCACGCGAGGCTTTCGTTGGACGGGCACAGACCACGCTTGCGTACCGCGACCACGAAATCGCGCTCATCTCGACAGGCAGCGCAGCAGAGCGTTACCTGACGGATCCCCGCGCGCTTGGGCGCATGATCCAAGAACTCGCTGTCACGCCGTCATCGGCCGTCCTGGTCGTTGGCTGCGGAACCGGGTATGCCGCTGCCGTCTTGTCGAATCTTGCCGATTCCGTCATCGCGCTCGAATCGGATCCCGATCTCGCAGCCCGGGCAACGGAAGCGCTCGATGGCCTGGACATCTCGAATGTCGTGGTCGTGGAGGGCGAACTGACGGCCGGCTATCCCGATCAGGCGCCGTTCGACGCCATCTTGATTGACGGCGCGATCGACATGATGCCTGACGCACTGCCCCGACAGCTTGCCGAAAACGGCCGATTGGTGACCGTTCTGGGCGTCGCGCCCTACGGCAAAGTCCAGCTTTATGTCAACGAGAACGGGGGCATCGCGTCGCGCGCTATACTCGACGCCAACGCACCGCTCCTTCCAGGTTTCGAGCGCAAACCTGAATTCGTGTTTTAGCCACACATAACCCGCCAATCCGGCGGCCGGTAAACGATCTGTTAACCAAACTGAACCATTCCTAAAGCAGTTCGGTTTTCCGACTCGTTTCCGCCGGTTTGTCTCGCGTCCCGGATGTGCGCGCCACGGATAGTGGCGCCCTTTTTTGCGGGAGTTTGCTGTGCACGATGACTCATCTGGCAGGACATATGCGGCGCTTCGCGCGCCCCATCGACTAGGACTCCGGTTATTCGCGATCGCTGTCGTGGTCGGGTCGCTCCAACCCCAGATCAGCCGCGCCGATTCGCTTACGTCGGCCATGGCGTCGGCCTATGAAAACAATCCGACGCTAAACGCCGCGCGGGCGGGCCTGCGCGCCACCGATGAAGGCCTGCCGCAAGCCAAGAGTGCCTATCGGCCGACGGTGACGGCGAGCGGGGACTATGGCGTGACCCATAGCCAAGTCGATCCCCTTGGCGGTTCGCGCTCCGGTGCGACCACGAACCCGGCGGGCGTGTCCGTCACCATCTCGCAAGACGTCTTTCAGGGGTTTCGCCGGCGCAACGCCGTACGACAAGCGCGCAGCAACATATCGGCGGGACGCTTCGGACTGACGAACGAAGAGCAGAACACGCTGCTCAGCGCCGTTGAGGCCTATATGGATGTGGTGCGCGATTCGGCGATCGTCGGTCTCAACGTTCAAAACCTTGAAGTGCTTCGCGAGCAGTTGCGGTCGGCAAATGATCGGTTCGAGGTCGGGGAACTCACCCGTACGGACGTTGCCCAGGCGCAGGCGAGGGTCCAGGAGGCGATCTCGCTGTTGCTTCAGGCGGAAAGCGACCTGACCTCCTCGCAAGCAGTCTATCGGCAGATTATCGGTCGCAAGCCCAGCCGGCTGTCGTTTCCAAACATGAAACTGCCGATTCCGAAGACGCGCGCCGACGCCCTGAGCATCGCGCTCAATGTTCACCCAGCCATTGAATCGGCCGAACACACCGCCGAGGCCGCGGAATATGCGGTGAAGCAAATCCAGGGTGAGCTTTTGCCAACGGTTAGCATCGAGGCGTCTGCGAGTCGTCGTTGGGAGCCGTCTTCCAACGTTCAAATCACCGATTCGGCCTCAATCGTCGGGCGATTGAACATTCCAATCTACCAGCGGGGCACGGTGTCGTCGCGGGTTCGCCAGGCGAAGCAATCGCGCACCCAGCGGCGGCTTGAGACGGATGCCGTGCGCGATCAGGTTCGGGCAGCCGTCACCGCAGCCTGGGCCGGCCTTGAGGCCACCCGCGGGCAAATCGCCGCCGATCAAGCACAGATCAGGGCCACCCAGCTGGCGTTGGATGGTGTGCGGGAAGAAGAGCGCGTCGGTCAGCGGACTGTTCTCGACGTTCTCGATGCGCAGCAGGAAGTGTTGAGCGCGCGGGTCAATCTGACGACCACCCAGCGCAACCATGTGGTCGCCGCCTACTCATTGCTCTCGGCGATGGGACAGCTCACGGCGCGCCAACTCAGATTGCCGGTGCGAGAGTATAGCCCGGAAGTCCACACCATCGCGGTCGAGAACCGCCTCTTCGGGCTGAGGACGCCGGATGGAAACTAGAAGCAACCGGGTCTGCGGCGGCTGTCCGGATTTCTATGGACAAACAAGACCGCCTGAAGCGGCAGTGCAACACTCCTTGTGGACGTGACAAGGCGCGACTGCTAGCGTGTCGCAGCGACCGCTGTTCGCGGACGACGTGAGTCGTCGGGTTGATTCGACCAGTGGTTGCCGGGGCGAGTGAGTTCCAACTGGACAAACTAGAGTATTGGTGTTGAGCGGCGATCATGGCAAATCCGGAGCAGGCAGGCGAACCGTCGATGGAGGAAATCCTCGCATCGATCCGCAAGATTATTTCCGACGAAGACGAAGTGCCTGAAGGCGAGCAGGGTTCAAAAGAGGCTGAAGCGGAGGATACGGGGTCCTTCGATGAAGCCGATCACGATCGTGCCTTTGAGGCCGCAGAATCAGAGGTCTTTGCCGAAGAGGGGAGCGAAAGCTCCGATGAGTCTGCCGCCGCTGGAGACGAAACTCCGGCTGGCGAGGATGCCGATGTTTTCGAAACCGAGGTCGACACGGATGTTTTGGAACTGAGCGAAGATACGATCGTTGCCGAGACGCCGAGCCCCCTTCCTCTGACGGAACCGGCCGAGGACGACATCACTTTCGTCGGAGAGGAAGACGAGAACGAGGCCGCAGCGCCGGAGCCCGAACCCTCGGCCGAGGACGCGCCTGAAGCGAAGGCGCCTGAATCTCCCAGCGGCAGCATGTTGTCGAATGAGGCGAATGCCAGCGTGGCAACGGCGTTTGAAAATCTCACCAATGTCATGCTCTCCGACAATGCGAGGACATTGGACGACCTGGTCAGGGAAATGTTGAAGCCGATGCTCAAGACCTGGCTTGACCAGAACCTTCCACCCTTGGTCGAGCGGCTGGTGCGCGACGAGATCGAGCGAGTGTCACGCGCCAAGCGGTGACGCCCGAGTCAGCGTCGGTTGACTTCCAGAATCGCCTCTGTTTCATGCCTGCCAGGCGTGCGAATCGGACCTGTTTGGCATGATCGACAAGACCTATGACGCGGCGGTGCGCGAAGCCCGTATCTATGCAAGCTGGGAGGACTCCGGCGCGTTTGGCCATGCCCGGCCAGGTCGTGAAGCGGCCGAGCCGTTCACGATCGTCATTCCACCGCCGAACGTCACCGGCTCGCTGCACATGGGCCATGCGCTCAACAATACGCTGCAGGATATCTTGGTCCGGTTCGAACGCATGCGCGGCCGCGACGTCCTGTGGCAGCCGGGCATGGACCACGCCGGCATCGCGACACAGATGGTCGTGGAGCGCCAATTGGATGGCGAGGGCATGTCGCGGCACGAGATGGGACGCGACGCTTTCATTCAGCGGGTCTGGACCTGGAAGTCGCACTCCGGCGGCACGATCATCAATCAGCTCAAGCGGCTTGGTGCGTCCTGCGATTGGTCGCGCGAACGCTTCACGATGGATGCCGGCCTCTCGCAAGCGGTCCTAAAGACGTTCATCACGCTTTATCACCAGGGTCTGATCTACAAGGACAAGCGGCTGGTCAACTGGGATCCCAAACTGCTCACCGCGATTTCGGACCTGGAGGTTCAGCAGGTCGAGACGAACGGTCACCTTTGGCATTTCCGCTACCCTGTCGAGGGGCGGGACGGCACCTTCATCACGGTTGCAACGACCAGGCCGGAGACGATGCTGGGCGACACGGCGGTCGCCGTTCATCCCGACGACGAGCGTTACACCCACCTGGTCGGCAAGATGGCTGTTCTGCCGCTGGTTGGCCGTCGTATTCCGATCGTCGCCGATGACTATGCCGATCCCGAACAAGGGTCGGGCGCGGTCAAGATCACACCTGCTCACGACTTCAACGACTTTGAGGTCGGGCGCCGGCATGACCTTGAAATGATTAATATTTTTGATGAGCGGGCAGCGCTGAACGATGCCGTTCCTGAAGCCTATCGCGGGCTCGATCGGTTCGAGGCGCGCAAGCGGGTTGTCGCCGACCTGGAGGCCCTAGGCCTTGTCGAGAAGATCGACGAGCACGTCCACACCGTACCCTACGGCGATCGCGGCGGCGTCGTGATCGAGCCTTGGCTCACCGAGCAGTGGTATGTCGACGCGGCGACGCTTTCCAAGCCTGCAATCGAGGCCGTGGAGCGCGGCGACACCGTCTTTGTTCCCAAAGCCTGGGAAAAGACCTATTTCGACTGGATGCGCAACATCCAACCCTGGTGCATCTCGCGCCAGCTCTGGTGGGGGCATCAGATTCCGGCCTGGTATGGACCGGACGGCGAGGTCTTCGTCGCCGAGGACGAGGTCGAGGCCGCGGCGATGGCGCGCAAGCATTATGGCGATGACCGGCCGCTGGAGCGCGATCCGGATGTCCTCGACACCTGGTTCTCGTCGGCGCTATGGCCGTTCTCAACGCTCGGCTGGCCGGATGAGACGCCGGAACTGGCGCGCCACTACAAGACCGATGTCCTCATCACCGGTTTCGACATCATCTTCTTCTGGGTCGCCCGGATGATGATGATGGGCCTCCACATGATGAAGGACGAGGATGGCAAGCCGGAAGTGCCGTTCCATACCGTCTACATCCACGCACTCGTCCGCGACGAGACGGGTCAGAAAATGTCCAAATCGAAGGGCAACATCATCGATCCGCTCGAACTCATCGACGAGTACGGCGCCGACTCCTTGCGCTTCACGCTGGCGGCAATGGCGGCACAGGGGCGCGATATCAAGCTGGCGCGGTCGCGTGTCGAGGGCTATCGCAACTTCGTCACCAAGCTTTGGAACGCGGCGCGGTTCTGCGAAATGAACGCGTGCGTGCGGACGGCGGACTTCGATGCGCGATCACTTGAACTACCGGTCAACCGTTGGATCGTGGGCGAGGCGGAGAAAGCCTCAAAGACCGTCACCGAAGCACTTGAAGCCTATCGGTTCAACGACGCCGCCGGAGGCGCCTATCGCTTCGTCTGGCACGTCTTCTGCGACTGGTATCTGGAGCTGATCAAGCCCGTTTTGACCGGCGATGATCAGGCTGAGATCGATGAGACCCGCGCGACAGCCGCCTGGATCCTCGACCGGATTCTGGCGCTGCTCCATCCCTTCATGCCCTATGTCACCGAAGAACTCTGGGGTCTGACCGGAGAGGCGGGGCCGGCGCGCGAAACCCTTTTGATCGAGGCGTCCTGGCCAGTGCTTGATGGCCTGGTCGACAGTACCGCCGATGCCGACATCAACTGGCTGATCGAGGCAATCATGGCAGTGCGTTCGGTGCGCTCGGAAATGAACATTCCGCCATCGGCCGAGCTGACGCTGGCCCTTGTCGACCCGTCGGAGGGCGTGCGGCAGCGCCTGAACACCTATGAGGCGTTGTTTCGACGTTTGGCCCGCTTGTCGTCAATCACCATTGCCGACGGCGTTCCAGAGGGCGCGATCCAGGTTCTGGTCGGCGAGACCGTTGGGGCACTGCCGGTCGCCGATGTCATCGACATTGCGGTCGAGCGCGCACGCTTGGATAAGGAAATTCAAAAGCTTGCGAAGGAAATCGAGGGAATCGACAAGAAACTTTCGAACGACCAGTTCCTCGCCAAAGCGCCCGATCACGTCGTCGAGCAGCAGCATGAGCGTAAGGCCGACGCCGCTGCCCGTCGTGACAAGCTTGAGGCTGCGCTGGGCCGGCTTCCCGTCGGCTAAGACGCTTTAGGGCGCGCGCTCAGAAATCCCGCATAATCGGGATGCTGAAATCGTCCCAGATGTCCGTATCGACGGTCAAACGCACGCCGGCGACAAATGACCATCGCTTGTAACGGTCAAAGTCCAAAGCGTCCTGGTTGTTGAGCGCCCCCTGATTGACCCCCCACATCTCCGCTTCGGCGATCAACGCAAGGCGCGCGCTTTCGTTTGCGACAAACGGTGCGATGCCAACCCGGCCGCCGATATCGCCAAATGTCTCGTCGAAGCGATTGACCTCGCGAACGTCGACGTTGTTGTTGTTTCCCGTGATGCGGGTTTCGGCCTTAAGTTCGCTGTCATTGTAGATGAAGCGAAGCTCTCCTAAGAAATCGAGCCCCACTTTCCAATCCGCGCCCACACGCCAAAGCGGGGCGGAGACCGCGCCGCCGATTTCGGCGCCCCACCTCGTGGTCTCCACATCATCGCAAACGCGCACGTCAAGCGGGTCGTTCAGGTTCAGCGCCGTGGTGCCCGTGTAGCACAGGTCGGAGTCGACTGTGCCGAACAGGCCGCTTAGCTTCGGCATGAAGACCACCGGTCCTGCCGAGAGATTTGCGATCTCTATAGCGCTGCCCAGACCGATTTTGACGATCATCTCCGAATAGTCGAAATCAAACCGCGCATCTCGAATATCGGAACCCCAGACGGCTGGAACGACATATTGTCCGTTCAGATTGTCCCAGGGATTGCCGGTCTTGATCACGGTATCGTACTGGACCGCGACATTGTTGACCGTGCCCTGCGCGCGGATCAGCGGATTGAACTCGTCGTCTTCGGCGGTCAGATAGTGAAAGCCGAAGTCGAGATAAATCGGGAACTCCTGAACCTTGACTGTTGGAACCCAGACCGTGCCTCCCCAATTAAAGGCCTCAGTGTCGACATCGAAATCGGCATAGTGGTTTGAGGGCTGGTTGCCCCACTGGAAGCCAACGCGCGACTCAATGTCGTCGTTGTATCGAAACCAGCCGATACCGGCGAAGACCTCGCCGGAAAGGCCCATATATTGCCCGTTTTCGGTAAACGTTTGATAGTTAGCGGCATCGTTCGCATCGTCGGCAAAGGCCGTGTATGCGCCAACGAACAAGAACGTTGCGACCAGGTGAGAGAGTCTGAGAGTTGTTTTTGTCATGACGCCGTCCCCCGAACACATTGCGTCTTATCGCAACGGTTTCCGTTACGTTAACCAATCTTAACGAGTGCGGCTTCGCTGAGTCGCGGAATTTCAGCATTTTGTGATCAAAGGACACCTGATTCGGCGCCAATGTTGCACATCAGCAACGAGAAGTCGGGCCACGGCGTACCAAGCTGTGGCCACCATGCAACGGTCCGGTCCGAACACGACATTGGCGACGCACGGCCGTCATTAAGCCATAAACAGGGGCGCTAAGGGTGTGTATGACGGTCATGTGACCCTAAGTGAGTCGTTTTTGGCCGGTCGCACAAGACCCAGTTTCTTCGGTTTTTGACCGCCTTGGAGTAAGGTCCGAATGGACGCAAAGACCTTTGATAAGAGCCGTTTACCGAGCCGCCATGTGACGGTCGGTCCGCAGCGGGCCCCGCATCGCTCCTACTACTATGCGATGGGGCTCACGCGCGAGCAGATCAATCAGCCCTTCGTCGGCGTCGCGACCTGCTGGAACGAGGCGGCGCCATGCAACATCGCTCTGATGCGCCAGGCGCAGGCCGTCAAGAAGGGTGTTGCGTCAGCCAACGGCACACCGCGCGAGTTCTGCACCATCACCGTCACCGACGGTATCGCGATGGGTCATGAGGGGATGAAATCGTCGCTCGTTTCGCGCGATGTGATCGCCGATTCCGTTGAGCTGACGATGCGCGGGCACGGCTACGATGCGTTGGTCGGACTGGCGGGTTGCGACAAGTCGCTGCCAGGCATGATGATGGCGATGTGCCGGCTCAACGTGCCGTCGATCTTCATCTATGGCGGATCGATCCTTCCGGGCCGGTTCCGCGGCCGCGAAGTCACCATCCAGGACGTGTTCGAGGCCGTTGGCCAGCATTCGGTCGGCAATATGTCCGATGACGACCTAGAAGAGCTTGAGCAGGTGGCGTGTCCCTCGGCCGGGGCCTGCGGAGCGCAGTTCACCGCCAATACGATGGCAACGATCTCCGAAGCCATCGGCTTGGCATTGCCCTACTCGGCGGGGGCGCCGGCACCCTACGAAATTCGCGATCAGTTTTGCGCGCTGTCGGGCGAGAAGATCATGGATCTCATCGCTCAGAACCTTCGCCCGCGCGACATCGTCACCCCCGATGCCCTGGAAAACGCGGCCACCGTCGTCGCCGCATCCGGCGGCTCGACCAATGCCGCTCTGCACTTGCCGGCGATCGCCAATGAGTGCGGCATCAAATTCGACCTGTTCGACGTCGCACAGATCTTCAAGCGCACGCCCTATATCGCCGATCTGAAGCCCGGCGGCCGCTATGTCGCTAAAGATCTGTTCGAAGCGGGCGGTATTCCTTTGCTGATGAAAACGCTCCTAGACGAAGGCTATTTGCACGGCGACTGCATCACCGTCACCGGCCGGACGATTGCGGAGAATATGGCGAGCGTGCGGTGGAACGACCAACAGGACGTCGTGCGCAGCGCCAGCGATCCCATCACGCCCACGGGCGGCGTAGTTGGTCTCAAGGGTAATCTGGCGCCCGAAGGCGCGATCGTGAAGGTCGCCGGCATGGCGAACCAGAAGTTCACCGGTCCGGCACGGTGTTTCGATTCCGAAGACGCCTGCTTCGCCGCCGTGCGCGCACGCGAGTACAAGGAAGGCGAGGTTCTGGTCATTCGCTATGAGGGTCCCAAGGGCGGGCCCGGAATGCGCGAGATGCTGGCAACCACTGCAGCGCTTTACGGCCAAGGCATGGGCGACAAGGTGGCGCTGATTACCGACGGTCGATTCTCCGGTGCCACGCGTGGATTCTGCATTGGCCATGTCGGGCCGGAAGCCGCGGTCGGCGGACCGATCGGCCTGTTGAAGGACGGCGACATCATCGCCATCGACGCCGTGGAGGGAACGCTCTCGGCGGAGGTGTCGGACGAGGAGTTTGCGCGGCGTCGCGAGGCCTGGCAGCCGCGCGAGACGGACTATGGTTCCGGGGCGATATGGAAGTTTGCCCAGACCGTCGGTTCGGCAAAGGACGGGGCTCTCACCCACCCGGGGGCTTTTGGAGAAAAGACGTGCTACGCGGACCTTTGACCCACACCTCTAGACAAGCAGGTATCGGCACGTGCCTGGTGCTGATGGCTTGCGTTGCGCTCACGGCTCCGGCGTCGGCGTTCGATCAAAACGCCACAGAAGCGCCCGCGGTGGGCGCGACGCCGTTCGAGGCGCTTGTTCTCGGCACCCAGAAGTACCGGAGCGGCGACATGGAAGCCGCCGTCAAGGCGCTTGAAATGGCTGCAGAAGGCGGCGAGCCCTTGGCGCAGTGGAAGCTCGGCCGCATGTATGCGGACGGCGACGGCGTCGATCCGGATGCGAAAAAGGCCTTTCGCTTGTTCCAGCAGCTGGCCGATGAGCACGCCGACGATCACCCGCGTGGGCGCTATGCGCGCGCTGTCTCGAACGCTTTCGTGACGTTGGCGACCTATTACCTCGAAGGCATACCGGACTCGATCAAGCCCGATCCGCAACAAGCCATACGGCTTTATCGCCATGCGGCGATGTACTTCGCCGATTCGGATGCGCAGTATCGCCTGGCCCGGCTTTACCTCGACGACGAGCAGGTGACCCAAAATCCGCGCAAGGCCGCCCGCTGGCTCAACCTGGCGGCGGAGAAGAACCACGTCGAAGCACAAGCGCTTCTGGGCCAGCTCATGTGGCTGGGTGACATGATTCCGCGTCGACCCGTCACTGGCCTCGGATGGCTTTTGATCGCACGCGAAGGTGCGAATGCCTACGACCGGGAGTGGATTGAGCCGCTTATCGACGAGGCGATGACCGAAGCGTCGGACCTGACCAAGGAACGCGCGCAAGAACGCTTGGAGGTTTGGCGGGCTCGCAACGAGATCGTGATCGATCCAGACGCTAAAAATGCCAACGGATAGGTGAATTCGCGCGCTATCCGACGAGAATCAAAAGTTTTCGACAATCAGATTTCGACAATCTCTTCAGTGATATCGATGGCTGTCTTGACATCGGCCATGCTGGTATCGTCGATGAGGGCGTCATCGCCGACGGTTTTCTTCAATCGGCCGAAATTTTTGACGACGCGGTCGATGAGTGCGTCGGTTTCGGCGCCGTCCGCCTGATCCGACTTTGCAATGTCGAGGGAGATCTTGAGCAGATCGATCGACTGATTGGTGTTCATGGGAACATACTCCTCGGTATGAAGGACGCGGGGCGACACCTGGTGGTGTGCACCCCGCGCGCCGTGATTTGGGGTTAGCTTGTGGCCGGAACCGCGGTTTCGTCCTTCGCGGTGAAGGTCAGCATGAGGAAGGCCACGCCACTCATCACCATGTTGACGCCGACCAGCATGCCGATGACCCAGAGCGCGGTCGCCGGGAGGCCGGCCCCGATCATGACGCCGGCGATGATCGCGACGACACCTGAGACGATGATCAGGATCCAGCCGTCATTGGGACGAAGGTTGAAACCGAAAACGATCCGCAGCACGCCTTCGACGACGAAAGTCGCGGCCAGGGCAACCGTCAGCGCGATCACGCCCACGATGGGATTGGCGAGCAGCAGAGCGCCGCAGGCGACATAAAGAATGCCGATCGCCAGCTGCAGGAGCATTGGCCGCCAGGATTGAGCGCTGAACGCCTGGATCACCTGAACGACACCGGCAACCGCAAGGCAGGCGCCGAACATCAGCTCAGCCGAAAGGGTGGCAAGGTGGGGCAGGGCGATGGCCGCTGCGCCGGTGAGGATGAGCACGACCGACAGCACCGTCAGCCAAACCCGATTTTCTTCAATCATTTGAAGGAAGTCTTCGCGGTTCATGAATCTCTCCGTGTGGTTGCGCCAGTGCACTCGCTTCGGCGAATTCCGGCATGGAATGAAGTTTTTCGAATGACGCACCTGGTAGGGTCAGAGCGCCGCTATCGCTTCTCGTGAAGGCCGTTATCGGAACGACGACCTGCTTGCCGTCGGTCCGATCCGGCATTTCGAGATTGATCACGACGAATGCGATGTGCCCGCTGACGGTCGGTACCAAAGCACCGACCGTTCCGATTGCGCTGCCAGCGTCGTCGTGGACCGCAGCCTCGCGCTCATTTTGCGACGTCGCGATAATGACGGTGGTTTCGTCGCGCATAGCCGGGTACCGCTTATGTCGCCGTCATTGGTCTGGGATAGGCGTCAGGCCGCCTTGCTTTCGATCTCGGCTTTGATCTGACGGATTTCCTCAATGAGGTGGTTCCAGTCGGCTTCAAGAGCCGCGTAGCCGCGATCCCATTCCGATTTGGCCACGTCCCAGCCCTGGCTGAGCTTCGCTTCGAGGCGCGCTTCCCAGGCCTTGACCTTGGCGACGAAGGCGTACCAGTCGGCCCGCAGAACGATGATGCGGCTGCGGATCGCGGACTGTGCCTGTTCGCCCAGCTCGCTGATGCGAATTTCCAGGCCGTGGATTTCCTGCTCCCAGGATTTCAGATCGACTTTGATGTCGTTGATGAAGGTTGTGATGTCGGACATGTCGTGTCTCCGTTGATCGTGTTCCGGGTCATTCCGGTTACCGTGGGGGACCTTGCCGATCCGGCGCGGTGTGCGGGAGTGATTCACCGTTAAGTCTCGTGCTAGGCTCCACGACGACGCAGGGCGTGGGGGCGGCCGGAGTTGGTATCGGGGGAGGTCGAATGGCAAGACGGCTTCAAGAGCCGTTTGATGAAGCGTCGCAGATCCAAATACGCGCGGCACTTGAGCGCATCGTGCTCAGCGATCAGTTTCAAAACGCTCGCCGCGTCAGTCAGTTCCTGCGCTACATCGTTGACGAGACGCTGCAAGGCCGCGGCGATCGCCTGAAGGGCTTTGCGATCGCTGTCGAGGTTTTCGGCCGAGATGCGGCATTCGATACGGAAAACGACACGATCGTGCGTGTCCAGGCGGGGCAGTTGCGGCGCCGCCTTGCGCTGTTTTACGCCGATGAGGGAAGCGGCGAGACGCTCCACATCACCGTGCCGAAGGGCAGTTATGTACCGGTCTTTGAGCATCTAGACGGTGCCGATGGGCCGGCGACCATGATCGCCCAGCCGGCAGCGCTTCCGCGCGGACCGTCGATTGCGGTTCTTGCCTTCGACAATCTGTCCGACGACCCGGCCCAGAGCCACTTCGCCGATGGCATATCGGAGGAGATCATCAACGATCTCACCAAGTTTCGCGATCTGTCGGTGGTCGCCCGCAATGCCAGCTTCCACTACAAGCGCCATCCAGCCGACGTGCGCCGGATCGGCGAAGACCTGGGCGTCGATTATGTTCTAGGCGGCAGCGTCAGGCGCGCCGGTGACCGTATTCGCGTGTCGGCGCAACTGAGCGATGCTGCAACCAGCCAGGCGCTCTTCTCCGAGCAATACGATCGCGATCTGACGCCACAGAACCTTTTGAACATTCAAGAGGAGATCGCCGACGAGGTCGTCGCCAAGCTGGCGGCGCCCTACGGCGTCATCGCGCGGATTGGATCGCACCGGGCAAGCCGCAAGCAAACCGAGAACGTCAACTCCTACGAATGGGTCCTCCAATACTACGCTTTCGAGGCCAATCCCACGCCTGAAGAACATGCGCGCCTGCGTGAAGGCTTAGAGCAAACCGTTGCTGACGATCCAGACTATGCCAGCGGTTGGGCAGCGCTGGCGGCGATCTATCTCGATGAGTACCGCTTCAACTTCAACGCCAATGTGGAACGGCCTGCCTTAGCGTTGGCGCTGTCAGCGGTGGAGCAAGCCGCAGCTCTCGATCCGCAAAGCTCAATGGCGCAGCATTTTCTGTTTTGCGCACGCTACCACGCCGGCGATATGGACGGGTTTCGTGCCGCCGGGGACCGAGCCATGTCGCTCAACCCCAACCATCCCGACATGCTGGCCGACTTTGGCACGTATCGCGCCATGTCCGGCGACTGGGAGGCCGGTCTTCCCCTTGTGGCGCGCGCGCTTGCGATCTCCGTCTTTCCGCCCGGCTGGTATCACGTCGCGTTCGCGATGCATCATTTGCGCCACGGCCGGTTTGAAGCAGCGCTCGCGGACGCGCAGAAGATCAAGGCGCCGCATTTGCTGGCGGATCCCGGGCTACGCGCGGCGTGCCACGGTGCGTTGGGTGAGCGTGAGGAGTGCCGGGTGTGTCTCGCGCAGATCGAGGATGTTTTTCCGGATTTCGGGTCCAACGCCCTTCGCGAACTCAGCAAATGGCACCTTGAACCAAAGCTGCTCGATGCCTTGGTGGGCGGTCTTGAAAAAGCGGGGCTCAAGATATCGCGTTGAGTGCTACGGTCATCGGCGCGACCGGCCGCTTTCAAACGTCCAGGTCGACCCAGACCGGAACGTGATCCGACGGCTTCTCCCACGACCGCAGCTCCATGGAGATGCCAGCAGTGCTCAACCGGTTAGCGGCTTCAGGGGAGAGCAAGAGGTGATCGATACGGATGCCGTGATTCTTTGGCCAGGCGCCGCCCTGAAAGTCCCAAAACGTGTAGGCGTGAGGCTCCGGCGCCGTTGCGGCGATTGCGTCGGTGAAGCCGAGGCTCATCAAGCCCCAGTACGCAGCACGGGTTTCGGGCTTGAACAGGGCATCGTCACGCCAGGCCTCAGGGTCATGAACGTCGGTCTCGGTCGGAATAACGTTGTAATCGCCGGCCAGTACGAAAGGTTCCTCAAGCTTCAACCGCTCGGCAGCATGGGCCTTGAGGCGTGCCATCCAGGCGAGCTTGTAGGGATATTTCTCCGTGTCGACGGGATTGCCGTTGGGGAGATAGAGCCCGCCCAGCCTGACCGCACCGGTTTCGGTCGAGACGACGCCCTCGATGTAGCGTGCCTGGGTATCGCTATCGTCGCCGGGAAGCCCGCGCGTTACGTCTTCGATGGGTGATTTCGAAAGAAGTGCGACGCCGTTAAAGCCCTTTTGGCCGTGTGTCTCGATATGATAGCCAAGCGCCTCGATCTCCAGTCGCGGCAAGGAGTCGTCCTCCGACTTGATTTCCTGCAGGCAGGCAAAGTCCGGGCTGTCCTTTTCCAGCCAAGCCAGGACGTTGTGGAGGCGCGCCTTGATCCCGTTGATGTTCCAGGTGGCGAGGCGCATCAAGCAATCAGATGGAAAACGAGGTGCCGCAGCCGCAGGCCGCCGTCGCGTTGGGATTGTCGATCTGGAACGATTGACCAATCAGATCGTCGACGAAATCGATCTTCGATCCGTCCAGATACATCACCGAGATCGGGTCGATAACGACCGCTGCATCTCCGCCGCCCAGAATCAGGTCGTCAGGCGCTGTCTCCTTGACGAGGTCGAACTTGTAGGAAAAGCCCGAACATCCACCGCCTTCGACGCTGACGCGCAGCGCCCGGCTGCCGTCCGCCTTGGCAGCGATGATCTCGCCGACGCGCGCGATGGCGCGATCTGTCACCTGAATGTTCGTGTCGCTCATCGTATTCGGTCGATCTGTTTCGCCATGGAGGTGCCGGCCCGACTCCTGTAAGAGAACCAGCGATCCTGCCGATTAGGTAAGGCCTGTACCCCTCAACGTCAATCGCGGCCGGCTGTGTCCGGCGGTCGATATCGGGAGGTCCGTTCGTGTCCCTGGCGCCCTATGCGAGCGATCCGCAGATGTCGCGTGGTCGGCTGATCGCTGAAAAGCCCAGTCCGACACGGTCCGATTTCCAGCGCGACCGCGACCGGGTCATCCATTCGACCGCGTTCCGGCGCCTGAAGCACAAGACACAGGTCTTTCTCTACCACGAGGGAGACCACTACCGGACCCGACTGACCCACAGCCTGGAGGTGGCGCAGGTGGCGCGCTCACTGGCGCGGGGGTTGAATTTGAACGAGGACCTGGCCGAGGCGCTGGCGCTGGCCCACGATCTCGGCCATCCACCCTTCGGCCACACGGGCGAAGAAGCGCTGGCGCGGCTCATGGCGGACCATGGCGGCTTCGACCACAACGCCCAAAGCCTCAAAATCGTTACGGCGCTTGAACAACGCTATGCCGACTTCGACGGGCTCAACTTGACCTGGGAGACGCTCGAAGGTCTGGTGAAACACAATGGCCCGCTGATGGATGCCGACGGGGCAGGGACCGTGCCCGCCGGGATTGCCGAATACGCGGCCAAGCACGATCTTTGGCTTTCCACACATGCCTCGGCGGAAGCCCAGGTCGCCACGATCGCCGACGATATCGCCTACAATGCGCACGATATCGATGACGGATTGCGCGCCGGTCTGATCGATCTCGATCTCCTTCAAGACATGCCAATTGCTGGCAGTGTACTGGCGGAGGTTGTGGGTCGTTATCCCAACCTGGAACGGAGTCGGATCATCCACGAAGTGCTCAGGCGCGTGCTGACCTGGATGATTGAGGACGTTTTCACCGAGACCGAAACGCGAATGGTGGCGCTGACGCCTCGGTCCGCCGACGACATCCGCCGTGCCAGCCGTCCCGTCGTCGCGTTCACCGAATCGATGCTTAATGACGAGGCCGGTCTGAAGGCAAAGCTCTTTGCCCATGTCTATCGTCATCCGCGCATTCTGGCGGTGCGCGCGAATGCCGACCAGATCGTCGACGATCTGTTCAACCGATACAGCGCAGATCCTGCGGCATTGCCCGCGCAATACCAGGAGATGGCGGTGGATTGCGACGAGCGGACCCGCGTCCGACTGATCTGCGATTTCATTGCAGGAATGACCGACCGCTTTGCGGTTCAAGAACATCGCCGTCTGTTTGCCAATACCCCCGAACTTCGATAAACCGCGCCGACTTTCCCAATCCAACGAGTAGAGCATGTCCGTTTTCAGCGATTTCCTCGCGCGCCTTCATCGCGTTCTCGATGCGCTCGTTGACGCTGGCGACCTGCCGGGTGAGATGGATCGGTCGCGCCTGACGATGGAACTGCCGCGCGATCGCAGCCACGGCGACCTTTCGACCAACGCAGCGATGGTTCTGGCCAAGGCGGCGGGCGCCAAACCGCGAGATCTGGCGGAAAAGATCGCCGCGGGCTTGCGCGCTGACGACGATGTCGAAGCCGTCGATGTCGCCGGGCCTGGCTTTATCAATCTGACGCTGACGCTTGCCTTCTGGCACAGGACGCTGGCTGAAATCCTGGCCAAGGGCGGCGATTATGCGCGGCCGCACGTGTCGGATGGGGAGCCGGTGAACGTCGAATATGTGTCGGCGAATCCGACCGGGCCGCTGCACGTTGGGCACTGTCGGGGCGCGGTGATCGGCGATGCCCTTGCCAACGTGCTGGCCTTCGCCGGATACGACGTGACGCGCGAATACTATATCAACGATGCCGGCGCCCAGGTCGACACGCTGGGTCGGTCTGCATTCCTGCGATACCGCGAGGCGCTGGGCGAGGATATCGGCGCCATTCCGGAAGGCCTCTACCCCGGAGATTACCTGCAGCCGATTGGCGCGTCGCTTGCGGCGGAGCACGGCGATGCGCTGCTGAGCCAGCCGGAAACCGAATGGCTACCCATTGCCCGGGATGCGGCCATTGACGGGATGATGGCGATGGTCCGTGACGACCTGGCGGCACTTGCCATCAGCCACGACGTTTTCTTCTCGGAGCGCTCGCTGATAGCCGGGCCTCAGAACCGCGTCGAGGACGCGATCGACGTGTTACGCAAGGCCGGACTGATCTATCAAGGACGGCTTGAGCCGCCGAAGGGTCAAGTGCCCGACGATTGGGAAGACCGCGAACAGACGCTCTTTCGGTCAACCGAATTCGGAGATGATTCGGATCGTCCTTTGCTCAAATCGGATGGCAGCTACACCTATTTCGCCAACGATATCGCCTACCATTTCGACAAGTTTCAGCGTGGATTCGCCAAGATGATCGACGTGTGGGGCGCCGACCATGGCGGGTATGTCAAGCGCATGACGGCCGCTGTCACCGCGATGACGGGAGGCAACGGCAGGCTCGACATCGAATTGTGCCAACTGGTCAAGCTGTTTCGCGGCGGTGAGCCGGTGCGCATGTCAAAACGGGCGGGCGATTTCGTCACATTGCGCGATGTCATTGAGGAGGTGGGCTGCGATCCGGTGCGGTTCATGATGCTCTATCGCAAGAGCGACGCGCCACTCGACTTCGACTTCAAGAAAGTGACCGAACAATCTAAGGATAATCCGGTTTTTTACGTCCAGTACGCGCACGCGCGGGCGCATTCGGTGTTCCGTCAGGCACGCGAGGCCTTCCCCGACGACGATGTCGTGGTGGCTGCAAACGATACCCCAGACCTTGGTAAGTTGAACGATCCGGCCGAGCGCGCGCTGATCAAGTCACTCGCCGAAGTCCCGGCCGTTATGGGGCAAGCGGCACAGCATCGTGAGCCGCATCGTGTGGCCTATTACCTCTATCAGCTGGCAAGCGAATTCCACGCCTTATGGAATCGCGGCAAAGACTTGCCACAATTGCGTTTCATTAACGTCGACGATCGAGATTTGACCATTGCACGTTTAGCTCTTGTTCGGGGCACAAGTGTGGTATTGAGAACGGGTCTCGATGTTCTTGGTGTATCCGCGCCGAAGACCATGTGAGGCAGACCCTGGCCGGTCTTCAAGGAGCGTTCAGGGTTCGAGTTCTCAGTAAATGCATGAAAGCCGGTTAGAACGACATGGCAAAAACCTCTGAAAGCCCGCCGGGTGACACGAGCGAACGCCGAAGCAACCCCGAAGCTACGATGGACGACATCAAGCCCAGCGATGCTTCGACATCCGGGTTGAGCGGCGACTATCCAGACGACGATCCCCTGGCGGAACTGGCGCGTTTGGTCAGCGAAGACAATCCGTTTACCCGGCTGGATCAGTTCGATCGGTCCATCGTGCAGGAACGTCAGCCATTTATTGGTGTGCCTGAGGACGCGTCGGACGAGGGTGAAGAGGACGACGAGGAGGCCGACCCAGTTGAGGACGGCCTGACGGTTGCCGAGGAGCCGCAAGACGATGAGCCAGCCGACGCATCGGTGGACGAGGACCTCCCCGAAGAGCCCGCGCCGACTGTTGCCGACTGGGCGCCGGAGGCCGAAGACGCCGAAATTTTCGAGGCTCAACCGGAGCCCGAGGTCGAAGAGCCCCTCGATCTGACAGTCGAGGACGCGCCCACCGACACCAAGGATATGATCCAGCAGCAACTGGCCGACGAGTTGGGTATGGACGTCGATAGTCTTGTCGCGCTGCCCCCACCGGTCGCGGAAGCTGACCAAGACGATTCCGCACAAGAACACGACAGAGTCGAGCCGGTCGTGTTCGACGATGACGAGATTGCGGGGGCGCAAGAGACAGAGGCGCCCGACGATCTTCCCCCGCCGCCCTCGCTGGACGATCTCCCGCCGCCACCGCCGCTGCCGCGATTCGAACCCGTGCTAGAGACGCCGGGCCACCCGGATTTCGATCCAGTCCTATCGGGCGAGGCGGCGGAGCCGGTGGCTGAGCCGACGGTCGAGCCGGAACGTCCAGCGGACGCGAGTGCCGATAGCCTATCTCCGCTGGCGCGCGCTGATGAGGAGTCCGCCGTCGGCGCGTCCGATTTCATCATGCCGCGCGACCTTGCAGCGACCGAACCGATATCCGCGGACGCGAACGAGCCGGAGCGCCGCGAGCCGGATATCGCGATGGCGATGGGCTCGGCCGCACCGGATACCGTCACGGTTGCCGCAGCGCCTGAATCGGCATCCGAGCCGACTCAAGGCGGAGACGATCCCTTCGTGTCGCTGGAGGGCGCCTTGAAACGCGAGGTGGACGCGGTTCTGCGTGCCGGCAAGGACGATGAGGAAACCGAGGCGTTTGAGCCGGAAGCGGAGGACGAATCCGCCGGTCGTGGACGCGGAATGATGATTGCCGCGGCCATACTCGGTCTCGTGGTCTTGGGTGGGCTTGGCGCGTTTGCCTATCGTGGCATCGTCGCACCGCCGAGCGGAGACGGAAGCCCGCCGGTCATCGTTGCGTCCGAGGAACCGCTGAAGGAGCGGCCGGCCGACCCCGGCGGCACCACAGTCGAAAATCAGGATTCGCTGGTATTCCGTCGGGCCAGCGGCGAAACCGATACCGACCAGAACGCGCAGATCGTGCCGCGTGAGGAGCAGGTCGCTGCTGTGCCGACAGCGGAAAAATCCGAGGATCGGGTGACCGAGACCGCAGGCCTTGGAGAAGGTAGCCGCGAGAACCCGCGCGTGATCGTGCCACAGCCACTCACGCCGGACGACGCCGGCGTATCGCCGCGTCGTGTCCGCACGATGATTGTCAAACCGGATGGCACGATCGTGCGTTCGACCGATGCGGCCGAAGCCGCGACGCCCGCGCCTGTCGCCCCGGCCCCGGCGCCCGCGGCAGTCGGCGAAACTCAAACGGCGTCGGCGCCGTCAGCCGATACGCCAGCACAGGACGTTGCGGCTGTTGCGGCACAGGATCCGGCATCGACAGCGGCGCAATCGCAGCCGGTGGAGACCGCGACCGCCGAACAGCCTGCCTCCGAGGCGACCGAATCGGCCACGCCCGCATTGGCGCTTGGTCCTGAAGATCCCAGCATCCCATTGCCGGTTGCACGACCGAACGCCGTCGTCGCGGCGCTTCGCACGACGCAACAGCCAGCACAGGCACAGCCCGCCGCCGCCACGCAAGCGCCAGTCGCTGTGCCGCAACCTGTCGCCGGCGGCGCCTATCTGGTTCAGCTTGCCTCACGGCGCAGCCAGGAACAGGCGCTGAGCGACTTCGCCACTTTGCAGGAGCAGTACCCAGGTATCCTGGGTCCCTATCAGCCGTTCATCGAACGCGCGGATCTTGGGAGTCGCGGCATCTTCTACCGCTTGCGGGTCGGCCCGCTCGACAATCAGGCGAGCGCCGGCCAACTGTGCGATCAGCTCAAGGCGGCCGGCCTACCGGACTGCCTGGTTCGCCGCAACTAGGCCGCGCGAAACTCCGGTGACCAAGGCCTTCATCACCGGCTGTGCCGGCCCGGCGCTGACACCGCAGGAGCGAGCGTTCTTCGCCGACCAGGATCCCTGGGGATTGATCCTGTTTGCGCGCAACTGCGAGGACAGAGCACAGATCAAGGCGCTGGTTGAGGACTTTCGCGCCGTTGTTGGTCGCGATGATGCGCCGGTGCTGATCGATCAGGAAGGCGGCCGGGTCCAGCGGCTTTCGCCGCCGCACTGGCCAGCCTATCCGAGTGCGGCCGATCTCGTAGCCTCGGCGAATGGCGACGAGCAAGCGTTGAAGCGGCTCGCCTATGTCCATGGTCGGCTCATTGCCGCCGACCTGCTTGAGTTGGGGATCACGATCGACTGTCTGCCGGTGCTCGACATTCGTCTGCCGGAGACCCACGCGGTCATCGGCGGTCGCAGCTTTGGCGGCGATCCGGATCGAGTCAGCCGTGTGGCGCTGCGCCAGACCGATGGTCTCATGGATGGCGGCGTGCTTCCGATCATGAAGCACATCCCCGGCCACGGCCGCGCCGGCGTCGACAGTCATCACGAGCTCCCCCGAGTCGATACCTCACTGGACCAACTGCGGCAGACCGACTTTCGGCCCTTCCGCCTTTTGGCGTCTCAGATCCCAATGGCCATGACGGCCCACATCGTCTACACGGCGCTTGACCCGGAGCACCCCGCGACGACGTCATCCAAAATCGTCCAAGATGTCATCCGGGGTGAGATAGCATTCGATGGCCTGCTGATGACCGATGATCTGTCGATGAACGCGCTGTCGGGATCGTTTGGCGAGCGAACGCGGCTGGCGTTTGCCGCAGGCTGCGATATCGCGCTTCACTGCAACGGCGATATGGACGAAATGACGGCCGTTGCCGCGGCAACGCCGACCTTGACGGGCAAGGCGGCAAGGCGCGCCGAGGCGGCTCTCGCTGCGCGCCGGGCGCCGGATGGTGTCGACATAATTGCTTTGCGCGATCATCTGGATTCCGTCGTGTCATCAACAGCCTAGTCGGCTTGAGGGTGCCCGGTTTCTGGACCCGTCGGACAGAATGTGCACTGTGATTTCATGGTTCGCGACTCACAAGACCAAGACTCATTTTGGGCGGAGACCCGTGTCTCCAATCCCGAAACGGATCATGCCCTGATCGTCGACGTCGGTGGATTTGAGGGTCCGCTCGATCTGCTTCTGTCGATGGCGCGCGAGCAAAAGGTCGACTTGGCCAAGATTTCCGTTCTCGAGTTGGTCGACCAATATCTGGCGTTCATCAACGAAGCGCGCCGTCTGTCGCTTGAGATCGCGGCGGACTATCTCGTTATGGCCGCCTGGCTAGCCTATCTGAAATCGCGTCTGCTTCTTCCGGAGCCTGAAGACGACGACGAGCCGACCGGCGAAGAATTGGCGCAGCAGCTCGCGTTCCGCTTGAAGCGGCTGGAGGCGATGCGCGAGGCCGGCCAAAAGATCCTGCAAATGCCTCAGCTTGGCAGTGAAACATTCGCGCGCGGCATGCCGGAAGGCATTCGATCGGTCACGACACCGGTCTATCAGGATACGCTCTATGACCTTCTGGGCGCCTACGCGCGGGAACGAACCCGCACCAGCATCACGGAGCTTAAGATTGCGCGCCGCGCGGTCATGACGATCGCGGATGCAAGAGAGCGGCTTGTTCAATTCATTGGTGGGCTGGCGGCCTGGGCTCCGATCGACCAGTTTCTCCTTGATTACGTTGTGCGACCGGAGGAGCGCCGGTCGGCCCTTGCCAGTGGATTCAGCGCAGGATTGGAGCTGGTGCGCGAAGGCACGCTTGAGATGAAACAGGATGGGGCCTTTCAGCCTCTAATGGTGCGCAGCAGGGAGGCGGCGCCATGACGGAGACAGTTGTCATGGATCTCGCGCCGGAGGCCCGGCGCGGGCACCTGCGGATGCTCGAAGCGATGCTGTTTGCCGCGACCGAGCCGCTGGACGCTGAGTCGCTCGCCGAAAGATTGCCGGACGATGCGGACATCGAAGCCCTCATCCATGATCTCACGGCGGTCTACGCCGGTCGTGGGGTCAATCTCGTCCGGGTCGCCGGCGGTTATGCGTTTCGCACCGCCGAGGACCTTGGCTATCTGATGCGCCGGTATGCGGTCGAGCCGAAGAAACTGTCGCGTGCCGCCCTCGAGACCCTCGCCATCATTGCCTATCATCAACCCGTTACGCGCGCGGAGATCGAAGAAGTGCGCGGTGTGTCGACCTCAAAGGGCACGCTCGACGTTCTGCTTGAGACCGAGTGGGTTCGCATGCGTGGCCGTCGCCGCAGCCCAGGCCGGCCTGTGACCTATGGCACGACGAAGGTCTTCCTCGACCATTTCGGTCTCGACACCGCACGCGACCTACCCGGACTTGAGGAGTTGAAGGGTGCGGGCCTCTTGGATTCCCGATTGCCCTCGGACTTCCGCGTGCCGGCACCCAACGATGACGACGCGTTGCAGGACGACGAGGAGCCGCTGGATAGCGATGACGGCGAGCCGCTCTTGGCGGGGATCGACGAAGCCGGCCCAAACAGCACCATGCGCGAGGGCGGTTAACGCCGATCGGCCGTTTTGTGTCGCGTTTTGACCTCTGTCGCCCTAAATACCGCCCATGAACATGACTCCCGATCCAAAGGTTCAAAACGGCGTCGACCGTGGCGGTCCGGCATGGGGCGAACGTGGCACCGCCGCCGTCAGCTTCGCGGCCAGTCTGGCCTTTGACGGCATATCGCACCTTTATGGGACTCTCGCTGCCGTCAGCGATGTCACGTTTGGAGTCGAGCCGGGCGAGTTGATGTGCCTCCTTGGCAATTCCGGCTGCGGTAAGACGACGCTCTTACGCATTGCCGCCGGCATTGAACGTCAGGACAAGGGCAGGGTCCTTCTCAACGGGATCGAAATCGCCGGTGACCAGACCTTCGTGCCGCCGGAACAGCGCGGTATCGGTCTGGTGTTTCAGGATTTCGCGCTCTTTCCCCATCTCAATATCCGCAAAAATGTCGGTTTCGGTCTCAAGAATCTGCCCCGCGGCGAGGCAAAAACGGCCATCGATCGTGCATTGGACCGGGTGGGTCTCAGCGACTATGGCGACAAATTCCCGCACATGTTGTCAGGCGGCGAGCAGCAGCGCGTGGCACTTGCGCGGGCCATCGCACCCCGGCCTGCCATCCTCTTGATGGATGAGCCGTTTTCGGGTCTGGACAAACGACTGCGCGAAAGCGTCCGGTCGGAAACGCTGGCTGTCCTGAAGGAAACCCGAACCACGGCGATCTTTGTCACTCATGATCCGGAGGAGGCGATGCGCGTTGGCGACAGGATCGCTCTCATGCGCGCTGGGCGGATCGTGCAGATCGATACGCCAGACCGAATCTATCGCTATCCGACCGATGTTCTGACAGCACGTTTCTTCAGTGAGATCAACGAATTGGACGGCCGAGTTGAATCAGGTCACGTGGTAACGCCAGTTGGACGTTTCGGCGCGAATGGCTTTAATGACGGGGCGTCCGTTGTGGTCTGCGCCCGACCGCAGGCGATCCGTATCGGTCCCACGGGCGCCGGCGCGGTGAATGGACGTGTAATCGGGCGGCAGTTTCTAGGTGAGATGGATCTTTTGGAGGTGGTGGTTGAGGGACTGAATCAGCCGCTCGTAGCGCGCATGCCGGCCGGCCAAAGCACGCCCGGCGAAGATATCGGCGTGCGGCTTGACCCGGACGACGTAATGATCTTTGCGCGCGCCGGCCCTTGAAAGCCATTCTAAGGGTTTCGATTTAGGGTAACACATGGGAAGTGTTGAAGCGGGCAGGGCAAATTGCGATAGTCGCCCGCAACTGCGAAACAACGATGGACCGCAGCGGTCCAGGGAGTGAATTGAATGGCACCAAGCTGGTTTCAAATTCTCATTGTGGTCGTGCTTCTGGTTCTACTGTTCGGGCGCGGCAAAATCTCGTCGCTGATGGGCGACGTGGCGCAAGGCATCAAGAGCTTTAAGAAGGGCATGGCCGAGGACGAGACCGATACGGCGCAGGCCAAGACGATCGATCACGATCCGGCCGACAGCGTGTCCGATGCCGCCAAGGCCAAGGAAACCAAGGCCGGCTGAACCCAACCACCCATTCGGGTGTGAGCGCTGAGGGCCGTTGATCCGCCATGTTTGACCTTGGCTGGACCGAACTTCTCGTTATCGCAGTCGTGGCGATCCTCGTGGTCGGGCCGCGCGATTTGCCGCGCCTATTGCGCAATGTGGGCAAATTCGTCGGCCAGATGCGGCGCATGGCGAACGACTTTCAGCGGCAATTCAACGATGCGTTGAAGGAAGCCGAACTCGATGAGGTCAAGAAGGACATCGAGAGCGTTCGTTCGGCGGCGTCCAAAGCGACCGTGGGCGGCGTGGCGGCAAGCATCAATCCGATGAAGGCGGCGGCCGAGGGTATCAAGGACGCCGTTGAAAAGCCGGAGGCGAAAGCTGAGCCAAACGATGGTGACGTCGGCGAGGAGGCTGCAAGTCCCGACGACGATCAAGCTCAGCCGGAGGAAGAGGCGGCGGCGCCTGTCGAGTCGGAAGAACCCGTTGCAAAGGCGGCGTCCTGATCGATGGTCGACGCCACCGAAAACGACGAAGTCGACGAAATCGAGCAGTCGCGCGCACCGCTGGTCGAGCACCTGATCGAGCTGCGCCAGAGGCTCTTGAAAGGGATTATCGCGCTCGGCATCGCCTTCGTGATCTGCTTCTTTTTCGCCAAGGACATTTTCAACATTCTGCTCGTGCCCTATGAGCGCGCCGCCGGGAACGCCGCCGATCTGGAACTGATCTATACGGCGCCGCAGGAGTATTTCTTCACGCAACTCAAGCTTTCGCTCTTTGGCGGCTTTTTCGTCGCCTTTCCAGTGATCGCCGGACAGCTCTATATGTTCGTGGCGCCGGGGCTTTATCGCAACGAGCGAGGTGCGTTCTTGCCGTTCCTGGCCGCCACGCCCGTGCTGTTCGTGTTGGGCGCGAGCCTTGTCTATTTCGTCGTCATGCCGCTCGCGATGGGCTTTTTCTTGAGCCAGGAGCAGGTCGGCGAGGGCGTCGCTTCGATCCAACTGGTTGCTCGTGTGAGTGAGTATCTCTCACTTATCATGACGTTGATATTCGCCTTCGGGCTTTGTTTCCAAATGCCTGTCCTCTTTACGCTTCTCGCGCGCGCTGGAATGCTGACCAGCGAAACACTGGCGAACAAGCGCAAATACGCGATCGTTGCCGTTTTCGCGGCGGCCGCGTTTTTGACACCACCCGATCCAATCAGCCAGATCGGCTTGGCGCTGCCGACATTGCTTCTCTACGAAATCTCAATCATCGCGGTCAGGATGATCGAGAAAAGGCGCAAGGCCGCAGAGGAAAATGCCGAAGCTGCCGCCTGACGGGCCGGCTTGTCAGCCTCACCCGACTCTCGCATAAAGGCCGCGCAACTCCCGCCGGCGGCAACGCGCCGATCCATGAGGCCGTTCAATGTTTGATATCAAATGGATCCGGGACAACCCGGACGCATTCGATGCCGGTTTGGCGAAGCGCGGCTTAGCGCCGATGGCCGGGCAGATCGTCGAACGCGATAATGCGCGGCGTGCTCATATCCAGGATTTGCAGGCCGCGCAGGGGAGGCGGAACGCGGCGTCGAAGGCGATCGGTGCCGCGAAGGCATCGGGTGACGAAACCGAGGCGCAGCGCCTGATCGACGAGGTCGCCGAGCTAAAGGCTTTCATCCAGAACGGCGAGGACGAGGAGCGTCGGCTCACAGAAGCCGTGAATGACTTTGTCGCCGGGATCCCCAATTTGCCGCTTGATGACGTGCCGGTCGGCGACGACGAGGCGGCGAACCTCTTGCATCATAGCCACGGCGAACGACCCAAAATCAACAACCCAGGCCAGCATTTCGAGATCGGTGAAGCGTTGGGCCTGATGGATTTCGAGGCGGCGGCGAAATTGTCCGGTGCCCGATTTGTGGTTTTGAAAGGCCCGCTCGCGCGCCTTGAGCGGGCGATCGCCAGCTTCATGCTAGACGTTCATACCGACGAATTCGGCTATACGGAAATGAGCCCGCCGCTGCTGGTGCGCGACCATGTCCTGTTCGGCACGGGGCAACTGCCGAAATTCGCCGAAGACCAGTTTAGGACGACGGACGACTTCTGGCTGATCCCCACGGCTGAGGTGCCGCTCACCAATCTGGTCCGCGAGGACATTCTTGCCGAGGCCGACCTACCGCTGCGCATGACGGCCTACACGCCCTGCTTCCGCTCCGAGGCGGGGTCTGCCGGGCGCGATACGCGGGGCATGATCCGCCAGCACCAGTTCTCAAAGGTCGAACTCGTTTCGGTGACAACACCAGACCGGTCGCTCGAAGAATTGGAGCGCATGCTGTCCTGCGCGGAAGCCATCCTCCAACGGCTCGGTCTCCACTATCGGGTCATGGTGCTGTCGACCGGCGACATGGGGTTCTCGGCCAGAAAGACCTACGACATCGAGGTCTGGCTGCCGGGGCAGAACGCCTATCGCGAGATTTCAAGCTGCTCCGTGTGCGGCGACTTCCAGGCGCGGCGCATGCAGGCCCGCTACCGGGACGCCGAGGGCAACGTTCAGTTCGTGCATACACTCAACGGCTCGGGCCTGGCCGTTGGGCGCACGCTGGTCGCGATCCTTGAGAACTATCTCCAGCCAGACGGCAGCGTCGTCGTCCCTGAGTCATTGAAGCCCTATATGGGCGGCATCGACCGTATCGAAGAACCGGAGGGCTGAGCCTTTGCGCATTCTCTTGACCAATGACGACGGCATCCACGCGCCTGGCCTGAAGTCGCTTGAGGCGATCGCTCGCACCCTGTCCGACGATGTTTGGATCGTCGCGCCGGAAACGGACCAGAGCGGTGCTTCGCATTCGCTGACCCTGAACGATCCCTTGCGCATCCGTATGGTTTCCGAGGGACATTACGCGGTGAAGGGCACCCCGACCGATTGCGTCATCATGGCGTTGCGCCATCTTATGAGGGACGGCGAGAGGCCGGACCTGGTGCTATCCGGTGTCAATCGCGGTCAGAACATCGCCGACGATGTCACCTATTCCGGCACGGTGGCGGGCGCGATGGAGGCGGCCGTGCTTGGCTATCGCGCGATCGCACTCTCCCAGGCTTATGGCTTCGACACCACAAGACAGAGCATTCGCTGGCACACCGCCGAGACGCACGGGCCAGCGATCGTCCGGTCGCTGCTCGACCTCGACTTTCCGACCGATACGCTGATCAATGTCAATTTCCCGGATTGCGAGCCGGGGGAGGTCGGTGGGGTCGACATCACCCGCCAGGGCAAGCGGGATCAGGATACGTTGAAAGTCGACGAGCGGCGCGACGGGCGCGGCAATCCTTACTACTGGCTGACGTTTCAACGCCGGGATTACGAACTGGTTCAGGGTACCGACCTGTGGACGCTCGCCCACAATCGCATATCTGTGACACCCGTCGGCCTTGATTTGACGCACCAAGGCTTCATGTCAGACTTGAAAAGTCGAGACTTCGTTCTCGGCTGAGTATGTTATCGTGAATCCGTGGCGGGGTGCGATTCCCTAGCCTCGGGATACAGTCAGATGATTGAATTCGAACCGCCGGTCGCGCTGATTGAGCTCATCATGAGCCTTCGGGCCAAGGGAATTCAATCGCGCCGGGTCTTGGCGGCCATGGAGCGCACGCCGCGCGAAGAGTTCGTCGATGGCAGCTATGCCGAAGACGCGTATCGCGATCAGGCCTTGCCTATTCCGTGCGGCCAGACAATCAGCCAGCCTTACATCGTCGCACTCATGACCGAGGCGCTCGATGTCGAAGACGGGCACACGGTCTTGGAAGTCGGAACGGGGTCTGGCTACCAAACCGCAATCTTGGCGCAGCTTGCCAATCGGGTCTATTCGGTCGAGCGGTACCGCACACTGAAGGAAAAGGCCGATGCGCGCTTCGCTGCGATTGGTCTCACCAACATAAAGACCATGCTCGGCGACGGTCGCGACGGTTATCCGGCCCAGGCGCCCTACGACCGGATACTGGTGACTGCCGCGTCGCCCGATATTCCGGCTCCGTTGGTCGACCAGCTTGCCGATGGCGGTATCATAGTCCTGCCAGTTGGCGGTCCGCATGACATTCAAAAGCTGCTAAGGCTCGAAAAGTCCGGCGGCGAGCTGGTCGAAACGATACTCGCTCAGGTGCGCTTCGTGCCGCTTGTGCCGGGGCAAGCGAGCGATCTGTGATCGGCTTAAGCACCCATTAACCGAAATCCGTTTCAATCCTGACCATCCGATTTGTGCTGCGTTTGGATGGTGGGTGATGAGTAGAGTCCGCGCGCGCCGGCCGCGCTTTTTTTCTTCGACAACGCTGTTTGCGTCCGTTTCCGCTCTGGTTCTGGCCGGGTGTAGTGGCGATGCCACGCGCTTTGCCTCCAATCCGTTTCAAGGCCCAATCACCACGGGTTCGCTGACACCGGCCGTCGATATCGGCGGCGGGGTCCAGCCGCAAGCAACGCAGAGCGCCTATCCGGCGCAACCGGTCTATCAGCCGCAGGTGACCAGCGCGCCGCAGCCCGTCTATCCCAATCAGCCGATCTACCAGCCGCAGCAGCAGGCTCAGCCGATTTATCAACCCCAGCACCAGGCCCAGCCCGTTTATCAGCCGCAGCCCGTCTATCGCCTGCAGCAACAACAACAGCCCATCCAACAGGCTCAACCTGTCTATCCTCAGCAGACTCAGCAGGTGGCCGCCCCGCAACCGGTCGTCCGTCAACAAACGGCCGCGATCGCGCCTCAGCCCCAACCCGTGTCCGCGCCGACACAACAAAGCGCCACGCGGCCGGCGACGGTAACGGTCGCGTCTGGCGACACCGCCTACGGCATTGCCTCGCGTTACGGCGTTCCCGTCGGCTCGCTCCTGTCGGCCAACGGGATTTCCGATCCATCGCGGTTGCGCGTTGGTCAAACGCTCGTGATCCCGGGCGCATCGCCGGCTCAGGTGCAGCAAGTCGCGGTTCAGGCACCCGCGCCGCAACCGACACCGGTTACCGTCGATGCCCCGAAAAAGCGGGCCGTCAGGACCCAGACGATCACGGTCACGGATGCCGAGATCACGCCGCGACAGGCGGGACCCAAGACCCATGTCATCGCTTCGGGGGAAACGCTCTATGGGATCGGCCGCAAGTACGGCGTCTCCGCAAATCAGATCGCGTCGGCGAACGGTATTACGGATGCAAGCCGCTTGAAGGTTGGCCAGTCGCTGGTCATTCCGTCAGAAGGCGGTGCGGTTGCCGCGAAACCGGTGCAAACGGCGCGCTTGAGCCAACCGTCGGTTCAATCCGATGCGTCGCCCAAACCCTATGTACCGCCGGTTGCCGGCACAACGGGACAGGACAAGCCGGCCGCACAGGCCGCTGTCGACAAGAAGGTCGTGTCTGCGGCGTCTTCCGGAGCGCCGGCCAACAAGTTCCGCTGGCCGGCGGAGGGCCGCATCATCTCCGGTTTCGGACCCAAGACCAACGGCGCCCACAACGATGGCATCAACATCGCGATTCCGGAGGGAACGCCGATCCGAGCCGCTGAAAGCGGCGTCGTAGCCTATGCTGGCAACGAGCTGAAAGGATTCGGCAATCTGGTGCTCATCCGGCATGACAATGATTGGGTTACCGCCTACGCCCACGCCAATACGATGGATGTGAAGCGCGGTGATCGGATCACGCGCGGGCAGGTGATCGGCACCGCCGGGCAGACCGGCGCCGTCAATTCACCGCAGCTCCACTTCGAGGTTCGCAAGGGCTCCCGTCCGGTCGACCCGATGCAGCATCTCCAGGCGCTCTAATCAAGGGCACTGCCGGCCCGCCCAGCGAGATCTTGAACGAATTGCCATGCCACGCGGCCGGAGCGCGCGCCGCGGGTACGCGACCATTCAAGCGCATCGGGTCGCCAATCATCTTCTGAAACGCCGATGCCGTGGTGGTCGACATAGGCGCGGACCATGGCCAGGTAGTCGTCCTGGGTGCAATTGTGGAAGCCGATCCATAATCCGAAGCGGTCCGATAGCGAGACCTTTTCTTCCACCGCCTCCGCGGGATTGATCGCCGTGGAGCGCTCGTTCTCCATCATATCGCGAGGCAGGAGATGGCGCCGATTCGATGTCGCATAGAAAACGACATTGCGCGGCCGTCCTTCGATGCCGCCCTCAAGCACGGCCTTCAGTGACTTGTAGGACGTATCATCCTTGTCGAACGACAAATCGTCGCAAAAGACGATGAAGCGATGGCCGGCGTCGCGAAGCAGAGCCATGAGTTGCGGCAGGCTTTCGATATCCTCGCGATGGATCTCAACCAGCTTCAATGCCTGAGCCCCATCGGCCAGCGTTGATGCGACCTCGGCATGCACCGCCTTGACCAGCGAACTCTTTCCCATGCCCTTGGCGCCCCACAACAGCGCATTGTTTGCCGGCAGGCCGGCAGCGAAACGCTGTGTGTTCTCAATCAACGTTTGTCGTTGTGGATCAATGGCCTGGAGAAGGCCGATATCAACGCGGTTGACCTCTAGGACAGGCCGCAGCAATGGCGGGTTCGCCTGCCAGACAAAGGCATCCGCCGCTGCGAAATCCGGCATATGGCGCGCGGTGCCGGACGGGTCCAGGCCGTCGGCAATGCGCGTTAGCGCGGCCAGTATATCGGTCAGTTCGGATCGGTCGGTCGGCGCCATGATCTCATCCAGTTTTGGTCCGGCGCACGCTAATCGTTCGCCGCAATGCCCTCAAGGCCGATTGCCCAGCGCGCCCAAGCGCATATTCCCGACAAATCTCGTCGCTCGCGCTTGAAAAGCCGGGATTGGCGGATAATATCCCGCAAAACTTCGAGCCGCGTTGGCTCGGTCGATAGCGCGCCGCCAATTGATAGAGCGGCGCTCATGTTTCGGAGACCCCATGTTCATTTCGCCTGCATTCGCTCAGGGCGCCCCCGCCGGTGGCGGCGATTTCCTGATCTCCATCCTGCCCTTCGTGATGATCTTCGTGATCATCTACTTCCTGATCATCCGCCCGCAGCAGAAGCGAGTGAAGGAGCACAAAGAGATGGTCGCGGGGGTCCGGCGCGGCGACACGGTGGTCACCAATGGTGGCCTCATCGGCAAAGTGACCAAAGTCACCGACGATCATGAAGCGCAGATCGAAGTGGCGGACGGCGTACGCGTCAAGATCGTGCGTCAGATGATTTCCGATGTCCGTTCGAAGGGCGAGCCCGCGAAGGACGACGCGGCAACGTGACGGTGTGTGGGTCGACGCCCACCATGCTTCGGAATCAAGATGTGAAGGTCACAGCATAACCTGATGCTTTATTTCCCGAAATGGAAGGTCATCTTGATCCTCGCCGCGGCGGTGATCGGCGTCCTATGCGTCCTCCCGAACTTTGTCGCCAAGGAGCGGCTGGCGTCCCTGCCGGACTGGTTCCCCAAGAGCCAGCTTGTGCTCGGCCTCGATCTCCAGGGCGGATCGCACCTTCTGCTTGAGGTCGATACCGATGTGGTCAAGGCGGAGCGGGTCGAGGCTTTGCGCGATGACGCGCGCCGCATCCTGCGGGAAGCCCGGATCGGCTACACCAATTTGCGCGGGTCCGGCCAAACGGTCACGCTGAGCTTGCGTGATGTCGCCGACGTCGAAAACGCCCGCAGTCAACTCCAGGAACTCGAAACATCGGGATTGCAAACGATTCTGGGGCCCGGCGCGGCGGCCGAGGTCGAGATCGATGGCGCGGCCGATGGCACGTTTACGCTGACCGTGACCGACGACGGTCTGCGGCAAAGGGTCAACTCCGCGGTTGAGCAGTCGATTGAAATCGTTCGTCGGCGCATTGACGAATTGGGCACGACGGAACCCAACATTCAGCGCCAGGGCGCCGACCGCATATTGGTTCAGGTGCCTGGCCTGCAAGACCCCGAGCGGCTCAAGGCGCTGCTCGGCCAAACCGCTAAGATGACATTCCGCTTGGTCGACGTGACGGCGTCGGTCCAACAGGCGGTTGAGGGCCGGGCACCGGCTGGGACCGAGCTGCTCTACTCGTTGGACGATCCGCCCATTCCCTTCGTGGTGGAGCGGCGCATCATGGTGTCCGGCGAAAGTCTCGTCGACGCGCAACCGAGCTTCGACCAGCGCACGAATGAGCCGGTCGTCACCTTCCGCTTCGACACTTCAGGCGCCCGTCGTTTCGGCCAGGTGACCCAGCAAAACGTCGGTCGCCCATTCGCCATCGTGCTCGATGACGAAGTGGTCAGCGCGCCGGTGATCCAGGAACCGATCCTTGGTGGGTCGGGTCAAATCAGCGGCGACTTCACGGTTGAACAGGCGAACGACCTCGCGATCCTCTTACGGGCCGGTGCGCTGCCCGCACCCTTGACGATCTTGGAGGAGCGCACCGTCGGTCCGGGGCTCGGTGCCGATTCTGTCGCGGCCGGCGAGACCGCCGCGATCATCGCGCTGCTGCTCGTCATGATGTTCATGATGATCAGCTACAATTTGTTCGGCATCATCTCTGCCGTCGCGCTAACGACGAACATCGCGCTCGTGATGGGTGTCCTGTCCGTCCTTCAAGCGACACTGACGCTTCCGGGCATCGCCGGCATTGTCTTGACCGTCGGCATGGCCGTCGATGCCAACGTTGTCATCTACGAGCGTATCCGCGAAGAGGTCGCCGCCGGAAAGTCGGCGATTGCCTCGATCGACGCCGGCTTCAGTCGGGCGCTTGGAACGATCCTGGACGCCAATATCACCACGTTCATCGCCGCCATCATTCTGTTTTACCTAGGCTCAGGGCCGATCCGAGGCTTCGCGATAACCCTGGCCATCGGCATCGTGACGACGGTGTTCACGGCGTTCACGCTGACGCGGCTGATCGTTGCCGCTTGGGTGCGCTGGCGCCGCCCCTCCGCCATTCCGATCTGACGCGAGAAGGGATCTCGACACCGTGTTCAAACTCCGCCTCGTACCGCAGGACACGAAATTCCGGTTCATCACGCTGCGCCGGATCGCTTTTCCGCTGTCGATCATCACCGCGTTGACATCGATCGTCCTGTTCTTCTCGATTGGGTTGAACACCGGCATCGACTTTCAGGGCGGCACGATGATCGAGGTGCGCACAACCGATGGTCCGGCCAATATCGCTGACTTTCGCGCGACGCTCGGCACGCTCAACCTCGGCGATGTGCAGATTCAAGAATTCGGGCAGCCGACCGACGTCTTGATCCGCGTTGTTCGCCAGGAGGGCGGGGAACAAGCGCAGCAGGCCGTCGTTGCAAAGGTTCGAGACGCGCTTGGCGACAATCTGGAGTATCGCCGGGTCGAAGTGGTGGGACCGCGCGTTTCCGGCGAACTCGCGCGCAGTGGCTTTATCGCCGTCGTCTCGGCGATCTTCGCCGTACTCGTCTACATCTGGTTTCGCTTTGAGTGGCAGTTCGCGATCGGCGCCATTATCGCGCTGGTCCACGACGTCGTGATCACGATCGGCTTCTTCGCGCTGACCCGCCTGGAGTTCAACCTGTCGTCGATCGCGGCTATTTTGGCCATTGTCGGCTACTCGTTGAACGATACTGTCATCGTCTACGACCGCATTCGCGAGAAACTGCGCAAATACAAGAAGATGTCGATGCCGGACCTGCTTGACTTCGCCATCAACAAGACCCTGTCGCGCACCGTCATGACCTCGGTGACGACGCTCTTGGCGCTCTTTGCGCTCTTCTTTTTCGGCGGTGAGGTCATCCGCAGCTTCACCGGCGCCATGATTTTCGGCGTTCTGATCGGTACGTATTCGTCGATCTTCATCGCCGCCGCTGTGTTGTTGTTCTTCAACATCAAACGCGAGGGCGTGGGCGCGGCAAAGGCGGCGGCCGAAACGCCGGCAACCTGAGGGCCGTGCCATGCAAATGTCCGAGGCGCGGTTTCCAGGAACCGCGCCGATCGACGCCTATGGCAATGGCGGTTTTCGCTTTGCCGACATGTCCCACAAGGGATCGGTCTTGTGCCTTCCGGATGCCATCACCGCTTGGCGTCCGGCCACGATGGACGACGTGACGGAGGCCGATTTCGCCGCGGTGTTCCGATCGGACGCGAAGCCGGAGCTTTTGCTTCTAGGGACTGGTGAGACCGCCGCGCCAATCCCGGAAGCGTGGCGTCTCATGTTTCGCGCCGAGACCGTGCGTCTTGATGCAATGACGACGGGCGCGGCAGCGCGCACCTACAACCTATTGCTTGCCGAAGGGCGCAGTGTCGGCGCGGCGCTTCTGGCCGTTGACTGACCAGCACCTGGATTCCCTCTGCGCAGACCTTGTTCGCGAGGGCGATAAGGATCGCTTCCTGGCAACGCTCTTCATCGATGCCGCCAAGCGCGACGCGGTGTTCGCGCTTTACGCTTTCAATCTCGAGATCGCCCGGCTTCGCGAACTGGTTTCAGAGCCCATCCCGGGCGAAATGCGCCTCCAGTGGTGGCGTGAGATCCTGGACGGAGCGCGTAGCGGCGAGGCCATGGCCCACCCGGTCGCGTCCGCGCTTCTTAAAGCAATCAGCGACCATAGCCTCCCAGTCGCGCCGCTCCAGGCGCTGATCGAGGCGCGCACCTTCGATCTTTATGATGATCCAATGCCCAGCCTGAACGATCTGGAGGGCTATTGCGGCGAGACCGCGTCGGCGCTGTTTCAACTTGTCGCATTGATCCTCAACGATGGCCGCGATCCCGGCACTGCGGACGTATCGGGCCACGGCGGCGTGGCCTATGCATTGGCGGGGCTGATGCGCGCCTTGCCCATTCACGCCCGGCGCGGGCAGGTCTTTCTCCCCGCCGATTTGATTGCCGCGCACAGCGCTGATGTTGCTGACATCCGGTCGGGGCGCGGTACCCCGGCGATACGAGCGCTTTTGGCCAGTATGCGGGATATCACTGCGGATCACCTGTCAAAAGCACGCGCCGCGTTCGTTGAAGCACCACACGCGGTCCGGCCTGCCTTTTTGCCGCTTGCCCTCGTCGAGCCGCATTTGCGCGCAATGGCACGGACAAGCGGTGACCCGTTCACGGCAAAGGAGGCGTTACCGCAATGGCGCCGGCAATGGGTTCTGTTTCGCGCCGCGCGAAAAGGCACGTTCTAGAGCATTTCCAGTGAACATTGGATCATTCTGACGGAGCGATTTTGTGACAAGATCAAGTGAAAGCCCGAAGGGCATATCCGGCGATACGTTCAAGGGATTTTGCGCAGATATTGGCGCAAAAGCGCCCGTCCCTTCGGGTTTCCGATTGGCGGGCGCCTGACCGCGAATCGGTCTTGCCCGATGCGCCGGCATCGCGCTGCGACCGTTTCGCGGCCGGATCGCACACGCCAATCGAGAAACAGAACTGACCCAATGTTCACTGGAAATGCTCTAATCAGGTGATCACATGGCTTCTCTAGCAGGCGTGTTCCGAAGACTGATCCAACTGCTGGACCTGAAAACCGGGTTCTGGCGGTTTCCCGCGTCGTTCGTCGTGGCGGCGATCGGAACGCTGATCATCGTTTGGGACCAGGCGGTTCGCGACGTTCCAGATCTCTTGTCCGATCAAATCTTTCCCGGTCTGGTGATCGGTTTCTTCGCAGCGATGCTAACCACGCTGGCTGCCGAAAAGCGAAACGTTCCGGTCCGACGTCACACGATCTATGGCGCCATTGCGTGCGCCATGGGGTTAGCCGCGTTTTTTCTGCCTGAGCCGTGGCGGCCGGCGCCGACCGAGTTTCCCATCATGACGGCCGTAGGGCTGGCATTTCTCGCAGGCATCGCGGCGTTTCCGATCAAGGCACCCAATCTCGATCGGTTCTGGGTCTGGCACGCACGCACGATCGTCTACGGTGTGCTCGCCTATCTTGGCGCCGGTCTGTTCCTCCTCGGCATTGCGGCGGTGGACAGTGCACTGGACGTCCTCTTCAATGTCGATCTCGGCAATTTCGTCTTCGAGGTCATCTCACCGATCGCCATTCTATTCCTTGCACCGGCGGCATGGCTGTCGATGATCCCGCGTGTCGCCGATCTGCCGGCCGAAATCGGCAGCGAGGACAATGTGATCCGTCGCGCGGTGTCCGTTCTTGCCCAGTTCGTTGCGGCGCCGCTGCTTGCCATCTATGCAGTGCTCCTAATCGCATATGCGGCGAAGATCGCGGTCACGGGTGTTCTACCCGTCAATCAAATCGGCTGGATGGTCACCGCATTCGGCGTGGTCGGCGCGGCGACGATCCTGGCCCTTTATCCAGATCGCGAGAGCGGAAACAGGTTGGCGCTCATCTTCTGGCGATACTGGTTCGCCGCGACCCTAATCCCGATCGCGCTACTGTTCGTCGCGGTCTATGTCCGCATCGCGGCTTATGGGTTGACGGAGGAGCGCGTCCTTCTCGTCTTGGGCGCGGTCTGGCTATTGACGCTTGGCATCGTCTTCGCCATCAGCCGAAGCGCACGCGATATCCGCTTGATCTCCGGTTTGGCCGGCGTGTTGCTCCTCATCTTCTCCTTTGGTCCCCAGGGACTGGTTGGCCTGTCGATCGCCAGTCAGGCGACGCGGTTCCAAGCGATGATCACGCAGGCCGGTGGGCCGACCACCAGCTTGAGCGCAGAGAGCGTCTCCGATGATGTTGCGCGGGAGTTACGCGAGACGATCCGCTATCTCAAAGGTCGCGATGATGACCTATCGCGGCTTCGGGCTACCGCTGAGACCATGGGCTGGCCTGGCGACGGTGGCGGGGACGAAACGCTTGAGGCCTTTCTCATCGCCAAGCTTGATCTCAATCGCCTGCCGGCGCGGACACCGACGCACTCGTTGGTGGCCCATGCTGATTTCGGGGTGGTTGAGGCGGCGAACGGCGCGCGGCTGGTCGGACCTATTCCGGTTCGACGCTGGGTTGACAACCCCGACGAAGCGGGCGTTCACGGGTTCGGCCTGTCCATCGACGCGTTCAAGCTGACGATCGACCGGCACGGAGAGGCGCGAACCTTGGACCTGCGGGAAGTCGGCGGCGACCGCGACGGTCGGCTTGCCGCGTTGAGTGATCTGACCACGACGCTCGACTTTCCGGACGCCAAGGTCCACGTCGTCTTCCTGGATTATCGCCTGTCGATCGATCGCGACGATACCTATGTTTTCGACGGCGAGATTCTGCTGCTCGAAACACCGAAGGGGCCTTAGCGGCTACTCCGCCGCATCGCGCGTCAGCGTTTGGCCGGCGAGCCATTCCGACCAGTCCGACAATGCCCGTGCCGCCATCGCAGCTTTGCGCGCGCGCGCCTTTTCTTTGCCGCGCAGACGGTGGCCGTCCGCCGGTTTTACAACTTCGACCGGCGGAAACAGACCGAAATTCACGTTCATCGGCTGGAAGCTGCGCTTGCCCGAAGCATCGGGAAGGTGGCCGCCAGAGATGTGGCCGATCAGCGCGCCGATCGCCGTGGTTGTCGGCGGTGATGCCAGTGTGCGTCCGCTCAACTCGGCCGCCGCGAAGCGCCCGGCCATCAGACCCATGGCGGCACTCTCCACATAGCCTTCGACGCCGGTGATCTGGCCGGCGAAACGAACGCTGGGCCGTTTCTTCAGGCGCAGTTGATGGTCGAGCAGGATTGGGCTGTTCAAGAACGTGTTGCGGTGCAGGCCGCCGAGCCGCGCGAACTCGGCCTCAGCCAGCCCCGGGATTGTCCGAAAGATGTCTTTCTGGGCGCCGTATTTCAACTTCGTCTGAAAGCCGACCATGTTGTAGAGCGTTCCAAGCGCGTTGTCCTGGCGCAGTTGGACCACGGCATGGGGCTTCACATCCGGCTGGTGCGGATTGGTCAGCCCGACCGGTTTCATAGGGCCGTGGCGCAGTGTTTCGCGCCCGCGCTCGGCCATTACCTCAATCGGCAGGCAGCCGTCAAAGTAAGGCGTATCAGCTTCCCAGTCCTTGAATTCGGTCGTGTCGCCGGCCAAGAGCGCATCGATGAATGCGTCATATTCAGCCTTGGTCATCGGCAAGTTGATATAGTCCGCGCCGCTGCCGCCGGGTCCGGCCTTGTCGTAGCGCGACTGGAACCAAGCGATTTCAAAGTCGACCGTCTCCTTATAGATGATCGGCGCGATGGCATCGAAGAATGCCAGTTCGCCTTCGCCGGTCGTCTCGGCAATCCAAGCCGACAGCGCATCTGAGGTGAGGGGACCGGTGGCGATGATCGTCGACGGCCAAGCCGGATCGGGTGCGGCAATCTCGCCGCGATCGATCGTGATCAGCGGGTGTGCCTCAAGCGTCGCCGTCACGGCATCGGAAAACCCGTCGCGATCGACGGCCAGCGCTCCGCCGGCCGGCACCTGGTTACGGTCGGCGGCGGACATGACGACCGAGCCGGCGCGTCGCAATTCCTCGTGAAGCACGCCGACAGCGTTGCCGGTCGCGTCGTCGGAGCGGAATGAATTGGAGCAAACCAGTTCCGCCAGGCCGTCGGTCTGGTGGGCCGCCGTGCCGCGGGTCGGCCGCATCTCATGAATGACCACCCGAACGCCCGCCTGCGCCGCTTGCCAGGCCGCCTCGGAGCCGGCCAGGCCGCCGCCAACCACGTGGAGAGCTTGTGCGTCGGCCGGTTCAACGGGCTGATTTGTCGCCATGTGTCACACTTGTGTCATAGACCGCTCGGCGGCGGCGCAGTATTCGTGCCCGCCCAGACATAGCGAGTGGGAGTTTGAATGACCAGTCGGCACGCGCGATATCTCGCCCTCAGCGCGATGCTCGCCCTTGGTGTTGCCGGCTGCGAAACGGGCGTCCAGCAACAACCGACATATCATTTCGAGAAGCTTGGCATTCCAGCAGCGACAGCCGACCGCGTCGTCGTCTGCCACGGGTTCGGTTGTGCCCGGCGCACGGCCGTCCAGTTCAGTGCGTCCGACCACCGCCAGCTGAAGGCAGTGTTCGCCGGCGCGTCTCGGTCGCCCAAAGCCGAACGGAGGGCAATCGGCAAGGCGGTCATGTGGTTCGACCGCCGCTTCGGGCCCGAGGTCGGAACGGACAAGGATGTTGGCGGGTTCGACCCTGGCAATGCCGGTAAGGTGGGACAGCAGGACTGCATCGACGATGCAACGTCAACGGCGGGTCTTTTGGTCCTTTTCCAAAAGAACGGTCTGTTGACTCACCACAAGGTGGGCATGCCGGTCGCGCGCGGGTTTTTCCTCGATGGGCGCTATCCGCACGCGACAGCGACGATTGTGAACCGGAACGACGATGTGGCCTGGGCGGTCGATCCCTGGCCCTATGACGCGGGCGAGCCACCCGACATCATTCCGTTATCCCAGTGGTTTGAGATCAGGCGTGGCGGCGCACGCAAATCCTCGTGATCGCCCATACAACTCGCGTCACCATCTCGTGTATCCACCTTGCATAACGAAACAACCCGGCAGACATGAGCGACACTCGGCTTGGTGGCCAGGGGTGACGTTATGTCACGGATACGTTTCGGGCTTTTCACGTTTGCGCTCGCGCTCATCCTCGTTGCGCAGGGCCGCTCGGAGGAGACGCCTGACGCTCACGTGACGATCGATGACCCGTTCATCCTCGAACCGGACGAAGCGAACCGGCTCTACGATGAGCTGAAAGCTGTCATGCGGGCTGGATACGCCATAGCGGACTATCCGGCAGCCAGCGTCTACATGGACTGGAAGCGCTACAACACGGCGCCGTTTCTTTCGGCAACCCATGGCCAGCGCTACGTCAACAGCTACGCCAATGCGCGCGGCATGGATTTTGGCAATCTGGCGCCTGGCGCCCGCTACCCGGAGGGCACGATCCTCGCCAAGGACTCGCTAACGGCGATCGCCGCCGATCGGACTTTCCCGGGTGCCTTATTCTTAATGGAAAAGCTCCCTGAAGGCGGACATCCCGAAACCGCCGACTGGCGCTATGTCATGATCCTGCCGGACGGCTCGCTCTTCGGCGACACGATGGGCGAGAATGCCAAGAAGGTTGCCTACTGCCACACGTGTCACCTGCGTCGCGAAGACGACGATTATGTTTTCTTCGTTCCGCAGGAATATGTGTCGGAGTAGGTGCGGTGCTTCGTCGTGGCGTTATCCGCGTGAACGGACCGGCACTAAAAACACCAGGCCGAGGATAAAGAGAACCAGAAGCGGCATGATCCCGATCCGCTGGCTGTCGAACAAACTGGTGGTTACACCAATTGCCCAGGGCGCCAGAAATGCCGTGGCGCGTCCCGACAGCGCGTAAAGGCCGAAGGCTTCGCCCATCCGGTTTGGCGCGGCTTGATCGACGAGAAGAGGACGCGATGACGCTTGCAGGGCGCCGCCGGCCGCACCGATCAATGCCCCAGCGCAGTAAAACATGATTGTAGGCGCATTCGAGCCCTCTGCGACCCGTATGAAAAGGACCTCATTCGCTGCCGTCGAGGCGACCAGCGCGACCGCGACGATCAAGACCAAGATGGCGATGGCGACAACCGCCTTCGTTCCAATGCGGTTGTCTGCCGCGCCGGCGATGACGCATCCCACGATACCCGCAGCGGCGGCTAGAATACCGAATACACCGAGTTGAATGGTCGTCCAGCCCAGCACCCCGACCGCGTAAATGCCGCCGAACGTGTAAAGACCGTTCAGCGCGTCGCGGTAGAACATGCTTGAGACCAGGAAGGAACACAGGCTGCGCTCCTTCAAGATGTGCCGAAGGGTCGTCCCCAGCTTGGCCAACCCTTCGCGAACCGCATAGGCGATGCGCTGTCCGCCCGCCGCGTCGGGCGTGTACAAGAAAAGCGGAATGACGAAGACGGCGTACCAAATCGCCGTAAACGGTCCCGATGCCCGGTCGCCCTCCAACTGCGCTGGGTCCAGGCCGAAAACCGGATTGAACCCGAGCAAGGTTCTTCCGCTGTTTGGGTCTGCGACGACGAAAGCCAGCATGAAGAACAGGCAGACCAGGCCGCCGAGATAGCCAAGCGCCCAGGCATTGCCGGAAAGCCCACCGAGCCGCGACCGATCGACCAGGCCGGGCATCATCGCATTGTTGAAGACGGAGGCGAACTCGAAGCCAACGAGCGTGATGACGAAGGCGGTCAGCGCGAGCAGTGTGATGCCCGGACCGCCGTTCGGTGCCACGAACCACAGCGCGATCGCTCCGGCGATCGCGAGGAGGGAAAACCCGAAAATCCAGGGCTTTCGCGGTCCGGCCGCATCGGATATCGCACCTAGGACCGGGGACAGGACGGCAATGAGCAGCCCGCCAGTCCCCGCCGCAAATCCCCATATCGCTTGACCCTCTGCCGGGCTCGCCGCGACATGGGCTGCGAAATAGGGGGCGAAGATGAACGTCACGATCAGCGTATGGAACGGTTGGGCTGCCCAATCGAACAGCATCCAGCTCCAGATGCCCTTACGTGAAACCGATCGCGCCGTATCCGGCATTTGCCCCTCTCAAGCGCCTTGCGCTCCGTCAGGTTTTACCAATCCATTTTGACAGGCGATCTTACGCCGGCAGCGCCTTTCGCATCTTGATCTTCGAACCGATACGGCCGGTCTCCACCCAGCCCGTGCGCTGGTAGAGCGCGATGGTGTCCGTCATGTCGCGATGCGTGGCAAGACGAAGTTCTCGCAGCCCGCGCGCCATCGCCTCTGTCTCCGCCAAGGTCATCAACCGCATGCCAAGACCCGTTCCGCGCGCGTCTGGGTGGACCGCGACATTGACCAGCATCATGAAGTGATCGGCGGGCGACAGAACGAGCGCGCCGACAATGCGGTTGTCGGTCTCAGCGACCCAAACGAGACTGTTGGCAATCTCGTCAGCGGCAACGGCCGACATGTCGGGGAGGTCGGGGATGCTCTCGGCGAACGCGCCATAGGCCGCGTCGAGGCAGGCGGCGAAGTCCTCCGCGTCGTTTACCGTTGCACGGCGTATCGTTGGACCCTCAGCCATGTCGGTGACGATCCCGCGTTCACTCCGCCGCATCAGAGTGACGCTCACCTGGCCGTCGCTCCAAAAGGCCCTTGAGGAACTGCCCTGTGTAGCTGCGGGGCTCGGCCATCACTGTCTCGACCGTGCCCGCCGCGACGATCTCGCCGCCGCCATCGCCACCTTCGGGCCCTAGGTCGATGATCCAGTCGGCGGTCTTGATTACCTCCAAATTGTGCTCGATCACAACCACCGTATTGCCTTGCTCGACCAGTTCATGAAGCACATCGAGCAGCTTAGCGACGTCGTGATAGTGAAGGCCGGTTGTCGGCTCGTCGAGGATATAGAGCGTGCGGCCGGTGGCGCGCTTCGACAGTTCCTTGGCGAGCTTGACCCGCTGCGCCTCGCCGCCCGATAGCGTCGTCGCCTGCTGCCCGACCTTAATGTAGCCGAGGCCGACACGGTCGAGCGTCTTCAGCTTGTCGCGGATCGCCGGTACGGCTTTAAAGAATTCCGCGCCTTCCTCGACCGTCATGTCGAGGACATCGGCGATGGATTTCTCCTTGAATAGGACTTCCAAAGTCTCGCGGTTGTAGCGCTTGCCCTTGCAGACATCGCAGGTGACATAGACGTCGGGCAAGAAGTGCATCTCAATCTTGATAACGCCGTCGCCCTGGCAGGCCTCGCAGCGGCCGCCCTTGACGTTGAACGAAAAACGGCCCGGCTGATAACCGCGCGACTTGGCTTCCGGCAGGCCGGCGAACCACTCCCGGATCGGCGTGAACGCACCCGTATAGGTCGCCGGGTTGGAGCGCGGTGTGCGGCCGATTGGCGATTGATCGATGTCGATGACCTTGTCGAGAAACTCCAGGCCCTTCAGGTCGTCATAGTGCGCCGGCGTGACCCGCGAACCGTTCAGCCGGCGGGCCACCGCCTTATAGATCGTGTCGATCAAAAGCGTCGACTTGCCGCCACCCGAGACACCGGTGACGCAGGTGAAGGTGCCGAGCGGAATCGTCGCTGTCACGTCCTTCAGATTGTTGCCCGTCGCGCCGGTGACGGTCAGGGCTCTCTTCTTCGAAGCCTTGCGCGCCTTCTCCGGCTTCTCGATCTGCATGAAGCCGGAGAGATACTGCCCGGTCAGGCTTGCCGGGTTGGCCATGACATCGCCCGGTGCGCCCTTGGCGACGATCTCGCCGCCATGGATGCCGGCACCCGGACCGATGTCGACAACATAATCCGCCGTCAGAACGGCGTCCTCGTCGTGCTCGACAACGATCACCGTGTTGCCGAGGTCGCGCAGGTGCTTCAGCGTTTCGAGCAGGCGGGCGTTGTCGCGCTGATGCAGGCCGATCGACGGTTCATCGAGAACGTAGAGAACGCCCGTCAGGCCCGATCCGATCTGCGAGGCGAGGCGGATGCGCTGGGATTCACCGCCCGACAGCGTGCCCGAATTGCGCGACAGCGTCAGATAGTCGAGACCGACATCGTTGAGGAAGCGCAGGCGCTCGCGGATTTCCTTCAGAATGCGCCCGGCGATCTCGTTCTGCTTGTCGGTGAGTTGGTCGGGGAGCGCGGCGAACCAGTCGTTGGCGGCGCGGATCGACAGCGCGGTGACCTCGCCGATGTGCTGTCCGCCGACTTTGACCGCTAAGGCTTCCGGTTTCAGCCGGTTGCCGGAACAGGTCTCGCAAGGGTGGTCGGACTGGTAGCGGGACAGCTCGTCGCGCATCCACGACGACTCTGTCTCCCGCCACCGGCGCTCGATATTGCCGATGACGCCCTCGAACGGTTTCTTTGTTTTGTAGCTTCGAAGACCGTCGTCGTAGATGAATTCGATGGCCGTCTTGCCCGAGCCGAACAGGATGACGTCGCGCACCTCTTTGGACAGCTCGGACCATGGAGTCGCCATCGACGCATCATAGTGGCGACAGATCGCCTCCAGCGTTTGGTTGTAATAGGGCGAGGTGTTGCCCGTCTTTGCCCAGGGCACCAGTGCGCCTTGCCGCAGGCTCAAATTGGTGTCGGGCACCACCAGGTCCGGCTCGAACCGCAGTTCCGTGCCCAACCCATCGCAGGCCGGACAGGCACCGAACGGATTGTTGAACGAAAAGAGCCGCGGCTCGATTTCGGCGATCGTGAACCCGGACACCGGGCAAGCGAATTTCTCCGAAAAGACGATCCGTTCGGGATCGCCCTTGTCGTCGGTCTTGTCCGCGAACTCTGCGACCGCGATCCCATCGGCGAGCTTGAGCGCCGTTTCCAGACTGTCGGCCAGGCGTGACGCGATATCGTCGCGCACCACCAGACGGTCGACGACCACGTCGATGTCGTGCTTCAGCTTCTTATCGAGCGCCGGCGCTTCGGCGATCTCGTGGAAGGCGCCGTCGATCTTCACGCGCTGGAAGCCGCGCTTCATCAGTTCGGCCAAGTCCTTGCGATACTCGCCCTTTCGGCCGCGCACGATCGGCGCCAGCAGATAAAGCCGCGTTCCCTCGTCGAGCGCCATGACACGGTCAACCATCTGGCTCACCGTTTGGCTCTCAATCGGCAGGCCGGTGGCGGGCGAGTAGGGGATGCCGGTCCGCGCCCACAACAGGCGCATATAGTCATAGATCTCGGTCACCGTGCCGACCGTCGAGCGCGGATTGCGAGACGTGGTCTTCTGCTCAATCGAGATTGCTGGCGACAGCCCATCGATCTGGTCGACATCGGGCTTTTGCATCATCTCCAGGAACTGACGGGCATAAGCCGAAAGCGACTCCACATAGCGCCGCTGGCCCTCGGCATAGATTGTGTCGAATGCCAGCGACGATTTGCCGGAGCCGGACAAGCCGGTCATGACGATCAGCTTGTCGCGCGGCAGTTCCAAGTCGACGTTTTTCAGATTGTGCTCGCGCGCGCCGCGAATGGTGATCGTTTTCAGCATCAGTGTCGTCTTGCCCGTTGCGGCGCGGATCGGCCGATCATCGTTTCATATAGCGCGGCGTCGCCGATTTCACCCATTCCCAGCGGCTTGTCCTGCAATTTGCTGACATGGGTGTGGCCATCGGGGATTGACGCCGGGACACATTAGAACATAAGTAGAACAAACAGAGTCGTGGCGTTGGTGCAAGCCCAAGTTTTCGCCAGCAAAAAGCGGCCCCACGATGGCATAAGTAAAAGGCATCCGCTAGGCTTGCGCGAACAGATGCAAGCTTAAGCGGCGACAAACGAGGCAATCATCATGGCAGGTAGCGTCAACAAGGTCATTCTCATCGGCAATCTTGGTGCCGACCCGGAAATTCGCCGCACGCGGGATGGTCGCCCGGTCGCCAATATGCGCATCGCGACTTCGGAAAGTTGGCGCGACCGCCAAAGCGGCGAGCGCCGTGAGAAGACCGAGTGGCACAATGTCGTCGTCTTTAACGAGGGCCTGTGCAAGGTCATCGAGCAATATGTGAAGAAAGGCTCGAAGGTTTACATCGAAGGCCAGCTTCAGACCCGCAAATGGGAAGATCAAAGCGGCAATGACCGCTACACGACCGAAGTCGTGCTGCAGGGCTTCAACGGCAACTTGACGATGCTCGACGGCCGTCGGGAGTCCGGTATGGGCGATTACGGCGGCGACTATGGCGGCGGTTCGCGCTCCGGCGGCGACTTTGGATCGAGCGGCCCGATGGAAACCGGCGGCGGTAGTCGCGCCGACATGGACGACGAAATTCCGTTCTAGCCTGTTTCCGGTTTCGCTGGACGCCGACGAAACGCCCGCAGCGCACGCCCGTCAACGCAGGCCAACCCGACCAGGATCAAGGCCAAGCCGAAAAGTTGGTTTGGCTCGATCTGTTCGTTCAGGAACGCGACGCCGAGCGCGATGGCGCTGACGGGGATCAAGAAGGTCACAAGCATCAGATTGGTCGGGCCAGCCGACGCCAGGATGCCGAAGTACAAGATATAGGCAAGCGACGCGCCCAACACGGACAATCCCAGAATCGCAAGCCATGCGGTTGTCGGTAAGGGCGCGAAGGGCATTTCGACCGTCGCCGCGATCGGCAACATGATAATTGCGGATGCCGTCAACATGCCTGCGGCCGCAACAATCGGCGATCCATGCTTCAACAGACGTTTGCCGAAATTGGCCGCGAACGCATAGGACAGGCTCGATCCAAGGATCGCGATCATCCCCAAAGAACTTCCGGCGGCGCCGAACAGCGACGGACCGATAAGAACGGCAGTTCCCACCACACCGATCACAACCCCCGCGATCTTATTGGCTGTCGCCCGTTCTCCGCTCGGCCAATAGTGTCCCACAACGACGGCGAAGAGCGGCGTCGTCGCGTTCAAGATCGAGGCAAGTCCGGCGGTCACTTCGGTTTGGCCCCAGGTGATCAAGGTGAAGGGGATCGCGTTGTTCAAGATACCCATGACGATAAACGCACCCCAGATCGCGCCATTACGCGGGACCGTCTCGCCGGTTGCCAGACAGTAGGCCCAAAGCGCCGCCGCACCGATCGCAACGCGGTAGAAGACGATGGTGAGCGGTCCGGCATGGGGCAGCGCCACCTCAACGAAAAAGAATGTCCCGCCCCAGATGAGCGACAACAGGATCAGACGCGACCAGTCGATCAATGACATTCTTGTTAGGCCCTTTCGGCTTGGATGGCCTGAGCGCTATCACTATGGTGTTTGATCGAACACCCGTTTCTTGCGCCCGCTTTCCTGCATGGCGCCGATCCCCACAGGAGACCGTCCGTGAGCACCCCCATCGACCTTTACTATTGGCCGACACCGAATGGTTGGAAGATCACCATTGCGCTTGAGGAGATGGGACTGCCCTATGAAATCCACTACATTGATATCGGCAAGGGCGATCAATTCGAACCGGACTTCTTGAAGATCGCGCCGAACAACCGGATGCCGGCGATCGTCGACCATGACGGACCCGGTGGCGCGCCGATCTCGGTCTTTGAGTCCGGCGCGATCCTGCAATATCTCGGCCGAAAGACCGCGCAGTTCTATCCGACCGACGAGCGCGCCCGAGTCGCTGTGGACGAATGGCTATTCTGGCAGATGGGCGGTCTTGGGCCAATGGCCGGGCAAGCGCACCACTTCCGGCAATACGCGCCCGAACAAGTGCCCTATGCGATCGATCGCTACACCAATGAGGTCAATCGGCTTTATGGTGTGATGAACAAACGCCTGGATGGCCGCGACTTCCTCGCCGGCGATTACTCGATTGCCGATATGGCGTGCATTGGCTGGGTGAAGCCCTATGAGCGTCAGGGACAGGATCTCAAAGACTTCCCGAACCTGAAGGCCTGGTTCGAGCGCATGTTGGCGCGCCCGGCCGTGGCGAAGGGCTTGGAGGTTGGAATAGAGAAGCGCGAGCAGTTGAATCTTGCTGCAGACAAGGACGCTCAATCCGTCCTGTTCGGCCAGCGCGCCCAGTAGACGAGGCCGGGCGTTCGCTTAAGTTTCGTTGCGCGGTTGGGGGGCGCCTTTCGCCGTTTGTGCGGTGTTGGAGCCTCGGTTCGGTCAAGTTTGTTTCTCGCAGAACGGCCTGCATCCTCGTCGTGTGGTTACTGCAACCTTTCCGCGATCTTGCAGCGGCAAACCTCAGTCCATTGATTCAAAACAGTTTTTCGGAAAAAGAACCCTAAACTCGAGTAAATTTTACAGAAAATTCGAACTTTGCAGACGTTCCATTAACTCCACCGCTTAACGCCGGATTCAAGCCCGGCCGGTCATCCTCTGCGGGTCGCTCGAAATAAGCGCGACGGGACAATGGCTTATCGGCGCCCGGAAAAACGACGGCGCTCAAGCTCGAAGAGGATGACAGGATGGCACGGATTGATTTTGGCGACGCCGAGGCGGCCTTGATGGCACCGGAGCAAGCAACCAGCGAGACCTATTTCAGGCTCGGCATGATGTATTCGACCGGCACGGATTGCGCGCCGGACCGCGTTGCGGCCCACAAGTGGTTCAACATCGCGGCGGCGCGCGGTCATGACCAGGCGGCCTCGTACCGCCAGGAGCTGGCCATCGAGATGGTCGAAGAGGAAGTGCGCGAAGCGCTTCGCCAGGCCCGCGAGTTTTTGACCCTCCACTAAGTCGGTCCGGTACGGCATCGCCTGCATGGGCAGATGCCGCCGGCCGAATGGGGCCTCAGCTCGCCAGGCGATCCTTGGCGGCGAAGTACGCCAGTGTGCCGCGATCGATGACGGCATCGCTTGGCACAAGCTCGTGTGGGTCGATATCGCTTGCTTGGCTCAAGCGGTCGTAGAGCGGCCCGAAATCGGCCGCGCAAGCTTCGCGTAACGCCTCGAAACTGTCGATGACGAAATAAGTCTTCTGGAAGTCGTCGATGATGTAGTTGGTGCGCATCACGCGCTCCAGATCGAAGGCGACGCGGTGTGGCGAGTCGCTTTCCAGTGCAAACACGCTTTCCGCCGTCGATGACATGATACCGGCGCCGAACAGCTTCAGCCCATCGGGCGAAAGCACCAGACCGAACTCCACCGTATACCAGTAGAGCCGCGCCAGATTGGGCAAGCAGTCTCGCGTCATAGCGCGCTGCCCGCCCTTGCCATAGGCCTGGATGAAATCGGAATAGACCGGGTCGGCGAGCAACGGCACGTGGCCGAAAATGTCATGAAAGATGTCTGGCTCTTCCAGATAGTCGAGCTGCGATTCCGGGCGGATGAACGCGCCGGCGGGGAAGCGCTTGTTGGCCAAGTGGTCGAAAAAGACCGGGTCCGGAACCAGATCCGTAACGGGAACCACGCGCCAGCCCGTCATGGGTTCCAAACGGTCGCTGAGCGCTTCCATGTTCGGGATGCCGGATGCCGACAATTGCAGCGTGTCGAGCGCCTCCAGATACTCAGGACAGGCTCGGGTCTTCAAGACATCGCGGGACCGCGCGAACAGGCGGTCCCAGCGATCGTGTTCCTCGGGCGTGTAGGACGTCCAGTCTTGGTCGATCGTGTAGTCGGCATTGCGCTTGGCGGACTTGTAACGGTTCTTTTCCTCCGCGACCGCAGTCGGCGTTGTGTTGGTCATGGCGCTCTCCAATTGCAGATGCCCGCGCGCCTCGAGTCGGCGAGCGTCGGCGTTTTTGAAGCGTCTCACGGAACGCTCGAAAAGAGATTCCAGTTTTGCTGGAGTTCAGACAAAATATGGAAGAATATTCCGACCAGAGATCAAAAATGAAACAGAGTGATCAAGAAGAATGCTTCACGAAAACGATCGCAAGATTCTGCAGGAAATACAGCGTGACGCGACACTGTCACTGAAGGAGCTTTCGGAGCGCCTTGCCATGTCGCAATCGACGGTTTGGCGCCGGATCCAGGATCTGGAAGCCTCCGGCGTGATTACGGGCCGTGTCACGCTCGTCGATCCGACCCATGTCGGCCTGACCGTGTGTTGCCTGGTGCAGGTCAATATCGTCGAGCACAAGGCGAACGTGCGTCGCGCCTTTGAGCGGTTCGTCGCTGACGCCGACGCGGTGCTTCAGTGCTTCGCCATCACCGGCGGCCATGATTACACGTTGATCGTCCGGACACGGACCGTCGAAGAGTATGAGAATTTCTTGATGAACGACTTGCTGGCTCATCCCAGTGTTGCCACAACGGCAACCCACTTGGCGCTGCGGCAGCATAAGAACACGACGATCCTGCCGTGCTGATTGTGCAGGGTTCAATCCGTCGGCTTGACGCGATCCGGGTGCGCGGCGGCAACCGCGTCGATAGCCTCCAGGTGCGCCACGATGGCGCCAAGACGGGGAAGGGGCGCGAGATCGACCTCCCAGCGCTTGGCGTTATAGACCTGTGGCACCAGACAGATATCCGCCATGGTCAACGCATCGCCGTGACAAAACCGCCCGGTGGCCGGGTCGCCGAGCATGGCGTCGACGGCGGCAAGCCGCTCTGGAATGAAAGCGTGCATCCAGTCTTTCGTATCGAGATCGCCGCCTGAGGACTCCGTCGCGAAACGGGCAACGGACGTGTTGCACACCGGGTGGATGTCCATGGCGATCGCATAAGACAGTGTCCGCACGCGCGCGCGACCGAGAGGGTCCTGCGGCAAGAAGCCGGCGCCGTGCGTTTCGTCGAGGTATTCGATGATCGCCAGCGATTGCGTGAACACCTTGCCGTCGATCTCAAGCGTGGGCACTAGACCTTGTTTGTTGAGCGCCAGGTAGTCCGGCGCTTTGTGCGCACCGGCCAAAAGATCGACCGGCGCGCGCTCATAGTCGAGACCGAGAAGATTGAGGGCGATACGCAGGCGATAGGCCGCCGACGAGCGCCAGTAGTCATGGAGCACGATCATCCCTTGTTCTCCAGAAGTACACCCAGAACCCGATCCAGCGCGATTTGATCGCTGGGCGAAAGCTTGGCCCGAATTTCCGCCTCGTAGGCCCGTGCCATCGGGCCGATCTCGGCCATGATTTGCCGACCCTTGTCAGTGAGCGAAAGCGAAACCAGGCGCTTGTCCGTTGCGCTCGTCTGCTTGCTGACGATACCGGCCGCTTCCAGGCGGGCTGCGGCGCGGGACACTTTCGATTTGTCCATGTCCACGCGTTCGTGGATTTCCCGCACGCTGACCGCATCGGCCTGGGAGAGATGGGCAATCACCCGCCATTCGGGGATGCTGAGGCCGAACCGGCGGCCATAGCGCTTGGAAAACGCCGTTGAGACCCGGCTTGCCAGGACGGCCAGTCGATAGGGCAGAAAATCGTCCAAATCAAACGCTGTCATGTGCAACTCATTGCATATGAACCGAATTCGTCAAGCAAATTAAGGTGGTTGCGATGACGCATTGACATCGTTGCAAGTGCAACGATAAACCATCGGCACTCCAGCGGCACAATCTGACCGCCAACCGGCAGCGAGGTCCCCGATGAACATCCAGACCGCCCCGCGCGATATCGTCAGTGCCGATACGGTCCGCGGCACGACCGAAGGCTATATGCCGGGCTTCGGCAACGACTTCGAAACGGAGGCGCTACCGGGCGCCCTCCCGCAGGGGCAAAACTCACCGCAAAAATGCCAGTACGGGCTTTATGCCGAGCAATTGTCCGGCACGCCGTTCACGGCGCCACGCGGCCAAAACGAACGCACCTGGTGCTATCGTATCCGCCCGTCCGTGCGCCACACCGCGCGGTTTGAGAAGATCGCCGTGCCCTATTGGAGAACGGCGCCGAACGTCGACGCCGACATCATCTCGCTCGGTCAGTATCGCTGGAACCCGGTCGCGATGAGCGACGAACCGCTCACCTTCGTGACGGGGATGCGCACCATGACGACGGCCGGCGACGTGAACACCCAGGTCGGGATGGCGGCCCATATCTATCTCGTCACCCAGGACATGGAGGACGAGTATTTCTATTCTGCCGACTCCGAGCTGATGATCGTGCCGCAGGAGGGCCGGCTGCGGTTCTTCACCGAACTCGGCATCATCGACCTTGAGCCCAAGGAGATCGCCATCCTGCCGCGTGGCATGGTCTTTCGCGTTACGCTGCCCGATGGACCGGCACGCGGCTTTGTCTGCGAGAACTACGGCGCCAAGTTCGATCTGCCGGGGCGCGGGCCGATTGGCGCTAATTGCCTCGCCAATCCGCGCGACTTCAAGACACCGGTTGCCGCCTTCGAGGACCGCGAAACACCGTCTCGTGTGATCGTCAAATGGTGCGGTCAGTTCCATCAGACGGAGATCGGCCATTCGCCGCTCGATGTCGTCGCCTGGCACGGCAATTACGCGCCCTGCAAATATGACCTGCGAACGTTCTCCCCAGTCGGTGCGGTGCTTTTCGACCACCCCGATCCGTCGATCTTCACCGTGCTCACGGCGCCGTCCGGCGTGCCGGGTACCGCCAATATCGACTTCATCCTGTTCCGCGATCGCTGGAACGTCGCCGAACACACCTTCCGGCCGCCCTGGTATCACAAGAACATCATGTCGGAACTGATGGGCAACATCTACGGCGTCTACGACGCCAAGCCGGAGGGCTTCGTGCCCGGCGGCATGAGCTTGCACAACATGATGCTGCCGCACGGCCCGGATCGGGACGCTTTCGAGGGCGCGTCGAATGGCGAACTGAAGGCCGACAAGCTGGAAAACACCATGAGCTTCATGTTCGAGACCCGGTTTCCGCAGCATCTGACGGAGTTCGCCGCGAAGGAAGCACCGCTTCAGGACGACTACATCGACTGCTGGACATCGCTGGAGAAAAAGTTCGACGGCACGCCGGGCGAGAAATAGGTTGGCTCGGCTTCGGCGCCGTTGGTGTGCCGAACCCAACGCGACACGGACGGGCCCATGAAACTTGCGACACTGCGCGACGGCAGCCGGGACGGGCGGCTGGTCGTTGTCTCAAACGATCTGACGAGTTGCACGGCCGTCGGCCATATTGCGCCGACTCTTCAGGCAGCGCTCGACAATTGGGCATCGCTCGCGCCACGTCTGCAGGAGGTCGCAGCTTCGCTTGAGAGCGGTGCGCAGCCCAGCGAGCGGTTCCGCGAGCACGACGCGCTGTCGCCCCTGCCGCGCGCCTATCAGTGGGCAGACGGTTCGGCCTACGTCAATCATGTCGAATTGGTCCGCAAAGCCCGCGGCGCTGAGATGCCGGAGAGCTTTTGGACCGATCCACTGATGTATCAAGGCGGCTCGGATTCCTTCTTGGCGCCGCGCGAGGCGATCAAGATGGCCGACGAGGCCTGGGGGATCGACATGGAAGGCGAGGTCGCCGTCATCGTCGACGATGTTCCCATGGGCGTGTCCGCCGAGGCGGCGCGCGATCGCATCCGTCTCCTCATGCTCGTCAACGATGTCTCCTTGCGCGGTCTCATCCCGGCCGAACTCGGCAAGGGCTTCGGCTTCTTCCAATCGAAACCGTCGTCGGCATTTTCGCCCGTTGCCGTCACGCCTGACGAATTGGGCGACGCTTGGGACGGCGGGAAGGTGCATCTGCCGCTGAGGGTCGACTTGAATGGGGTGCCGTTCGGCCGGGCCGAGGCCGGCGCTGACATGACGTTCGATTTCGGGCAGTTGATCGCTCACGCCGCGAAGTCGCGACCGCTGGCAGCCGGCTCGATCATTGGGTCCGGCACGGTCTCGAACAAGCTTGAGGGCGGACCGGGCAAGCCGGTTGCCGAGGGCGGTGTCGGCTATTCCTGTATTGCCGAAATCCGCATGATCGAGACGATCCAAAACGGCGAGCCGGCAACGCCATTCATGCGCTTCGGCGATGTCGTGCGGATTGAGATGCACGACGGGCAGGGGAAGTCGATCTTCGGCGCGATCGAGCAGACCGTGGAGAAGGCCGATGGCTAGGGTTAGGACTCATTAATCTCATGCAATTCTGTTTGGCGACAAGTTATTCGGAACAGGTTTGCTCAAGCGCAAGGAAAGGCTGGGGGCCTTTTCGAGCATTGAGCGGGCCTGGGCCGGTGCTTGCCGCCAAACCCGAAGGGCGCGGCGCCTTTGGCCGCTGAATACGTCGCAAAGGCTTGAAAATGAACCACATTTCCCGCACCTTCGCTCCTGTTCAGCGGCCAAATTCGCGCGCGCAGAATGGATGACATTAATGAGTCCTGACCCTAAGGCATTCGCATCACAAGGCGATCTGGCGGAAAAGGAAATCTCGTTTACCGAGATCGGACGGGACCTCTGGGCCTTCACGGCCGAGGGTGACCCCAATTCCGGTGTCATTATCGGCGACGATCGTGTCATGGTCGTCGAGGCGCAGGCGACCCCGCGCCTGGCACAAAAGGTGATCGACCGCACTCGGTCCGTCACGGACAAGCCGATCACCCACTTGACGCTCACCCACTATCACGCCGTCCGTGTTCTGGGCGCCTCAGCCTATGGCGCCGACCAGATCATCATGTCGGACAAAGCACGCGCCATGGTCGCAGAGCGCGGCCAGGAGGACTGGGACAGCGAGTTCGAGCGTTTCCCGCGTCTCTTCGCGGGTCATGAGAGCATCCCGGGTTTGACCTGGCCAACCACGACATTTTCCGACCGCATGACGGTCTTTCTCGGCAATCGTCGCGTGGACATCATGCACCTGGGGCGGGCGCACACGGCCGGTGACGCCGTCGTCTGGGTACCGGACGAGGCGGTGATGTTCACCGGCGACATCGTCGAGTACCACTCGGCTTGCTATTGCGGCGACGGCCACTTCGGCGACTGGGGCGGAACGCTAGATGCCGTGAAGGCGTTCAAGCCGGCTGCAATCGCGCCAGGGCGGGGGGATGCCTTGGTCGGCGACCGGATGGTCGAAGCGGCGCTTGAAAGCACCAGAGACTTTGTCGACTCCACCTATCGTCCTGCGGCCGCCGTTGCGGCCAGGGGAGGATCGCTGAAGGACGCCTGGAACGCCGTGCGTGCCGCGTGCGATCCGAAATTCTCCGACTACGCGATCTACGAGCACTGCCTGCCATTCAACGTCGCTCGCGCCTATGACGAGGCGCGCGGCATCGACACGCCGCGCATCTGGACGGCGGCGCGCGACAAAGAGATGTGGGAGCAACTACAAACCTGAGGTCGAACCCGTGTCCTACGCCTATCAGGAATACGACTACGTCCCGCCGCCCGGCCTGACCGCCGCCGAGCCGCGTCACAAGATCGCGATCGTCGGTGCCGGACCGATCGGACTGGCCATGGCCATCGACCTGGCGATCCACGGCGTCCCGTCGGTCGTGCTGGACGACAACAATGTCGTCTCCGTCGGATCACGGGCAATTTGCTGGTCGAAGCGCACGCTGGAAATTCTCGATCGCCTGGGAATTGGCAAGCGCATGGTCGAAAAGGGCGTGACCTGGAAGGTCGGGCGCACCCATCACGGCGAGCGCGAAGTCTTCACCTTCGACCTCTTGCCGGACCAGGGCCATACCATGCCGGCCTTCGTGAACCTCCAGCAATACTATGTCGAGGAATACCTCATCGACCGGGCGCAGGAGTTCCCGGACCTGATCGACTTACGGTTCAAGAACCATGTGATCGCGGTTCGCTCTGCGCCCGACCATGTCACCGCTAGCATAGAGACGCCGGATGGCACCTATCAGCTTGAAGCGGATTATCTTGTCGCGTGCGACGGCGCCAACTCGCCGGTTCGGGCCATGCTGGGCCTCGATTTTGCGGGCGAACTGTTCGAGGAACGGTTTCTGATCGCCGATATCGCGATGGAGGCCGACTTTTCCTCCGAGCGTCGCTTCTGGTTTGAGCCAACCTTTCATCCAGGACAATCGGCGCTCCTGCACAAGCAGGCAGACAACATCTATCGGATCGATCTGCAGCTTGGCTGGGACGCCGATCCGGAGGAAGAACGGAAGCCGGAAAACGTCATCCCACGCATCGAAAAGGTCGTCGAGGGCCGGCCGTTCGAGTTGGACTGGGTGTCCGTTTACACATTCCAGTGCCGGCGCTTGGAGCGGTTCGTCCACGATCGGGTTATCTTCGCCGGCGACTCGGCGCATGTGGTCTCGCCGTTCGGCGCGCGCGGCGGCAATGGCGGGATCCAGGATGTGGACAATCTGGGCTGGAAGCTGGCGGCCGTCATTGCCGGCAAGGCCGACGAGGCATTGCTTGAGAGTTACGACCGCGAACGCGTGCACGGCGCCGACGAAAACATCGTCAATTCGGCGCGGACCACCCGCTTCATGTCGCCGGATGATGGTGTGGAGCGGTTGTTTCGCGATGAGGTGCTAAAGCTTGCCCGCATAGCACCGTTCGCGCGGAGTTGGGTCAATTCCGGCCGGCTCTCCGTGCCCTGTGTCTACGATCTGCCCGACGCCCCGGACGACGACCGCCTGCCGGCCATCTCGCGTCCGGGCTCAGTTGCACCCGACGCGCCGATGGACGCTGGATGGCTGATCCGTCAATTGGGTGGCGATGTGGTTTTGCTGGCGATTGGCTGCGAGCCGCCGACAGTCGACGGTGCGCGGCCTCTGGCGCTTGCCCCTGATGGGTTTCTGGCGGAGCGGTATCTCGGCGATGCCGGCCATGCACTCTATCTGATCCGCCCCGATCAAGTCGTGGCGGCGCGCTGGGTCGACACGGATGCGGCTCAAATCGAAACGGCGGTTTCGCAACTGTGGGAGGGCGGCTGATGGCCGAGTTGATCGACACGACAAATCTCGTCGACCATGACGCGTTCTATGCCGATCTGCTTGCCGCCCACAAAGGGTTGAGCGAAGCCGAAAGCCATGCGCTCAACGCGCGCCTTATCCTGATCCTGGCCAATCATGTCGGTGATCGTGCGGTGCTGTCCGAGGCGCTCAGTCTGGCTCGGCTGGCCGGTGAATCCAATCACTAGTCGGCAAGCGGTAGCGCCGTCGTTTCCTTCAGCGTATCGAGGACGATCGCTGTCTTGACGTTTTGCACGGCCTGGTGCGGCAGGAGCGTGTCGTTGACGAATTCCGACAGCGATTTGAGGTCGCGCGTCACGACTTTCAGCACATAGTCCATTTCGCCGGTGAGCGCGTGCGCCTCAAGCACTTCCGGCAGACCCGCGACCAGCCGCGCGAACCGCACCGCGTTGTCGCGGTTGTGGGTGGCGAGCGTCACCGTGATGATGTTGACGAGGCCAAAGCCCGATTTCTCGCGGTCAACGAACGCGTGATAGCCGGCGATAAAGCCGTCCGCCTCCAGCTGCGCCCGACGCCGCGAGCACTGTGACGGCGACAGGTTGACCCGTTCCGCCAACTCGCTGTTCGTGAGGCGGGCATCGACCTGCAGCGATGCAAGGATTCGACGGTCGAATTGATCTAGATCATCCTGTTCACGCATAAAATCGCTCCTGATGCGTATTCTATGCGTATTTTTTCGTATTCGCCGTTGATTTGCAAGGATCGTGCGCTATCCGCGCGCTATATCTTCATCAAGAGCGAAGATTGAGGAGGATATGCCATGGGCCCGTTTCCCCACGATGCGCCGCCGGCAGCGATCACCAAGGACAATCCGGCCGGCACGGACGGCTTCGAATTCGTCGAATTCGCCCATCCCGAGCCGGAAGAGCTTGAGGTTCTGTTCAAGCGCATGGGCTATATGCCGGTCGCTAAGCACAAGACCAAAGCGATCACCGTTTGGCGCCAAGGCGATGTGAACTACATCGTCAACGCCGAACCCGGCTCGTTCGCATCCCGCTTCGTCGAAAAGCACGGACCGTGCGCCCCATCTATGGCGTGGCGGGTCGTCGATGCGGATCATGCCTTCAAGCACGCGGTCGCCAACGGCGCGGAGCCGTATGACGGCGATGACAAGACCCTTGACGCTCCAGCAATCGTCGGGATTGGGGGCTCGCTTCTCTACTTCATCGAAACCTATGGCGAGAAAGGCTCGGCCTATGATGCCGAGTTCGAGTGGATCGACGCGCGCGATCCGAAGCCGGAAGGCGTCGGCTTCTACTATCTCGACCACCTGACCCATAACGTCTTTCGCGGCAATATGGACAAGTGGTGGGACTTCTACCGCACGCTCTTCAACTTCAAGCAGATCCACTTCTTCGATATCGAGGGCAAGCTGACGGGCTTGGTTAGCCGGGCGATTACCTCGCCCTGCGGTAAGATCCGCATCCCGTTGAACGAGTCGACGGACGACAAGAGCCAGATCGAGGAATACCTGAAAAAATACAAAGGCGAGGGTATTCAGCACATCGCTGTCGGAACGGATGCCATCTATGACGCCACGGACCGGTTGGCCGGAAACGGTTTGAAATTCATGCCCGGACCGCCGCCGACCTACTACGAAAAAAGCCGCGACCGGGTCCACGGTCATGACGAGCCGCTCGACCGCATGGCGAAACACGGCATCCTGATCGACGGCGAGGGCGTTGTCGGTGGCGGCGAGACGAAGATTCTCCTGCAAATCTTCTCCAAGACCGTGATTGGCCCGATTTTCTTCGAGTTCATCCAGAGGAAGGGTGACGAGGGCTTCGGCGAGGGCAATTTCCGTGCGCTTTTCGAGTCCATTGAGGAGGACCAGATCCGCCGCGGCGTTCTGAGTGTCGACGCCGCGGAATGAATGAAACTCTTGGCGGGTTCGGTACCCTGCGATAGCGTTGGCGTCGCCCAGCCTGGGCGGCGCCAAAACTGTTTGTGGAACGGTCCGTGTCTCATGCCCTGAAACGACTTAGAACCGATCAGGTCGGCAGTTTGCTGCGACCTGAAAGCCTTAAATCGGCGTTCTTGAAATGCGGGCGAGGCGAAATGTCGGCCGCCGAACTGGATGATGCCCAGGATGAGGCCATCCGGGCCCTGGTGGCGCAGCAGGACACTGCCGGACTAGCGGTTATCACCGATGGCGAATACCGGCGGCTTAACTGGCAGGTCAGCTTCTCCAAAGTCGAGGGTTGGGATCTCTGGGAAGGGTCGTGGCGCGGCTTCGTCGCCAATCCGTCATCCGTGGCTAACGATGAAAAACCAGGTACACGGGGTCACGATGCGGTTGAGTCATTTAAGATTCCGGCTTCTAGTAAGTTGTCGCTTACAGAGAACTTTCCGCTGAAAGAGTATCTTTTTCTCGCCGGCCTGACGGAAAAGCCGACCAAGGCGATGCTCATGGGGCCGGACCGGGTCGCGCAGATGTGCGACATCGCCGGATCGGCGCCGCACTACGCCGATTCCGACCAATTTCTGACCGATGTCGCCGCCATTCAGAGCCGCATGGTTGGCGCGTTGATCGACGCTGGCTGCCCCTACATCCAACTCGATGAGCCGAGCTACACCGGCTACGTGGATCGCGAGACCCTGGAGCGGATCGCGGCGCGGGGTGAAGATCCGATGAAAAGCCTTGCCCGTGCCGTTGAGGCCTCCAACGCGGTGATAGCGGACCACGCTGGCCGCGCCTGTTTCGGTCTGCATATCTGCCGCGGAAATCGCGCCTCGATGTGGCACCGCGAGGGCACTTATGACGGCATTGCCGAGTATCTGTTCGCCAACCTGACCTATGACCGACTGCTGTTGGAATATGACACGGAACGTGCCGGCGGTTTCGAGCCGCTGCGTTTCGTGCCGAAGGACGGGCCGACCGTGGTTCTGGGCTTGATCACGACCAAAACCGGTGAGGTTGAGGAGCCGGACGCGCTAATGGCGCGCATTGAGGACGCAGCGCGCTATATCGACATCGACCAGTTGGCCATCAGTCCCCAATGCGGGTTTGCGTCCGGTATCGCCGGCAACATGCTGTCGGAGGCCGCGCAGTGGCGCAAATTCGAGGTCATGCATGAGGTGGCGCGGCGTGTTTGGCACTAGCCCGCGTCGGCACGCGGTGTTCCGCCCAGTTGGCGCGACCGCTTCGATGTGGCTTATTAGCTCTAAAGCGCAACAGCGTTGGCAGATTGCCGCCCAACTGAACGACTACTTATGGGAGGATGACGATGAAACGACTGACAGGATTGCTGGCCCTTGCCATGGGCGCAGCGATGACCATGGGCGTGGCCTCGGCGCAGGAGGTAACGCTCCGCTTCCAGCATTTCATTTCGAACAAGGGCGCGGTCCCGAAACACTTCATCTTGCCTTGGGCCGACAAGGTCATGGAAGAGTCCGGCGGCCGCATCAAGATTGAGATCTATCCGTCCATGCAGCTCGGCGGCAAGCCGCCGGCGCTTTTCGACCAGATGCGCGATGGCGTGATCGATGGCGGCTGGACGATTCCAGGCTACACGCCGGGCCGTTTCCCCGGCGCCGAGGTGTTCGAACTGCCCTTCCTGGGCTCCATGAACGCCGAAGCGACATCGAGGGCCGCATGGTCGCTCTACGAAAAATACCTCCAGGACGAGTTCAAAGAGATCAAGGTTCTGGCGATGCACGTGCATGGGCCTGGTGTCATCCACGTGCGTAACAAGAGCATCGGTTCGCTGGACGACATGAAGGGGTTGAAACTGCGCACGCCCACGCGGATTGCCTCCAAGATGCTTGAGGCGGCCGGTGCGACACCGATCGGCATCCCGGTGCCGGCGTTCCCCGAAGCCTTGTCGAAGGGCGTGGTCGATGGAGGCGTTATTCCATGGGAGATCGTGCCGCCGCTCAAAATCCACGAACTCGCAACGTCGCACACGGCGATGGGCGGCGACCGGGCACTTTACAACACCGTTTTCATCTGGGGCATGAACAAGACCGCCTATGACAAACTGCCCGACGACTTGAAGGCCGTGATCGATAACAATTCCGGCATGATGGCTTCGGCTTGGGCCGGCAAGGCGATGGACACCGGCGATGGGCCGGGCCGGGATCTGACCGCCAATAACGGTAATGAGATCATCACTTTGTCGGAGGAGGAAACCGCGCGTTGGCGGGCTCTTGGTGAGCCGATCGTCGAGGAATGGATCGCCGAGATGACCGCCAAAGGTTTGCCAGCCGCCCAGATGGTGGAGGATGCCCGGGCCTGGGTGGAGGAATTTTCGGCCACCAACTAGGCACAACGGCATTGGGGTCGGGCGAGACTTGATCGCCCGGCTCCCTTTCTAGGGCGAGGCAGTATGACGGTCCTGATCGCAGGTGCTGGAGTCGGCGGTCTGACGCTGGCTCTCAGCCTGCATCAAATCGGCGTCCCGTTCAAAATCTTCGAAGCGGTCAGCGAACTGAGACCGCTCGGCGTCGGCATCAATCTTCAGCCCCACGCGGTCCGCGAAGTTTTCGAGCTTGGCCTTGAGGCCGAGATCGACAAGATCGGCCTAAAGACGAAAGAAGTCGCCTATTTCTCTGCCCAAGGCGGCCTCATCTGGTCGGAACCGCGCGGCCGCGACGCCGGCTACAACTGGCCGCAATACTCGATCCATCGCGGCAAGTTTCAAATGATGCTCCGCGACGCCGTGATCGAGCGCTGCGGCGGCGATGTCATCACCGCCGGTGCTGCGGTGTCAGGATGGAGCGACACTGCCGACGGGATTGCCATCGCGCTGGAGGACCGCAAAACGGGCGGATCGCTCGGTTCGGTAGACGGCGCGATCCTCGTGGCTGCCGACGGGATCAACTCAACGGCCCGCGCCACCCTCTTTCCGGACGAGGGACCGGCGACTTGGAGTGGCACCATGATGTGGCGCGGCATGACCGACGGCCCGCGCTTCTTGACCGGCCGGTCGATGGCGATGGCCGGCCGCAAGTCCCGCAAGTTCGTGTGCTATCCGATCGCCGACACGCCCGACGGCGGTTCGCGCATCAACTGGATTTGCGACCTGGCCTTTCCACCGGATTATCCCTGGCTTGAGCAAGACTGGAATCGGCCGGGGACTCTCACGGACTTCCTGCCGCATTTCGAAGATTGGCACTTTGACTGGTTGGATGTTCCTAAGATCATTCGGGGCGCGGAGGCTGTTTTCGAATATCCCATGGTCGATCGCGAGCCGCTCAATCGCTGGACTCATGGCCGCATGACGCTTCTGGGCGATGCAGCCCATGCGATGTATCCAATCGGCTCGAATGGCGCTTCGCAGGCCATATTGGATGCCCGCGTGCTCGCCCGCGAAATTCGTGCTCACGGACCGCTGCCAGAGGCGCTAGAGGCGTATGACGCCGCCAGGCGCGAGACCGTCAACGCGCTGGTGGTCGCCAATCGCGGCGATGGGCCGGACAAAGTGCTTGATATCGTTGCCGATCGCGCACCCGATGGCTTCGGTCACATCGAAGAGGTGATGAGCCGCGACGAGCTTGTCGACCACGCAGATAGCTATAAGACCATTGCCGGCTTCGATATCGAGACGCTGAATACCCGGCCGCCGATCCTGGCGGCAGAAGGCCCGCGTCCAGCGGCATGACAGAGGCTAATTCAGTGGGGCAGGGCGTCGGCCGCGTATTGACCCTGGCCACGCGGGGCTTGGCCTATTTCGGCGGCTTCGTTCTGGCCGCAATCGCGATCCTGACCGTCGTCTCCATCATCGGCCGCGCCTTCGTCTTTGCCGGGCTCGGGCCGATCAAGGGCGATTTCGAACTCGTCGAAACCGGTTGCGCCATTGCCGTTTTCTCTTTCCTGCCGTGGTGCCAGCTCAATCGCGGCCACGTAACAGTCGACATCTTCGTCAATCAGATGTCGGAGGGTGCCACTCGCGCGACGACGTTTCTGGGTGACATTGTCATGACGGTTATCGCGGCCGTCCTGGCCTGGCGGCTGGGTTTGGGATTGCAGGAAAAGATCGCCTATGGCGAGACGACGTTTATCCTCGGCATGCCGGTTTGGTATGGCTATGCGTTGTCGATGATCGGCGCCGTGCTCTTTCTCGCCGCGGCACTCTACACGCTGGTCGGAAGCGCAAAGGCGGTCCTTTCGCCAGGGACGAACCCGTGAGCGGTGTCCAACTGGCGCTGCTCGCCTTTCCGGTCATGCTCTTGATGATCTTCCTAAGGGTGCCGATTGGCGCCGCCATGGCGGTCACGGGTTTCGTCGGCACCTGGATCACGCTGGGCAACCCGAACGCCACGCTCAACCAGCTTAAATCGCTGACCTACGACACGTTCTCCAGCTACTCGCTGTCGATCGTGCCGCTGTTTCTGTTGATGGGCCAGTTCGCCAGCAAGTCCGGCATGTCGGAGGCGCTGTTCCGCTCCGCGGCGGATTGGCTCGGCCACCGCAAGGGCGGCGTCGCCATGGCGGCCGTCGGTGCCTGCGCCGGCTTCGGCGCGGTCTGCGGCTCGTCGCTGGCGACCGCCTCAACCATGGGCCAGGTGGCGCTGCCGGAGATGCGCCGCTACGGCTATTCCGACGCGCTGGCGACCGGCGTTCTGGCGGCCGGCGGTACGCTTGGCATTCTCATTCCGCCATCCGTGATCCTCGTCATCTACGCCATCATCACCGAGCAGAACATCGTCAAAATGTTCGCCGCCGCGCTCATTCCAGGCATCCTGGCAGCACTTGGCTATATGATCGTTGTCGCGATTTATGCCCGCATCCGTCCCGACGCGGCGGTGACCGCGCCCCGCAAGCCTTACGCTGAGCGGTTCCGCGACATGGTCGGCGTTTGGCCGGTCGTCGCGATCTTCGTCCTCGTTATCGGGGGCATCTACGCCGGCTGGTTCACGCCGACGGAGGGTGCCGCCGTCGGCGCCGTCGCGACAGGTCTTTATGCCTTTTTCACTGGAGGGCTGACGCGCGAGACGTTCCTCGACGGCCTTTTGGAAACGGCCAAGACGACCGGCATGATCTTCATGATCATCCTCGGCGCGCAGATCTTCAATTCGTTTTTGGCCTTCACCCAAACCCCCCAGGCGATCGTCGAATGGGTGAGCGGTCTCGGTGCGTCGCCGCTACTGATCCTGGCGATCATTCTCGTCGTCTATCTGGTCTTCGGCTGCGTGATGGACTCGCTGTCGATGATCCTTTTGACGATTCCGGTGTTCTTTCCCATCATTGAGTCGCTCGACTTCGGGCTGACACCGGAAGAAACAGCGATCTGGTTCGGCATCCTGGTGCTGATTGTCGTCGAGGTCGGGCTCATCACGCCGCCGGTCGGCATGAACCTCTTCATCATCCATTCGATGGCGCGCGACGTGCCGATTCGCCGCACCTATGCCGGCGTGACGCCCTTCGTCGTCAGCGATCTGGTGCGGGTCGTGATCCTGGTGGCTTTTCCGGCAATTACGCTGACTCTGGTGCGGTGGATGTTCTAGCCATACGGCTTGCGCCCAGACCGGAACGAGAGTGGGTCTACTCACCTACCTCAGGCGTATTCCCGGACGCGTGGCGGCATGACATGCCGCTACGCTGATCCGGGATCGTTCGACGTCTGGCACCCAGATCCATGAACATGTGATCCCGGTTCTGCGGCGCATCACCAAGGCGCTGCACCGCGCCCGGGACGACGAGGGGGAATGATTCCATTTGAACTCAGTCCGGTTTAAGGCTGATAGAACAGGGCCTCTGGCAGGCCGAACTGATCGATCCACTCATACCAAAAGACATCGGTCGGACCGATCACATAGTCGATGATCTGCCAGTGCGGGCCGTTCTTGCGCAGCAAAACCATGACCACATCGCTCATGATCCCTGCGCGCCAATCCTCGGCCATCGGCGTTTGCAGCCAGTTGAGCGGTGCGCCGTCCGGCGTGTGTGGGACGGCTTGAAGATACGTCCAAAGCCCATCGGTGCGCAGCGTTTCGACGACGAAGATCACCCGCGTTCCCAGGTCGCGCGAGATCGGTACCCTTGCGACATCCATGATCGCCTTTCGCTCGCTGCTGCCGCGCGCCGGCGTGCGATATTGCGCTAACTCGGTCCGAGGGACGTCGGTCGCGGTTTGCGTTTGGTTTGCCGTTTCGACCGTCCGAGCGAATCCGGCCGTTGCCGTCCCAACCGACAGCAAAACGGCAAGGCAGACGGACAAGAGTGCCCGCTTAGCGGACCACGTGCACCCCGCATGCCGCGTGATGGACGATCCGCGACGCCGTCGAGCCCAAAAGGTAATCCTGAAGGCCGGGGCGATGCGACGCCACGACGATACAGTCGACGGACTCTTCCTCTGCTTCGTCAAGGATCGTGCGGGCGGGATGTCCCCAGACAACCTTGACCTCAAAAGTGCCGCCGGCGGCCTCTGAAAGCGTCTTAAGGTTCGCCAGGGCTTCGGCCTCGTTCTTCTCACTCGTTCCCTCGGGGATGTAGGTGTTGATGTAAGCCGGCAGGGATTCAAGGACATGGATGAGCGTGATCTTGCCGGAAGGGTCGCATAGACGCTGGGCGACCGAAATTGCGCTGGTGCGGTCGCGGTCGTCGTCAAGACCCAGGGGCACCAGGATGTTCTTGTACATGATGTGTCCTCTTTGGCTGGATGAGGGGCGTTTCGGTCACGCGGAGTCGGTTCATGGTCCGACATCTCATGCGGCATGACGCTGGACCGTGTATCCAGACTATCAGTCAACGCGCGAGGCGAATTGACGGGGATCAACCGCTGGACTGCTCTTGCTCTGCGCTAGGGCCAGGCACCTTCGCCGACCAGATCAATGGCCGCTCAGTCGTCCGCATAGCGCTGGCGGACGGGACCTCGATACTTCACGGTCAGTTCGTCGGACACTTCGCTGCCGTCGACGAGGAAGGGCAGAATGCCGCGGCGAAGCGATCGGCCGCGCATGGCGGCTATGTCGACATCGGATCGCGTGACACGTTGCGATAGTCTCCGCCCCCACTTGGCGAGGTGCTCATAGAGCCGGGCGACCACGTCACGATGCACGGGGCTGTCGCCCAGGTCATGGAACTCGTTCGGATCTTCTTCGAGATCGAAGAGCATCGGCCGGAAGCCACCCTCGGCGTGGATCAGTTTGTGCCGTCCATCGAAGACCATGAAGAGGCGGGCATCGCGCGGACTTAGACCAAGGCGCGTGCAGATCGACGTGGCCGAGTAGTCGTATTCGCTGATCGCGACGTCGCGCCATTCTGCCGGCTTGTCTCCGTGGAGAAACGGCACAAGCGATCGTCCCTCGATGATGTGATCCGGGACCGTGCCGCCGGCCGTTTCGACAAACGTTGCCGCCAGATCGATTGCCTCGACCAGCGCGTCGCAAACCGTGCCGCGCGCGGCATCGGCCTCCGGGCGCGGATCGTAGACGATCATCGGGATTTTCACGGACGGGTCGTGAAAAAGGTCCTTCTCGCCGAGCCAGTGGTCGCCCAGATAGTCGCCATGGTCCGAGGTCAGGACGATCATGGTATTTGACAGTCGGTCCGTTGCCTCCAGATAGTCGAGAAGTCGGCCCAGCTGGTCGTCGCATTGCTTGATTAGGCCCATATAGGCTGGGATGACGGTCTCCCGAACCTTGTCTTGTTGAAATGCCGCTGCGACCTTTGAGTCCATGAATGCGGCATAGATCGGGTGAGGGTTCGCGCGCTCTTGCGGATGGCGATTGGCCGCGGGCACATGATTGCGGCCGTAAAGCGCGTGATACGGAGCGGGGACGATATAGGGCCAATGCGGCTTGATGTAGGAGATGTGCGCGCACCACGGAGCCTTGGCTTGGTCAAGAAAGCGGATCGCTTCGCCGGTCAGCCAGGGCGTTTCGCTGTCCTCCTCCCGAATGTTCGCCGGCCGTTTGGCGTTCGCCAGCATCCATCCCGATGCAATATTGTAACCGTCCGCTCCCGCATTGGCGTAGTCGGCCCAGGGATTGTTTCCATCATAGCCTTTGGACTTCAGATATTCGTTGTAGGGTGAGCGCCGCTCATCGTAGAAGCCATCCGGCCCTTCGGCCCAAAGCCCGTCGTCCCTGGCCCACACATCGAACCCGCATTCCGCCTGGCGCGCACCGATCACGCTGTCGGGCGAGAGGCCCAGCCGAGCCATGCCCGCAGCATCGGCGCGCATATGGGTTTTGCCGATCAGCCAGCAGTCCATCTCCAGCGCGCGCAAATGATCGCCGAGCGTCATTTCGCCGACGCGAAGCGGAAATCCGTTCCACTGCGCGCCGTGAGAGGAGGCATAGCGCCCAGTGTAGAACGACATACGGCTCGATCCGCAGATCGTCGATTGGGCGTAGGCGTTGGAAAACCGCACGCCCATCGCCGCGACGCGATCGAAGTTCGGCGTCTCCAGATGCGGATGGCCGGCGCAACCGAGATAGTCGAACCGCAACTGGTCGTACATGACAAAGAGGATGTTCGGGCGCTCGGAAGTCATCGTGTCGAGAGTCCTTGGTCTACTCGGCGACAGCGGGCGATCTCACGCCGCAAATTCCCGTCACCTTAAGTCCTTGTCTCTAGAAGCCAATTGGTGACGATGTCAAAGCGTTGAGGGCGCTGGACTTTCTTTCCGGTCTCAATGGAGAAGCGAAGACATCGCGGACGATGCTTGCCGCACCGTAGCACATGTGCTTTGGCCAGGCGTTGGTATACGGCGTCATGCGCGGGTTATCGAAGAGGATGCAGCTGCCGGGTGCATCGCATGAGGAGTGGTTCATGAAACTGGGCGTTATCTGCGACGGCATAAGCCGCGATCTGAAACATGCGGTCGACGTCATGGACGAGTTCGGTCTCACCTATGCCGAACTGCAATTCGTCGGCGATACCGAGGTCGGCGACCATTCGGCCGCTGAGATCGCCGACATCGACGCCTTGCTGCGAGGCCGGGGCAAGCCGGTGTCGTGTCTAAGCCGTCATGTCTTCGCCGGTATGACCGCCATCAACCGCCCTGGCGACGACCTTCACACAAAGCATATGGATGCGCTCAAGCGTGTTATCGAGATGGCCCATGTCGTCGGAGCCCCGCTGGTCCGGATCATGACGCCGAAGAAGGAACAGATCCTTTGGGGGCTGAACGGTGCTGAGAAATGGAATGTTGCCAAGGGGGCTTGGGATGCCATCCCACCACTGATCGCACCGGCCGTCGAGCTAGCGCGGGCCGAGGGCGTGACACTGGTGGTGGAGACCGGCAACGGCACGATGGTCAATTCCAACCATACCGCGCGCAAGCTGATCGACGATCTGGACGCGAAGGACGCGCTCAAGATCCTCTGGGACCCGGCCAACAATTGCTGGTGCCACGAATTGGCCTATCCCGACGGCTATGACGAGGCGCGCGACGGCTATCTCGGCCACATCCACATCAAGGACGTGCAGGTCGACACGCCGCGGGCAACCCTTGAGGTCCGCCGCATGGGGGAGGGGCAGCTTGGCCCTCTGTTTCAGCCGATCGCGGACGCCCTGCGCTCAGATGGCTATGACGGCGTAATTTCATTCGAAAGCGTCTATCATCCCGGCAATGGCGACTTCGAGGACGGCTTCCGGCTTTGCGTCGATCGCTTCAGGGCGCTTTTCGGGTAGCCCGACTTCTGGACAGAACCGATAGGCGCTGCCCGGTGACGGACACCTGGCGGCGGCTGTTTGAGATTGCTTCTTCGTATGATGGCTTTGGAGCCGATCCAGCCTTCTTCACTTTGGAAAATGTCGTAAACTGCTCATGACATGCAATCGCTAGGGTTTCGCCATGCCTAAAGTTTCTGCCGTGCAGTTCCCTCCCGTCTACTACGACCTCGACAAAGGATTGGAGCGCGCTGTTGAAATTGTCAGGAATGCTGCCGGTGAGGGCATCGAGTTGTTGATGTTTCCTGAGGCCTGGCTCACCGGGTATCCCATGCTTGCATGGACTGTCGCACCCGACAACGAGTTCGGAGAGTTCAGCAAGCTCTACAAGCGTATGTACGACAATGCCCCCGACCTGTCGAAGGATCACCTTCGACCCGTGCGCGAGGCCGCGAAGGAACACGGTGTGGTGGTCGTCATGGGACTCAACGAACGCGCCAGCGAAATGAGCGCGGGGACGCTATACAACACCGCTGCAACAATCGACGCCACAGGCGAGATTCTCAATGTCCATCGAAAGGTGATGCCGACGAACCCTGAGCGAATGGTCTGGGGTTTTGGCGACGCCAGCGGAATGAGAGTGGTCGAGACCGCTGTCGGGCGTGTAGGCTGTTTGTTGTGTTGGGAAAATTTCATGCCGCTCGCCCGAGCAGCGATCTATGCGCAAAATGTCGAGATCTATTGCGCTCCAACGGCCGATCACCGTGAGAACTGGCTGGCAACCATGCAGCACATTGGCCGCGAGGGTTCGTGTTTCACGATCGGGGTTGCTTCCACCATGAAGGGCGAGGACATCCCGCACGACCTTCCTCCACACAAGCCGAATGAACATGTGGAAGGTTGGGTTGTCCCCGGCAACGGGATCATCTGCAATCCGCTCGGTGATGTCGTCGCGGGGCCAATGCGTGCCGAACAGGGGCTCTTGTCGGCAGATATAGATTTGGGAGAGGTCCGCGAAGCCCGTCGGGCGTTCGATGTCGTCGGCCACTACTCTCGACCCGATCTCTTCAATCTTACGGTCAACAAATCAAAACTGCTGCCAGTCCACTTTGAGACGTGATCCCTGTCGGGGGCGAACCTCTTGCATCCTTGAGACGGGAAAACGACCGTTTGCTACGCTGCCGCACGGTAGCGTCGTGTTGAATAGTCTACTGCGAATGGCTGGGAGAAAAGGATCGGCATCGAACGTCGCCAAGGCGTCCGAATGGACACCCGACCGGTCGGGCCGCCTCGTTGGAGCGCGTGAGCGAAGTGAGTTGTGCGCGAGATAAAAAGCTGGCGGAGAGGAAGGGTCTGAAACTCACCTACAACTATTGAAAAATAAAGGGAATCTCCTCTCAAGCTCGAAATCTGTGCCCCAATTTGTGCCCCAATTTTGTGGTCGATATTGCAGGATCAAAGTAGACGAATTGATCGATTTGAGCGTCTGCCCAATCTAGCACGGCAACGCGCAGATTCTGCGATCAGAAAGTTGAAATGCACATTGCTCCTGTCGGAAGCAGTGATCGTTCGATTAGCCCAATCATGGATCATCGATTGTCAACTGCGTCGAAGATAGACGGAGTCCAACCAACCTGTTAAGAAATGAGGGCGGGCTTTGCAGCCCGCCCCGGTTAGGCGACTAATCTAATCGAGGGGGGCCATCCCCCCAAACGATACGGACGCATCGTTCTAACCTCCTTCCCGGCAACTACCAGTGCCGGGTCTGGCCTGCGAGGGTCAGGAATGTTGCCCAAACGGTCCTTCGGCTTATCCGTTTGGGACACTTGGTGAGGGTGTCAGCCTCACCGGTGACTCTTTGTAGCCCCGGCCCGATGTGGTCGGGGCTTTCACTTCACAGCGATGGTTGGCAGAAGCTGATCCTCAACATTGTGATCGTCCTTTGCTCGCTTTGTTCGATGCGATTCGAAGTACGCTTGCCAACTCGGCGGGTAGGGTTCGCCGTCGAGGATCCTGTCTATGTGACGCTTCAGCGTGTTCCGGTGCATATCAGTCTCACCCTCGGGTGTAAGTTTAGTCAGTGCCTTGTAGATCGCGCCGAACGACGTTACTCCAGCCGCAACGATTTCAAGACCACGGTTCCATTGCTCAGGCGTGATCTTTGGTGGCTTGCCGTAGTGAGCACCATTCGCTTGCGCGCGCCTGATACCCTCCTTCATCCTCTCGGCGTGGAGCGCTGTATCGCGCGCGCGGCCGCTATCTGGAAGGTTCTCGAATTGACGCAGCTCTGCCGGACCGTACCATTCGACTAATCCCCACCTACCATCCCCGGTATGCACGACATCACCATGCATCTCTCGTCGCCGATTCAGTGCTGTTTGCACTCTTTTGACTGGTTGTGACGTTTGAGGAGCGATGCTATGGCGCTCCAGAATTGCCAGAATTTCCGACGCTGTCTTGCACTCACCTTGAGGAACAAGGGTAAGAGCGTGTTGCGCTGCCGCCGGAAGAGCCATTCCACGAAACTCAACTGAAACCTCAGCGCTCCTTTGGGAAGTGCCTCTTGGTCGCGCGCGCTTCCACGCCTCAATTGCTTCGTCCATCGCGGCTAGACGCTTCTGCCGAACAGCGATCTCCGCAGCCTCCAAATCTCGATCCAAGAGCATCTGAGAGAGTACTGGATCTGTATGTTCAGGTCTTGTTGCCATTGTGTCGCTCCTCATCTGTCCATAAATCAGTGAGCGGACAGCAGCAACAGTAAGCAGTGATCTTATGGTGCATTTTGCACAGTTAATTCGATGGTGCGCGATCGCGCGCGAATGGCTAGAGCGTACTTCGAGCGATTGCCGCCGCAGGAGCGCTTTTGGACGTGTGTCTGCCGTCTAGGTCACCTCGTGAGTTAGAAATGCGCACGCTCCGCCAGTTTGTGCCCCAATTTGTGCCCCAATCTGGGGCACAATCGGCGTGGTTCTGCGCAGCTAGAGCATCAGTGAGGTGACCTAACCTGTTGAGATATAACAATTATTTGCATTGAAAAATGGCGGAGAGGAAGTCCGCCAGCGTAGGAAAATATTCCAGCGCATAGATTCACATTTCGCTTTTTTATCTTGTTGTTTTCACTATAATATTTTGACTCAATGTTCCCATTCCTACACATAGCGCATCATGCGACCGCATGCCGAAAGTGGGACACAAAGTGGGACACAAAATATGGCGGAGACGTTGGGAGTCGAACCATGACGCGAGCAATGCACAAGCTCACAGCCCGCACCGTAGCGACGGTAAAAGATGCTGGCAGATATGGTGATGGCGCCGGACTGTATCTTCGTGTCACCGGAACTGGCGGCAAGCGCTGGGTGTTCCGATATACCCCGAGAAAAGGCGCGCGACCGCGAGAGATGGGATTAGGATCAGCCGGAATCGGCGGCGTTTCGCTTGCTCGCGCTCGCGCACTGGCGCACGAGGTACGTGAGGCAGTGCAAAGTGGTGACGACCCCGTCGCAATGCTGCGAGCGAAGCGGCGCGAGGAATCTGACAGGACACCCACATTCGGCGAGTTCGCCGATGAGTTTGTCGAGAGTCAGGCGATCAACTTCAGAAACGATAAACACATTGCCCAGTGGAAAATGACACTCACGCACTACGCCGCGCCCATCCGAAAAAAATACATGGACGAGATCACGACCGATGACGTGCTCGGCATACTCAAGCCCATGTGGCAGGAGAAACATGAGACGGCAAACCGGCTTCGCGGGCGCATTGAGCGGGTGCTGAACGCTGCCAAGGCTAAAGGACTGCGATCCGGCGAAAACCCTGCCCAATGGCGCGGGCACCTAGACACGCTGTTGCCCAAGCGCACCCAGCTACAACGCGGACACTTCGCGGCCATGCCGTACACAGACGTTCCTGCATTTATCGCAGCGCTTCGTGCTCGCGACGGCATGGCAGCATTGGCGCTGGAGTTCTGCATCCTTGCCGCCTGTCGCTCCGGAGAAGTCCGGCACCTTGAATGGGTCGAGTTGGACATGGAGCAACGCACTTGGACCCTCCCAGCAGAGAAGACCAAAGCGGGCAGATCCCATCGGGTTCCGCTAACACATCGCATGATCGAGATTGTCGAGACGGTACGACCGTTCACCGGCGAGCTGCAACTGGTGTTCGCAAGCCGGAGGGGTGCTCCATTATCGGATATGACGCTGAGCGCCGTGCTCAAACGCCTCAAGGTTTCAGGTGCCACCGTACACGGCTTTCGCTCGTCCTTCCGCGACTGGGCCGGCGATAAGACCGACTATCCCCGCGAGGTGGCCGAGGCGGCGCTGGCGCATACGGTGGGAGACGCAACAGAGCGTGCATACCGGCGCAGCGATGCATTTGAAAAGCGTCGGGCGCTGATGGAGGATTGGGAGGCGTTTCTTTCTCCTCCCCCCGATCCGTGATAGTTTCGCCATGCCCGGGGCATTGTCACCCTTGGGGCATCGCGATGCTCCTCAACACGAGGAGCGTCGTGATGAATCGGATGTTATCGAAGCGTCAATTGAAGGAGCTGATCCTCTACTCGCCACAACACGTTGCCCGCCTAGAAGCTGCCGGCCAATTCCCCAAGCGGGTCAAGCTGGGCAACAACCGGGTCGGCTGGGTTGAGAGTGAAGTGTTGGAGTGGCTCCAGGAAAAGATCGACGCAAGAGACAACCAAACCTGACACTCCTTTGACGGAGCTTGGAGAGCTGGTGGTAACGCCAGCTCTCCTTTTTTGCGTCCGGTTACATGGGGATAGCGAGGGGGATACGGCATCCCCCTCGCTATCCCCAAGCGCCTCCCAGACATAGCGGCTCACTGCATCTCATCACAACAAGCGTTGCGGTGACAAAAACGCCCACAATCAGAAGGAACATTGCGCTCGACAGGCGGAGATGGTTGCATGGCAACACTGAATCAACTGTCAGATGGTGCAGGGGATGTATCTATGAACCTACTCCTCAATCGGGATCAAAAGTCAGCATCACTATTCACCCTTGTGCCACTGAAGATTGGCACCGGCGTCACGTTCTCTTTGCACGCCGAGCTTGAGCTTGATGCGGAGGAGAGCGAGCTGATGAGGAAGTATCAGTTCGCTAAAGCACCGCTGGTGCTTAGCGACCCGATTGACGACCTGAAAAAGGCATTCCGGCCGGCAATGCTGCTTGGCATTGCAGCTTTCATCATTGTTTGGTTCTTCGCCTCGTTCACGGTGACACTGACGCTTTCGCTTCTGGTCATAGCCGCGATGACGGTCGTCTATTTCCGCGCATTGCGGGAGCAGATCGTGGTCAGTGATCTTCTTGGTGGCGGACGCACGTTTTGGTGCGATAGCATCGTCGAGCTGATCCAAAAAGAAGCCTACCTCGAATGGATTTCAGCATACCTCCGGCAGGTGCTTGAGAGTGCCAAGACCTGGGATGATCGTGAAATCATACCAATCAGGCCGCTGCCGAAAGGCGATGCCAAGCAGTCAATCTTAAACGCGCTCCACTATGGCAGTTGAGCCAATCTATCGCGGCTGGGACGTTGTCGGGCGACTTGGCCAGAGCGTAAAGCGATCTATCTCGAATGTTGCGAAGGCCGGTGAGGCGCACAGCGTCGATGCGCTAGCCGGTGTCGTCGCCCACAAACTGGCAGCTTTGTCTCTTGATCATGAAGAAGGCCGGGAGCACCTCGCCAGGCAGATGGCCCGGAGCATTATCGAAAGCCTCGCGCCGGACTGCGACGACGTAGAGTCACTGCCATACTTCGACCGTCTTGCCGGCGTGCTCTTCGCACTCATTGAGTGATCCTCCCCCGATGAAGTGGTCCTCCGCTATGTTTAGGAAAACGGAGGAAGACCATGGCCAACAAACGACCGAAGCCCGAGGAAATTGTCACGAAGT
>JANQPO010000019.1 GCA_028289445.1 Tepidamorphaceae bacterium
GATAGCCGAGATCGCACAGCGCCACCTTGCGGATGGGCCATTGAACACGCGGGAGATTGCAGAGCGCGTCATGGTGGAGAAGGGACTAGACCCGTCAGACACCAACCTGCGCAACTCAGTCGTCTACAAGGTCGTGCAATCCCTCAGGCACGCTAAACGGCGTGGCACTGTTGAGATGATCGAGAAGCGTAAAGGAGTATGCGTTTGGGCTGCTACGCCGCCCGCTGCCAATACCCGGCCCAATTCCGACTAACCGGTGAATGCATCGCATTATGAATGACGGCGTGAGCATTCGTGCCATTTGACCGCCGGCGGTGATCTTCCAGCCATGCGGCATTGTTCGCCTACTGGTACAGGTAGCGCGGTGACACCCGGTGGTGTTGACCGGTGACCATCCGGCGAAGCCGCGAGAAGTAGCTCTCAACTTGGTTCATGCAAACACTGTCGACGCTGTAGGCTTCGCTGTGGTTGATCCGCCCAACATGCCAGCCGTCGTGCAGCGCGTCCCAATGGGTGGCCTCATCGGCCATCATGGTTGCTGAGCGGCTCACGAACCGCTTCGACGCTTGATCAGGCAAGATCCACGACCCAGGCAGCCGCAGACGCAAACGATGTTCTGCGTGAGGAGCAAAGGCATGGCTGATCGGCAATGTCGGCTTTGCGGAACGAGCTTCATGGCGCCAGCCGCAAAGACCAAGGTCGGCTATGGGTCGAAAACGACCGATCGGCTAAAGGCAGCTTTGCCGCCATGAGCGGCGATATTGTCAGCGGCAGCTCCAAGCCCTTTTGGGACATTGGAACGGGTGCGGTGAACATCAGTTCCGGCTTCTGAGACAAATCAGCATGGAGCCGAACACAATGATCGCGCAGATGATGGCCGTCCCGGTGATGTCTTCGCCGAGGAAAAGTGCGGACCACCCGACAGCCGTCAATGGCAGAAGGAGATTGATCTGACCGATCCGCGCGATTCCACCCAACGCCATACCGCGATACCAAAGTACCGACGCCAGAAACATGCTGACAATCCCAAGATAGGCAAGCGAAATCCAGCTTTCCGCCGCAACGGCGTTCACATTGATCTCGCCCGCCCTCAAAACCAGAGGAACAATGGCGACGGGCGCCAGAAGAAGCATCGCCCAGCTCAACGTCACGGAGCCGCCCAATACGCGCGACGCCCGCGCGCCCTCCACGTAAGCGATCCCAAGACTGAGCATGCCGGCAAACAGCCACCCGTCGGCAAGGCTCAGATGTCCGCCTCCGGCGTCGTAGGCGAAATAGAGCACGGCACAGAAGCCGACGAGGCAGGCAATCCAGAACGGTAGGGGTGGGCGTTCACCTGCTCGCACCACCGCGATCACCGCCGTTGCAGCAGGTGCCAGCCCGGTCACCACCGCGCCATGGACGGCAGGCACGGTTTCCAGTGCAAGAGCCAGAAAGAACGGATATCCGACCGCCAGCCCCAAGCCTGTGATCAGGATCGCCAGCACAAACCGGCGTGGTGGCGGCACCCATCGATCCGTTAACAGCAGGAACGCCGCCCCAAGCAATCCGGCCATGACGATCCGTGCGCACGTGATGTCGAGGGGGGTGAAATCAGCGACCGCTATTCGCGTTGTCACCAGCGTCCCGCTGAAGCCGAGCATACCGAGAACACCCAATACAACCCCCGTCGACCGCTCTGGAACCGTCGAGATGCTCATGCCTTTTCTTCGTCCGGTAGGATAATGGTCTGTTGCTGAGCCGCCGGAACCGGCGGCGGAGCGGGTCGGTGGACGGCGATCGCAATCATGACGAGAGCGATGCCCATGAGGTCTTGCGCTGTCGGTATCTGCGCCAGGACTATAGCGGCAATGATTGTGGCGGTGGCGGGTAGAAGGGCCAGCAGCAGCGCAAACGATGCTCGAGGCAGCCGCGACATGGCGAGCTGGTCGCAGATATAGGGGATGACCGAGGAGCACACGCCCACTCCGATCCCTGCCAGCACCACCAGTGGCATCCCGAAAGCGGAAACGGCTTCGACGAAGCCAATCGGCATCAAGATGACAAAGGCAATCGCCATGGCTGCCCCAAGCCGCTCGACACCACCTCTCGCCCCGCCTTGCGCGGCTTTGTGACCGAGGACGATGTAACCAACGAAGAGGACGGCGTTCAGCATTGCCCAGAATAATCCAAGCGGGTCGGAGACCCATTTCACATCAATCAGAACAAAGATCCCGATAACGGCGAGGACCAACGCTGCCCCGTTGCGCCTGGTGCGCAGTCCCCAAAGCGCCACGCCAATGGTCCCGACAAATTCCATCGCGGCGACAAGGCTCATCGGCAGCCTGTCCAATGCCAGGTAGAAGGACGTGTTCATGGCGGCGAGGCAGAGGCCAAGCCCGACCAGAAGCCAGCGGGTACTCGCATCGGTCTGGAGGATGGTGCGCCAGGGTTTGGTGAACGGGACGAATACGAAGGCCGCAGTCGCAATCCGGAACCACGCCACCCCCAGGACGCCGACGACTGGAAATAGCAAGACCGCGAACGACGGTCCGAGATAGTGGAAGACGGCGCTGACACCGAACCAAGCGTGTGGCGGTATGGATTCAGCAACACGGTTCAGGCCACCAGGAGCAATGGAATCGGATGTCATGGCACAAGCCCCTCTTGCGCTCCATTATGGGAGGCTCTCCAGCTTTTTGGTATGGATATTTGAAGGCGAACATGGCAAGATCGACTGCGAAGATAGGGTAATCAGCCGTGAAACGCCTTGGATATGAAAATGGTAGGCTGGACGAGATCGACGCGATCATTCTGACCACGCTGATCGAGAACGGCCGTACGTCGACGGCCGAACTGGCTCGTAAAGTGAGACTGTCCTCGCCAAGCGTGGCAGAGCGGGTCAGGCGACTTGAAGAGGCGGGGATCATCACAGGCTACAGCGCGAACGTGTCGGCCGAGGCCATCGGTCTTCCTATCGCGGTCTGGTTCCGTGTCCGACCGGTTCCTGGCGAAATGCAGCGCGTGGCCAAGATCATCCAAGGCATACCGCAGATCACGCAATGCGACCGCGTGACCGGCGAAGACTGCTTTCTGGCCCGCGCGAACCTAGAATCCATCGCGGATATGGAACGTGTGATCGATCTGATCGTGCCCTATGCCATGACCAACACGTCGATCATCCAATCCTCCCCGGTCGAGCGGCGCCTGCCACCGTTGCCGATCGCCGAGCGGGATTGACGTCAGTTTGTTCCGCATTGGCAACATCTGTTTATGTCCGGATTGCGGCCACGAGTGGACATCCGGTCGCGGCAAAGAAATCCAATCCTAAAAGAAAGCAATGCTCTGAGACAAAGCCGCAAACGCAGTCCTTTCCGATCCATCAATTGAAGTGCGACGACACACGGTCGACACCCAAAGATGGCGTCAATTGGGTTGGTTGCGGGTGATTTGAACCAGCAAAGCTAAGTCATTGATTTTGCTGAAGCGCGATTTGGGCCGAAATTCGACCCTCAGTTAAACCACTGATTGTAAGTCTTATTTTGAGAGAACTGATTGCAGGAGCAGGATTTGAACTTGCGACCTTCAGGTTATCAGCCCCAAGGTCGATGGCTCAGTCCGATGGATATTGTTGGCTCCGATTTTGCCAAAAGTGATTGCAATTTGATTGCTAGCCGAATGGGACTCGGGCAGCTTAGTCATTTAACCTATTGAATTCATTTGATATTTTGGCGCACCCGAGAGGATTCGAACCTCTGACCTCCGCCTTCGGAGGGCGGCGCTCTATCCAGCTGAGCTACGGGTGCCTGCTAAAGCGAGCGGACCATAACCGATCCACCTAAGCGCGGCAATTGCCAGAATGCTGCGGGACCGCCGCAGAAACGTAGATGCCGGCCACTTGAGACGCCCAATCCCGGCAGCGCGGCGTTAACGGGATTGGCATGGCGCTTGCGATATGCCTACCGAGAGTCCGAATCACCAGGCCGCGCGTACCAAAAAGGAACAGACCATGCCGCAAGCCGGAACCGCTGGCCGCGTCGATTGGGTCGATGTCGGGAAGGGCCTGTGCATCATTTTCGTGGTGATGATGCACGCCACGCTCGGTGTCGAAGCGGCGATGGGTGCCGAGGGCTGGATGCACGCCCTGGTCGCCTTTGCCGCGCCATTCCGCATGCCCGATTTCTTCCTGATCGCCGGCCTGTTCCTAGCCGCGCGCATTGACCGCCCTTGGCGTGAATATCTCGACGTGAAAGTGCTGCACTTCGCCTATTTCTACGCGATTTGGGTGACAATCCAGTTTGCGTTCAAACTTCCAGGCTTCGTTCAGGACTACGGTGCGCTCGGTGCGGCCAAGCTTTACGTGCTGTCCTATGTCCAACCGTTCGGCACCCTTTGGTTCATCTATATTCTGCCGATCTTCTTTGTCGTCTCGAAGCTCCTGCGTCCGATCCATTGGTCGGTCGTTCTGGCCGCTGGCGCGGTGTTGGAGATGGCACCGATCCATACTGGCTGGCTGCTGATCGACGAGTTTGCGGCACGTTTCGTCTATTTCTACGCCGGCTATGCGCTTGCCCCGCATATCTTCAGGTTGGCGGCGCTCGCACCGCGCAATCCGGCGGCAGCCGGCGCGCTGTTCGGCTTGTGGGCGCTGGTCAACGGTATCCTCGTCCACCAGGGCGTCGCGACCCTGCCGGTCGTCAGCCTCCTGCTAGGCTTTGCCGGCGCCGGTGCGATCGTCGTCGCCTCCGTCTTCCTGGCAATGATCCCGGTTCGGGAGGTGTTTCGATATCTGGGCGAGCACTCGATCGTGGTCTATCTGGCGTTCTTCCTGCCGATGGCCGTCATGCGCATCGCGCTGATAAAGCTCGGCTTCACCGACCCTGGATTGGTTGCTCTCATCGTAACCGTCGCGGGTGTGACCGGACCAGTCGTGTTCTACGAGATCATCAAGCGGTTCGGCATTCTCGGCTTCCTCTTCGAGCGTCCCGGTTGGGCCAAAGTGAAACGCCGTCCCAACACGCCGCGCCTGCGGATGGTGCCGGCCGAATAGGATCGTCAGCGCTTGAGGATTATCGTTGGTTCGCCGCGATATGTCGTGTGCGCCCATTCTCTGAATCCGAACTTCGCGACGATTGCCAGTGACGCGGCGTTCTCCGGGGCAACGAGGCACACCGTTTCCCGGTCCGCGAACTGTCCATCGAACCAATCATAGGCGGCCGTGACGGCTTCCGTTGCCAGGCCGCGACCCCATGACGATGGCGCTAGCACCCATCCGGCCTCAGGTCGGCCAGCGAGCGGCGGATCGATCTCGCGGCCGAAGTCCGCAAAGCCCACTTCGCCGAGGAACCGACCGGTCTCGCGGTCGGTGACAGCCCAATAACCGTAGCCCAGAAGCGGCCAAAGACCGCCATAGCGCAGGAGCCGCATCCGGCTCTCATTGGCGGTCGACGGCGTGCCACCGATATGCCGGACGACATCCGGATCGGCCCAAAGCGCAGCACTTGCCTCGAAATCGTCGATCGTATGGGCACGCAGGATGAGACGGTCGGTCTCTAGCAGAGGCGCCGCGCGATGGGTTTCCCGGCTCAGTGCGCTTCGTCCCAATTGGCGGCAGCGCGGGCATCGACGACGAGCGGCACAGCCAAATCAACGACTGGGAGGGCGGCGCTCTCCATCACCCGCTTGGCGACATCGATCGTCGCATCCACCTCGGCTTCGTCGGCCTCGAACACCAATTCGTCGTGCACCTGCAGCAACATGCGGGCGCCTAATCCGGCCTCCTCAAGGGCCGCCGGCATGCGGATCATGGCGCGGCGGATGATGTCGGCGGCCGAACCCTGAATGGGCGCGTTGATCGCGGCGCGCTCATAGAAGGCGCGATGGTTGGGATTGCCCGTGTTGATCTCCGGATAGTGGCACTTGCGCCCGAAAATGGTCTCGACATAGCCCAGTGCGTGGCAGGTCTTCTTGGTCTCATCCATATAGGCGCGGATGCCCGGGAACCGCTCGAAATAGCGCTTGATGTAGTCGCTGGCCTCGGAGCGCTCGATGCCGAGCTGATTGGCGAGGCCGAAGGCGGATATCCCGTAGATGATGCCGAAATTGATGGCCTTGGCGCGTCGGCGCACCATCGGATCCATATCTTCAATCGGAACGGAGAACATTTCCGACGCCGTCATCGCATGGATATCGAGACCGTCGGCAAAGGCCTGCTGCAACTGCTGGATATCGGCGATGTGTGCCAGCACTCTGAGTTCGATCTGCGAATAGTCGGCGGAAATCAGCTTCTTGCCGTCCGCCGCGATGAAGGCGGTGCGGATCTTGCGGCCTTCCTCGGTACGGATCGGGATGTTCTGGATGTTGGGATCGGACGACGAAAGCCGGCCTGTCGTGGTCGCGGCCAACGCGAACGACGTGTGGACCCGGCCGGTGTCGGGATTGATATATCCCGGCAAAGCATCGGTGTAGGTGGATTTCAGCTTGGAGAGCTGACGCCAGTCCAGCAGCCTTTGCGGCAGGTCGTGCCCTTGCGCGGCCAGATCTTCCAAAACGCCGGCACCCGTCGACCAGGCCCCGGTCTTGGTCTTCTTACCGCCTTCCAAACCCATCTTGTCGAACAGAATGTCACCGACCTGTTTCGGGGAGCCGAGATTGAAGGTTTCACCGGCCAGCTCATGGATTTTAGCCTCAAGTGCTGCCATGCCTTGCGCGAAGTCGCCCGAGAGTCGCGACAGGATTTGCCGGTCGACGGTGATCCCCGCCTCTTCCATGCGCGCGAGAACAGGCACCAGCGGCCGTTCCAGACGCTCATAGACCGTGGCCATGCGCTCCGCGACCAAGCGCGGTTTCAGCGCCAGCCAAAGCCTGAGTGTCACATCGGCGTCCTCGGCCGCATAGGCGGTCGCCTTGTCGAGCGGCACCTGGTCGAATGTCACCATCGCCTTGCCGGTGCCGGCCACCTCCTTGAAGGAGATGCAGGTGTGGTCTAGGTGGCGCGCAGCCAGCGCGTCCATCCCGTGACCACCCTTGCCGGCATCGACCGCGTAGGAGATCAACATGGTGTCATCGAGCGGCGCCAGATCGATGCCATAGCGACGCAGAACCAGGAGATCGTATTTCAGGTTCTGGCCGATCTTGAGCACGCCCGGCGCTTCGAGCAGCGGCTTGAGCCGGGTGATTGCGTCGTTCAGCGGGATTTGCGTCAGGTCGCCACCATCGCCGAAATCGAGCCCATCGCCGGCGCGGTGGCCCACCGGCACATAGCAGGCCTTGCCTGGCGCCGTCGCCAGCGAGAAGCCGGCAAGGTCAGCCTGCATGGCGTCGAGCGATGTGGTCTCCGTGTCGAAGGCGACATAGCCGATCTCATGCGCCTCAGCAATCCAGCGGTCGAGCGTCTCGACATCGGTGACACAGTCATAGGCAGTCGTATCGATCGGCAGGGCGCGAGCATCGTTCGCAGCCCTTTCCGCGACATCCTGCGGTGCCCAGCCGCCAGCGGCGGGCTTCCCGGTATCGAGATCGGGTCCATGGGCCGCCTTGCCATCGCCCCAGCCCTCGACTTCGACCGTTGCCGGTTCGACCGCGTCGACTTCCGTCTCCGTCGCCTCGCCGACGCGACGGGTCAAGGAGTTGAACTCCATCGCCTTCAAGAAGGAGATCAGTTTCGAGCCATCCGGGTTCTGCACGGCGAGGCCAGAGAGCGGCAACTCGACCGGAACATCGGTCTTCAGTGTTACAAGGTCGCGGGAAATACGAGCCTGGTCAGCGAACTCGATCAGGTTCTCGCGCCGCTTGTTCTGTTTGATCTCCTCGGCACGTGCCAAAAGCGTGTCGACGTCGCCGTACTCGGTGATGAGTTGCGCCGCCGTCTTCACCCCGATCCCCGGCACGCCCGGTACGTTGTCGGTTGAATCGCCTGCCAGCGCTTGAACATCGATCACCTTGTCGGGCGCTACACCGAATTTCTCCGCCACTTCGGGAACATCGATCACCTTGTTCTTCATCGTGTCGAGCATGGTGATGCCCGGCCGGATGAGCTGCATTAGGTCTTTATCGGATGAGACGATGGTGACCGTCGCGCCGCCCTTCGCCGCCTCGACGGCATAGGTCGCGATGATGTCGTCGGCCTCGAATCCTTCCTGCTCGATGCAGGCAATCGAAAACGCTCGCACGGCTTCGCGGATCAGTCCGAATTGCGGAACAAGGTCCTCGGGCGGCGGCGGTCGGTGGGCCTTGTACTCGGGATAAATCTCGTTGCGGAACGATTTGCCGGAATAGTCGAAGATCACGGCGAAGTGGGTCGGCGGATCGTCGGCGATGCCGTCGGCATTGGAGTCCTGCAACAGCTTCCACAGCATATTGCAGAACCCGGAGACCGCGCCGACTGGAAGATTGTCGGATTTGCGGGTCAGCGGCGGAAGGGCGTGATAGGCGCGAAAGATATAGGTCGAGCCGTCGACCAGAATCAGATGGTGGTCTTTAGAGAGCGCTTCGGTCATGGGCCGGACTATGCCGAAGCCGGCACGACAAGGCCAGCCGGATTTCCGATCCTCCTGACGGTCGTTTTCCGCGATCAGGTGAATGCCAATTGGTCGCAGGTGGGTGCGCGACCCTGGAACTGTCCGGCACGACCCAATAGACTTCGCGCATGGTGCGCGCGTCCTCCGTTCTCCCCAACTTCGATGGAACACCCGCCGACACGGTGGTTCTTGCCTATGACGACCGGCATCGACGGCGCGTCACGATGAAGGGGATCGGCGGCTTGGAATTTCTTCTGGATTTGCCGCGCGCCATTGCCCTGGACGATGGCGATGGACTGGCGCTTGACGATGGCCGGACGGTCCTGGTTCAGGCGGCTGCGGAGCCGCTTCTTGAAATCACCTGTAGCGACCGGTCGCAACTGGTTCGGGTTGCCTGGCATCTTGGTAATCGTCACTTACCGACTGAGCTGGCAGGGGACCGTCTTCGCATCCGGAACGACCCGGTGATCGCCGACATGGTGCGCGGTCTCGGCGGCGCCGTGACCGAGATTGAGGCGCCCTTTCGACCAGAAGGCGGCGCCTATCATCACCATGACTGACGCAAACGGCGACCATCTCGCCAAGCTGATGGCCTGGTTGTCGCCGGCTTATCCGGTCGGAGCGTTCTCCTATTCACACGGCCTTGAATGGGCAGTGGAAGCAGGTGACATCACCGACGCCGCGACTCTGGAGGCGTGGCTTCGCACGTTGATCTGGCATGGGTCGGCGTGGAGCGATGCGGTCCTGTTCTGCCATATCTGGCGGACGGTGGCCGATGACAGCACGGAAGCGTTGGCCGAACTCGCCGAACTGTCTGTGGCACTACAGCCAACCGCAGAGCGCGCGCTTGAAGCGACGGCCCAGGGGCGGGCCTTCGTCGAGATGACCCGGTCGACCTGGCCGTGTGTCGCGCTCGATCATCTCAAGGACGGCACCGTGACCTACCCGGTTGCCGTCGCGACGGCGTCCGCCGGTCATGCCATCCCGCTCGCAGCGGCATTGACGGCCTATCTGAACGCACTCGTCGCAAACTGGATTTCCGCCGGTGTTCGTCTCATCCCGCTAGGTCAAACGGATGGCCAGCGGATCACAACCGCGCTGGTTCCCGAGATCGCAGCGATGGCCGAAAAAGCCAAGGACGCCACGCTATCGGAGATCGGCACGGCCACCTTTCGCGCCGATATCGCATCGATGAAACATGAAACCCAATATACGAGGCTCTTCCGCTCATGACGAAAACCGATCACGGTCCCTTGCGCGTTGGCATCGGCGGGCCGGTGGGCTCCGGTAAGACGGCGCTGATGGAACATCTGTGTCGGCGATTATCCGCAGCTCATGACGTGGCGGCGATCACCAACGACATCTACACCAAGGAAGATCAGCGTATTCTCACCGAAACCGGCGCCCTGCCAGCGGAGCGCATTGTCGGGGTTGAGACCGGCGGTTGCCCGCACACGGCGATCCGCGAAGACGCTTCGATCAATCTTGCGGCCATCGCCGATATGAACGCGAGATTTCCGAGCCTCGATGTTGTGCTGATTGAATCCGGCGGCGACAATCTGGCGGCGACCTTCTCGCCGGAACTCGCCGACATCACGATCTACGTCATCGATGTTTCGGCCGGCGAAAAGATTCCGCGAAAAGGCGGGCCGGGCATCACCCGCTCCGACATTCTGGTCATCAACAAGACGGATCTGGCCGATCTGGTGGGCGCGTCGCTTGCCGTCATGGACGGCGACACGAAGCGGATGCGCGGAGACCGGCCCTATGTCTTCACCAATTTGAAGACCGGCGACGGCGTCGACCAAGTGCTGGGCGACCTGTCACGGCTCGGCGGGTTGGGCTGAGGCATTTGATCTCAGCGTTATCCCGGCCAGAGCGGAGCGTAGAGCCGGGATCGGTTTCCTGCTGGCTCGAGCCGATCCCGAACAAGCGCTATCGCGCTTTCCGGGATGACGAATGGGGAGAATGTTTCAATTTGAACTCATTCAGCTCCGCGAGCGTAAAAGAAAACGGGGCCGAAGCCCCGCTTTCAATGCTGTGATGATCTGGCTTACATCGCCTTGTCGATGACGGCGTGGGTCCAGGCGCCTTCCGGAGCCTTGGTGATCACCGGGTCGGACCCGCCCTGAAGCAGCGTCTGAACGGTGCGCTCATAATCCGCCGGGTCCAACTTGCCGTCGGAACCTTCCGTCAGCTTGTTGATCTCGCCCATCATGCGCTTTTGGTGCTTCTCGGTCTGCGCGCCGGTATCGTCGTTCTCAAGCACGATCTCGGCCGCCTCGTCCGGGTTCTCGCGGGCGAAAGCCCAGCCCTTCATCGACGCACGAACGAACCGCGCCATCTTGTCGACGAACGCTGGATCGTTGAGGTTGTCCTCGAGGACATAGAGCCCGTCTTCCATGGTTGCGACGCCCTGGTCGGCGTATTTGAAGACGACAAGCTCCTCAGCCGGGATGCCGGCATCGATGACCTGCCAGTACTCATTGTAGGTCATGGTCGAGATGCAATCGGCCTGCTTCTGGAGGATCGGATCGACGTTGAAGCCCTGTTTGAGCACCGTGACGCCGCTATCGCCGCCCTCGGTCGGAATGCCGAGCTGGCTCATCCAGGACAGGAACGGATACTCGTTGCCGAAGAACCAGACGCCCAGTGTTTTACCCGGGAAGTCAGCCTTCGGATCTGAAATCCCCGTCTCCTTGCGACAGGTCAGCATCATGCCCGATCGCTTGAACGGCTGAGCGATGTTGACGAGCGGCACGCCGCGCTCGCGCGCGGCCAGGGCCGCCGGCATCCATTCGATAACGACGTCGGCACCCCCGCCGGCAATCACCTGTGGCGGGGCGATGTCCGGACCGCCGGGATTGATTGTGACGTTGAGGTCTTCCTCTTCGTAGAAGCCCTTGTCCTTGGCGACGAAATAGCCGGCGAACTGCGCCTGAGTCACCCATTTCAGTTGCAGCGTAACGTCGTCGGCGGCATTGGCGGCCGACGCCGTCAAACCCACAGCGAGGGCCGTTGCGGCAATCAAAGTCTTTTTCATGTTCACCTCTCCGTTTTGTCCCGTCACGTGCGATAGGACGGGTGCCAGAATGTGGCGGTGCGCTCGATCAGCGCGACCAGACCGTAAAACGCGGAGCCGGCCAAGGCCGCCACCGCTATCTCCGCCCAGACCATGTCGACATTCATACGGCCGACCTCGGTCGAGATGCGAAAGCCCATGCCCACGATCGGCGTTCCGAAGAACTCTGCGACGATTGCCCCGATCAGAGCCAGCGTGGAGTTGATTTTGAGCGCGTTGAAGATGAACGGCAAGGCCTCCGGTAAACGCAGCTTGAACAAAGTTTGCCAGTACCCCGCCGCATAAGTGTGCATAAGGTCGCGCGAAATCCGCGTTGACGCGGACAAACCGGCGACCGTATTCACCAACATCGGGAAGAACGTCATGATGACGACGACGGCCGCCTTGGACGGCCAGTCGAAGCCGAACCACATGACCATGATCGGCGCGACCCCGATGATCGGCAGGGCGGAGACCATGTTGCCGATGGGCAAAAGCCCGCGCTTCAAGAACGGCACGCGATCGACGGCGATCGCCACGATGAGACCCGAACCGCAGCCGATCAGATATCCGGCGAGCACGGCCTTGAGAAACGTTTGCTGAAAATCCGCCCACAGAATCGGCAGCGAACCGGCGATTCTCTCTGCAATCGCCGAGGGCGGCGGCAAGAGCACCGATGGAACGCCCGCACCGCGAACGATCAGCTCCCACAGGATCAAGAGCCAGACGCCGAAGAGAATCGGGATGATAAGGCGGATAGCGCTGCGCATCCCCAAATCGGCAGTCGTATGGGCCGCCAGGCGTTCGACCAGTGACCAGGCCGCGACCCAAGAGGCTGCCACCAGCAACCAAAACGCCGGCGATCCAGCGCTGTCGGCGCTGAGCGACACGATGAGGAAGTAGGCAGCCAGATGCACGCCCGAGAAAATACCGACAGCCGCGCCGCCATGACCGAAACGTCGCGTATCGAAGGCCATCGTGACGATGATGACAAACGCTACGGACGCGAGATCCGCATGACCGCCGACAACCACAGCAGCCAGTCCGGCAAAGGCGAGGACCAATGCCAGGATCGCTTGCCATCTCCGGGTCATGCCGCCATTCCCATCCGCCTCAAGACGAGCCGGTGCGCCATGCCGACAATCGTCACGAGGACGGCTGCCAGGAAGGCGGCAACGAAGAGCGCCGACCAGATCTGGATCGTCTGACCATAATAGGAGCCCGTGAGCAGGCGCGCGCCAAGTCCGGCCACGGCACCGGTTGGCAACTCACCGACAATCGCGCCGACCAGGGATATCGCGATTGCCACTTTCATTGAGGTGAAGAGATAGGGCAGTGCCGACGGCCATCTCAGCTTCCAAAAGGTCTGCGCGGCCGAGGCATTGTAGGTGCGCATCAAGTCGAGGTTGATCACATCGGGCGAACGCAACCCCTTCACCATACCGACGGCAACGGGGAAAAATGACAGGTAAGTCGAGATCACCGCTTTTGGAAGCAGTCCGGTGATGCCGATCGCGGCCAGTACGACGATGATCATGGGCGCGATCGCCAGGATGGGAATGGTCTGCGACGCGATGACCCACGGCATCAGGCTCATATCGAGGCTACGGACATGGACGATGCTGACGGCGAGCAGGATGCCTAGCCCCGTGCCGATCAAAAAGCCAAGGAGCGTCGAAGAGAGCGTGACCCAGGCGTGATAGACAAGCGACCGCTTGGACGTGATCTTCTTCTCGACCGTGGTCTGCCAAATCTCGACCGCGACCTGATGCGGCGCGGGCAGAACGGGCCGTTCCTGGCTCCATGTTGCGGTGACGAATTCGCGCGCGGTGGGCTCCACGCCTTCGCGCTCGAACACGCCCGTTTGCCACTGGGCGTTCATGTAGACGGCACCGGCGTACCAGGCCGCCACGATAACGGCGAGGATGACAAGTACCGGCCCAACCGACGACCTCATGACCGCCCTCCGGCTTCAACCTTCGGAGCGGGAGCGTGCCCCAAACCTTCACCCTTCAAGCAAGCCTCAACGCCGCCCAGTGCCTTGATCTTAGCGTCCTGGTCGGAAAAGGCCTGGGTGTCTACGGCGTCGGGATTGCAAACGGCATAAAGCCGGTCTCGCGCTTCCTTCAGGACGAAGCGATATCCATGATTGGAGGCGAGGCTGCGCCGTTCGTCCGGATCGTTGGCTAGATTGAACAGTTGCGGCTGCACGCCGACATAGTGGACATATTTCCACTGTGCCCAGCGCACCATGAAAAAGCCGGTGGTCGAGCCACCGTCATGATACTCGCTGAATACCGCCCTATAGGGATCGTCGTCGCGCGATGCCAGGCGAATGAGCGAATGTCCCGGCAGGGTCGGATCAACATTCAGTCCCGCCGCCGATAGAATAGTCGGGTGTAGGTCAAGCAGCGAAACCGCCGTCTTGACGCGGCGGCCGGCGCTGAAGCCCGGCCCGGCAGCGATCAGGGGCACACCGACCGAACCCTCATACATGACCTGTTTGGTCCAGATGCCATGGTCGCCCAGCATCTCACCATGGTCGGAGGCAAACAGGACAACCGTGTTTTCGGACTGGCCGGTCTCATCGAGCGCGTCGAGCACGCGACCGACCTGATCATCGAGAAAAGTGCACAGGGCATAGTAGGCCGCCCGTGCTTCGGACATGCGGCAAGTGTCGAAGTGGTCATCGTAGTTGAAGAACTTCGACAACCGTTTGACCTCGGGATGGCGCGGCCGGTTCCTCTTGCCGTAGGCAATCGGCTCATCCATGTCGGCAGGATCATAAAGCCCGCGATAGTCCTCAGGCGCGCACATGGGATAGTGCGGAGAGACAAACGAGACGAATGCCGCCCAAGGGAGATTGGTGTCGGCACCATCGCGGATAACATCCGCCGCCGCAGCGCTTACTGCGCGGTCGTAGCGCGTGTGGTCGGTTTCGCCATAACCGATTTCGGCTGCCAGCTCGGCGGTTCGATCATATCCACGCGCCCGCCCGCGCAGGGGACCCAGCGTCCAGCCGGTTCCGTTCGCCACATGCATGGGAAGGACCTCGCGGGAAAACCCGTTGTCGTCCTTCTCAGATCGGAAATGGAGCTTACCGACGGACGTCACCGGGACGCCGCGGTCTCGCAGGCGGTGCATCCAAGACCGCGGCGTCCCGCCATAGGGAGAAGCGCTATCCCAGGCGCCGATCCGGTGAACATAATTGCCGGTGGCGATCGCGGCGCGGGCCGGCACGCACATGGGCGAAGGAGTATAGGCATTCACAAACACCGTACCCCGCTCCGCGAGTGCATCGATGTTCGGCGTCTTGACGATCGGATGGCCCATGCAGCCAAGTGCGGCGCGGCGCAATGCGTTGGCCATAATGACAAGAACGTTGGTCACGCGTCCTCGTCCTCATAGGAGTGACCCTCGCGCAGGCCTTCGCGGACCCGATGGGCGACGGCGAGAAACTCCGGCGTTTCGCGGATGTCGAGGGTCCGCTCGCGGGGTAGGTCCGACTCAATGATATCATGGATGCGGCCGGGACGCGGCGACATGACGACGATCTTGGTCGAAAGAAACGCGGCTTCGGGAATGGAGTGGGTGACAAAGATCACCGTCTTGTTGGTCTTTGCCCACAAATCGAGAAGCTGCTCATTGAGATGATCGCGCACGATCTCGTCAAGCGCGCCGAAGGGTTCGTCCATCAGCAAGAGATCGGGGTCGAAAGACAGCGCGCGGGCGATCGAGGCGCGCTGCTGCATACCACCGGAAAGCTGCCAGGGATATTTGCGCTCGAAACCGGTCAGATTGACGAGGTCGAGATTGGCGGCGATCCGCGCCTCCTGCTCGGACTTCGAGTAGCCCATGATTTCAAGCGGCAGGGCGATGTTCTTGGCGATCGTGCGCCAGGGATAAAGCGCCGCGGCCTGAAAAACGTAGCCATAGGCACGGTCGAGCCGCGCCTGCTCCGGTGTTTTCCCATTGACCGTGATGTCTCCGCCGGTTGGGCTTTCCAGGTCGGCGATCACACGCAGCAGCGTGGTTTTGCCGCAGCCTGAGGGCCCAATGAAGGACACGAACTCGCCGCGCTCGACGTCCAGATCGATATGCGACAGGGCATGAACCGGCCCGTCGGCGGTCTCGAACGTCAGCGACAGGTCCTTGGCGGATATGACGGTGGATTCGCTCATACCGACCGCGTGATCCCCCCATCGACGCGGATGTTCTGGCCTGTGATGTATCCCGCTCCGTCCGAGGCCAGGAACGCTACCGTTTCAGCGATCTCGTCGGACCTGCCGTAGCGACCCATCGGAATGCGCTCTTTGAATTCCGGCCGCTCGGGACGGCTGTCGATGAAACCGGGGAGAACATTATTCATGCGCACATTGTCGGCCGCGTACTTGTCGGCGAACAGCTTAGCATAAGCGGCCAGGCCGGCGCGGAACACGCCAGACGTCGGGAACGTCGGGTCCGGTTCGAAGGCGGCGAAGGTCGAGATGTTGATGATGACCCCTGATTTCTGGTTCAGCATGATTGGCGCGACGAGCCGTGTCGGCCGCACGACGTTGAGGAAATAGACCTCAAGCCCGGTATGCCAATCATCATCGGTCAAATCCAGCACCGGTGCACGCGGTCCATGCCCGGCGCTGTTGACAAGCACATCGACGCGGCCCCAGGCGTCGACACATCGCTCGACTAACTGTTTGATATCGTCGTTGGATTGGTTTGAGCCGGTGACGCCGATACCGCCGAGTTCCCCGGCCAGCGCCTCGCCCTTGCCGGAAGAGGACAGGATGCCGACTTTGAATCCCGTATCGGCCAGCTTGCGCGCAGCGGCCGCGCCCATGCCCGATCCGCCGGCTGTCACGAGCGCGACTTTGTTCATCGGCAAACCCTCAATGCAACGTGGAGTGTTTGCGGGTCAGCGCGCTGAGACTTGCGCGAAATGCGGCATGACCTTTGTCGGCCAGCACAGCGGCAGTTGTATCCCGATGTTTCTCCAGAAACGCATCCACGAGGGCATAGCCAAGTGTGTATCCCGCCCAGCGTGGCAGTTCGCCCCGGCCGAAAAACCACTCCGCGTGATCATATCGTAACGATGCCCAATTGGCTGCTGCCAATTCAGCGATGTCCGTCAGTCCATCAGTTGGAACCGCGCACTCCCAAGGCTCCGGTTCGCTGCGATAGAGCTGGCGTACAAAATGACCGGCAAGTCCCTCTGAAACCAATACCTCGCCAAGTGTCGCGCCATAGCCGGGCCCCTTCCAGCGCATGACATGATGTAGTTCATGAGCAACCACGCGTTCTAACGGCTCGCCCAGATTGTCTTCTAGGTTCGGGTTGCCGGTATCGACGGTGAGATAGATGAGGTCGCCACGCGGGGCGTGGCCGACATGGCCCAACTCCGGAATGACCGCGCCGGGGATTTCTTGGACCACGATATCAATTTCGTACGGGCCGACAATTTGCTCTGCGCGAGTGCGTGCGTGATGAATCGCTCCGCTCACCGGCTCGACAAGCGCATCCAGTCGCCCGGAAGCATTGAGAAAGTGCACGCTCCAGGCCAAAGCGATCAAACCCCGCTGGCCGGGATGCCGGTGCGCTCGACCTTACGCGGCGCGGTGATCTCCTTCCACTGCGACAGCGCCGCGTTGACGGCCTGGAACGGCTCGCGTTTGACGAACTGCCCGTGGCCCTCGCGGGTCTTGATCTCGTCTTCCTCGATCGCGACGACGCCCTTGGTCATCGTGTAGCGTGGCAGGCCCTTCACGTGCTTGCCCTCAAAGACGTTGTAATCGATGGCCGATTGCTGGTTGGCGGCCGCAATCGTCTTTTCGCGGTTCGGGTCCCAAACGACGATATCGGCATCGGCGCCTTCGACGATCGCACCCTTTTTGGGGTAGATGTTGAGGATTTTGGCGATGTTCGTCGAGGTCACCGCCACGAACTCGTTCATGGTCAAGCGGCCAGTGGCGACGCCATTGGTCCACAGCATCGGCATCCGGTCCTCAAGCCCGCCGGTGCCGTTGGGGATCTTGGTGAAATCGCCAACGCCGGTTCGCTTCTGCTCCGTGGTGAAGGCGCAGTGGTCGGTCGCCACAACCTGTAGCGAACCCGCCGAGAGGCCGGCCCACAGCGAATCCTGGTGCTGCTTGTTGCGGAAAGGCGGCGACATGACGCGCCGTGCCGCGTGGTCCCAATCGGGATTGGCGTATTCGCTCTCGTCGAGGGTGAGGTGCTGGATCAGCGGCTCGCCATAAACCCGCATCCCCTTCTGCCGCGCGCGGCGGATCGCTTCATGCGCCTGTTCGCAGGAGGTGTGGACGACATAGAGCGGCACGCCGGCCATGTCGGCGATCATGATGGCGCGGTTGGTGGCCTCGCCCTCGACTTCCGCCGGGCGGGAATAGGCGTGGCCTTCCGGTCCGTCATTGCCCTCGGCCAGGAGCTTCGCCTGCATCTGCGCGACCACGTCGCCGTTTTCGGCGTGGACCAGCGGCAGGGCGCCCAGCGCGGCGCAGCGCTGGAACGACGAATACATCTCGTCGTCGTCGACCATCAGCGCGCCCTTATAGGCCATGAAGTGTTTGAACGTGTTGATGCCCTTGTCCTTCACCACGGTCTCCATCTCGTTGAAGACCTGTTCGCTCCACCAGGTGATCGCCATGTGGAAGGAATAGTCGCAATTTGCGCGGGTCGACTTGTTGTCCCACATCTGGATCGCCTCAAGCAGCGATTGCTGCGGCGACGGCAGGGCGAAATCGACCACCATGGTGGTGCCGCCCGAAAGTGCTGCGCGGGTGCCGGATTCGAAGTCGTCCGACGAATAGGTCCCCATGAACGGCATTTCGAGATGGGTGTGCGGGTCGATGCCACCGGGCATGACGTAGCAATCCGTGGCGTCCAGCACGTGATCGGCGTTGAGGTCCGGGCCAATCGCGACGATTTTCTCGTCGCGCACCAGGATATCCGCCTTCCAGGTGCGGTCGGCGGTAACGATGGTTCCGTTCTTGATGACTTTGGTCATGGCTACTCCTCTGGGTCCGCAGCCACCTCGTTCTTCCTGGAGTGGTGAAGCGGGTTCTTCTCTGTTGGTGCATTCAAGTAGATAGGAACTTCAAAAGAAATCTTGTTGGTGTGTTCAGACTCTCCATGCGCCTTGGCGTCGCCTATCGAAAACACGCTAATTCCGCCGCCTACTTCCTTGTTTACGGTGACAACAACCTCGAACGAAACAGCTTGTCTCTCCACGATTCGCTCACCGTTCACGTATCCAGGAGCTATGAAGTGCATCGATTCTCGTTGGGCTTGCTCTACACCATTTGAGATGTCGAGAAGCGTCTGCTTGACGTATTCGTCAAGTTTCATCGCCTAACCTCACCCCACGATCTCCGCCGTCTCGACCACCGCATGGAACAGAACATCGGCGCCCGCCGTCGCCCATTCCTTCGTGATGTCCTCGTCCTCGTTGTGTGACAGGCCGTCGACGCAGGGGCACATGACCATCGCCGTCGGCGCCACGCGATTGATCCAGCAAGCGTCATGACCGGCGCCCGACACGATGTCGCGGTGGGAGTAGCCGAGCCGGTCGGCTGCGCGGCGCACCGCCGAGACACAGTCTTCGTCGAAAGCCGGCGGGTCGAACTGGCCGACGATTTCGCACTCGAAGCTCACCCCCAGCGCCTCGCACAGTTTCGGCGCCTCGGCCTGGAGCCGGTCGACCATGCCGTTTAGGACATCGAGCAAATGGGAGCGGAAATCGATGGTGAAAACGACCTTACCCGGAATGATGTTGCGGGAGTTCGGATAGACGTCCACATGGCCGATGGCGCCGACGGCGTTCGGTTGCTGGCTCATGGCGATCTCGTGGACGAGTTCGGTGATCTGCGCCAGGCCGCGCCCGGCGTTCTTGCGCATCGGCATTGGCGTCGAGCCGGTGTGGCTTTCCTTACCGGTCACCGTGCATTCGATCCAGCGCAGGCCCTGGCCGTGGGTCACGACGCCGATGTCCTTGCCCTCGGCCTCCAGGATCGGCCCCTGTTCGATGTGGAGCTCGAAGAACGCCTTCATCTTCCGGTCGCCGACCTTCTCCTCACCCTTCCAGCCAATGCGCTGCAACTCGTCGCCGAACGTCTTCCCTTCGGCATCGGTGTGCTTGTAGACATCGGCCTGATCGAGCACGCCGGCGAAGACCCCCGACGCCATCATCGCCGGAGCGAAACGCGTGCCCTCCTCGTTCGTCCAATTGACCACGACGATCGGATGCTTGGTCTTGATGTCGAGCGCATTGAGCTGGCGGATAATCTCCAGACCGCCCAACACACCCAGCACACCGTCATAGCGGCCGCCGGTCGGCTGGGTGTCGAGATGTGAGCCGACATAGACGGGTAGCGCATCCGGGTCGGTACCCTCGCGGCGGAAGAACATGGTGCCCATTTCGTCGACGCCCATGGTCATGCCCTCGGCCTCGCACCACTTCTGAAATAGACGTCGGCCCTCGGCGTCCTCGTCCGTGACAGTCTGACGATTGCTGCCGCCGCGCAAGCCCGGTCCGATCTTCGCGATTTCGTGGATCGAGTCCCAGAGGCGGTCGCCGTTGATCCTGAGATTGTCAGCCGGTGCGGTCATGGTCGATGCTCGCCTCAGATTGTCGGGAAGGTATAAACCGCGCCGGCGCCGATATCCTCCGGCCAGCGGGTCGTCACGGTCTTCAGCCGCGTATAGAAGCGCACGCCTTCCGGTCCGTAGATCGCGTGATCGCCGAAGATCGACCGCTTCCAGCCGCCGAAGGAGTGATAGGCGACCGGCACGGGGATCGGCACGTTGATGCCGACCATGCCGACCTCGATCTGATCGGCGAAGGCGCGGGCGGCATTGCCGTCGCGGGTGAAGATCGCGGTGCCGTTGCCGTATTCATGAACGTTGATCATATTGGCGGCGGTCTCATAGGAGTCAGCGCGCACGACCGACAGCACCGGCCCGAAGATCTCTTCCTTGTAAATGGACATGTCCGTGGACACCCGGTCGAACAGTGTTCCGCCGACGAAGTACCCGTCATCGAAGCCTTGCGCCTTGAAGCCGCGCCCGTCGACGACCAGATCAGCGCCTTCTTGAACACCGGCGTCGATGTAGCCAAGCACCTTTTGCTGATGCGCCTTGGAAACCAACGGTCCCATTTCGGCGTCCGGATCGCTGGCGGCGCCGATCTTCAGGCTACGCACCCGCGGCGCCAATTCCTCGATCAGCGCGTCGGCCGTCTCGTCGCCGACCGGAACGGCAACCGAGATCGCCATGCAACGCTCGCCGGCGGAGCCATAGCCGGCGCCCATCAGCGCATCGGCGGCTTTCGACATGTCGGCATCCGGCATCACCACCATGTGGTTCTTGGCGCCGCCCAATGCCTGGACCCGTTTGCCGTTCGCCGTGCCGGTCGAATAGACGTATTCGGCGATCGGCGTGGACCCGACGAAGGACACCGCCTTGATGTCCTTGTGATGGAGGATGGCGTCGACGACCTCCTTGTCGCCGTGGACGACATTGAGGACACCGTCCGGGAAACCGGCCTGCTGGAACAGGTCGTAGACGACCATTACGGCCGAGGGGTCCTTTTCGGACGGCTTGAGGACGAACGTGTTGCCGCAGGCGACCGCCAGCGGGTACATCCACAAGGGCACCATGGCCGGGAAGTTGAACGGCGTGATGCCGGCGACGACCCCGAGCGGCTGGCGGTCGGCATAGGAGTCGACATTCGGTCCGACGTTTCGGGAGAACTCGCCCTTCAGCAGCGAAGGGATGCCGCAGGCGAACTCGATAACCTCTAGACCGCGTTGCACTTCGCCGAGCGCATCGTCGTGGGTCTTTCCGTGTTCAGCGGAAATCGCGCGGGCGATGTCGGCGGCATGGGTCTCGACCAGATGCTTGAACTTGAACATGAACCGCGCGCGCTTGAGCGGCGGCATGTTGGCCCATTCCGGCAGTGCGGCACGCGCGGCGGCGACGGCGTCGTCCAGTTCGGCGGCTGTCGACAGCGGCACCTCGCCGGTTTGTTCGCCGGTCGCCGGATTGAACAGAGCGCCGGCGCGCTTGCTTGCGGAGTCCGTTCGTTCACCGCCAATCGCATTTTGAACACGATTCATAATGGTTCCTACTCAGTGCAAATTCTTCAATACACCCGACAGGGTGTCGAAGAGAACGTCGATCTCGGATTTCTCGATGATGAGAGGCGGTGACAGCGCGATGATGTCACCCGTAGTCCGGATCAGCAGGTTGCTGTCATAAGCGTCTAGGAAGGCTTGGAAGGCCCGCTTGGTCGGTGCACCGGCGATCGGCTCAAGCTCAATCGCACCGATCAGACCGAGATTGCGGATATCGATGACGTGCGGCAGGCCCTTTAAGGAATGGAGCGCGTCCTCCCAGTAGCTGGCCAACTCGGAGGCGCGGGTCAAAAGCCCCTCATCCTCATAGGTGTCGAGCGTGCCGAGCGCCGTCGCGGCCGCCATCGGGTTGCCGGAATAGGTATAGCCGTGGAAGAACTCGATCACACCCTCAGGGCCGTGCATGAAGGCGTCGTAGATCTCCTTCTTCACGAACACCGCGCCCATCGGGACGACACCATTGGTTAGGCCCTTCGCCGTGACGATGATATCGGGGACAACATCGAAGAACTCGGTGGCGAATGCGGCGCCAAGGCGCCCATAACCGGTGATCACCTCATCGAAAATCAGGAGAATGCCATGCTTGTCGCAAATCTCGCGCAGGCGCTTGAGATAACCTTTCGGCGGGATCAGCACGCCGGTTGAGCCGGCCACCGGTTCGACGATGCAGGCGGCGACGGTCGAGGGATCGTGGAGCAGACAGATGCGTTCCAGTTCGTCCGCCAGATCGGCGCCATGCTCCGGTTCGCCACGCGTAAACGCATTCGTCTTGATGTCGTGGGTGTGCGGCAGGTGGTCGACACCCGTCAAAAGCGTCCCGAACATCTTGCGGTTGGCGACGATACCGCCGACGGAAATACCGCCGAAGTTGACGCCGTGATAGCCGCGCTCGCGGCCGATCAGGCGGAAGCGGGCGCCATCGCCTTTCACCCGGTGATAGGCGAGCGCGATCTTCAGCGCCGTTTCGACCGACTCCGAGCCGGAATTGGTGAAAAACACATGGTCGATGCCCGTCGGCATATAGGTGACCAGGCGCGCCGCCAGTTCGAAAATCTTCGGATGACCCATCTGGAAGGCTGGCGCGTAGTCGAGTTCCTCCGCCTGGCGCTTGATCGCCTCGACGATCTTGGGGCGCTTGTGCCCGGCATTGCAGCACCACAGACCGGCCGTGCCATCGAGCACCCGGCGGCCGTTGGCGGTGACGTAGTGCATCCCCTCAGCGCCGACGAAAAGGCGCGGTGCCTGCTTGAACTGCCGGTTCGCGGTGAACGGCATCCAAAAGGCTTCCAGATTGTTGGTCGCGGTCGCATCGCGGGCGTTCATGGCAGCCACACTCCCTGGTCGGGCATCTCCGATTCCGGTATACCGAAATCGCCTCTTGGAAAAATTGGACCGATTGGTCAAAATAAACGTTAGAGGCAAATCTAGAATGCCTCAAGAGAAGATTCGGGAGGATCGCGGTCCAATGACACTGACCGACCTGCCGCTGCGTCATGAGACGCCGCCGGCACGCCGGACGCGCAAGCGCACCCGCATCCAGGCAGAGAACGAAGCCCGCATCCTAGACGCGGCGCTTGCCGTGTTTTCAGCGACCGGTTATCGCGGCGCGACCCTGGCCGAGGTGGCCGAACGGGCTGGCATGACCAAGCCCAATCTTCTCTATTACTTCCGGCGCAAGGAGGACATCTATCTGGCGGTTTTGACCCGCACGCTGGAGCACTGGCTGGCGCCATTGCGCGATCTGAACGCGGATGGCGAGCCTGTCGAGGAAATCCGCGCCTATATCCGCCGGAAACTGCAGCTCGCGCGGGATTTTCCAAAGGAATCGCAGCTCTTCGCCAATGAAGTCCTGCACGGTGCACCGAACCTGATGCCGGTGTTGCGGGGGCCGCTCAAGGACCAGGTCGACGAGAAGGCCGCGGTCATTCGCGGCTGGATCGCGGATGGTCGGCTAACGCCGGTCGATCCGCATCATTTGATCTTCATGATCTGGGCAACGACACAGCATTATGCGGATTTCGCGCCGCAAGTCGGGGCGGTGCTAGGCTCAAACGATTGGCTCGATGAGGCCGCGGCGACGTTGGATGCGATCTTTGTCGGCGGATTGACGCCGCGCTAGATCGCTTAAGCGTCCGGCGTGCGCTGCAACAGCACCATGGCGAGCGCGATCACGGCGACGCCGGCCAGCACCGATAGCGACGGCCAGCCAAGGCCCAGCGCACCCTGCTGAAATGCAACGAAAACGGGCAGCAGATAGGTGTAGGCCGTGACCTTGGCGGCCGGCAGACGTGTGGTCGCGTATTTGACCAGGAAGAAGCTCGCCGCCGTGTTCATGACCGCCAGATGGACCAGCCCGAGCCAGACTCCAACGGGCAGGTTCGTCCAGTCGGTCGCCCGGATGACGGCAAACCCCGCGACGAACAGCACCAATGCGCCGGCGATAATCGACCAGAACGTGATCGTCAGGATCGGTTCTCCGCGATGCAGCCAGCGATTGGCGGCCGTGTAGAAGCCGTAGGACAACGCGCCCACCAGAAAGATCGCCTCGCCGCGGCCGATTTGGAATCGCGCCAGCGCTTCTATCGAACCGCCGAACAGCACCCAAAGCGCGCCGGTTGCCGCCATGCCCAAAATGGCAAGCTGTCTCGGTGCTACTTTCTGGCGCATCAAGATGTAAGCAAAGCCGGCGGCAATCAGCGGGACTAGCGTGAAGATCGCGCCGGTGTTGACGGGCGTGGTCCAGCGCAGCGCCTCGAACATGGCGACGAAGTAGACGGAAATCAGCGTTCCAAGAAACGCATAGCGTAAGCCGTCAAGCGGCGTGATGCGGATTGGGACGCGCAGGCAGACGACAACCGCGCCCATCACCAGGCCGGCAAGCACGAAGCGGGCGAACATCATCGCCACTGGCTCGACCGCATCGGTGATCAGTGCGCCGACGGTGAATGACGTCGAGATCAACAGGCAAAACAGCAGCATGGCGCCGTGCGCCCGCCAAAGCGGATCGGCGGTGGTCGCCTGGGTCGCGCCAAGGTTCGGCGCGTGGCCGGTGTCGGTCATCCTGGGTGGCTGGGATCCTTCGGCTCCCATAGCTCGACCGGATTACCCTCCGGATCGTGGATGCGGGCGAAACGGCCGTTTGGATAGCTCTCAGTATCGAATGTCACTTCTATCCCGGCCGCGCGAAGCTGTGCCGCCATGGCGTCGAGATCGCGAACCCGCAGGTTCAGCATCCACCCTTGCTCGCGCTCGCCGAAATAGTCCGTGTCGGCTGGGAATGGGGCGAAAACGGTTGGTCCGGCCGCCTGCTGCCACGGCGGCGTGTCATAATCGGACGGAACCGGATCGACGCCTAGGTGATCGGCATACCACTTAGCAAGCGATCCCGGATCCTTTGCCCGAAAGAACAGGCCGCCGATCCCGGTCACCCGCTCCATAACAACTATTCCGCGGGTTCCGTCTCGGAGGGAACTGCCATCGGGTTGTTCTTGTGTGTCGTCCAGTTGGCGTAGTCGGCCTTGACCGTCGCGCCGGTGCGCGGGTCGACACTGCCGGGCGCCATTGCTTCCATCGTGATGCAATCGGTGACCGGACAAACGGTGACGCACAGATTGCAGCCGACGCATTCCTCGTCGATCACCTCGAAATGGCGCTCGCCGTCCTTCTCGATGGTGATCGCTTGGTGCGACGTGTCCTCGCAGACCACATGACAACGGCCGCACTTGATGCACAGGTCCTGATTGATCTTGGCCTTGGCGATATAGTTGAGGTTCAAATACTGCCAATCCGTCACGTTCGGCACGGCCTTGCCGACGAACTGGTCGACCGAGGTGTAGCCCTTCTCGTCCATCCAGCGCGACATGCCGTCGGCCATCTCTTCGACGATCCGAAACCCATAGGTCATGGCGGCCGTACAGACCTGGACCGTGCCGGCGCCAAGCGTCATGAACTCAACGGCGTCGCGCCAATTGGTGATACCGCCGATGCCGGAAATCGGCATTCGCGCGGTCTCGCGGTCACGGGCGATCTCAGCCGTCATGTTGAGCGCGATCGGTTTGACCGCCGGGCCGCAATAGCCGCCATGCGAGCCCCTGCCGTCAATCGACGGGTTGGGCGAGAAAGTGTCGAGATCGACGCTCATGATCGACGACACCGTGTTGATCAACGACACGGCGTCCGCCCCGCCCGCCATCGCGGCACGGGCCGGATAGCGGATATCGGTGATGTTCGGCGTTAGCTTGACGATCACCGGCATCCGTGTGTGCTTCTTGCACCAGCGGGACACCATCTCGATGTATTCGGGCACCTGGCCGACGGCCGATCCCATGCCGCGTTCAGACATGCCGTGCGGGCAGCCGAAATTAAGCTCGATGCCATCGGCTTCGGTTTCCTCGACGCGTTTGAGGATCGCCGACCAATTCTCTTCTTCGCAGGGCACCATCAAGGAGACGACCATGGCCCGATCCGGCCAGTCGCGTTTGACCTGTTTGATCTCCTGAAGGTTCACGTCCAACGGCCGGTCCGTGATCAGCTCGATGTTGTTGAAACCCATCAGACGCCGATCGCCGGCGTGCCAGGCCTCGTAGCGCGGTCCGTTGACGTTGACGATCGGCGGGTCCTCGCCGAGCGTTTTCCAGACGACGCCGCCCCAGCCGGCCTCAAAGGCGCGGATCACGTTATAGGCCTTGTCCGTCGGCGGTGCCGAGGCGAGCCAAAACGGATTGGGCGATGTGATGCCGATAAACTCGGTGCGAAGGTCAGCCATGGCGTTAGTCCTCCTCTTTCGGTCCGTCGCCGGCGACGAGATGAATGGTGCCTGAGGGCGAGGCGATCCAGAAGCCGTCAAAGCCCTCCGGTAGTGCTTCGACTTCGTTGCAAACAGTCGTGCCCTTGGCGTCCAGGTGCGCGCGTGCCGCCTTGGTGTCTGGTGTGACAAGTTCGAGCCAAATATCGGTCTGGCTTTGCAGGGGGAGTCGATCGAGATAGAGCCGGATCGGTCCGAACGCGATCCGCGCGCCATCCTCGTCTTGATATTCGACATCCAAGCCCAGCGTGTCGCGATAAAACGCCAGCGTCTCGTCGTAGAGCCGCTCCGGCAACTTCATCGCCACATTGGCACCGCCTTGGAATTCAGCCTTGTCAGTCATGCCTGCTCACGAAACCGGAACCCGGAACGTCATCGCTCGCGGCGCGATCAAGCCAGCCGTCAAGCAATCCACATAGTTCTTGATCTTCTGCGGCGCTGTGTCGCCCATCAGCAGGTGAATGCCGAGGGGCGGCGGACCGCCGTTCTTGGCAATCGCAGCCATGACGCGCGCGAAATAGTCACGGGCATGGTCGCGATAGCTATCGTCCGAAACAAGCGCGAAGCCGGCCGCGTTGGCGCCATCGCGATAGTCCGACGGATCGGAAACGAACGACGTCTCGGCGACGCTTGACCATGGCATCGGATAGGCGATGTCCCCGGGTTCCGTATCACGCATGACATCATAGACAGCGAACACGCCATCTGGCCTTAGCACGCGGCGAACCTCGCGAAAGAGTACCTCCTTGTCGGCGATGTTCATTCCCACATGCAGCATGGTTGCGACATCGAACGACCCGTCATCCAGCGGCATCTCAAGAGCACTGCCGACCCGATAGTCTGTCCTGTCATCCTGGCCAACCAAGGCTGAGAGACGCCCGGCGGTTTCCACATAGGCTTTGGTCAGGTCCACGCCCACGGCGCGACAGCCATAACGCCTCGCGACCTTCCGGGCGGTTCCGCCGATGCCACTGCCTATATCCAGATAGGCGGAGTCGGGATCGATCTTCAGACTTTCGAGCACCATGTCCGTCGCTTCGATCCCGGCGGTATGAAACTCGTCCACGGGGTGCAGGTCGTCCGGCTCGATAGAGTTCAAATCGAGACCGAGTTCGACAAGCGCCGAGGTAATCCGGTCGTAAAGTCCGCCGGTCGTGTAATGAGTCGCGATCTGCGTGTTCAGGCTATCCATGCCTCAACCTCAGAGTGCCCCAAGCCCGTTGGATTTGGGCTAACCGATGAGGACGTCATCCGATCAATGCCCTGTGAATACTCTCGGCCGCGATCTTGCCGTCCTCAACCGCCGTCACGGTCAGATCATCACCGCCGGCCACGCAGTCACCACCGGCCCACAGACCGTCGACATTGGTGCGGCGCTCGTCGTCGACCTTGATGCGACCGCCGTCGAGCGCGACGGATTCGATTTCCTCGTAGAGCGGCTGGTTGTCGAAAGACTGGCCGATCGCCTTGAACACCATGTCCGCGGCCAGCGTGAACGTTTCGCAGGTGCCGGCGAGCTTGCCGTCGATCTCTTGTGTGTACTCAAAAACGATCCCGGTAACGGCGTCGTCATCGACGATCAGCTCGCGCGGTTGGGCATTGTGTTTGATCTTCACGCCATCGATCTTCGCTAGTTCCTGCTCGTATTCGCTGGCGTTCATCCGATCCTGGCCGCGCCGGTAGACAATGGTGACATCCTCGGCGCCCAGACGCTTGGTCTGCGAGGCGATATCGATCGCCGTCATACCACCGCCGATCACGACAATCTTGCGGCCGACCGGTAGCGTGGCAAGATCGTCGGTCTGGCGCAGGTCGGCGATAAACGACACGGCATCGCCGACGCCCGCGGCATCCTCATGGGTCAGGTCGAGCGCTCTGACGCCCGGCAGGCCCATGGCAAGGAAAACGGCGTCGTGCCAGGACCGCAGATCGCCCAGCGTGACTTCCGTGCCGAGCGCCTTGCCGGTTTCCACGGTTATACCGCCGATACCCAAAACGAAGTCGACTTCCAGTGACGCGAAACCGTCCACGGTCTTGTAGGCCGCGATGCCGAACTCGTTGAGGCCGCCAAGCTTTTGCTGCGCCTCGTAAAGGATCACATTGTGTCCGTAGAGCGCGAGGCGATGGGCGCACGAGAGCCCCGCCGGACCACCGCCGACCACGGCGACAGATTTTCCGGTCGACGCGGCACGTTGATAGGGATGCTCGGTCCAGTCCGCCATCGCGGTGTCGGTGGCGTAGCGTTGCAATTGCCCGATCTTGACCGGCTTGCCCTCGGCGATCTCGCGCACGCAGACCTCTTCGCACAATGTCTCGGTCGGACAGACGCGGGCGCACATGCCACCCAATATGTTTTGATCGAAGATCGTCTTCGCAGCGCCCTCGGGCCGATCGCCGGCGATCTGCCGAATGAACATGGGAATATCAATTGAAGTCGGACAAGCCGTGACACAGGGCGCGTCGTGGCAGAAATAGCACCGCTCCGCCTCGACGAAGGCCTCATGTCGGGTGAGCGGCGGGTGCAGATCGGAGAAATTGGCGATGTAATCGTCCGCCGAAAGGCGACCGGACCGGATATCGGGGCGGCGCACAGCACTCTCAGGCAACTGGCTCATCGTCTTCCCTCAGACTAGAACGGTTCGAATTTTGACCATTCGGACAAATTTTTTCGAAACGGTCAAGCGTCAAGAGCAGGCGTGGCCGAAATTTCAGCTTCCTCAGGCCTCCGCAGTGCGCTTTCTACGGGTGTTTCTGGCCCAGATATTGAGTACCTCGACGAAGATCGAAAAGGCCATGGCGGCGTAGATATAGCCCTTCGGCACGTGAAACCCTGTGCCCTCGGCAATCAGTGTCATGCCGATCATCAGGAGGAAGGACAGCGCCAGCATCACCACCGTCGGATTGCGATCGATGAACTCAGCGAGCGGCCCGGCGGCGATCAACATGACGATGACGGCCACGACGACCGCAGTCACCATGATCTCGATATGGTCGGTCATGCCGACGGCCGTGATCACACTGTCGATGGAAAACACCACGTCGAGAATCAGGACTTGCACGATCACGGCGGCGAATGTCGGCGTCGCCGAACGAACATTGAGGATGTCGGAGGATGGCTGCGGATCGACCTTGTGGTGGATTTCCACCGTCGCTTTCCAGACGAGAAACAGACCGCCGGCAATCAGCACGAGATCGCGGCCTGAAAAAGGATGCTCCATGACAGAGAAAAGGGGCGTTGTGAGCTGAACGATCCAGGCGATTGAGCCCAGTAGCGCCAGCCGCAGCACAACGGCCAGACCGATGCCGGTGCGCCTGGCAACGGCCCGGCGTTCTTCCGGCAGTTTGTTGGTCATGATCGAAATGAAGATCAGGTTGTCGATGCCGAGCACGACCTCCATGAGGATCAATGTGGCAAGCGCGATCCAAGCTGCCGGATCGACAAGAAGTGCGGGAACGTTGTCGAAAAGACCCATCTTCTCCCCCTCTCAAAGCGAAGAAAGTCTTCTCTGAATCGGGTTCGAAAGGCAATCAGGCTGGTGCGCCGACCAGGCTACTCGGCGGCAGCAAGCAGGCTGGCATTGCCGCCTGCCGCCGTCGTGTCGATGCACAAATGCCGTTCGATGACATAGCGCTCCGGCGCAATGACGGTGCGCACGAAGGGGATGATCGGGCCATTGCGGGCGGCGAGTGCCATACGCAGTGCTCTGTCGCGTGCGTCGTCGGCGTTGGACGCAACGAGTCCGATGTCCTCGATCCGGGCAAGCGATTCAGGCACCAAGACGCCGTCGATCGCGGCAACCGGCAGGCTTTCGCGCACGAAGGCAGCGGCCACGGAGCCGGCACCTGGTGTGATCAACAGAGCCGGGCTGCCGGCCGCCAGCGCCTGGATGGCTTGCGCGACCGCCTCGGTGATGTCGGGTCCAAGACAGAGTACCGGGCCGCGCGCAACTTGGCTGTACCGGTTGCTTTCACCGGTCGGCCCCGGCAACTCTTGCGTGGCCATGGTGAGATCGGCGGCAGCCGCGTAGGCGTCCGCGACCAGGATGCGAGGCACCGCGCCGAGAGCCCGTTTGATCGCCGCCAGGCGGTTCATTCGACTATCTTCACCGGCAAGCGTCGCCAGGTGGCTGATCGCCTGATCGACGGCAGTCGCATCGACTTCGGGTCCAGGCTCCGGCGCCGCACCGCCAGTGGAAGTTCGCAGGAAGCGCGGCAGATAAAGCGGTCCGCCGGCCTTCGGTCCGGTGCCGGACAGACTCTCGCCGCCGAAGGGCTGCGATCCGACGATCGCGCCGATCTGGTTACGGTTGACATAGACATTGCCGACGCGGGCCGACTCGACTACGGCTTCGACGCGATCGTCGATGCGGGTATGCAGCCCAAGGGTCAAACCGAAGCCTTTGGCGTTCACATCGGCCACGACGGCCTCAAGGTCGTCGGCCTCGAAGGTCGCGACATGGAGCACGGGGCCGAAAATCTCGCGATCCATGGCACCGATGCCGTCGACGCGAATGACGCAAGGCGCAACGAAGCGACCGATTGCCGGTGGCGCGATCGCCTTGACGGCACGGCCCTCTGCACGTGCCGCGTTGCAATAGGCCATAATCGATTGAAGCGCGTCTTCGTCGATCACGGGTCCCACGTCGATGTCAATCGCCCAGGGATCGCCGACGGTGAGCGCGTCCATGGCACCGGTCAGCATGTCGACAACCCGATCGGCGACATCGCTTTGAACGTAGAGAATGCGCAGCGCCGAACAGCGCTGGCCGGCGCTTTGGAAGGCCGACGCCAGAATGTCGCGCACCGCCTGTTCCGGAAGCGCGGTCGAGTCGACGATCATGGCGTTGAGTCCGCCGGTTTCGGCGATCAGTGGGGCATCGGGCGCCAGATGGGCGGCCATGGCACGATTGATCGCCTGTGCGACGGCGGTCGACCCGGTAAAGCAAACCCCGTCGACCCGAGGATCGCTGGTGAGCGGTGCGCCGACGGCCGGACCGTCGCCGGGTAGTAGCTGGATAGCGCCGGCAGCAATGCCAGCCTCCCGCATCAGCGCTACCGCGCGGGCGGCGATCAGCGGCGTCTGCTCGGCCGGCTTGGCAATGACGGCATTGCCCGCCGCTAGCGCTGCCGCGATTTGCCCGGTGAAAATCGCCAAGGGGAAGTTCCAGGGCGAGATACACACGAACACGCCGCGCGGGTCGGTTGCGGCCAGTCGCTCCGCCTGGGCCGCGTAGTAACGCAAGAAGTCGACCGCTTCGCGAATTTCCGCAACCCCATCCAGCAGGGTCTTGCCGGCCTCGCGCGCCGCAAGCGCTATGAACTCGCCCGTGTTTTCCTCATAGAGATCGGCCACGCGGCGCAGTGTCTCCGCGCGCGCGCCAACCGGGGTCGCCGCCCAGCCGGGCGCCGCGGCCCGTGCTGCCTCAAGGGCGATCTCGATGTCGCCGGGTGTCGCATCCGCAACCGTGCCGACGATGTCATCAGGGCGTGCAGGATTGGTTGCATCGTGCACCGTTCGCTCCGCCGCGTGCTTGATCGCCAGCATCGGCTCGGCGGTCCAGCGGTGGCCGGCAAAGGGCGACCGCATGGCGTCCAGCGCCGCAAGATCGTCCGGTTCGTTCAGATCGAAGCCCCGCGCATTGACACGTTCCGGTTGGAACAAGTCCGCCGGCGCACGGATCACCGGATTGGCGAAGCGATGATCCGGGGCCGCGATCTCGGCGAAGGGATCGGAAGCTACCTCGCTGGGTGGGATCGATGTATCGATGATCTGATTGACGAAGGAGGAATTGGCGCCGTTCTCAAGCAATCGGCGCACCAGATAGGCCAGAAGATCGCGGTGCGCGCCAACCGGAGCGTAGATGCGGCAGCGCGTACCCTCGCCTTTGAGCACGACGTCGTGCAGCGCCTCGCCCATGCCGTGCAAGCGCTGGAACTCGAAGGCCGATCTGTCGTCCGCCATGGCCAGCACCGCCGCCACCGTATGGGCGTTGTGTGTGGCGAATTGCGGATAGATCCGGTCCGTGCGCTCCAGAAGCATCCGCGCCGTTGCCAGATAGCTGATGTCGGTGTGGGCCTTGCGGGTGAAGACCGGGAATCCGGCCACGCCCAGTTCCTGCGCCCGTTTGATCTCCGTGTCCCAATAAGCGCCCTTGACCAGCCGCACCATGACCCGTCGGTCGAGCTTATTCGCCAGCGCATAAAGCCAATCGATCACCGGGCTGGCGCGCCGACCATAAGCTTGCATCACCACGCCGAATCCATCCCAGCGCGCCAACGCGGGGTCACTCAGAACCGTCTCTATGACGTCGAGCGATAGGTCGAGCCGGTCAGCTTCCTCCGCGTCGATGTTGAAGCCCATATTCGCGGTTTTTGCCTGTTTGGCCAGTTTGGCCAGCACCGGCACGAGGTCCGCCATGACCTGGGCTTTGTGTGTCGTCTCGTAGCGCGGATGAAGCGCCGACAGCTTGACCGAAATGCCCGGATTGGCGCGTACCTCGTCGCCACAGCGAGCGGCTATGCTGTCGATCGCCGCGCCATAGGCCTTCGCGTAGCGCGCCGCATCGTCGAAGGTGCGGGCGGCCTCGCCGAGCATGTCATAGGAGTAGGCGTAGCCCTCGGCTTCCAGATCGGCCGCACGCGTCATGGCGCTGTCGATGGTCTCGCCGAGCACGAACTGGCGCCCCATCATCCGCATCGCCTGGCCAACGGCCGTACGCACCACAGGCTCGCCCGCTCGGCGAATCAGATCGCGGAGTGCGGCCGCCGGCCCATCGCCCCCCTCCTGCAAGACCTTGCCGGTCAGCAGAAGTGCCCAGGTCGACGCGTTGACCAGCGGCGATGCGGAGTGGCCGAGATGAGCGCCCCAATTCGACGGTTCGATCTTGTCGCTGATCAAATCGTCGATGGTCTCGGCATCCGGCACCCGCAGCAGCGCTTCCGCGAGGCACATCAAACCGACGCCCTCAGCGCTCGACAGGCCGTACTCGGAAAGAAAGCTCTCCATGAGTGTGGGTCGCGACTCAGCGCGAATGCGTCGCACAAGATCGGCCGCCTGTTCAGCGATCCGGGTGCGGTCGGCTGGCGACAACCGGGCGGCCGAAGCAAGGTGCCGGACAAGATCGGCTTCATCGGCAAACCGATGGGCTCGGATCGTCTCCCGCATGGCCATCAGGTCGGACATCGCAGCGCTTTCCTCTCGCACGGACACGAAGCGCCCGCGAGGCGACTATAGCGTGTTGCAATTCGCCGTCGAGCGTTGCATTCGACATCACCGACTGCGTTCACCACATATGCCAAATCGTCACAAAAATATGTCCAGCTGACGCGTGACTTGCGCGTTTCGATGAACCATCTCACGTCGATCGCGAACCTAGCCGCACATCTTCTGTCCCCGAGTGAGGAGAACACCAATGCCCGACAGAAAAACCGCCGTCGTCACCGGATCGTCCAGCGGTATCGGTCTGGGCATCGCAGAGGGTTTGGCGGCCGCTGGGATGAACGTCATGATGAATGGCATCGAGCCACCTGAGGATGTCGAAGGCGACCGCAGCCGATTGGAAGCGGAGTTTTCCGTCACCGTCGCCTATAGCCGGGCTAACCTGATGACGCCGGAGGGCGCCCGATCGCTGATTGAGGCTGCCCAACAGACATTCGGTACCGTCGACGTGCTGGTCAACAATGCCGGTATCCAGTTCGTCTCGCCGATCGAGGAGTTTCCCGATGAGAAGTGGCAGGCGATCTTGTCGCTCAACCTCTCGGCGGCATTCCATACGATTAAGGCGGCTATTGGTGGCATGAAAGCACGCGGTTGGGGGCGGATCATCAATATCGCCTCGGCCCACGGCCTGGTCGCCTCCCCCTACAAGTCCGCTTATGTCGCGGCCAAACATGGTCTCGTGGGTCTGACGAAGACCATCGCGCTCGAAGCGGCGGAAGATGGCGTGACCGTCAACGCGATTTGCCCGGGCTATGTCTGGACACCGCTGGTCGAAAAACAAATCCCGGACACAGCCGAAGCCCGTGGCATAACGGAGGAAGAGGTCAAACGCGATGTGCTGCTCGCCGCACAGCCGACGAAGAATTTTGTCACTGTGGATGAGATGGCGGCGCTCGCCGTCTTCCTGTGCAGCGATGGCGCGGCGTCGATCACCGGAACCGCATTACCGGTCGATGGCGGCTGGACGGCGCAGTAGCCTGGGCGCGCGAGAGGAGTTCGAATGCCAGCGAAACGGAAGAAGGCCAATCTCGCATTGCAGGGTGGCGGCGCCCATGGCGCTTTCACTTGGGGCGTCTTGGACAGACTGTTGGAAGACGGTCGGATCGAGATCGCCGCGATGTCGGGCACATCAGCCGGCGCCATGAACGCCGTCGTCATTGCCGACGGCCTCATGCGCGATGGCCCGGATGGCGCACGCGCCGCCCTTGAGACCTTCTGGTCGACCATGAGCAAGACGGCGCATGCCAGCCCGATCCGGCGATCCCCGCTCGACATGTTGATGGGCAATTGGAGCCTCGACCGCTCGCCGAGCTACCATATGTTCGATGCGCTGACCCGCGTGTTCTCGCCCTACCAGTTCAACCCGCTGAACCTCAATCCGCTACGCGATCTCCTCGAAAGCTGCGTCGATTTCGATCTGGTTCGCAGTTGCGACATCATGAAGATCTTCATCTCAGCGACCAATGTTGAAACCGGCCGGGTAAAAGTTTTCGACCGCAAGGCACTGACCGTCGACATGGTGATGGCGTCGGCCTGTCTGCCGTTTGTCTTTCACGCCGTTGAGATCGACGGCGTGCCCTATTGGGACGGCGGCTATATGGGGAACCCTGCGCTCTTTCCGTTTCACGCCGGTAGCGACAGTTCGGATATTATCGTCGTTCAAATCAATCCGATCGAGCGCAAAGGGGCACCGCGTAGCGCCCAGGACATCCTCAACCGTATCAACGAGATCAGCTTTAACGGCAGCCTTTTGAAGGAGCTACGGGCCATCGATTTCGTCCGCCGCCTGATCGACGAGGGCAAGCTTGAAGATACGGACTATCGAACGATGCACGTTCACATCATTGAAAATCAGGACGAGCTGAAGCCGCTCGGTGCGTCGTCGAAGATGAACGTGGAATGGGCGTTCCTCTGTCATTTGCGCGATGTCGGGCGCGAAACAGCATCGGCCTGGTTGGACAAGAACTTCCATGACGTCGCGAAGCGGTCCACGGTCGACCTGCGCGCCATGTTCCAGGGGATCGGTCCAGAGCATCAGGGCTAGTGCACGCCGCCTTCCGGCCCGGCAACTATCGTTCCCTGAGCGCTTCCGACGTGACGCGGTTGACCGGTGTCAGGAGATAGGCGAGCACCGTCTTCTCACCGGTCAAGATGTCGACCTCAACGACCATGCCTGGAATGATCGGCAGCGGCTCCTCGGGCGAGCCCAGGGCGCCGTCATCCGTTCGAATGATGACTCGGTAAAAGGTCTGGCCCTCCGCGTCGGTGGTCGTGTCGGCTCCGATGCGATCGACATGGCCCGCGAGGTCGCCGTAGATCGTATAGTCATAGGCCGTGACCTTTACCGAAGCAGGTTGATCCGGTCGGATGAAGGCCACGTCCTGAGGCCGGATTTCCGCTTCGATCAGCAACCGATCATCGACGGGAACGATTTCAACGACACTCTGGCCGGGTTGGACCACCGCGCCAACGGTCGTGACCGGCAGTGCGTTGACGATGCCGTCGACCGGCGCGCGCAATACGGTCCGCTGCACCCTATCCTGCGCGGCGCGCATCGTCTCCTCGATGACCTTTAGATCGGCGACGGCGCGTGCGAGATCCTCAGCGGCGCGCGCCGTGAAGGCAGCGACTAGGCTTTGGATCCGCGATTCGGCTTCGCTGATGGCTGCGGCCGTACGCGGCAAGGCAGCCTCCAAAACGGTCTGCTCGCGCTTTTCGGTCTGTGCTTGTCGGCGCAAGCGCAGCAGTTCGATTTGCGGGAAATTGCCGCGTCGCCGAAGGGCCTCCGCCAGGGCCAATTCCTCTCCGATGAGCGCCAGGGTGCCTTCGGTTTCAGTCAACCGGGTTTCGATCTCCGCGCGCTCCATTTTGCGTTGCGCGAGTTGTTGCTCGGCAACGGCGATTTCCTGGCGCAACGCCGCGCGGCGCGCCGTGAGCAAGGCCTGCTCTTGCGCAATCAGTTCGGGGGGGAGGTCTGTGTTTGCGTAGTCCGGGTCTCTGGCGGCGACCTCGGCTTTAAGGCGAATGCGACGCGTGGTGAGCGCCGCCTCGCGATTGCGAATTTCGCCCAGTTCCGAGGAAAACGTCGTGTCGTCGATGCGCATCAAAGGTTGCTGCGCGGTGACGCGATCGCCCTCGGCAACCTCGATCGAGGCGACGATGCCGCCTTCGAGCGACTGCACGATTTGTACCTGGCTCGACGGGATGACACGGCCGCTGCCGCGCGTCACCTCTTGCACGACAGCCTGGCGTGCCCAGACGATTCCGCCGGCCATCATCGCCGCGATCACGATCAGGATCGGCCAACCCGAGATGAGGCCCCTGCGCTGCAAGGCGGCGCGAATGTCGTTGGCGAACCGTTCGTCAGATCTTCGCATCTTGCGCTTCCTGACCTAGCCTGCGGAGTTCGGCGAGAACATCCGCCTTTCGCCCATCGGCGACCAGGCGTCCCTTTTCGAAGACGAGTAGCCGGTCGACCGCGTCCAAGAGCTTGTGGCGATGGGTGGCGATAAACAGAGTCAATCCGCTTCGACCGAGTTCGGCGAGACTTGCCATGAGCGCGGCCTCGGTCCGCGTGTCCATCGACGCGCTCGGCTCGTCGAGGAACAGAACGGTCGGCTCACGCAACAACGCACGCGCCAGTGCTACCGCCTGGCGCTGTCCTCCCGACAGCGACCGTCCGGCCTCCGCGATCGGCATCGCAAGGCCTTCGGGATGGTCGCCGGCGAACGCCGCCACGCCGGACATCTGGACGGCGCGCTGAAGCGCATCTTCGCTGGCGAACGGGCGCCCCATAACGATGTTGCTGCGCAGTGTCCCGGAAAACAGGTGTGGTTCCTGCGGACAATAGCCGATGGCATCCCGCAAGCCGGCCACGCCGTATTGTCGAATGTCGAGACCATCGATGGAAACAAGGCCGTCGTGCGCGGCGTAGAGCCCGGAAATCAAGCGACCGAGCGTGCTCTTGCCGCAGCCGACGCGACCAACAACCCCGATGCGTTCACCGGGCTTGACCGAAAACGAAACGTCTTTGAGTGCAGGGAGCGGCGCACCTGGATAGGTGAAGGTGACGCCTGAGAACGCCACAGCGCCTTCAATGGCCTGACCACCGCCGCCGGCACCCGTTTCCCCCTCCTGCGCCATGACCCGATTGAGTGCCGAAAGCGCTCCCTTGGCCTGTCCAATGCGGGTCATGGTTTGCGCAACGTTCGACAAGGGCGCCAAGACGCGCCCAGCGAGAATATTGGCGGCGATCAGCGCGCCGACTGTGATTTCACCGGCGATCACCAGGAACACGCCCCAGACGATGATCGTGACGGCGACGATCTGCCCGGTCGACGCCACGATCGCCACGGCTGTAGTCGCCCAAAATCGCGACCGCGCCGAGGCGCGGCTGGATGCGGCCACGGCATGATCCCAAAGCCGACGCATCCATCCTTCCGCGCCCGATGCCTTGAGCGATTCAATGCCGGTCAGCGTTTCAACGAGTATGCCCTGGCGCGTGGCGGAATCGGCCTGCGTCCGCGCAAGGGCCGCCGACAAGGGAGCCTGAATGAGTAGCGTCAGGACCAAGACAACCGGCACCGCAATCATCGGGACGAGCACCAGCGGTCCGACGAGCCACCACAGCACCCACAAGAAGATCCCGATGAACACCAGGTCCGTCACCGCGACCACGCTCGATGAGGTCAAGACATCGCGCACGGCGTCGAAATCGCGCATGCGACTGGCAAAAGCGCCGCCGGACTCCGGCCGGCCAGCAAGCTTGAGGCCGACCACCTTGTCAAACAGTCGCCCAGCGACGGTCATGTCGACACGGCGGCCGGTCTCATCGACGATCCGGGCGCGCAGAAGCTTAAGGATCGCGTCAAACACGATCGCCAGGGCGACGCCGGCCGTCAGCGCCCACAATGTCGGGATCGCCAGATTGGGAATGACCCGATCATAGACGTTCATGATGAACAGTGGCAGGGCGAGACCCAGAAGATTGATCAAAAAGGCCGCGATGACCACTTGAACATAGTTCGGCCAAAACCGACGCACGGCCGACCAGAACCAGTGTCCTTGAAATTCCGTTGGGCCAAACGAGGGATCGGTGTCTCCGGACGCCAGGAGCGAACGGTCCGGAACGGCGTAAACGACGAACGGCTTTAGGAACCCGCGCAGCTCCGCGATCGGGACACGAACGGGTTCCAGGTGCGCGGACAGCGGATCGACGATGTGGGCCTCATGGCGCGTCGAATCGATCCGCGTGATGATTGCCGTTTCGCCGCTCTTCTTGAAAACCGCGACCGGCGGCGTCACCGGCGAGATGCGGTGCGGTGCGGCGCGCTCCGCTTTTAGATCGAGGCCGCAGCGCCGCCCCATGTCGCTGAGATGGCCGAAGGACGGGCCGTCGTCGGTCTGCGGAATTCCGTGCACGATATCACTGCGCACCGGCGCGAAACCATGCCATCGCGCGAGCCAGACGATCGCGTCGGCCAGGTCGGCCCTCTGCTCGACTTCCGGTGTTTCTGGATCAAGCTCGGCGGAGGGTGCGTCGAACGATGATTCGTCGCCTGGTCGGATCGTTGTCTCTACCACTTGCGCAGCGGTTCAAGTGTGAAGGCTCCGATCGGACGATACCGCCGGTCGGAGGCGTCGACAACTGCGCCGGCAGGTGCCGCAATCCCGAACGTGTCGAGCAGAGCGCCGGTCGCCGCGATCAGCTGGTAGCGCGAGAAGATGGCGATCGATTCCGACGTGACCTGCTGAACCCGCGTATTGAAGACCGCGTTTTCAGAGTCGAGCAGGTCGAGAAGGCTGCGCAAGCCGGCTTCGAACTCTTCGACATAGGCGGCGCGGACTTGCACCGCTTTTGCGGACTCACGACGCAACACCTGAAGCCGCAGATCGTTCGTGAAGACGTCGGAGAATGCTCTTTCGGCCGCCTCGTCAACGTTGCGGCGCAGCCTATCGCGCCTAATCTCGCTTTCCATCAGACGTTCGCGCCGCTCGCGCTTGCGGGCCTTGTCGATGCCGCCGTTGAAGAGATTCCAGTTGAGCGTGACCCGGGCTGAGAGTTCGTTGTTGTTACCAGGCGTTCCGCCGATGTCCTGACCGAGCTGTCCGCGACCCTCCAACTCGACACGCGGCAGAAAGAGCGCTTTGGTCTGATAGAACTCGGCTCGCGAGGTTTCGATATCGGCTTCGGCCGCTCTCAGCGACGGGTGCTGGGCGCGCGCCAACACGACGGCGTCGTGCTTGCTTCTGATGCCGGTCGGGGGGCGGCTGGGTGCTTTGAGTTGACCGGGCTTGCGACCAACCACGCGCTTGAACCGTGCCTGTACCTCGCCCAGCGCCCGCAAGACATCGGTGCGGATGGCTTCGGCGGCGGCCAAGCGCTGCTCCGCCTGGAAAAGATCGCCCTCGGTGGCCGTTCCGGCCTCGGCGAGGTCGGCGATCCGCGCCACGATCGAACGATGCGCGGCGATGTTCTGGTCGGCAAGACCCAGAATGCGATGGTGCCGGACCAGATCAACATAGGCCTCTACCGCGTCAAGAGCCACGACCTCCGCGCGCTCAAGCACGCGCAGCGCGGCGCCGTTGACCCGCGCGGACTGGCGGTAGACCTCGTTGGCGCGGAAAAATCCGTCAAACAGTGTTTGCCGGAGCGTCAGGCCGACCGATTTCGATAGCCGCCATTCCTTGTTGTCGTCATCGCTCAAAGACGCGCGGTCATATTTGAACGGGCCAGCATAGCTGTCCAGATCGAGTCGCGGCAGGTAGAGGCCCCGCGCCTGATCGACTTCGTGGTCGATGGCGCGCCGATTGGCGGCGGCCTCGCCGATCAGAGGATTGGACTCGACAGCATCGCGGACAACTTCGCCGATTGAATCGGCATCGGCGGGCGCAGCGGCAAACGCCGCCAGCGCCACCACCAATGCGGCTAGCACAGGTCCCCGCTTCAATACATACGCGGCCGGCATACGCCGCACCCCACTCGTTTAACGCCCCGTATTTCTTAGCAATTTGGGCGTTTACCATCAATGCGAGAGGGCTGAAGCGGAGTCCGATTCACGCGCAGAGTCACCCAACGGCAACATGACGCGCGCCGGAGTGACACGCCAGGCCTATCAGTTTGGGTCGATTTGGAAGGATCAGGTCAATTCAGGTGCGTAGGCATATGCGTTGGCTGTCACGTCTCCAACCTCGTCGAACGCGATCGTAACCGCGTCGCCGTCTTGGATGCCGTTCAGCACAGCGACCGTCTCGAAGAAGGCGATCTCCCCTTCGAAGGGATCTTCGGACCGGACCCACAACTCACTGTTCCCGCCGCCGGTATCGACGACCTCAACGAACGAAAGCAGTTCCTCCTCAAAAGCCAAGTTGATATCGGCCGGAGTTTCAAATGCGTCGACAATCAATTGGAAGATATTGACTTCATCGCCGTCAGAATGGCTCACATCGAAAAGCTCATCGACGCTGAAATCGTCGACGAGGACGAATTGATCGGCGCCCGATCCGCCTTCCAAGAAATTGAACCCAACCCCGTCGATCAGCACGTCGTCGAAATCGGTGCCTATAACCGCCTCGACGTCGTAGATGAGAGCAGTATTGCCGAAGCCGTCTTCGACAAATCCCTCTTCGAGATCGGCGACGATGCCTTGCGAACGACCGACATCGCCGAATTCACGGTAATCGATCGTGTCGAAGCCAAAGCCTGCATCGAACACATCTGGCCCCATCAGAGCTTGGAACCAATTGTCGCCGCTGTCGCCAACGAGCATATCACCAAGGTTCAAGGCCGTGCCGCGAATTACGTTTATGCCTTGGAACAAATCGAAATCGCCGAATGGGTCAACAACGATGCCAAAAGTCCCGACCAGAGGATCGCCCCACGGGTCCAGACCGGAAGCCCACGGACCTGGCAATATCTCGCTGAAGTCGGCGGAATCCCAATAGGCGGTGATTGGTGCAGTGCCGCCGTACTCGATATCCTGGTTGTATTTAAGCTCGTTATAGTTCGCTGGATTGACTTTAATGTAGTCGTGGCCGCCGAACGGCCGCAAGGCCACATCGGTTTCACCGCCACCGTATCCGCCGATCGAGCCGTCCCACAGGAGCGTGTCGTTCTGCAGTGTTCCGGCGATTTCCGAAATGTACCTGATCGTGTCGGTATCGCCGTAGGTATCGAGGACAGTCGCAATACCAGGTGCGGTGAATTCTATGGCAATGCCGAACGGACCGTTTTCGTCGATATAGCGCACGAAGGCGTCATAGCCATTTTGGTAAGTATCGACGCCATCAAGTATATCATCACCTTGATCACCGATCATATTGGTTGGCCGACCGTAGCCGGCAACTAGCGTATCGTTGTCTTCACCGCCGCGCAGCTTGTCTGACGGTTCCGAGAAGTCGATGTCTGCTTCGTCGCCCGCCTCGAGCCAGTCGTCGCCTTCACCGCCCTCTAATCTGTCGCTTCCCGTCAAGCCAAATAGGTCGTCATCGCCGCCTTCGCCGCGCAGGCGATTGTCGCCACCCGAGCCGACCAAGACATCATTCGTCGAGTCACCGCGGACCCAGTCGATGTCCGTAGCGACTTCGGAATTTCCAAAGCCGTCGATGACCGTCTGCCCGTCCAGCCACCCGTCATCCGGGATACCATCAACCAACACCCCAACAAGAGCGGGAATAAAGACGGCTGTGGTTCCTAAGTTTGTGAAGATCGACTGTCCGCCGCCGTTTTGGGCGTCACGGCGGAAGTCAAGCTCTTCAATTCCATTCAGCGTGCCGTAATAGTTATCGACCCCACCCAGACCGCGCATCCGGTTGTAGTCTTCGTTGCCGTAGAAGGTATCGTTGAACTGCGTGCCGTTGACGGCTTCGATGTCTCGGAACAGATCGAAATCGCCGTACGGATCGATGACGAGCCCAAGGGTATCGTCCAGCGGATTGTCACTTAGGTTGGTGGTCGGACCAGCATAGTCCGTGCGGTCCCAGTAAACGTCGATGCCGGCGGGCGGATCGAATACTTGATTTCCTTCGTAACCCAGACCATTCCAGCCGCCATTGCCGTCGGCATAGTCGTCGCCACCGAATGGTTCGAAGAAAAAGCCCTCATCCGTCGCAATTGGGAGTGCATCGTCGAACACAATCGTGTCGTCCTGCATTGTCCCGACATAGTTCCAGACATCGATCGCGTTATCGACGAACCCATATGTGTCGTAGATGGTCGCCGTGTTCACGCTGATAAACTCGATGTGCACACCGTTCGGTCCGCATTCGAGCAGATAGTTGATCTGGCCGTTGTCCCCTGAGCCCCACGCTCCGGCCCCCAGAAATGTGTCGTCGCCTTGGCTGCCAACAAATTCATCATAGCCGAGGCCGCCGTCGATAATGTCGTTGCCGAGGCCACCGAACAGGAAGTCGTCAAGCGGTGTCCCGAGCACCAACTGATCAATGGTTATCGTCGGCTCGATGCAAATCTCGACAGTCGCGGTCGATACCGTGCCGTCGTCATTGGTCAGCGTGTAATCGAAATCGTCCACGCCGAGCGTATCTGGCGGCGGTGTGTAGCTGATCTTGCCGTCGGCATTGACCGCAACGGTGCCACCGCGGAAGGTCTGGGATGTCGTCAATCCGCCCGGAAATCTTACAACAGCGGTTCCATCTGGATCGCTGTCATTGGCGAGCACATCGAGATCGGTCGTGGTATTGACCGGAACGAGAAAAAAGTCCTCGTTGGCGGTGACGGGATCGTCAATACCTGTGACGGAGAGCGACACCGTCGCTGTGTCGGTGCCGCCATTGCCGTCGGAAATCGTGTAGGTGAACGTGTCCGTCGCGATCTCGTCCGGATCCAAGTAGTCAAGGGCCCCGCTCGGGTCGTAGGTGATCACGCCATTCAGGCTGACCGCCGCACCCAGGTTGCTGACCGGCGAGACGCTGATGATCGACAACGCATCGCCGTCGGGATCGGTGTCGTTGGCAAGCAGTGTTGCAAGGGAGATGGTTTCGGCTGAATCTTCGTCGGTGATGACGCTCGGACCTAGCTCTTCACCCGCAAACTCGAGGAGATTGACAGCATAGTCCGACATAGCCGCATTGACTGTAGGCGATCCAGATTCGCTCAGGTAATGGTCGAGTGGGATGGTCGAGTAAAAGACGGTCCCCAAACCGGAAGAATAGCTGAATGTGACAGCCTCATCGGGGCTAGATCGCGTGAGAATGACATTGCTGCCCGCGGGTAATGTCGGGACATCGGCGAAGCCATGATTAGAGTGATTGCCGCCGTCGAGAGAAGCGTCTGTTACAACACCACCCACACCAAGTGCGATTGGATGGTTGTCATCCAACAGTTCTATGTTTGTGCTGTCGCTGAAATCACGAACGATTGAAGTCGCTCCGTTGAGTCCAGGCAGCACAAATTCCGCTTGATCAACATAGCGATCATGGAAGATCAGCGTTAATCCCCCTGCTACCGCCGCATTGATGTTAGCTTGTTGGATTGGTGTCATCTCGCCGAAATCGTTGTTCGACAGATTGGTCATGTAGAGAATGTCGATACCGTTTAACTCGGCAGCGGAAAGATCGAACAGTTGGATTGGGACAAAGCCAACTTCGTCGATCTCATCAACATGATACAGCTCGCCCTGGCCGGTGAATGTCTCGAAATACCCAACCTTCGGCGTCGTCACGACCAGATCGTCATCCACCGCATCCGGCGGCAGATTGTCCGTCACGCCATTGACGACCAGGGTCGCCGTATTCGCCGTACTGGTGGTGCCGTCGGAGACGTCATAACTGACGGTAAGGGTGCGACTTTGACCGTCATTCAGCGCGTCGAATTGCGATGGATCGATTGTGATGGTTCCATCGCGGTCGGGCACAAATGACACGGGATTGGCGAGGTCGTCCGTGACAACGATATTGAGAGCGGAAAGCCCATCGCCGTCGACATCCGACTGACCTGCAAGGAGGTCTATGACAATCGGCGCATCATCCTCGCTGACCGCGCCCGCATCGATGGGGGTCGTATCCGGTGCATCGTTCTCGCCAGGAATCGTGATGGCGATGACCCCGACATTCGATGTCAGGCCCGTTGAATCCTCGGCTTGGTAAGTCGCTGTGAGCGTGAGCGATTCACCCGCTCCCAGCGACTGAAATGCGTCGCCCGGATCGAAGGTGAACGTGCCGTTGCCATTGTTCGTGAACGTGCCCTGGCCGGGGACCGTCAGCAAATTGAACGTCAGGGTATCGCCCGGATCCGCGTCGAAGCCTTGGAAGGCTCCGGTGATCGGCGCCGTTTCGCCCGTAGTGGCAAACCCGAGATTTGGGACGGTCGGGGCATCGGGCTGCGCGTCGATTGCAATGGTGACGTTCGTGGTTGTCGTCAGCGAACCGTCGGAAACCGACAGGCTCAGACCGCCGGGATCCTGGCTGTCCGGCGTCGGCGTGTAAATGAAGCCGGAGAACATGAAATTGATGACGTTCGTCGGCCCGAAAACCGACAGAGCCTCATCATCGACGCCGTCGCCGGTGATGAACGTCGCTGCGCCGAACTGGGCTTCCAGGGCCAGCAGGTCAGGCGTCTTGGTGCCGTCCGGATTGAAGCCGTTCAGCGTTATCGTCGATTGCGCTGAGACGGACACCGTGACTGGATCGTTTTCAACGTCATTGAACGAGAAGCCGAAGAGTTGAATCGACTGATCCTCGTTTGTCGCCAGACCCGCCAGATTGGGCACATCGATCGTTGGTGCGTCGTTGATACCTTCAACGGCGACCTCGACTGTGGCAGGCGGCGATGTGTTGCCGCCCTGTGTCGCCGTGTAGGTGAAAAAGACCGACGTCGTTTCCCCCTCCGACAAAGCGTCGAACGCGCCTTGCGGGTCGTAGGTGAACGTGTTTCCGGAGACGGTCACCACACCCGCTACCGGCTGGCTGACCACTTGGAATGTCGTTCCCGCTCCAGGATTACTGACTGAGAAGTCGCCAGAGGCCTCCGAGTCCTCATCGGTCAGCACCGAGAACGCGAGGGCGTTGACCGGATCGGGGTCCTGCTGCGGAACCTGAGGGGGTTCGGTTAGCGCGAAGGGATCGGGCGCGAAGCCTTCATTCTCCAAATTGCTCAAAAGGTCCTGAACTTCGCCCGTCTCGCCAAGCCCTAGTTCCGAATCCTCCCCGAGCGTGTCGCCGATCAGCTCTTGGACCTGATTGAGCGCGAGCTGGATCTGCTGGGTCGCGCCGTCAATGACTTGGCCTTCTTCGACCTCGTCGGTCGCTTCGGTCTCGTCGGGCGCGTCGTCGCCGTTCTGATTGACCGGTTCCGGGGCTGGCGCGACGACCGGATTGGCCAGATATTCGCTGTTGACCTGCGCGAAGAAGTTCAAAATTGCCTGGGTGTCGTTGATGTCCTGGAAGGTCTGCGGCGCTTCGAAGAACTGACCGGCAACCGACAAGACGGAGATCTTTATGTCCGTCGACGTGATCACGGCTATGATGTTTGTCGTGCCCTTCTCATAGACCGTGAAGCTGTCTCCTTCGGACTGAAGATAAAAATCCGAAGCGCCCGTATCGACGGCAACGTCGCCCAGGATGGTTGTCCCGCGAACGCCCATCGTCGCAACCGGGGTTTCGACCGTCATTCCGCCGGTTCCGGCGACATGGCCGGTGACGAACGCGAAAGTGCCCTGGACGATGTCGACGACGAGGGAGTTGTCGGTGCTGGTCGGATCGTAGATCAGCTCGTTCAGCACGAAACGAGCGTTTTCCGTCATTGTGAAAATGGTGTCGTCGATGAAGACGATCCCGACGCCGCTTCCTTCCGCAGTCGAGACAACATCGTTTTGGAAGACCGGATCGCCGGTTGAAAGCTGTGCGGTCGTTCCATCGGCACGCAAAACGGTGACCGTGCCGTCCGCCGTCTGGATGAAACCGATTGGTTCGTTGCCGCCGCCGGCGCTGGATTGGGCGAACTGGCCGGGGGCTTGCGGTCCGGCCAGCTTTGCGACCGTGCGTCCGTGCAGGATCGCACCGTTCGAGGAGTAAAGAGTCGGTGGGTGAGCGCTATCGAAATAGTCGATCAGCAGATAGGTGGCACCGTCAGGCCCGGTGATTTGAAGATCACCGCCGAGCCGCTGATAGTGGCCCTTGAACATGGCGTCAGCATCGGGAAACGGCAGAACGTTCGTGCCGCCATCGACCGTGATGACGGTCGAATCGCCGGAAAAGCCTGAGCCTACTCCATCGCGCATGTGCGTCGGTGCCCCTGTCCCGTTGTCCTCAGCCCACAAACCAAAACGCCGGTGCGCGCGCCATTAAGGAAACGTTTACGATACTCTGGCTGACGACGTTACGGAACGCAACAAATTGTTCGGTTTTTGACAGTTCTCGATGCGCGTATGGTTAGCAAGATCACACTAGGTACGCGTGTATAATTTGGGAAACTCAACCCATGAAAATAATCTTGCAAATATCTTTGGTTGAAACGTTGCGATTCACTGTTCGAATCCATGACTGCGCTACACGCGAACCAGATGAATCTTTAATGCGTTGCAGCTAGTGTTCGGACCTCGTTCGCCTCGAATACTACCCACCCATGGCGCTTCCGATGGCCTATCGCCTGTCCTTACCGACCGTTTTCTTGCTGGCGCTCGCCCCCGCCGGTCCGGCGACTGCCACCACCGTCGCCAATCCCGCCGACGCCACGGCGACCTTGTGTCGAATGCTTGACGGCGCGGCGGATGCCCATGGCGTCCCGAAGGACTTCTTCACCCGCCTGATCTGGACCGAGAGCCGTTTCAATGCCAATGCCGTCTCGCCCAAGGGCGCGCAGGGTATTGCCCAGTTCATGCCTTATACCGCCCAAGAACGCGGTTTGAAGGACCCCTTCGACCCGGAGCAAGCGCTTCCCGCGTCCGCACATTTCCTACGCGAGCTTCATGACACGTTCGGCAATTGGGGCCTTGCGGCGGCCGGATACAATGCTGGACCCGATCGGGTCGCGCGCTGGCTTGCCGGGACTTCGTCGCTGCCGCATGAGACACAGAATTTCGTCTATGTGATCACCGGCCAGCCGGCTGCCGCTTGGTCATCGGGCGAAGCTGTGGCGCAGACCGAGGACGCGACCGACTGCCCTACCCGTATCGCCGCGCTCGGCACCCGTCGCCTGCCGCCGCTCGTGAAATCGCCAACGTGGCAGCCGTGGGGCGTTCAAGTCGCCGGCCATCACTCTCGCGCCCAGGCTTTGGCCGCATTCGAGCGCATTCGCAAGCGCTACAGTCGCATCGTCGGCGACCGCGTGCCCATGGTTGTCGCCGACCGGCAACGCGGTCGAGGTCGCCGTCCGGTCCAGGCCGTGCGGCTCGGCGCCGACTCGCGAAATGCCGCGGAATCCCTTTGTCGAAAGCTCCGGTCAGCCGGCGCGGCCTGCGTCGTGACAAAGAATTGACGCGGTTTTGTCACATTGATTTCACTTGCAAAACCGCCGGAAATCCATCACAGCTAGCGGCGGACGGGTCAGAGACCCCTGATTGACTGGACTGCGGCGGGCCGAAGCGCTGAATAATCCTTCGGACGGTATGACTGGGCGGCGAATAAGCCGATGTTGGCCGAAACACGAACTGTTCCTTTCCTCAGCCTCGACCGATACCCGCTCCCCGCGCCACGGCGCGGTCTCGACCACTGCGAAAGGACCAGATGATGTCCACAGGTACTGTCAAGTTCTTCAATACCCAGAAGGGTTTTGGGTTTATTTCTCCGGATGATGGCGGCAAGGACGTGTTCGTCCACATCACCGCTGTCGAGGCGTCCGGTATCCCACTTCTCGACGAGGGTATGAAGGTGTCTTTCGATACCGAGCCGGATAAGCGCGGCAAGGGCCCGAAGGCGGTCAATCTTCAGCTGATGTAATCGGCAAAAATCCTAGGATTTCGGCGGCGCCCCACGGGGCGCCGTTTTGCGTTGACGACCCGCTGAGTGCCGCGGTCACAGCGTCGTTCATGGTCGTTCATTTCCGGTTCAGCTAGACTTTCCTACAGTTCCCTCGATTCGATGACGCCACGGGGCGAAATCACGAGGAGACAGCCATGATCTGGAATCGCACCACTCGCGCCATCGCACTGACGATGACGTTCGCCATCGGCGCCCTGTCCTTGCCGGCCGCCGCCGAAGCTGGCCACCGGAGCCGGCATCATCACCATTATCACGGCGGTAACGGAGCCGGAGTGGCGATCGCTGCGGGCGTTGCCGGATTGGCGCTCGGCGCAATCATTGCCGGCTCGTCGAATCGTCACTATCACCGGCCGCGCACCTACTATCATCCGCCGCGCCGAGTGATCTATGAGCGCCGCGTCATCTATCATGAGCCACGCCCGGTCTATCGTCATCATCGGCCGCATCGGGTTTACCACGGTCGGCCGGCACCCTACACGGACGAGTGGTATCACTACTGCTCCGCGAAGTACCGGTCGTTTGATCCTGCTTCAGGAACGTTCCTGAGCTATTCCGGCGTGCGTAAACTCTGCCGCTGACGAAAAGTTACGTCTGGACCTCCAAACCGTCGGTGTCGGGCCCGATCAGACCAGGAATGGGTTTGATCGGCGCTCGGCACCGAAGGTCGATCCGGGACCGTGACCGCATAAAAAACCAATGTCGTCGCCAAGCGGCAGCAGTTTCGATTTGATTGAGCTAATCAGCGCCGCATGATCGCCGCCCGGCAGATCGGTTCGCCCGATAGAGCCGTTGAAGAGCACGTCGCCAACGATTGCGAACTTGATCGCGGTGTTGACGAACACCACCGATCCAGGGCTGTGGCCCGGGCAATGGTAGATGTCGAAAGTCACGCCGGCCATCTCCAGCGTTTCGCCCTCTTGCAGCCAACGGTCCGAAGTCACGTTGCGCACCGATCCAGGCGGCAGGCCGAACATCTGCGCTTGTGCCTCAAGTCCACCCAACAGGAGCGCGTCGTCCTCGTGCGGCCCGACAATCTCGACACCCAGCTTATCCTTCAGATCCATCGCACCGCCGGCATGATCGATATGGCCATGGGTTAGCACGATCTTCTCGATCGTCAGGCCCGCGTTGGCGATCGCCGCCTCGATTTCGGAGACATCGCCGCCGGGATCGATGACAACGCCGATCTTGGTCGTGTCGTCGAAGAGCAATGTGCAATTCTGCTGAAACGGCGTGACAGGGACGATTTCGGCGCGAAGAGACGACATGGAGGCTCCGAATCGGGAGTGAAGGTCGGCAAACGCCTGCCTAGCGGGATTGTCTCACATTTGAAAGCCGCCGGTCGCAAATGGATCGGACTTATGCTACGCTCCGGCCATGGCATGGTCAGCCCGATGGCCCTTGATCGCGATGATGAGCATCGTGTTGACGGTTTCTGTCGCGCCCGGTGTGGCGGTCACCGACCCGCTTGCGCCATCCGTCAAGCCACGCGTGGTTGACGCGCAACGGCAAGCGATTTCGCCGCGCCCCTGCACCTGCCGGTTCGATGGCGACGATTATCTGTTCGGCGAGACGGTTTGCATCCGGGGTCGCCAGGCGACGTGCAGCCGCGTGCTCAACAACACCTCGTGGCAGTTTTCAGAGCGCCCCTGCCTCCACATGTCGCATCTTGATCGGTGGAGCCCACGCGGTTGATGCAGACACAGTCGCTGCGTCCGTTGCCGTGGATCGCGCTAACGGTCTGGACATGTCTCACGATCTGCCTTGTGCCACCATCCGCCGCGCAAACCTCGACCGGCGAGGCCGGCGACTTCGATTACTATCTTTTGTCGCTATCATGGTCGCCGACCCACTGCGCGCAGTCGGACCGCAATCGCAACAGCGAACAATGCCGTGAGCAGCATGACTCCATCGTCCATGGGCTCTGGCCGCAATACGAGCGCGGCTGGCCAGAATTTTGTTCCACCAGCCATCCGCTCAGGTTGCCGGCGGCCCTTCTGGATGCCTACGATGCGATGACGCCGGATCGCGGGCTGTTGGCCTATCAGTGGCGTAAGCACGGCACCTGCACCGGCCTGGCGCCGGAGGTCTATTTCGACACCGCCCACGATTTCTGGTCGAAGGTGAAGCTGCCCGTCGTTCTCAGCGATCCGCGCCGGGAGGCGAGCTTCGAGCGCGAAGACCTGAAAGCGCGCGTCGGCGCCGCCAATCTGGGGCTTATGTCAGACATGTTCGTCCTTACATGCGAAGGGCGCCGGCTCGATGAAATTCGCGTCTGCCTGACCCGCGAAGGCCGATTTCGGCGCTGTGGCGCGGATGTCCTTGCCAAGGCGTGCGGCCGTAGTCCGATGATCGTGCTTCCGGTTACCGGTCGTTGACATTTCCAGGCGATCATCGCGAATCGAAGGGGATGACGATGCGCACGATTCTGCCTGCTCTTTTCGCTTTTGCCCTCATGTCAGCGACGACCGCCGCTGCCGCCGATTTGTCGTCCGGCACGCACAAGCGCGTTGGGCTCGCCTTGTGGCCCGATCAGCAATGCGATGACCGCGGCATCACGCGGAAGATTGCCAAGCGGTTCAATTGGGCGCAGCGCACCACGTTCAACCGCGATTTGCAGATCGCCGAGCTGAGCAATCCGCGTGAGTACGCGTTTCGGCCTGCCGAACCGCAGTTCCATGATCGCCGTTTCTGCCAAGCCGACGCCCTCATGTCAGACGGGCGTCATTATCCGGTCTACTACATGATTTCATATGACCGACACCCGCCACTCGGCGGCGGCCTGGAGTTCTGTGTCTCCGGGCTCGATTACTTCCGCGCCTATGCGCCCGGCTGCAGCCAGCTCCGGCCGCACTGAACGACGCGACACCCATCGCTTGTCTGCCAGAGACGAACTCGACTAGTCGATGAAGTTCGCGATTTCGATACTGCCGCGCGCGGAGTGGTGCGCATACCTGGCGTGGCGCGCCATAAAAGCGCCAGCAACAATCTCCTCGTTGATACCCCGATGCAGTTCAACGAGCGCTGGACCGAGCACTGGCGGTCGATATCCGTCGAACGTCGGTCCACCGACGATATAGGCCAAGAGGCCCATGAGCGCGATTCGCAACATTGTTCCGTTCCCACCATATTGATTGTTGGGAACGAGACTGGCGCCCGCGGATTAAACCCGGCATAACCCGGTTTCTAAACATTAAGGCAAATCGGCGTCGGCATCGGCGCCTGGAAAGGCCGCTCGATGCCGTCACCCTCCATGGTTCTGCGAGGCTCACCCGCATCCCCGTTCGTTCGCAAGGTTCGCATGGCCATCGATCTCTTGGGTCAATCCGATGCGGTTACCGTGATCGAAGCAGATACGACCGATCCGAACGACGATCTGGCGCACCAAAATCCCCTTGGGAAGATTCCCACACTGATCACCGAAGCGGGCGAGGCAATCTACGATTCCGCTGTGATCGTCGCCTACCTCAACGACCGTTTCGCAGGGACGCTCATTCCGACAGGGCCGGATCGATGGACAATTCTGACCCGCGAAGCGCTGGCGGACGGCATCGCCGAGGCCGGTCTCCTGCAAGTCTATGAAGAGCGGTTTCGCCCCGCCGAGAAACGACACGCCGGTTGGGTCGACCGCCAGGCAGAAAAGGTCGTGCGCGGCCTGGCGGCGCTTGAGGCCGAGGCCGGGACCTATCGCGGATCGCCAACTGTGGCGGACATTGCAGTGGCGGCGATGCTCGGCTATCTCGATTTGCGCTTCGCCGGCGCCTGGCGCACCCAGCATCCTAAACTAGTCGCCTGGCTGACCGACTTCGATGCCGCAGTTCCGGCGTTTGCCTCAACCGCGCCGCCTGCGGCATGACGCCGGTGAACACCGGATTAACGGGCCACGCATCCATTCACGATAGGTTTTCCAATCTGGACTTGTTCCCTTTCAATCGAGGCGACGCTTCCTATCTCTACCGGCAAACAACCAGGCAATTTGCATCCGCTACCGGCCTCTCGGGTCCGGGCAGATGGCCGTGATGCCGTGACGAAGAGCCGTTCTTGATGTCCTATCTCATACTGGCAAGCGGTTTGGCTCTTCTGGTGATCACGGGAGACCTTCTCGTTCGAGGCGCCGTTTCGCTTGCCGAGCGACTGAATATCCCGCCCATCATCATCGGTCTTACGGTTGTCGCGTTCGGCACATCGGCACCGGAACTCTTCGTTGCGATTAAAGCGGCGCTTCGTGACGTTCCGGGCATAGCCGTCGGCAACGTCGTCGGGTCGAACATCGCCAACATTCTACTCGTCCTCGGCATCCCGGCACTGATCTATTCCACGGAGTGCAATCAGCCCTTCGTCGTGCGCAACTCGCTGTTCATGCTGGGGGCCAGCATCATCTTCATCGCGCTGTGCTATGCCGGACCCCTTGGCGTGATTCATGGCGTGGTTCTGGTCACGCTCCTTGCGGTGTTCCTGACTGAGTCGGCGCGCCGGGCGATGAAGACGGCGAGTGGCGGACACACGCATGCCGATGTCGAGACGATCGACGGAGTCGAGGGCGTGCCTCATAGCTACGGGATGATGGCTCTGTTTCTGGCGCTCGGCGTCATCGGCCTGCCGATCGCGGCTCATCTCACTGTTGACGGCGCCACCAAGATCGCTGCGACGTGGGGTGTCTCGGAGACCGTGATCGGTCTCACCGTGGTAGCCATCGGCACGTCGCTGCCCGAGTTGGCGGCCACCATCATGGCCGCCATTCGGCGCCAAAGCGGACTGGCGATCGGCAATGTGCTCGGCTCCAACATGTTCAATATTTTGGCGATCATGGGCATTACCGCATTGGTCACCGAGGTCGAGATTCCGCACTCCATCCTGCAGCTCGATCTGTGGGTGATGCTGGCGACCGCTTTGATGCTGATGCCCTTCGTCCTGCAGCGCCGGCCGATCACATTCGGCGTTGGCGCTGTTTTTGTCGTTGCCTATGTCGCCTATATCGCCGCTGTCTTCGACACGTCGGCCGTGGATCTCGCCGTTGCCCGCTAGGCGCACCGGAACGGCGCTGGTCACCGGCGCGGGGAAACGGATCGGACGGGCGATCGCGACCGATCTCGCCAAGGCCGGCTTCGCGGTGGGTGTCCATTACAACGGCTCGGCTGATGCTGCCGACGAGGTCTGCCAGATCGTCCGCAATGCTGGCGGACACGCCGCGTCCGTTCAGTGCGACCTGGCCGATGCCGATGCCGTGCGCACGCTTTTGCCGCGAACGGTCGATGCGCTCGGGCCGGTGTCGGTGCTCGTCAACAACGCCTCCCTTTTCGAACCGGATGGTCTGGGGGCGTTCGACGATGCCGTCTGGGATGCGCACATGAATGTTCATGTCCGCGCACCTGTCTACCTGACCGATGCGCTTGCCGCGCAGCTGCCCGATGACGAGAGCGGTGTCGTGGTGAACATGATCGACCAGCGCGTCTGGCGGCTGACCCCCGCCTATATGTCGTACACCTTATCGAAGTCGGCGCTGTGGACCGCGACTCGCACGCTGGCGCAGGCGCTGGCGCCACGGGTGCGGGTGTGCGGGATCGGGCCGGGCCCGACACTGGCCAACACGCGTCAGTCGACGGAGGATTTTGCCAATCAAGCCTCGCTCGTGCCGCTCGGACACGGACCGTCGCTTGAGGAAATCTGCGCCACCGTCCGCTACATCATCGACACCCCGTCGCTGACCGGCCAGATGATTGCCGTCGACGGCGGTCAGCATTTGGCCTGGGAAACGCCGGACTTCTTAGGCGCCAAGGAATAACTCCGGCACCCATCTTGCGCTTGGTCACCGATCGCCACACTTTGTGGCCATGTCCGACTCACGCCAAGCCGTTTCAGAGACACCGGCCGAAGCCGCGCCGCGCGGCCGATTGGCCAGCGGTCTCAAGCTGATCGCGGACAACGTCCAACGGCTGCCGAACAAGCCCGGCGTCTATCGTATGATCGGCAACGACGGCACGGTGCTCTACGTCGGCAAGGCGAAGAACCTGAAAAAGCGGGTAACGAGCTATACCCGCACCGCCGGCCACTCCAATCGTATCGTGCGGATGATCTCGGCGACGACCGCGATGGAATTCGTGACGACGGCGACCGAGACCGAAGCGCTGCTCCTTGAGGCCAACCTGATCAAGCGGCTGCGGCCCCGCTTCAATGTCGTGCTGCGCGACGATAAGTCGTTCCCCTATATCCTGATCGCCGAAGATCATGTCGCGCCGCAAATCCTCAAGCATCGCGGAGCGCGGCGGCGCAAGGGCCGCTATTTTGGGCCCTTCGCCTCGGCCGGCGCCGTGGATCGGACCATCAACGCGCTACAACGCGCCTTTCTTCTGCGCTCGTGCAGCGATTCGGTCTACGAAAGCCGCGTTCGCCCCTGCCTGCTTTACCAGATCAAGCGCTGCGCGGCGCCATGCACAGGCGAAATCGACACAGCCAGCTACACGGAACTGGTCGGTGAAGCGAAAGCGTTTCTTTCCGGCAAGAGCCAAGCGATCCGCGCCGATCTGTCACATCAGATGGAAGCGGCGGCGGCTAATCTCGATTTCGAAGCGGCCGCGATCTATCGCGACCGTCTTCAGGCCTTGTCCCACACGCAATCGCATCAAGGCATCAATCCGCGCGGGGTTGAAAGCGCTGATATTTTCGCGTGCCATCAAGAGGGCGGGCAGACATGTGTCCAGGTCTTCTTCATCCGCACAGGCCAGAACTGGGGCAACCGCGCCTACTTCCCCAAGAGCGACAGGAGCCACACCGCGTCTGAGGTGTTGGAAGCCTTTATCGGTCAGTTCTACGACGATCGCGACTGTCCGGGATTGATCCTCGTCTCCGCTCCGCTCGACGGCGCCGGCCTGCTTGAAGACGCGCTGTCGATGCGCTCCGATCGCAAGGTGGCGATTTCGCGCCCGCAACGCGGCACGCGCCGTGAACTCGTTGACCATGCGCTGTCGAATGCCCGCGAAGCGCTCGGCCGCAAACTCGCTGACACGGCCTCCCAGGACAAGTTGCTCTCAGGCCTTGCGGAGGCCTTCGGCCTCGATAGCGCACCGCGCCGCATCGAGGTTTACGACAACAGTCACATTCAAGGCACCAATCCGGTCGGCGCGATGATCGTTGCCGGCGCCGCAGGATTTCAGAAGAATCAGTATCGCAAGTTCAACATCAAAAGCGCGGACCTGGCGCCGGGCGACGACTACGCCATGATGCGCGAGGTGCTCACCCGACGCTTCTCGCGCCTCTTGAAGGAGCATCCGCGCGATGCGGAAATCGATGACGACGGGGCCCTGCCCGCCTGGCCGGATCTGGTCCTGATCGATGGCGGTCGTGGCCAGCTTTCGGCGGCACGCTCCGTCATGGCCGACCTCGGTGTCGCCGATATCGCCACCTTCGGGATCGCCAAGGGTCCGGATCGCGATGCCGGCCGTGAGCGTTTTTTTGCCGAGGATCGGGAGCCGTTTTCACTGCCCGGCCGCGATCCGGTTCTCTACTTCGTTCAGCGTTTGCGCGACGAAGCGCATCGGTTCGCCATCGGATCGCACCGCGCACGGCGCAAGAAGGCGATTGCCGCCAACCCGCTCGATGAAATCTCCGGTATCGGCCCGACGCGCAAAAAGGCACTTCTCCACCATTTCGGCTCGGCCAAGGCCGTGGCACGCGCCAATATCACCGACCTGGAGGCGGTTGAGGGCGTGAGCGCGCAAATGGCGCAGGCGATCTACGACCATTTTCATGAGGGCGCCTGATACCCGCGCTATTGACCCCTTTGACGAAGCGTGGTGTGTCTGGCCCTGCGCTTCCATCGAGTAGGCCGATGACGACAACGACCGATACCGGGGACCGCACCCATTTCGTAAACCTGCCCAACCTCTTGACCTATGGGCGGATCGCCGCCGTGCCGGTCATCGCGGGGCTTGTTTATTGGGGCACGAATTTCGGCAACTGGCTTGCGCTCGTTCTCTTCATCGCGGCTGGGGTTAGCGATTTTCTCGATGGCTACCTCGCCCGGCTGATGAACCTTCAAACCTCGCTCGGGCGCATGCTTGACCCGATTGCCGACAAGCTCCTGGTCGGTGTTCTCTTGTTGGTGCTAGCCGCAATCGGTCGGATCACCGGTTGGGCGCTAATTCCGGCAGCCGTCATCCTGTCGCGCGAAATACTGGTGTCAGGCCTTCGCGAATTCCTTGCCGAACTGCGTGTCAGCGTGCCGGTGACGTGGCTTGCCAAATGGAAAACCACGCTGCAATTGACGGCGATCGGCTTTCTGGTCGTCGGCCCGACCGGCGACCAGATCCTGCCGATCACTTCCGATGTTGGCATCGCCGGTCTTTGGATTTCAGCCATCGTCACCATCTACACCGGGTATGAGTATTTCCGTGGTGGAATTCGGCATCTGATGGGGGATGCGTCGTGAAAGTCCTCTATTTCGCATGGTTGCGCGAACGTGTTGGGCGCGGGGAGGAGGAGATCGCCTTGCCGGACTCCGTCGAAACTGTCGCGGATCTAATGCAGTACCTCAAGACGCGCGGGCCGGAGTACGAGCACGCATTTTCCGACGTCGCCGCGATCCGCGCCGCCATCGATCAAACCCATGCCGATCACGATGCGGCTATCGGCGAGGCACGCGAGATCGCGCTGTTCCCGCCGATGACTGGCGGCTGAGACCCTGTCGATGACCATACCGACCCGGATCGCAATTCAGCAGCACGCGATCGATCTGTCCGCCGAAACGACCGCGCTGACGAGCGCGATCGACTCAACCGATATCGGCGCCGTGGTGACTTTTACCGGCCACTGCCGAAGCGAAGACGATCGTCTAGCGGCGCTTGAATTGGAACACTATGCCGGCATGGCGGAGACCGAAATCGGTCGAATCGCCGCCGACGCCATCGCGCGCTGGCCGGTGTTGGGGCTCTCGGCCATTCACCGCGTCGGGCGGATCGCGCCTGGTGAGACCATCGTCGCGGTTATTGCCGTCTCTCGGCATCGCCAGGCGGCGTTCGATGCCGCGCAGTATCTCATGGATTTCTTGAAGACCCGCGCGCCGTTTTGGAAGAAGGAGCACTTCGCGGACGGCACAGAGGGCGACTGGGTCGACGCGCGCGCATCGGACGATGAAGCCGTCACGCGTTGGCAGGCAACGGGTTAGCGTTTAGCACGTCCATTCGACCAAAACGGAGGCACGACGACCATGGCAAATGCTGAAAAATGGGCAGAAGACCTGAAGCAGTTGCGCGACGAGATCAGGCTGAAACTCCATCTCGCCAGCAAGGATTTGCAGGACGAGTGGGACGAGCTGGAGGACAAGTGGAACCGGTTCGAGGCGGAGGCCAATCTGTCGCAGTCGGCTGAAGACATCGGCGAGGCGTTGTCCAAGGTCGGCGAAGAGCTGACGAATGCCTATAAGCGGATCAGGGACGCGCTCTAGGGTCACGACCCTGGGCCGGGGTGCGTGAGGTTCATGGGTGAAGCAGTCTACATTCATGGCGTGCGCGACGTTCGCCTCGGTCCAGCGCCGTCGGAGGCAGCCGATGACGAGACCGTAGCTATCGACATCGCCGCCGTCGGTTTGTGCGGCAGCGACCTTCACTACTACAAGGACGGCTCCATCGGCGCCGCGCGGATCCAGTCTCCGTTCGTACCGGGGCATGAGTTCTCCGCGACGCTTTCGGCGGATTGCGAGCCGCTCGGTCTGACGCGCGGCACGCTTGTTGCCATCGACCCGGCCGATCCTTGCGGGCTTTGTGAGTGGTGCCACAGGGGCGATGTCAATCTCTGTCCGTCCGTCAAGTTCCTCGGCGCGCCGCCGTTCGACGGCGCGATGCGCCACACGATGCATGTGCCGCAAAAGGCCATCGTTCCCATTCCCGGAACCTTTTCCGCGCTCGATGCGGCCATGCTGGAGCCGCTCGGGGTCTGCATTCACGCGATCGATCTGGTTCGCCCAAGACTTGGTGAGACCGTCACGGTTCTGGGCTGCGGTCCGATCGGCCTCGGGCTGATCCAGCTTCTGCGGTTGTCCGGTGTCGGTCAGATTGTCGCTGTCGATCCGGCCGGTTATCGGCGCGATCACGGGCTGAAGAACGGTGCGGACGCGGTTGTCGCACATGCCGGCGATAGTCTCGATTTCAACGCAGGACGTGGCGCCGACTTGGTGATTGAAGCGACAAATGCACCTGAGGGCATGGCCGACGCGGTTGCGGCGGCACGGATCGGCGGCCGCGTTTTGATGGTCGGCATTCCAGACGGCGATCATTACACGCTGCCCGCTGCCGAAGCGCGCCGTCGTGCCTTGTCGATCAAGTTCGCCAGGCGCATGGGCGAGACCTACCCCCGCGCCATCGCGCTAACCGAGGCGGGCAAGGTCGATCTAGAGGCAACCGTCAGCCACCGCCTTCCCCTCGACAAGGCGCCGGAAGCCTTCGAGATGCAGGCGGCCCTTGCCGACAGCGCGCTGAAGTCCGTGATCTATCCGAATGGTCTCGAGGGCTAGAGAGCAGTAAGGTCAAGTCTACGTAGCTAATACGTCATCCCGGACGCGCTGCTGCATGAAATGCTGCTGCGCTGATCCGGGATCCTTCAAAGTAAAGCTTCAGCATCATAGACGAAGCGATCCCGGTTCTGCGGCGCACCACCAAAAGGGCTGCACCGCGACCGGGATGACGAAGGAGGATTCCGATCTAGTTCGCCTCGTCGAGCAGTCGCCGGGCGATCACGTGGGCCTGAATCTCCGCCGCCCCCTCGAATATATTCAAGATGCGCGCATCGCACAGCACGCGGCTGATCGGATATTCCAGCGCAAAGCCATTGCCGCCATGAATCTGCAGGGCATTGTCGGCCGCCGCCCAGGCAACGCGGGCGCCCAATAGCTTTGCCATGCCCGCCTCGACGTCGCAGCGCCGATCTTGGTCCTTCTCGCGCGCTGCGAAATAGGTGAGCTGGCGCGCGATCGTCGTCTCCACGGCGATCATCGCGATCTTGTCCGAGACGCGCGGAAAACGGATGAGCGGCTTACCGAACTGTATTCGCTCCTGGGCGTAGCGAAGCCCGAGGTCGAGCGCCGACTGAGCGACACCGATTGCCCGCGCAGCGGTCTGGATCCGCGCGCTCTCAAAGGTTTGCATCAATTGCTTGAAGCCCTGACCCTCCGCCTCGCCCAAGAGGTTCTTCGCGCTGACTTCATATCCATCGAAACTGATTTCGAATTCCTTCATACCCCGATAACCGAGGACCTCGATCTCGCCGCCTGTCATGCCTGCGGCGGGGAAGGGATCGTCGTCCGTGCCCCGAGGCTTTTCCGCCAGAAACATCGACAGGCCGCGATAGCCCGACTCGTTCGGGTCGGTACGCGCCAGAAGCGTCATCAAGTCGGCCCGCACGGGATGGGTGATCCACGTCTTGTTGCCGGTGACGCGATAGACATCACCCTCGCGCACGGCGCGCGTTTTCAACGAGGCTAGATCGGAGCCCGTGTTGGGCTCCGTGAAGACGGCGGTTGGCAAGATGTCGCCGGAGGCGATCCTGGGCAGCCAAGTCTCTTTTTGCGCGTCGGTCCCGCCGCACAGGATCAGTTCGGCGGCGATTTCGGAGCGCGTGCCGAGCGATCCGACACCGATATAGCCGCGCGACAGTTCTTCCGACACGACGCACATCGATTCCTTGCCAAGGCCGAGACCACCGAAATCCTCCGGAATGGTTAGGCCGAAAACGCCAAGTTCGGCCATCTTTTCAACGACTTCGAAGGGGATATAAGCGTTTTCGAGGTGCCAGGCATGGGCATGGGGCAGAACCTCCGCCTCGCTGAACCGGCGCATCTCCGTGCGGATCGCATCCAGCGTCTCGTCATGGCCCGTGTCCTCGATCGTCGCCGCGCCTTCGCGGTTCTCGATCAAGGTCGCGAGGGCGGCTCGGTTCTCAGCCGTGTTCCCGTCTGCAATCAGCGCGCGCACCGCCGTCGTCATAAGCGCCTCGTCGCCGACACCCATGTCGACGAGGCGAAGCATTTCGCCCTGGCTGATAGGGATGCCGCCGACGATCTGGCTGAGATACTCTCCGGCACCGATCGCAACGACGAGCGCTTCGATGTCCCCGAAGCGGCCAGCGGCCGACATCCTCTCGGCATAGGCGTGGAGCTGCCGGATCACCTCGACATAGGTTGCCAGCCAAGCGAGGCCGTGCGCGGCGCGCTGCTCGGCTTCCAGCCGATCCGATGAAATTTTCCCGTCGTGGACGACCCGAGCCCGAACGGTGCGTACCGCATCGGCCAACAACCGGTCGACGGCGTGGGTTGCCGCGCCGAGATCGGATATGAGCGTTTCAGGCTGTGGGGCCGCAAGCGCGGTCATGGCGTGGGATCCTCTTTCATTCGTGTTGCAGTGCACAATAGACCAAGTCCGGACGGCGACGGCAAGCCTGCGAATTCCAACTTTCGGCTAGCTGTGAGGCGATTGCGACCGTCGTGTGACGAGTGCGACGCCAACCGCCGCAACGACGAGCCCGACGAGCTGTATGGCATACAAGCGCTCGCCGAACAGGGGAAACGCGATCAGCGCGGTTACGGCGGGAACGAGATACATCAGCGACGCCGTCGCCACCAGGGAACCACGCGCCAAAAGCGCCATGTAAAGGCTGACCGCGCCCAAAGACAGAACGATAATCATCCAAAATAGAGCGAATGCCAGCTCAGGCGTCCAGGCGATCGCCTGATCTTCGAAGAGAAGCGCCAGCGGCAGAACGATGGCCAAGCCGCCGCAATACTGCCAAACCCCGCCCGTTCGCAGATCGATCGAACCGGAAACTCGTTTCTGCCAGGCGCTCGCCAGCGTGATCGCCACGAGCGCACCGATGCAAAACAGGATGCCCGCCACGGGCCATCCCTCCGGCCCGATAAGTTTTGGGCCGGTGACGAGGCCGACGCCCAAAAATCCTAGGAGGACGCCAAGCCAGCGCCGGCCATTGAGCGGTTCCGACACTACGGCCGCCGCAAAAATGGCGGTCAGCGCGGGTTGGAGGCTGACGATCAAGGCCGATGGCCCGGACGGCAGGCCAAGATCGATGGCGATGAAGACGCCGCCCAGATAGGTGCCGTGCAGCAGCGCGCCGATGCCGAAGGCATGGGCCGCCTGGCGCCACGTCAGTCTCGGCGCCCCGGTCATTGCCGACCAGGCTAAGAACACGGCAATCGCGCCGGCAAAGCGCAAGGAGAGTGTTGTCAGCGGTTCGGCATAGGGCGCCGCATATTTGGCGCCGATAAAGCCGGTCGACCACAGGAAGACAAAAAGAAAGGGCGCCAGGAACACGGCGAGTCGAGAGACCATGACCGGCGTCATATCCCCGGCGCGACAATGTGGCAATGCGCCGGCCCGCATCGCAGGTTCTCACTGCACAATGCGGATAGACGCGTATCTCTTCCGAGTAATATTGAAAAAACAACAACAATCACATAATTTCGCATAATAATGCGAACCTAGATGCACTATCATGCAGGACTTTTCCGCCGCCTTTATCGCCGCGTTCACGCTGATCGCCACCGCTGACCCGGATTTCCTCGAAATCATCGGGCTCAGCCTGCGCGTGACGCTGACGGCAGTGCTCATCGCCTGCCTGATTGGCCTGCCACTGGGCGCTGCGCTGGCCGTCTTCCGGTTTCCGGGGCGGCTTGCGCTGACCATCCTCGTCAATGCCCTGATGGGTCTGCCGCCCGTGGTCGTCGGCCTGACCGTCTACATGCTCCTGTCGCGCGCCGGGCCGCTTGGCGTGCTGGAGCTTCTCTATACGCCGACGGCCATGATCATCGCGCAGACCATTCTGGTCGCGCCGATCATCGCGGCACTGACACGGCAAGTCGTCGCCGATCTCAATGCAGAATACGACGAGCTTTTGCGGGCCATGGGGTCGTCACGCGCCGGCCGGGTGGCGACGCTTATTTGGGACGCCCGTTATTCGCTTTTAACGGCCGCGCTCGCCGGCCTCGGGCGCGCCTTCGCCGAGGTTGGGGCGGTCCTCATCGTCGGCGGCAATATCAATCACGTTACCCGTGTCATGACGACGGCGATCGCGCTGGAAACAGCGCGGGGCGAACTCGCGCTGGCGCTCGGACTCGGTCTGGTGCTTATTCTGATTGCCATTCTCATCAATTCCGCGCTGATGGGTCTGCGCGCCAGCGCCGAACGGATGGCCTATGCCTGAGGCAGCACTTGCTTTGGCGCCATCGGTGGCCCTCACAGGCGACGATCGCTTCTGGCCGGTCGAGATCAACGGACTGACCTACGCCGCCGGCGGCAAGGTGCTGGTCGATGGCCTCAATTTTCGCATCGTCCAAGGTCCCGTCACGGCGATCATGGGCCCGAACGGTGCAGGAAAGAGCATCACGCTGCGGCTGATCGCCGGGTTGATCGCGCCGTCAGCCGGTACAATGTCCTATGGCGGTGCGTCCATGCCCGGTGCCAACCAGATCGCCGTCGTTTTTCAGCGCCCCGTGCTGCTGCGCCGCTCCGTCGCCGCCAATCTCGATCATGCGCTCAAGACCTATGGCGTCGATCGCGACCAGCGCCGCGACCGGGTCAAGGCGCTTCTGGCACTTGGACAGCTAGAAGATTTGGCCCGCCAACCGGCGCGGGTTCTCTCCGGCGGCGAGCAGCAGCGTTTGGCGCTTGTCCGAGCCTTGGCCGCAGAACCTTGCCTCCTACTGCTCGACGAACCGACGGCGAGCCTCGATCCCCAGGCGACGGCTGCCATCGAAGGCCTGATCGCCCGCGCCAAGGCCGACGGCATCAAGGTCATGCTGATCACCCACGATCGCGGCCAGGCGCAGCGGGTCGCGGATGACGTGCTGTTCATGCATGCCGGCCGCATCGTCGAGCAAACACCAACAGATCGTTTCTTCGACCGTCCCCAATCCCCGGAGGCTGCCGCCTATAACGATGGCCGCCTTCTCCTCCCAAGCAACGCTAGCAACTCAGGATCCTGACATGGCCTTGTCCCGAACCGCCCTTGCCGGGTTTATCGTATTTGCCGTTGTGTTCGCGGCGGGTGTTCGCGCGGATGACGATTTCATCATCGTACAGTCAACGACGTCGACCCAGAACTCCGGGCTTTACGATATTCTGCTGCCGCAATTTACGGACAAGACAGGAATCGAGGTGCGGGTGGTTGCGGTCGGAACCGGCCAGGCGATCAAGAACGCCAAAAACTGCGACGGCGACGTGCTTCTCGTCCATGCGAGGGCGGCCGAGGAGGCGTTCGTGACCGAGGGCTACGGCGTTGCCCGCTACGACGTCATGTACAACGACTTCGTCATCGTCGGCCCGGCCGCCGATCCGGCAGGCGTAAAGGGAGAGGCTACGGCCGCGACAGCGCTGCGGACGATTGCGGACGCTGGTGCACCGTTTGCGTCGCGAGGCGACGATTCAGGTACCCACAAGAAGGAACTAGCGCTGTGGACGGGGGCTGGGATCGACCCCAGCGGTGCCAGCGGCACGTGGTATCGCGAGACCGGGTCCGGCATGGGCGCGACGTTGAACGTCGCCGTCGGCATGGAGGCCTACACTATGACCGACCGGGCGACCTGGATCGCCTTTGGCAACAAAGGCGATCACGAGATCGTCGTTGAAGGCGATCCGGCGCTGTTCAACCAATACGGCGTGATTGCCGTGAACCCCGAGAAATGCCCGACGGTCAAGGCCGCGCTGGCGCAGACCTTCCTCGACTGGCTCTTGTCGCGCGACGGGCAGGACGCGATTGCCGCCTATCGACGCGATGGCGAACAGTTGTTCTATCCCAACGCCGCCGATTGACGAGCATCTCTACGCTCCATTCCAGCGCACGCGGCCATAACCGCTGACGTCATAGCCCCCAAGAGCTGTGGCCTTCGCAACGAACGCATCGCCGCGGCAAAAGCGATCGAGCGCTTGAAACGGCTGTTCGAACCAGCTCTTGCGATCGATCAACAGGTCGAAACGCTCCATCTTCGTGGGCACGAAGGCAAGACCGTATTGCCGCGCCAGGGCATCAAGCCCCGGTGCCGCGTCGGCATGGCCATCTGCGACCGCGGCGGCCGCATCGGCCTCCGTGCGGGCGATATCGTCTGTAAAGCGCACGGAGTCGGTCACGCCGGCCGCCGAAAGCAGATGGTTCAGCAAAATGGCGGCACCCGCGGAGTCCTGCCGTCGCACCACATGGCGGTCGGCAAGGTCGGCAGCGGAGCGAATCGATGCGGCGAGGTCTGGCCCGACGATCAGCCCCTGTTGCCGCCGTGCCCACTCAATTAGCACGACCGGCTCGTCGGCAAACCGGGCGCGCACCAGGGGAAGATTCCAATCATCCGCGTCAGGGTCGTAGACGTGAAGCCCGGTGGCCATGGCGCCAGCCGCTGCGAGGCGGTCGAGCCCGTCAAGACTGCCGTCGAAGAATGTCGCGATCTCGGACCCGGACTCGCGAATCGCCCAGTCAAGCAGCGGATCATGGCTGCCGGCGAGAATCGCCGGGCGGGCTTCGACCGCCGCCTGACTCCGACCGCCCTCCAGCCAGGCATCAAGTTCGGCCTTGGGAAAGAGCAGTTTCCCCGTCACGCGGCGGCAGGGAATGGCGCCTGCGGCAGCCATTTCGTAAATCTTGCGCTCCTTGACGCGCAGAAGGTCGGCGACTTCGCGCGTCGTCAGGAAGGAAGGGTGCGGCGTGGCGGCGTCCATCGCCCAGTCCTACACCGCCCGCCATCGCGAATGAAGGGTAGCGGCGGCCGCTTTATCGACCGCGGTTATGGGTGCGCTGATAAAGTTCAGCGATGATGCTGCTGGCGGTCCTCTCGAACAGACCGGGGATCATGGCGTGAACGACCGCTGCCCCGGCGGCTGTGAACAGCCTTCCCGCGAACCAGGCCGCAAACGCCATGTGTTCGACATAGGTCTCATCGACCGATTTCGGGTGATTGAGAAAAAGCCGCGCGATCATGTCGCCCTCCCGCTGATCAATTCATACCGCATAGATGCACAGCAGGCTAAGAAATTTCTCCCAAACTTCTGCGAATTGAATTAAAATGTGGGAAATTCTCCCAGAATCAGATGCATGATGAAGCTAGATGACATCGACCGGCGGCTCCTGGCGGAACTTCAACGCGATGCGAGCGGCAGCCTGGAGGCCCTCGGCGACCGTGTCGGCCTGTCACGCAATGCCTGTTGGAACCGGGTTCGTCGCCTGGAGGACGCCGGTGTCGTGACGGCGCGCGTCGCACTTGTCGACCCAAAGGCGATCAATCTCGGTCTCACCGTTTTTATTGCGGTCAAGACGGACGAGCACGATCCGGATTGGCTAGAGACATTCGCACGCGAAGCACGGGCGATCCCGGAGATTCAGGGCGTTTATCGCACGGCGGGCGATCTCGATTATCTCATCCGTGCAAGGGTGCCGGATGTCGCGGCCTATGACGCACTTTATCAGCGGCTTATTCGAAAAGTGCGGCTCGCCGATGTCTCGGCCAGTTTCGTCATGCAAGAGATCAAGGAAACGACGGCGCTGCCGCTTAGCTACGCGCGTTAGCGATCGCCGAAACCCGTGTCTCGTCCCAGATCAGGCACAGCCGGTCGAAGCGCTCCGTCATCTCGGCGACGGCGACCTCATCGTCGATTGCTCCTGAAAACCACCGTGTTGCCGTTTCGGAGAAGATCGTTCGGCCAATAGCGAAACCCTTGACCAAAGAATGCCGCGCCGCAGCGGCGAAACTGGTCTTCAGATGGCTTTCCGGCGCCTCAAGTCCGAGGACAACGATGCCCCGGCACCACGGATCGCCGTCCGATACGGCCTGGCACGCGCGCTCCCATCCGGTATCGTCCTGCATCGGTTCCAGTTTCCACCAATCGGGACGCACGCCGATCTCATAGAACCGACGGATGATCGCGGCGGTCGTGTCCGCGTCGCACGGCCCGACCTTGGATGGAATGACCTCCAGCAGGAACTCTAGGTTATTGGCGCGAGCGGCAAGGGCAAGGCGAGAAACGGTCACCTCATGAGCAGATTTCATATCTTCCGCATCGTCTGGATGATAGTAGCATAACACCTTGACGACGTGATCGCGCGGCCACTCCGCCAGCGCCGCCGTCCAATCCGCGCCGATCTCCAATTCCAGCGGTCGCGAGCCCGGTTTCTCCACCGGCCGGCCGATCCATAGTCCGGTTCCTGCCGCCGCGTGGAGCGCGTCGCGGCCGAGACGCTCGTCGCACAAGATGCCGTACCCGTTGCGACCGTTGGCGACCCTCAGCGCCGCTTCAAGACACAGGCGCTTGAACGCCCCGATCCGCTTTGGGTCGGCGCTGGCGTTGCGCGCGATATCTTCCAACTGTGCGCGATGGTCGAAAGCGAAAACGCGCATCGTCGACCAGTCGCCCAGCCGGTTGGTCGCCCAATGGACATGTTCCAGGTCGACGTCCTTGCGCAGCGCCGGCGTTTGGACACCGCGTTCGAAGAAGAACTGCAATTCCTCCCAGCTTGGATAGGCCGGGGCGCAACCATGCCGCGACACCGCGAATGCGCCGCAGGCATTGGCGTATTTCAGCGTCGTCGGCCAGGGCTCGTCGGTGAGCCAGCCCCGCAATAGACCCGACATGAACCCATCGCCAGCGCCCAGCACATTGAAGACTTCGATCGGAAAGCCCGGACCGGTCACGCCGTCGTCGAGGTCATCCGGAATGTCGCCATCGAACATCACCGCGCCCATGGGACCGCGCTTGCATACCAGAATCGCATCGGAAACCCGGCGCACGGCGCGAAGGGCTTCGACCGTGTCGGTCGAACCGCCGGCGATGTGGAATTCTTCCTCCGTCCCGACGATCAAATCGAAGACGTGCAGGGCGCCTTGCAGTTTCTTCGTGACGGCATCGCTGGCGATAAAGCGTTCCTCGCCGGCGCCGTGGCCGGCCAAGCCCCAAAGATTGGGTCGATAATCGATGTCGAGGGCCGTTCGGGCGCCGTTCTCGCGCGCCAGCGTGAGCGCCTTGACGATCGCGGCCTCCGTGCGCGGATGGGACAAATGGGTGCCGGTCGCCGTCACGCATCCAGCGCGCGCGATGAACTGCGGGTTGATATCGTCGGGCGACAGCGCCATGTCGGCGCAGTTCTCGCGATAGAAGATCAGCGGAAACGTGTCCTCGTCGCGAATGCCCAGGATGACGAGCGCGGTTAGGCGTTCGGGGTCGGTGATGACGCCGCCAATGTCGACACCCTCCGCCGCCAATTCCTCGCGGATGAAGCGGCCCATGTGCTCGTCGCCGACTTTCGTGATCACCGCCGATTTGAGGCCGAGGCGCGCGGTTCCGACCGCCATATTGGTCGGCGAGCCGCCGACATATTTGTTGAAGGAGCGCATGTCTTCCAGGCGGCCGCCGACCTGCGCGCCATAAAGATCGACTGACGAGCGGCCGATGGTGATGACGTCGAGCCGGTCGGATGCACCTTGATGATTTGCGCTCATTGGACCGGTCCTTTCTCAAACGCGGGCATCGGACCCGGCAGCCACCGGTCGGGCAACCGACACGTCCCGTCGCTCACTATATGGAACAAGCGCATCAAAAATAGCAATCTGGAAAATTCGTTCCAAATCTTGCAAATCGACGAACGTCAGTGCCCGACCGCGCCGCCGACAGCGACCGTCAACGTCATGGCCAGCGCCATTGCGCCGGCAAGCGGCCGAAATCCCTCAAAGTCGGCCTCAGTGACCTCCAATATCGCGTTGGCGTGCTCGACCAGTGGACTGAACGGACTATCGGTGATGGCGACGACGGGAACGTTGTTGCCGGCAGCGGCGGCGGCCAACTGCGCCGTCTCAGGGAGATAGGGCGTGAACGAGACGGCCAGGACGGCATCCCGCTTCGTCGCCGTTGCAATGGTTTCGGCCTCAATGCCCGCCTCCGACCCGACCAGGTGAGCGCGGATGCCGAGCTTCCCAAGCGCGTAAGCCATGTAAGAGACGACCGGGAACGAGCGTCGCCGACCGGCCAGGTAAATCGTGTCCGCAGCCGCCAGAATGCCGACGGCGCGATCCAAGCTGTCGAGATCGATCGTGGCGCGCAGGTTCTGGATCGAGCGCTCCGACACGTCGCAGAACCCGGCGAACAAAATGCCGGCAGCGGAAGCGTCTGCCTTCGACTTCAGCGCGGCGAGCCGCGCCTCGTAGTCGGGCACACGGTCCCGGAGACGGGCCTGAAAGACGCTCTTGAAATCGCTGAAGCCGCTATACCCCAGAACCTGCGAGAACCGCACCAGTGTCGACGGTTGAACACCTGCGTTCTCGGCGACGCGAGCGGCGGTTTCAAAGGCGATGTCCTCGGGATGCTCGACGACATAGGTCGCGACCTGGGCCAGCCGCTTCGGCAGGGTCGCGCGCCTGGCGACAATCATGCGACAGAGTTCGTCGAAGTCACGTGTCGCCAGCCGGTCCTCGCTCACCGTATCATCCTCCCCTACCGCCGTTCGCCAGACTCAGTCGTAGATGTGTTTCGTCTATCCTTCCGCCGCCTGGTTTCGACCTTGAGCATGATATTAGATGAAATATTCTATTTTGGAACAAAAAACTCGACACATTCTACATGATGCGCTAAGACGTCCTGGGCAGGGGCGAGAGACTACTGCCACGACGCCGGAATGAAAACTCTTGGCCGGCGTCCAGCAAACTGCAAAGATTACCACCTAACTAAAGGGTGGAACGGCGACAAACGCCATTCAAGGAGGAGCCTCAATGACATCATACTTCACCCGTCTGCTTGCCGCTGCGGCCGTCGCACTGCCGATGGCTGTCGCCGCACAGGCGCAGGACACCAATATCATCGTCGTAAGCCACGGCCAGGCGTCTGACCCATTCTGGTCGGTCGTCAAGAATGGCGTCTCGAAAGCTGCCGAAGACTATGGTGTCAGCGTCGACTATCGCGCCCCGGAGACCTTCGACATGGTGGCCATGGCGCAGTTGATCGACGCCGCAGTCAACCAGGAGCCGAGCGGGTTGATCGTCTCCATTCCGGATGCCGACGCGCTCGGTCCGTCGATCCAGACCGCCGTTGCGGCCGGGATTCCGGTGATTTCCATGAACTCCGGTTCGGATGTGTCGAAGGGCCTAGGCGCCCTCCTGCATGTCGGCCAGGAAGAGTATGACGCCGGCAAGGCGGCCGGTGAGGCGCTTGCCGCTGCTGGGGGCAAGAAGGGCATCTGCGTCAACCACGAGGTTGGCAATGTCGCGCTTGACGATCGCTGCCGTGGCTTCGGCGACGGCTTCGGTGGAGCTTATGAAGTCCTACCGACGACCAATGATCCGTCAGAAATCACCGCGAAGGTGAAGGCGGCGTTGGACTCCGACCCGGATGTCGACACCGTGTTGGCACTTGGCGCCTCGCTCAGCGGTGAGGCCGTGGTCCGCGCGCTCGATGACCTGCAGGCCTTCGACCGGATCAACACCGGCTCGTTCGACCTGTCGGCCGACTTCCTTCAGGCTGTCGCTGACGGCAAGGCGATGTTCGCGATCGACCAGCAGCAATACCTGCAGGGTTATCTGCCGGTGGCGTTCTTGGCGCTCAACGCCCAGTACGGCCTGATGCCCGGCGGCAATGTTCCGTCCGGCCCGAACCTGATCACTGCGGACAAGGCCGCACAGGTGGTCGATCTGGCGGCCAAGGGCATACGCTGAACGCTCACGACACGTGCGCAGGGCGGTCCGGAAATGACCGCCCTGCCAACCCTATAAGAACCAACGGACAGCGTACCGGCGCGTCTGGCTGAACCAGGCGCCAATGAAGCCGGGATGCACGGGGAGATGAAACATGGCTGACATCGGCACAGAGGCCGCGGCCACCGCGGATAAGCCGGCTGACGAGCGGATCCAGGAGATCTCGTTCCTTGCCCGGATGATGAGGCGACCCGAGTTGGGCGCGATCGCTGGCCTGATCATCGTCACGGCCTTCTTCCTGATCATCGCCGACTCCAACATGTTCACGCTGTCGGGGATCATGAACTTCCTGGCACCGGCGGCTCAGCTTGGCATTCTCGCCATCGGCGCCGCGCTGCTCATGGTTGGCGGCGAATTCGACCTGTCAGTCGGTTCCATGGTGGCGCTGGCCGGCCTCGTCTTCGGTGCGGCCCTTGTAACCTTTCAAATCCCCCTTCCCGGCGCCATCCTTGTGGCGCTGGCCTTTGCTTGCGTCATCGGCGCCATCAACGGACAAATCGTGCTGCGCACCGGCCTGCCGTCCTTCATCGTGACGCTGGCGTTCCTCTTCATCTTCCGCGGCTTGACACTTGTCGGCCTGAAATGGGCAACCGGCGGATCGACGCAGCTTCGCGGCGTCAAGGACGCGGTCGGCGAAAGCTGGTTCGTCGAGCTGTTTTCCGGCGATGCCTTTGAGGGCCTTTTCGCCTGGTTGGCGTCCGCCGGCCTGATCGACACCTTCGCCAACGGCGTTCCGAAGGTGAAAGGCGTACCTGTTGAAATCCTGTGGTTTATTGTCATTGCGGGCATCGCGACGTTCGTTCTGACCAAGACCCGCTTTGGCAACTGGATCTTCGCGTCGGGTGGCGACGCCCAGGCGGCCCGTTATGTCGGTGTGCCGGTGGCGCGGGTCAAGACCATTCTCTTCGTCGTGACGGCGCTGTGCGCGACACTCGTTGCTATCCTGACGGTGCTCGACGCCGGATCGACCGATGCGCGGCGCGGCTTCCAGAAGGAGTTCGAGGCGATCATCGCGGCGGTGATCGGCGGCTGCCTGCTGACGGGCGGCTATGGCTCGGCCATCGGCGCGGCGTTCGGCGCGATCATCTTCGGCATGGTGCTGATTGGCCTGTCCTACACCGATATCGACCAGGATTGGTACCTGGTGTTCCTGGGCGGCATGTTGCTGACGGCGGTGCTGTTCAACAATTTCATCCGCAGACGCGTGACCGGGGAGCGTTGATATGGCTGAGTCAGGCAATGGCGGCACGCAACCGCTCATCGAACTGCGCGACATCCAGAAGCACTTCGGATCAGTCATCGCGCTCGCCGGTGTCTCAATCTCGGTGCAGCCGGGCGAATGTCACTGCCTCCTGGGCGACAATGGCGCCGGCAAGTCGACCTTCATCAAGACGATGGCCGGCGTTCACAAGCCGACCGAGGGTGAGATCTATATCGACGGCCAAAAGACGGTTTTCGAGAATCCGCGCGAGGCGATGATGGCAGGCATCGCCACGGTCTATCAGGACCTGGCGATGATCCCCTTGATGTCGGTGACCCGCAATTTCTTCATGGGTCGCGAACCGCGCAAGGGCTTCGGGCCGTTCAAGTACATCGATTTCGACCAGGCCAACCAGGTCACGATGGATGAGATGGCCCGCATGGGGATCAATCTGCGGGAACCGGATCAGGCGGTGGGAACGTTATCTGGCGGCGAACGTCAAACGGTCGCGATTGCGCGCGCTGTTTATTTCGGCGCCAAGGTGCTGATCCTCGACGAGCCGACCTCGGCACTCGGCGTTCGCCAGACCTCGAACGTGCTGGCGACCATCGATAAGGTGCGCAAGAAGGGCATCGGCGTCGTGTTCATCTCGCACAATGTGCGTCACGCCATGGCCGTGGGCGACCGCTTCACGGTGCTCAATCGCGGCCAAACGCTTGGAACGGCCGTGCGCGGCGAGATCGAAGCCGACGAGTTGCAGAATTTGATGGCGGGTGGCCAGGAACTGGCCGATCTGGAAGGGTCGCTGGGCGGCACGGTCTGATTGGCGACCGTGCCGCTAGCGTTGTTCGTCGTCCGTCGCTGTTTCCCGCGACGGCTGGGTACTCGGTTCGTTCGGGGTCACAGAACCGACCGGGCAGCGATCGCCGGAATGTCGGCACGGGAGATGCCGAGGTCGTCGAGTTCGCGGTTGTCGAGCTTCGACAGGCTGCGGACCGTGCGGCGATACGCCATCCAAGAGTTGTAACGCGACAGAAGTGATACGTTTGCCATAACGCTGTTCCTTCGATTTGGGGTGGTGACCGGATCGGCGGTTTTGCCTCCGGACAGTCGCCACATAGGGTGATCCGCCGCGAAAATGAACCGATCTTTCCGCACACCAGCTATGCAAGAATTGCAAGGGTTTTTCTTTTATATTTCAGTGTCTTAGAAAAGAATCGCCGTTAACCGGTCGGTAACCATGGTCTTTTGGCGTTCATGTCGCTTGGGTCGGGTCGGTTTCGGGACGATAGCGACGGCTTTCAGCCCTGGCTGTTGTGCCGATGTGGCGCGATCCGCGTCAGCGCCATTGCGCTTCCAAAGCGACCGGTTACCTGCCCAGACCACCGAATTCGCTGACTTTTCAAGGTCATAACTCGTTAACCATGCGGTAATTCTTCTTTCTGGGAAACCAATCCGTAACCAACTGGCACGACACTTGCCGGACATCAGGGCATGGCGGTTCAATAGGGCACATCCCAAGGAGGCAATGTGACCCAAATCATTAGACTCCTGGCATTGGGAGTTCCTGGATTAATCTTGGCAATTGCGCTCGGCCAATCGGTTGTGGACCCGAAGCTATTGTTCCTCGATCCCATGGTCGCGGCCGACGTTTCGGGCGATTGCTGCTACACTTATTACGGTATCGTTTCGACGCTTGGCGTGCTGATGTGGATCGCGACCGCCGCCGTCTGTCTGTTCGCCGCGTTCTTGCTGTGGAAGCTAAACGCGCCGGCCCGTGCGATCGGCTTTGCTTTGCTTGCCGGCGTGCTCAGCGGCTGGCTAGGCTTCGACGACGGATTTCTATTTCACGAAAACATCGCACCGAAAATCGGCGTGCCGCAGACCCTCGTCCTGGCGATCTATCTCGTCCTGGCCGCCGCATATAGCGCCTTTTCCATTCGCGAGATTCTCAAGGCGGACGTCGTTCTGTTCGGTCTTGCCGGCGTCTTTCTCCTCGCAAGTCTTGGTGTCGATGTTGTTCTTCACAGCACGAACTCAACCACCGTTTCGATCGAAGATGGCGCAAAGTTCCTTGGAATCTCCTGTTGGATGGCGTTTCACGTCACCGCGATGATGGCACTTGTTCGGCGCCATCTGGCGATGCTGATCGGCGACGTCCCGACACCGGACCACGCGGATGTTGGGGTCGCTGCATCGTCGCGGGAGGTGCTCGCATGAGCAGCGCGGCCAAGACAGTCCTCCTCCTGGGCAATTACCGCCCGACGCTCGTGCTGGCGGAGACATTGAGCCGCGACGGCTATCGCGTGATTGCCGGGCTCGATGGGTGCGACCGCGGCGCTGAGGTCTCGCGCTTCGTCGATGAGGTCTGGGACCATCCGCAGATCAAGACGGACGCTGACGCCTTTTTTCGCGCTTTGAGCGATCTCATCGCCGAAAGGCCGGACATCGGCTGCGTCTATCCGGTCGCGGAGGAGTTCGTGCGCGCTTTCGCCGAGCACAACCCGGCGCTTCCGGATCGCGTTGTCCTGGCCATGGTTCCCCCGGCCACGATCCTCGCCTGCCTCGACAAACGCACCATGATGACGATGGCCAAGGACGCGGACGTGCCCATCGCCCCGTTTGCGGAGGTTTCCAGCCTCGACGAACTCACGCATCAGGCTGCGGCGATCGGTTTTCCGATCGTCATTCGGCCGGCCGATTCGACCAAGCGCTTGAATGGCGAGAAAGCCCTCGCCATCCCGTCGGCCGCCGCTTTGGCTAGCGCTTTTGCAGCTTGGCCGGCAGATCAGACATCGCTGCTGATCCAGAAAAAGGCATCCGGCCTGCGCCACAACATTTATTTCGGCGCCATCGATGGCGACATCCACCGCTATCTTCACGCGATCATCACGCGAACGGACCGCAAGGACGGATCGGGGCTGGCGGTCGACGGCATCACGATTGCGCCCGATCCCGATCTGCGCCGGCATACGGACGCGCTGATCCGCGAACTTGGCTATACCGGTGTCGGTTGCGCCCAGTATCTGGTTGACGCGGAGACGGGCGCCGTCAGCTTCCTGGAAATCAATGCACGGATCGCCGGAAATCATGCGGTGCCGGAGCGCTGCGGGCTCGACCTCGGTCGATTCTTGATGGCGCTGTCGGCCGGCGACGAGGCTTGCACGCATGACCGACGAGAAGGGGAAGCCGGCATCCGCTATTCGTGGGTCGCCGGAGACATCGAAGGGCTGAAGTCCTCTTGGCGGCGCGGCGAGATCACCGGTCGCGAGGCTTTGGCCTGGATAAGGACATTGATCGAAACAGCGTTCGGCGCCCACATCGATATGATGCTGACATGGCGCGATCCGATGCCGGGCCTTTTCACGCTAGCCGATGTCATTCCGGGCCTCGGCCATCTGACACGACGCCGGCACACGCACGGCGCTTTCAACCGTAAGCCCCATGCCGTCGCCCATCGAGAGACGCCGGATCGGTCACTCGCACATCTGGCAAAGGTCGGATCATGACAGCGCTTTCTGGCAGCATCGGCGCGGACGATCCCATTAACGCGATTTCACAAGCCGAGCCGGTTGAGGCACACGGCCTCGATGTCGAGCTTGTAGACGCAGCCGCTTGGGACGAACTGGTCGCACAGTTTCGCGATGTCATCCATGAGCAAACCGAATGCTTCAACGGTGCACGCTGGCGGCAAGAGCAGCTCCGACGCCTGGCGTTTTCGCTGAACGGAACTGTTGTCGGAGCCGTCGTCGCCCGCATTATCACCATTCCGCTGACGGGCACCGCGCTTGCCGTGGTGCGCTGGGGACCGTTGTGGCGCAAGTTCGGCGAACCCGATCAACCGGCGACCCTCGGGCGCATCTATGCGGCAATGGTCGAGCAGCTTGCCGAGCGCGAGGGCCATTTCCTGGTCGTCTTCCCGCGGTCCGATGCCGAAGTCTCCGCCGTAGAAGTGGATCAATTGGCGCGTGCGGGCTTTGTCGCCGGCCAGCCGACCGAGGCGCCGGAGCGCTATTTCGTCAATGTCGCGATGAGCGCCGAGGAGGTTCGCAAGAGCCTAAGCCAAAAATGGCGCTACAATCTGAAAAAGGCGGAAAAGAAAGGCTTGGCCGCCACGTTCGTCGAGGGCGAAGCCGGGCTTGGCCAATTCCTCGAACTTTACCGCGACATGCTTGAACGCAAGCAGTTTCTCGATCTGTCGCCCGTCGACACGCTGGACAGCTTGATGGCGGCGGAAGACCAGACGCTCCGGCCGAAAATTCTGATCGTGAGCGAAAACGACGTGCCGGTCGCCGGCGCGGTCATCGACTGTAGCGGCGAGCGGGCCGTCTATCTCTACGGTGCCACCAACGATCGCGCTCTGCCGCTCAAGGCGGGCTATGTGCTGCATTGGGAAGTCGCGAAACACCTGGCCGAGCAGCCGCAAGTCAAGTGGTACGACCTTGGCGGCGGTGCCTCGGGAGATTGCAGCCTGCACCAGTTCAAGCGTGGCTTCGTCGGCAAGACGGGCGTTATCTCCGACGTGCCTTCGCTTCATTTTTACGCCGGATCGACCTGGGCGAACATGGTCGGTCGCACCGTGCTTCTCGGCCTGGAACTCAAGGACAGGCTTCTCAAGACAATCCACCGGGTCGCCCGGTCACGAGCCTGACGCGGACCCGCTGATGGCGGCGCTTCTCTCCAAACTGTCGCTTCTCACGCTGGCGCGCATTGCCGGTGCCTTTGCCATGTTCCTGGCGACGCTGGTCATCACCCGACAATTTGGCGCCGAGATGACCGCCGCCTATGCGCTCGTGCTAGCGGCGGCGGCCATCACATCCGTGATCGCCACGCTCGGCTTTCATGCGCTGGCACCGGTCGTCGTGGCAGCCGATGCCGCACAAAGCCGGGCCGGTGCCGTGCGCGCTTTTGCGGCGACCGCCAACCGCAATGTCGGCGTTGTTTCAACGATTGTTGCCATCACGGGACTCGCCGCGATCTGGTTCTTGCCGCATGTCATCGACGCGGACCGCGCGCTGTTGATCCTTGCCGTCATCGCCCTCGTGCCGCCGATGGCGCTCATTCATGTCAACGGTGGCATCTTGAGCGGCCTTCACCGCCAAGTCGGCGCGCAGCTGCCTGACTCGCTTTTGCGCCCGATGCTGGTGATTGGTGGGCTTCTGGCGCTTGTCGTGTTTCAGCCCAACGCGGCGCTCGCCTGGATCCTGGTCATCGTCAATTTCGCCGCCTGGCTAGCCGCCGTCGTGCAATTCGCCAGGCTTAGGCGCGCCTTATCATCCGATGGGCCACCGCCAAGCGCCGACGAGCGTCGCACATGGTGGCGCAAAGCACCCTCGTGGCTGACAATCTCGCTCCTGTGGGATTACTTCATCGAGGTGCAGCTTCTGGTGGCCGCCCTTGTGGCGGGTTCGGTCGAGATCGCGATTCTGCACATCTGCTTCCGTTTCCGCGTGCTTGCCGGCTTCGGCATGAAGTCGATCTACGCGGTCTGCCAGCCGAAGATCTATGCCGCCGACGCGATCGGTGATCGTGACGAGGTGCATCGCCTGATCGCGCTCACCAATGCCCTCTCGCTCGCCTATGGCGTCGTGACGTTCATCGGATTGTGGATCCTCGGTGGATTTCTGCTTGCTCTGTTCGACCCAAGCTTCGCCTCCGCGAGCCCAATCCTCCTCATCGTCAGCGCGACATTTTTGGTTCGCGCCCTTTTTGGACCGGGCATGGCGATCCTTGGAATGCGCGGCGATCAGGCGCTTGTTGCGATGGTTCTGGCGGGCTCATTGGTCCTTTCCATCGCCGGCTGCCTGATCTTCTACCCGGCCCATGGCCTGGCCGCGATTGCCTGGGCCTATACCGGTGCCAACGCGGCCTCGGCGGCCGCGCTTTGGTGGCTGGCGAAGTGGCGCACGGGCATCGACGGTGCCTTGTGGGCGGGTCTTCCGCTGCTTGCTCGCCAGGTTACGTCTTCCGCGTCTTTCGCACCGACTTTCGACCCGCGTCGTGCTTTGTCGCGAAACACCTGAAGCGGAGTAGTCGGCTTCCTTATCCTTCCCGCGCCCGCCGCAGGCGCGCGACGGCAAGAAGCCCGCGTTTCGGGGCGGCGATGAAGGCAACGATGAATGCCACTGTCAGGCCGACGACGATTGTCGGTGCCGGTGCGGAATCGATGTGAAACGCAAGAACGATGCCGGCAAACGATGCGCCAAGCGCGATGAGCACCGAGATCACCAACATGCGCTCGAACCGGTCCGTTAGCATGAACGCGATGGCACCCGGCGCGATCAGAAAGGCAATCGCGAGGATCATACCGACGGCCTTCAGAGCCGCGACGACGGTCAGCGAGACGATCGCGAGCAGACCGTAATGGAGGACACGAACCGGCAGGCCAATTGCCTGAGCGTGTTGCGGGTCGAAAACGTAATTCATCAGATCGCGTCGCTTGGCGATCAAGAGCGCCGATGCGACGGTCGCGATTAGCGCGGTTTCGGCGATATTCGCCCAGGTGACACCCAAGATGTCGCCAAAGAGCACATGATTGAGATGAACGTCCGTCTCGATTTTCGCGAAGAGCACAACGCCGAGCGCAAACATTCCGGAAAAGACGACGCCCATGGCCGTGTCTTCCTTCACTCGGCTGTTCTCTTTGAGGTAGCCGGTCGCCAGCGCGCAGACCATGCCAGCAACGAAGGCGCCAAGCGCCAGGGGCACGGCAAGGATGTAGGCAATCACGATCCCCGGCAGGACCGCGTGAGCGATTGCGTCGCCCATCAGCGACCAGCCTTTCAGAACGAGGAATGGCGACAACAGGCCGCTGACCAGCGCCACGAACAGCGCCATGGCGAGCGCCTGACGCATAAACTCGAAGGCAAACGGATCCAGAAAGACGCTGAAGACACCGCTCATTCGGCGACCTCCAGTGCTCCGGCCGCGCGCTGGCGGGCGGCGAGCCGGCCATATTTCGGCGCTAGGAAAAAGGCTGTCACAAACGCGGCCGTCTGAATCACGACAATGATGCCGCCCGTTGCGCCGTCCAGGAAATAGCTCAAGTAAGCGCCGGCTATGCTGGACCCGGCGCCGACCGTGACTGAGATAGCGATGAGGCGCGGGAACCGGTCCGTCAGGAGATAGGCTGTCGCACCCGGCGTGACGACCATGGCGATGACCAGAAAAGCGCCAACGGTTTGAAGGGCCGCGACGGCACAAGCCGATAAAAGCGTGAAGAACAGGATCTTCAGCCGCGTCGGCGAGAGGCCGATCGACCGCGCATGGTTCTCGTCAAAGAAGACGACCATCAGGTCCTTCCACTTCAAGAGCAAGACGGCGAGCGACACGCCGGACACGATGACCAATTGCAGCCTGTCGAACGGCGTGATCGCCAGGATGTTACCAAGCACAATAGTCTGGACGTCGACCGATGTCGGCGACAGGGACACCATGAAGAGGCCGAGCCCGAAAAAGCCGGTGAAGATCAGCCCGATCACCGCGTCTTCGCGCAGCTTGGTGCGCTGGTTGATGAAGAGCATGGCGGCGGCCGCCAGACCGCCGGCGAAAAAGGCGCCGAGCGAGTAAGGCAGGCCCAGCATGTAGGCACCGGCGACGCCCGGTACGATCGAATGGGAAAGCGCGTCGCCGATCAGCGACCAGCCTTTCAGCATCAAATAGGCCGACAAGAACGCACAGACGCCACCAACGAGGCCAGAAACCCAGATCGCGTTGACCATGTAGGCATAGGAAAAAGGTTCGAGCAGAGCGCTCATTTGTCCGCGCGGTTTTCCTCCTCCTCCGCCTCCTCGCCATAGAGGACGAAGGGCCGTTCGTCGTCGGTCAGAACCGTGACCGTGCGCGGATCATCGTCGGCGTGAAGATCGCGGCCGCCGAGCACGTAGTGGCGGAGCGTTCCGCCAAAGGCTTTTTCCAGATTGGCCTGGGTGAACGTCTTACGCGTCGGTCCGGCCGCTAGGATGGTGCGGTTGATCAGCACGACCTGGTCGCAGAACTCCGGCACGGAGCCCAGATTGTGGGTGGAGACCAGCATGACCCGCCCCTCGGTGCGCAGGTCTTGCAGAAGCGCCACGATCGCCTCTTCGGTCGTTACATCGACACCGGTGAACGGCTCGTCGAGCAGGATCACGCGACCGTCCTGGGCGAGCGCGCGGGCGAGGAAAACCCGTTTCTTCTGGCCGCCGGAGAGTTCGCCGATCTGACGCGAGCGGTAGTCCGCCATGCCGACCCGGTCCAGAGCCTCGGCGACGGCTTCGCGGTCGGCGCGACCGGCTATGCGCAATGGGTTCATATGGCCGTAGCGGCCCATCATGACGACGTCCTCGACCAGGATCGGGAAGTCCCAGTCGACGTCTTCGTTCTGGGGCACATAAGCGACCGTATTGCGGGTCAAAGCGCGGCCGGCCGGTTCATCGAATAATCGAACCGATCCGCTTGCCAGCGGCACGAACCCCATGATCGCCTTGAACAGAGTCGACTTGCCGCTGCCGTTGATGCCAACCAAGGCGCAAATGGACGCGGCGGGGACAGAGAACGTGACGTCAGTGAGTGCCGTCAGCCCGTTTCGATAGGTCACCGTCACATCGGAAACGTCAATCGCCGGCGCCACAAGGGCCGCCGGCGAAAATGGCGCTTCGACAACGCTAGCGCGCATCGCTAGCTGGCTCCGGCTTCCAGACCCGCCGCAATCGTCTCCGTCGTGACCCGCAGAAGATCGAGGAAGGTCGGCACCGCTCCGCCCTCCTCGCTCAGGGAGTCGACATATAGGATCCCGCCATAACGGGTACCGGTCTCTGCCGCGACTTGTTTGGCGGGCTTGTCGGAGACGGTCGATTCGGAGAACACAACCGGAATGTCGTTTTCGCGCACCGTGTCGATGACAGCGCGGACCTGCTGCGGAGTGCCTTGCGCATCGGCGTTGATCGGCCAGAGATAAAGCTCCTTCAGGCCGAAATCGCGTGCCAGATAGCTGAACGCGCCTTCGGAGGTCACCAGCCAGCGCTGCGCCTCGGGAATGCCTTCCAGCCTGGCGCGGATGGCGGTGTCGACCGCCTTGATTTCCTCGGCATAGGCGGCGGCATTCTTCGCGTAGATGTCGGCATTGTCCGGATCGTGTTCGGCGAATGCGGCGCGGATGTTTTCGACATAGATCAGCGCCGATGTCGGCGACATCCAGGCATGGGGGTTCGGCTTGCCGGTGTAAGGACCCGACCCGATCCCCATCGGCTCCACACCCTTCGACACCACGACTTCGGGGACATCTTTCAAATTGGCGAAGAATTTTTCGAACCAAAGTTCCAGATTGAGGCCATTCCAGAGGATGAGGTCGGCATCCTGGGCTTTGATAATGTCGCGCGGCGTCGGGAGATAGTTGTGGATCTCGGCGCCTGGCTTGGTGATCGAGACCACCTCAGCCGCATCGCCACCGACAGCTTGGGCCATGTCGGCGATCACGGTGAAGGTCGTCGCGACCTTGAACCGCTCCTCCGCGAGACCGGAAGCGGTCAGCGGGAAGAGCAGGACAATGGCCAGCAGGGCAGCTTGAAAAGAGCAGGTGCGGAACGGGGCTAGCATGACACTCTCTTGCTATTGCGAATTATTCGCAACTAGAGCCTGTCTTTAATGCCAGAGTCAAGCCTTTTTGCGAATGATTCGCAAAAATTCTGCGACACCCTGCCACATGAATGGGGTATCGGTTTTCGATTGGAGGGATGGAGACGGCATGGCCAATCCGAAACTGGTTGAGGTCACGCGCGGCGATGCGGTTGAATCGGTGCATCGCGGGGCGATCGTTGCCGTGAATGCCGATGGCGCGACAGTATTTGCGGACGGTGACTGCGATGCTGCGGTCTACCCCCGATCCAGCATCAAGGCCTTGCAGGCCCTGCCTCTGGTGGAGTCCGGCGCGGCCGATGCCTATGGCTTCACGGATGCCGAACTGGCGCTTGCCTGCTCGTCGCACCTGGGCGAAGCGGCCCATGTCGCGACCGTGCAAGCGATGTTGAGGAAGGCCGGACTCGACGAGGCTGCGCTCGAATGCGGGCCGCAATGGCCGGCGCGCGAGGCAGATTGGAGCGCCATGGTGCGCGACCATCGCCCGCCGAAACCCACTCAGAACAACTGCTCCGGCAAACACGCCGGCATGCTAGCGCTGGCGTGCCATGTCGGCGCGTCGGCGGTTGGGTATTCCAAACCCAATCACACCGTGCAGGCCGTCGTGCGCTCAACCATGGAGGAGATGACTGGAGAGTCTTATGCGGCGGCGCCGTGCGGCACGGACGGCTGTTCCATCCCAACCTATGCGGTGCGGCTAAGGGCGCTTGCGGCCGCCTTCGCCCGGTTCGGAACCGGAACGGGCCTGGCGCCGGCCCGTGCGAAGGCATCGAAGCGATTGATCGACGCCTGTTTTGCCCATCCTGAGATGGTCGGCGGAACGGGAGACTTTTGTACCCAGGTCATGCAGCTCCTGCCGGGCCTCGCCTTCGTGAAGACGGGTGCCGAAGGCGTGTTCTGCGCGACATTTCCTTCCAAGGGCGTGGGTGTCGCGCTCAAATGCGACGACGGCGCAACGCGCGCGTCAGAGGCGATGATGACCGCCGTCATCCTGCACGTCCTGGCCGATGCGCTCACTGACGAGCAAGCGACTCACCTTCGCGCGATTGGTTTCCCGTCGATCCACGATCGCAAGGGCACGCCGGTCGGCGCCATTCGGTGGAGCGGGGCCTTCGATGGTTGAGAAACACACCGCCTTTCCGCAATCGGAATACGACCGCCGGCTGGCGCTCACCCATGCCGCAATGGCAGCGGCCGACATCGACCTCCTGTTTGTCACAGATCCGTCGAATATGGCCTGGCTGACCGGCTATGACGGCTGGTCGTTCTATGTCCACCAAGGCGTTCTGGTACCGCTTGGCGAACCGCCGGTGTGGTGGGGGCGCGGCGAGGATATGGCCGGCGCGGTCCGGACAGTATGGATGCCGGACAGCGCCGTCCTGGGCTATGCCGACCACTACGTCCAGTCGACCGAGTGCCATCCGATGGAAACCCTTGCCTCGATCATCGAGGATCGCGATTTCTCGGACAAGCGCATCGGCGTCGAGATGGACAATTACTACTTCTCCGCCAAGGCGTTCGAGGTTCTCAAGCACGGCCTGCCCAACGCACGCTTCCAGGATGCGACGGGCCTGGTCAACTGGCAGCGCGCCGTGAAGTCCGAACTCGAACTCGACTTCATGCGCCGCGCCGGCCGGATCGCGGAGGCGGTGCACGCCGAAATTCGCGAACGAGCGGAACCAGGACTGAAGAAAAACGAATTGGTCGCCGAGATCTTCAAGACAGCGATTGTCGGCGTCGAGGGCGCTCCGGGCGACTATGCGGCGATCGTTCCACTTCTGCCCTCGGGTTCGGACGCGGCCGCGCCCCATCTCACCTGGGACGACCAGCCGTTGAAGGCCGGCGAGGGCACTTTTTTCGAGATCGCCGGCTGCTATCGCCGCTACCATTGTCCCTTGTGTCGTACCGTCTTCCTTGGAACGCCACCGCAGGACTTTCTGGATGCGGAGAAGGCGGTTCTTGAGGGCATGGAGGCCGGACTGGCCGCAGCTCAGCCCGGGAATGTGTGCGAAGACATCGCCGGTGCGTTCTTCGACGTGCTTGAGCGATACGGCATCGAAAAGGACAACCGCACCGGCTATCCGATCGGCCTCTCCTATCCGCCGGACTGGGGCGAGCGAACGATGAGTCTGAGGCGCGGCGACCGCAGTGAACTGAAACCCGGCATGACGTTCCACTTCATGACGGGTCTGTGGATGGCCGATTGGGGCCTGGAAATCACCGAAAGCCTCGTCATTACCGAAACGGGATATGAGCTACTTTCAAATGTCCCACGCGCGCTTGTGGTGAAATCATAGTGTCAGGCAACCCGATCACCGCCACCGTCGATTTCGACGCAAAGGGCATTCAGCACGGTTATTTGCGGTTGCCGGTATCGCGCGACGAGTCCGCCTGGGGCAATGTCCTGATCCCGATTTGTGTGATTGCTAATGGCGAAGGGTCGACGGCTTTGCTCACCGGCGGCAATCATGGCGACGAATATGAGGGACCGGCCGCGCTCTACGATCTGGCCGCGACAACGGACCCAAGCGACGTTTCAGGCCGGATCATCATCCTGCCGGCCTTGAACACGCCGGCGTTCGAAGCGGCGCGCCGCACGTCGCCGCTCGATGGCGGCAACCTCAACCGCGCCTTTCCCGGCCGGGCCGACGGGTCGCCGACCGAAAAGATCGCGGACTATCTCACCACCACGCTCCTGCCGCTGGCCGATGTGGTGCTCGATTTCCATTCCGGCGGCAAAACGCTTGATTTCCTACCGTTTGCCGCGTGCCACCGACTCGACGATTCCGATCAGGAGGCCCGGAGTCGCGCTGCAATGGCAGCCTTCGGCGCGCCCTACTCCATGGTGATGATCGAAATGGACCCCGTCGGTCTCTACGACACGGAAGCCGAGCGCCGGGGCAAGGTCTTCGTGACGACGGAGTTGGGCGGTGGCGGCACGGCAACGCCCTGGACGCTCGGCATCGCCCGGCGCGGTGTGCGCAATCTCTTGCGCCATGCCGGCATTCTGGCCGGCGATCCAGAACCTGCGGCTTCCGAAGCGCTGATGATGCCCGACGATTGCTTCGTGATCGCCGAAGATACGGGTCTTGCCGCCTACCGCGCCGAGTTGGGCACAGTGCTTTCGAAGGGTGATCCGATCCTCGATATCTGGCCAATCGGGCGAACCGGCGAGCGGCCTGTGATCATCACCGCACCATTCGACGGCATCCTCTTTGCCCGCCACGTGCCGGGACTCATCAAGCCGGGCGACTGCGCCGCCGTCCTGGCGGTTCGCGACGAATTCGTATCTGTCTGAAATAACGCCTTGATCCATCCGTTCGACCGGATACCTTCCCCGCCGTAACAAGGGAGTACTCCGTGCCGATCCAGAAAATCCTCGTCGCCAATCGGTCAGAAATCGCCATTCGCGTCTTCCGTGCCGCCAATGAGCTGGGCCTGAAGACGGTGGCTGTCTATTCGGAAGAGGACAAACTGGCGCTCCACCGGTTCAAGGCGGACGAGGCCTATCTGATCGGCCGCGGTCCGGACATGCATCTGGGGCCGATCGAGGCGTATCTGTCGATCGACGAGGTCTTGCGCGTGGCCAAAGAATCGGGAGCCGACGCAATCCATCCAGGCTACGGACTGTTGTCGGAAAGCCCGGAATTCGTCGATGCGTGTGCCGCCGCCGGCATCACCTTTATCGGCCCCTCCGCCGACACGATGCGCAAGCTTGGCAACAAGGTCGCCGCACGGCAGATCGCGGAAGACAACGGCGTCCCGGTGATGCCCGCTTCGCCACCTTTGCCGGATGATCCCAAGGAAGCGGCGAAGCTGGCCAAGGCCGTCGGTTTCCCGGTCATGTTGAAGGCCTCCTGGGGCGGCGGCGGTCGGGGGATGCGGGTGATCCGCGATCCGAAAGCGCTGACCAAAGAAGTCACCGAAGCCCGCCGCGAAGCGAAGGCCGCCTTCGGCAAGGACGAGGTCTACCTGGAAAAGCTTGTCGAGCGCGCCCGCCATGTCGAGGTCCAGATATTGGGCGACAGCCACGGTGAGATCGTTCACTTGTTCGAGCGCGATTGTTCGATCCAGCGCCGCAACCAAAAGGTCGTGGAACGCGCGCCGGCGCCCTATCTGGACGACAGCGGACGGTCGGCACTCTGCCAGGCGGCGCTGAAACTGGTGCGGGCCGCAGATTACGTGAACGCCGGCACGGTCGAATTCCTGATGGATGCCGACACGGACGACTTCTACTTCATCGAGGTCAACCCGCGCGTTCAGGTCGAGCACACGGTGACGGAGGAGGTCACCGGTGTCGATATCGTCAAGGCGCAGATACGGATCGCCGACGGCGCGCGGATCGGCGATGCGACCGATTCCGGGGTTCCGGCACAACACGATGTCGCCCTCAACGGGCACGCGCTGCAATGCCGGATCACCACGGAGGACCCGGAACAGAATTTCATCCCCGATTACGGTCGCATCACCGCCTATCGGGGCGCCACCGGCTTCGGCATAAGACTGGACGGCGGCACGGCCTATTCCGGCGCCGTCATCACCCGCTTTTACGACCCGCTGCTCGAAAAGGTCACGGCTTGGGCACCGACGCCCACGGAAGCGATCCGACGCATGGACCGGGCACTGCGCGAGTTTCGCATCCGAGGCGTGGCGACCAATCTGGCGTTCCTGGAGAACGTGATCGAGCACCCGGACTTCACCGCCAACCGCTATACGACCAAGTTTATCGACGACACACCCGAGTTGCTGGAGTTCACCGAAAAGCGTGACCGGGCGACCAAGCTCCTCACCTATATCGCCGACGTGTCGGTCAATGGACATCCAGAGACAAAGTCCAGACAGCGTCCACCGGACGGTGCACCGGAACCGGTGCCACCGCACTTCGACGGCCCACCGGCCGATGGGACCAAGCAGCGCCTCGACGCTTTGGGTCCGGAAAAGTTCGCTGGGTGGATGCGCGACGAGAAGCGGGTGCTCATCACCGACACGACCATGCGCGACGGCCACCAATCGCTGCTTGCGACCCGGATGCGCACCCACGACCTCGCCTGTATCGCGCCAGCCTACGCTACGGCGCTGCCGCAGCTTTTTTCTCTGGAATGCTGGGGTGGCGCGACATTCGACGTAGCCATGCGGTTCTTGACGGAGGACCCGTGGGAGCGTCTGGCGCTGATCCGCGAGGGCGCGCCGAACATTCTCACGCAAATGCTGCTTCGCGGCTCAAACGGCGTCGGCTACACCAATTATCCCGACAATGTCGTCCGCTTCTTCGTGCGCGAGGCAGCCGCAGCCGGTATGGACCTTTTCCGCGTTTTCGACTGCCTCAACTGGGTGGACAATATGCGGGTGTCCATGGACGCCGTGTGCGAAGAGGGCAAGCTGTGCGAAGCGGTCTTTTGCTACACCGGTGATATCCATGATCCGGACCGCGCCAAATACGATCTGAAATACTATATCGGCCTCGCCAAGGACCTGGAGAAGGCCGGCACGCATATCCTCGGCATCAAGGACATGGCCGGCCTTTTGAAGCCGGCGGCGGCACGCGTGCTGATCAAGGCGTTAAAGGACGAGGTCGACCTCCCGATCCATCTTCATACCCACGACACTTCGGGCATTTCCGCTGCCACGATCCTCGCCGCGATAGACGTTGGCGTGGATGCGGTGGACGGTGCGATGGACGCCCTGTCCGGTCTTACCTCGCAGCCTTGCCTCGGCTCGATCGTCGAGGCGCTCAAGGGCACGGACCGCGATACGGGGCTCGATGCCGAGGCGATCCGGCGGATTTCCTTCTATTGGGAGGCCGTGCGCGCCCAATACGCGGCGTTCGAGAGCGATCTTCGGGCGGGCGCGTCGGAAGTCTATCTGCACGAAATGCCGGGTGGACAGTTCACCAACTTAAAGGAACAGGCCCGGTCGCTCGGCCTTGAAAACCGCTGGCACGAGGTCGCCCGCACCTATCACGACGTGAACCTGATGTTCGGCGACATCGTCAAGGTGACGCCGTCGTCGAAGGTCGTCGGCGATATGGCGCTCTCCATGGTCTCCGCTGGCCTCACCCGCGACGAAGTGGAAGACCCGAAGCACGAGGTGGCGTTCCCCGACTCCGTCGTGCAGTTCTTCCAGGGCGATCTAGGCCAGCCGCCGGGCGGCTTCCCCAAGGCACTGCAGAAAAAGGTGCTGAAGGGCAAGAAACCGCTGAAGGACCGGCCGGGCGCGACGCTGAAGCCGGCCGACTTCGACACCGCGCGTGCCGAACTTGCGGCCGAGATCGGTGTCCAACCCGATGACCGGCAGCTTGCCGCCTATTTCATGTACCCGAAAGTCTTCGTCGAATTCGCCCGCGCGCAGGAGGTCTACGGTCCGACCAGCGTGCTGCCGACGCCGGTCTATTTCTACGGGATCGAGACTGGCGACGAGATCGCCATCGAGCTGGAGAAGGGCAAGACCCTGATCGTCCGGTGCCTCGGCATCGGCGAACCCGACGACGAGGGCATGGTCAAGGTGTTCTTCGAGTTGAACGGCCAGCCGCGCATTATCAAGGTACCCGACCGCTCGCTCGCCGGCGCGACGACGGTCCGCCGCAAGGCAGACGACGGCAATCCGGCCCATGTGGCGGCGCCGATGCCAGGTGTCGTGTCGACGGTCGCTATCAAGGCCGGTCAGCCGGTGAAATCCGGCGACATCTTGCTCTCCATCGAGGCGATGAAGATGGAAACGGCGATCCACGCCGACCGCGACGGCACGGTCGCCGAGCTTTGCGTCGAGGCCGGCGCTCAGATCGATGCGAAGGACTTGCTCGTCGTCCTTGAGGACTAAGTGCGCGATGCTGTTTTGATCGTACCACTTCATTGTCGTCCCGGGCGCGGTGCAGCACTCCGGTGGTGCGCCGCAGAACCGGGACCTCGTTGTTAGGGGTAAAGGCGACAAGAATTGAACGATCCCGGATCAGCACAGCAGCATTTCATGCTGCAGTGCATCCGGGAAAGCGCCTGAGGTTGGTGGACCTGATCTCATGCAACGCTATGCGGCCAATCCAGCGAGAAGCAGAAGCGCCGCCGTTATCAGACCGCAGACCGGCACCCACGACGGAACGCTGAATGCCAACGTGTCCGGTGTTCCGTGACGCGATTTCTCGACGATCAAGGCGAGGTTCACGGCCGCGAAAATGACCAGGGTGATGGCGCTGGTGAGTGCCGCCAGGCGCTCCAGCGGGAAAAGCAAAATGCCGATCAGAACAATCGCTGTCGCCAGCAGTGTGGCGATCACGGGTGTCTTCCGTGCCGGATGTATTCCCGCCAAAATGCCCGGTAGCTGACCGCGTCTTGCCATGCCGTAGAGCACGCGCGATGCCATGACGATCTGGATCAAGATGCCGTTGATCCCAGCCAGTACGCCGACAGCAGCGATCACCTGAACCGGGAGAAAGCCGCCCGCTTCCGCCAGAAGCGCGATCGGCGCGGCGCTCTCGCCCAACGCCTCGCTTCCGACTGCGCCGACGGCAACCGCAACGACGAACACATAGACCACGGTCGATAGGACGAGTGTCCAGATGATCGCCTTGGGCAGAACCTTGGCCGGATCGATCACTTCCTCCGCCAGATTGACGATGTCCTCAAAGCCGATGAAGGCGAAGAAGGCCAACAGCGCGCCGGAGGCAATCATCGGCCAGACGGGGAGTGCTGGAAGCGCAAGCGTCGCGCCAGCCCGCGCTGCAGCACCCGGATCGGCGACAAGCGCGGCAAACGCGACGATGAGAAGAGCACCGACTTCAATCACCGTGATCACGGCGGCCAGTCCGGCGGACAGCGCGATGCCGATCATGGCAACAAGTGCCATGGCGATCGCAACACCGATGGCTGCCGGCAACGCCGGCAGTCCGGTCAGCGCCTCGATATAGCCGCCGGTACCGAGGCTCACAGTGGCCGCCGAGACAACACCGACGCATGCCACCGCCAGACCGATCGCCAGACCGGCGCGCGGGGCACCGAGCCCGGCGGTGACATAGGCCGCCTCGCCGGCGCTTTCGGGCCGACGCACGCTCCATTCAGCAAAGGACAACGCGGAGAAGGCCACGACCACGGCCGAGACGATGAACGCCCATGGCGCCGCCGATCCGGTTGTTCCGGCCACCGCGCCGACAAGCACATAGATGCCCGCGCCGACCGTCACGCCGATCCCGTAGAGGACGACAAGTGGAAGTGTCAGGCGGCGTGCCAGGTGCGGTTCAGTCATGGGACGTCAGCTTCGGTTGATCACCGAGCCTTCCAATCATCTGGCACGGGTTGCGCGCCTTGATCTGGATCGTAAAGCGAAGCGTAGCTTCGGATTTTCAACCGTTTTTAATCTTGGCGTACAGGAACCGCCAAAGTCGATCTCCGATAAAGTGCATGTAGCGAATGTCGACCAACCCGTCCTTCATCAGACCCTCAACCGGATACCTCGCAAGGTAAGGAGCGTTGGTCCACTTATTGAGCCTAACTAAATTATGTCGGAAATCCCCGTCAGGATATCCGTAGTCCGGGTCTTCCTCTCTAAGTAGTTTCAGTTCTGGCTCGCTCAGCCCACCGCACGCAAACTCTTCGGTCAAGTCTGGAATGCAGGCTTTGAGATCGTCGCTTGCAGCATCCCAAAGCTGGGCCAGATCATGGGTCCTCGTTACTTCTCCGCATCTCAGCTTTTCGTCGCACTTCAAAACTTGCTCGAATGCATAGCCCAGAAGAACGTATGCAGGTCTTCTCATCGTGATCTGCAAGTTGTGGGTTATTCCTTTGAGCGCAAGTTCATGGACAGCTTTGAAGTACTCACTTGCGGTGGTCGCCCATTGCAGCGGCGATGTTTCGCTCGCGGCTTGGATGAAGTCGTCGGTCAAAACAAAAAATACCGCTGCGCCATCGGCAGCACCTCGGCCGGTGCGCAGGTCAACAGTTCGCCGTTGGCGCGAACCTCATAGGTCTCCGGGTCGACTTCGATCGCCGGCGTCGCGGCGTTCAGTTTCATCGCGCTTTTGCCGATGCCGCCGCGCGTGTTTTTCACCGCGACCATCTCCTTAGCCGTTGCGAGCATGCCCTTGAGGCCATCGTCGAGCGCGGTCTGCGAGACGAAGGTCACCGAGGAGTTCGTCCGCGATTTGCCGAAGGTGCCGAACATGGGCCGATAGTGAACCGGCTGCGGCGTCGGAATCGAGGCGTTCGGATCGCCCATGGGCGCGGCGGCGATCGTGCCACCGATCAGCACCAGTGCCGGTTTGACGCCGAAGAAGGCCGGATCCCAGACGACCAGATCGGCGCGCTTACCGATTTCGACGGAGCCGATCTCCGCGTCCATACCGTGGGCGATTGCCGGGTTGATCGTGTATTTGGCGATATAGCGGCGGACGCGCAGATTGTCGTTGTCGCCGGTCTCCTCGGCGAGCCGGCCGCGCTGTTTCTTCATCTTGTCGGCGGTCTGCCAGGTGCGGATCAGCACCTCGCCAACGCGACCCATCGCCTGGGAGTCCGAAGCGATGATCGAGAACGCTCCCATATCGTGGAGGATATCCTCCGCCGCGATGGTCTCCTTGCGGATGCGGCTTTCCGCGAAGGCGACGTCCTCCGGAATGTTCGAATCGAGATGGTGGCAGACCATGAGCATGTCGAGATGCTCTTCCAGCGTGTTGACCGTGTAGGGCCGGGTTGGATTGGTCGACGAGGGAATGACGTTCTCCTCGCCGCAGACCTTGATGATGTCCGGTGCATGGCCGCCGCCGGCGCCCTCGGTGTGAAAGGCATGGATGGTCCGGCCCTTCAGCGCGGCGATGGTGTTTTCGACAAAGCCGGATTCGTTCAGCGTGTCGGTGTGAATCATCACCTGAACGTCCATCTCGTCGGCCACCGACAGGCAGCAGTCGATCGCAGCCGGCGTCGTGCCCCAGTCCTCGTGGAGCTTGAGCGCGCAGGCACCAGCCTGGATCTGCTCGATCAAGGCGTCCGGCAGGGACGCGTTGCCCTTGCCGGCGAAGGCGAGGTTCATCGGAAAGGCATCGGCGGCCTCGATCATCCGCGCGATGTGCCAGGGGCCGGGCGTGCAGGTGGTCGCTAATGTTCCGTGCGCCGGGCCGGTGCCGCCGCCCAACATCGTGGTGAGGCCGGAATAGAGCGCATCGTCGATCTGCTGCGGACAGATGAAATGGATATGCGCGTCGAACCCGCCGGCGGTCACGATCTTGCCCTCGCCGGCGATCGCCTCGGTGCCCGGTCCGATCACGATGTCGACGCCCGGTTGGATATCGGGATTGCCGGCCTTGCCGATGGCGACGATACGCCCGTCTTTCAAGCCGATATCGGCCTTCACGATGCCGGTCCAATCGACGATCAGGGCATTGGTGATGACGGTGTCGACCGCGCCGCCGTCGCGTGTCGTTTGCGATTGGCCCATGCCGTCACGGATGACCTTGCCGCCGCCGAATTTCACCTCCTCTCCGTAGGTCGTATGGTCCTTCTCCACCTCGACGATGAGGTCGGTATCGGCAAGGCGCACCTTGTCGCCTGTGGTCGGGCCGAACATGTCGGCATAGGCGGCGCGGGAGATCATGGCGGGCATGGTCAGCGTCCTTCGGCTTGCCACCAGGCAGCGGAACGATAGGATTCGGGTATAGCGTTAGCGTCCTCGAAGGGATCGTCGATGCCCTGCGCCTCCAACGCCTCGAACCAGGCATCGCGGCGGCTTTCCGGCAGCGTTGCGCCGCAGAACGGGCAATGACCGATCACGACCATGCTTGGTCCGCCGTCATGGACGATCACGCCGTACTCGTTAAAGGCCGGGCTGTAGGCAATCAGCATGTCCGGACAGGCGAAGGCGTTGTCGGCATGTTCGTCGCACACATTGGTGAGCGCCGCCTGCATGGCATCGCAGCAGTGCTCAACTCCGCTCTTGTGAAACGTCGAGGGATCGTCGGACGGATCCATCCACAACACGCGCCGACCGGGATAAAGAAGCTGCGACACCGTCTGGATCCCTTCTTCGCGTTACCCGTCAGTCGATCCACAAGCCGCGCGAGCGGTGCCAATCCTCAATCGATTGATCGGGATAGCGATCGAACGTCTTGTCGTTCGGTCCGATATCGGGCGTCACCCAATCGGGCTTCGAACCCAGCATAATGTGTACGCGCTCCGGCGGCTGCGGAAGTTCGGTATCGATTGCCGAAGCGAAGGGATGGACGAGGTCCGGCCATTCAGGGGCGTAGACCCATAGCATCGCGCCGCAGTGTTTGCAGAAGCTACGATCGCAGGAGCCCTCGCGGGTAACCCCGTCCTCGGTGATCTGTGCCCGATAGGCGCCAAGCGCTTCGCGTCCGGTCACCGACAATGTGTCGTAGCGGCCCATCAGGTTGATCGCATAGCCGCTCCCCCCGACCTTGCGGCAGATCGAGCAATAGCAAAGCTGATAGGGATGAGGCGTGTTGCTTTCGACGGAAAACCGCATGGCGCCGCAGTGGCAGGCGCCTTCAAGTGTCAGAGGCATGATTCATCTCTTCCAGCAACCGCATTTCTGGGGCCGTGCCGCACGCATCAAAGATCGCCCATCACCTGGGCGTTGAACCCGAAGACCCGCCGGGCGCCGTCATAGGGCACCAGCGTCACGTCGCGGCTTTGACCCGGCTCGAAGCGGACGGCGGTTCCGGCCGGTATGTCAAGCCGATGGCCATGTGCCGCGCCTCGATCGAACTGGAGTGCTGCGTTGGTCTCAGCGAAATGGTAATGCGACCCGACCTGGATCGGCCGGTCACCGGCATTCGCGACCGTCAAGGTCAGGGTCGGCCGGCTCACGTTGAGTTCGATGTCGCCATCGGTGGCGATGACTTCACCTGGAATCATAACTCTCCCTATCCTTATCAACAGCGTTCATGGACTTCGCTTTCGGCGGCCGCAAAAGCCCTAGTCGGCGCAGACCCAGGATCGCCATGACGACCACCAGAACGACACCAATCGCAGCGAGATCAAAGGCGCCGAGCGGATGGGATGTGCGGGCAAGGAAATCCATGACTTCTACCGGATCGGTTCATGAACGGTTACGAGTTTGGTGCCGTCGGGAAAGGTCGCTTCCACCTGGACATCGTGGATCATGTCCGCGACACCGTCCATCACCTGATCGCGGGTCAGCACTTTGGCGCCAGCCGCCATAAGTTCGGCGACCGAACGGCCATCGCGGGCGCCTTCGACGACGAAATCGGTGATGAGCGCGATGGCTTCCGGGTGATTGAGCTTCACGCCGCGCTCCAGCCGGCGCCGCGCCACGATCGCGGCCATGGCGACCAAGAGCTTGTCCTTTTCGCGCGGCGTCAGGTTCATCTCAGTTCTCTAAAGACATCGTCAGCACGCCCAGACCTTGGGCAGCGGCGCACCGGCTCGCAACACATGGAGCGCTCTTTCAAGCGCGTTTCTAAGTGCCCGGCTATCAGGCGCCGTCAATCGAGCAACAAGCAAACCGTTGAAGGCGCTGGTGCCAGCGGATCCGGGCAGCACCGCGCGCAGCGGATCGAGCAAGTCGTGCGCATCCGCGCGAACCGCGAGCACAGTCGCTAGAGCCGCATCGCCAGCCGCCGTCGCGGAACGGCGTAGCGTCTCGACAATAGGACCGGTCAGCCGGGTCTCGTCGGCAAACACCAGCTCTCCGTCGCGACGAATGCGCCACGAGTCCAAAAAACGCCCGTTTTCGACAGTCTCACCCATGGCCGCACGACCGAAAACGACCGATTCCAGAACCAGGAGAGATGCGTCTGCGGCCATGTCGACCGACAGCCGACGTTCCAATGCCGCGCCATCGAAAAGGATCGTGTCCTGGGGTAGCCAGTCGAGACGCGCACCGGCCCCAAGCGTCAAGCGCGTTTCGATCGCTGCGACGCCACCGATCGAACGATAGATCTTCTCGCTCGCCTGCGTTGTTGCCGTCACCGCCGCATCACCGCCGGCCGCTACTTCGAAACGCAGCCGGTCGCCGCCCGTCAGCCCACCGGCCGTGTTGATCAGGACGGCCTCGGGCCCCGGTCCAGCCCCATGACGCGGGAGCCGGATCTTCCCGGCGCCCGCCTGGTAGAGATCGTCCAGCACCGTGGTCGCATCCCGCCGGCGAAACGCAACGCGCGCTTCGCCGAACGTTCGCTGAAGCGTCGTTTTTGTGTCGTTTTGGTCGTGCCTGACGGTTGCGTCCAGCATGCGGACCTCGTTTGATCGCTCTGCCGAGAGTATCCGGTTCCCCGGCCGCGACAAATGCGCCGTTTGCCTCAATTTCGGGCAATAGCGAAGTACCGATATCGGCACGGCCTTGCCTGACCCTCGTCAGCGTCGATAATTCGCGGCAGGAGGACGGGTCTATGGCGATGGACGAACACTTGGTCGAAGAGATGCGCGATGCCCTCTCGAAGCGCTCCGGTATCAGCGAGAAACGCATGTTTGGCGGTATCTGCTGGATGCTGAACGGCAATATGCTGTGCGGAACCGGCGATGACCGCTACATGTTCAGGGTCGGGAAGGAGGCGGAGACCGAGGCGCTTGGCCGGCCGGGCGCGGCGCCCATGGACTTCACCGGCCGCAAGATGGGCGGTTTCGTCTGGGTCGAAGCCGATGCGGCGATCGAAGCCGGACTGGAAACCTGGATCGATTTCGCGGCGGCGTTCGTTGGCGCCTTACCGCCCAAGTAGAACGACTCAATGCCGGATGGCGCCTGCTGCATGCGCTGTTTCCGCCGCCGGCCGCGCCGACGCGGCCTAGGCATTTCACGCCGACCGACGGCCGCGCAACGCGCAGGCAATCACCAGGCCCATGAGGATCGCCCAAAACGCCAGCCGCCAGGTCGCAAAGGCACTATTGGCTACGTTGGCGCCGGCGTATGTGCCCCAAAAGAGCGCTAGCGCCAGCGGTATCCTGTCCGCCTCCAGCCGCCCCATGCCCTTGTGAAGGGCAAGTCCGAACGCAATGAAAAGCGCCAGGCCGACGACCCCGGTCTCGTAGGCGATTTGCAGAACCTGGCCATGAGGGTGGAACGGCGTGCCATAGGCTAGCGTGCTTCCATCGAATAGCGCCATTTCGCCAATCTCGGGGCCGCGTCGCGTTGCGTCGAAACCGACACCAAGCAGCGGACTCTCCATGAACTGGCGACCGATATGGTCCCAGATATGGAGACGCGCTTGGTAATTGAGGTGATCCACGAGGGAGGTCAGCGACAGGTGCTGGGCGATCTCGAGAAAGTTGGGTTGGAGGAGCACGATCAGCGGCACGCTGAGAGCGAACAGCCACACAGACGCGGTTACGGCTGCGCGCGTCGGCACAGCAAGCGCCACGACCAAAACGATGGCGCTCACGATGAATGCGAGCTTCGCCGTGTCGTTGGCGGTGGCAAAGACAAAGCCCGCGACGAGAAGTGCGAGCAGACCGATCCAGATTCGGCTGGACGAGCCACACCATGCCGCGAAAAAAACCAGCGCCGCGAGATGCTGCGCCGTTCGATTGTATTCGCCATAGCTCTGTGGACGTCCGCTCCAGGTCAGAATATGCCAGCCCGTGTTCCAGTCGATCAGGCACAGCGCCGCGGCAAGGGCGGCACCGACAAGGATGAGCCTTGGATCAAGTTGCTTCAGGCGCGGCGCCACCAAGCCGATGAATGCGATACCCAGCACGGCAACGAGCAAGAACCGGGCGGCATGGCTGAATGAAAATGCCGGGTCGATCGACCAGCTCGCCGAGGCAAGCGCATAAACACAAAACGCCAGAAGAACATGGGCCGGTCGCCATGCACTGTTGCGAAACACCCGGAGAACCGTGGCGACCTGCTCAGCGACGAATGCGCGCAGGGCATGTCTTTTAAGAAGAAGCTGGAACAGCACAAACGCCAGGACGAATACGACGCTCGATCCGACAAAAAACTGCGCGATCCGAGGCGAGGGGACGGTCGCGATGGGAAAAGCGAAACCGATCCAAAGTGCGAGAAACCTGTCGAATCGGTCGGTCATCATTCCGCAACTGTCGGGAAGCCGTTCTACGGCGAGCCAGCGGCAGGTTTACACGGCGCTTTTTACGGTGTCCAGGAAACCGGAAACGGCACCGGTTAACGAACTGTTAAACGGAACGCCCTAGACCCTTCTTGATACCGTTTGTCGTTTAAAACGAAGCGGTTGGCCGGGGTTTGCATGCGCATTCTAGAGATAGGCCGAGCGGAGAAATCCGGACGCATTTTTGTGTCCCGCATCGTTGTCGCGATCGCGGTGACAATTCTCTTGACCTGCCTCGGTGTCGCATCGATCACAGTCAATCAGTCCTACCGCGAAATCCGCAGCGCCCACCTCGATCGGGCGCGGGCACACGCGATCACAGCCTTCCGCGCCGCTGTCGATCCAGATTTCTATCCAACGCTCCCGCAGCTCATCGACTTCGGTAATCATCTGGTCGCAATCAGCCCTGTTACCGGAGGCGCCTATTACGACGATGTCGGCGATTACGAAGCGCATTTCGGCAAACGACCGACACTGACATGGCACACGGCCAAGCTCGATCGGATGTCGCGCGTCTTCGTCGATGACGGCAATCAAATGGAGATCTTCGTCGATCCAAATGAGATAGGCATTCGCCATGGCGTGGCGCTTCGGTTCGACCTCGCCGACACATGGGCGGCGATCGACGCCGAATTGGCGCGCAAGGTGACGGCGATCCTGGCGACCAGCCTGGCATCGGCGGCGACGCTGACCCTATTGCTGTCCGCGATCGTGCTTCTCCCGATCTCACGCCTGCAAGCCGCAGTTCACAACGTGCTCGACGACCCCAAGGACGCCACCGCGCACTCGCTGAACATGACTCGCCGCGATGAGATCGGTCAGCTCGCGCGCGGCATCGATCAACTGTTCTACGTCTTGTCCAACACATTCGAGGAAGACCTCGGCAACGCTCTGGCCATCCAGGCGCATGTGCCATATCCACTCATCATCTACGCAGCCGGCGGCAGCGTTGAAGACGCGAATCCGGCTGCGTTGGAATTCTTCGGCGTCGAGAAACCGAGGGAAATTCCCAAGCACGACGAAAAAGTGTTGCGTTTCGATGGCAACCCCCAAGCGGTCGCGGCGAGCTTGGAGCGCGGACAGATCTGCGACTATGGCGATGTGCTGGGTGCACAGGGATGGGTGCCGTGCATGATTGGCGGCGATGTCATCCGGCGGCAAAATGGCTCGGTTAGACGATACTTTCTGGTGCTGGCCGATTTGTCGGTCGCCCACGCGCAGCTAAGCGAAGCGCAAGGCGAGTGCCGGGCAGCGCTTGAGGATGTGACCCGGCTGCGGCAGCGAACCCGGGAACTGCGGCACCTCTTGGACGCCTGTCTCGCCATCATCGAAGGCGGAACCACGCTTGACGGCGACGGGCCTATCCGTTCCGCAATGCCCGACCGCGTTGTCAATGCGTGGTATCGCGACGCGATCGCCCACGGCCAGATGACGCCCAGATCGCTGCGTCACTCGGTCCTGCCGCCGATCAAAGTGAATCAGAATCTGGCCGAACGACTGTTTGCCAACGCCCTTTCGGCGGTTCACGGTCGAAGCGGCGCCGACCATCCGCGCATGCTCGTGTCGGCGCGAATGCGCGACGACGGGATTCCGGTGTTCACCATCTCCGAGGTCGTCGAGGACGCGAGCCAAGAGGCCAAAATCGGAAGCGGCGACACATCGAACGCGAATCTCTATCTGGCGGCCTTTACCAACCTTTTGAAAGTCTCAAAGGGCCGGCTCGTCCGTCTTGCCGGACCGAATGGCGAGAACACATTGGTGTTCCAGCTGCCGCCGGGCCAAGCGGAAGCCTACCCCTTTGCCATGCCTGCGCGCCGGGCACCGGAGCCCCCACGCGCCGCATAAGCGCTAAACCGGCCGAGGTTTCCGCAATCGTTGATTTGTTTTTCGCGATCGCAACCGGTATCACGTCGACCGGGTAACAATCGGCGGCTGTGTGGGTCTGGTGGCAGTTCGAGCAAGGTTTGCAACGGTGTGGCGGCGCGGCTTGCTGCGCGTGCTGGCTGGGCTTTTTTGCGCTGTTTTGACGGTCGCCGGTGCCGAGCGGACGCTCGCCGGTCCCAAGCTTGTCTTTGACATTCGCACGGGCGCCGTCCTTCACGCCGAGAATGCCGATGATCCCTGGTATCCGGCCTCGGTCACAAAGTTGATGACCACCTATGTGGCGCTATCGGCCGTGCGTGACGGGTCGATCGCCCTCGACACGCTTTTGACTGCGTCGCAAAACGCAGTGGCACAGCCACCGAGCAAGATCGGTATCGCGCTTGGCCAGTCGATCACCCTGCGCAACGCTCTTAATCTCTTGATCGTGAAATCGGCCAATGACATTGCCGTGGTGGTTGCCGAGGGGGTGGGCGGCAGCATTCCGGAGTTCTCCGCGATGATGAACGCGACGGCACGACGGCTCGGCATGACGCGTTCGCGCTTCGTCAACCCGCACGGCCTGCCGGACGCCGATCAAGTGACAAGCGCACGGGACATGGCCATTTTGTCGCGCGCCCTTGCGTTGGAGTTTCCGGAGTCGACGCGCATCACGCGTCTGCCCTTCGTCAAAATCGGCGACCGCACAATCCGCTCGCACAACGCCTTGCTTGGCCGCTATGCCGGCGCCGACGGGATGAAGACCGGGTTCATTTGCGCTGCCGGGTTCAACATCGTCGCGAGCGCATCGCGGCGCGGTCAACGAGTTGCCGCCGTGGTGCTTGGCGAAAACTCGCCGGACGAGCGCCGGATCGCGACGGAGCGACTGCTTGATCTGGGCTTCGCGGCGCCGCGTTTCGGTCTAAAGGACCGCGACACGCTGCACACCATGCCCCGCAGCGGAACGGCCGACCAGCCGGTGAACATGCGTCCCCAAATCTGCGGCGAGAAACGTAATCGCCCGGACGGCCTCCCGGGGCTTAAAGAATTCTCCTATTCAGGTCCTATCGTCCCCGTGGTTTTCGGGCCGCAACTGGCCTACGTTCCGCTGCCGCCGTCTCGACCGGACTGGCCGTCCGACGCGCCCGTCGACGAGGCGCGCATCGTTGTCGCCTCCACCGATCCGCCGGCGAGCGGCGATTCCGACGATGCCGAAGCCGGCGATCCTTCAATTCCGCTGCCGGAACCGCGCCCCGTGCGTGGGAATGGGCTCGAATACACCGGTCGGGCGCCTTAGCCTCTTTCGATCTCAAATTGCAGGGTTTCGCCGTCCTGGCTCTGGCCAAGGAGGCGGTGCCCGGACTCCTGACAAAAATGCGGCACGTCGATCGACGCGGCCGGGTCCGTCGCGATCAGCCGAAGAACTTCGCCCTGTGTCATGGACCTTAGTGCCTTGCGCGCCTTGAGGACCGGCAAAGGACATAAAAGGCCAGAGGTGTCGAGGTGAACGGCGGGTTTGTTGGCAGTCATGACCACGCGGGGCTAGCAAATTCCGAACGGATCGACAATGTCGATGGGACTCGCTCAGCGCGCCGCGATTGCGGGACTTGCGGGGCTGCGCTAGGTTTTTGGCGACCCGTCGGCCTCGACATGCCGACGGTCCAATTTCCGCGCACCAACAAATCGAGAGCGGGTCAGGGGGCAGGCACCAAGGCGATGGACATAATCGACCGTATCCGAAGTGAATATCTTTATCTGACGGGAGCGCTGCGAACACTCAAGCGCGTGACGGCGATTGCAAAAGCGTCGACCCGCACGATTTCCGACGCGTTCGACGACCTGGAGGACAGTTTCGGACCGCGTCTGGCGCTTTTGAATGAAACCGAAAGCCTGACCTTCCACGCTCTCAATCAACGCGCCAATCAATATGCGCGCTGGGCCATGGCCGAGGGCGTCCAAAAAGGTGAAACGGTCGCACTCTTCATGCACAACCGGCCGGAGTATCTCGCCATATGGCTCGGTATTGTGCGCATGGGCGGTGTGGTGGCTCTCATCAACACCAATCTCGCCGGCAAGTCGTTGGCCCACTGCATCAACATCGTTTCGCCGCGGCACGTTATCGTTGGTGCCGGTCTCGACGAGGCGCTTGAAACAGCAGCGCCGCATCTAACCGGCGAGCATGTGATTTGGTCCTCAGGGAACGGCTCATCCGGCGGCCGATCTCTTGATAGCGCAATCGCGCCGCTCGACGGCCAGCGCTTGCCGGCGGCAGAGCGTCCGGCGCTGACCATCAACGACCGGTGCCTCTACATCTATACCAGCGGCACAACCGGCCTGCCGAAAGCGGCCAACATCAATCACTATCGCGTCCAGGCGATCATGAACGGCTTTTCGGCCGCGACGCAGGCGAGCGCCGAAGATCGGATGTATAACTGCTTGCCGCTCTACCACTCGGCCGGCGGCCTGATCGCGACGGGCAGCGTTTTGACCGTCGGCGGCTCGTGCGTCATTCGCGAGCGGTTCTCCGCGCGTCAATTCTGGGACGATGTCGTCAGCAATGACTGTACGATGTTCCAGTATATTGGGGAGCTGTGTCGCTACCTGGTCAATAGCCCGACCCATCCGAACGAGACCAAGCATAAGATCCGTCTGTGTAATGGCAACGGACTGCGGCCCGACATCTGGCTCGACTTCAAGACCCGGTTCAAATTGCCCAACATTCTTGAGTGGTATGCCGCCACCGAAGGCAACGCCGTGTTCTTCAATTTCGATGAAAAACCCGGTGCCGTGGGGCGGATACCCAAATGGGCCGAGCGCCGCTTTGTCACCGAGGTGGTCAAATACGACATCGAGTCGGAAACACAGCTTCGCGACCAAAATGGCTTTTGCATTAAGTGCGAGCCGAACGAAGTCGGCGAAGTGATTTCCAAGATCATCGACGATCCCTCAAAGCCCAGTCAGCGCTTTGAGGGCTATTCGGACGACGCGGCCTCTGAAAAGAAGATCCTGCGAGATGTCTTTGAGAAAGGTGACGCCTGGTTCACGACAGGCGACCTGATGCGCAAGGACGAGCTTGGCTACTTCTATTTCATCGATCGGATTGGCGACACGTTTCGATGGAAGGGCGAGAACGTCGCGACATCCGAGGTCTCGGAAGCGATCACCGTCTTTCCCGGCATCAAGGAAGCGAACGTCTACGGTGTCCACGTTCCGGGACATGACGGGCGGGCGGGCATGGCGGCCTTGACCACGGACGGCGAGATCGACTGCGCCGGATTGTACGCTCATGTGCGCGCGCAGCTCCCCGACTATGCCAGACCGATTTTTCTTCGAATTCTGAGCGCGATGGACATCACCGGTACATTCAAGATCAAGAAGATCGACTTGGTGAAGGAGGGCTTCAATCCGACGACGATCGAGGACCGCATCTACGTTGCGGACGATGCCGCCGGCGCCTATGTGCCCATGACGGCGGAGGCCTATAAAGCAATTGAGACCGGTGCAATGCGGTTTTGACCATGGCGGATCGTGATCCCAATATCGATGCCGTCGTGTCGTTCTGGCGCGAGGCCGGCTATGAGGCCTGGTACAAGCGCTCGGACGATTTCGATCGTCAGATCCGCGACCGGTTCGGCGCACTGCACAGCGCAGCAGCGCGGGGTGCTCATGACGACTGGGCGCAGAGCGCGCCGGGCGCCTTGGCACTTTTGATCGTTCTCGATCAATTCTCCCGGAATCTTTATCGCGGCGATGCCAGGGCATTTGCCCAGGATGCACAGGCGCGTGCGGTCGCCCACAAAGCGATCAAAGCCGGCTTCGATGCCGAGGTCGCGGAGACCGTCGACCACGCGCTTCGGCCGTTCTTCTACATGCCCTTCATGCATTCTGAGGATCTTGAGGACCAAGACTACTGCGTTGAGCGGTTTCGTGAGATCGACAATGCCGACGGGCTGAAATATGCGGAGATTCATCGCGACGTCATCGCGAAGTTCGGCCGGTTTCCGCATCGTAATCCGGCACTTGGACGCACCATGACCGACGACGAGCAGGCGTTCCTCGACGATGGCGGCTTCTCAGCCTGAGGCGAATGCAGAAGAAGGGCGAGTCACCCCGCCCTTCTTAGGCCCTGGAACGCCGCTAGGCCGCGGCGACGTTCCGGAGGAAGCCGTCAATCGCCTGGCGCAATTCCTCTGATTGAGCGGCTAGCTCGGATGACGCGTTGAGCACGTGCTGCGCCGATTGGGTAGTTTCGCTGACGGCGGAGGTAACACCGGAAACATTGTTTGCGACTTGACCGGTCCCGGCGGCCGCCTGTTGCACGTTCGCGGAGATCTCGTTGGTCGCCGCGCCCTGCTGCTGTACCGCCGCGGCGATCGCGTCTGTGTAGGTGGACACCTCGCGCATGACATCGGCAATGCCGCCAACCGACTCCACCGCGATCTTGGTCGACGACTGAACGCTTGAAATCTGGGTCGAGATTTCCTCTGTCGCCTTTGCCGTCTGGTTCGCGAGCGACTTCACCTCCGAGGCGACGACCGCGAAACCCTTGCCAAGCTCACCGGCACGCGCCGCCTCGATCGTGGCGTTGAGCGCCAGAAGGTTGGTCTGTTCCGCAATGTCCTGGATGAGCGAAACGACATCGCCGATCCGCTGCGCCGCGTCGGCGAGACCACCGATCTGACCGTTCGTTTCCTCTGTCATGGTCATGGCCTTGCTGGCCACTTCCGTCGTCTGCGCCACCTGACGCGAGATTTCACCGATCGAAGATGCCAGCTGCTCGGCCGCTGCCGCAACGGTCTGCACATTGGTGGACGCCTCTTCGGAAGCAGCGGCGACCGCCGTGGCTCTGCCACTCGTTTCCTCGGCGACGCCGGTGAGCGCCTGTGCCGTCCCTTCCATGGACTCGATCTGCCGGCCGACATTGTCGAGGATGTTTTGAACGTTGGCCTCAAACTCTGAGATCATGGATTCGACGTTCGACTGGCGCGCCTCGCGGGATGATTGCTCGTCCGCCTGTGCTGCTTCGAGGCGGACGCGTTCCAATGCGTTGTCGCGGAACGTGGCGACGGCCTTGGTCATGGCGCCGATCTCGTCGCTTCGTTCATCCGTGGCAAGGTCGATGTCGGTGTTGCCGTCGGCCAGCTTCAGCATGGATTCAACCAGCGCGTTGATCGGCTTGGAAATCGTCATGGCGGCCAAATATCCAAGCGCCGCCGTGACAAGGGTCGCGATAAGGCCGATCAGGAGCATATTGGTCTGGATTTTCGAGATCGGCTGAAAAATCTCGTCGACCGACTTCATCATGACAACGGCGTACTTCGTGCCATGAAACTCCAACGGCTGCGCCACGATCTCCATCACCATATCGCGATAACCGTGGCTTTCGCCCTGGCCCACTTCGCCGTTCAGCGCCGAAGCGATCTCCGGCGTCTCAAGGCGCAGGCTCAGCACGTCATTTTCTTGCGACTTCAGCGAGTCGCTGCGCGCAATGAAATCGTCGCCGAAGATGACGATCTCTCCCGTCTCGCCCATGCCTTCGGCGGTCTGCACGACCGCGTTGAGCCGATCGATCGGCATTTGATAGACGAGAACGCCGATTTTGCCGCCGTTCGCGTCGAACACGGGGGTCGAGATGAAGCTGGCGGGTGCGTCGAAGCTCGGAGCGTAGGGCGCAAAATCGAAGAAGTGCACCGAGCCTGGTTCATCGCTTGCGACAGCGGCGCGGAATGCATCGCCCAATCCGGTGTCTTTCCACTGCCCGGTGTTCAAATTGGTCGCGTAATCGAGTTCCTTGAACACGCTGTAAATGAGGTTTCCAGCCAAGTCGAACAGGAAGATGTCGTAGTACCCTTCCTGCTGTTGGAGCTGGTGAAACCAACCATGGAATTCAGCATGCACAACCGAATAAGCGCTGCCGTCATCGGCCACATAGAGCTTATCCTTCTCCCCTGTCGGGTGCGGATTGTCGGTAATGTAGACGCGCTGAAGCGTTTCCGTTGGATCATCGCCGAGGAGGTTCCACGTCAACGCAAAGCGATTGATGGCTTCGGTGGTCGTGGGCGTCGTCGCCACAAATTTCAGGTCACGCTCAATCTTGGCCAGGTAGTCGCCGATGGCCGTGCGCTTCTCGGAAGACGCCGTGCGCATCCCTTCCAAGACCATCTCGATCGTGTTGGCCCGCACCATCATATAGCTGCCGATACCGACACAGGCTGCGGCAAGCACGGCACTGGCCACCGAGATTGCCGGCAGTTTCACCGACAGCTTCATGTTTGAGAACAGCGATATCATTTCTTTCTCCAGGTGCTCACTGTCGGGCAATGGATGGGGTTTGGCCCATATACACTTTTAAATTGCTAATACTCATTCTCAGCAATTTATACGTGTATCTATTCACACACGAGAGTTAACAAGCGGTAATCCCACCTGGCGAAATCGTGTACGGCCGCTCAGTCGCTAGAGAAATGAACAAAGGGTTTATTAAGGGCGACCTGATAAAGAGGGCCCGAGGGGTGCGGGTCCGCCCGCCATGCGGAGTGTAGAGTATTGCGGTTTGCCACATCGGGCACCCAGGACCGGTCCGAATCCGAAGGCCGAGGACTGACCGATCTCATAACCCAGATCTATCGCTTGATCGGTGACATGTTGACGGGCGCCGACGACGGCGCACGGGCGCAACGAACCGCGATTCTCGCATTCATCATCCGAGTCGCCAGTGCTTTCATTCTCTACGCGACCCAAGTCGTCTTTGCGCGCATTTTAGGCGGGTTCGAGTACGGCATCTTCGTCTTTGTCTGGGCCTGCGTCCTCATTGTCGGCGGCATTGCATCAGCTGGATTTCCGCTCTCTGTCGCCCGTTTCATCCCGGAATATGTCCAAAAGGGCGACGGCAATCATCTGCGCGGCATTCTGTTGACGAGCCGTCTTCTGCCATTTCTGCTGTCGACCGCGAGCGCCCTGGTGGCGGCAGGACTGATCTACGCATTCCCGGAATTGGTCAGATCTTACTATGTCATTCCGCTGTTCCTGGCGTTCGTTTGTATTCCCGCTTACACGGTCATCGACGTTCAGGACGGCATGGCGCGGGCGCACAATTGGATCTTCCTGGCGCTTGTCCCGCCTTATATCTTGCGGCCTCTTCTTCTTCTGTCGTTCATGTTGGGAGCCCATCTCGCGGGTTACGAGGCGACTGCCGTCACGGCGATGTATTGTGCAATTGCGGCCGTTTGGCTAACCGCCCTGATACAAACGCTGAGCATGAATCGCGAGCTGTCAAAGGTGGTGGATTCAGGTCCACGGAACCATCGCGTCAGCTTTTGGGTGAAGGTTTCCATCCCGATCTGCCTGGTCGACAGCTTCTTCCTGTTCATGACCAACACCGATGTTCTGGTGTTGAGTTACTTCCGCACGCCGGAAGAGACCGGTGCTTACTTCGCGGCGGTCAAGACGCTGGCCTTCATCTCCTTCGTGTCCTTCGCGGTTGCGGCGGCTGCGGCGCATAAATTCTCGGAATACTACGCCAGTGGTGATCACGATCGGCTTGAGCGCTTCGCGCGCGACTCGATCGTCTGGACGTTCTGGCCATCGCTCGCCGGCACGATCTTGATCGTCGCCCTCGGCAAACCGGTGCTGTGGCTGTTTGGCAGCGACTTTGTGGCGGCCTATCCGGTCATGTTCGTGGTCGCGGCCGGTTTATTGGTGCGGGCCGCAGTCGGACCGATGGAGCGTCTATTGAACGTCACCGGCCATCAGGGGACATGCGCCTGGATATACTTCACGGCCTTTGTGGCCAATCTCGTCCTCAATCTGGCGTTGGTGCCAACCTATGGTATTATGGGTGCAGGCACGGCAACCGGCCTGGCCTATGCGTTGGAAGCGATCTTGCTCGCTGTCTTTGTTCAACGGCAGCTTGGGCTGCGTGTCATGATCTGGCACCGATCGCCAGCACACTAGCGGTGCGGAGCCGCAGGCTGAATTGGAGACGTGCGCGATGACCCGCGCAGAGGACAAGGGGACACGTCCGGCGCCCGGATCAATCGGAGAGCGCGTTCCCGCCGTGCGTATGTCGGCCGACGCGGGCGATTTTTCAGGGCACGACCCTGAAACCGAGCTGACCTACCATGTCATTGGCCTCAAGCAGCTTGGCACCGCGCCTTGGCGGTCGCTGAACGCACTTGCGCTAACCCCTTCGTCCTTCTTCGACCCAGTCTTCTTGCGCGCTGTCTCCGGCTTCGGCGGCGCCAAGGACGTGCGCCTCATGGTTGTTCAGGACCCGGGCGACGATGACGCGCTCAAAGTCGTTTGGCCGTTCTTCACCAAATCGTTTGGCATCGTTCCGCCGCTGTCTGTCGCAACCACTTTCACCAATCACTACGCGCCGGCGTCCATCCCGATCATCGCGCCGGACGAGGCAGACAAAGCGATCGTGACCGCGCTGCGCGGCTTCGCGGAACTGGCGCCTGTCTTGACCATCGCGAACCTGCCGCTGGACTGCGAAGCTGCAAAGGCACTGTTCAAGGTGCTCACACACTGGCCGCATGGCCACACGGTGACCGGTCAATCGGCGCGCCCGGTGCTGAGAGGCGGCACGATCTTCAGCGACTACGCTGCCACACATTGGTCGCGGGGGCGCCGCAACAAGATCCGTCGCTTCACCCGCCGGCTCGCGGAGATGGGGTCCATCGCCTTTCGCTCCGCCGGTCCGGGCAACCTTTGGGAAGACGCTGCCGAAGCCTTTCTCGATCTGGAGCAAAGCGGCTGGAAGGGCCGCGCCGGCACAGCCATGGCGGCGAACCAAAATGCGCGTCGGGTGATCGACGAAATCGTCAGCCGGCTGGTTCCGGCAGGCCTCGCTGAAATCCATGCGCTCATGCTCGATGATCGGCCGATCGCCATGCTGATCCTGCTGCGTCTGCGCGGGCATGTCATGGCGTGGAAAACCGCCTACGACGAGGCGTATGCCAAATATTCGCCAGGACATGTCTTGTTTGCAGAGGTTACGCAGAAGCTGATCGCGCGGGGCGACAAGTTGGCGGATTCCTGCGCGACGGACGCCGAAAGCGTGGCTGACGCCTATTGGGCCGAGCGGATGCCGGTCGGCATGTTGCACATTGGGCTGCGATCGGGCTCCGCCGGCTATCTGGGACTTAAGCTTTCGGCGACACGTGCGGCGGCGCTCGATGCGGCCCGCGACACCCATCGCACACTCCGACGCTGGCGTTAAAGCTACTCCGCTTCGCGCAACGCGCGGCGGATGATCTTACCGGTGGTCGTCAAAGGCAGACTGCCGCGATACTCGATCTCTCGCGGATACTCGTGTGCCGCCAGACGGGTCCGGACATAGGATTGAATATCCTCGCTCAAAGCGTCGTCGGGAGTTACGCCGGGCGCCGGCACAATGAAGGCCTTGACGATTTCGGTCCGAAGCGGATCGGGTTTGCCGACAACGGCGGCGATCGCGACCGCCGGGTGACCGATCAGACAGTCCTCGATCTCGCCTGGACCGATACGATATCCGGCGCTGGTAATCACATCGTCATCGCGCCCGAAGAATGAGACGAATCCCTCCTCGTCCATGACGCCCTGGTCACCGGTCGTCAGCCAGTCACCGATGAACTTTGCCTCAGTCGCCGGCGGATTGTTCCAATATTCAAGGAACATCACGGGGTCGGGCGCCTTGATGGCGATCTGTCCCGGTGTCCCGGGCGCCACCTGTGTGCCGCTATTGTCGATGACCGCGACCTGATGACCCGGAACCGTGCGGCCGATCGCGCCGGCCTTCGAGATGCCAAGCGCGGCGCACGACGACAGCACGAGATTGCATTCGGTCTGGCCGTAAAACTCGTTGATCGACAAGCCGAGCGCCTCACGACCCCACTCAAAGGTTTCGCGCCCGAGCGACTCGCCGCCAGATCCGATCGTTCGCAAGCGAAGGTCGAATCGGCCTCTTGGATCGGTCACCGTGCGCAGCATCTTCAGCGCCGTCGGCGGAATAAACGTGTTGCGCACACCGTGATCCGCCATGAGGCGGTAGGCGCGTTCCGGATCGAATTTTTCCGTCGCTTGCCCAATGACCGGTATGCCGAAATGCAGCGCCGGCAAAAGAACGTTCAAGAGCCCGCCGGCCCAGGCCCAGTCGGCCGGCGTCCACATCCGGTCGTCCGGCTGCGGCAGAAAGTCATGCGATATCTGAACGCCGGGCAGATGACCAAGCAACACCCGGTGCCCGTGGAGCGCGCCCTTGGGCGGACCGGTCGTGCCAGAGGTGTAGATCATCAAGGCGGGGGTGTCCGGCCCGGTCGCGGCGGTGACGAACCAATCGGATGCCTCGTCGGCCAACGCCCACAGATCGTCGGCGCTCTCCGCCGGACCCGCGACGGAAAACACCGCCTTCAGGTCCGGGAGATCGTCGCGGATGGAGGCGACGCGCTCGGCGCCGGCCTGGTCGGTGATGAGTACCTTTGCGCCGGAGTCCTTCAGGCGATAGGCCAGGGCCTCGACGCCAAAAAGAACCGCGAGCGGCACGGCGACCGCCGCCAGCTTATAGATGGCAAGGTGACCGATCGCGACGTCGGCGGATTGCGGCAGGAGGATCGCGACCCGGTCGCCGGGCGCGACACCCTTGGCCTTCAACACATTGGCAATGCGATTTGCGGACCCGAGCAGTTCGCCGAATGTCCAGGGTCGCGCTTGATCGTCTTCGTCGACGAGCGCGACGCGGTCCGGCTCCTTGGCCGCCCAGCGATCGCAGGTGCTGGTCGCGATGTTGTAGGCCTCGGGGATCGCCCAGCGAAAGCCGGCGACGGTCGCGTCATATGTTGCCGCGGCAGCGAGCACGCGCGGGTCCTAGTTGGATCGGTTGGCCACGATCAGCGTCCAGTAGACCCGATACTTGGCGCGCGGTTGGTAGATCGCGGCAATGCCCATGTCCGTGGCGTTTTCCATCAGCATCGTATCGCGATGTTGCGGGCTGTCGCGCCAGCCGCTGAAGGCTTCGGCGGTGGTGTAATATCCAGCGCTGACATTTTGGCGCATGGCGCCGAGAGGATAGCCGGCCTCGCGCACGCGCTCCGGCAGATTGTCGCTCGGCGCGACCTTGCCCGATCCAAGCGCGCGCACGGATACCGCCGTCGCTTCGGCCTTTGCAACCGCGCCAAGCTGGGCATTGAGCGGCAAGGGCGCTAGGCCCTCCTTGATGCGGTAGGCATTGATCATGCCCTGCGCCGCCTCGGCATCGAAGCGTGCGCGACTGGAGGCCAGATCGTCGTAAAACGCCGGACCTTGCGATCCCTGCGGCGCACAACCCATCAGGAGTGCGAGAGCGACGAGCGCGGGCAGCCCGACAGTCCGTGCCGATCCGATCATGTCTTTGCCTCGGGCGTGGACCGGCCAGCGAGCGCGGCGGCCGCCTCCGGCGTGACGGAACGCACATGCAGATCGCTTTGCGGGAACGGAATCTCGATGCCCGCCTCGCGGAACCGCTTGATGATGGTGAATCGCAGATCGCTACGCACGGCAAGCGTTTGGTTGATGTCGCGCAAGAACCCGTGAATGCGGAAGTCCAGGGAACTGGCGCCGAAATCGAGGAAAAATACCATCGGCTCAGGAAACGACAGGACATCCGGGTGATCGTTGACGATCTCCAGTAAGAGATCGCGCACCTGTTCGGGGTCGCTGTCGTAGGATACGCCGACGAGAATGACGAACCGGCCGAGCGAATCCGAATGCGTCCAGTTCATCACGGTTCCGGATATCAAGTCGGAATTCGGAATGATGACGCTCGCCCGGTCGAAAGTCTCGATCTCCGTCGCGCGGACAGAGATTTTTCTAACCGTACCCTGCTCGTTGCCGACAACGATCCAATCGCCCGCCTTGATCGGCCGTTCGGCCAGCAGAATCAACCCGGATACGAAGTTCGACACGATACTTTGAAGGCCAAAGCCGATGCCGACCGACAAAGCGCCGGCGATCAGGGCGAAGTTCGAGAGATCGATGCCGGCATAGGTGATGGCGACGCCGATAGCGATCGCTGCACCCACATAGTAGGTGCCCGTCGCGATCGAGTTGCGCAGGCCGACATCGAGGCGTGTCGTCGGGAGATAGGTTTCTTCCAGCCATCGTCGAAAGGCCCGGGCAAAGACCAGGACGATAAGAAAGATGACAATGCCCGCGATGATGGAGGCCGGGGAAATGTAAACGCCGCCGATATCGAAACCGAAGAACGCGCGCTCAAGCCAGAAGAACCAGCGTTCAACGTTGAATCCCCATGGCAGCATCAGAAGGACTGCGGCCAACGCGACCAAAAGGACTTTTGAGAGACCGCTCAGCAGCGTTCCAAACTGGTGGATGGTGCTTTCCGGCAGTCCAAACTCGCGGACAGAAAATGCGTTCAACCCACCTCCCGGCGCTGTCGTCCCAGCAATGGCCAGCCCCGCAAACGAGATCATCAACCGGAACACGCCGACAATCAGAATTGCGCTGACGGTCTGAAGCGCCACGAAGCTGGCAAATGCCAAATAGCCGGACAGCGCAGAAACCAGAATGGATAGGCTCGACACCCAGATCAGCACGCGAAGCAGCGGCCAGCGTAGGAACCCGCTATCCGGTCCAGAGATACCGGCTGCATCACGGGCAGTCTTGATCCGCCGGAGCAGGGCCAGCGAAAGGCCGGCGATCAGTACTGCAGCCAAGCCGCTAATCGCCGCTTCGAACTCGACGGGCGCCGAGGACACTTCGGCGATTGACGCCAAAACTCGGTCGCCCGCCGACACCGACGCGATCGCGATGACAAGCCCGACAAGGGTGACGACCACCGGGGTTGTGAACGGGATCAGCCGCCATTCGGGCTTTGTCGGCGCCAGATAGGCGTTCACCAACCCCCAAAAGAGCGACACCGTCACGAACGCAGAAAAAATCGAATCCGTGACGGCGCCGGCGCGCCCCGGAGCAAGTTCGACAACCCGATAGGTCAGATAGGGAACGAAAATCGCGAGCGCCGGAAGCACACCGGATCGAAGAAACCGAACGATCGCCGCTGGAATCCGGTTCTCCGGTGTGGCCGCGCCGGGAGCATCTCTGCCGGCAAACCGGTCCAGCGCGTGCCATAGGACCCGCCAAACGAGGAATGCGAAGAGCACCGACAAAAGGAGAATTCCGGCCTTCGCGAGGGTGAACTGCGCCTTGATGTTGGCAAGCGTGTCGACGGTCAACAGACCGAGGCTTGAGACAATGCGGGGCAGGCTTGCGAGAAATCCGGCCCAAAGCCCTGGCGACAGGAAGCTATGGGAGCGCGTCGCGATGCGCTCGGTAAACCGATCGCGCTGGCGCGCCGTGATCGTTTGATCGATCTGGCTGGCGCGAACAATCAAAAGGTTGGCGCGGCGAACGGCGCCCTCCACTGTGCCCTTTGCCTGGTTAAGCGTTGAACGTTGTGCAGCGACTTCCGACGCCTCGGGCGCATCGCCATCGGCGGGAGCCGGTCCGAGTTGCGCCAGCCTCGCGTCAATGTCGCCCAGTCGCGGCTGAAGACGTGTCGACTCGGCTAGGCCCGCTTTTCGAACCTCTTCGACTTCGTTACGGAAATCGATGAGTTCGTCATCGGTGAGCCCGTCGCGCGTCAGCCCGCTTTCGACGCGGTCGAGGCGCAGCGACAGCCCAGCGAAGGCATCCGGCGCGGCGACCGTCTGTCCACCCGCGTCCAGCGGTTGGGCAGTCGCCCGCGATCCAGGCTCAAACAGGGCGAGGCACAGGGCGGCCATGATGACGATTGTCACCCGAAACCCTATCTGACGGAGACATGTTGGTGTGGTCGACTTCAACGGGCTGCCTGTGGCTTTCGCTCCGACTATGGTGACCCCGACAGGATTCGAACCTGTGACCTACGGATTATGAAATAGACAACTCGACTTGGAAAAAAGCCAAATCGGGTAACCGAATCAACCGCTTAGTTACACTGTCCGCCTGATATTACCAAGGATTGTAGCAAATGCGAAGCCGGTATGTTTGAGCGGGTATCGGACGCTCACTTTTCATCGTGCATTGCACTCTCACCGTCCGATTTCAGTTCGCGATTATGTTCTCGGGTAGAGAATCGCACCAGGCAGATAAGCGCGCGGCAAGTCCATACCTGTTGGCATCGCACGCCCAGTTGCGAGATGGTCAGGGAGCAGATGTGTGTGTGGACCAGCCGGGGAGCGCCCGCCAGGCGGTGGAATTCGACCCTGAACCTCCATTCGGCCAAGAGCGGTCTTAATGACCCGTGTTGGACTTTCCGCTAGCAGTGCTGCGCCAATCCTCGGCAGGCATTGCAGGAACGGCTCGCCTTGGGCCCTATTGAGAGCGTCGCGAGCCGCACCTTCGGCTACGCGCACACAGAACCGCGCCTCCTTGCGTCCAAGGCCCAGATCGAACACATGTCCGGGATCTTCGTCGATCAGAGACGCATTGTCCTCGCCGAGATCGCAAAGGCAGTCTGCCACCGGAAGACGGCCGCGTTCGCGCTTCACCGCAAGAACGATCCGCGACTGGAGGATTGGCGTGTCGTAGGGCTCAAAGGTCAGCGCTCGGATATCGTCGTCGATCTTGAAGCGCAAAGCGGCGTCGGTCGTTGCGGCGAAGATGTGATCGTCTTGCGTCCAAACGTCCACGGCTTCTCCATCGGCGGCCGTGAACTCTCCGACTGCGCCCACGACCCCCATCACCCAGGTGCCCCTCTTGTTCCGTAGGCTCTCCAAAACGAAGGACCGGACGGCGTGCGTATCCCAAGGTAGCCGTCGGCAAGTGATCCCAAGTCTCGCGAACCTCTGAGGCAAGGCACTCCACACGTTCTCACGCGCCGTAGCGGATGCGCTGCTCCAGTTGGCGATTTCGTCGCCTGTTCGGGCACAGCCGAGACAATAGCCAGTGGTTGCGTCGATCTTGCATAGCCCAACGCAGGGGCTGACGTAGGTCATGAGGTAACCGGCGCCTCAATACTGGTGTCAACTTGCCTAAAGCACCGCTCGCCTTGCTCGTGGGCCACCACGCCTTCTGGGTTGGGGAAGCGCGAGTGGGAGCGGTGCTATTGGCACGCGCGTGGAAGCGACAAGCAACTCGCAAAACACGGCAATGGCCGGGGACGTGCGTGAAAACGGTGCAGCCGTTGAGTAGGCGTGCATCGCCTCTTCGCAGTAGTCCGACATGGCGGGCAAAGACCCCAACCATTGCATATATCCAAGCTGGCCCAGTTCCTGTGCCCGCTGGGGCGACACTGGTCCAATGTCGAGTTGGGAGATTGTCCGGTGCAGAAGCATATCCGCTCCATTGTTGCATTGACGTCCGCGACATCAGCGGATCGGTTGTACATTGTGGAGTGGCGCATGTCGCGCCGCCCCAAAGACAGCATGGACTTAGCCGGCGGCTGATTTGCCGAGCACTTTGAGCAGCGCTCCAAGATTATGCTGGAACATTGCAAGATAGCTGGTCGCCGGACCGCCGCGCTCCGACAGTGCATCGGAGAAAAGGCGTCCGCCGATTTTAATGCCCGTTTCATCCGAAATCTGCTGAACAAGCGCCGGACTGGTGATGTTCTCGACAAAAAGCGCCGCGGCCCCTTCCGCCTTCAGTTGCTCGATGAGGACGGCAAGATCGCGCGCCGAAGGTTCGGCTTCCGTGTCGATCCCAACCGGGGCGAGGAAGTTGAGACCATAGGCGTCCGCGAGGTAACCAAAGGCATCGTGCGCGGTCACGACCGTGCGGCGATTATCGGGCAGTTCGGCAAGCTTTTGACGGGTTTCGGCGTCAAGAGCTTCCAGCTTGGCGACATAGGCGGCTGCGTTCGCTTGGAAATCGTCGGCGTGGTCCGGCATGGCTTTCGACATCGCCGTCGCGATGTTGCGCACATAGATCATACCGTTTGTGAGCGAGTTCCAGGCATGGGGATCGGTCTCGCCATCGACCTCAATCGGCGCGATGCTGTCGGTCGCGACATAGACGGTTCCGTCTGTTCCAGACTCAGCAATCAAAGTCTCGGACCATGTCTCAAATCCAAGGCCGTTGACGAAGATCACATCCGCTTCAGCGACCGCTTTCGCATCGGCAACTGAGGGCTGGTACACATGCGCGTCCGCATCCGGGCCTACGATAGTGGTCACGGTCGCATGATCGCCAACCACTTGCTCGACCATATCGCCGAGAATGGAGAAGCTGGCGACGACCTTCATGTCGTGGGCGTGGGCAGGCGCGACAAAGAGCGCGAGCGATGCCGAAACAAGCCCGGCGTAGATGGTTCTCATCATAATCATGGTGTCCTCTCATCAGTGATGGGTTGGGGAGTAGGTTTTGTTTCAACGGCGGTTGCAGGTTTGCGCATGCGTCCGCCGAAGCCGAGTGGGCCGAGACCGGCCGAAATCGCGAAGAAACCGCCGGCCACGAGCACGATTGCCGGGCCGGACGGGGTTTCAGGAAACAGATAGGACACGGTCAGCCCGATCCAGCAGCTCGCCAGAGCAAAGACAAAGCCGAGCGCGAGTTGCCCAGTGATTGTGCTTGCCCAGTATCGCGCAGCCGTGGCCGGCAAGATCATCAAGCCAACGGCCATCAATGTGCCCAGGGTCTTGAAGGCAGCCAGCAGGTTGAGCACGAGGAGCAACATGAATCCCTGTTCCACGATCCAGGGCCGCCGCGTTTGCGCTTCGAAGAAAACCGGGTCACAGGTGCTGACAATCAACGGGCGCAGGAGCACGGCAAACGAAACGAGCGTGACCGTCGCAACGCCGCCGACCAGCATCATGGAGGGGTCGTCTATCCCGAGGATCGAGCCAAACAAAAAGCTCTTGAGCGGCACGGCTGAGCCGGCGGCCGAGAGAATGAAGATACCGGCTGCCAAGGCAATGAGGTAGAGCGAGGCAAGGCTCGCATCGCTGCGCAGGATCGTCTTGCGCGCCAGGAGAGCGGTGAGGACCGCAACGCCGACACCGGCGATCAGCCCACCCACCAAAAGCGACATCACCGAGAGACCGGCGGTGACGAAACCGATCACGACGCCCGGCGTGATCGCGTGAGCCATGGCCTCGCCTGCTAGGGACAATCTGCGAAGGACAAGAAACGCGCCGACCGGTGTAACGGAGGCTGACAGCACTGTCGTCGCCACGAAGGCCCGGCGCATGAAGGCGAAGCTCCACATCTCGCTGAAGACGTCAAACATGCACGCCTTCCGAATAGTGAGCTGCACCTCGGAACATCCACGCGGCCTGGCTTTTGGAGAGGTAGCCCTGCTTCACCAATTGTTCGGGCGTCAGAACATCGTCGACTGGGCCGTGGGTCGCGGCTTCGCCGCCTAAAAGCAAGGCATGGCTGCAATGGTCGAGTACGGACGATAGGTCGTGAACCACGAGCACAACCGCACGGCCCTCGTTCTGCCAACCGCGAATGATTGAAAGGAGATGTGCTTCGGTGCTCTGGTCGACCGCAGCGAAAGGCTCATCCAGAAGGATCAGTGGCGCGTCCTGGAGGATCACACGGGCGAAGAGAGCACGCTGGAGTTGCCCGCCGGAGAGCGTGTGGAGCGCGCGGTTCGCCAAGTCGAGTATGCCTGCCTCCTCAAGGGCAGCCGACACTCTGTCACGACCTTTGCGATCAAGCCCGGACCACAACCCGAAGCCGCGCCAGGCGCCCATCGCTGCAAGATCACGAACGCGAATTGGAAACTCGCGATCGAACTCACTCATTTGGGCGAGATAGCCGATTTCGCGCGGCATCCCGCTCGGCCACGATAATCGCCCAGCAATCGGCGTCATCAGGCCGAGTAGCGCTTTGACGAATGTGCTCTTGCCCGATCCGTTCGCGCCAATCACCGCGAGCGTCGTTCCGCCATCAATGTCGAGAGACAAGTGACGGAACAACGTCAAGCTGGGATATCCGAGCGCGAGGTTGCGGATCTGCAGGACCGTTCCCATCAGATCACCGCAAAGATCGCGAGCCAGAGCAAGGCTGAGAGGCCAACCGCACTGGCGACCAGCCACTTTACGCTCAGTTCAGTCAGGCAAGACCGACGCGACGCCCCGGCGCCCGCGTCACCGATCCGTCCGCTCATTGGACAGATCCAAAAGCATGAAGGTTCGGGTTAGCCCCCAATGTCAGTCTTGGATCAAGAGCAACGTTGTCAAATGGGGATTGTGAGTCCGAATGAAATCGAATTCGGCGCATCGCCACCTCCGCTCGGATGGGGATGTGGCGGGACTTGTGTGCCGAACAGCACTGATCGTCATGATCATAGGCGTTTCCCTCCGGGGCACCCCGCCCGGTTTAGTTTCGGTTGCGATGGCAGGTCTCCTGACTTGCGGATCATGGCTTGCCCGAGCCTTCCCGGTCGGCATGGAGCCGTCCAGTGGCATTCATCGGGGTCGCTCACCGCTCACAGTTGCGGGGGCAGTCACGGATTTGGCGCCCTTGAGGCTCCTCCTCACCGTGTTCCCTTTTCATCTTGCGGCTATCTTCGTTCCGCAAGAACCATCGATTCGACGCTACGAAAAATACTCTCGATGTTCAACTCAGTAGTAGCCCGCACCGCCTTCATTTTGTGCGCGCACGGTCGACGACGCCGTCAATCATGTTGGATGGTTCGGCCTGCGGTGTTCGAGTTGCGACCGGGCGCCGCATCGTCAACGCGCTCGTTGCTGTTGTCACCAAAATTTCATGGGGTTAGCGTGCCGCACAAGTGTTCCTCCGCTTGGCGCATGTGCTGAGCATTTCTTGTGGCCAGGCGGCGTCGACATGTTGGAAGCCATATCCCCTTCGTCCCTCTTAGTGCTCGGTGCGGTCAGTACCTATGTCCTAGGTTTTCTGCTCCGAGATCAGATCGCGCTGCGCGGGCTGGTGACTGTGGGCAGCACACTTTATGCAACCTACTATTGGACCGCGGGACCCGAGCCATTGTGGGATGCCATAGCTGGCTCAACCCTTATCGGGATTGCTAGCCTGCAGGGTATGGTTCGGCTCACTTGGAGCCGATTGCCGGTGGCGGTGCCGCGCGGAACCGAACACATTCTGGGGCGCATGGGAGACATCGAACCAGGCCTCTTCAGGCAGCTGATGAAGGTGGGGAAGCGGATGAAGGCGAAAGCCCCGCTGACCTTGACCCGGCAGGACACTCCGCCAGACGCGCTTTGGTTTGTGGTCTCAGGATCGGTCACGCTGGAGCGACAAGGCCATACAGCGATGACCATCAGCGATGGGTGCTTCATCGGCGAAATTGCCTGGCTTCGCGCGGGCAATGCATCGGCCACGGTTATCGTAAGCGCGGGTGCAGAGCTGGTTCGCTGGTCACACCGAGATCTGCGCCGCCTACTGAACCGCAACCACCGTCTCGATATCGCCCTTCAGGCGCTGATTGCGCAAAACCTCGCCAACAAACTTTCCACGAGTTTCCCAACGGCGCAGATCCCAGAAAACATCGCAGTCTAGCGAGTGAGGCTCGGACTCCTGTCTACGCTCGTGTGATCGAAATCGTCAAAGAGACGGCAGCAACCCCTACTTCGCACAGGCAACTCAGCCTGATGACTACGGCGCTGAATGAGGGCTGATATGGCGGCACGTGCCTGTTCCGGAACTGCGTTTGCCTAACGGCGCCTATTTGCATGCAATCTGCACCCCTCTTGATTCATCTGAATACGAAACTCTTGCAAACGACATTTTTGTATGCCTATCTGCCTCGATGAACATTGTTCGTATACAATCTAATGACGCAAGTTTGGATGGCGCCGGCTCAACGTTAGCGGATTCGATACGACGAACGCTTGCCGACGAGATCTTCTCAGGCGCCATTGAGATCAATCAGCGTTTGGACGAACAAGTCCTCGCCGATCGATTTGAAGTATCGCGTACACCCGTGCGCGAGGCTTTGCGCCAGCTGGCATCGGCCGGCCTGATTGAATTGAAACCGCGTCGCGGGGCCGTGGTGGTTCCGTCCGATCCGAACCTTGTCAGCCAAGCGTTCGAGGCCGCGGCGGAATTAGAGGCCTTGCTCGCGGGCAAGGCGGCAGTGCGCGCTTCTCTGTCCGAGATGGTGGACCTGCAGAGTGCGCTTGATGAATGCGAGCACGCGGTTCTTGCGGATGGATCAGAGCCATACTCCGCTGCAAACCGGCGCTTCCACAACATGATCGGCGAGCTTGCGCGAAACGACAGCCTCGTGGCCGCTACGCGTATCGTGCGAATTCAGACAGCGCCATATCAGCGCGTGCGATTTGCCGAACCAGAAGAGCGCCGACGGTCGCAGTCGGAGCATGCCGTAATCGTTGATGCAATCTGTCGACAGGACCCGGCCGGCGCCTCGAAGGCGATGAAAGACCACATTCTTCGCGCCAGCATCCATGCTCTCAAGCGCAAACGAGACGACGGAGACAATAGCTCGCATACGCAATAGCTCAATGGGAGGAAGCTTAATGAAACTCTGGGCAAAGACGGTATTTGCGATCGGGACATCGGTCGCCCTGACGGCCGGACTGGCCGCGCAATCCATGGCCGACACGATCAAGATGAGTTCTCGTTCCTCGAATTGGGATATCGTTCTGATCGAAAGCGGTATCGCCGAGAAGTACGGCATTACACTTGAGATCGTACCGCTAAGAACAGGCGCGGAGGTGACCGAAGCGCTTGTGGGCGGGTCAGTCGATGTGGGCAGCGTCGGCGAAACACCGCTCACCTCTTTGCTGACCAGGACAGACACGGTCGCGGTGATCGGCACCGCAGTGTCCACAGATGGCGGCTACGCGCAGGTGATCGTTCCAAAGGATTCGCCACTGCAGTCCATCGACGATCTCAAAGGCAAGCGCATAGCCACCAAAGTTGGCTCCGGTTCCTACAGGGCCCTCAATGACTGGTGTGCCAAGAATGACTGCGACTTGAGCGATTTCGAGATTCTGAACACAGCCCCAAACGCGATCCTGGCAGCCATTGAGTCTGAATCCGTGGACGCCGGCATCTGGTTTGCACCAACGACGTCGATCGCAGTGGCAAAAGGCTTCGGGCGGATCATGATGAACTTTTCAGGCGCCAACGAGGGTCAGGCGAGCTGGGTCGTCAACCGAGAGTTCGCAAAGAACAACCCGGAGCTCGTCGCAAAATTCCTCGCCGCCACCATCGAGGCGCAGCACATCTTCTCCGAGGATCCGGACCGTGCAGCGCAGCTTCTTGAGGTCGGTATGCAAAAACGGGGACGCGATCTGACCGCCGACATCCTGAAGATGGGATTGGCGGATTTCGATTATTCGCCGACCTTCGACACGGAAAAGGCGATCAGAGTGTTTGAGGGCGTTTTCGAGAGCCTGAGCTCAGCCGGCAAGCTGTCCGGCGACATGCCCGACTTCTCCGCTGCGCTCATGCCGGAAATGAACGCCCAAGCCGTCGAAATCGTCAAATCGATGCACTGAGACGAACGGGAGCCGCGCCTCATGGCGTGGCTCCCATCTCCTGACCAACTTAGCAGAAATCAAGAATGAACACTCCGAATCTGCTGATCATCATGGATGATGAGCACAGTGCAAACGCGCTTGGTTGCTCGGGGCACCCGATCGTCAAGACGCCGCATATTGACCTGCTTGCACGGCACGGCACACGTTTTGAGAGCGCGTACACCAATTCGCCGATCTGCGTTCCGTCAAGAGCTGCGTTTGCGACCGGTCAGTATACGCACCGGACCCGGTACTGGGATAATTGCCTCGCCTATGACGGTCGCGTCGAGAGCTGGGGACACCTACTGCAAAGAGCCGGTGTCGAGACGACTTCAATCGGCAAGTTACACTATGTGGATGACAAGGCCCCGACCGGTTTTGATACGCAGCTTTTGCCCATGCATATCTTTGAGGGCGGCGATACACAGGGGCTTGTTCGCGATCCACCGCCGCCACGGCCGCAGTGCAGGGATATGGCTGAGAACATCGGCCCCGGCGAGACCGAGTATACCCGCTACGACCGCAATATTCGCGACACGGCGTGCGCGTGGTTGACCGAACGGGCCGCCAGACAGTCCGATGCACCATGGGCAACATTTGTATCGTTCACATGCCCCCACTATCCGTTGGTCGCGCCACCGGAGTTCTACGGTCTCTATGACCCGGCGGACATGCCACTGCCGAAGGTGCGCCCCGACGATGGCACCGATCAGACAGACTGGTGGCGCGATTTTGAGAACTGCTATCTGTGGGACCAGTTCTTCAAATCCGACCACGAGCGACGAATTGCCATTGCGTCCTACTATGGCCTCATAAGCTTCATCGACGATTGTGTCGGAAAGCTGATGCGAACCCTTGAGCAGACCGGACTTGATCGCAGTACGCGCGTGATCTTCCTGTCAGATCACGGCGAGAACCTCGGCGCGCGTGGCTTGTGGGGCAAATCCACAATGTACAATGAATCTGTCCAGATCCCATTGATCGTCGCGGGTCCGGGTATCCCCGAGGGTGTTAGCCGGAAAACGCCAGCGCAAATCATCGATGTTTTTCCGACGGTTCTCGACAATGCCGGATTGCCCGCCATGCGCGATCGGCCTGGTCGATCGCTGATCGAGTTGGCTTGCCTTCCCGACGACACTGCGCGCCCGATCTTTAGCGAATATCACGCCACCGCCGCCAATTCCGCCGAATACATGATCCGGCGCGGCCGCTACAAATACATTCACTATGTCGGCTATCAGCCGGAGCTTTACGACCTTGAGGAAGATCCCGAAGAACTCGTCAATCTCGGTCTTGATCCGGCGTTTGCCGACCTCCTCCGCGAAATGGAGGATGAGCTTCGCAGGATCGTTGATCCGGAAGCCACGGACCGGGCTGCAAAGACAGATCAACAAAAGCTGATTGATCGCTATGGGGGGCGCGACGCCGTAATCGCCAAGACGAGCAAGAGTGCAACACCGGCACCACGCTCGACGGTTCCCTAATGAGCAGTTTGGCGGCGCCCAGGGAGAGCGTGATGGCTGGTTTAGTCCGAGGAAACCGTTACACGCCGTTTGCGGCGATCCTCCTATTTGGCATTGTTTGGGAGATTGCCGTCCGTGTCAGCGGAATCAACGCCTTGTTGATGCCGCCCCCCTCGGCGGTGCTCGTGCGCCTTGTCGATATGCTTGGACCTGGACGGGGGGCAACGCCCGATTTTCTCCTTTTGCGGCACATCGGCATGACGCTGCTGGCGCTGCTGATCGGTTTCTTCCTGGCCGCACTGGTCTCGTCGGCTGTTGGCCTGATCATGGGGATGAACAGAGCCGTTTATGCCTGGCTCAACCCCATAATCTCCATGTTCATGGTGATCCCGAACATCGCCTTTGTGCCCGTCATCATCCTCTGGATGGGGCTCGGCCTGGAGACCGTCATTGTCGTGGTGATCACCGGGTCCTGTTTTCCGATCATCTACACCGCTGCCGCCGGCGTGCAGAGTGTTCCGCAGCGTATGATCTGGGCAGCACAAACGGCGGGAGCATCGCGGCGGCAGATCCTGACGACCGTGCTTCTTGGTGCGACGATGCCCTACTTGATCGCCGGGCATAAACTGGCGCTCGGCCGTGCCTGGCGCGCCGTCATTGCAGGCGAGATCTTCGCTTCAACAACGTACGGCGTCGGCTTCATGATTTTCGACGCGCGAACCTTTCTGGATTCGGAAGCGATGTTTGTCGGTCTTATCGTTGTCGGCCTTATCGGTGTCACCCTTGAGCGTGTGCTTTTCGGTTTCGTCGAGCGGCGCACGGTCGAAAAATGGGGCGTGTCGACCGCCAAGGACGTGTGAGGACCCCATGGGCAACGTGAAGATTTCGGCGGAGAAGGTCGAAAAGCGCTACAATCCCGGCGCGCCAAACGAAGTATTGGCAATCGAAAATATAACGCTCGATATCCAGGACGGCGAGTTTGTTGCCCTGCTTGGTCCGTCGGGCTGCGGTAAGTCGACGTTTCTCTTCATGGTCGGCGGGTTTGAGAAGCCGACCGAGGGAACGCTTCGGCTCAACGGTCAGCCGATCGACGGCCCCGGCGCCAACCGCGGTATCGTGTTTCAGGAATATGTGCTGTTCCCGTGGCAGGTCGTCTCCAAGAACATAGCCTACGGTTTGCGCATTGCCGGCGTTTCGCAAGCCGAGCAGGACCGGCGCGTCGCCGAACTGATCAATATGATTGGCCTGCAAGGATTTGAAAGTGCCTATCCCGAATCGCTTTCCGGCGGCATGAAACAGCGTGTGGCCATTGCGCGTGCCTTAGCCTACGACCCCGAAATCCTGCTGATGGATGAGCCGTTTGGCGCGCTCGATGCGCAAACGCGCGCACGCATGATCTCAGATCTCACGCGCATCCATGCGACAACGCACAAGACGACCCTTTTTGTGACGCATAGCGTTGAGGAAGCCATCTTGCTTTCAGACAAGATTGCCTTGTTCTCCGCGCGACCGTCGCGGATCAAGCGTGTGTTCGAGATCGACCTTCCTCACCCAAGGCGTGTCACGGATGATGGCTTCGTGACGTTCGAAAGAGAAATCCTGGAAAGCCTCGAACAAGAGGTCTCAGACACACTTGACGGCAGATTGGATAGCGCCGGCTAGACTGTCCGACCCCCTGTTTATGTGCCACGTTGATACGGCCCGCCGGATGAAAAGTGAGCGTCCGATACTGCTCAAACATACCTGCTTCGCATTTGCTAAGATCCTTGGTAATATCGAGCAGACTGTGTGACTAAGCGGTTGATTCGGTTATCCGATTTGACTTCTTTCCAAGTCGAATTGCCTGTTTCCTAACTGCGAAAAGTGACTTTTGGCAGTTAGGATTCCGTCGCTCTATCCGACTGAGCTACGGGAACGCTGCCCGGGCCATATGCAATTTTTGCACGAAGCCAAAGCGCGGAGTTGGGCCATGCGGCGAATGGCCATCATCGTGATCATAGCCTCCACGATCGGTCTCACCGTGGCCGGTGCGAAGGACCGTCTGCGCACGGCTGGGTGTCATGACGGTACGATGACGGAACTGGCTCCAGGCGCCGCGATTTCCGGTCTTGCCGTCACCTCGGCTGATCACGAGGCTGCGTTGCGTCTTGCCGGACTGGTCGATGACGACTGGTCGGACCTTGACCGGGCGATCGCCGACTGGGCTCGGGAGTCGACGCTTCGCGTGGCGCGGCTCAGCGATAGCGAACCCAATCGCTACGGAGAGACCCCTGTCTTTGCCTATCGTGACGGGGATGATCAGGCGCTACAGGCGCGGCTTCTGGCGAGCGGGCTCGCGCGCCTTTCTCATTTCGATCTGCCGCAATCGTGTTTTCAGGCATTGTTTGAGGCCGAGCACGGCGCAATCTCGACACGCCGCGGCTTGTGGCGCGATCCGCGATTCGCAGTGCTTAAGGCGCGCGATCCCGATTCAATGGCCGCGCGGCTCGACAGTTATCAAATCGTCGAAGGCGAGATCCTCTCAACCGGGAGAACGGAACGGCGGCTCTACCTTAATTTTGGCGGATATTGGGCTGAAGACTTCACCGTCGAGATCGACAAGCGCGCCGAGGCGGCGCTGCAAAAAGCCGGCAAGCGGCCGGAGGATTGGGTCGGCACCCGCATTCGTGTAAGAGGGTGGCTGTCCGAATCGCGTGGACCGATGATGAAGGTCGAGGAACCGAACCAGATCGAGCGACTTTCCGACTAATGCCTTGTGAAATATCCCATTCGGGCCAGCCCGAACGAAGAAGGCTGCGCGCTGGGACCGGTGCGGTGCGCCGGTTGGCGGCCGTTTTCGTTGTCCTGGCCTTGGCTGGCTGCGGCGGCGGCCTCCTACAGCGAGCCGGCGGGCCGCCTAATGTCGTCGATCAAAATCCGATCGCGCCGCGCAAAGCCGACATCTCGCTGGCGCAGGAACGCCAGATCGGCCAGCGCGCGCATCCGTTTCTCGTGTCCGCCTATGGCGGGGAATACAAGAATGGGCGCGTGGCGCGCATGACGCGTGCCATTGTCAACCGTCTGGAGGCGCAAACCCAGAAATCGGATCTGCAGTACCAGGTCACGATTCTCAACTCGCCCGTCGTCAACGCCTTCGCGCTGCCGGGCGGATACATCTACGTCACGCGCGGCCTCTTGGCGCTGGCCTCGACCGAAGATGAGCTTGCCAACGTGATCGCCCACGAAATGGCTCATGTGCTTGCCCGGCACGCGATCGAGCGCGAGCGGGCAACGCGGTCGACGCTTGCCCAAAGCCGCAGTCTGGGTGCATTGGTCGGCAATCGTGCGGCAAGCGAAGCGGTCCTGCGCAACGCCAAGGGCTATCTCGCGAAGTTTTCGCGTCAGCAGGAGTACGAGGCGGACACGATCGGTCTCAGGCTCGCGGCGCAGGCTGGATACAGCCCGCTCGCCTCCGCGGCGATCCTTTCCACGATGGCGAAGCAAAGCGAACTCAACGCGCGCCGCTTCTTCGCCGAAGGCGATCCGGCCCAGGTCGATTTTCTGTCCGGACATCCCGCGCCGCCAGATCGGATTGCCGCCATCATCTCCCAGGCGCGGAACTATTCGGTCAAGGACACCGGCACGCTCGAAGCCGACCGGGTGGCTTACATTCAGGCGATCGACGGCACGCTTTATGGCGACGATCCAAGCGAGGGCTTCGTGCGCGGGCGACAGTTCCTGCACCCCGGGCTGCGACTGACGTTCACGGTGCCGCCGGGATTCCGTATCGACAACCGCCGGGATGCGGTGAACGCCGTTTCGCGTGACGGTGGGCTTATCCGGTTCGATGGCGAGACCATCGACGCGGGATCGACGCTTGATGACTATCTGCTGCGTGTATGGTCAAACGATGTGTCGATCTCGGAACAAAACAGGCTAGAAATCAACGGATTGCCGGCGATCACGGCGCGTGCCCGGTCACGTGGTTGGGATTTCAGGCTGGTGGCCGTGCGCTGGTCCGACACCCGCATTTTCAGGATGCTGTACGCAACCAAAGCGCTCACGCCGGCGAAGGATCGAGCGTTTCTCGGCGCCGCCCAGACTATTCGGCAACTGAGTGTCAACGAAGCGCGCGCCGCGCGGCCGCTCAAGATTGTTGCTCACAAAGTGCGGCCGGGCGAAACCGTGCGGTCGTTGTCCGCAGGCCTCCCGCAAGAAGACTCGCCGCTCGACAGGTTCCGTGTTCTCAACGGCTTATCTGAGGGCCAAGAGGTCAGGCCCGGCATGTGGGTTAAGCTGGTACGCGAATAAGTTTAGGCAGTCACCGCCACGCGCCGCTCAGACGAATGCGTTGTGTTCGGCGTCGCTGGCGGAAAGCGCGATACGAAGCTTATCCAGCGCGCGACTTTCGATCTGACGCACTCTTTCCTTCGAAATGCCGAGTTTTTGGCCAAGCGCTTCCAGGGTCGCGCCGTCTTCCGACAATCGACGTTCGCGCACGATCTGCAATTCCCGTGGATTGAGGGAGGCCATGGCGTCGTTGAGCCAGGCCGAGCGGCGCTCGGTATCGATATCGTCGCCGACGATCTCATCCTGCAACGGGCGGTCGCACATCAAAAAATCCTGACGTTCGCTGGTGCCGCCGGCCTCAGAATCGATGAGCGGCGCATTGAGCGACGTATCGGGCCCGGAGAGGCGCGAGTCCATTAGCGCAACGTCAGCGGACGAGACGCCGATCGCATCGGCGATTTCTTGATACATCTCAGGATCGCTCAGGCGGTTTTCGCCCTGGCGCATCTTGGCGCGCAATCGCCGTAGGTTGAAAAACAGCGCCTTTTGGGCCGAACTCGTTCCGCCGCGAACAATCGACCAATTGCGCAGGATGTGATCCTGGATCGACGCGCGAATCCACCATGTGGCATAGGTCGAAAATCGTACTTCCCGTTCCGGATCGAAACGCGCTGCGGCTTCCAGCAGACCGACATGTCCCTCCTGGATGAGGTCGCCCATGGGCAAACCGAAATAACGAAACTTTGCGGCAATCGACATCACCAGGCGCATATGCGCGGTGGCGAGAACGTTGAGTGCATCCTGATCCCGATGCTCCTTCCACCGGACCGCCAGTTCGCGCTCTTCTTCGCGTTCGAGATAGGGAGCCGCCTTCGCCGCCCGCACGACGTCGTTTGCGGAACCTGCATATCGGGCCATGGTGGTGCCTCACGCCGTTGTTCAAACGGCTTACGGCAAAACCCAACGGTCGGATCAATAAAATCGGTGGCCCGCGACATTATGTCCACGGGCACGAAAAAGGCCGGGTTGACCCGGCCTCATCTTGCTCAAGCGCGAACCGTCTTAGTCGTCGTGCGGCTCCAAGACCTGACGGCCGCGATACTTCCCGGATTTCAGGTCAATGTGGTGGGGGCGGCGCAGTTCGCCGGAGTCCTGATCTTCGATATAGGTCGGTTGCTTGAGAGCGTCCGCCGAGCGGCGATGGCCGCGCTTCATCGGCGTGGTTTTTCGCTTTGGAACAGCCATGTCTCATGTCTCCTCGGCCGGCAGTCCGGCCCCGCATCGTCGCGGCAATGTCTGAAAAGTCGCCGCGTTATACAGACCGCTCCCGGGCTTGACCAGAGAAATCTTCGCGGATCACGAATCCGGCCATAGGCACGCGGCATGCGGCTGCGTTCCCGCCATCCGTCGCTCGATGACGCGCGCGATGCGCCGTGTCTGCGGGCCGGGACGACCGGGGTTACGGGCAAACGGATTGGGGAGCGCGGCGGCAAGGCGCGCCGCCTGACTCTTCGTCAGTTTGTCGGGAGATCGATCAAAGTAGGTCTGCGCAGCGGCGCCGGCGCCGTAGATCCCCGGGCCCCATTCGGCAATGTTGAGATAGATCTCCATCATGCGGCGTTTCGACCAGACGAGATCGGCAAAGAACGCAAGGGGCACTTCGGCAGCCTTGCGCAGATAGCTGCGCGCCGGCCAGAGGAACAGGTTCTTCACGGTCTGCATAGAGATCGTGCTGGCACCGCGCGGCCGGCCGCCATTGGTGTCCAGTGCGTTCTGCACTTCAGACCAGTCCACGCCCTGATGCTGGCAGAAGCGCGCATCCTCGGCGGCCATGACGGCCAAAGGAAGATGGCGGCCCATATCCGCCATTGGAACCCAATTGCGGTCAATTGGCTGCCCCTGTGCCAGGCGCCACAGCATCAATGTCGAGACGGGCGGAGGGATGACCGTATAAAGGACGATCAGCACGACCTGTAGTGCGATGATCGCGGCCACGGCGCGACCAATCCAGATAAGGCCGCGCCTCACTCTTCCGCTTGGTCTGAACTTTGCCGTTCGCGATCGCGCCACGTTCCCTCCGCCCCAACCCGCTTGAACCGCAGCCGGAAATGCTGTCGAAGGGGGTTAGAGAATGGGGACCGTAAGCGCAATGACCAACGCCCAATTTCATGCCGCGCTGGCAGATGCCGCCGAAGGGGTCGAAGGGACCCTTGCGGCGGTCTTGCCGTCAACCGGCGACGACCTATCGGCAGCGATGCGCCACGCGGCCCTCGGCGGCGGTAAGCGGCTAAGGCCCTTCCTTGTCATTGAATCGGCACGGCTTTTCGATGTGTCGCGCAACCCGGCGCTGGTGGTCGGTGCAGCGCTTGAATGCGTGCACTGCTACAGCCTCGTCCACGACGACCTTCCGGCGATGGACGACGACGCGTTGCGCCGTGGACGGCCGACGGTCCACATCGCGTTCGACGAGGCAACGGCCATCCTTGCCGGCGATGCGCTGCTGACGCTCGCCTTCGAACTGATCGCGGGACCCGACGCACATCCAAACGGTGACGTTCGAGCCAACCTTGCTCTGGCATTGGCGCGCGCTGCCGGTCATCACGGCATGGTCGGCGGCCAGGCGCTCGATTTGGCAGCGGAGACAATGCCGGTCACCGATGAGGCCGGCATCACGGCTATCCAGTCGAGGAAGACCGGCGCGTTGATCCGTTTCGCCTGCGAGGCCGGCGCTATCCTGGCCGATGCTCCAAGTACCCAGCGCGCTGCGCTCGTGACCTATGCTGAACATTTGGGCCTGGCGTTTCAGATCGCCGACGATCTCCTTGATGTCGCCGGTACCACCGACATGGTCGGCAAAGCGACCGGCAAAGACAGCGACGCCGGTAAGGCGACGTTTGTTAGTCTCTTCGGCATCGATGGCGCGCGGTCGAGACTTCAGGCGGAGACCAATTCAGCCGTCGCGGCACTCGACCCGTTCGGTCCCGATGCAGATATCATGCGGGCGGCGGCACGCTTCGTCATGGAGCGGAAGTCGTAGCCAGTTACTCGGCAGCGTCGCTGGCCTGTCCCGTGCCGAAGCGGCGTTCGATATAGTCCTCAACGATCGCTCGAAAGTCCGCTGCAAGCGTCGGGCCGCGCAGCGTCATGGCCTTCTTTCCATCGATAAACACCGGTGCCGCCGGCGATTCACCGGTTCCCGGCAGCGATATGCCGATGTCGGCGTGTTTCGACTCGCCCGGACCGTTGACGATGCAGCCCATGACGGCAAGGGTCAGGGTTTCAACGCCCGGATACTTTTCCTTCCAGACCGGCATCGCCTCGGAGATGTGGGACTGGATGTCGCGCGCAAGCTCCTGGAACACCGTCGATGTCGTGCGACCGCAGCCGGGACAGGCGGCAACCACCGGCACGAAGGCGCGTATGCCCATGGTCTGAAGAATCTCCTGGGCAACTTTGACCTCCTGGCGCCGATCGCCACCCGGTTCGGGCGTCAAGGAAATCCGGATCGTATCGCCAATTCCCTGCTGGAGAAGAACCGAGAGCGCCGCGGTGGACGCAACAATCCCCTTGGAGCCCATCCCGGCCTCGGTCAAACCCAGGTGTAGGGCATGATCGGAGCGGGTCGCCAGCCCGGTATAGACCGCGATCAAATCCTGAACCGCCGAGACCTTGGCGGACAGGATAATTTTATCGCGGCCAAACCCAAGGGACTCAGCGTATTCGGCCGACAGAAGCGCCGACTGGATGATCGCTTCGCGGGTGACCTCCGCAGCCGACATCGGCGATCCAGCGGCCTGGTTCTCGTCCATCAGCTTGGTCAAAAGCGCCTGGTCGAGGGACCCCCAGTTCACCCCGATCCGCACGGGTTTGTCATACCGCATCGCCATCTCGATGATGGCGCCGAATTGCTTATCCCTCTTGTCCTTGAACCCGACATTGCCCGGATTGATGCGATATTTCGCAAGAGCTTCGGCGCAGGCGGGATTTTCGGCCAGAAGCGTGTGGCCGATATAGTGGAAGTCTCCGACGAGCGGGACATCGACATTCATCGCGGCGAGCCGGTCGCGGATATGCGGTACGGCCTTGGCTGCCTCATCCCGGTCGACAGTGATGCGCACCAGCTCCGAGCCGGCCCTGGCAAGCGCGGCCACCTGAGCGGTTGTCGCTTCGATGTCGGCCGTGTCGGTGTTCGTCATTGACTGCACGGCAATCGGGGCATCGCCGCCGACCGTTACCCCGCCGACGTCGACGCCTACACTTCTGCGCCTTGGAAGAAGGCGATCGAGCATAATCAAGGACCCACTCAATTGCGCTTAGGATCGGTTCTAGCGCGGCTTCGGGCCGGGGTCACGCCATAGCTGCTGGGTAAGGGCAGATTTTCTGCCGGCGTATCGAACAACGACCCGACAAAATCGCTCGTTTGAGAGGTTCCGGCGTGGCACTTACTTCGTTGTTGCGTCGTACACGCCATCCCAGTCCGGCGGCGGCGGTTCGACTTCGAACGCAGCGATCCGGTCTCGATAAAGTGTGAGATAGTCGTCGACGTCGAATGTCGCTCCGTTGGTGAAGATCGCCGAGAGTGCATCACGCACGCCCGACCAGTTCCGGTCGCGATAAGCCGCAAGCATGGCGTCATTAGCCGCTTTCATCGCTTTGAAACCGTCGCTGGCCGCCATCTCAGCATCCCCGAACAGACCGAATATATGCTCGGGCTCTGCTTTGCCTTTCACGCGGATTAGATCGATTTCGGCCAGTGCGAATCGATCGCCTACACTTTTAGCCGTTGCCGATCCCACGATGATCGGCAGGCCATATGTTTTCGACTGACCCTCCAGCCGTGACGCAAGGTTCACGGCGTCACCCAGAACCGAATAGTCGAAGCGCATGTCGGACCCCATATTGCCGACCACCGCCTCGCCGGTGTTGACGCCAATCCCCACGTTGAGGGGCAGGAAGGGTTGCCCGGTCGCGTCCGCTTCAGCCTTGCGCTCCGCGTTCAGCTCGTTCACATGGGCGATCATCTCGAGCGCCGCTTCGCAAGCGTTCGGCGCATGGTCGGGATCGTCAAGCGGCGCGTTCCAAAACGCCATGACGGCATCGCCCATATATTTGTCGATCGTGCCGTTCTTTTCGATGATGGCGTTCGAGAGCGGCGTCAGGAACCGGTTCATCAAGGCGGTCAGGCCTTCCGGATTGCTCTTGTAGGTTTCCGAGATCGCCGTGAAACCGCGCACATCGGAAAAGAGCAGTGTCAGCTCGCGGGTCTCCCCGCCAAGCGAGAGCAGTTCGGGGTCCTTCGCCAATTGCTCGACCATGGCCGGGGCGAGGTATTGGCCGAACGCGTTGCGAATCTGCCGGCGCTGCACTTCTTCACGGCGATAATTCAGGAACATCTGCGTCAGGAAGACCGCAAATCCGGCGGCCGAGGGATAGACGATGTCGATCAGCACCCGTTGTTCGGAAAACAGATACCAAGCGCCTCCGGTCACCAACGCCGTCATCACCGCGCCGAAACCAAGTCCCGCCAGGGCGCCAAGCATCGGCACCAGCACGACAACACCGAGCGACACGACAGTGGCGATGACGATCTCCGCGCCGATCGCATAGTTCGGGCGCTTGAGATAAGTGCCTGAAATGACGGTTTCGAGCAGTTGTGCGTGGATTTCGACACCGGGTATGTTCTCACCCATCGGCGTCGCCTTGATATCGTGAAGACCAATCGACGACGTTCCTATTAGAACGAGACTGTTTGCGATCCGCTCGACGGGAGCCCTGCCCGTCAGGAGGTCTGCGGCCGAGACGTAACGGTCCTTATCGTGCGGCGTATAGTAGACCCAGAGCCGACCATTGCGATCAGTCGGAATTTCGACCCCGCCGATGACGACGCTGGTCATCCCGGCCTCATCCATTTTAGTCACGAAGGTGCTTTGACCAGTCGCGACACGCAAAAGGTCGACCGTGAGCGCCGGTTGGATCGTGTCGTCGATCGCCGTGACCAGCGGTACCCGGCGGATGATCGCATCCTGATCTGGTTGCACCGACAGAAGGCCGCGACCAAGCGCAGCGGTCTCAAGCACATCAATGTTTCGGAGAAGGCCCTTATAGCTGAGAAGGTAGGGTTTGGGATCGCCACCAAGTTGCGCAATTGGCGTCTGCTGCACGGCCGCTTCGTCGGCCGACCTGGGCGCCTCGATGGAACCGGATTGGCCGAGCACTACCCGAGATTTGCGGATTTGGTCCGCAAACATGGCGTCGGTGCTGGGCAGCGTGCCGAGCTCGCTTTCCAGTGCGGGCGGCAGATTCGGTAGCGACTGCGCATAGGTGTCAGGCGATAGTCGATCGGCTTCGGAAAATATGAAGTCAAACCCGACCGCAATGCCGCCGCGCTGGGTTATGGCGTTGACAAGGTCGGCCAGGAGGTTGCGCGGCCATGGCCACTGCCCAAACTCGGCCAAGCTTGCCTCGTCGATGTCGACGATACGAACCGCCGGGACGAGCTGCACCGGCTTTTCGCGTGGTTTGATGAGTTGGTAGAAGTCGAAAGTGCGTAGTCTGAGCGCTTCCAGCACGGGAGGATCGATCGCACGAATCGCGATAAGGGCGACGAGGAGGATAAGAGCCAAGCCACGACCCGAGGCGAACTGTACCGCGGCGCGGCCAGCATTCCCTAACACGCCACCCATCATGTCCGGTCTTGCAATGCCATGGTCGTCCCAGGTCTGCGGTTTTGAAAACCAATGTCAGCGGACCGCACCTGGCTGCCATTGTCAAACCGAATTGATCAATCTTGACTGGCCTGCCGATGGCATCCTGTGTCGCTTAGGATATTGCAAATCTGGTCAACCACGTTAATCCACGTATACTGATGTGAATCGTTTTACCGAGTGTGAGATCTTAAGGGGCAGTTGAAGGACAAATGGCACGAGCAGCAAAACGGCAGGATGCGCACAAGATCGATATTCTGGTGGGGGGGAACCTGCGCCGCATCCGCCTCAGCCGCGGCATGCCGCAAACTGGAATAGCCAAAGCGCTTGGCCTGTCATTTCAGCAGATTCAGAAATATGAGAACGGCAGCAACCGGATTAGCGCCAGCCGCTTGTGGGAGCTCGCCGGTCTTCTGGAAGTCGAGGTCAAAGAGTTCTTCCGGGGTGCGGAAACTGGTTTGACCGTTGAGGAATTCAGTGAAATACCAGCGTTCAGCGTCGAAGAGATCAAGTTCGTCACGCTCTTTCGCAATGTTCCGACAGATGTTCGCGATTGTCTTGTCGATGTTGCCCGGGCAACGGTCAATCGGAAAGACCGCGCGAACCCCGAGCTCGGAGCCCCTGACTAGTTGATTCCGCTAGTTGATCCGGCGATCGACCTGAATGCCGGCTTTCTCCTCCAGTGAACGGATCACGATCTCAAGCCACTTCGCCTCCTTCGGCTCCGGGTTGTCGAGAGACTGTTTCACGTATTCCAGCATGCTGATGAGCGCCATGCGTTCTTCAAACGACATCTGGTCGAAATGGCGGATCGATTCCAACTGCTTCTCCCCCTACTCCTGTGCCGCATCATCAACTTCGTATTGCATAGCCTGTAACCAAATTCAGAAATCTCGTTACAGTTGTACTTGACCTTCTCGCTCAGTCAGCTTTGACTCGCATTGCGGCAAACGAAATAGACTGACATGACTGTACGCGAAACGCTGGCCACAAACCTTAAGTCTCTTTGCGAAGGCGAGGAAAGCATTGCCGCTGTGTGTCGCGGTGCTGGAATCAACAGACAGCAATTCGCACGATACCTGAATGCTGAGACTATGCCCAGCAATCAGAACCTGGAGAAGATTTGCGGATATTTTGGCATTGATGAATCCGAGCTGTTTCGCAAAGGCAGAGCGATATCCGGCTCGAATGTGGCAGCGGATTCGGCCAAGCATCAGATTTTGTCGACAGTTGCCGAGATGCTCAGCGCCGAGGCGCACGCGACCCTTTCGCCCGGTCGATACTTCGCGACGTTTCGCAGTCCTGGCGACAGTCAGACGATTGTGCGCTCGACCCTGATCATCGGCAATGACGGAAACATCACCACATTCCGTCGACTGACCGGATTCGCTGAGACGCCTGGCTCCTGGTGGTCGCAATTTCACGGTGACCATCGCGGCATCGTTGTCGAGCGCCGGCACACGATCTTCATGATCGCGTTCAACGACCTTGGCTATCATGAACCGAGTTTGATGACGCTGCGCTGGGTGCCAAGTTCGCTGCAGATCCTGGCGGGCCATGCGTCGATCATGACCGAGGCGGGACCGGCCATCGCTCCAGTTGTGGTTACGCCGTGCGGTCCGGGCGTTTCGCTTCGGACGGCGATCAAGCGGTCCAGGGTTTATTCGATCGATGACCCAGCTATCGACGCGATGGTGATCGACGCCCTCGAAAGGCAGACAGGCGACCTCTTCAACATGGTCCACAAGCTGGATCTGTCCGTGACGCCGGTTGCGGGCGAGCGCCGAACCAAACGCCCGATCAGCCACAGGCGCTGACGCTGTCAGAGCCCCGTTAGGCTCGCTAACACGTTGCGCAAACGCCATTTTTCCACCACCCCGCCAATACGGCTTTCCGCTGCGAAGCATAGGTTCCCAAAGAGCGGACAGACAATACGCGGAACTGGCGAAGCATTCGCACAATGAGCGAATGCAAGTCGTGATTAAGTCATAAATCGCGAATGCATCGCACTTCCTGCGTATTTCGAAGTCAAAGGCATAGGTGCATGCTTTATCGTGGGCATCGCCTTTGGCGATCCCACTAATCATCACCAAACTGGAGGCCTACTGATGACAAAGGAACAGAAAAACACAAAGCCAACCACCCTCGATATTTCCGTGAAAGCGACGGCGGTCACCAGCACGCTCAAAACCCAAGGCATGATGTACGATAAATCCTGATCCGTGAGATTGCGCCCGCCCGGTTAGTTTTAGAGGCGGGCGCATGAATTATACGCTCTTGAGAGAATTAATATGCGCATTCGTTCGGCAAAAACTCTGGTATTTTTACGAGAAGAGAAAGCCATAGTTGGATACAACTATCTGACCAGATCGACTTTCTTTTGCTCCCATGACCTTTTGATTTTTTTGGCGTTGATCGACGAGTGGACCGATCTCCATACCGTTCGCAATCATCTGCCATACATTTCGACCGCCGAGCTCGAAAGAAAGATCGACGATCTAATCGCCGTCCATGCCGTCATCCCAGAGGATTCAGATACGCTTCAGGAAGAGGATGACTTCATCGAAGGCTGGCATTGGGGAATGCCCGCCGCATTGCTGCACATGACGGTGCAAGATCGGCCCTATCTGTCGATTGAGCAAAGTGAAGCCCTTCAGGTGAGCCGTCTGGCGACGGGATCACAACCATCGCTATGCCAATGGAACGATGAGCAAGACAGCATAGCGCTGAATTGGCCTTTGGAGGCGAACGGCGATGGCCTCTTAGGTCTCATGGCACGCCGCAGGACTGTGCGATCGACAGATGCGACCGCAATTTCGATCGATCAGCTGTCGGACTGCCTGTTCGCCGGCCTCGGCATCACAGGGGTGACGAAAAACGGTGCTGGGGTCACTTTGCCGCTCGGCATGACCCCGTCCGGAGGCGCGCGCAACCCCTACGAAGCTTTCGTCTACGCCCGGTCGGTCGATGGGCTGGCACCCGGGTTCTACCACTACTCGGCCCTTCAGCATTCGCTCTCGCAAGTGTTGACGAATGAGACACCGCTGCCGTCCGAACTTCTCGGTGGGCAGGATTGGGTCGATGACATGCCCTGCCTGATCGTCTTGTGCGCATACTTCGAACGACCCATGTGGAAGTATCACGACGCGAACGCCTATCGAGTCGTCCTCATCGAAGCAGGCCATATCGGTCAAAACGTGATGCTAGCGGCCACTAATCACGGATTGTGCGCCTGTCCATCGGCGGCGCTTGATCATTCCAAGATCGCTCGGTGCCTTGGTCTTGGCGATGATGCCATGCGCGCCCCGATTTATGCCATGACACTAGCGAAACCAGGCGAGTCGGAAAACGAGGTTATACCGTTGAGATCGGCCGATTTGCCGACCGGCGAACATCTCCACACGCAAATGCTTGCGGGGTAAGGTCGCACCGTATCCGGTCATTTGCCGGCCTCTAGTCGACTCGGCATAGCCCTCGGCCACAATCGGTTCTTTATACGTACAGCAGCGCGCCATGCTTGCAATTGAGCGCTGTTCATGGCTTTAAGCTGCGTCTGAGCCGCCGACATTTCTGACGCTCGCCGTTTATGCCTGCGAGAGAAGCGAGCGTCGGTTCGCAAAGGTGTTAGGCGACAGCACAAGTTTTCGGCACCGTGTTCAAAACAATATCGCAACATTGAAGAAACAATCGACTTTATTCACGCTGTTTAAGTAGTTTTCCGGTGTACGTTCGATTGAAAATTTGAATAGTGAAGCGCTTGTGCCTTCGCGCTAGAGCCAAGCCTAGATCCCTGCCATGATTCTCTTCCCAGCGATTGACCTAAAGGACGGCCAATGCGTTCGCCTCTTCAAGGGCGAGATGGACCGGGCAACAGTCTTCAATACGGATCCGACGGCGCAAGCGCGCCTTTTCGAAAGCCAGGGATTCAAACATCTTCACGTGGTCGATCTGAACGGTGCCTTTGCCGGCCGTTCGGAAAACGGTGATGCCGTGACGGAAATCCGCGAGGCAGTCGGCGCCTCGATACAGCTTGGTGGCGGCATCCGCGACCGGGCCGCCATCGAGGCTTGGCTGGAGCGGGGCATTGACCGGGTTATTCTGGGAACCGCTGCGCTACGCGACCCCGACCTGGTCAAAGAGGCGGCAGCGGCGCACCCCGACTGCATTGCCGTAGGGATCGACGCGCGCGGCGGGCGGGTCGCAGTCGAGGGTTGGGCCGAAACGTCCGATGTCAGCGCGACGGACCTGGCCAAGCGGTTCGAGGATGCCGGCGTCGCCGCAATCATTTACACCGACATCGATCGCGATGGTGCACTTCAAGGCCCCAATGTCGAAGCCACGGTGGCCCTTGCCAATAGCGTAGCGATCCCGGTGATTGCCAGCGGTGGGGTCTCTTCGCTTGCCGATTTGATCGCGCTGCGGGACTGCGGAGCATCCCTTCACGGCGTGATCTCCGGCCGAGCCCTTTACGACGGTCGCATTCCAGTCGCGCAGGCGCTCACGCTGCTCTCGAAGTCTAAACAGTGACGAAAACGCCGCCGCGACGTGGGTCGCCGGCGCCGCTGATGCCGCCATCGGCGTTCTTGCGAACCGCGTGGACGCCGCCAAAGAACAAATTTGGCTCGTCCCAGCAGCGGCGCTCGGGGAACTGAGCTTCCAGGGCGGCGCGATCATCGTCGCTGATGTGACCTTCGAACTCGAGAAATCCGTTCTCGATATGCAAACGCGCTGCTGTTATCGCGTCTTCCAAAGGCCTTTGACCGGCGAGGTGTCGCGTCAATACGCAATAGACTGCGGAGCGAATGCGGTTCGATCCACCCGAACCCAGAACGGCCAACCCGCTATCGGTATCCGACGCCAAGGTCGGTGCCATCATCGACGACAGACGAATACCGGGCTGCCAATCGGCAACGCCGTCCGGGTTGACGTCGTCTTCGCCCAGCATGTTGTTCACCATGAAACCACACTGCGGCACGATGGTGCCATTGCCCTCGCCATTCGACACCGTCGCCGCGACGGCCATGCCGTCAGCATCGATCACGCTGACATGGGTGGTGCCACGCTGAGCGACCTTGTGATTGGGACCTTGCAGGTCCAAGAATCTTTGCAGCGACCGTCCAGATTCGGACCAGGCGCGGTCGGTGGCAGCCATCGCGCTGGCCATGGCGGATAGGTTCGCCGTGTTGTTGTTTTCTTCGATCATCCGCGCAATCAGTGTTCCGCCCGCCGACGGCGGCGGATTGAGGAACACGCGCGCGCCGGCAACTGTCGCTTCATTCGGCGTGCGCCAATGCGGCTGGTAGGCGGCCAGCGCGTCGGCGGTCAATGTTCCGCCGTCGGCTTGCGCCTTCAGGATCATCCCGGCGATCTCGCCACTTCTAACCGCCTCGATCCCCTCAGAGGCGATCTCTTCCAGCGCGTCGGCAAGATCCGGATTGCGAAAGACCGAACCGGCTGGCCGAATGCTCTTGCCGTCGCTATCCGCGAAGAGCGCCCTGGCCGAGGGCGTCGCGATCAGGATCGGCGCAACGACCGAAAACAGAAAGGCCTGAAACGCATTGATCGTGAAGCCGTTGCGGGCAACAGAGGCGGCATGGGCGACAAGCGCTTCCATCGGCAGCCGACCGTAGCGCTCATGCGCGGCGAACAGTCCATGGACAAAGCCTGGAATGGCGGACGTTCCGTTGCCGATCGTGAAGGCCTGTGTGGTCGGTCCGAAGTCCGCTTCAATAACGAAGGCGTCGATATCGCCGGAGGGTCGCTGCGGCGGCGTTTCGACGAAGAAATCGAGGCAGTTCGTTTGACCGCGATGGCCGACCATTATGAAACCGCCACCGCCGGGCGACGACAAGACAGGCTCACTTACCGTGGCCGTCCACAACCCGGCGATCGCCGCATCCACGGCAGTTCCGCCGTCTTTCAGGGCCTCGGATGCCGCCTCAGCGGTCAGCGCATGACCCGCCGCGACCCCAGCGGCATTCTTAGTCATGGTTGGCCATGCGATGTGGGCTACTCGGCGGCGGCAACGGTGCCGGGGGCTGCAGCGCGGACGGTGTGGTCGACATGATCTTCGAACTTAGCGAAATTTTGCACGAACATGTCAACGAGGCGTCGCGCTTGGCGATCATAGGCGTCGGGATCCGCCCACGTCGCGCGTGGATCGAGAAGATGCGAATAGCGCCCATCGTCGGAGACCGGCACCTGGACGCCGAAGTTCTCATCGGTCCGAAAAGAGCCGGCCGACAGTGTCCCGTCGAGTGCGTCGGTCAAGAGCGCTCGGGTCGCGGCGATCGGCATTCGGTGGCCGACGCCGTAAGCACCGCCGGTCCAGCCTGTGTTGACCAGCCAGCATTCGACGTCGTGCTCGGCAATCAGTTTGCGCAGAAGGTTGCCGTAAACCGCCGGATGGCGCGGCATGAACGGCGCTCCGAAACAGGTCGAGAACGTCGCTTGCGGCTCGTTCACGCCCTTTTCGGTACCGGCGACTTTGGCCGTGTAACCGGACAGGAAATGGTACATGGCCTGGCTCGGCGTCATCCGCGCGATCGGCGGCAACACGCCAAAAGCATCGGCCGTCAGCATGACGATGTGATTGGGATGACCGGCGCGGCCAGTCACGCTTGCGTTTGGGATATAGTGGATCGGATAGGCGCAGCGCGTGTTCTCCGTCAGCGTTGAGTCGTCGAAGTCCGGGATGCGTGTGGCCGGATCGACAACGACGTTTTCCAGCACCGTGGCGAACCGCTTGGTCGTTCCGAAAATCTCCGGCTCGGCCTTGGCAGACAGACGGATCGTCTTGGCATAGCAGCCGCCCTCAAAGTTGAAGACGCCATCTGGCCCCCAGCCATGTTCGTCGTCGCCGATAAGCGTGCGGTCGGGATCGGCGGACAACGTCGTTTTGCCGGTGCCCGACAGGCCGAAGAAGACCGTCACGGCACCGTCTGGGGCCGCGTTGGCCGAACAGTGCATGGGCATGACGCCGACATCGGGCAGAAGGTAGTTGAGTTGCGTGAAGACCGATTTCTTCATCTCGCCGGCATAGGACGTGCCGCCGATCAGTACGATCTTGCGTTCCAGATCGCAGGCAATCACGGCGTCCGACCGGCAGCCATGACGCGACGGGTCGGCGCGAAAGCTCGGCAGATCGATGATCGTCATTTCTGGAACGAAATCCGCGAGTGCCGCACGCTCCGGCCGGATCAGCAGATGGCGGATGAAGAGCGCATGCCAGGCATATTCGCAGTAGACTCGCACTGAGAGCCGGTGCTCTGGATCGGCGCCGCCGAACAAATCCTCCGCATAAAGCGTTCGCCCACTTGCATGGGCCAGCATATCGGCCATAAGCCGCTCGAAGGCGCCAGGGTCCGTCGCTTTATTGTTGTCCCACCAAATGGCGTCCTCGGTCGCCCGCGTGCGGACGATGAACTTGTCCTTGGCCGAGCGGCCGGTGTGGGCGCCTGTGCACACGGCAAGCGGCCCGTCAGCGACGGCCAATCCTTCGTCCTTGAGGAGCGCTGCCTCATAAAGGGACGCTTCGGGCCAATTCCAATGGATAATCGCCGGCGTTGTGAGCCCGATGAGGTCGGCGCCAGCCGCCGGATTGCGCAATCCCGTCTCGTTCACGCTGCGCTCCCGCACATGTCTCGCCCGTTCGGCCAGTTTCTCATCTTGGGTCCAGCCGTTATCCAGGTCCTAGACCAAGGCGAGGAGCGCGACAACAGCGACCAATGGCCAAGGTGTATTGCCGATCACGATCATAATCGCGTTCCGTCGAAAAGCGCCTCGAAAGCCGGACTAAGGTCGGGCAGGCGCGTCACGGGCTCGTTGAACGTCATGCGGATCGACCGACTGCCGAATCCCAGGTAGACGCCATCTGGATCACACCCCGTTGCGCGCCAATCCTCCGTATCTGTCTCAGGCCGGCTTGTTGCGATGGCCTGTATGGCGTCGGCGAAGTCTTCGTTGAGGCCGGCAACCGACCGCTCTTCGCCAGCCTCGAACGGCGCGGCGGCTTTCGCCGACAGAAACACGCTTGTGGCCGGTCTTGTGTCGATGCGGCCGAAACCGGCAACGCTGTGAAGCCGCTCGGGCGCAATGCGGTAGATCGCGAAATCGCTGAACTCCGCAAAGTCCGCTGCGCCCGGATGGCGAGCAAAGTAACGCCGCCGATGGCCGTCATCCGTCGATTGGGCGATCTGTCCAAAAACCGTGAGGCGGTCGGACGCCAGCAGGTCGGCGCCGGCGGCCGCGGCCGATTCATCGTGGACGAGGAGGGAGACACGCGGATCGGCCTTCAGGTTACGGGTGTGGATGGCGAGGGTCGACAGCATGAGAAGCGGCGATCCATCGACCGCCGTTGAAACCGCAACCAGCGATGCATAGGGGTGGCTCGTTTCGGAATCGATCGTTGCTAGGCAGGCAAAGCGCGCCGAGCGGAGCAAACAGCGACACGTAAATGCGAAACTGTTATCGATTGCATCGCGTGGGGCTACATTCATATCCATATCCGGACTGGTCCCCGGTTCACCGACCGTGCCACAATTCGGGCGCCATTGCCGCCTATCGCCCCCTCACCCGTAAACGGCGCCGCTGGAACCCGTAATGCCCACAATCGCCCTTGTCGACGACGATCGCAACATTCTGACCTCCGTATCCATTGCCCTTGAGGCGGAGGGCTTTCGGACGCAATCCTACACCGATGGCGCATCGGCGATCGACGGTCTTTTGACGAATCCGCCCGATCTCGCGATTTTGGACATTAAGATGCCGCGCATGGACGGCATGGAGCTGTTGCGTCGGCTGCGCCAGAAGACCGAACTGCCGGTGATCTTCTTGACCTCCAAGGACGATGAGATCGACGAGCTGTTCGGCCTGAAAATGGGTGCGGATGACTTCATCAAGAAGCCGTTTTCGCAACGTTTGCTGGTTGAGCGGGTGAAAGCCGTCCTGCGCCGGGTCACGGCGCGGGATGTGGCGGTCGAAAAGACCGGCGAGGCAAAGGTCCTTGAACGCGGTGCGCTGGTCATGGACCCCGAGCGCCACGCCTCGACGTGGAAAGGTCAAAATGTCACTTTGACGGTGACGGAGTTCTTGATCCTGCAGGCGCTCGCCGCGCGTCCGGGGGTCGTTAAGAGTCGTAATGCCTTGATGGATGCGGCTTACGACGATCAGGTGTATGTTGATGATCGGACGATCGACAGCCATATCAAGAGGCTTCGGAAGAAATTCAAGGCAGTAGACGCGGGCTTCGATATGATCGAAACGCTCTACGGCGTTGGATATCGGTTCAAGGAAGGCTGAGCTAAGGCGGGGACGGCGCGCTGTTCGTGTCTTGGTACCGCGCACGGACATGGCGATTGAAACGGACAGGGAGTGGTCGGGTTCTGCGGCCCAGATGACCGCCTCAGCAGCCGACGGGCGAGCGGGCCCGAGGCTCGGCCGGCGTGCGCGTGCGCTTTCCCGTCCGATCGCGCAAACCCTGTTTTCAAGCCTTGCCCGGCGCATTGTCACGCTCAACCTCATGGCGCTGATCGCACTTGTCTCCGGCATGCTTTACATGAATCAGTTCCGCGAGGGATTGATCGAGGCCAAGGTCCAAAGCCTTCTGACCCAGGGCGAAATCATCGCTGCGGCAATCGCGGCTTCCACCACGGTCGACACGGGTGACATTACGTTCGAGCTGGATCGCCTGAACGAACTCGACACAGGCGAGAGCCTGTCGCCCTTTGACGATCAGTTCGGACTGGATTTCCCAATCAATCCTGAGCGCGTCGCGCCGATCCTGAATCGATTGATCACACCGACCAAAACGCGCGCCCGTATCTATGAACCGAACGGCTCGCTCATTCTCGATTCGCGCTATCTCTATTCGCGCGGCGACATCTTACGGTTTCCACTGCCACCCCTTGAGACGCGGCCACCGGGAATTCTGGAACGACTGCGCCAGGAGTTTCTCAACTGGCTCTGGCGGGGCGATCTGCCGCTTTATCAAGAACTTGGCCCGGATCAGGGCCTCGACTATCCGGAGGTTCGCGCAGCGCTTCAAGGATCGTCGGCCAGCGTCGTGCGGATCACAGAATCAGGCGAGCTGATCGTCTCGGTCGCGGTTCCGGTGCAGCGCTTTCGCGCTGTCCGCGGCACGTTGTTGCTATCAGCGCAAGGCGGCGACATCGAAGAAACGCTGAGGGCGGAGCGGCTGGGCGTCGTGCGCGTTTTCTTCGTGGCGGCGACGATCACCGTTTTGCTTTCGATCATGCTGGCCAGCACGATCGCCGGACCGATGCGGCGCTTGGCGGATGCGGCCAATCGCGTGCGCCGGTCGCCCAAGGCGCGCGCGCAGATCCCCGATCTTTCCGACCGCAGCGACGAGATCGGCAACCTTTCAGGCGCCATGTCGGAGATGACAAACGCGCTTTACAACCGCATGGAGGCGATCGAGAGCTTCGCCGCCGACGTGGCGCACGAGGTCAAGAATCCGCTGACCTCGGTCCGCAGCGCTGTGGAGACTTTGCCATTGGCGAAATCGGATGCCGATCGCGATCGTCTGGTGGCTGTCATCCAGCACGATGTGCGCCGCCTCGACCGGTTGATCAGCGACATTTCAGACGCCTCCAGACTGGATGCCGAGCTTGCGCGCGATGATGCCGAGCCGGTCGACCTGTTGGACCTGACGCGCGCAGTGGTCGCCATGGTCAACGATTCAGGACATGAGGACGGGCCAACGGTGCGCCTCACGGTCGATCCTTCGATCGAGAAAGCCGGAAGCGCTGTCATCGCGGGTCACGACAGTCGTTTAAGCCGCGTGCTCACCAATCTCATTGACAATGCGCTGTCGTTCTCTCCGCCGGACTCGGCCGTGGACATCACACTGTCGGCCAGCCCACTCGATGTCATCATCACGGTCGACGATCGCGGTCCGGGCATTCCGCCCGACAATCTGGAGCGCATCTTCGAGCGGTTTTATACGGATCGGCCGGGGGCTGAGTCGTTTGGCCAGAATTCCGGCCTCGGTTTGTCGATTACGCGGCAGATTGTCGAAGCCTATCGCGGCACGATTATCGCCGAGAACCGCGATGACCCGGGCGGTGCTCGCTTCACGGTAACCTTGCCACGGGCATGAGCCGATGACGGGTTTGGAGGCGGAAACCGGTGAAACGCTGGCGCTCCATGCGACCGCGCTGGCGTTTGACCGTTTCGGGCTGCTGCTGACGGGAGCACCCGGCTCGGGAAAATCGAGCCTCGCCCGTGCGTTGATTGCGGACGCCGCTGAGCATGGTCGCTATTCTGCCCTTGTTGCCGACGACCGGGTGGAGCTGACGTCGCGCCATAATCGCCTCACGGCACGGCCTTTCGCGGCTACACGCGGCTTGATCGAGATCCGCGGCGTCGGCCTTTACCGTATGACGCCCCAGCCGACGATGGTGGTCAGCCATGCGGTCATGCTCGACCCTTTCCCACCGCGCCTGCCAGATACCGGCGAGGATCAGGCCGCTTATCTCGGGATCACCGTTCGGCGTTTTCATGTGCGCAGCCACGATCCGCATGCCGTCTCGGCGATCAAGGCCGCGCTCCTCGGCGAACCGCACACCGGTTGAGCGGGCTGAAATCCTTGCCAATGCGAACCAAGACGGTCATGGTTGCGCGCCCGAATCGAAGAGGCTGAGGACGTCGATGATTGGCCTTGTGCTTGTTGCCCATGGTCGCCTGGCGGTGGAGTTCCGCGCTGCGCTCGAGCATGTTGTCGGACCACAGTCCCAGATCGAATGTATCGCCATTGGGCCCGACGATGATATCGAAGCGCTGCGCGACGATATCGCGGCGGCGGTGAAGACCGTCGACGGTGGTGATGGCGTCGTCATCGTGACGGATATGTTCGGCGGCACGCCGTCGAACCTCTCGATATCCGTCATGAATGATCGCGGGGTCGAGGTTATCGCGGGCATGAACCTCCCGCTTTTGATCAAGCTGGCGAAGGCACGGACCGATCAACCGATCGCCCAGGCTGTCGATGCTGCGGCGGATGCCGGGCGCAAGTACATCAAAGTGGCTCGCGAGCTCTTGGACGACCAATGAGTGGCGCCGATAGGATCCGAGCGGACCTGGCGATATCGAATGTTCGCGGTCTGCATGCCAGGGCCTCTGCGAAATTCGTTCAATGCGCCGAGCTTTTCGAGGCCGATATCACGGTGACCCGCGATAATCAAAGCGTCGCCGGGACATCGATCATGGGCCTGTTGACGCTCGCTGCTGGACCGGGCTCAACAATCTCGGTCGAAGCGGCGGGCGCCGATGCAAAAGACGCAATCACCGCGCTGCGGCACCTGGTGGAGTCCCGCTTCGGCGAAGAATAGGCCGATTGATTTAGTCATATAAGGATTTCCTTATATAGTAGTTGTCACGGTCTCGGCTGCCTGCTATAGCGGCGCTCGACTTAGGCACCCGCGTTCCGATGCTCAAAACGCGGCAGATTTCAGGACATTCATAGAATGACGCGCGCAAACGATTATGTCGTGAAGGATCTCGGCCTGGCCGATTGGGGCCGCAAGGAAATCGAGATCGCCGAGACCGAAATGCCTGGTTTGATGGCCTGCCGAGAGGAGTTCGGTCCCGCGCAACCGCTCAAAGGCGCCCGGATCACGGGATCGTTGCACATGACGATCCAGACTGCCGTGCTGATCGAGACACTGACGGCGCTGGGCGGAGAGGTGCGCTGGGCGTCCTGCAACATCTTCTCGACCCAGGACCACGCCGCCGCCGCGATCGCCGCGACGGGTGTGCCGGTGTTTGCCGTCAAGGGCGAAACCCTTGAAGAGTATTGGGACTATATCGACCGGATTTTCGATTGGCCCGGTGAGCCGACGAACATGATCCTCGACGATGGCGGCGATGCGACGATGTATGTGCTGCTCGGCGCCAAGGCGGACGCCGGCGAGGACATCATCCCGAACCCGGCCAACGAAGAAGAAGAGGTCGTCAAGGCGCAAATCCTGAAGCGGGTCAAGGCGTCGCCCGGTTGGTTCACGACCATCCGCGACTCCATCAAAGGCGTGTCGGAGGAAACGACGACCGGCGTGCACCGCCTATATGAGCTGGCGCGCAAGGGTGATCTGCCGTTCCCCGCCATCAACGTCAACGACTCTGTGACGAAGTCGAAATTCGACAATCTTTACGGCTGTCGCGAATCCCTGGTCGACGGCATTCGTCGCGGCACGGACGTCATGATGGCCGGCAAGGTCGCGGTTGTCGCCGGATATGGCGATGTCGGCAAGGGCTCCGCAGCCTCGCTGCGCACCGCTGGCGCGCGCGTCGTTGTCACTGAGATCGACCCGATCTGCGCGCTTCAGGCAGCGATGGAGGGTTATGAAGTCGTCACCATGGACGACGCGGTGACGTTCGGCGATATCTTCGTCACCACGACCGGCAACAAGGATGTCATCACGATCGACCATATGCGCGCCATGAAGGATCGCGCCATCGTCTGCAATATCGGTCACTTCGATTCTGAAATTCAGATCGGCGCGCTACGCAACTACTCTTGGACCAACATCAAGCCTCAGGTCGACGAGGTGGAGTTCCCGGACGGCAAGAAACTGATCGTTCTGGCGGAAGGCCGGCTCGTCAATCTCGGCTGTGCCACAGGTCACCCGAGCTTCGTCATGTCGGCGTCGTTCACCAATCAAACGCTTGCGCAGATAGAATTGTGGTCGAACGCCACCAATTACAAAAACGACGTTTATGTTCTGCCGAAGAAGCTCGACGAGAAAGTCGCGACGCTTCATTTGGATAAGCTCGGTGTGAAGCTGACGAAGCTTAGCAGCGATCAGGCTGAGTATATCGGCGTGGCGCCGGAAGGGCCGTTTAAGCCGGAGCATTATCGCTACTAAGCACGTCGCGGTTCGGCCGTTTGCCCGACGTGGGGATATCCAAGCCCTGAATATGCCTTGGACGGTGGTCGCCGACTCGCCAAATCGCTAGATTGTAAGTGATTCGCGGCCTGGGGCAGGCTGCGTTGGCGATTGGGATTCTGGAGCGGCACGGGATGAAGCGGCGGTACGGGAGGAGCGTCGGCGCGCGCGATTCGCTCCGACGACCGGGATTGGCCGGCGTTACCCTTCTCGTCACCGCACAGTCAGCGGTCGCGCAAACCGCGACCGAAGCACCCTCAGCGCTGATCACGGTACTCACCAGCACTTTCTCGCTCCGCGACCTGATGATGACCAGCATGATGCTTGGCGTCATCGGCTTCGCGGTCATCGCCGGCATTTTATACATACGCGCGCGGACCAGGGCGGCTGTCGATCGCGGGCACTACGAGGCCGAGATCGTTGATCTGCGCCACCGGCTCGACCGAGCCGAGGCGTTGCTGGCGGCCGAGGACACAGCGATCATCGCTTGGACCGCCAACGGGCGCGCTGAAGTTGTCGGCAGCCTCTCCGGCCTTTCACCAAACGCCAGAGATGCTGCGCGGCTGCTCGATTTTCGCGGTTGGCTTCGCGAAACATCGGCTGAGGAGATGGAGCAGGCGATCGAACGCCTGCGCGGCGATGGCGAAGCGTTCAATCAGATTCTTTATCGCGAGGATGGGACGCCGGTGGAAGCGGATGGCCGCATCCGAGCCGGTCGCGCCATTCTGCGGCTGCGTCATGCATATGGCCAACGCGCGCGGCTCGGCTCCATCGAAGCCGATCGGGATCGGTTCCACCGCGAAGTCGACGCGGTGCGCGACCTCCTGCGGTTGGTGAGCTTTCCCGCCTGGATTCGCGACAGCGCCGGCGCGGTTGTCTGGGCGAACGAAACATATGCCGCGCTATCGCGCACATTCTTCAACGGGGAAAGCGGCGAGGGCCGCGATCTCATGCGGATTGCCGCAGCGTCCGGTACAGCGTCAGAGTCCTTCAGCACACGTTTTCCGCAAGGCGTGCGGACGGCGGAGCTTTCCCTCAAGATCGACGACCGGATCACTGCCTATGATCTGGCTGAACTCCCATTTGACGGCGGCGCATTTGGCCTGGCGGAAAAGCGTCAATCCCGTGAAGCAGACACTCAGCCCCGCACGCCCGCAAGCTTCCGCACGTTCAATCAGCTGCATACCGGTGTTGTTCTCTTCAACGCCGACCGTCGGCTTGTCTTCGCGAACGACGCCTTTCGGTCAATGTTCGACCTTGAAGCACGCTGGACCATGCCGGGCGTTGAACACGGTCAAATGTTGGACGCACTTCGCGAGGCCCAGTACCTGCCGATGGAGGCCGACTACCGGAGTTGGAAGGCCGATCGTCTGAACGCCTACGGTGCCCAAACGACGACCATTGAGCCGTGGCATCTGCCCGACGGTCGGACACTGCGCTTCGTGGCCGATCCGCAGCCCGACGGCGGTCTTGCCTGCCTGTTTGAAGACGAAACCGAGCAATTGGCGCTGAAGAGCCAGTTCAACTCGGCAATCCGGATTCAGCGCGAGACGCTTGAGAACATGCGCGAGGCTGTCGCCGTGTTTTCGCCGGACGGGCGGTTGAACCTTTCGAATCCGGCGTTCGCGAATCTTTGGTCACTGTCAGCAGACGGTCTGATCGGTCGGCCGCATATCGAGGAAGTCATCGTTGCCTGTACGCCGCTTTACGACGGCAAAGACACATGGATGGCGCTTCGCCACGCGATCACCGACGTTGCAGAATCGCGACCGTCCTTGCGTGGCCGCATGGATCTTTCCGACAATCGGGCCGTGGATTACGCCACCGTCCCGCTGCCTGATGGCGCAACGCTGGTCACCTTCGCCGATGTCACGGATCAGGTGGCCGGCGAGCGTGCGTTGCAAAGCCGATACGACGCGCTGGAGGCGGCAGCGGAACTCAAGAACAGTTTTATTCAGCATGTCTCCTACGAGCTGCGCACACCGCTAACCAGCGTCATCGGCTTTGCCGAGCTTCTGTCGAGCGACGTCACAGGGCCACTGTCCGCGAAACAGTCCGACTATGTCGGGCACATCTTGGCATCGTCCGATTCATTGCTCGCGATCATCAACAACATCCTGGACCTCGCGACGATCGATGCCGGCGCAATGGAGCTGAATTTCAGTGAAGTCGACATTCTCAACGCCATCGAACAAGCCGCCAACGGCGTTCGCGATCGACTGAAGGAAACCGGGCTGCGGCTGCGCGTTCGTGTCCAGGAGGGCCTTGGTACATTCGAAGCCGACGAGAGCCGCGTCCGACAAATCCTCTACAATCTTCTGTCAAACGCCATCGGGTTTTCCGAACGGGGCCAAACCATCACGCTGACATGCGCGCAAATTGGCGACACCGTGCGCTTTCTGATCGAGGATCAAGGCCGCGGCATCGATCCAGGCGATTTCGAAGCCGTGTTCGACCGGTTTGTCACCAAGACCGGCGGCACGACTCATCGGGGTGCTGGGCTCGGCCTGTCAATCGTCAAAAGCTTCGTGGAGCTTCACGGAGGTCGGGTTGAGATTGCCTCCAAGGTCGGGCTTGGGACGTCGGTCACATGCCACTTTCCCCTGCAGCGGACAAAGGACGGAACCTTGGCGCCAGCGGAGGCGGCATCTGTGCAGGTTCAGCAGGTAGGCTGAGCCAGGGTGGTTGCGACGACCCATACATTCAGGGCCCGGACGGAAGACGCAACGGCCAGGATCGCGGAAGCCATAGCCTCGGTCGCTGACGTGGGCGATCTGATTACGCTTTCCGGTGAACTGGGTGCCGGCAAGACCAGCTTCGTCCGATCTGCAATCCGGTGGCTTGCGGGCGATCCGGAACGATCTATTGCAAGCCCGACCTTCGCTTTGGCGCAGGTTCACGATGACCTCGTCATCTCCGTCACGCACGCGGATTTCTACCGGCTCGAAACACCGGAGGACGCGCGTGAACTCGCTCTCGAGGAGGCGTTGGAGACGGGCGTTGTCTTCGTGGAATGGCCGGACAAGGGCGACCTGCCGACGCTGGCGACCTTCTCGATCGCTATCCAGCCCGGCGAAGACGAGACGGATCGGCGGATCGTAGTGACCGCCGACGAAACGGCCGCCTCGCGGCTGGAACGATTGACCGCTGTCCGCGACTTTCTAGCGTCGGCCGGATGGGGTGAGGCGCGGCGGTGTCGTCTTCAAGGCGATGCTTCGACGCGACGCTACGAGAAACTGAGCGGTGCGGAACAGGCGATCTTGATGGATTCTCCTCGCCAGCCGGACGGTCAGCCGATCCGAGATGGCTTGCCGTATAGTCGATTGGCGCATCTGGCGGAATCCATCACACCCTTCATCGCGGTGGCGAACTGGCTGGCTGAGCGGGGCCTCTCGGTGCCCGCTGTTGGCGCTTACGACTTAGACCAAGGCCTGGCGGTTCTCTCCGATCTCGGCGCCGTTGGGTTGGTCGACGATGCCGGCACACCGATTGCCCCGCGCTACGAGGCAGCCGTGGGAGTATTGACGGAGCTGCATCGTTGTGCGGCGCCCAAAACCGTCACAATCGCCGATCAGGCCCATGCGATTAGCGCCTATGATCGCGATGTCATGATGGTCGAGGTCGAGCTGTTCGCCGACTGGTTTGCGCCGGCGGCCATCCCTCAGTTCGACACATCCATGCGAGACGATCTCCTAGATGCATGGCGGTCGGCGCTTACCGCTTTGCCGGACACGCCGCCGGTTTTGGTGCTGCGCGACTATCATTCCGCCAATCTCATGTGGCGGGACGGATCGAGCGATATCGAGCGCATCGCCGTTATCGACTTTCAGGATGCGCTGGCCGGTCATCCCGCCTATGACGTCGTCTCGCTGTGTCAGGATGCCCGAACGACTGTCCCGCCCGCGCTGGAGGCCGCTCTCCTTGACCGCTATCGCCACCTGGCCGAACCGCCAGACTGGACGGCTTTTGAAACGGCCTACGCGCTCCTGGGCGCGCAGCGGGCCACAAAAATCCTGGGGATCTTCGTTCGCCTTCATCGTCGTGACAGAAAACCCGACTATCTGCGACATTTGACACGTGTGGGGATCTATCTCGGTCGCGATCTGGCCCATCCCGCACTTGCGCCGGTCGCATCCTGGCTCAGCGACGCTTTGAACTGCGAGGATATCGACAGAGCGCTGTTAGCGGCGTGCGAGCGAATCGAAACGGATGCGATATGAACACCTCATCATCCATTGAATCGGCCGTGGTCTTGGCCGCCGGATTCGGTCGGCGCATGCAACCTCTGACCATTTCGCAACCGAAACCGCTTATGAAACTGGGTGGAAAACCGCTCATCGATCATGTCCTGGATAGACTGGTGGCCATTGGAGTCCGACGGGCCATCGTCAACGTCCACTATCTTGCAGATCACATCGAAACGCACCTGGCGACCCGAACGGATATCGACATCACCATTTCCGACGAGCGCGCGGCCATTCTCGATACTGGCGGTGGCGTCAAGAAGGCGCTGAACACGCTTGGATCCGATCCCGTGTTCGTGATTGCCTCAGACACAGTCTGGCTTGAGGGCCCACGGTCGAATTTGGCGGATTTGGCGGCTGGATTTGACCCACAAACGATGGATATGCGCCTTTTGGTGGCCTCGACGGCTGGAAGTATCGGGACCGGCGGACATGGCGATTTCTCAATGGACCCCGTCGGGCGGCTCAAACGGCGCGAAGAGCGGGAAGCCGCGCCGTTTACTTACGCCAGCGCGCTCGTTACGACGCCTGCGCTTTACGTCGATACACCGGATGGGCCATTTTCCAACAATCTTCTCTTCGATCGGGCCATTGAAAGGGATCGGCTCTTTGGCCAGAGATTGGACGGCATTTGGATGCACATTGGAACACCGGCAGCACTCGCCGATGCTGAAGAGGCGGTGGCGGAACGCATCGACTGAGCGGGGTGACGCGTGACCAGCGCGCCTCGACGGTTGAACCTTTATTCGATTGCGCCATCGCAATCATTTCTGGAAACCCTGGCGGCCGCTATCGACGACGGTACGCTGGTGCCTCAGACGGCCGTCGGTGACGATCCGCTAGCGCGCGCCGACATCACCGTGCTTCTGCCCACGCGGCGTGCCTGCCGAACACTGCGCGAGGTGTTTCTCAAGCGTGCCGGAACCGACGCCGTCATCTTGCCCCGCATTCGAGCAATTGGCGATGCCGACGATGATGACCTAACCGATTACGATCATGCTGTGCCCGGTGTCGCGGAGCTGCCGCCGATGGTCGCGCCGTTGGAACGACGCCTCTTGTTGACCCGTTTGGTGCTTCACTGGAAAGCCGAGGTCGGAGCGCAATTGCGCATACCGTTTGGCGATGAGCCAGTGCGTGTTCCGGTGGGGGTCGGAGATGCCATCAAACTCGCCGACGACCTCATTGCGCTGATCGATGACATTGAGACCGAGGGCGCGCGGCTCGATGCGCTCGCCGATCTCGTGCCCGACGACCAGAGTGCCTATTACCAGGTGACCCTGGAGTTCTTGAAAATCGTCACGGAGTGGTGGCCGAAAGTCCTTTCTGAGCGCAGTGTCATCGAGCCGGCGGCAAGGCGCAACCGCTTGCTGGATGCCGAAGCGCGACAGATCAAAAACGATCCGCAGCACCCGCCGATCATAGCCGCCGGTTCGACCGCGAGCATCCCCGCATCGGCGAGACTGCTTGCCGCAATCGCGACTCATCCGAACGGGGCTGTTGTCCTGCCAGGCCTCGATTTTCATCTCGACACGGCCAGTTTTAACTCAATATTAACCGAATCTCATATCACGCACCCACAGTATGGCATGGCGCAGTTTCTCGACCGCCTGGGCGCCAATCGTGCTGATGTCCAGCCGCTTGCCCGTCTTTCAGATGAAACAGAGGCGTCAACGGAACTTGTTTCCGAACTCATGCGGCCCGCAGGGCGAAGCGACCGATGGGGTCGACTTCGAGACGTCAGCGGATTCGATTCGTCGAAATCGATCGATCAAAAAATTAGCATCATTCATAATAATAACGAGAAAAATGAAGCTTTGACGATAGCGCTAGCTTTGCGCAACGCTATAGAGGCGCCGGCGGCGACCGCATCCCTTGTGACGCCCGATCGCGGCCTGGCGCAGCGAGTGACCGCGGAGCTTGAACGATGGAATCTGACGGTGGACGATTCTGCCGGACGTTCCCTCTCACGCACACCATCAGGCATTGTTGCACGCCTGATCGTCGAAGCCGTTCACGCACACGGCGCACCGGTTCCGGTCTTGGCTCTGTTGAAGCACCCGTTTTGCTGCGTCGGCCGGTCGCATGCGGATGCGCGACGGATTGTTCAATCGCTTGATCGCACCGTCCTGCGCGGACCCCGACCGGCGCCGGGCCTGGAGGGGCTGAAGGAGAGTGCGAAGGCGGCCGGCACCCAGCATGACGACTTGATGTTTGTGGATGCCTTTGCGCGTGCGCTTCAGCCCCTTGAAAGCCTCTTCAAATCCCCAACGCCACAAGCGCTGGCGACATTCGTCGAAGCGCATTGGTGCGCGCTCGCAGCGCTAACGACAGACGAGACTGGCGATTGTCTCGCCGCGAGCGGCGAAGCCGGGGACATGCTCGCCGGTCACTTTGCGGCACTCCTCGATGACGCTAAGGAAGGCGCTCAATCGCTCTCATTGTCGGCAACCGACTATCTGAGCGTCTATTCCGCTCTTGTCGCGGGCCTGATCGTGCGACCCTCTGGGCCGCGGCATCCACGCATCCAGATCCTTGGCCTTTTGGAAGCTCGGCTCCAGTCGAGCGACTTGTTGATCCTTGGCGGGCTGAACGAGGGTGTTTGGCCAAGCCTGCCGGCGACCGACCCTTGGCTCTCGCGACCGATGCGCGAGGCAATCGGCCTTTCTCCGCCGGAACGGCGCATCGGTCTCATGGCTCATGATTTCGCGCAAGGCCTTGCCGCTAAACGTGTTTTGATCACGCGTTCCGCGAAACGCGACGGCACGCCAACGCTGGCATCGCGCTGGCTGCAGCGGCTCGATGCGGTCCTGCGCTGCATGGGGCTGGCGGATTTCGCCGAAACAGGGCCCGATGTCGGTCTTGCGGATATCGCACAAGGCCTGGATGACGCGCCCTATCAGCCTGTCCCCGCGCCGGCGCCGACGCCTCCGGTGGCGCTGCGACCACGCCGCTTGAGCGTCACCCAGGTCGAAACCTGGATCCGCAACCCCTATGCCGTTTACGCGCGCCATATTCTTGGTCTCAGGCCGCTTGATCCCATTGATCAAGCACCAGACGCCGCTGAACGCGGTTCGCTGCTGCACGCCATCCTCGCCCAGTTTGCGGCGGAGCGCTTAAGCGGCGACTCAGCGGCGGACGAAGCCCGTTTGGTCGCAATTGGCGAAGCAGCGTTCGCGGCGTACCGAGACAGGCCGGACATTGCCGCCGTCTGGTGGCCGCGCTTTCGTCGGATCGCGAACGCGTTCATCCAAGTTGAGACTGCGCGACAAGCTGAGATAACCTCGCAAGCTGTTGAACTTGAAGGTAAAATACCCTTCGACGCCCCAGCCGGACCGTTTCTGCTCACCGCCCGTGCGGATCGTATCGATTGCCTCGTCGACGGCACGATCAGGTTGGTCGACTACAAAACGGGGACACCCCCAACAGCGCCGCAGGTCTTGTCGGGGCTTTCGCCACAGCTCACCCTTGAGGGCGCGATCCTGAGCGGTGGAGGATTTTCCGTCGCCGCAGAACCACTCGCACCGTTTGAATACATGCATCTTTCCGGCGGCGATCCACCGGTCGCGGTCAAATCGATCGCACCAAAGAAGGATGAGGCGACCTCACCCGACGATGCGGCCGTGGAAGCCCTTGAGAACCTTAAGGAACTTGTCGCCCGGTTCGATGACCCTGCACAACCTTACCATCCCTTGGTGATGCCGGAGAGACTGCGCCATTTCGACGATTACAGCCATCTCGCGCGCTTTGGCGAGTGGGGCACGAGCAAAGAAAGCGATGTCGGATGACGAACGCCGCCCCTATCAGGCCGCTGCAGGACAACCAGAAGCGCGCGTCCGATCCTGCTGCGTCGGCCTGGGTCTCTGCCAATGCCGGCGCCGGAAAGACCTTCGTGCTTGCCGCTCGGGTGCTGCGGCTGCTGCTCGCCGGCACACCGGCCGACCGCATCCTGTGCCTGACGTTCACCAAGGCCGCGGCGGCCGAAATGGCCAATCGCGTGTTTGCCGCGCTCCGCGACTGGACCTGTGCCGATGACGCCTCGCTTGTCGCCCAACTGACCGCGCTTGAAGGACGACCGCCCGATGCCGCGCTTCTGACGCGGGCACGGCGACTTTTCGCTCAAGCCCTTGAAACGCCAGGCGGTTTGAAGATCCAGACGATCAATGCGTTCGGCGAATCCCTGCTTGGTCGCTTCCCCTTTGAAGCGAACGTTGCTGCGGATTTCACTGTCATCGACGAGAGCGAGACACGGGAGATGCTGGTCGAGGCGCGCCACACGGTGTTTCGCGAAGCCGTCGCCGAACCGGCAAGTCTTCTCGGGCGTGCGTTGGACACCGTCACCGCGCGCGCCAACGAGGATCAAATCAGCGATCTGGTGGGTGCCGTTCTGGCGCGGCGATCCGATTTTAGAGCCTGGATCGATCACCATTCGGGGCTTGAGCGGGCACTGGAGGACCTGCGCATGGCGCTCGGGCTTCACCCTGAAGAGAGCGCGACCACGATCGAAATGGCGATCCTTCAGTCCCCGCATCTGCCGGCCTCCCTGTGGCTGGCGACCGCGGAGGCGATCCCGCAGGCGAAACCGACCGACCGGACCTTCGCGGACGCGCTGAAACAGGCGTTTGCATTGCAAGACCCTAATCAGCGTTGCGAGATCTATCTGGGCGCCTTTCTCACGCAGCAGGGCAAGGCGCGCAAAACCGTCGTGACCGCAGACACAAAGCGCAGCGATCCAGATCTGTTCGAAAAGATCGAGGCCGAGAAGACGCGCCTTGAGACCCTTGCCGCACGACACAAAGCGGCGCAAATACTTGAGGCATCTTCTGCATTGTTTCGGGTGTGTGACGAAATTATCCGACACTATGACACGGAAAAATCGGCGCGCGGGCTCATCGACTATGGCGACCAGATCGAAAAGGCGCGGCTACTTTTGACCCGCAGCCAAGGCGCGGCTTGGGTGCTCTACAAACTCGATCACGGTATCGATCATATTCTCGTCGACGAGGCGCAAGACACCAATGCCAGGCAGTGGCAGATTGTCTCAGCGTTGTCGGAGGAGTTCTTTGCCGGCGCCGGCGCGCGCGCGACCAACCGATCCGTCTTCGCCGTCGGCGATGAGAAGCAGTCCATCTATTCGTTTCAGGGCGCCGACCCAGAAAACTTCGACAGGATGCGCCAGCATTTCCAGCGCGCCACGCGCGATGTCGGCACTCGCTTTGAAACCGTGCCGCTCACAACGTCATTTCGAACCGTGCCGGCGGTTCTTTCGGCTGTCGACACCGTCTTTGAAGCCACAGAGGCACGCTCTGGTGTAGCAACCGGGGAGGAATGGCCGGCTCACACAGCGACGCGCGCGAGCGAGCCCGGGCGCGTTGAGCTTTGGCCGGTCGTTGAGCCGGATCCCGATCCGGTTTCGGACAACTGGCAGCGGCCGATCGATGCGCCGCGCCCCGACGATCCTGTCAACCGCAACGCCGAGCGGATCGCGTCCGTCATTCAGTCGTGGCTTGAAAGCGGCGAGCGTCTCGCACCGGGGAAACCGCCGATATCGCCTGGAGATATCCTGATCCTATTGCGAAAGAGAGGTCATTTCGCAACCGCAATGAACCGCGCGTTGAAGCGTCGCGGTCTCGCCGTGGCAGGTGCCGACCGGATCAAACTGCTTGACCATATCGCGATCCAAGACCTGATGGCGCTCGCCCGCTTCATCCTCCAACCCATGGACGACCTCACCCTGGCAGCACTTTTGAAGAGCCCGCTACTTGGCCTCGACGATGATGATCTCATCGAGCTGGCTCCAAGGCGCGAAGGGTCGCTTTTGGCGGCGGTTCGCGCCGATCAGCGGTATCAGGCAACGGCAGAACGGATCGGCCATTGGATCGAACGCGCCGATCAGGTCGAACCCTTCATATTCTTTGCTGAGATTCTTGGCGCGGAAGGCGGGCGACGGGCCTTTCGGGCGCGTATGGGCGGTGAGGTCGACGATGTCCTGGATGAGTTCCTCTCGCTCGTCCTGCGGTTCCAGCGCCTTGACGCCAGTTCACTCCAGGGGTTGGTGCAGTTCATCGAGGATGCAGATATCGAGATCAAGCGCGACATGGACCAGGCGCACGATGAAATCCGCGTCATGACGGTCCATGGCGCGAAGGGCTTAGAAGCGCCGATTGTGTTCCTAGCCGATACGCTGACCAAAAGATCGGCCAGCCATGCGCCGCGCATCCTGGCGCTGGACCCACCAGGGGGCGGACCTGACACACCGCCGCCACTGGTCTGGCGGCTCGGCAAGACCCATGACACCGAGCCGGTCCGTCGGGCGGCGGAGGCCGAAGCCGCGGCCGCAGACGGCGAAGGCAGGCGGCTTCTTTACGTCGCGATGACCCGGGCCAGGGATCGGCTTTACATCGCCGGGCACAACACGCGCACAAAGAGCACAGCCGACGAGCAAGACGGACACTGGCATGCGCTGCTGACCGAGGCTCTGACGAAAGATGCTGTACCAGTTGAGAACCCGTATGGACTCGGCTTTTCAGTCCTGCGCATGGGTGACCTCACCGATCCTGGACATGACGATGGAGTGGGGGCCGCCGAGGTCAAACCTCTTCAGCGCCCAGCTTGGCTCGATCGCCCCGCGACGTTCGAACCGCCACCGCCGCGCCTTGTCGCGCCATCGACGGCGTGGCTCTCGTCACCTGACGCTGCGGTGGGTCAATCCGAGCCGCCACCGATCAATCCGCTCGCGCCAAGCGGCGTGCATCGCGCCGCGGAGCGCGGCCGGCTCATTCACCGGCTGCTGCAAATTCTGCCTGAAATCGACCCGACAAGCCGATCCGAAACCGCCAGGCGGTTTCTGGAAAGCCGAGCGCGCGACTGGTCGGCGGCGGAGCGCAACGCCATGGTCGAGGAAACACTAACGCTTTTCGATGTACCCGATCTCGCTCCGCTTTTTACCGCGCGCTCGCGCGCTGAGGTTCCGGTTACCGGCATGGTCGACGGACCCCATGGGACAATCCAAGTTGCCGGCATCATCGATCGCATCGCAGTCGGTGCCGAAAACGTGATCATCGCCGACTTCAAGACGAACGCCGAGCCGCCGGGCGCGATCGATGACGTTCCTGAGGGCTATGTGCTGCAAGTGGCGGTCTATCGCGATCTGGTTCAGCGTCTTTATCCACACCACTCCGTCGATGCGATTCTGATCTGGACCGCGACGGCGACCGTGATGCCGATACCGCCTGCGGTCCTCGATGCGACGCTTTGTCCGGCGACTTGACGCCCCTGGGTCGGCTTCCTACGTTCGCCTCATCACATTACGCTGGCCTCTATTGATTCGCTCCCGCCAGCTCAACCCGATAAGGATGATTGCCATGGCCACCGCACAGGTCACCGATGCCGATTTCGCCGATCAAGTGCTTCAGTCCGACCAACCGGTCGTTGTCGATTTCTGGGCGGAATGGTGCGGGCCGTGTAAACAACTGGCACCGTCACTGGACGAAATCGCGACGGAAATGGCCGACCAGGTCAAGGTCGTGAAGCTTAACATCGACGAGAATCCGGATGCGCCCGGTCGCTATGGCGTGCGGGCCATTCCGACTTTGATGTTGTTCAAGGACGGCGAGCCGGCGGCCACGCAGGTCGGCGTCCACCCAAAATCACGGCTCGTTGACTGGATCAACGACACGATCTAATCGCAAAGTCGTATCTTTTATGCAAAACGGGCGGGTCAAACCGCCCGTTTTTGCTGTGCGCCGGTCGCGCGTGCGTCAGTGATCGTCCGCAAGACGTGGCCCGCGAGATAAAGCGATCCGCAGATCAAGATACGCGGTGGCTCGGGCCCGACCACGCTTTGCTGGATCGCATCCTGAAGATCCGTCGCCGTTTGCGCCGCCAGCCCGCATGAGCGGGCCACCTGAGCAATATCCGCCGGCGGCAGCGTGTTTTGCTCGCCGGGGATCGGCACCGCCGTCAACTGTGCCGCTTGACCGGCGAATGTCGACAGGTAGCCGGCCACATCCTTCGACGACAGCATGCCGCAAATCATGTGCAACGGTTTAGGCGCCCGGTCTTCCAGATCGGCAAGTGCGGCGGCAAGCACGGCCGCGCCACCTGGATTATGGCTGCCGTCGAGCCAAATCTCGGTTCCGTCTGGAACCCAATCGGAAAACGGTGCCTCATCGATCAACTGCAATCTTGCCGGCCAGTCGGCCGTTCGCAGCCCTTCGGCGATCGCATGGTCGGGCACGTCGAGCCCCGGACAGGCCTTCAGTGTCGCAATCGCGGCGCCGGCATTCTCGAACTGGTGATGCCCCATCAGCCGTGGCTGCGGCAGGTCGAACAGTCCACCCATGTCTTCGCTGGCGGTTTGAAACACCAGACGGCCGTTCTCGGCGCGTGCCTGCCAATCCTGACCGGAGATGAGGAGCGGCGCACGTTTCTTTGCCGCGACGGTTTCGATCACGGCCATGGCCTCGTCTGGCTGTTCTGCGATAATCGCCGGCACACCGGGCTTGAGGATTCCGGCTTTTTCGAACGCGATCTTGGCGATGGTGTCTCCAAGGAACTGAACATGGTCCATCGAAATCGGCGTGATGACGGTGGCGATCGGTGTGTCGATCACATTGGTTGCGTCGAAACGGCCGCCCAGCCCGACTTCCAGTAAGAGCACGTCGGCCGGATGCCTGGAAAACAGCAGCAGACCTGCAGCAGTGGTGATCTCAAAGACGGTGATCGGCGCCCCGTCATTGACATCTTCGCATTCCGCCAGGGCCTGGGCGAGGGTGTCCTCATCGACGAAGGCGCTCACACCGCGCCCATTCTCCACTCCGGCCGCCAGCCGAAACCGCTCGTGATAGGAAACCAGATGCGGTGACGTATAGGTATGCACGCGCTTGCCGCCCGCCTCCAGCATCGCCCGCATGAAGGCGATCGTCGATCCCTTGCCGTTCGTGCCGGCTACGTGGACGATCGGCGGCAAATTGCGCTCCGGATGACCGAGCCGCGCCAAAAGGCGTTCGATCCGCCCCAAAGACAGATCGATCTCCTTCGGATGCAGACGCAGCAGCCGCTCGATGATGACGTGACTGTAGTCCATACCGGTCCTGAAGAATGAGGCGGATTCAGTCCGCAGCTTCGGGCAGTGTTTCGCTCGATTCAGGCGTTTCGACCGTCTTAGACGCGTCTTCGGCTTGCGCATCCGCGACGTCGTCGTTGGCGGCCTTCTCTTCGGCCGGTTCGGCGACGCCCGGTCGCGTCTTCGTCAACAGCCCGCACAGCGTGGCCAGCGTGTCGCGCAGGTGATGACGGTGGACGACCATGTCCACCATGCCGTGCTCAAGCAGATACTCGGCGCGCTGAAAGCCTTCCGGCAACTGCTCGCGAATCGTCTGCTCGATGACGCGCGGTCCGGCGAACCCGATCAAAGCGCCTGGCTCGGCAATGTGCACATCGCCCAACATGGCATAGGACGCGGTGACACCGCCGGTCGTCGGATGGGTGAGAACGACGATATAGGGGAGGCCGGCTTCCTGCAGCCGGCTGATCGCAACCGTTGTGCGCGGCAATTGCATGAGTGAGAGAATGCCCTCTTGCATGCGCGCACCGCCGGACGCCGCAAACATCAAGAACGGGGTCTGGCGCTCCAGCGCCGCCTCCGCGGCCGTGATCACGGCGTCGCCGGCCGCCATGCCGAGCGAACCACCCATGAACGCGAAATCCTGAACGGCCGCTGTCACCGGAATGCCCTTTAGTTCGCCGTGGGCAGCCTTGATGGCGTCATAAAACGCCGTCTTGGCGCGGGCGTCCTTGAGGCGCTCGGTATAACGCCGCTCGTCGCGAAACTTCAGCGGGTCCGTCGCAACTTCCGGCATGGGTATTTCGGTATATTCGCCATCGTCGAACAGGCTTTTAAGACGTGCGACGGCACCGATCCGCATGTGATAGCCGGATCCGGGAATGACGAACTGGTTCGCCTCCAGATCGCGATGGAACACCATTTCCCCGGTTTCGGGACAGGTGACCCAAAGGTTCTCGGGCGTTTCGCGCTTGCGCAAAATGCCCTGGATCTTGGGTCTGACGACGTTGTTGATCCAATTCATGAGGTCGGATCCCTATTCCTTCATGCCGCGTCGACACGCGCGGTCCGAACGCCGCCGGCAAGCAGCGCAACCAAGTCGAGAACCGCGGGTACCGTGCGCTCCGTGGCCTTGCCGTCTGCATCGAGACTGTCGCGAACAGCATTGACCAATGCCGAGCCGACGACCGCGCCATCCGCTCTGGATGCCACCGTGGCCGCGTGATCGGCCGTCTTAATGCCGAACCCGACGACAACCGGCAACGCCGTGTGACCCTTGATCCGGCTGACCGCTGTAGCCACTTCGGAAAAATCCGGCGTCGCGGCACCGGTGATTCCCGTAATCGACACATAGTAGACGAAGCCGGACGTGTTGGCGAGCACGGCGGGCAACCGTTTGTCGTCGGTTGTGGGTGTTGCAAGCCGGATGAAGTTGATGCCGACGTCCAGGGCCGGCAAGCAAAGCTCGTCGTCAGCCTCCGGCGGCAGATCGACGATGATCAGGCCGTCAACGCCGGCCGCCTTGGCGTCCGCCAAAAATGTTTCGGCTCCGTAAGAATAGATGGGGTTGTAGTAGCCCATGAGAACGATCGGCGTCTCGCCGTCGCCTTTCCTGAAGGCGCGCACCATGTCGAGCGTCTTGGCCATGGTCTGGCCGGCGCTCAGCGCACGCTCCGATGAGAGCTGGATGGGCGGACCTTCGGCCATCGGATCGGAGAAGGGCATTCCCAGTTCGATGACATCAGCGCCGGCGCCCGGCAGACCGTTCAAGATCGCCTGAGAGGTTTCAAGATCGGGATCGCCAGCCGTGACGAAGGCGACCATCGCCGCCCGACCCTCAGCCTCCAGCGCGGCAAAGCGGCGTTCTATGCGACTGTCCATCATGATCGGCTAATCTCGGCGAGGGCAGGAACTCTGGCTTGACTGCAGGCTTGGACCAAAGAAATCCGATTGGGCGACGGTGCGGTCAAATGTCGACCCCCAAATGCTTGGCGACGGTGAAGACGTCCTTGTCGCCGCGGCCGCACATGTTCATGACGATGACGTGGTCCTTCGGCTTCGTCGGGGCGATCTTCATGACATGGGCAAGCGCATGGCTCGGCTCCAGCGCGGGAATGATGCCCTCCAATTGGGTACACAACTGGAACGCTTCAAGAGCCTCCGCATCGGTTGCCGAGACATAGGTCACCCGACCGGAATCGCGCAAAAAGGCGTGCTCGGGGCCGATCCCAGGATAGTCGAGCCCGGCAGAAATCGAGTGACCCTCAAGGATCTGACCGTCGTCGTCCTGGAGTAAGTAAGTCCGGTTACCGTGCAGCACGCCGGGCCGACCGGCGTTCAAAGACGCGCAGTGTTCGTCGGTATCGACGCCCTTGCCGCCCGCCTCCACGCCAATGATCTCGACATCCCGGTCGTCGAGGAAGGGATGGAACAGACCGATCGCGTTCGAGCCGCCGCCGAGACACGCAATCACCGTGTCCGGCAGCCGTCCCTCGGCCGCTTGAAGCTGCTCTTTCGTCTCCTCGCCGATCACCGACTGAAAATCACGCACCATCTCCGGATAGGGGTGCGGACCGGCTGCGGTGCCGATGATGTAAAACGTGTCGCGGACATTGGTGACCCAGTCCCGCAACGCCTCGTTCATCGCATCCTTCAACGTGCCCGACCCGGAGGTCACCGGATTGACCTCGGCGCCAAGCAGTTTCATGCGGAAAACGTTCGGCGCCTGTCGCTCGATGTCGACGGCGCCCATATAGACATGACAGGGAAATCCGAAGCGGGCCGAGACAGTCGCGGCGGCGACCCCGTGCTGGCCAGCCCCGGTTTCGGCGATGATCCGGCTCTTGCCCATCCGCTTGGCAAGCAGGATCTGGCCAAGACAGTTGTTGATCTTGTGCGAACCCGTGTGGTTCAGCTCATCGCGCTTGAAGTATATCTTCGCGCCGCCCAGATGCGCCGTCATGCGCTCGGCGAAATAGAGCGGGCTCGGCCGGCCGGAATAGTGCTTGCCAAGCTCGGCGAGTTCGGCGTGAAAGGCCGGATCGGCCTTGGCGTCGCTCCAGGCCTGTTCAAGGTCCAAAATCAGTGGCATCAGCGTCTCGGCGACGAAACGGCCGCCATAGATACCGAAATGGCCGCGCTCGTCCGGTCCGCTCTTGAACGTGTTGGGTTGCGCTGGCGCCGTCACCTTGTCACTCCACGTCTGGGTCAGGCCGCTGTGTGCGCTGCCGCGCTTCGAACGGCGTCGACAAACCGGTGAATCTTGTCGGGGTCCTTAAGGCCCGGCGCACTTTCGACGCCTGACGAGACGTCGATGATCAGCGCGCCGGACTCGGCCAGCGCCTCGCCGACATTTGCCGCGTCCAAGCCGCCAGACAGAACAAATGGCCTTTCCAGATCGAGATCGGCAAGTAGCGACCAGTCAAAAGCAACCCCGTTGCCGCCCGGCAGTCCCCGACCTTCGCCGGGTGCCGGCCGCGCATCGAACAGCAGCATGTCGGCCACTTCAGAGTAGAACTCAACCGGCTCAAGATCCTGCGGCCCACCGATCTTCAACGCCTTCATCACCGGCTTTTCGGTCAGCTTGGCGATCTCGCGGACACGGTCGGGGCTTTCCGATCCGTGCAACTGGTAAAGGTCGGGCAGGACCAGTGTCTCGATCTCCTGGATCAGAGCGTCATCGGCATCCACCACGAGCGCCACGACTTTCGTCCAGCCACGCGCCGCATCGGCAAGCGGTTCCGCCTCGTCAGGAGTCAAAGCCCGCGGGCTTGGCGGGTAGAACACGAAACCGACATACGCCGCGCCAGCCGCAACTGCCGCTTCGACGGCGTCGCGCGTCGTCAATCCGCAGATTTTAACCGCCGGAAGCATGGTCGGCCGATACCCTTCGTCGTACGTCGCGCTGTCGTCGCATGGCCGGACCGGCCTTGTCCAGCGGGAACCGAACCTAGGGTCAGGACCCTAGGATTGCTGGAAGACAAACTGTGCCGTGACAAGGTCCTCAAGCGCCGCGCCAACCGATTTGAAGAACGTTATTTGATCGTAGAATCGACGGCCGGCCCGTTCGCCCCGGCAGAGGTCATAGAGATCGCCCGCAATGTCATCGGGCGCAAGCACCCCGTCCGCAAGGGGTTGGGCGATGTCGCCGCCTTCTTTCGTTGCGCCTTCGCGTGTGTCGACGAAGACCCGAGCGCGGCGAATGACGTCGTCGTCGGTCTCCCGCATATCGGGACGAAACGCGCCAACCGCATCGACATGGGTGCCGGGCCGAAGCCAGCGGCCCTGGATCAGCGGTGTCTCGCTGATCGTCGCGCAGGAGATGATATCGGCGCCCCGTGCCGCTTCTTCCAAATCGTCGGTCGCGACCACGCGAAAGTCCGGTCTTGAGAGGGATTGCGACAGCTTCTGCGCGCGCTCCGGCGAACGGTTCCAGATGACCACGTCGTTGATCGGCCGCACCGCAGCGTGTGCCTTGATGAGGAACGATGCCAGCGTCCCCGCACCAACCATCAACAGGCGATGCGCATCCTCCCGGGCAAGATAGCTGGCGGCCAATGCCGACGCTCCGGCCGTCCGCCACGCCGTCAACGCCTGTCCATCGATGACGGCGAGCGGCTCGCCCGTCTTGCCGGACAGGAGCAGATAGACCCCCATCACCGATGGCAGGCCTTTTTCGCCGTTGTCAGGAAAGATCGTGACCGTCTTAACGCCCAAATAGCCGCTATCCAGGTGGCCCTGCGCCCCAAAGTCGGTCCAGGCCGGCATCAACAGAAACGTGGCATCTGAGCCGCCCGGGCGCTCCATCGGGTGATGATGACGCAGCGGCTGGGCAATGTCGGCGCGAAAGCCGCTGCGCAGGCACTCGACGACCGCGCGCTCGGTCAAAACCTCGGCCATGTCGGCGGCGGTGATGATGCGCATCGCGAGCGGGTAAGATTCGGTTTTGTCTAGCGGCCTGAGGAAACGGTGAGCGCCCCGGACCCGGGCGCGACCGGCTCCGACGCCGCTTGTTTCAGCGCGGCAGCCTCATTTTGCCAGCGGCGCGCCTCGTAGCGGCGTTCGCGGGCTTCGCGGCGCCAGCGACCCTGGCGGATCCAATCTGTCGCACCACCAATGATTATGCCAAGAATGATCGCACCGTAGACGAGGATATAGAGCGGCATGGTCAGCGCTAGCGCTGGATCAGCCGGCGAAAACGGATCAAGTGCAATAGTCACCGGCGCTCGATTGATCACGCCAAGGGTTACCAGCACGATCGCCAGTGGCACGACGATCAAATAGAAAACAATCGATCGCATCGGGGTCCGTCGCATGTTTGGCGCACTCAGCCGTGATTCAACCGTTCGCGCATTTCCTTGCCGGTCTTGAAGAAGGGCACGAATTTTTCGGCCACGGCGACCTTGTCTCCGGTCCGTGGATTGCGGCCGATCCGTGCCGGCCGATTCTTCACCGAAAACGCCCCGAAGCCACGCAACTCGACGCGTTCGCCGCGTGCCAGCGCTTCGACAATCTCGTCCAAGATCGTATTGACGATGTGTTCTACGTCGCGCTGAAACAGATGAGGATTGGCTGCAGCGATTTTCTGCACGAGTTCGGATTTAATCATTGGATCGCCTTTTATTTTTCGGCGCGGCGCGATCCGGCCCTCTACCGTCGGTTGCCGCCATCACCGAGCCCGGTCAGGGTGCCAAACCGATACGAGACCGTCAAGCGCAACCCCATCGGGGAAAAGCCCCGCAAGCCGGCTGGCGCCCACCAGGCGCGCTAGGCCGCGAAGAAGTCCCTCGCTTCCGGCGTAGCGCTCCAGAGCATCGCGCGGGTAGTAGGAGCGAATCTCCACCTCAGCCGAGATTCCGTGATTGTCTTCAAGCCAGGCACGCGCGACCGCTTCGCCGCCAATGGCGTCGGCAAGGCCCGCGTCGACAGCGCGACGACCGGTGAAGACGCGCGCGTCGCCGACGGCATTTGCCTGAGCGCGGGTCAGGCCGCGCCTTTCCGTGACAAGCTCGATAAACCAGTTGTAACTGTCGCTCACCACGTCTTCCAGGACCGCGATGGCCTCCGGTGGCGTTTCAGAGAAAGGCGTCGGTTCCGCCTTGATGGGCGACGACTTGACCGATCTGACATCGACGCCAACCGAATCGAGCAGTTCGGTGGCATTCGGCCATTGCATGACGACACCGATGGAACCGGCCAGGGTGTTCCCGCGCGCGACAATATGATCGGCGCCGATAGCGGCAATGTAGCCGCCTGAGGCCGCGATCGTTCCAAGTGTCGCAACCACGGGCTTTTCTTCGGCAACATCGCGAATCGCCTCAAAGAGCGCTTCCGCGCCGGTGGTCGTGCCGCCTGGGCTGTCGATGGACAGGATCAGTGCCTTGGCCCTGTCGTTTTCGGCAATCCGCCGCAGCATTTCCTGCTGCGCGCGATCATCCGTAATGATCCCGTTGATATCGACGCGCGCCACATGATTGGTCGGGATGAAGCTGCTGTCTTGGTCGGCAATGCCTATCGCAACGACGATGGCCACTGCGGCGACCACGAAAGCCGCGATCCGCCAAAAGGACAGCTTGCGGCGCAGGCGCCGTCGATCTGCAAGCGCATCGGCTTCAAGACTCATTGCATTCGATCCCGAATCCTAACGTGTCGCAGTCATAGCGGATCGTTGCTTGAGGGTCTATCGACCGGCAAAGAAAAACCGGGCCAAATGGCCCGGTTCATCAGATTTGCCGAAGACAACAGGCGCTACGACTTGTCGGTCGTTTCCTCGCCATCGTCGTCCTGCGCCTTGGAGAGCGCGGCACCCAGGATATCGCCGAGCGAAGCGCCCGAATCGGTCGACCCGTACTGCGCGATCGCTTCCTTCTCCTCGGCGACTTCGAGCGCCTTGATGGAGACGGAGACCTTACGGTTCTTGGGATCGAACTGGGTGATGCGGGCATCGATCTTCTCGCCGGCCGCAAAGCGCTCCGGGCGCTGTTCGCCGCGATCCTTCGACAGGTCCGACCGGCGAATGAAGGCAGTCAGGTCGGTCTCGGCGATCTTCACCTCGATACCGTTATCCTTCACTTCCGTCACCTCGCAGGTCACCACCGCGCCGCGACGCAGCTCGGATCCGGCGTCAGCGAACGGATCGCCGCCAAGCTGCTTGACGCCGAGCGAGATACGCTCCTTCTCGACATCGACATCGAGAACGACAGCCTTGACCACATCGCCCTTGTTGTAGTCCTCAATCGCCTCCTCGCCGGACCGGTTCCAGTCGAGATCGGACAGATGCACCATGCCGTCGACATCGCCCTCAAGGCCAATAAACAGGCCGAACTCGGTCTTGTTCTTGACCTCGCCCTCGACATTGGAGCCAACGGGATGGGTCTCGGCGAACGCCTCCCACGGATTGGCCATGGTCTGCTTCAAGCCAAGGGAAATGCGGCGCTTCTGCGGATCGACCTCAAGCACGAGCACTTCGACTTCCTGCGACGTCGAAACGATCTTGCCGGGATGAACGTTCTTTTTCACCCACGACATCTCCGAGACGTGGATCAGGCCCTCAATGCCCGGCTCCAATTCAACGAACGCGCCATAGTCGGTGATGTTCGTCACCCGACCCGTCAGTTTCGTGTCGACAGGATACTTCACCTCGATGCCGTCCCATGGATCGGCTTCGAGCTGCTTCATGCCAAGCGAGATACGCTGGGTCTCCTGATTGACCTTGACGATCTGTACTTTGATCGTCTCGCCGATGGACAGCACTTCCGAGGGATGGTTGATCCGCCGCCAGGCGATGTCCGTGACGTGCAGCAAGCCGTCTATGCCGCCCAGATCGACGAACGCACCGTAGTCGGTGATGTTCTTGACCACGCCATCGACGACCATGCTCTCTTTCAGCTTTTGCACCAGCTCCTGGCGTTGCTCGGCACGGCTTTCTTCCAGGATCGCGCGACGTGACACGACGATATTGCCCCGGCGCTTGTCCATTTTCAGGATCTGGAAGGGTTGCGGCGTGTTCATCAATGGGCCGATATCGCGCACCGGACGGATATCCACCTGGGAGCGCGGCAAAAAGGCGACCGCGCCGTCAAGATCGACCGTGTAGCCGCCCTTCACCGTATTGAAGATCGCGCCTTCGACTTTCTCGCCATCTTCGAAACTCTTTTCGAGCCGCACCCAGCTCTCCTCGCGCCGGGCCTTGTCGCGCGACAGCACGGCCTCGCCGAGCGCGTTTTCGACGCGCTCCAGATAAACCTCGACTTCGTCGCCGGGCGTCAGGCTCGACGGTTTGCCGGGGCTTGTGAATTCCTTCAAGGACACGCGGCCCTCGACCTTCAGGCCGACATCGATAACGGCCTGGTCCTTCTCAATTGCGACGACCCGGCCCTTGACAACGTGGCCCTCCTCCAGGGGATCGGCGGAGAAGGATTCCTCTAAAAGGGCAGCGAAGTCTTCCGTCGTCGGGACGGTCGCGGTGGATTCGTTCATCAAATAACTGACTCCTGGTCACAGATGCGCCGGGTTGTCTTGCGTTTGCCCTTTCGGCCGAAAACCGAAGTGGATGCCTCGGTTCGGCGCACTCGGCCGTCAGGACGGTTCAATTGTCTCGTTCAAGGTGTTGGTGAGATCGGGCAGCGGGTGGCCAATCAGGCCCGACTTAGCCGCCAATACAAAAAAAGGGGTCCCGTCTCTTGGAACACCCCCCGATCATCGATCGCGAAAACGATCAACAATATCCACAGCACGCTTGAACGCGGTCTCTATATCCAAATCGGTTGTATCGAGCAAGTGGGCATCGTCAGCCATTTTCATTGGCGCATCAGCGCGTTCGGCATCCCGAGCGTCACGACGTTCAAGGTCGAGGCGCACGTCGTCAATCACAGCGTGCTGCCCACGGCTTCTGATTTCCCGCGTTCGCCGCCGCGCGCGTTCTTCGAGATTGGCCGTGACGAAGAACTTCACGTCAGCCTGCGGGCAAACAAATGTCCCGATATCGCGACCGTCGATCACGGCACCGCCCGGTTGGCTGGCAAACCGACGCTGGGCATCCAGGAGCGCGTTGCGCACGGCTGGCAGCACGGCGACTCGCGAAGCCGCCTCGCCAATCGCATGGGTCGAGAGTCGGTCGCGGTCTAGCGCTGAAAGGTCAAGTGCCGCAGCCGCGGCGACACCTGCCATCTCGTCGTCGAGGGCGTGACCGGAAGCGATCAAAGCGGCTGCGACACCGCGGTAAAGCAGACCCGTATCAAGGTGGGGCACGCCGTAGTGCGCGGCCAGCCGCCGCGCCAGGGTTCCCTTACCCGACGCTGCCGGACCGTCCAGCGCGATAATCAAGCGGACGCCTCGAAGCGCGCGCCAAGACGGGTGAAATCAGCCTCAAAATCCGGATAGGATGTGGCAATCATCGTCGCGTCGTCGACCACAACGGGTGTGTCGCTCGCCATTCCAAGCACCAGGAAGGCCATGGCGATGCGATGATCGAGATGGGTCGCGACCACGCCGCCACCGGCAACCCCCGATCCGCCGGTAACCGTGAGGCGCTCCGTCTCCTCTTTCAGCGCGACGCCGTTGGCCGAAAGGCCGGCTGCAACCGCCGCCAGCCTGTCGCTTTCCTTCACCCGCAGTTCGGCCAGACCGTTCATGATCGTGTCACCACGGGCGAACGCCGCGGCGACAGAAAGAATTGGATACTCGTCGATCATCGAGGGCGCCCGTTCGGCCGGCACCTCGACACCCGTCAGTGTACTATGTTCGACGGTCAAGTCGGCGACCGGCTCGCCGCCGTCTTCGCGTTCGTTCGAGATCGTAATGTTAGCCCCCATCTCCAGCAGCGTCTGGATAAGGCCGGTTCGGCTCGGGTTCATGAGAACATTGGCGATCTCGACCCTCGAGCCTGGGACAATCAAAGCGGCAACGATGGCGAAAGCCGCAGAACTGGGATCGCCTGGAACGGTGACCGGCCGACCGACGAGATCAGGCTGACCGTGCAACGTAATGATACGACCGCCCTCGGGTCGCTCAGCGATGTCGAGCTTTGCGCCGAACCAGGCCAGCATGCGCTCGGTATGGTCGCGGGTGCGCTCGGGCTCGATAACAACGGTCTGGCCGGCGGCGTTGAGACCGGCCAGCAATACGGCGGATTTCACCTGAGCCGAGGCGACCGGCAGCGTGTATTCGATCGGAATCGTCGGCACCGCCCCCTTCAAGGTCAGCGGCAATCGGTCGCCGGTGCCGTCGGCGATGACCGAGGCTCCCATCTGCTCCAACGGTCTCAGCACACGGCCCATCGGCCGCTTGCGCAGCGAGGCATCGCCGTCGAACCGCGCCGTAATCGGGTGCCCGCCGACCACCCCCAGCGCCAGGCGCGCACCGGTTCCCGAATTGCCGAAATCGAGGGTGCTGGACGGTTCGATCAGCGTTCCAAGACCTGCCCCATCGACGGTCCACGCGCCGGGCCCGGTGCGTTCCACAACCGCACCCAAGGCGGCAGCGACGCGACCTGTCGCCAACACATCCTCGCCTTCCAGCAGACCGGTGATCGTCGTTCGCCCGCGCGCCAGTGCCCCGAAAAGAAGCGCCCGGTGGGAGATCGACTTGTCGCCCGGAAGATCAAGTCGTCCCGTCAACGGTCCGTCGGATCGGGCCGCAAGCGGTCGGGCGCCAGACGGATTTGCCGGGTTGGTCATTCTTTTCAATCCTGCTTTGCCAGATATCCGGTCAGCGCCCGGAGCGGGTGGCCCGATTGCCACCGCTAGCTATCACGGCAATCGGAGCGGGTCACCCACAGCCAGCGGGGATTTACACCAATTGCCGCGCGAAGTGTGATTTGGCTTTGACAGATCGTCGCGCACATGTAAGACGGGCGCCGTTTTCGAGTGACCGTCCCATCAACCAGACACAGGATCCCTACAGTGGCGAACCCCGATCTGGGTCTGAAACGGCTCTGCGCTAACTGCGGAGCGCGCTTCTACGACTTGCTCCGCGATCCGATTATCTGCCCGAAATGCCAGACTGTGTTCGAACCTCCGACGACGGAAAAGGTCAAGGTTTCCAAGGAACCCGAAAAGGAGAAGGCACCTGAGCCTGAGGAGGAGAAAGAGGACGCGGCGCCGGCCGAAGAGGGCGCTGAGGTCATCAGCCTAGAAGAAATAGACGAGTCCGATGACACCGACGACGACGCCGATGTCGACAGCGATGATGACAGCGATGTCGTGGACATTCCCGACCTGGAGGACGTGGAAGAAGCCGAGGGCGATGATGCCGATGTCTTCCTCGAAGAAGACGAAGACGATGGCGATGTCAGCGACATTATCGTTGGCGGCGGCGACTCGGACGAAGAGGATCGTTGACGCTCGCCGACAGGCGAACCATCTTTGCGCTTGACCGTTTTTGCCGATTGCGGTTTGAAGGCGCAATTGTCCGCCGGGCCGAACGGCCAATGGCGCGGATATGGGGCCATAGCTCAGTTGGGAGAGCGCTTGAATGGCATTCAAGAGGTCGGCGGTTCGATTCCGCCTGGCTCCACCACTAAATTCAGAGTTGTTTGCTGACGCCGCCGCTTACTAAAGGACGCGCAACCGAGCCCGCTCGCACGCCTCAACAGAGCGCATCGGACCCAAGCCATGGCTAAAGGGGATTTCGTCTGGTGCGATCTGTCGACGTTCCGTCCGCCAGATACGAAGTCCTTCTACTCCGAGCTCTTTGGCTGGACGTATAAGCGCCTGAAACAGCCCGACGGATCGGACTACGACGTAGCCGCCACGCCATCCGGTGAGGCCGCCGGCCTCTTCGAGATGCCCCAAAAGTTCCAGGAGATCGGCCTTCCAAGCTTCTGGATGCCCTACATCTCGGTCGACGATGTCGAAGTGACCTGTGCGATCGCCGCACAGCACGGCGGGCGCATCGAAGTGAAACCCATGGCGTGGTCAGACCATGACAAGATCGCTTTGATCCGCGATCCGCTGGGTGCCGGCTTCACTGTTCACCAGGGCGTCGGTTTGAGCGCGGATGCAACGGTCGATCGCCACGGCCACCGCATCGGATGTGCGCTCTACGTTTCGGACGCAGACGCCGTTCGCCCCTTCTACGAGACCCTGTTCGATTGGCGCATCGCAACGGAGTTGGCATCGTCCGGCGCCTTTCCGATTCAAAACGCACAAGGCGCCGTCGTCGCTAACATCTATGAATTGAGCGAGGAGCGGCGCGGCAAGTATCAGTTCTGGGGCATCCACTTCGCCGTCGCGGATTTGGCCGAGGCGAGCGACCAGATCGAGAAAAACGGCGGCGAGATCGTCGAACGGGATCGGTCGTCGGGTTCGGAGACGATCCTCGCCAAGGACCCGGACGACGCGGCGTTTTTCCTCAATCCGGCAATTGTGCGCACCGACAGGACGACCGAGTGTCATGCGGCTGGCGGCTTGGCGACAAAATGGAAGACCTTGCTTGGGCTTCTCATTCTCTACGTTGCCGTCCTGCTCGACCAGACCTGGGTGTGGGGGGTGCTTTTCATCTTCTGGTCGACGCTTGGACTGCGCGCCGGCGAGACGTTTTTTATCGAGACCGTTCGACGCCGAGAAAACCCGGTTCTCTATTGGCTGATCATCGGGACGTGGATCGGCCTGAGCCTTTATCTTATTGCCACAGATTTCATTCAGCCTGGCAGAACCTGAACCCACTTCATAACCGAGATTAAGCGCCTAAATCATACGGCATCGGCAACTTTCGTCTTGCGAAACACGGACCAATCGATTATGTGGCCGGCATTCGAAGCCATGCCGGGAGAAGGTGGAGCAATCCACCGCCGAAGGAGCAACCGCCCCGGAAACTCTCAGGTCCACGGACCGGCACGGCTTTAACACTCCGGAAAGCGGCCGAAAGGCCCACCGAAGGAGAAAGCCCGGCATCGGGCGAAGCTCTCAGGTTCCAAGCACGGAGGGGGCAAGCGGCTTAAGCCGCCCGTGCGAGGGAGTGTGACAATGACCAGCATTGCCGTAATTGGAGCCGGCGTGACCGGCCTGACGACTGCCTATGAGCTAATCGATCGCGGATTCGACGTGACCGTGTTCGACCGCAACCGATATGCCGCCATGGAGACGAGCTTTGCCAATGGCGGCCAGCTCTCCGCCTCCAATGCCGAGGTCTGGACTCAGTGGGGGACCGTGCTTAAGGGCCTGCGCTGGATGCTGCAGACCGATGCGCCTCTCCTCGTCAATCCGGCGCCGACTTTCCACAAGATGCGCTGGATGATGGAGTTTTTGTCCAATATCCCGAACTACGAGCGCAACACGGTGGAGACCGTGCGCCTGGCGATCGCGGCGCGCGCCGTGCTCTTCGAAATGGCCGAGCGGGAGGGCATCGACTTCGATCTCGAACGCCGTGGCATCCTGCACTTCTACGATCGTGCCAAGGACTTGACGCATGCGCGCAAGGTCAATGCGCTCTTGGCCGAGGGCGGCTTGGTGCGCCGCGAACTGGCTCCGGACGAAATCCGCGATGTCGAACCGGCGCTGCATGGCGAATTCGTCGGCGGTTTCCTCACCGAATCCGACAGTTCGGGCGACATCCACAAGTTCACCATGGGCCTTGCCCGTGCCTGCGCCCGGCGCGGGGCCGATCTGCGCTTCGGCGTGGATGTCGACGCTGTCGGCCATTCAAATGGCCGTGTCCACATCAGCGCCAGCGGTCGGGACGACCGGTTCGACGGAGTCGTCGTGTGTGCCGGCATCGGTAGCCGCCATTTCGCGAAGCAGCTCGGCGACCGGGTGAACGTCTATCCCGTCAAGGGCTATTCGATCACCGTCGCGCTGAATGACCCGCAGAGCCAGGCGGCGGCGCCCTGGGTCAGCCTTCTGGACGACCGGGCGAAGATCGTCGCCAGCCGTTTGGGCGCCGACCGGTTCCGCATCGCCGGCACGGCCGAGTTCAACGGTGCCAACCGCGACATTCGCGCCGACCGCATCCGGCCGCTGACGGAATGGTGCGAAAAGCACTTTCCCGGCATTTCAACGGAAACCGTCACGCCTTGGGCGGGGCTAAGGCCAATGATGCCGTCAATGCTGCCACACGTCGGCCGGGGCCGCGCGCCGGGTGTCTTCTACAACACCGGGCATGGCCATCTCGGGTGGACGCTGTCGGCCGCCACCGCGCGCATCGTCGCGGCCGACGTGGCCGCAACCGCAAAACCGCAGACGACGCTCACGCCGGGTGCAAGCTTGGCCGCTGCCTGAGCGAGCGGCGCAATTCGCGCTGCCGGATTGCGCTCAACCGGAAAGTGTATCAGTGTGGAAATTAACGTCGTTTCGGGCCGTTCGTTTCGGCCGGCGGCGGGAGGGATGGCGGAAGGCCGTTAGGGGTCAAACAAATGGCCTTCCACCATCCGAGCCGAGCTGACTACGCACTACCTTATGCCAGCGGCGTTAGGTGTACACGACGTCGGTTTCTAACTTCTTTCCGTTTCGAAAAATTTTGAAAGCTTTTTGAAATCAAGTTCTTACGAGAAGTTCGGGCATCAGAGCAGCCGGTGGCCTTCGCCATCAATTGCATTCTGCAAAACGATCGGCCTTAGAAGCACATCCAAGGCGACACTTTTCACCGGTGGGCGTTGAAACCGCTATTCCGCCGGCGCCGCTGCCTGGCGAATCGATGGCGGCGCGCCCGCAGCTCCTGCATCCCTTTGACCGGATGCCAGCCAGTGGTCAAGAAACGCTTCGAGCCAGTGGCGCAAGGCACCGTCATAGCGCGCACGCCCGGTGAAATGGGCCTTGCGATCTTGTGCGTTTGGAAGCTTGAACCGATCGCGGCCTTTCGTCGTCCAGCGATAGAGCATGGCTGTTGTCAATTCGGGATGAAACTGGATTGCAAAGGCGGCCGGTCCGTAGCGAAAGGCCTGATTGGGATAGACTGGCGCCGTGGCGAAGCGCTCCGCCCCTTTCGGTAAATCGAATCCTTCGCGGTGCCATTGGTAGACATGGCTTGGCCATGGAAGGTCGAGGCCGTCGATGGGTTCCGGCGTGATCGGATAGTAACCGATCTCCGTCAGCCCATCCGGGTGCGGGGCAACCTCGGCGCCCAGCGTTTTCGCCATCATCTGGCCGCCCAGGCAAATTCCCAGAAACGGCGCTTTCTCCTGAAGCGGTACGTTGATCCAGTCGATCTCATCCTTGATGAAATCGTCGGGATCATTGGCGCTCATCGGTCCACCGAAGATGACGGCGCCGACGTGATCGTCCATCGTGACCGGTAGCGGATCGCCGAAGCGCGGCCGGCGAATGTCGAGGTCGAGGCCGCGCGCCCGCAGGCTTTGTCCGACGCGGCCGGGCGTCGACGTCTCCTGATGAACGATGATGAGGACCTTGTTCGACATATCTTGGAATATAGCCGGTCCGCCTTTTGCCGCCAAATCACGCTACATGGCGCTGATGCCGCCGTCGATTTTCAACTCCGCGCCCGTCATAAATCCAGACTCATCGCTGGCGAGATAAATCGCCGCATAGGCCACGTCGTCGGTGGTGCCCAAACGGCGCATCGGCGTTTGCCTAGCCAGCCGGTCGCGCTCGCTCTCGCCAATGGCCTTGCGTGTGCCGTCCTTGGAGAACACGTCCTCCAATAGCCCGGTGTCGATGAAGAACGGGTGTACCGAATTGCACCGGATACTGTCGCCGGCGCGTGCCGCCGCAAGGGCCGTCGACTTGGTCAACATCCAGACCCCCGCTTTGGCAGTGTTGTAAGCCGCGATGTTCGGCCCGGCGATCAGGCCGGCGATCGAGGAAAGATTGATGATAGAGGCCGGCTGATTGGCCCGCAGCAGCGGCATAGCGATGCGGGTTCCCAGATAGACCGAATCGAGATTGACGCTGAGACCATGCTTCCACGTCGCATAGTCCGTATCCTCAACGGTGCCCGACACCCAGATGCCGGCGTTGTTGACGAGGACCGACAAGCCGCCAAGCGTAGATTCAGCCGTCTCAACCGCTGTTCGCCAATCAGCCTCAGACGTCACGTCATGTCCGATCCCTTGAATGCGGCCGAGGTCGGACAGTCGCTCCGCGGTCGCGATAGCGGCGTCATCGTCCAGATCGGTGATGAGAACGTCGGCGCCCTCTTTGAGGAATGCCGCGGCGATTGCCGACCCGATTCCGCCGGCCCCGCCGGTGATCAGGGCTTTCTTGCCGGCAAGGCGCGGCGATCTGTCGGTCATGACGCTCCTTCGGGTCTCATGCGCGGTTGGCCGGGCCGTTAATCCTCGTCAGACCGGTTGCTGGCTTCGACCTGTTGGCGCAGAAGAACGCGTTCGCGCGTCGACACGCCGAGCAGTTCCGCGACGCGCCAGACAAGGTTGTCCTCGAATTCGTGGACCTCGCCGTCGGCGTAGACGATCTCCCATAGCATCTCCACGATCCGACGCTTTCCGTCATCGTCGAGCGCCCGATTGAGAACGCTTGTGAAACCGTGCAGATCGACCGACTCCAGATCGCGCAACCGTGCCTGTTCGATCAAGGATTCGACCTCATGGTCATCGAGGCGAAAACGCGTCTTCAGGATCGAGCGCAGTGTGTTGCGCTCAGCGGCATCGACGATGCCATCGATCGCCACGGCGTGGAACAAGAGTGCGGCTGCGGCGAGGCGCTCATCGGTTTCATCGAAGGTCTGAGCCTCGTGCTTGCCGCCCACGAGATCGTTGATGAATGTGTTGAGCGCCTTGAACATGGTTTCGCTTTGGCTTTCCCAAACCGTTGATCGTCCGTGCAGCGTGGTGTTGCGTCCCGCGCGCATCCATAAGGCGTCACAATTCGCGAACACCCGGTAAATGACAACCCCTTCGCGATCTTTGGCTGCTTGGTCGATGGCGATCCGCTTCGGATGTGTTGGCGGCGTTGTGATCTACGATGTCTTTCGACGGGCGGACGCAGCGTCATTGTCGTCTTGCCGCAACGCGCGGAAATGTGTATTGCACCAGCGACGTCGTTCCGTGTTGCCGGCGTTGTCCTCTTGTTCGCGTAAGCCTGACTGCCTCCTGTTGGATGCGATGCTGAGTGGCGGTCGTTGCCGGGGCAATGAGTTGGTAACGCGACTGGTGTAGGCGTAGGGCGTCCTGGGGTCATGCCCGTGGCGAGCCGCATTAGCTCAGTTGGTAGAGCACATCATTCGTAATGATGGGGTCGGGTGTTCGAGTCACCCATGCGGCACCATTTCCGCTTCAGCTTAAGCGTCTGAACCTCCTGGCATATTGCTCGGGTCAACAGGCCAGTTTCGAGATCATGGACCAAGCGGCGGCGAGCCTTGTGAAGCGCTTTTCCTGCAAACCCTAAGCCGCCACGCCGTCGCGAACGGTCTTGACGATCGCGGTGAACTCATCGTCTGTCAGAATGTCCCTTTTTGCGATGCCAGCCTGTTTCACCTCAAGCAGAATGCGTGCGATCTCATCGTCATCCGACTCACCGAGACCGAGCGCACCGAGCTTGTAGACAACCGACATCTTGCCGCTCTTCTTACCCAGAACGACCTCGCCCATGCGCCCAGTCAAAGCAGGATGCGTTCCAAACATGACGAGCGGATCGTTCATGACATAGTCGATGCCGATGCCGGATTCGCGCGTAAAGTTGCCGGCGCCTAGCACCGGTTTGTTGCGGGCAATTGGAACATTCGAGAGCCGCGAAATCAGGGCGCCTAGCTCTGGAAGACGATCGAGCGCATATTTGTTTTCGTAGCCATAGAGCAGATTGAGCCCGAGCATCAATTCCTCAAGCGCCGCATTGCCGGTGCGTTCGCCGAGCCCGTTGGCACAGCTATGAACGACGCTGGCGCCGGCTGTCACGGCAGCCAACTCGGTTGCAACACCCATGCCGAAATCGTTGTGCGTATGGATTTCGATGGGGAGCCCGGTCATGTCCTTGACCCAGCGGACCATGTGCTTGATGGCCTCGGGTGTGGCGCAACCCATCGTGTCGACAATGCCGATGGAATTCGGTGGGGCCTCGGCCATGATGCCACGGCAAAGGTTCTCCAGATCCTCCGGTCGCGCCCGTGTCGTATCGTAGGGGAAGAAGACCGCGTAGAGGCCCTTCTCGCGCGCGTAGTTGATGACGCTCGCGCTTTTTTTCAGGACGTCCTCCCAGGTCCAGCCGAACTGGGTGGTCAGCTTCGGATAACCGATCGGCACTTCGATGATGACGCCGTTGGCGCCACAGTCGAGCGCCATGTCGATATCGGCTTGCAGGGCACGCGCGAAGGTGAAGATGCGCGCGTTCAGACCCAATTTAGAGATCTTGGTAATCGCCTCAGCGTCCTGCGGCGAAACCGCCGGCATGCCCGCTTCGATCCGTTCCACGCCAACGGTATCGAGCATCTTGGCGATCTCGACTTTGTCGTCGACGGTGAAGACAACGCCAGGCGTCTGCTCGCCATCACGCAGGGTTGCATCGTGGATTTCGACGGATTCGGGCAGCGTCAGCGATTGGCGAACATCGGGGGCAAAATTGTAAGGGCTGACCCACCAGCGTCCGTCTTCATGATAAGTTTCCCGCACGATCGATCTCCCCTTTGTCCCTGGTTCTCGGACGGTCGCATGGACGCCGAGATACAATCCACATTTATGGCAGATCGATCAAAAATATCAATTTTTTATACTCAAAGGCAGAAATTTCCAATATTCTTAAGCGAAACGCTCGACAAACCCGCCCGGAGCGCCGCGCGCTTGCGGATCAGGGGAAAATATCGATATTACCGGGCGACACACTTCGCTCGACAAGGGCCATATCAGCCATGGTGCCACCGATGATCGCAAAATCCGACCCCGTTTTGGACGTGGAGCGATCTGGCGTGGCAGGCGGTCCGGCCTCGATGACCCAGCAGGCATATGACCGGATGCGGGCCGACATCATGTCCGGTGCGCTCGAACCCGGGCGTAAGCTGAAGATCGAAGAACTCAGAAAACTCTACGATGTCGGCTCAAGCCCCGTGCGTGAGGCGCTTAGCCTTTTGACCTCGGATCATTTCGTCGAGCGCATCGATCAGCGGGGCTTTCGCGTCGTCGAGATCAGCGCAGACGAGTTTGAGGAAATCCTGCTCGCCCGCTGCTGGCTGGAAGAACGGGCCCTTCGCGAATCGATCGCCAGGGGCGACACCGGCTGGGAGGAGCGGGTGCTGCTCGCGACCCACCGCCTCTCGCGCGTTCCGCGTTCGGAGGCGGACGATCATTTTATCGGCAATGCCGAATGGGAAACGCGACACAAGATCTTTCATATGACGATGATTTCGGCGTGCGGATCGTCGATGCTGATTAAGTTTTGCAACCAGCTCTACGACCAGAACATTCGGTATCGCCAGCTCTCTGGCCGAAAGGCCTATCCCGTCCGCGACGTGACGGCCGAGCACGCGGCGATCTGCGACGCCGTGCTGGCGCGCGACGCCGATACGGCTGTCGAGCGGCTGATGGCGCACTACACGCGAACGGGTCGCTTCGTAAAGGATCAGCTCACCGGCTGAGCGGATTTACGGTGTCTCCGGGCTCAGTACGAAATCGAAGTCGACGGTGAAAAACGGTGTGGTCGCGCTTCGCCCGATCGCCAATCCATCCGGCAGTTCGCTTGGATCGGAGTGCTCCTCGTAGACCATGACAAGTTGCTCACGAACGCCGAAGACGGCGTCCTCATCGAGATAGGGATCGTCGCTCGGGAACACCTCCGTCACCAGGGTCCGGTGGCCGGGCGCGGTGATGATGAAGTGGAGATGTGACGGGCGCCAGGGATGCCGTCCCGTCGCATGAAGCAGGACCCCCACTGGTCCGTCGTCTGGTACGGTGTAGGGCGCCGGCCGGACTGTCGTGAACATGTAGCGACCGTCATCCATCGCCCGCATATGGGCGCGCAGATTGTAGTCAGGCTGCCCTGCATCCTGATTGGAGTAGAGGCCGTTGTCGGCGGTCTGCCAGATCTCCAGCTCCGCACCGCTGATTGGATCTCCCTCGGGATTGGTGATCTTACCGGAGACGATCACCGTGGCGCCTTCGTTGTCGCGCTTCAGATCGCCGCCGACAGGCAGGTCTGGGGCGCCCAGAATATGAAATGGCCCAAGCACGCTCGACGGCGTCCCGACGTCCGGCGAGTTGATCATGTCGACCAAAGACGACAAGCCGAGCACGTCGGACAGAAGCACATACTCGTTGCGTTCGTCGTTGGTGATCTCTCCGGTTTTCTTCAGGAGATCAAGGCCAAGGCGCCACTCTTCATGCGTGAGATTCACTTCGCGGGCGAAGGCATGAAGATGTGTCACAAGACTTTCCAACACTTTCCAGGTGCGTGGCGCGGTTTCCGGACTGCAGTAGTTGAGAAAAGCCTCGGTGATCGTCTCGGTCGTTACATTGCGCATCGGTCTGCCTTGGAAACGTTCAGGTCAATCCGGTCGAAAGAACCGGGAAACGAATAAGGATGATGAGAACGATCAGCATGACAAGAGCAAAGGGGAAGGCCCCCATAAAGACGTCCTTCAGGCTGATCTCGGGGTCGTCCAACGTCGCCTTGATGACGAAACAAGAGATGCCGAGCGGCGGGGTCAAAAGACCGATCTCGGCGCCTATCACGGTAACGATGCCGAACCACACCAGACTCATGTTCATCGATTCGACGAGTGTGATGAATAGCGGAACGACGATGAGAATGATCGATGCGGTATCGAGCAGCGTGCCGAGGAACAGCATCAAGATGACGTAGATCACCATGACTTCCGTGAAGCCGAGATTGTAGGCTTCAAGGATGGCATCGAGTTCGTTCGGCAAGCCGGCAAAGCCCAACATGCGGCTGTAAAGCGACGCCATGGTGATGAGGAAGAGGATCGAAGCGGTGATATGGCCGGTCTCGATCGCCGTTTCCCAAAGCGCGCGCCACGTCATGCGCCGCCGCACAACCGCTATCGCGAGTGCGGCCAGCGCACCGGCCGCGCCGGCTTCGACCGGCGTCAGCCAGCCTGTATAAATGCCACCCAACACCAGGAGGATGAGCCCGACCGTCGGAAGTGTCTTGTCGGCCAATTCAGCAAAGGACAACTGTTCGCTTTCATCCTGCTGCGCCGTGGTGCCGATAAAGGAGGGCCAGAAGCGCCCCATGGCGAGAATGGCCAATATGTAAGCGGCCGTCAGCAACAGGCCGGGAATGATGCCCGCAATGAACATCTCGCCAACGGACTGTTCGGCGACGAAGGCGTAGATGATCAGCATGGCGCTCGGCGGAATGATCATGCCCAGCACCGACGATCCGGCCACCACGCCAACGGCGAATTGGCGGTAGTAGTTCAAGCGCCGCATTTCCGGCACGGCGATGCGCGAGAAAACTGAAGCCGAGGCGATTGACGACCCCGTCACCGCCGCAAAGACGGCGTTCGCACCGACCGTCGCCATGCCGATCCCGCCGGTCACCTTGCGGAAGCCGCGATTCATCACCGTGTAAATGTCCTGGCCCAGTCCGGCCTTGGCGACGAGCAGACCCATGACAGTGAACAAGGGAATCGTTGCGAAGGCGTACTCGGTCACGCCGTCGCCGACGGCCACTTTGAGGAAGTTGAACGCCATGACCGGCCGGTCGGTGATCAACCAGATCGAGGTGAACGAGACAAGTCCAAGCGCGATCGGAATGTAGACGCCGATATAGACGAGCACGACGATGGCGACGACCGACAGCGATCCTATTTCGACCGGCGTCATGACGGAAAAGACTCCGCGGCATCATCGTAATGCGGCCGTTTCGTCGAGCCGAACAGCGCCTTGAACGCAAAGATGATGGCGCATAGCGACACGCTGAATGCGATCGCCAAACGGGCCGGCCACCAAGGCGCCGTGAAGATGCCGGGCGTGCCGAAATATTCACAGCGGGCAAATGCGGCGCGCAAATCGACCAGAAGCTCGCCCGTCGGCGGCGCGCCGAACTCCGGCGGCGTGAAAAAGTGGCAGGTCTCGAACGCTTCGAGAAATTCCGGCCAAACGGTCCACGCGATCAACGCCATGAAGATCGCGGCAGCAGCGTTGATGACCCGTCCGAGCGTATTGCCGGCGCCGGGCGCGCGCGACGACAGCATGCCAAGGAACCCGTCCGAGCGCGTCAGCCGATCGCTGCGCACCACGTCCGGAAGCTGCAGAAAAACGATGAGGATGAGCGAGAAGATGACCATCTCAACCACGCCGCGAATGGGCGCGTGGAAGATGCCTCGCGCGATCACATCAGCATTGAGGACCGCGACGAGGAAGAAAATGACGCCGGTGCCGATCGCGTTCGCTGCGATCGCCACCGACAGGAATGGCTTTTGTAGGTCGCGCACACCGCGCATTCTATCATGTGATCCAGATGCCGATGTCCGCCTTCCGTGTTAGTTCGACAGTTCAGCCGCCCAGTCGCGGATCGGCGTTTGACCGGCCGCCTTCAGCTTGTCCATATAGGCGGTGAGCATTGCGGAGCCGGGCGCGCCGGCTTTGTCGAGGTTTTCGGCCCAGTCGAGCGCAATGTTCGGCATCGCATTCGCCCAAGCGACACGCTCGTCTTGGGACATTTCCACAACGGTGCCGCCGCCATCGATATAGGCCTGAAGCGAAGCCGTTGCCCGATCCATGGCGACGCTTGCCACGTGGTCACGATACTCGATCGCGACCTTGCGAAGAACGTCCTTCACCTCATCGGGAAGCTTCGCCCAGATTTCCTTGTTGACGGTCACGGTCTTGGAGTTCACGGCACCCAGATCGGCTTTCAGCATATAGGGCGCAACTTCTGCGATCTTGAAGGTCTTGGCGGACTCCGGCCAGAGCATCGCCGCATCGACCACGCCGGTCTGAAGCATGTTGTAGAAGTTCGGCAAACCGCCGCGAACGCCGGCCGCCCCTTCAATGCCTTCCAGATACCGAAGATTGTATCCGGCGCCCGCGATCTTCAGGCCTTCGAGATCTTTCAGCGAGTTGATCGGCTTCTTGGAGAACATCTGATAGGTGTCGAGGACGACACCGGTCGCCAGATACACTTGGTTCTCGCGGTCGAATTCGGCGTTCATCTGGTCGAACTCGCGTGCGATCTCGTCGACGGCCTTAGCAACGATGCGGGCATCCGGCGCAACGAACGGCGTCACGGCCGAAATGCCTTGTGAGGGTAGCTTCGAATTGTGGAAGATCGTCGTCACGATGCCGATGTCGCCGAGGCCGAGCTTGATGCCCTCAAGAACGCCGCGCGGCTTAACGATCGTGCCGCCATAGGCTTCTTGCCACTCGATTTTGTAGTTGCCGGTTTTCGCGAGTTCCTCGTTCACCCGCGGAATGAAGAAGCCGGAGAACTCCTTCACCCACATGGCCCGATCCGGATAGCCATCGATTGCAATGAGTTTGAGGGTTTCCGTGGCCTGCGCAGGAGATTGAGCCAGGCCGATTGCCAGTGCGGCCGCCGCCGCGACACCGAGCGAACGGCGCGTGATCTGTGTTGTCATTCTCTTTCCTCCCTCTGTTCGCGACAGGCCCAGGTTGCGCCCGTGGTCAAGCCGCCTTCGGTTCCCATAGTTCCTCGATGATCGTGCCGGCTTGGCGAAACAGCTTCGAAAGCGGGCAGAACTTCGATACCTCTGCCGCCACGCGCCGCAGTTCATCTGCCGTGGCCGACCCATCGGCGCGCACGGTGAGTTGGATGCGCTCAAAGGGCACATCGATTTCCTCGCTCAGCGTCACGCCCCGGCGATCGAAGTCGCAGACCGCCGAAATGTGTAGATGACCGATATCGACCCCGAGATGCTCGGCGCATTTATGGCCGATGACGTTCGTGCAGCCGATCAACGCTGCTAGTGCGGTATCCGTCGGTGTCGGACCGGCATTAGTGCCGCCCCGTTCGACCGGCTCATCAATCACGAAACTCAGATCCCGAATGGAGATGTCTGACCGTGAATGAGACGGCGATGCCGAATCGGCACGTAGCTTCACGGTCGTCTTCATCTTGATGGCGGCCATGTCCGTCTTCAGCGCCTCTCTCAATCCATCGTCACGCGAAGGAACACACGTCGTCGAAGTCGAAACGCGGCAAACGCTGAAAGATCGCCGTCTCGTCGGCATAGCCGATATTGCACAAGAAGTTCGACTTCAGTGTCGTGCCAGCGAAGAACTCCTGGTCCACGGTCTCGTTCGAGAAGCCCGACATCGCGCCGACATCGAGACCGATTGCGCGAGCGGCGATCATGAAATAGGCGCCCTGCAGCGTGCCGTTCCGAAACGTTGTGACCTCGGCATGATCGGGCTTGTCGGAGAAATGACCGCGCCGATCTTCATGCGGGAAGAGGCGCAGCAGCTCACGCCAAAACTCGGTGTCATAGGCGATAATCGCGGTGACCGGTGCGTCCCGCATTTTCGGCACGTTGGCTGGTTTCAGCGATTTCGCAAGCCGGTCCTTGCCGTCCTTAGAGCGCACGAAGACGAAACGCGCTGGGCACGAGTTCATCGATGTCGCGCCCATTTTGACGATGTCGTAGATCGCATGAAGCTGATCGTCGGTGACGGGCCGATCGGTCCAGGCGTAGTGCGATCGGGCCTCGGTCAGGATGAGAGCGAGCGAATCGGAATCGAGCGAGGTCCGGCGGTCACGCAACGCACGGACAATATCCTGCGCGGCGCGGCGCTCCGCCGTCACTGCCTCGCCCTGTGCCGCGTGGACATTCATCCAGCGCCTCCGAGTCGTCATGTTCGGGTTCAAATTACCCACTTTATTGCCTATTCGTCAAATTATATCGATTTTTTCTTTGCGCGCTGGGAGACGTGTGGTTCACTGTGATCAAAACAGCCGATGGGAGGACGGGGATGCCCGCATGGCAGGAGTACAAGGCAACGGCGCAATCGCGCGGAGCCCTGGCGCTTGAACTCTATGTGGCGGAATCGATGCCCGCCGGATCGATGGATGCCGTCAAGGACACGCTGCCGGATCATCTCGCCTATCAGAAGGACATGGAAAAGGCCGGCAAGCTTGCCTTCGCCGGGCCGCTCTCCGACGACACCGGTGAGGAGATGACAGGCGCTGGGTTGATCGTTTACCGCGCTGCCAACCTGGATGAGGCGCGCGCCATTGCCGAAGCCGATCCCATGCACAAGACGGGCGCCCGCACGTTCCGGCTCCGGCGCTGGCTGATCAACGAAGGGTCATTCTCGCTGGGCGTGGCGCTTTCGGATCAGTCGGTCCGGTTCACCTAAGCCCAAAGAACCAAAATGAGGAACAAGGGGAGGATTGTCGTGCGCGCTTCACGTTGGACACCGACGGCAGGCCTTGCCTTGACTGCAACGCTCTTGGGCGCGCCGGCCAGCGCCGAGCGATGCATGAGCGTCACGCCGACAGGAACCTAAGGCGGACCACCGCTCTTTAACGGTCAAGCTGGCGCTTGGACGCTTGTTCGCTATGGCGACGAGACCAACAACTGCGCGGCGATAAACCTCCAATTCGACACCGGTCCTGGCACGAATATGCGCCTGTCGGCGATGCGTTCATCAATTCGGGCGAGATCGCGCGGCGCCTGGCGGAGAACAAGGACCGTCTGCCGGGAGGTCCGGCCGATCTGATCAATCTCATCACCTTCGATCCGGGCGCTGAACCTGCTTTCGAAGTAGCCGATCTTAGTCCATTGCGGCGGCGTGCGCCGCCGTATCCGTCGATCTGGCGATCGCCTCATCGAGTTTGTCGACAAGTTCGAATATCTGCGCCTCCTCGATGATGAAAGGCGGCGCGACGAGCACATGGTCTCCCTGTCGTCCGTCTCGCGTGCCCGACATGGGATAGCAGATCAGGCCCTCGTCGAACGCGGCAGATTTGATCCGGCCAGCGATCGCGTGTTCCGGATCAAAGGGCCGCTTCTCCGTGCGATCCGCGACGATCTCGAGCCCCAGGAACAAACCACGCCCGCGGATGTCGCCCACATGCGGATGCTGGCCGAACCGTTCGGTTAGCGCCGCACGCAGTACTTCTCCCTGCCGTGCCGAGCGGGTCACCAGGTCTTGGTCTATCAGCTTCGAGACGACGGCATGTCCGGCGGCGGCCGCGACGGGATGCCCTAGATAGGTGTGGCCATGTTGAAAGAAGCCGCTGCCGGCTTCGATCGCTTCGAAGATGGCATTGCTGCACAGCATCGCGCCAATCGGTTGGTAGCCGGCACCTAAACCCTTGGCGACACAGGCGATATCGGGGGCGATCCCGTCCGCCTGACAGGCAAAAAGATGGCCCGTGCGGCCCATGCCGCACATCACCTCGTCAAGGATGAGAAGAACGCCATGGGTGTCGCAGATCTCTCGAATCCGTTTGAAGTAGCCCTCAACAGCGGGCACCGCGCCCATCGTCGCACCGACGACCGGCTCCGCGATGAACGCCATGACCGTGTCCGGGCCGAGCCTGAGGATCTCATCCTCCAACTCTTGCGCGGCGCGCAAGCCGTAGTCCTCGGCGGTCTCGCCCTCGTCGCGCAGCACGTATTCGTAGCACGGCTCGATATGGCTCATTTCGATCAAGAGTGGGCCGAACTGTTTGCGACGCCAGACATTGCCACCGGCAGAAAGCGCCCCCAGCGTATTGCCGTGATAGCTTTGCTTGCGCGCAATCAAGTGCCGCCGCTCCGGCTGTCCAATCTCGACGAAATACTGCCGCGCCAGCTTGATCGCGGATTCCGTCGCCTCCGAGCCGCCGGAGACGAGATAGACACGATCCAGCCCGCCCGGCGCATGTTGGACCAGTAAATCCGCGAGTGCTTCGGCTGGTTCCGATGTGAAGAAGCCGGTGTGGGCGAATGCCAATTTTTCAGTCTGGGCGGTTATGGCAGCAATGATGTCGGGGTCGCCGTGCCCAAGGCATGAGACCGCCGCACCACCGGAACCGTCGAGATAGGCCTTGCCGGTGTCGTCATAGAGATAGCACCCCTTGCCACCCACTGCGCGGGGCGGAATCTTGCGGGTGTGGCGGTGCAAAATGTGCGACATACGTTCTTTCTCGGCCAACTAGCCAGCTAGCGCCGGAACGCGAATGCGACCATGGTCACGGCGCATGATTGATCCATCCGGGTCGAACAAAGCGCCATTCTTGACCTGTGCGGTGGTCTCGCGACCGGCAATGTTGACGATCAGTGTTGTGCCGTCTTTTAGCCGTGTGTGTACATGCGCTAGCGCAATCGGGGCGTTCAATCGGTAACCGAAGGCGCATGACGTCGTTTGTCCTATCACTTCGCCGTCCAGATAGATCGGCTCATGCCCGAGCGGCACGACCTCGCGGTCATCGAAGATGAGTGAGACAACTGATAGCTCGGCGCCGGACCTCAACCGTGCGTCCAGCGCTTTATGCCCCATGAAACCGCCGGTCTTTCGAACCGCGAACATCAGTCCGGCTTCAATTGGCGAAATGTCGGAATCGAGTTCATGGCCGATGGCGCAGTAACCCTTCTCGATCCGCATCGAGGTTTGGGCAAAGAGCCCGGCGGGTTTGGCACCTTCTGCTGTAAATGCTGAATAGATCTTTGCGCAGTTTTCAACCTTACAGGTGATTTCCCAACCGGCTTCTCCGACATAGGAAATGCGGGCCGCGCGAACATGCCTGCCAGCGATGTGCGCGGTGCCGATCTTGAAGTAACCGATATCGTTGAGTTCGGGTGCGCCGCATGCCGTCGCGATCCGCGCCGCGTCCGGCCCCATTAAACCGAGGACCGCATAATCCTCGGTACTGTCGGTAATCGTGAGGTCGAACCCGTCAGCGTGCCGCCGCAACCATGTCAGGTCGCGCTTGATGGCGGCCGTTCCGACAAAGAGCCGATAGTGATCAACCGCGATCCGGTGCACCGTGATATCGCTTTCGAACGTGCCGCGCTCGTTCAGCATCGCGGTATAGATCACCGAACCAGGTGCGCGATTGACGTGGCCGGCACAGACCAACATTAGGAAGGCCTCGGCGTCCGGACCTTCGACCTCGATCTTTCCAAATGAAGATGCGTCGAAGATCGCGGCCGCTTCGTGCGCGGCCTGGACTTCCAAGCGAACATTCTCGAACCAGTCCGGCCGATCGAACCGAAGCTGCGGTTCCTGCGCACTGCCGAAGTAAAGCGGACGTTCCCATCCGTAGAACTGGCCAAAATGGGCACGGGCCTCACGGTACTGGACATCGAGTGGCAGCCGCCGCACACCGCGCACCGTCTTCAGCTGCTTTCCGGGATAGGCGATATCGTAATGCGTGCCCAGAATCTCAGGCGCCCTGGCCATCAGATGCTCGACCGAGTTGAACACGGGCGCGAAGCGCTTCGCATCCGCTTCGCTCAGATCATAGGCCGTGTGTCCATGGACAATGCAGTGAGCCAGGTTCATACCGGCGCCGCCGCCAGCCGCCATGCCCACCGAGTTCATACCGCAACCCAGGAACAGGCCCCTGGTTTCAGCGGTCTCGCCGAGCATGAACGTTCCGTCGGGCGTGAAGCTCTCGGGTCCGTTGAGGAGCATCTTCACTTCAGCCGTTTCGAGCGCCGGCAATCGATGTAGCGCGCCCATCATCATTGGCTCGAAATGATCCCAGTCTTCCGGAAGCAATTGAAAGGCGAAGTTCTCGTCCAGGCGCCCGGGCTCGATCGGCTTGCCCATGGGTTCGAAGCATCCGACCAGAAGGCCGCCGGAGTCATCGCGAATGTAAAGATGGCTGTCGTGGTCGGACAGCGTCGGCATATTGCCAGCGACACCGTCGACCGGCTTGGTCAGCAGATAGAAGTGCTCGCACGCCAGTAAGGGAATTTCGGCACCGGCCATCTGGCCGAGTTCGCGTGACCACAGGCCAGCGCAAATGGCAATGGCGTTGCATCGGATCGTGCCCTTGACGGTCTCGACGCCCTCGATGCGCCCGTTCTTGGTTAGAATGCCGGTCACGCCCGTGTCTTCGAAAAACCGTGCGCCGAGGGCCCGTGCGCCTTTCACAAGGACCGCACATACGTCTGAGGGCGAGACGCGCCCGTCATCGGGGGACCACACCGCCCCCAAGACGTCGTCGGCGTTCATGAGCGGCCAGCGTTCTTTGGCCTCTTGGGCGGAAACCGAGCGCGCCGGAATGCCGTAGGCGTGAGCAAGAGCCTCCTGCCGCTTGATATGCGTCAGCCGGTCCGGGTGCGTGGCGATCGATAGGGATCCCTCTTGAATCCACCCGACCGCCTGTCCGGTCTCCTGCTCCAGCCGGCTGTAGAGGTCGACGGAATACTGAATCATGCGCGTCAGATTGCGCGAATGCCGAAGCGCGCGCACCTGGGCCGCCGAATGCCAGGTTGTCCCGGACGTCAATTGGTTGCGCTCGATCAGGATGGCATCGGAGATTCCCATCTGGGCGAGGTGATAGAGCGTCGAACAGCCCATGATGCCGCCGCCGATGACGACGACAGGTGCATGCTCTGGAAGTGTGGACTCGGTCATGGGCGCCTCTTTGACCGATATACTGAAACATTTGTTTTGTAGATTGACAATGTGAAAAACAGTTGGAACACTCAGTTTCACGCCAGGGAGGACATGTTGGCGCCGACGACGACAATCGAAGATCGCATCAGCGAGCATTACGCCGACCTAAGCACCAAGCTGCGCACGGCGGCGGACTATGTGGCCAACAATCCTGTTGATGTGGCGACCCGCTCGCTCCGCTCCGTCGCCCACACAAGCGGGGTATCGCCGGCGACGTTCTCGCGCCTGGCGCGGATGCTCGGCTTCGAGGACTACGAAGAGATGCGGGAGGCGGGCCGGGTGGCGGTCGGCCGGAAGTTGGTGCCGTTCTCCGAACGCGCGCGCAGCTTGCGCCAAAGCGGGCAAAGCCAACGCGCCGACGAATTCCTGCATCATCAGGCCAAGGCCTGCGTATCCAATATCACCTTCTTGGATCAGAACATTTCCGGCGAGCGGTTGGACGCCGCCGTCACCGCGCTTCATCGGGCGAAGAACGTGCTGCTCATCGGGTCGATGGGATCATCCGGCTTTGTCGATTATTTCGGCTATCAAGCGCAGTGGTTCAAATCGAACTGGTCGATCGCCGGGCGCAACGGCGTGACGGCTGCGGCAGCGTTGGCGCGTATGGAAGCGGACGATGCGATCTTTGTTTTGTCGAAATCGCCCTACGCCCGGCGCTCGATTCTCGCCTTGCAAGAGGCGCGTCGCAAAAGGCTGAAAACTGTCGTTGTCACCGATAGCCACAGCTCTCCAGCGCTCCAGTTCGCCGATCACTTCTTCGTCGTTCCAACCGAAACACCGAATTTTTTCTCGTCATATGCGGCGACGCTTGTTTTGATGGAAACCATGATGAGCTTGCTGCTCATGAAGGCGGGTTCGGGTGCCGAATCCAGAGTGAAGGACACCGAGGCGCATGTCGAAAGGCTGGGAGAAAACTGGTCCTAGCCACACAGTTCAATCAATGACCTAGAGAGGGAGAACCACATGTCGACATATGTGAAACTTGCGGGGGCGGCAGTCGTTGCCGCTCTGGCTTTTGGGACTGGCGCGCAGGCCCAACAAACCTTCATCACGATCGGAACGGGCGGCGTGACCGGCGTCTACTATCCCACTGGCGGTGCGATCTGCCGCCTGGTGAACAAGGGACGCAAGGACCACGGCGTTCGCTGCTCGGTCGAGTCAACAGGCGGATCGGTCTACAACACCCGCACGATCCGTGAGGGTGAGCTGGACTTCGGCGTCGTGCAGTCCGATGTCCAGTCGGCAGCCATGGAGGGCGTGCGTGCATTTGACGGCGACGAACCCTACGGCGATCTGCGTGCTGTCTTTTCGGTTCACCCAGAACCGATGCACGTCATGGTGCGGGCGGATGCCGGGATCAACTCGGTCGCCGACATGAAAGGCAAGCGGGTGAATATCGGCAATCCGGGGTCCGGAACGCGCGTATTGGCGGATGTGCTAATGGCGGCCGCCGGCGTGGCACCGTCTGATTTCGCCCTCGCTGCGGAGCTGAAATCGTCAGAGCAGTCAGCCGCCCTTTGCGATGGCAAGATCGATGCTGCGATCTGGGCCGCCGGGCTCCCGAACGGCTCGACCATGGAAGCCACGTCCACCTGCGACATCAAGCTTCTGGACCTGACGACCAGCGGTACAGACAAAGTGCTGGCCGAGAATTCTGCCTACGCGGCCGCAACGATCCCTGGCGGCCTTTATCCCGGCAACGATGCCGACGTTGAGTCCTGGGGCCCGAAGGCAACCTTCGTGACCGATGCCGGCACGTCTGAAGACGTTGTCTACGTGCTGGTGAAGTCGATCTTCGAAAACTTCGAGGACTTCAAAAAACTTCATCCAGCCTTTGGTCGGCTGACCGAAGAACAGATGATCAAAGACGGCCTGTCGGCACCGCTGCATCCAGGCGCTGAGAAGTACTACAAAGAGCGCGGGTGGATGTAATCCCAGCAGTCGCCGCAACAATACGCCTCCGCCGCCACATCGGCGGCGGAGGCCCATGAAGAGTTTCGGGGGAACATCGTGACCGAGGTGCGAAACGAGGCCGTCCAAGATACGGCGGTAGAGGATATCGTTGCCGACTCCGATACTGGCGGGCGGGCACCGGCCGACAGCTTTGGCCGAAATGCACTGTGGTACATCCCCCTCGTCTGGTCCCTTTACCAGCTTTGGATCGCCTCGCCGCTGCCGTTCATGCTCGGAATCGGGGTGTGGAACGATACCCAAACGCGGTCCATACACCTGGGCTTTGCCGTCTTGCTGGCCTTCCTCGCCTTTCCGGCATTCAGGTCTTCGCCGCGCGACCGCATCCGGATCCTAACTTGGATCATCGCAATCGTCGCTTGTGTTACGGCGTCCTATCAGTGGTGGGATTACCGGGGAGTCGCCGATCGGACCGGCAACCCCAACATGACCGACATCGTCATGGCGGGTATCGGCATTGTCCTGTTGCTGGAAGCCGCGCGCCGGTCGCTTGGCATCCCCCTCATGGCCGTTGCGCTGTTCTTCTTAAGCTATGTGTTCTTTGGAAGCTGGTCCGGCCTGCCAGAGGTCGTGCAATGGAAAGGCGCCTCGTTCGAAAAAGCCATGAGCCATATGTGGCTCACGACCGAAGGTGTCTTCGGCGTTGCCCTTGGTGTCTCTTCCGGCTTCGTTTTCCTATTCGTTCTGTTCGGGTCTCTGTTGAACCAGGCCGGTGCGGGCAACTACTTTTTGAAGCTTGCCTTTGCCGCGCTCGGCCATCTGCGGGGCGGTCCGGCCAAAGCGGCTGTTATCGCCTCGGCCGCGACCGGACTGATTTCCGGCTCATCGATCGCCAATGTCGTAACAACCGGCACATTCACGATCCCATTGATGAAGAAGGTCGGCTTCCCGGCGACCAAGGCAGGCGCCGTCGAAGTATCGTCTTCGATCAACGGCGTGCTAACGCCGCCTGTCATGGGCGCGGTGGCCTTTTTGATGACCGAGTATGTCGGCATCTCCTACATTGAAGTGGTCAAGACAGCGATCGTTCCCGCCGCCATTTCCTACATCGCGCTCGTCTACATCGTGCACCTGGAAGCCGTGAAGTCCGGCATGAAGGGCTCAAGCACGATGCATCCGGTGAAGGTGATGTTGAGCACCGTGGTCTCCATCGGCCTATCGCTCGCGATTGCGGCGGGCGCGCTCTACCTCTGTGGCTTGGCCATGGACGTGCTGGGTACGACGTTCGGCGGCGGGTCGACATGGATCGCTCTGTTGGCCTTGCTCGCCGGATACATCGCCGCCGTGCGCTTCGCGGCCAAAGGTCCCGATCTGGACACAAGCTTGGAGTCAATGGAGCATCTGCCGCCGGCACGGGAGATTTTTAAGACCGGCATCCACTACATCCTGCCGATTCTGCTTTTGATGTATCTGCTGATGATCGAGCGCAAGTCGCCGGGCCTATCGGCGTTCTGGTCGACGGTGGCGATGCTGTTCATTCTTCTGACTCAAAATCCATTGAAGGCCTTTTTCCGCGGCGAAGGGAACATTGGCCCTCATGTTCGCCAGGGCCTCGCGGACATCGCTGAAGGCTTGATTGCCGGCGCGCGCAACATGATCGGCCTTGCGGCCGCCATGGGCGTGGCCGGCATCATCGTCGGTGCTGTGACCCTGACCGGTATTGGTCAGGTGATGGCCGAGTTCGTCGAATTTCTCTCCGGCGGGAACCTCTTGGCGATGCTGTTCTTCGTCGCCGTTATTTCCATTGTCTTGGGTATGGGGTTGCCGACGACCGCGAACTACATCGTGGTGTCGTCGCTCATGGCCGGCGTCGTTGTGGAGCTTGGGGCGCAGAACGGACTGATCGTGCCACTGGTCGCCGTGCATATGTTCGTCTTCTATTTTGGGATCATGGCGGATGTGACCCCGCCGGTTGGCCTGGCGAGCTTCGCCGCAGCGGCGATCTCAAAAGGGGATCCCTTGAAGACCGGCTTCCAGGCGTTCTTTTACTCGATCCGCACCGCGCTGTTGCCGTTCCTGTTTATCTTCAACACCGACCTTTTGTTGATCGACGTCGGGCCATACAAGGCGGTGTTGGTCTTCATCATTGCTTTGATCGCCATGCTTCTCTTTGCGGCAAGCACGATGGGCTATTTCATGGCCAAGTCGCGCCTTTGGGAGAGCGCCGCCCTGTTGGTCGCAGCGTTCGTATTGTTCCAGCCCGGCTATCTCCTCAATCAGATCTCGCCGGAGTTCGAAGCGGTGCCGGGTAGTGCACTCTATGAACGAGCAGAGGCTGGCGGCGCAAACACCTCGCTACGCGTACGCCTGAAGGGCGAAAACCTGAACGGCGATCCGGTGGACGCGCGCTATCTGTTGCCGCTTGGCGAGACGGGCGAAGACGGCGCTACGCGCTTGCTGAATGCCGCCGGCATCGAATTCCGCGATGAGGACGGCACGCTTTTCGTCGATAATCTGAACTTTGGCGGTCCCGCCGAACAGCTCGGTATCGACTTTGACTGGGAGGTCGTCGAGCTCGAAGTTGAGGCGGACCGTATGCCGAAGGAAATTTTCTACATTCCGGCGCTCGGCCTCGTATTCCTGATCTATCTGCTGCAAACGCGTCGGAAACGGAGATCCGAGGAAGGAGCCGCAGCATGACACAGCACATTCTCTGTGCGGTTGACTTGACGCATGATGAAGACGCGCGCGCCATGCTGTCTGAAGCTGGCAAGCTCGCGGAACTCTATGGTGCCGCCTTGAGCGTCATCACCGTCTTGCCCGACTATAATTCATCCTGGGTCGGGACGTTCTTCAAAGAGGGTACGCTCAAGGAGGCGGCCAGCAAGGCAAGCGAAGCGCTGCATGACTTGGTCCGTGCAGTTCTGCCGGACGTCGCCAATGTGCAGCATATCGTTGAAATCGGCACCGCATATGAAAAGGTCCTGGCGGCGATCGAGCAAACGGGATCGGATTTGGTGGTCGTCGGGGCGCACAAGCCTGACTTCAAGGATCGCATCATCGGCCCGAACGCCTCGCGCATTGTGAGGTACGCCGAGGTTTCCGTCCTGGTTGTCAGGTTGTGACCGGCCGCTGAGCCGAATTTCCTAGACTGGCTGATCCAACCAGCTCGGACGTCCACGAGGCTGGCCGGGCACGCTTGAGAAGATGCAAGCACCGATCTCGGCGCATCAAGACATCGGACGACCAGTCAAAGAGTGGCAAAGGGCCGTGGGCCGCAGTCTATCCCCTACGCATCGCGCTTCGGTGAACTAGTAGTGGATTAGTGAGGACCCTAACCCTCCAGGTAGGCCCGCAGCGCGGTCTCGCACCCTTCTGCCCAGATCATCGCCAACCATCGCTCGAATGTAGCAACGAAAGGCGCGGCATCCACAAGGTCGCCGTAGAACTGCCGCTGCTCCAGCCATGCACACGGACGATCCTTTGCGGTCTTGGCCGCCGTGACGAGGCTCGCCCAGTGGGGATCGTTGGGCGCGATCGTGCTGCCGTCTTCCCGCATGCCCGTACACATACGGGCCCAAAGCGCCTCGACAAGGCTGAGGCCGTCGACCGAAGCGCCCGCGGCGAGGCCATCCCGAACGATCGGCAACACGAAGCCAGTGTGGCGGGACGATCCATCAAAGGCGACACGCCGCGTCGTGTCCACGATCGCCGCGTTAGCGAAGCGCCGCTCGATGAGATCGACGTATGACTCTGGCGTCATGCCGGGCACCGCGCTGACGTATGGCACGATTTCATCCATCTGGACCTTGTGAAAGAAGCGCCCGATCAAGGGATGCGCCATACAGTCCGCGATGGTCTCGACGGACAGAATCTCGCCCGGGTTCGCGATGACCTGATGCCCGGCATTGAGGATGCGGATCTTCATGGTCTCGTAGTCGTCGACATCGGTCGAGAAGGTCGCGCCTGCGCGATCCCAATCCGGCCGTCCCACGCAAAAGTCGTCCTCGATGACCCACTGGCGAAAGTTCTCGTGGGTCACCGGCGACGCGTCGTCGATGCCGAATGCGCGGGCTGCCGCGATTTCCTTCGGTCCGGTAGCGGGTACGATGCAATCGACCATCGCGTTCGGGAAGGAACAGGTCGCGTCGATCCAGTCGGCTAGATCCGGATCGGAAAGACGCGCGAGCGAGACAACCGTCTGTCGCAGGATCGTTCCATTGCCCTGGAGGTTGTCGCAGCACTGCCCCGTGAAAGGGCCGGTGCCCTGCTCCCGACGCCGTCTAAGTGCAGCAACCATCGCGCCGAAGGCTGTCCGAGGCGCATCCGGGTTCGCCGCATCGTGGACGATATCGGGATGACTCGCATCGAAGCCCTTCGTCACCGGATCGATGTAGTAGCCACCTTCGGTGACCGTGAGTGCAACAATCCGAATAGCGGGATCGGTCATCGCGCGGATCAGCGCACCGTTTCCCGCTTCGATGGGAACATAGTCGATCATCGACCCTACGACCTCGGCCGACGGGCCGGAGGGGGCCAACTCGATCAGTGTCGACAGGCAATCCTGAGCAAGCAGCTTCTCGCGAACCTCGGCATCGTAGGGCCGCACGCCCGCTCCGATGATCCCCCAGTCGAGCGCCCGACCATCCTGCATCAGTCGATGGAGATACCAGGCCTGGTGCGCGCGATGAAAATTTCCGACGCCGATGTGAACGATGCCGGGTGTCAACGATGTCCGGTCATAGCGGGGACGCGCGACGCATTCAGGCAGATCCGAAAGGGTCGCGTTTGACAGACGCATCAGCTCATCCACTGTCCGCCGTCGACATTGTATGTCTGTGCGACGATGTAGTCGGCTTCGTCGCTGGCGAGGAAGATCGCCATGCCGGTCAGATCTTGCGCCGTGCCCATGCGGCCATAGGGCACGGCCGCACCGACTTCCTTCTTCTTCTGACCGGGCGCCTTGCCTTCATATTTCGCGAAAAAGGCGTCGACCCCGTCCCAGTGTTCGCCGTCGACGACACCGGGTGCGATGGCGTTGACATTGATGCCGTGGCGAATCAGGTCGAGCCCGGCGGACTGCGTGAGGCTGATGACAGCGGCCTTGGTGGCGCAATAAACGGCGACAAGTGGCTCGCCACGGCGGCCGGCCTGGCTCGCCATGTTGATGATCTTTCCGCCGTCGCCCCTTTCGATCATGTGGCGGGCGACGGCCTGTAGCGTGAAGAGCGTGCCGGCGACGTTGATGTCGAACACCCGCTGGTAATCCGTGCGGCCGATCTCGACGATCGGCGCGGCGGTGAAGAGCGCCGCATTGTTGATCAGGATATCGATCCGCCCGAACCGATCCACCGTCTCGGCTACAGCGCGCTCAATGCTGTCCTGTTGCGTGACATCCATCTCGACGGCCATCGCCGCCTCACCGATTCCGCCCGCTGATTGGCGGGCGCGGGCGATGTCGATATCGGCAATGGCGACCTTGGCGCCCTCGCGCACATAGGCTTTGGCAAAGGCCAGACCGATGCCCCGCGCCGCACCGGTGATCAGCGCGATCTTGCCGTCAAGCCGCTTCATGCGATGCGCAAACCGTCGGCATCGAACTTGTGAATGGCGTCGGCGCGCGGCGTCATATGGATTCTGTCACCGTGGCGGAAGCCGACCTCGCCGTCAGCCCGCACGGTGATGGTTTCGGCCAAGCCCGTCTCGTGAACGTGGAAGAAGGTGTCGGACCCCAGATGCTCCGATACGCCGACCACCCCCGACCAGGGACCGTCGCTTTCGGAGACGGCTATATGCTCCGGGCGAACGCCGATCGCATGCGCCCCATGCGTTCCGGCTTCGCCACCTTCGATGAAGTTCATCTTGGGCGAGCCGATGAAGCCGGCGACGAAGAGGTTGCGCGGAGACCGATAAAGCTCCAGCGGCGATCCCACTTGCTCGATGTTCCCGGCGCGCAGGACAACGATCTTGTCGGCCATGGTCATGGCTTCGACCTGGTCGTGAGTCACGTAGATCATCGTCGTCTTCAGACGCTCATGCAGTTCGGATATCTCCAGCCGCATCCCGACCCTGAGCGCCGCATCCAGGTTCGACAACGGTTCGTCGAACAGGAAGGCCGCTGGTTCGCGGACGATGGCGCGGCCGATGGCGACGCGCTGGCGCTGGCCGCCAGAGAGTTGTCCGGGGCGCCTGTCCAGATAATCGGTCAGGTTCAGGACCGCTGCCGCCTGCTCGACCCGGCGGTTCTGTTCGGCCTGGTCGAGTTTCGCCATCCGAAGCGGAAACGCGATGTTTTTGCGCACCGACATATGGGGATAAAGCGCATAGGACTGAAAGACCATGGCCAGGCCGCGCTTGGCGGGCGGCACCTCGGTCGCGTCCTGACCGTCGATATCGATCTCGCCGGAGGTGACGTCCTCAAGCCCGGCAATTAGCCGCAAGAGTGTCGACTTGCCACAGCCAGACGGGCCGACGAAGACCGCAAACTCTCCGTCTTCGATGGTCAGGTCGAGCGGCGGAATGACTTCCACGTCCCCGAAACTCTTGGTGACTTTTTCGAGTACAATGCGTCCCATAGCTTTCGTCCTTACTTGACCGCGCCGAAGGTGAGGCCGCGCACGAGCTGCTTCTGGCTGAACCAGCCTAGAATCAGAATCGGTGCAATGGCCATGGTCGAGGCGGCGCTGAGCTTGGCAAAGAACAACCCCTCGGGGCTGGAATAGCTGGCAATGAACGCGGTCAGCGGTCCGGCATTGGCAGCCGTGAGATTCAGGGTCCAGAACGCCTCGTTCCAGGCCAGAATCAGGTTCAGGAGGATCGTCGAGGCAATGCCGGGCACGGCCATCGGCGTCAGCACATAGAGGATTTCGTCACGCAGGCCGGCGCCATCCATACGCGCCGCTTCGAGGATCTCGCCCGGGATTTCCTTGAAATAGGTATAGAGCATCCAAACGATGATCGGCAGATTGATCAGCATCAGCACGATCACGAGCCCGATCCGGGTGTCGAGAAGCCCCAGCTGGATGAACAGAAGGTAGATCGGATAGAGCACGCCGACGGCAGGCAGCATCTTGGTCGACAGCATCCAGAGGAGAATATCCTTGGTGCGCTTGGACGGCACGAACGCCATCGACCAGGCCGCGGGCACGGCGATGATGGTGCCGAGAATTGTCGAACCGCCGGCGATGATCACGGAGTTCCAAAGGAAACGCATATAGTCCGACCGCTCTTGAACGACCGAGTAGTTTTCAAGCGTCCAGTCGAAGAATAGGAAGAGCGGCGGATCGTTGATGGCCTGGGCTTCGGTTTTGAAGCTCGTCAGAATCGTCCAGAGAATGGGGAAGAAGATCAGTAAGCCGACCCCCCATGCAATAACGGTGTTGATGGTCTTGCGTTGACTTGTGACGGCGCGGGCCATGGCGTTCTCCTCACGCGTCCAGGTTCTTGCCAACGATGCGCATCAGGAAGATTGCAACGATGTTGGCGAGGATGATGGCGTAGACGCCGCCGGCCGAACCGAGCCCGACATTCTGGCTCTCCAGCACTCTTTGGAAGATCAGATAGGTCAGCGTCTTGGTGCCGAAGGCGCCGGCGGTGGTCACGAAGATCTCGGCGAAGATCGACAAAAGGAAGATTGTCTGGATCAGGATCACGATGGTGATCGCACGCGACAGGTGCGGCAGGATAATGAAGCCGAAGCGTGCGAGCGGTGGCGCGCCGTCCATCTCGGCCGCTTCCAGCTGCTCGCTGTCGAGCGACTGGATCGCGGTCAGCAGGATGAGCGTCGCAAACGGCAGCCACTGCCACGAGACGATCAGGATGATCGATTGCATGGATGCTTGGCTCAGCCATTCGAGCGGTGCCGCGCCGAAGAACTTCCAAAGGTGCGCGAAGAGTCCGTTCACCGGATCCATGAACATGTTTTTCCACACCAAACCCGACACGGTTGGCATGACGAAGAACGGCGCGATGACGAGAATCCGGACGACTCCCTGTCCCCACATCGGCTGATCCAGCAGGATCGCCAACAAAACCCCTAAGACGACCGTGACGACCAGCACGCCGCCAACGATGATGAGTGTCGCCTGAACACTGGGCCAAAACGAACTGGAGGTGACGAAGCGGGTGTAGTTATCGAAGCCGACCCAGTCGAGGCCGCCGGCCAGCGAGTCGCCCCTGAGCGGCAGGTACTTCTTGAACGAGAAGTACAGCGTCATGGTCAGCGGCACCAGCATCCAGCCCAGAAGCAGGATCACTGCGGGCGCCATCATCATCCGAGCCGCAGATCGGGAGTGTTGGGTCGCCATGGTCACACCTCCTCTGTTGGCGGCAGGTTACGCCACCTGGAAATGATGCGCGGGTTTGGTCGGGTTCGAAAGACCGGAGGCGACATACTTTGGCCGCCCCCGGCCCGGGAGGTCGGCTTTAGTAGCCGGCAGCTTCCATTGCGTCAGTGGTCAGGGCCTGCGCTTTGGCAAGGGCCTCTTCCACAGTTTGCTGGCCTGCGTAGGCGGCCGAGAACTCCTGACTGACTTCCGTCGCAATGCCGGCAAACTCCGGAATGGCGACGAACTGAATGCCGACATACGGCACCGGCTTGACCGTCGGGTTGTTCGGGTCGGCCGCGTTGATCGAATCTAGCGTCATCTGAGCAAACGGCACTTTCTGGTATTCCGGGTTCGCATACAGCGAGGTCCGAGCGCCTGGTGGAACGTTGGCCCAGCCTTCTTTCGCTGCCACAAGCTCGATGTACTCTTTCGAGGTGGCCCATTCGATGAACTGCTTGGCGGCATCGGCCTTTTGCGTACCGGCCGGGATAGCCAGCGCCCAGGCCCAAAGCCAGTTCGACCGCTTGCCCAAGCCGTTGTCCGGCGCCAGAGCGAAGCCGACCTTGTCGGCCACGGTCGAGTCGTTCGGGTTGGTCACGAAGGACGCCGCGACGGTTGCGTCGATCCACATGCCGCACTTGCCCTGTTGGAACAGAGACAGGTTTTCGTTGAAACCGTTGGTCGCGTATCCTGGAGGGCCGGCTTCATTCATCAGATCGACGAAGAAGTTGAGCGCGTTGGCCCATTCCGGCTGATCGAACTGTGCCTTCCAGTCCTCGTCGAACCAGCGGGCGCCAAACGAGTTTCCTGTAACCGTGATGAAGGCACCGCCCTCACCCCAACCGGCCTTGCCGCGTAGGCAGACACCGTTGATCTCGTTGTCGCGGTCGGTCATGGCGATCGCGGCTTCCCGGATGAAGTCCCAGGTCGGCGCCTTCGGCATTTCCAGACCGGCCTTTTCCATCAGGTCGGTGCGGTACATGACCATCGAGCTCTCGCCGTAAAACGGCGCCGCATAGAGCGTGCCGTCATGGCTCAGGCCGTTTCTCATCGCAGGCAGGATGTCATCGACGTCATATTCGGCGCTGAGGCCATCGAGCGGCACCAGCCAGCCGTTCTTGCCCCAGATCGGCGTTTCGTACATGCCGATGGTCATGATGTCGAACGCACCACCCTTGGTGGTGATGTCGGTGGTGACACGCTGACGCAGGACGTTCTCTTCCAGCGTGACCCACTCGACCGTGTGGCCGGTCTTGGCCGTGAAGTCGTCGGTATAACCCTGCATCCTGATCATGTCGCCGTTGTTCACGGTCGCGATCGTGATGGTTTCCGCGTAGGCGGTGCTGGCAACAAGCGCCAACGCGCTCGCCGCGCAAAGTGCGGTCCTCAGGTGCATCCTATTCCTCCCTAGGTTTTTTTGATGGACTACCCGGGGGCAGTGAACACGAGAAGATTTACTCGCGTCAAGTAAAATTTTACGCGCGTCAAAAAACTTTTGGATTCAAGCGGATTGCCGCATAATCAATCGCGCCGGAAATAGAGATTCCGTGCGCCTATCGAAACGACCGCCGCTTTCGATCAGCCGGAACAGTGTTTCAACGGCATGATCCGACACGGCAGCATAGTCGTGCGCCGCTGTCGTCAGCGAAGGACATGTGAAGCGGGAAAATGGATGGTCATCATGCGATGCGACTCGAAGGCTGCAACCTTTGCCGCGCCCGACCCGCACGCCCTTTTCGCAACAGGCCGACAGGAAACCGATCGCCAGCCGGTCGTTGCTGCACAAGACGGTGTTGGTGGGGAGCAACTTTTTCTCAAGAACGCCCAGCCCACCCTGGCGTCCGATCTCCTCGAATCCCCAGCCCGAGCCTTCGATCTTGATCACATGAGGCTCAAGCCCCAGCATCTCCATCATCGAGAGATAGGCTGTGCGCCGTTTGTTGGCGTTTGGATTTACCGGATGCCGCATTTCAAAGAAACAAGGCGGCTCACCCGTACGATTGAGATATTCGACGGTCTGCGAGACGAAACTGTGGTTGTCCGAGCCCACGAAAGCCTCGCCCATTCCCTCAATATTGCTATCGAAAAGCACGGTCGGAACATTGCGGCAGAATGCATCGATCGCCGACTTGTCCGACGCGCGGCCAAGCGGAGCCATAAGAACGCCGGCGGGCTTGATGGCGCGCAGGCTGTCCATGTTTTCATTCTCGATGGCGGGTTCGCCATGGGAGCTAAACAAGATGGGTCGATAGCCGGATTCGATACACAAGCGTTCAATCATGCGGGCGATTTCCGCGAAGAACGGGTCTGCCAGATAGGGCACCACGATTCCGATGTTCTTGGTCAGACGTCGGTTCTGGTTGATGGCGTAGATGTTCGGGCGATAATCGTAGCGCTCAAGGGCTGTCTCGATCCGCTCGCGTGTCGAGCGGCGTACGCTGTCCGGGTCATTGAAATACTTCGAGACGGTGGGTCGGGAGATCCCGCTGACTGCGGCAAACTCCTCCATATTCTTGATCTTTTTCTGTCCGCCCATCTGGCCGTCTGACACCTCCGAAACGCGCAATCTGCGCGCCATTCGCTATCGCACAACGTTGCGCCAAAGTTGCAATGAAACATAACGCGCGCAAAGTTTTAACTTAACAGTATTCAGGTGGCTGGAAGGCCGTCAAGCCCAAGCCGGTGCGTATTTCAAGACCATCGGCCAAGGTGCCCTCAGTTTACCTTACGCGTGGGGCATAACGGAGCCGTGATACGCGGCGAAGCGGATGTCCATGGACTGCCGGTGGATGTCCACGCACTCCTGATCATATTCGCGTTGCGGCACGGCGGGCTCCTCGACCCAATGGCCATGGCGGTCAACGCCTTGAACGAGCGTCGCCGTATCGCGGCCCGAGCGCGGCTGGATGTGCGGCGGAATATAGGTGATGGCGACCGTCATGCGCCGTTGCGCCGTCGTGTTACCGGGCGAACCGTGGATCGTCCGGATGTGGTGAAGGGACATCTGCCCTGGGGACAGAACGACCGGAACGGCACTGTCGGCCCCTTCCGGCTCGGCGATATGCTCGCCCCTAAGCGCGATATGCTTGCTTGCGTCATCCTCGGCATGGGAAATGAAGCCGCCTAGATGCGAGCCGGGGATGACGTTCATCGTGCCGTTGGCGATGCTGGTTTGCGTCAGCGCGACCCAGGCGCGAACGGCTTGGTCGTTGTCGGACAGGTCCATGTGAAACCCGTCCTGGTGCCATCTAATCACGGTCGGATCGTTGGGCTCCTTGATGAAGAGCCCGGACGCCCACACCATGATATCGGGCCCGATGATCTCTTCGACGGCCCTAAGCACGCCCGGATGACGCACCAGTTCGGCGGCCCATTTGAAGATCAGATAAGGCTTGAAGCGATAAAGCTTTTGCGCCGGAAGGCCGTAGCCGATCGGCCCGGCCTCAAGGGCCTCGATGCGCGCACGGAACGAGGCCGCGTCCGCCTCGCTCATAACATCGATCGGGAACGCATGCCCGGACGCGGCGAACGGTTCGCTGAGGGTTTTGCGCTCTTCGCTGTGCATTGGCCGCCTCCCTCGCCGTTCCCTTGGATCGGATCACAGGCTTGGCACCTCGTGCACAGCATAACACACGTCACGGTATCCGTGCTCGCCGAGAAGGTTGCGTCGGGAGAAAAATGCGGGCGATCCTATGAGCAGAGCAAAAAACGCCGGGGCTTTTCGACCCCGGCGTTTTTCTTTTGTGACGAACCGCCGGCGCAGTGCGCCGGCGGTCATGTCGTCAGATCACTGCTGCCAGCGGGCAACCAGATCGTCGTAGTTGACGGTGACCCCTTGCGGCTTCTCGTTGTCGAGTTTCGCCTTCGGGGAACCATCCTGTGCCAGCCACTCTTCCGCAGCCTTCGGCTCGTTCAGGCGCGGGCCGCAGCCGCCATAGACATTGGCAGCCTCATCGGCCTGCTGCATGCGGGCCATGGTGACGTCCATCTCCTCGGCCAGCCGGTCCATGGCCTCCTGCGGCGTAAACGCGCCGGAGTTCACGTCACCGATCTGCTGCCACCAGATCTGCGCCAGCTTCGGATAGTCCGGCACGTTGACGCCCGTCGGCGACCAGAGGACGCGGTCGGGCGAACGATAGAACTCGACCAAGCCGCCGAGTTTCGGCGCGCGCTCGGTGAAGGACTCATGCCGCACCGAGGAGTCGCGGATGAAGGTCAGCCCGACATGGCTCTTCTTCGTGTCGACCGTCTTGGACGTGACGAACTGGGCGTAGAGCCAGGCCGCCTTGGCCCGATCCGCCGGCGTCGACTTCAGGAACGTCCAGGACCCGGCATCCTGATAGCCGAGCTTCTGGCCTTCTTCCCAATACGGACCCTTCGGCGAAGGCGCCATCCGCCATAGCGGATTGCCGTCGTCGTCGACCGTGTTGTTGCCTTCCGACTTCGGCGCCACCATCGACGCGGTGAAGGCCGTGTACCAGAAGATCTGTTGGGCGACGTTGCCTTGGCTGAGAGCCGGCAGCGACTGATAGAAGTCATAGGACGCCGCACCGGGAGGCGCATACTGGCGCAGCCACTCATCCCATTTGCGGATGGCATAGACGGCTGCAGGCCCGTTCGCAGCACCGCCGCGCGACACCGAGGCGCCGACCGGGTTGCAGCTGCCTTCCTCCATGCGGATGCCCCACTCATCGACAGGCACACCGTTCGGCAGACCCTTCGAGCCGGCACCGGCCATCGACAACCATGCGTCGGTCATGCGCCAGCCAAGGTCGGGCGCGCGCTTGCCGTAGTCCATGTGGCCGTAGACGCGGACGCCGTCGATTTCCTGGACATCGTTGGTGAAGAATTCGGCGATGTCTTCATAGGCCGACCAGTTGACCGGCACGCCCAGGTCGTAGCCGTATTTTTCCTTGAACTGAGCCTTCAGGTCGTCGCGGTCGAACCAGTCCTTGCGGAACCAGTAGAGATTGGCGAACTGCTGGTCGGGAAGCTGATAGAGCTTGCCGTCCGGACCGGTGGTAAACGACTTGCCGATGAAGTCGTCGATGTCGATACCGGGATTGGTCACGTCGGACCAGTCACCTGCCATCATGTCATCCAGATTATAGGCGAGCTGGAGACGCGAGTGGGTCCCGATCAGATCGGAGTCGTTGATGTAGCCATCATAGAGATTCCGATTGGTCTGCATCTGGGTCTGAACGGCCTGAACGACTTCGCCTTCGCCCAGGAGCTGATGATTGACCTTGATCCCGGTGATTTCCTCGAAGGCCTTGGTCAGGACTTCCGATTCATAAGTGTGGGTCGGGATCGTCTCCGACAGAACATTGATCTCCATGCCCGAGAACGGTGCCGCGGCATCGATGAACCACTGCATCTCCGCTTTCTGCTCTTCGACCGAGAGCACCGACGGCTGGAACTCGTCGTTGATCCACTTTTCGGCCGCAGCCATGTCGGCGAGGCTCTGGCCGGCGGGCCAAAGCAGCGCCACAGCAGCGGCGGTTGCCATCAGTCTTGCTTTCATCGGGTTTCCTCCCCTTGGTTACTGTTCACACGGTTCCCGTGTCGTTGAGCCCGGCTGAACCGGGCACCGCCACCTCATCGGCGGCGATGGCGTTTGGTCGCGTCACACCCATCGGAAAACCCAGAGCGCGAAGACGACCGCAAGCGCGGTGCCGCCCCATAGCGGCAGGTCAGTGAAGGCAAGCCAGCCCAAATGAATGAAGGCGCTGCCTAGAAGCGAGATGAACAGGCGGTCGCCGCGCGTGGTGTCGAGGCCGAGCGCGCCGCGTCGTGGCCCGCCGCCGGGGCTGGCCCATTCCCAGATCATCATCGTGGTGAGGCAGAGCGCGATGAAGCCGAAAAAGGCGGCGGTCTGCCAGGTCCATGCCATCCATGAAAGACCCATCTTCGATCTCCCCTAAACCCGCCCCAGGGCGAAGCCCTTGGCGATGTAGTTGCGGACGAAATAGATGACGATTGCGCCGGGAATGATCGTCAGAACACCGGCGGCTGCCAGAAGGCCCAATTCATAACCCGATGTCGATGCCGTGCGCGTCATCACCGCCGCGATCGGCTTGGCGGCGACCGAGGTCAGCGTTTTGGCAAGCAGCATCTCCACCCAGGAGAACATGAAGCAGAAGAACGCCGTGACACCGATGCCGGACGCGATCAGCGGCATGAAGATCTTCACGAAGAATTTCGGGAAGGAATAGCCGTCGATATAGGCGGTCTCGTCGATTTCCTTCGGCACGCCGGACATGAAGCCTTCCAGGATCCAGACCGCCAGCGGGATGTTGAAGAGACAGTGGGCCAGCGCCACGGCGATGTGGGTGTCGAACAGGCCGATCTCCGAATAAAGCTGCAGGAACGGCAGGGCGAAGACCGCCGGCGGCGCCATCCGGTTGGTCAGGAGCCAGAAGAACAGGTGCTTGTCGCCGAGGAAGCGATAGCGCGAGAAGGCGTAGGCCGCCGGCAGCGCCACGGCGACGGACAGCACCGTGTTGATCACCACATAGGTAATCGACGACAGGTAGCCGTTGTACCAGACCGGATTGGTGAGGATCTCGCGATAGCTGTCGAGCGTGAAGTCGCTCGGCCACATCGAAAAGCCGCCGAGAATCTCGTTCGTGGTCTTGAACGACATGTTGAGCAGCCAGTAGATCGGCAGCATCAAGAAGACGATGTAGAGCGTGGGCACCAGCCATTTGACCCGTCTCATTGCTCTTCTCCCCGCATCATCAGCGTGTAGAAGACCCAGCAGAAGAGAAGGGTCATCAAGAAGTAGATGATCGACATGGCCGCGGCGATGCCGAGGTTGAACTCGCCGAGCGCCGCCTTGACGAGGTCGATCGACAACAAGGTCGTTGCGTTGCCGGGCCCACCGCCGGTCAGCACAAAGGGCTCGGTATAGATCATGAAGGAGTCCATGAAGCGCAGGAGGACGGCGATGGTCAAAACGCGCTTCATCTTCGGCAGCTGGATATGGCGGAACACGGCCCAGCGGGAGGCGGAATCAATCTTGGCGGCCTGGTAATAAGCGTCGGGGATCGACGACAAGCCGGCATAGGCCAGAAGCACGACCAGCGACGTCCAATGCCAGACATCCATCAAGATGACCGTGAACCAGGCCGACACCGGTTGCTGGGTGAAGTTGTAATCGATACCCAGCGCGTTCAGCCCGTAACCCAAAAGCCCGATATCCGGCAGCGCAAAAATGTTCCACATGGCGCCGACGACGTTCCACGGGATCAGCAGAGGTAGCGCCATCAACACCAGGCAGACCGAGACCCACGCACCGCGTCGCGGCATGGCCAGCGCGATGGCAACGCCCAGCGGGATTTCGATGAGAAGAATTGTGAAGGTGAAGGCGAACTGACGGACGAGCGCCGCGTGGAAGCGCTCCGACGCCAGCAGCGCCTCGTACCATTTGACGCCCTCGAAGAAGAAGATGTTGTTGCCGAACGTATCCTGGACGGAATAGTTGACGACCGTCATGAGCGGGATGATGGCGTTGAAGGCGACCAGCGCCATCACGGGCAACACCATCAGCCAGGCACGATTGTTCCAGGTCTTGCCCATCAGCGATCTTCCAGTTCGACGCGCCAAGACTCGGCGTAAACATTGATACCGGCCGGATCGAACGTGACATGCGGTTCGGCCGGGATCTCGGCGGACTCCGGCAGAACAGCGGCCAAGTCGTGCCCTTCGAGCGAAAGGTGAACGATCTTCTGCCGGCCGATATCCTCCACCTTGGTGATCTTGGTCGGCATGCCCGTCTCGCCGATGCGGACGAACTCCGGGCGGATTCCCAGCTCTGCGGTTCGAACGGTCGAGGCCGCCGCGCCGGGAAGCACGATGGTCTGCTTACCCAGCTGCGCGTTGAGGCCCTCGACCTCGATCGGCATCACGTTCATGCCCGGCGAGCCGATGAAGTAACCGACAAAGGTGTGGCGCGGCCGTTCGAACAAGTCCGCCGGCGTGCCGATCTGAACGATCTCGCCCTCATACATGACGACGACGGTATCGGCGAAGGTCAGCGCCTCGGTCTGGTCGTGGGTGACGTAGACCATGGTGTAGCCGAAGCGCCGGTGCAGTTGCTTCAACTGCGAGCGCAGCACCCATTTCATATGCGGATCGATGACCGTCAGGGGTTCGTCGAACAGGATCGCGTTGACGTCTGAGCGCACCAAACCGCGGCCGAGCGAGATTTTCTGCTTCTGGTCGGCCGTGAGGCCCCGTGCCTTGCGATCGGACCAATCGGCAAGATCGATCATCTCCAGCGTCTCGCGTACTTTGCGGTCGACGCGCTCCTCGGCGACGCCGCGATTGCGGAGCGGGAAGGCCAGATTGTCGTAGACCGTCATCGTGTCGTAGATCACCGGGAACTGGAAAACCTGCGCGATGTTGCGGTCGCGAGTCTCCAGATCGGTCACATCCTTGCCGTCGAACAGGATGCGCCCTTCGCTCGGATGCAGAAGGCCCGAAATGATGTTCAAGAGGGTTGTCTTGCCGCAGCCAGACGGTCCCAAAAGGGCATAGGCGCCGCCGTCTTCCCAGTGGTGGTGAACCTCTTTGAGCGCATAGTCGACATCCGACATCGGCCTGCGCAGGTAAGAATGCCGAATATGTTCGAGATCGATTCGCGCCATGGTCTCAGGCCGCCATTTTCCGGTCGGCGGTCATCGACCGTCCGGTGTCATCGAAAACAAGCAGGGCGCCTGGATCGAGGAAAACCTCGACCGCCTCACCGCCCGGCAGATCGTGAATGCCGTGGGTCAGGAGCACCCAGCGCTCGCCGGCATAGTCGAGGTGAATGAAGCTCTCAGAGCCAGTGATTTCGGTCACCGACACCTTCGCGTTCATGGCAACGGCGTCGGTGCCGGGGCGCGTCAGTGTCAAATGGTGCGGCTGGAAGCCGATAGTGTAGCGGCCGTCAGGAATGTCAGAGATTGCGGCCGCCACGGGGATGTCGACGGCGCCATCGAGCGAAAACCGGTCGCCGGCCTTGGTCACGCTCGCCGTGTTGAGCGGCGGGTCGGAGAAGGTTCTGGCGGTGATGAGATCGACTGGGTTGCGGAAGACATCGATCGTCGGACCGAATTGCGTCACGCGTCCTTCCGACAAGGTGGCCGTGTTGCCGCCAAGCAGCAGCGCCTCGGAGGGCTCGGTCGTCGCATAGACGAAGACCGTGCCGGATTCGGCGAAAATCTTCGGCAGTTCGGCGCGCAACTCCTCGCGTAGCTTGTAGTCGAGATTTGCAAGCGGCTCGTCGAGAAGCAACAAGCCGGCATCCTTGACGATCGCTCGGGCCAGTGCTGTCCGCTGCTGTTGGCCGCCCGACAGCATGAGCGGCGTGCGGTCGAGATAGGGCGTGAGCTTCAAAAGCTCCGCCGCGCGCTTGACGGTGGTATCGATCTCCGCCAGCGGGGCACCGGCCACGCGCATCGGCGAGGCGATGTTCTCGTAGACCGTCATCGACGGGTAATTGATAAACTGCTGATAGACCATCGCGATATCGCGCTTTTGAACCGGCATTCCGGTCACATCGACACCGTCGAACCAGACGGTGCCGGCGGTCGGGCGCTCCAGTCCCGCCATGAGGCGCATAAGGGTCGTCTTGCCCGACAGCGTCGGTCCAAGCAGAACGTTCAGCGACCCGGCTTCAAACGTCAAAGAGACATCGGCGATGTGGGTTTCTCCACCGACTGTCTTGCTGACGGATTTGAGTTCAAGCATTGCCGGGACCCTGCATCTTCACTCCGCCGCTGCCGTGTCGGTTCCGTGGGACTGGTTGCTCATGAACTGTTTGAGCGCATCGATCTCGTTTTCGGAAAGGTGCAGCCCGTCCTTAGTGCGGCGCCAGAGGATATCGTCGGCCTCCTGCACGAATTCCGTCTCGATCAGATAGCGGACCTCTGCCTCGTAGAGGCCGCCGCCGAAATGGCGACCGAGATCGGCTTCCGCCCTGGCATCGCCCAGAATGATCCGAGCGCGCGCGCCGTAAAGTCGCATGAGTCTGCGCGCCTGCTGCGCGGTCAAGAAGGCATAATCACGCAGCAGTTGGTCGCATTCGTCTGCGAATGCCATCGGCGCGAATTCGCCGCCGGGCAACGGCGCCGTCGCGGTCCAGGGCGAGCCGGAGCGACCGAGATGATTGCCGATCAATGCCAGTGTGGACTCGGCCAGGCGACGGTAGGTGGTGATCTTGCCGCCGAAGATGTTGATGAGCGGTGCGACGCCGTCCCCACCCTCGTCCTTCAACACATAGTCGCGCGTTGCCTCTTGGGCTTTCGAGGCGCCGTCGTCAAAGAGCGGTCTGACGCCTGAATAGGTCCATACGACTTGATCCGGCGTGATCGGCGCTTCGAAATACTCGCTTGCCGCCGCGCACAGATAGTCGATCTCCGATTGGGAAATTTCAACGGCGGCCGGATCGGCTTCATAGTCCTGGTCGGTGGTGCCGATCAGGGTGAAGTCGTCCTCGTAGGGAATGGCGAAGATGATCCGGCCATCGGCATTTTGGAAGATATAGCAGCGGTCATGATCGAAGAGCCGCTTGACGACGATGTGGCTTCCCTTGACGAGGCGCACGTTGTGCACGTCGTTGCGGCCGACCGTCGAGGCAAGCACGTGGTCGACCCAGGGTCCGGCGGCGTTGACCAGAAGTCGCGCCGAAACGGTCTGGCTTTCGCCCGGCTCCGAGGAGTCCAAAGCGATCTTCCAGATGTCGCCCTCGCGCACCGCCGAAACGACTTTCGTGCGCGGCATGATGGTGGCGCCGCGTTCGGCCGCGTCGACGGCGTTCAAAACGACCAAGCGAGTGTCGTTGACCCAGCAGTCGGAATACTCAAAGGCCTTTGAAAAGACAGGTTTCAGCGGTCGGCCGGCCTCATCCTGGCGCATGTCGAGCACACGGGTCGGCGGCAATAGCTTCCGGCCGCCGAGATGATCGTAAATGAACAGTCCAAGACGTAGCAGCCAGGACGGTCGAAGCCCGTTGTGATGCGGCAGGATGAAGCGGAGCGGCCAGATGATGTGCGGTGCGCTTCTCCAAAGCACCTCGCGCTCCAAGAGCGCTTCGCGCACCAGCCGGAACTCATAATGTTCGAGATAGCGCAGGCCACCATGTACGAGCTTGGTCGACCCGGACGACGTGCCGCTTCCAAGGTCGCTCATCTCGGCTAACCCGACCGCATATCCCCGTCCGACCGCGTCCCGCGCGATGCCGCAGCCGTTGATACCGCCACCGATAATGAAAATGTCGTATGCGGCGTCGTTCGCCACTGCCTCCCCCTTGGCGAATTTCGCAATGCACAATTTTTGCTGCTAATGCGAAAGATAATTAATTCGATACGAAATCAAATCGCATGTCAAACGAAATTTTCCGAACTTCAGCGCGCGCGCCTGGCGATACAGATCAAGCCGCTGTTTCGGTTTCGATCAAACGAACGTCCGACTCCAGGCACATGCGCCGGACGGCGGTAACTGGGCAGCGGTCCGTGATAAACGTGTTGACTTGCGACACATGACCTATCCGCACGGGCGCGGTGCGCTCGAATTTCGACGAATCGGATACCAGGATGACGTGACGGGCGTTCTCGATGATCGCCTGTGCGACCTTCACCTCGCGATAATCGAAATCGAGAAGCGCGCCGTCCTGATCGATCGCGGACGTTCCGATGACGGCGAAGTCCACCTTGAACTGCTTGATGAAATCAACCGCCGCCTCGCCGACCACGCCGCCATCATAGGAGCGAACGACACCGCCCGTGATCACCACTTCGGTGTCGGGGTTCAAGCGCATCCGATTGGCAACATTGATATTATTCGTGATGACCATCAATCCGGAGTGCCCTTCGAGCGCACCGCTGACCGCCTCCGTGGTCGTGCCGATATTGATGAAGAGCGACGCGTTGTCGGTGATCAGGGCAGCGGCGGCCCGGCCGATGGCTTCCTTTTCAGCGGATGCCAGCCGGCGCCGCGCTTCGTATTCCACATTGGCGCGCCCGGTCGGGAAAAGCGCGCCGCCATGGACCCGATTGAGATGACGCGCTTCGCACAGCGCGTTGAGGTCCTTGCGGATCGTCTGCGGCGAAACGGCGAACCGTTCGGCCAGCGAGTCGACCAGAACGCGGCCCTCGGTCTTTGCGATTTCCATGATCGCGGCATGGCGCGGCAGTAGGTGCATGTCACCGGCAGCTTTCGTTTGCGGGAGCTTAGCTCAAAACGAAACCAAACGAAAGGTCATCTCCGAAGCGTGATAGCTCGTTTGTTGAGCGCCGGCATCGGATCGCTATGATCGCGGCGCTTCACGAAGGACACGCCATGTCCGAACTGCCCCGAACCAATCCTGCGGCCGTGCGCCATCCCGTTGTCGCCGTCGTCCGGCATCTGGTGTGCTGGATGGCCGCCATTCCCGACTGGACGTATCTGACACTCGCCCGGTTGGTCATTGCAATCGTCGTGTGGCAGTCGGGTCGGGAGAAAGCCGAGGGCGTGACGGTCAAGACCGACACGCTCTACACGTTCGAGTTCGACTACCGACTTCCGCTCATCAATCCGTATGTCGCGGCCTATCTCTGGACCGTTGCGGAGCATATCCTGCCGATCCTCATCGCAATCGGTCTCGGATCGCGTTTTGTGGCCGTGATCCTGCTGCTGATGACGCTCATCGCGCAGGTCTACATCGCGCCCGACGACTTGGCCGCCCATGGTCTTGCCAGCGTGGTCCTTCTGGTCATCGTCGCGCGCGGCTCGGGACCCCTGTCGCTCGATCGGTTGATCGCCAGACGATTCACGTAGCCAACTCGTCCGATTGCCCTGCCGGCGCCAGCGACCCTCGCCAGACGGGTTGAAGACGGAGGGCGCGACGGTCGGAGTTTAGGTTATCCGGCCGGGCACGGCGCCGTCGATGCCGACGCGCAATCAGGCCGAGGCGCTGCTTCCCGCTTGACCGCGACCGCCGTCGGTCGCGGGTCATCCGCCGCCAAAGCGTTTCGATCGAAGGGCAAATCAGCCAGTTCGACCAGCGACATGCGCTCTAGGTCCGGATGCGACAACGGATCGCGCCACCAGCGCGGATTGCAATTCGATCCGGCATCAGCGTGCAATGGGTGACCCCGATACCGGTTGATCAGAGCATTCATAAACTTAAGCATGCCTACGATCTAAGCGACAGTTCCATTGATTTTAATGGATAAATTCCTATTCTTGCTTTAGGAAAACTATATGAAAAACCTGAATGCCGTGCATTTGAACGGGCTGAGGGCGGTCGAAGCGGTTGGCCGGCTCGGCACGTTGCGCGCGGCGGCGGACGAACTGAATGTCACGGTCGGCGCCGTCAGCCAACAAGTGCAAAAGGCCGAACTGCAGCTCGGCCGGATCTTGTTCGAGCGCTCTCGAAAGGGCCTAACGCCGACAGCGCAAGGCGCGGACATCCTTGCGCACTTGACCCGTGGACTCTTTGAACTGTCCACTGCCGTGTCCATTGCGCGCCAAACCGCCGAGAATACGCTAACGGTGTCCGTCGCGCCGGTGTTTGCCGGGAAGTGGCTGGTCTGGCGCCTGCAAGAGTTCAACGCCGCCCATCCCGGCATCCGGATCCGGGTCGACGCGACGGTCGAGCGCGCCGATCCGAACACGTCCGACGTCGACATTTGCATCCGAATCGGCCGCGGACCCTGGCCGAATGTCCGGGCCGACAAGCTGATCGACCATCGCGTCTTCCCGGTTTGCAGTCCGGAAATGGCCAATCGACTGAGAACCGTCGACGATCTGGCGCGCGTACCGATTATCCGAGACCCACATGCCATGTTCGGCTGGAATGTCTGGCTCGATCCGAACGGACTCAATGAGGATATCCTGGACGAGGGTCCAGTGTTCTCCGACGCATCGCTGTGTCTCGACGCAGCAGTGGCCGGCCAGGGTGTGTTCCTCGCCTGGGAGACGCTCGCCTGTGACGGACTGGCGGCCGGCCGCCTGGTCGAGCCGTTTCCAGGTCGTTATCCGACCGGCAATTCATATTGGTTCATCACGGCGCACAACACGCGGCCGACCGCGAACACGCGGGCGTTCGAACGCTGGCTGCGCCATGAACTGGCGGAGTCCATCGGCGTGGAGGCATAATGAAGAAGCTGTCCGGCGGCGCCTATCCTGCGCCGTTTTCGGCAAGCAGCGCCGTGACAACGTCGCGAAACTCGGCGGCGATGTCGCTACGATCGAGCGCAAAGGCGACATTGGCCTCCAAGAACCCCACCTTGTTGCCGCAATCGAAGCTCTTGCCGTTGAACTTGACGCCGTAAAAGGCCTGGCTTTCGGCCAGTTTGATCATGGCGTCGGTGAGTTGGATTTCGTTGCCGGCGCCGCGCTCATGCCGGGCCAAGAGGCCCATGATCTCCGGCTGAAGAATATAGCGGCCGTTGATGAAGAGATTGGAGGGTGCGGCATCGACCGACGGTTTTTCGATCATCTCGGTGAGACGGTGCCCCTTTCCGGCCGGCTCGCCGAGCCCGACGATGCCGTAGCGGCTGACATGCTCCGGATCGCAAGCCTCCAGCGACAAGACGTTGCCGCCATAGGCGTCATAGATCTCCATCATCTGTGCCAGACAGCCCGGTTCACCCTTCATCACCATGTCGGGCAAAAGCAGCGCGAATGGTTCGTCGCCGACGATGTCACGGGCACACCACACCGCATGGCCAAGGCCAAGGGGCTCTTGCTGGCGCGTGAATGTGGCGGTGCCCGCCACCGGCAAACTCGCGGATAAGGCCTCCAGTTCGGCCGTCTTGCCCCGCGCCTTCAACGTGCTTTGCAATTCCACCTGGATATCGAAATGGTCCTCAATCACGCCCTTGTTGCGGCCGGTGACGAAGACGAAATGCTCGATGCCCGCCGCCCGTGCTTCCTCGACGGCATATTCGATGACCGGCTTGTCGACGACAGTGAGCATTTCCTTTGGGACCGCCTTGGTCGCCGGCAGGAAACGCGTACCCAGGCCAGCGACGGGAAACACGGCTTTGCGGATTTTCTTCATAGTTCGTCCGATGCGGTGGCGTCCGGCCCGCTTTGCTTACGCTAATGAAAGGGTTTGTGTGAACACTTGACGTGTTATTCATCTGTCTAAGCACTGGACAAAAGATGACCGTACTCGTGACAGGCGGCGCCGGCTATATCGGCAGCCACATGGTTCTGGAACTGGTCGATCGCGGCGAAGACGTTGTTGTCGTTGATAATTTGTCGACGGGCTTCGACTGGGCGGTGCACGAAAAGGCGACGCTGGTGTCCGGCGATATCGGCGATCAGGACCTCGTTGAAGCCGTCATTGCCGCTCATGGCGTTAACGCCATCATTCACTTCGCCGGCTCCATTGTCGTTCCCGATTCGGTGACCGATCCGCTTGGCTACTATTTCAACAACACGGTCAAATCGCGGGCTTTGATCGAATCGGCGGTGCGGTCCGGCGTCCGGCACTTCATCTTCTCGTCGACCGCGGCCGTTTATGGCATGCCCGACACTATTCCGGTGCCCGAGGACGCCCGGCTCGATCCCATGTCGCCTTACGGCTCCTCGAAGCGCATGACCGAAATCATGCTGCGCGATACGGCGGCCGCGCACGACTTCCGCTATGCGGCGCTTCGCTATTTCAATGTCGCGGGCGCCGATCCCGCCGGCCGCAGCGGTCAATCGACGCCGCGCGCCACCCACCTCATCAAGGTCGCGTGCCAGGCGGCGCTCGGGCATCGCAGCCATCTCGATGTCTTCGGCACGGACTATGACACCCGCGATGGCACCTGCATCCGCGATTACATCCACGTCACCGATCTGGTCCGTGCCCACGGCCTGGCGCTCGACTATTTGCGCGATGACGGAGCCGAACTGGTGGTCAATTGCGGTTATGGTAAAGGCTTCACCGTCACCGAAGTCGCCGAAACGGTGAAGACCGTGTCCGGAGTCGATTTCGAGGTCAAGCTGGCGGACCGGCGGCCCGGCGATCCGGCGGAGATTGTCGCCATGGCCGAGCGCATTCGCACCACGCTCGGCTGGTCACCCCGGCACGATGACCTTGAGGGGATCGTCAAGTCCGCGCTCGACTGGGAACGGCGACTCCATAACAGATCGGCCGCTGCCTAACGGATGACTCAATTGTCGGCAACACAGCCGACGCGAAGACGCCGCCATACATGTCACGAACCTGGCGGCTCGTACAGCGTAGTCCCATTCATCGACCCAATGGATTGAGGAACGATGCAACGTTCAGCACTCCTGGCAGGCCTGGCGATTGGCGCCACGGTCTATGCCACCGATTCCAGCGCCAACAGCTTTGCGCATTGCGTATCCGCCCTGCGTTCGAGCGCGACCGCCTCTGGGGTTTCACAAGCCGTGTTCGACACCGCGCTACGCGGCGTCAGACCGGATCCAGAGGTCTTGGAAAAAGCGTCTCGCCAGCCCGAATTCACCAAGCCGATTTGGGAGTATTTGGACGGCGCGGTCTCGGATCGCAGAGTCGCCGACGGGCGAAAGATGAAGCGCCGGTATCGGCGTCAGCTTGCCGCTATCGAAGCGACCTATGGCATTGATCGGCATATCCTTTTAGCGATCTGGGGTCTTGAGTCCGCCTACGGCGCGGTGCTCGACAATCCCGAAATCGTCAAGCCGACAATCCGCTCTTTGGCAACACTTGCCTGCCAGGGCGGGCGACGCGCGAAGTTTGGCCGCACACAGTTGACGGCAGCCTTACAGATCATTGAACGCGGCGACATCGCCGCTGGCCAGATGACCGGCTCCTGGGCGGGCGCGATGGGCCATACGCAGTTCATTCCAACAACCTACAACGCCTATGCCGTCGATTTCACCGGCGACGGTCGGCGCGATATCTGGCACTCCGTGGGCGACGCGCTCGCCTCAACGGCCAACTACCTCGCCAAATCCGGATGGCGGACCGGCGCGCCATGGGCCTATGAAGTGCGTTTGCCAGCCGGTTTCGACTTCACGCTCGCGGACGGTGCCGAGGCGCGGCCAATCGCCGCATGGAAGCACGCCGGCATCGTTCACGCCGATGGCTCAAACCTTGATCCAGCGGGGGGCGACGCGACGTTGGTTTTGCCGGCCGGCGCTAGCGGGCCAGCCTTTCTGCTCTTTAAGAATCATCGTGTTATCCGGCGCTACAACAACGCTTTCGCCTATGCGCTGGCCATCGGCCATTTGGCGGACCGAATCCGCGGCGACGGCCCGTTTGCAACCCCTTGGCCCCGCGCTGAAACGCCGCTCGATGTCGCTGAGCGCCGCGAGCTTCAGGCGATTTTGAACCGGCGCGGGTTTTCGGCCGGCGGCATTGACGGTAAGGTGGGTCCCAGGACCAGAAGCGCCGTGCGGGCCTTTCAACGGTCCGCGGGGTTGGTTGCCGACGGTTACCCATCCCGGTCATTGTTGAAACGACTGCGCGCCGGAGGATGAGCGATGGCACTTGGCATGTGCCGCGGATCGACGTTGATGATCGCGTTGGCGGCGTTTTGCATTGCCCTCTTCGCTCCGCTGGACGGTTCGCCAACGTCGGGCGAAGCCATCGCGCAGGAAAAGAAACGCGGCAACATCTTCCGAAACCTGTTCAAACGCCGCGACGCGCCACGTCCGTCGCGCGAGGTCGGCAAGCGCAGTACCAAGAAACGCGCGACCAAACGTCGTGCGAAGCGCAAGATTGTCGTTCGCCAGCGTTCGACCAAGCGCCGTTCAACGGCGCGCCGTAGCTCGAACCCGGCAGCGCGGCAAACGGCCCGGCGCGTGGTCGCGACGCCGAACAAAAGCGAAGACGCCCGCGTTATATTGGTGATTGGCGACTTCCTGGCTGCCGGCCTGGCGCGCGGTCTGCGCAATACCTATGCCGATAATCCGACGATCGTTGTGATCGATCGGTCCATGCCATCGTCCGGTCTCGTGCGCGCGGACCATTTCGACTGGCAGGCCCGCGCCGAGGAGTTCTTAACCACCGAGAAGCGGGTCGACCTCGTGGCGGTCGTCGTCGGTGCCAATGACGGCCAGGCCTTCCGTCGACCGCCGATCACATTCGGCGCGGAGGAATGGTCGGCGGCTTACAAAGAACGGGCGACGACCCTGATGCGTTCCATCGTCTCGGCCGGGAAGCCGGTGGTTTGGGTCGGCGTGCCGTCGATGCAAAAATCCTCTTTGTCGCGAAAGATCGCGTTTTTGAACGACGTTCAACAGCAGGCTGCCGGCGAGGTGCCCGGCGTCACCTATGTGGACATTTGGGACGGTTTTGCCGACGAGAACGGCCGCTATGTGTCAACCGGCCCGGACGAGAAAGGCCAAGTTCGGCGACTGCGGACAAGCGATGGCATCAATCTCGCTTCGGCCGGCCGCAGTAAGATCGCGTTCTACGCGCAGCAGGAAATCGACAAACTGCTCGGCTCGGTCTCGGCGATCGCGGCATTGCAGGTCGCGCCCGGTCAGGCTGGCCCGGATGCCGCTCGGCCCGTGCGCCCCGATGTGTGGGAGATGGTGCTGACTGGCGAGTCGGAGACCCCCGGTGCACCCGTCGCGCTTGCGGGCGCCAAACCAGATGCGCCGACCGATCTGAAGCCGAGAGAAGGCGATGTCGACGCCGACATTGTCTCAAAGCGACTCCGCGACGGCCTGCCGCCGACTGCCCGGTCCGGTCGGGTCGACGAATTCACCGGCGGTGTGGACGAGGCACTTCCCCGGCTTTGACTTTGAGCATGGTCTTGTCCGAAAACCGCGCGCACTTTTCGGGACCATGCATTAACCGCCTTCTGGGATTGTTACCACCGACAGTGTTACCACGGTGCGCGAGACGTGCGTCTCGGTTCCATCGCTCACGGCGAACACGTCGGATTCCGCGACGCAAAGCGTGCGCCCCGGCTTTAGCACCCGAGCGCGGCAGACAAGCGCATCTCCCTTGGCTGGCCGCAGCAGATTGATCTTGAACTCGGCCGTCAGCACGGCCTGACCGGGGTCCAACAACGTCGTGGCCGCACAGCCGGCGGAATGATCGGCCATGGTCGCCTGCACGCCGGCATGGACGAACCCGTGATGCTGGCAATGGCGTTTCTTGACCGTCAGTCGAGTCTCGACAAAGCCGGGCTCGACGCGCGTCAGTTCGTAGCCGATATCGGCAACGAAGGGGGCCTGGTGGAAAATGGCCTTTGTGATCGCGATCGGATCCGTCGCCGGCTGGGTCATGACAGTCTCTTTTGGAGTGTCCAGACCACGATGGCGTTGCCGGCGAGCACGAGTGTCAGGCCGATCAAGGACGTCATCGTCCATCGATAGTCTTCCAAAACGCTTGAAATCAGCAAGGCGACGACTGGAAACATCACGGTCAAATAGCCGGCGCGGCCGGCGCCGATGCGGCCCAAAAGCGTGAGATAGGCCGCAAAAGCGACGACGGATGAAAAGACCGAGAGCCATAACAGCGAGCCAACATAGGGAACGCTCCACTCGAACGTTACGGGCAAGCCCCGCAAGGCGACGAACGCCGCCATCCAGACGACGCCCCACGCCATGCCCCAGGCGTTTGCCTCAGCGACCGGAATCCCGGCGGCCTGCGTACGAGCGGAGATCATATTGCCGGCGACGAACAGGCAGTTCCCAAAGATGCATAGGCCGACAGCGCCCAGCACCGGACCGTTGATCGCCTGCCCGGCGATCTGCGGCCAGAAGATCGTTGCGATGCCGCTCACGCCAAGACCCGCCGCAAACAGCACGCGGGGGTCGGGACGGGTGCGCGCAAGCACTGCGGCGACAAGCGTGTTCATGATCGAGACCAGGGAGAATAAAACGGCCAGATAGCCGGACGGAATCGTGTCCGACGCGTGGTAGAAGCACAGGAAATTGAAGGAGAACATCATCGCGCCCATGGTCGCGAACCGCAGATGGGCGGATATCGGAAAGCGGGCCTTGCGCCCGCGCAGAACCACCCAAGCCGCCATGACAGCCGCCGCGATCCCGAAGCGATAGAGAATGGAGACCTCTTCGGCGACGCCGGCCGCCGCATTGATCTTCAATGCATACCAGCTTGTTCCCCAGGCAAAGAGCGTTGCGGCGAACAATCCGAGATTGACGCCGCCTGGAGCGGACAGGTTCCGGTCCGGCGGGCGTGTTGGGGGCGCAAGGGATGCTACTTGATCGGTCATGACACGACTTGGTCGTAAGGCGCGACACCTTGCCCAGCAAACCTCGCCCTGTCCAATCGCTAAGTTTGATCTATTCGATCAATAGGCGTGATCGCGAAAGAGCCGTGTGATGTCGCCCTTCCAGGGGCCGTTATAAAGATCCAGGAGGTCGCAGGCCGGTGTCTTGCCGGTGGCGACGCTGTCTTCGAGCGCAAACAGATAGCGCGTTTCGTCCTCGCCGGTGCCGTCAAGATTACGCCGGCGCGCAAGTCCCTCGCGGGCGATATCGACGGCCGCGTCGGCGATCTCCAATACGCCGCGGCCCGCGACATGCGCCGAGAAGCCCTTTGTCGACACATCCTCCCGCAACGCAGCTAGGTCGTCGACCGACCAATCCTTGACCAGATCGTAGGCGGCGTCGAGGCAAGCTTTGTCGTAGACGATGCCGGTCCAAAACGCCGGCAGCGCGCAAAGCCGCCGCCAAGGACCACCGTCGGCACCGCGCATCTCAATGAACTGCTTCAGCCGAACCTCGGGAAACAGCGTGGTGAGATGATCCTCCCAATCGCCAAGGGTCGGCTCGACGCCTGGAAGCTCATCGCGCAAGGCGCCATCCAGATATTGCCGGAAAGTCACATGCGTGGCGCGATGGTAATGGCCGTTCCGCGTTACGAAATACATGGGCACGTCGAGGGCATAGTCGGCGTAGCGCTCATAGCCGAACCCATCCTCGAAGACGAACGGCAGTTGGCCCGTGCGGTCCGGATCGACATCGGTCCAGATCGCGGCACGCAGCGACAGATGACCGTTGGGTTTGCCCTCGGTAAAGGGTGAGTTGGCAAATAGCGCCGTCACGATCGGCTGGAGCGCGATCCCGACCCGCATGATCTTGACCATGTCGGCTTCCGACGCGAAGTCGAGATTGACCTGCACCGTGGCCGTGCGAAACATCATGTCGAGGCCACGCGACCCCTTTTCCGGCATATAGGCGCGCATGATATTGTAGCGGCCCTTGGGCATGATCGGCGTGTCGGCGAGGGTCCAAAGTGGCGAGAAGCCCATGCCGAGAAAACCGATACCGATCGGTTCGGCAACGTCGCGCACCTGGGCCAGATGGGTGTGGACCTCAGAACAGGTCTGGTGCAGCGTCGCCAGCGGCGCGCCGGACAACTCGAACTGTCCCCCCGGCTCCAGCGAGACCGAAGCACCGGTGTTCGGATCCTTTAGGCCGATGATGGTTTCGCCTTCCATGACCGGCGTCCAAACGAAACGATCGCGCAAACCTTCCAGCATCGCGCGCACGCCGGCTTCGCCCTCATAGGCGAGCGGTGACAGGTCCGCCGTGTGGAACCCGAATTTTTCGTGTTCGGTGCCAATCCGCCAGTCTTTGGAATCGGGCTTGGCGCCATCCTCCAGCCATTCGACGAGCTGGGCGTGGTTTTCGATCGGTGCTGTCGCCAAAGACGCCGTGGACATGATCGCCTCTCACGTGGTCCGGCATTCGGCGGCCGGAAAATCGGCGCGGACCCTAACGATGTGTCGGTGCATTAGCAATCGCCGACATTCGCCTCAAGCGCTCGTGATCAACGCCGGCAGCTCGTCGAGCGATGCGATGACCGCCTTCGGCTCGCCGGGTAGGCGTTCCGGCGGCAGACCGAACCTGTTCAGCCAGACGGTGCGAAAGCCATAGGCCGCCGATGCCCAAGCGTCCCAGCCATTGCAGGAGACGAACGCCATCTCCGACGCCCGAACACCGAACCGGCCCTCCGCCAGGGCGTAGACCACGCCGTCGGGCTTAAAGACGTGGGCATCGGCGACCGAGAGCACAGCATCGAGATGCGCGTCGGCGCCCGACGACGATACGGCGGCGCTCAGCATGTCCTTCGATCCGTTGGAGAGGATGCCGGTGCGCATCCCGGCCGCCTTCAGCCGTTCCAACGTCGAAATGGCATCGGGATAAGCGTCAAGCTCGAAGTAAAGGTCCAAAAGGCGCTTGCGCAAGTCCGGATCGGCGAGATCGAGGGCTTCCAGGGCATAGTCGAGTCCGTCCTGGGTGACCGTCCAGAAGTCGACATAGTGTCCCATCAGGCTGCGCAGCCAGGAATACTGCAACTGCTTCTCGCGCCACAATTTGCCAAGGGCGTCCGCCTTGGCGTCATCGCCCATCGTTTCGGCCGCCTTTGCCGTCGGTGCATGGATATCGAACAGTGTCCCATAGGCGTCGAACACCACCGCCTGAACTGGCCCGATCCCGGTCATGGCTCCACCCCGTCTTCCGCCGCTTTTTTCTTGGTTGCTATAACGCTAAGCTCCCTGGGCCTGGATTGAAAGGGCAGCGGCTGACATGGCCCATCGTCACGACACCGATCACGGATCGCATATGAGCGCGCTTGAAGCGCGGGTCAGGGCGCTTGAAACCGTCTTGACCGAGAAGGGCTACATTGATCCGGCGGCGCTCGATGTCATCATCGACACCTATGAAACGAAGATCGGCCCGCGCAACGGCGCCAAAGTCGTTGCCAAGGCCTGGCTCGATCCGTCCTATCGCGATGCGCTTCAAGAGAATGCAACGGAGGCGATCGCTTCTCTCGGATTCACCGGACGCCAGGGCGAGCATATGGTGGCTCTGGAGAATGGCGATGGCGTTCACAACATGGTCGTGTGCACGCTGTGCTCCTGCTATCCCTGGCCGGTATTGGGCCTGCCGCCGGTCTGGTACAAATCAGCGCCCTACCGCGCCCGCGCCGTCCAGGACCCGCGCGGGGTTCTGGCCGATTTCGGCATCGCGCTGCCCGAAGAGACCGACATCCGCGTCTGGGATTCAACGGCCGAAATTCGCTATCTCGTCATCCCCGAACGGCCGGACGGGACGGAGGGTTGGAGCGAGGAACAGCTTGCCGCCCTGGTCACGCGCGATTCGATGATCGGCACCGGTCTGGCGCTTGCGCCGGAAGCGGCAGGCGCATGAAGGGCGCACAGGACCTGGGCGGCCGCCACGGCTTCGGGCCAGTGGTCCCGGAAGCCGACGAGCCGCCCTTTCATGCCGAGTGGGAGAAGCGTGCCCTTGCTCTGGTGGTTGCAATGGGGGCAACGGGATCATGGCCGCTTGATACATCGCGTCATGCGCGGGAGTCTCTGCCGCCGGCGGATTATCTGGCGTCCAGCTATTACGAGATCTGGCTGGCCGGCCTTGAAAAGCTTCTGACTGAACATGGTTTGGCTACGGCGGACGAAATCGAGAGCGGCGCCGTGTCCGTTGCAGCAAAGCCAGTCGCGCGCGTGCTGGCCGGCGAGAATACGGCCAATGCACTTGCCTCCAGTGGGTCCTATGACCGACCGACGGATGCAAAGCCTCGCTTCTCAGTGAGCGACTCCGTGCAGACCCGTCTCACCAATCCGCCGACCCACACGCGGCTTCCGTCCTACGCCATGGGCCGCACCGGCTCGATTCACGCCGTGCACGGCTTTCACGTCTTCCCCGATGCGAACGCCCATGGCGGCGGCGAGGACCCGCAATGGCTCTATAGCGTCCGGTTCGCGGCAGAGGACCTTTGGGGTGCCGAGACGACGGCCGCCGATGTCTTCATCGATCTGTGGGAGCCCTACCTTGAGCCAGCGTGACGCCGAGCGGGTATTCGCCGCGCCCTGGGAGGCGAAAGTCTTTGCGCTACAGCAGTCCCTCTTGGACGCGGGCGTATTCTCCGCGACGGAATGGGCGGAACGGCTCGGCGCCGAGATCGCCAAGGATGATTGCCGCGATGACGCGGAAGGGACCGCTTATTTCCGCTACTGGTTGAAGGCGCTGGAATGTCTGATTGCGGAAAAGGGCGTGGCATCGGCGGATAACCTTACCGGCCTCAGCGCGGACTGGCTGGCCGCGGCCGCCCGCACGCCCCACGGCAAACCGATCGAACTGACCTTAAAATAGCGCGGGCCGCGGGCCGAAACTACCGATCAGGAGCACCAAGCCGAAGCCGAAGATCAGAAAAGCGCCAAGACCCTCGATCGCGCGCTGAACCGTCTCGGCTCTTCCCTGGTCGCCGGCGGCAAGCCGCATCACCAGGGTCCGCCCGCCGACGGCACCCAGCACGATAGCGGACACTGTGATCGCCGTGCCGAGGCTGATCGCGAAGACGGAGAGCGCCCCGGTCCAGACCATGTTCTGCGACAGGGCGAAAATGAGCACGATAATCGCGCCGGAACACGGCCGCATTCCAATGGACGCGACGAGGCTTGCTGCCTGGCCGAATGGGATGCGCCCCTCCATCGCCTGCGCCTCAGGTAGGTGGGCATGGCCGCAGTCCGCGCCGTGCACATGATCGTGGGCGTGATCATTGGCATGGTTCGCCGGCGCGATGATTGGCTGCACGACCTTGCGCCATAGCATCCAAAGGCCGAACAGGGTCAGGATCGCGAAACTGATCCGCTCCAGCGTCCACACGCTTTCCGAAATCCGTGCGCCCGTCGCATTGAGAGCGACGGCAAGGACACCGACGGCGATGAGTGCCGTGACGCCTTGGACGAGGCTCGACACCAGCGCCAAAAGCGCCCCACGCCGCGCCGCCGCGCGGCTGGCCAGCATATAGGATCCGAGCACCGCCTTACCGTGGCCCGGGCCGGCAGCATGGAGGATCCCATAGAGAAAACTCGCAGCCACAAGCCACACGCCCGCCATCGGCGACTCGCGAAACGCCACCAGGGCATCGATCAAAAGCTTGTAGAAGGCCGACTGCTGCGCCGCGACCCAGGCGGCAAAGCCCGTGGGCGTCGGCGCTTGCGCGGCATTCGGATCAGGACGCAAGAGCGTCGCTTGAGCAAGCGCCTCTCCGGCACCGGCAATCAAGAGAATGAAAATGGCAGCCGCGACAAGCGGGCCGGCTATCCCGCGCCTTGTGCGCACGTCAGCTTGATCTCCTCGGCGAACTGCGAGGCGAAATTGTCCAACTCGTCGATCGCAGCCAGGAAGTCATCGGAGAAATCGGTGGTCGAATCGAGCTTGTTCTCGCCGACCGTGACATGCTCCATCGTGCAGGCGCCGTTGCCGCCGGCGAAAGTTGCCGGCTCTTCCTTGTCGAGGAAGAACGCCACGAAAATGGTCGGATCATAGACCTGCATGGTGGCCGGCTGCTCGGTAATCGACAGGGTTTCGACCAAAGGCAGTGTGAAGTTCAGCGTGAGTTGCACGCCGTCATAGTCGAGCCAGTAGTTGATCGGCTCGTTGAATACGACCTCGGTTCCACCGGATTCGACGAAGGTGAAAAACTCATACTCTGCAAGCGATTCGACGTTCACTTGCGCCAGTTCGGCCAGTTCCTCGCGGGAATATTCGCCGTCGCCGTTCTCGTCGAGACCTTGCAGCGCGTAGGCGGAAAAGGCCGGGTCGAACGTCCATTTGTGACGGACCGCGGTGAGACTGCGCGTCTCATCCATCACGAACTCGGACCGGCTATCGATGAACACATGTGGGTGCGCGAGCGCTGGCACAGCGACGCCGAGCGCAAGACCGGCGCCGACGAGCGACGAAAGAAGACGATTCGACACGCAATGCCCCTTTGCCATTTCAGCGAGACTTGCCTCCAGAAGATGGAGAATTCGTGACCAAATGCCAAGGCTTGGGCAATCAGCCGATCCAATCGCTGGTTTTCGCCCGTACGGCAGCCGCGTCCAGGCGCCGCCGTCCAGTGGCCAGACCCGCCTCACGCGCCAGGCCGACCAGCTCAGATGTGGTGTTGGCGACCTGTCCGTCCGGCATCATCATGTTGTTCTCAAAGCCGACCCGTATGTCGCCGCCACGCAAGAGCGCCTGTTTGACGCAGGCCGCTTCGCCACGTCCGAACGCGCAAACCGCCCAGCGATGGGGCGGGGCATCCGCCATGGCGGCCAGAAACGGATCGAGGTCCGCCGGCGCGCTGATCTGGCCGGGCGTATAGCGGCCCAAGACATAAAGACAATAGGGGTGAGCGAAAGGGATGTGAGCGGCATTCATCATTGCCTTGAAACGCTCGGTGTCGGCGGCGTCATAAAGGATGAACTGTGGCCACACGCCTTCGTCCTTCATCCAGCGAAAGAATGCGAACGCGACGGCTTCGTCGTCGGGTGACGGGCAGATCTCCCGTAGCGCAATGGAAGCCGCTTCCGGCTTAACCGCCTTGATCGTCGCGATTTGTTCATCGGGCGTGTACTGGTCCATCGCCTCGCTGGTGATCTGGACAATCACCCGATCCCCGGCCAGGTCCCGGATCGCCGCGATGGCTTCCCGATACCGCCCGGGATCAAGAGAATGCCCCCCGGCCTCGTCTCGAACATGAATGTGGACAACGGCCGCACCTGCAGCCGCGCAGCGCTTGGCCTCGGCTGCGATCTCATCCGGGGTGATCGGTAAGTTCGGATGATCGAGCTTGGTCTTGCGCGCACCATTGGGAGCCGCCATCACGATGAGGTCCGAATCCGTCATTTTCTCCCCGATTTCCGTGACTTGCCGCAACGCGAAACATGACAGCGCCCGGTCGCGCGGCTACAACTGTGTCGAAATGATGACGCGCGGAGCGGCGCCGCGCAACGCAGGATGACATATCGATGAAGCGTCTTCGCCCCCTCTTGCTTGCCGGATTCGCCGCTTTAATGCTGAATCTTCCGGCTTCCGCCCAGGTCTCGCAGGCCGAACCGGAAGCCGCGACCGGGGCACAATCCGTCCGTCCATCCATCACTGGCACGACCCACATGGCCGTGACCGCGCATCCGGCCGCCAGCGAGGCGGCGCGGGATATCTTGCGCGCCGGCGGCAGCGCCATCGACGCCGCAATCGCCGCGCAAATGGTGCTGACCCTCGTCGAACCGCAGTCCTCCGGCATCGGCGGCGGCGCCTTCATTCTCCATTTCGAGGGCGAGAACCGGCTGGTCACAACCTATGACGGCCGTGAAACTGCGCCGAAACTGACGACAGAGAATCGGTTTCTGGACGATGCCGGGACTCCGCTGCCTTGGCCCGAAGCCGTTTTCAGCGGCTTATCGGTCGGCGTGCCCGGTGTGTTGGCGGCGCTTGAATTGGCGCACCAAAATCACGGAAAATTGCCGTGGGCCGATCTCTTTCAGCCGGCCATCCGACTGGCCCGATCAGGCTTCGCGGTTGGACCGCGCCTCAATGGGCTCTTGACCCGCATGGGTGCGGACGCGTTCTTTCCGGCCGCACGCGCTTACTTCTTCGATGAGGCCGGCGCGCCCTGGTCCGTCGGCCATGTCCTTCAGAACTCCGACCTCGCCGACACTTTGGAACGGATCGCCAACGAAGGGCCGGATGCCTTTTATCTGGGCGGGATTGCGCGCGACATCGTATCCGCCGTTCAAAACACCGAGCGCTTGCCGGGCGACATGACGCTGATCGACCTTGCAGATTATGTCGCTAAGGTCCGCGATCCGGTGTGCAGCCGCTATCGTCGCCGCACCGTGTGCGGCATGGGTCCGCCGTCGTCCGGCGGTCTGGCCGTCGGGCAGACGCTCGCACTCCTCGACGGGCGTTGGATCGGTCCGACGATGTCGGACACCGCGCTTCACCGGATCGCCGAGGCGGAGAAGCTCGCCTTCGCCGACCGCAATCGCTATGTCGGCGACAGCGATTTTGTCGCCGTGCCGGCCAAGGGCATGCTCGACCGGGCGTACATCGCAAGCCGACGCGCCTTGATCGATCCGGATCGCGCGATGGAGAAGGCGGAGCCCGGCGAGCCGCCGGCGATCGAACCAGTGGTGAACGGTGCCGATGCCAGCCGCGAAAACCCCGGCACCAGTCATATCTCGATCGTCGACGCCAACGGCAACGCCGTGTCGATGACGACGACAATTGAGTCAGCGTTCGGCGCCCGGTTGATGGTGCGGGGCTTCCTCTTGAACAACGAGTTGACCGATTTTTCCTTCCGGCCTGAGGACGACGCGGGTCGGCCCATCGCCAACCGTGTGGAGCCCGGTAAACGGCCGCGCTCGTCGATGGCGCCGACACTCGTTTTCGCCGAAAGCGGCGCGTTGGAGTTGGTGCTCGGCTCGCCGGGCGGCAGCCGGATCATTCCTTATGTCGTCAAAGGGATCGTGGGCGCGATCGATTGGCGGCTCGATGCCCAGGCCGTCGCCGACCTCCCGAATTTCGGCAGTCGCAATGGACCGTTCGAGATCGAAGAGGGTCATGAAGGCTCCGCGTTCATCCCGCGCCTGGAGCAACGCGGGCACACGATCCGCGTGGGCGCCATGACCAGCGGCTTGAACATCATCAAGGTGAAACCGAACGGTACGCTTGAGGGCGGTAGCGATCCGAGACGGGAAGGTGTGGCGCTGGCGGATTAGTGGCTAAACGCCGCTTCCAGCGCGATTTCGACCATCTCGCCGAAACTGCGCTCTCGGTCGGCGGCCGGTAACTCTTCGCCGGTCGTCAGGTGGTCGGAAACCGTAACGACAGCCAGCGCCCGACAGCCGTGGCGGGCCGCGAGGGTGTAGAGTTCCGCGGCCTCCATTTCGACGGCTAGCGTTCCGTGGCGGACAAGTTGCTCCATCAGATCCGGGCGCTCGTCGTAGAACGTATCACCGGAGTAGATGCCGCCGACATGAACGGCCGTGCCCCTGGCCTCCGCCGCCGCGACAGCCGCTCGTAACAGACCCCAATCGGCCGCCGGCGCGAAGTTCAGTTCTCGCATAATGCCGCGGCTGGGAGTCGAGATGGACGAGGCCGTCATGGCAATCACGATGTCGCGCAGCGCCACCTGCGGCGCCATCCCGCCGCAGGACCCGATGCGGATCAAGGTCCGGGCGCCGAAATCCTTGATCAGCTCGTTGACGTAGATCGACAGCGACGGCATGCCCATGCCGGTGCCGTGAACCGTGACCGGATGACCACGCCAGGCGCCGGTATAGCCGAGCATGCCGCGTACCTCGTTAACGAGGCGCGGTTCGTCCAGAAACGTCTCCGCCGCCCAGCGGGCACGATAGGGATCGCCGGGCAGGAGAACCGTCTCGGCGATGTCGCCCGGCTGCGCGCCGATGTGGATGGACATTGCGGTACCCCCTCAATCGTCTCGCGAATTGTGCGCCCAAAGCCTGCGGCCGGACAAGATGTGCGATGCAATCGCTAGCTCAGCGTGTCGAGAAAATCCGCTGCGCTCTCGCGATAGGCCTGCTTCTTCTCGGCGGACATGCGATCCCAGGTCCGATAGATCTGGGCAAGGCGCGGATTGCCGCGCAGGATCCGTTCGTTGCGCGCCAAGAAATCCCAGTAGAGCGGGTTGAATGGGCAGGCGTCCTTGCCAATCTTTTGCTTCACGTCGTAGCGGCACGCACCGCAATAGTCGGACATCTTGTTGATATAGTTGCCGCTTGCCGCATAGGGCTTGGAGGCAAGGATGCCGCCATCGGCGAATTGGCTCATGCCGAGCGTGTTCGGCAGTTCGACCCACTCATAGGCGTCGGCGTAGACCATGAGATACCACTCGTGCACGGCCTTGGGATCGACGCCGGCGAGCATGGCGAAGTTTCCGGTGACCATGAGGCGCTGAATGTGGTGGGCGTAGGCCTCCTCCTTGGTCTGGTCGATCGCGGCCTTTAGGCAGGCCATGCCCGTGTCGCCGGTCCAATAGAACACGGGCAGCGGGCGGTCGGCGCCGAAGGTGTTCAGCTCAACGTAGCCCGGCATCTTCAGCCAATAGAGACCCCGCACGAACTCGCGCCAGCCGATGATCTGGCGGATGAAGCCTTCCACGGCGTTGAGCGGCGCCCGCCCGGCGCGATACTCCGCTTCCACGCGCCGGCATATGGCCAGCGGATCGAGCAACCCGACATTGATGTAGGCCGAAAGGACCGCGTGATAGAGGAACCGCTCGTTCTCAAGCATCGCGTCCTGATAGTCGCCAAAGAACGGCAAGGCCGTTTCGATGAAGCGGTCAAGCGCGACCTGTGCTTGTTCGGCTGTCACGGCAAACCAAAACGGTTCGAGATCGCCGAAGTGATCGGCGAACCGCTCGCTGACCAGTGCGAGCACGGCTCGGGTCGTCGCGTCCGGATCGAAGCGTGCCGGTGCCGGCATGAATAAGTCCGGATCGGCCCGCTTTCTGTTCTCTGTGTCGAAATTCCAGCGACCGCCGACCGGCGTGTCGCTGTCCATCAACAGCCCGGTCTTGCGCCGCATCTCGCGATAGAAATGTTCCATGCGCAACTGCTTGCGGTCCTTGGCCCATTCGGCGAAATCTGACCTGGAGCAGAGGAACCGATCGTCTTCGAGGGTGTCGACGGGAATGCCGAACCGTTCGGCCCAGGTGTCCATTGCCGTCCGCACCCGCCACTCGCCGGGTTCGACTACTATGATCCTGTCGGGCGCGTGGCGGTCGATCGCGCGCGCGATTTCACCGGTGAACGATCCGCTGTTTTCTGGGTCGTCGAGCGCGACATAGTCGACCATCCAGCCGTCGGACCGGAGCGCCGCCGCGAAATGGCGCATCGCCGAGAAGACGAACGCGATCTTCTTCTTGTGGTGCCGGACATAGGTCGCCTCCTCGGCGACCTCGACCATCAAGACACGGGCGCTGGCCTTGTTGGCGGCTTCGAGCGATGACAGCGACGGCGTGAGCTGGTCGCCGAGCACCAGCACAAGGTCGGTATCGGGCATTACGCAACAATCTCAGGAACGGGGTTTTCGTTCCTGAGACATGGCGCAGCAATCGGAACTTGCCAGGGGCTGTTACCCCGTCGCGTTCTCCCACTGGCCCGATTGCGCCGAGCGCAGAACGGCGTCGGTGACCAGATCGGTGGCGAGCGCGTCGCGGAAGGTCGGCGCCGCCGGCGTGCCCGAGGACAGGCCCTCGATGAAATCGGCGGCCTGGTGGATGAAGGTGTGCTCATATCCAATTTGCAGGCCGGGCACCCACCAATGGTCCATATACGGATGGTCGCCATCGGTGATGTGAACCGACCGCCACCCACGCGTTTGCCCCTCGTCGCGGTGGTCGAAATATTCGAGCCGGTGCAGATCGTGAAGGTCCCAGAAGATCGAGGCATGCTCGCCGTTAATCTCCAGCGTGTAGAGCGCTTTATGGCCGCGGGCGTAGCGCGTCGCCTCGAACGTTGCCAGCGAACCGTTGGCGAACTTGGCAAGGAACAGGCTGGCGTCGTCTATGCCGACCTTTTGCACCTGGCCGGTCAAATTGTGCATGCGTTCCTTGACAAAGGTCTCCGTCAGGCCGGACACGGAGTCGATCCCGCCGTTCAGCCACATCGCCGTGTCGATGCAGTGGGCCAGAAGATCGCCGGTCACGCCGGAGCCGGCGACATCGACATCCAGCCGCCAGAGGCCTTCGCCGCCTTGCGGGAGATCGGCGGAGATCGTCCAGTCCTGCAGGAATTTGGCGCGATAGTGGAAGATGCGACCGAGTTTTCCCTCATCGATCAACTGCTTAGCAAGTGTGACAGCAGGCACGCGGCGATAGTTGTACCACACCATGTTCGCCACGCCGGCCTTCTCGACAGCATCGACCATGGCGCCGGATTCAGCGGCGTTGCGGCCGAGCGGCTTTTCGCACATCACCATTTTGCCGGCCTCGGCGGCGGCAATCGCGATGTCGTGGTGCGTGTCGTTCGGGCTGGCGATATCGATCAGATCGATGTCGTCGCGCGCGATCAACGCGCGCCAGTCTGTTTCGACGCTTTCATAGCCCCACTGCGCGGCAAACGCATTGGCGCGTTCCTCGTTTCGGGCGCAGACAGCCGCCAGCACCGGGCGTCGGTCGAGATCGAAGAAATTGTTGACGCTGCGAAACGCATTCGAATGGGTCCGGCCCATGAAGCCGTAGCCGATCAGGCCGACTCTGAGGTCTTGTTGCGCCATCGGTCCGCCTCCTTATTCCTGCCAGCCATGCGCGTCGCGCACGGAGATCATAGCGGCCAAGACATCGTTCCACGTGTCCTGTCGCATCAGTTCGGCGTTCGGGAACATGCAGCCATCCCAGCAGATATGGCGGATCGCCTTGGTCACGTTGCCGTCACCGTCGCGCAGCCAGAACCCGGCATCTTCGGCGATGTTGAGCTTGCCGTTCGGGTCGTTGGCCATGCAGTGGCGGCCGGTCTTGTCGTGCGAGCCCATTCCTTTCACCGTCGCGTCGTTCTGAGCGACATGGAAGTCGATGGTCCAGGGTCTCAGCGCATCGGTCATCTGCTTCAGGGCATCCTTGAGGATAGATCGATCGGACCAGTCATAGTCCTTCGGCAGAATGCGGTGCTCGGGCGCGTTGTGGCCGAGCGTGTAAAGAAGCGTGTGCGCCATGTCGGCCTGGAAGCCGAGGGTCTGCGGCCGGTCGACGGCTTCAAGCAGATCGAGCATATCGCGCCAGGAATGCATGCCGCCCCAGCAGATTTCACCTTCCGCCGCCAGGCGTTGGCCGTGATCCTCGGCGACATTGCAGGCTTCGCGGAACGTCTCGGCGATGATCTTGGTGTTGCCGGCGGGATCCTTGGCCCAGTCCTCGACACCGGCGGCTGAGTCAATCCGCACGACGCCGGACGGCCGCACGCCGAGCTCCGTCAGCCGCTGACAGATCTTGCAGGCCTTCTCGACCATGGCGACGAACTGCTTGCGCTCCTCGGCCGAGCCCATCGCGGAACCGCCGCCGACGGGCGGCCACACCGGCGCCACCGCCGACCCGATGGCCAGACCCTTCGCCTGGGCCTTGTCGGCCAGCGCCTTGATGCCGTCATCGTCGACATCGATGGACGTGTGCGGATCGGCCAGGAAGATGTCGATGCCGTCGAACTTGACGCCGTCGACCTCGGCCGCCGCAGTCAGGTCGATCATGGTGTCGAGATCGATCGGCGGCTCTGAATCCGGCCCTTTTCCGACCAGGCCCGGCCACATAGCATTGTGTAGTTTCGGATAGGTATTCGTGCCCATTCAGTCCTCCCGTCCAGGCCCGCTCATTGACCGGCGACCCTTCGGCAAACTCTACCGGTGCAGCACGATAATTGGAAGTCACGAAGCGCATTGCGGCTTCCCTCTTTGCCGCCAAATATCCTATAAATAACAGCAAGAAAGCCGCGATCGCGGTCAATCAACGGGGAGAGGACGCCATGAAGATCGGATTTTGCATGTTGCTCTGGACGACGGGCGTCACGGAGGCGCACCGGCCGATCCTCGAAGACCTCAAAGCGACCGGATACGATGGTGTCGAGATCCCGATTTTTGACGGTTCGCCGGACGACTTTTCGGCGCTCGGTAAGATGCTCGACGAGATCGGTCTCGGGCGCACCGGGATCAGTGTCATCCCGACGGAAGACAAGAACCCCCTGTCCGAAGACGCCGGTGCACGACAGGCAGCGGTGGACTACCTGAACTATTGCATCGACTGCACGGCAGCGCTCGGCGCGTCGGCCATCGGCGGGCCGCTGCATCAGACCCTTGGTCATTTCTCAGGCACCGGACCGACGGATGAGGAACGGGCGCGTGCCCGCGATGTCCATCGCGCCGTCGGGGAGCATGCACAGGCAAACAGCGTGACCATCGCGCTTGAGGCGGTCAACCGGTTCGAGACCTATTTCGTCACGACGATGGACCAACTCTCCGCCTATGTCGCCTCTGTCGACCATCCAAACATCCAGGCGATGTACGATACCTTCCACGCCAATATCGAGGAGACCGATCCGGTCGCCGCCTTCACGCGCAACGCCGGCTGTGTCCGCCATGTCCATATTTCCGAGAACGACCGCGGCGTGCCCGGGCGCGGCCATGTGCCCTGGGCGGAGACCTTCAAGGCGATCAAGGCGTCCGGGTATGACGGCTGGCTGACGATTGAATCCTTCGGGCGCGGTCTGCCAGAGCTGGCGGCGGCGACGCGCGTCTGGCGCGACTTCGCCGAGTCCCCCGAGGCCGTCTACAAAGACGGCTACACACACATTCGCAATGGCTGGGATGCGGCGTGATGGCGAAGAAAGTCCTCAACAATCCGGACCATGTGATCGAGGAAATGCTGGAGGGCATTCTGGCGGCCCATCCGGAGCATCTGCGCCAGCCTGAAGGCGCGCCACGCACGATCGTCGCGACCGACGGGCCGCGCGACGGCAAGGTCGGGCTGGTCATCGGCGGTGGCTCGGGTCACGAGCCGACATTTCTCGGCTTCGTCGGCCGAGGCCTGGCCGATGTCGCTGTGATTGGCGACGTCTTCACGTCGCCGACGCCGGACGCAATCCTCGATTCCGCCCGGGCAGCCAATGGCAGGGCCGGCGTGCTCTTCATGTACGGCAACTATGCCGGCGACGTTATGAATTTCGACATGGCGGCGGAGATGGCGGCGATGGACGACATCGAAGTCCGCACCGTGTTGTCGACCGACGATGTGGCGATCAAGGAGAAGGAGAAGCGGCGGGGCGTTGCCGGCAATTTCTTCATCTTCAAGTCAGCGGGCGCCGCCTGCGACAAAATGCTGTCGTTCGATGAGTGCGAGCGTATCGCCCGCAAGTCCAACGACCACACGTTCACGATGGGCGTCGCGCTGGCGCCCTGTTCGCTGCCGCAAACCCTGAAACCGAGCTTCACTCTCGGCGACAACGAAATGGAGATCGGGCTCGGCATCCATGGCGAGGCGGGGGTTTATCGCGGGCCGCTTCAAACGGCAGACGAGATCACCGACCGGATCGTCGACGCGATCTTCGCGCAGATGAGCCCCTCAAAGGGCGATCGCGTGGCTGTCCTCGTCAATTCGCTCGGCGCGACGCCGCTGATGGAGCTTTACATCGTCAACCGGCGTCTCAGGCAGCGGCTCGACGATGCTGGGATCACGGTGCACAAGACCTGGGTCGGAAACTACTGCACATCGCTTGAAATGGCGGGCCTGTCGGTGACGCTCCATCACCTCGATGGCGAGTTGACCGAAATGCTCGATCACCCTTGCGACTGCGCCATGTTCCGCGCCGGATAGGATCTACACATGTTTTGGATCGGGACGTCTTGGAAGATGAACAAGACGCAGGCGGATGCGCGGGCGTTCTTCGATGCGCTTTCGAGATTCGATCTGCCGGCGGCGCCCGAGGCGCAGCTTTTCGTCATACCGCCGTTCACGGCCATTGAGACGGCAATGCGCGCGGCGGCGAATATGCCAATCCTGATCGGCGCGCAAAATGTCGGCCCGGCGGAGGAGGGGGCTTTCACCGGAGAAGTGTCGGCCGCGATGCTCGCCGAGATCGGGTGCGATCTGGTTGAGATCGGTCATTCGGAGCGGCGGCAATACTTCGGCGAGACCGATGAGACTGTGAACGCCAAGGTCCGTCTGGTTCTCGGCCAGGGCATGCGGCCGCTTGTATGCGTCGGCGAAACGGCGGAGCAACGGGCAAGCGGCGCGGCGCAAGATATCGTTCTCGGTCAGACACGGATTGCCTTTCGCGATGTCGCGGAGACCCAACTCGCGCAGTGCCTGATTGCCTATGAGCCGGTTTGGGCGATCGGCGATGGCGGCACGCCGGCGCAGCCTGACGACGCGGCCGAGGTCCACGCGTTATTGAAGGCCGAATTTCCGGCGTGCCCGGTTCTCTATGGCGGCAGCGTGACGGCGGATAACTGCGCGGGCTTCGCGCAGCGGCCGGAGATCGATGGCCTCTTCATCGGCCGCGCCGCCTGGGCGGCAGAGGGCTTTCAGACGATTATCGCACGATCGCTGGCCGCGCTTACCGCCTAGCTGCGGAGCGTATTCCAGGGCGCCTCGCCGGCGACGTCGACCAGTTCATAACCGCCCTCGCCGACACAGGGACCCAGGATCGCGACGATCTTGGCATCGGTATCGCCTGCGTTGAAGGAGGCGTGCACCATATCCGCCGGCAGGTAGGCGGAGTCGCCTGGGCCCAGGATCCGCATCTCCTGGTCGACCCATTGTTCGACCGTGCCGGCGACCACATAGAGCACCTCTTCCTGGTCCGGATGCTTGTGGAAGTCGTGGCCCTTGCCGGGCGCAAGCGTCACGTCGATGACCGTGAGTTGCGTCGCGCCGGTCGATGGCGGATGGCTCAGCCAGCGCAGGCGACCCCAGTCCAAGACCTCTTGCGGTGTTTCGGCGGCGGTGACGAATTTTCCTGGCATTCAATCCTCCCTATCGCGGCGTAATGTCGTTGAACTGGGCGACGACCGCATCGGCGAATTCCGGGTCGTTGATGGCGTGTGGCAGGCGAATCAGGCGGCGTGTATCGGTCACTTCGACAGTATCCGCCAGCGCCTCGAAAAGCGCCGCATCGGCGTTCGGGTCGTGGAACGGCTGGCCGGGGATATCGATCGCCGAAACGCCGCCCTGCGGAATCAGGAACCGGACGGGCCCACTCATCCGGTTCAGTTTTTCGCCGATCCAGCGGCCGATCTCCCTGTTCTCCTCCGACGTCGTGCGCATCAGCGTCACTTGCGCATTGTGGACGTAGAGATTTCGGTCGCGGAAGCGTTCCGGCACCGTATCCATGGCACCGAAATTGACCATGTCGAGCGCGCCGCAGGACCCGACATAGGGAACGCCGCTTTCGATGATCGCGTCCAGCCGACCCGGCCCGGCGGAGAGTGTACCACCGACCAGATGGTCGGCGATCTCCGTCGTGGTCGTATCGATGACGGCGTTGATCATGCCCGACTCGACCAGCTTTTCCATCGACCGGCCGCCGGTGCCGGTGGCGTGAAACACGAGGCAATCATAGCGGTCGGCGAGGGCCACCTGAACGGCTTGCACCAGCGGTGTGGTGACGCCGAACATGGTGAGGCCGATCGCCGGTTTGTCATCGACTTCTGGGATCGCGCCGGCGCTGACGATCATGCCCGCCAGCGCATGGGCCGCATTGGCAAGCACCCGCCTGGAGATGCGATTGAGACCCTGGACGTCGGTGATCGAATACATCATCGCGATATCGGCCGGACCGACATAGGCGCTGACATTGCCCGACGCGACGGTCGAGACCAGCACTTTTGGCGTACCGGCCGGCAGCGCCCGCATCGCTGGAGCCACAAGAGCCGTTCCGCCTGAGCCGCCGGCGCCGATCATACCGTCGATGTCCTGGCGCGATCGCGTCATCGCCTCAAAGGCGATAGCCATGGCGGTTACCGCCGCGCCGCGATCGCCGGCCTTCAAGACGGCATCGGCGCCATCTGGATGATGCGCAGCGACCTTGTCCGGTTCAATGTCAGCGGGGGACGCGTGCCCACCGGTGCCCAGATCGACAGTGGTGACGTCGACGCCAGCCGCCTGGATCAAATCCGCGATATAGCCGAGTTCCGCCGCCTTGGTGTCGAAGGTTCCAGCGACATAGGCGGTCGGCATCGTGTCAGCTCCGCCAGCTCCGCATCGCGTCGAGCGTCTGGTCGAGTGAGATAATGCCGGCGTCCGAGCCAAGGCCGGAGGCGACGAGCGATGCCGACGCGGTTGCCAGATGGCCGCATTCCTCAAGATCGTAGCCGAGCGACACACCGGTCACGAAGCCCGCTGAATAGGCGTCGCCGCAACCCGTCGTGTCGACGACAGTGATATCGTAGGGCTTGATCTGAATGCGGGTATCGCCCGTCGCGATCAGCGAGCCTTCCTCGCCCATCGTCAAGGCGCAGCAGCCCACGCCATGATCGAGGAAGAAGCGGGCGTTGTCCTCCGTATCGTGGAGGCCCGACAAGTCACGCGCCTCTTCAATCGACGGCATGAAATAGTCGATATGGGGCATGAGCGGCTTGACGATGTTGATCGTGTCGGGATTGGTGGCGATCAGATCGAACGAGGTCGTGCAGCCGGCCTCCTTTGCCGCCGCCAGAAGCTTGCGGCTCGGCTCGCCGTCGAGCTTTTGCAACAGGCCGGTGCCGCCGAGGTGGACAAAACGGGCATCCAGAACTTGCGGCAGGGTCGCGTTGTCGATGTCGAAGTGGTCGGATGCGCCGCGCACATGGAGCGCTGGGCGATCGCCGTTCGGGCGTACGTTGAGGATCGTCGCCGAAGTCGGCACGCCGGACAAACGCTGCATGGCTGCGCAGTCGATGCCGTGCTTCTCCATCTCCATGATGACGAAGTCGGCCTTCTCGTCCTGACCAACGGCGCCGACGGCGAGGCATTTCTGGCCGAGCTTGGCGAAGTCTATGACGGTGCCGCCGGCCGTACCGGCGACGGTCAAGCGGATCTCCTCGATGAACTCGACGTTGCCGCGCTCTGGGATACGCTCCACCGGGCGGCCCAGAATATCGAGGATATAAAGCCCAACGACGCTGACGTCATAGGTCCGCTCGGTCATCTGAGCGTTCCCAAATAGTACACATAAAGATTGGCGGTCCCGATGCCCAACAACGCCGCGATCCCAAGGATGATAAGGACAATGATCACCACGCGGATCAGCGCTGAGGCCGGCACGCCGGGCCGGCAAACCGGAATGAGGTTGAAGGCAAGGCCGCCGACGACGACGGCGACGCAGCCGATCGAGAACAGCGTGAGCGAAAATGGCTGGAAGATCATCGCGACCGCAGCGAGACACAGCCCGATGACGAACCACTCGACGACTTTGGCCTGTGTGGCGGTCATGATGCCCTCACCGCAGTTCCGTCCTGCCCGAAGATGTGCGTGGCGCCGGGCTGGAACCGGACATGCACCGTGTCGCCCTCTTCGACCGGGGTCTGCCAATCGGTGACAACACGAATGTCGTGCTTACCGTCGTTCATGTGCGCCAGCGTTTCAGCACCCATCGGTTCGACGATATCGATGACGGAGGACAGACCGTCCTCGACCTGTTCGCGAACGATATCGATGTTGCGCGGCCGGATGCCGAGCGTAACCGGATCGCCCTGATTGAGATCGGCGGCGGCGGGATCGACGGTGATCGAGAGCGTCTGTCCACCCTCGACGGCGAACCGCGCATTGGTTGCGTCAGACATCTCGGTGAAGGTTGCCGGAACGAGGTTCATCTGCGGCGTGCCGATGAAGCCGGCGACGAAAAGATTGGCGGGCTTTTGAAAGATCGTATGGGGCGTATCGACCTGTTCGATCCGGCCATCGCGCATGACGGCGATCCGGTCGGCCATTGTCAGCGCTTCCAGCTGATCATGGGTGACGATGACCGTTGGCCGGCTGAGACCCTGCAACACCGATTTGATCTCTCCGCGCATGACCTCGCGCAGCTGAACATCGAGACGCGAGAGCGGCTCGTCGAACAGGAAGCAATTCGGATCGCGGATGATCGACCGGCCGACCGCCACGCGCTGCTTTTCCCCTTCAGCCAACTGGCCGGGCAGACGGTCGAGAATCCCCTCCAATTGCAGGACGGCGGCAGTTTCGGCGACTTTTGCGTCGATCTCGGCCTTCGACATCGATTCCGCGTGCAGCGGATAGGCGAGGTTCTCGGCAACGGTCAGGCTTGGATAAAGCGCATAAAACTGGAAGCTCATCGCCACATTGCGGTCGCGCGGTGCAATGTCGTTGACCCGGTTGCCGGCCAGTATGACGTCGCCGTCATTGGCCCATTCGAGGCCGGCGACCATTCTAAGCGTCGTCGTCTTGCCGCAGCCGGACGGCCCCAGCAGACACAACACTTCGCCCTCGCCGACAGTCAGGTCGATGGCATCGACCGCCGTCAGATCGCCGAACCGCTTGGTCAGTTTTTTCAGCTCGATCGTCATTTCTTGACCGTGCCGAACGTGACGCCGCGCAGAAGCTGGTTCTGCAAGAGGAAGGTGACGAAGAAGATCGGGATCAGGAACAACGTGACAATCGCGGCAAGCAGGCCGTAGTCAACGCCGACCTCGCCGCCCAGCGTGCGTGCCATGGCAACCGGAACGGTGCGCGTGTCGACGCCGGTCAAAAGCAGCGCGAAGAGGAACTCGTTCCAGGTCAGGATCAAGCCGAACACGAAAGTCGCCGCCAGGCCGGCCAGAATTTGCGGAATGCACATGCCGAAGAACACCTGGCGCTCCTTCGCGCCGTCCATGCGCGCGGCGTCCTCGATCTCCGGATTGAGTTCGTCGAAGAAGCTCTTCACCAACCAGACCGAGAAGGGAATGTTGAAGGCGGTGTAGAGCAGGATGATGCCCCAATAGGTGCCGGCGAGGCCAGAGATGCGGAACATCAGGAAGATCGGGATGATGACGACGATCGGCGGCATCATCCGCGTGGTGAGGATGATGAACAGATAGGTGTCGTTGCCCTTCAGCGGATAGCGCGAGAAGGCGTAAGCCGCCAGCGTGCCGACGATCAGCGCCAGCATCACCGATGTCCCGGCGATGAAGATGGAGTTGAAGAAGTAGAGCGGAAACGCCGTTTCCTGGCTGGCGCCCGCGGTGATCGAGGCGCGGTAGAAGACGGAGATGAAATTATCAAACGTCGGCGTGAAGAAAATCTTCGGCGGAATCGCCAGCGCATCCGTCCGGGTCTTGAATGCCGTGAGGATGATCCACAGAACCGGGAAGAAGTAGATAAAGCTGATGACAGCGGCAATCGCCGTCCAGCCCCAGCCGGCCTTGCCGATTTCGCGCCGTTTCACCGCCATCAGCTCACCTCCTGGGCGCGCCGGTTGACGGCGTAGAGATAAAGATTGGTCAGGACGATCACGACGAAGAGCACGATATAGGCGAGTGCCGACGACTGACTGGTTCTAAAGAACTGGAAGGCGAGACGGTAGAGATAGACGGCGATCGTCTCCGTTGCCGATCCAGGACCGCCCTCGGTGATGATGTAGACCAGGTCGAACAGTTTGAACGTCTCGATCGTTCGAAACAGGATCGCCAACAAGAGCAAACTCTTGATGTAGGGAAAGGTGATCGTCCAGAAGCGCCGCCAGGCCGAGGCGCGGTCGATCTCGGCCGCCTCATAGAGATATTTTGGCACCGACACCAAGCCGGCCAAGACCAAAAGCATCACGAACGGCGACCACATCCACGCATCCGCGATGACGATCCCGGCGATCGCGCCGGCCGGCGTCGCCAGCAGAACGAAGGGCTCGGACGTGAAGTTGTTGATCACATAGCTGACGAGCCCAAACGTCGGCTCATAGTAGAGCTTGAAGAACACGCCGACGGAGACGAAGGACAGCATCATCGGCGCCAGCACCAGCATCAACAAAATGCGGCGCATGGGAAAGGCCTTGGCGAACAACAACGCCAGAAGGAAGCCGACGATCAGTTGCAAGAGCACCGACGAGCCGACGATGATCGCGGTGGTCTGGAAGCGTTCCCAGACCTTGTCGTCGGTCAACACGCGTTCGTAGTAGAAGAGGCCCCTAAATTCCGGGATCTTCACGCGGTTGGCGCGGTAGTTGAAAAAGGACAGACCGAACGACCACAAGAGCGGGAAGATGTTCATGATGAACAGGATGGCGATTGCCGGCGTGACCAAAAGCGCGCCGCGACGCTTTGGGTCCATCAGCCATCCGAAAAATCCACTGTGCTCGGCCGATGATGGCGCCATAGTCGTGGTCGTCTCGCTCGTTTTGAACAGTCGCTAAAGGTAGGGGAAGGGCCCGGCGAACCAGGCCCTTCCGATTTGCGTTACTCGATGTGACCGGCTTCTTCCAACAGGTCCTGTTGGAACTCAGCCACGGCGTCGAGCGCTTCCTTGGCGGAAATCTGGCCGGTGATCGCCTTGTCGAACTCTTCTTGTTGCTGGGTCAGCAGTTCGAAGAACTCGGGGATGTGCCAGACGTCGCGCTGCCAGTCGATCATCTCGACATGGGCCCGGTTCCACGGCCGCAGATCGTTGTAGGTCGGATCGGCCATGACACTCATGAGGCCCGACTGGCCGCCGTTCTTGACGGCTTCGATCTGGGTCTCGGGATTGAGCCACCACTTCACGACGTTGAGCGCCTCTTTGACGACTTCATCGCTGTTCCAGGTGGTCAGCACGAACGGTTGGCCACCGATATTGCCGGTGCGGTCGATCGAGCCGTCATCCTTGCGGGTGCCGGGCGCCGGACCGAAGGCCGACTTGTCGTGCACGGTCGAAGCGGTCGGATCGAGGACCGGCTCGCCGAGACCGACCCAATCGATGATCGCGCCGACCTTGCCCTGCATGTAAAGGTCCTGGATGACGAAAATGTCCATCTGACCGGTCTGGGCCACCGGCGGCATGTACTGCAGATAGGACAGATATTCCTCGAACGCCTCAACGGCGATGTCGGAGTTCACCACGCCCTGGGCCTGGCCTTCCGGTGCGGTTGTTTCATCCCAGATCCCGCCGCCACGCTGCCAAATGAAGGCGTTGATGGCCATGGTCGAGAAGTCGTAGCCCTTACCGGCCTGATAGGCGATTCCGTAGAAATCGTCTTCGGCCACGCCGTCTCCAAGGCTGTCGCCCTTGGCGCGCTTGAAGAACTCGCCGATCTGGCCCCACTTCTGCCAGTCGACATCCTGCCAGTCCTCATAGGTGCACGGCAGTTTGGAGCCATACTTATCCATGAACGCCGCTGCCTCGCCTTCGTGGCAGAAGAGGTCTTCCCGGTAGAAGGTCACATAGGTGTCCGGGAACTGCGGGAAGCCGTAGTAGCGAGCGTCGGGATGCGGAAAGCCGCCGGCTTCTTCGAGCTGCGCCCGCGTCTTGTGCGGATATGTCGAATAGGCCGAGACCAGCGCCGGATGCAGGTCCTTCATGATCGCCGTCAGTTCCGGGTCGGCGTTAATCAGATCGGTTAGATCCATATAGTATCCGCCCTCGACAAACGCACCGAGCCATTGCGAGTCGGTGACGATCATCTGGTATTTCTGTTCGCCCGATGTCAGCGACGCGGCGACACGCTCGTAGAAGCTCGGCCACGGAATGAAGTCCATGTCGAGTGTCGTGTTGTGGCCGTCCGGCGACTTATAGGTCTTGTCGAAGTGCTCCTTCATGAAGCGGGTCGGCGGCCAGTCCGGCGCCGCCATGGTGATGGTAACGTCCGACGCTACCGCCGGTGCCGGGCCGAAGCTGGCCATCACCGCCAAAGCCGATGCACCGAGCACGGCCTTCATCGTCATACTGTAACGCATTGCTTTTCCTCCCTTGTGTCGTCCCTTGTCTGAAACGCTTGAGGCCGCTTTTCGAAGCAGCCTGGATTCGGCGCCCAAAGGCGCCATCAATTCACCCGAACTCCTGTCTCCGCCATGAACACATGCCCATCAGTGACACCGAGAGACACGTCGATCTCGTCCCCGGCATTGAGCTGCGCCGCCGCTTCCTCCGGCAGGACCATCTTCATTGTTTCGTCGCGCACGGCGATGTCGATCACCGTAACGTCGCCAAGAGGTTCGGTCAGCCGAATCTTGGCGCGCAAATTGACGCGTCCACTCTCCGAACGGCCGAGATGAATGTCGTGGGGCCGGATGCCATAGGTGATGCTATCGCCGTGGGTCAGCCCGGTCATCGTGATCGGGATTTGGCCGAACGGCAGCTCGACCACCGGTTCCCCATCGGTCTCCTTGACCTCCCCACTGATCAGATTCATCGCCGGTGCGCCCACCATTTGCGCCACATAGGTCGAGCCGGGCGCGCCGTAGAGATCGCGCGGCGCACCGGTCTCCACGACCTGACCGTCGCGGATCACGGCGATCCAGCGGCCCATCGTGAGCGCTTCAAGCTGATCCGGCGTGGCGTAGAGCATGGTCATGCCGAGTTCGCGGTGCAGACGTTTGAACTCGGCACGCATCTCGTGGCGAAGCTTGGCGTCGAGATTGGTCAGCGGCTCGTCGAGCAAGAGCAATTTCGGCCGTCGGATGATTGCCCGGCCGATCGCGACGCGCTGCTGTTCGCCGCCGGACAATGTCGGCGGTTTGCGGTCCAACGTGTGCGTGACGCGCAAAAGTTCGGCAATCTCGCCGACCCGCGTGTTGATCTCGGCCTTTTCCATCCCATCGCGTTCCAGCGGGTAGGCGAGGTTCTTGCGAACGGTGAAGTGCGGATAAAGCGCGAAGGTCTGAAAGATCATCGCCATATCGCGGCCCTGGACCGACGTGTCGGTGATGTTCTCGTCGCCGAACCAGACCTCGCCGCCGGCCAGCGTTTCCAAGCCGGCGATTGCTCTCAGCGTTGTCGTCTTTCCTGAAGAACTCGGGCCGAGCAGGCAGAAAAACTCGCCGCCGGCGACATCGAACGTCATGCCCCTGAGCGCTTCGACCTTTCCAAACGTCCGCCTGACATCGACAAGCCTAAGATTGGCCACCAAGCGCTCCCTGCCCCGACCGTGTTTTGTCGCGATCTGTGTTTGGAGGCAATGTTGGCACAGTTCCCCACGCTTGCCAATTGCTTTGCGGGAATTTCCGCCTTATTGATGGAATTCCCTCATCGTTCTGATTAATCTCTATATTTCATAGAGTTATGATGCATCTGCACCTATAGGTTTCGACCCGTAAAACGATCCACAGGGGTCTCTACCACCGACACGGGAGGTTGGCCGACCCGACTTCTTTTCGTGGGTCCGACAGGCTAGGTTCGATGCAACGAGAGGGAGTCGAATGGCCGAAGACACAGATAAACCGCGCGGCGCGCTGACGGTCCGCACGATCGCCATGCCGGCCGATACCAACGCCAATGGCGACATTTTCGGCGGCTGGGTGATGAGCCGTATGGACCAGGCGGGCGGCATCGCCGGTGTCGAACGGGCAAAGGGCCGGGTGGTGACGATCGCCGTGGAAGCGATGACGTTTCTAAAGCCCGTGCGGGTCGGCGATGTCTTGTGCGTCTACACCGAGATTGAAGGTGTGGGCCGCACATCGATGAAAATCCACATCGAGGCCTGGGCGCGCCGCTTCCTGACCGGCGAACGGGAGAAGGTGACGGACGCAAAGTTCACCTTCGTTGCCATCGACGATAACGGGAAGCCAAGGCCGGTACCGGCGGAGGGGTAGGCGCTAGTCTACACCACAACGCACAGCCGCTCGGCCGCGCGCGTGATGCCCGTATAGAGCCAGCGCTGGCGGTGTTCGCGAAACGCCCAGCTTTCATCGAAGAGCACGACGTCGTCCCACTGCGAGCCCTGGGATTTGTGAACCGTCAGCGCGTAGCCGAAGTCGAATTCCTCAAACCCCTTGCGGCGCGACCAATCGAGGTCTTCAAGGCCGCCCAGGAAACACTCCTGACGAACCGGAACGGTGACCGGACGCGCGCCGATCTCGTCCTCAGGCGCGATCCGCAACCGGACGATCCCGCCGCGCTCCGACACCACCTGGTCGATCCGCCAGAGGCTGCCGTTGAACAGACCGATCTTGCGGTTGTTCCTGAGGCAGACCAGGCGCTCGTCGGCGACCGGCAACATGGTCTCGATGCCGAGCCGCTCGCGTAAACGGGTGTTGTAGGCTCGCCGCGTGGCGTTGCGTCCGACCAGAACCTGGTCCGTTGCCATCACGCGATCGCCATCGAACTCTGCGCGCGCAACGACTTCCGTTTCGCCATAGAGGCCGGGTTCCAGCCGCTCGCCGGCACGCACATCCATCGACAAACGCACGATCGGATTGTCCTGCGCTTGACGGTGTACCTCCGTCAGCATGATGTCCGGCTCGGCATCGGTGAAGAAGCCGCCACCGGAGACCGGCGGCAACTGCGCCGGGTCACCTAAAACGAGCAGCGGCACGCCAAACGATAGGAGATCGTTGCCCAACTCGGCGTCGACCATGGAACATTCATCGACGATGATGAGGGCGGCGTTCGATACGGGGGCCGACGCCCAGAGTTGGAATTGCGGCGTATCCGTGTCGGTGTCGCGGGCGCGGTAGATCAGCGAGTGGATGGTCTGTGCACCCTCGCAGCCGCGATTGCGCATGACGAGTGCGGCCTTGCCGGTGAACGCGGCGAACTTGACCGTGCCGTCGACACCTTCGGCAATGCGCTGCGCCAGCATGGTCTTGCCCGTGCCGGCATAGCCGAACAGGCGGAAGATCTGCGGCGTTCCGCCATGACCAGGGCGATCGGCGAGCCAGCGATTTACGGCGACCAGCGCCTGATCCTGCACGGGAGAAAGGGTCGGCATTTCGCCAGTCTTAAGAGATTCGTTTTACAAATCCCATAAACGGCTCGTTCACACACTCCCGCCACACTGTAGCCCTAACGTTCGCATGGGTTTGGAGTTCGAACGATGGCGTGGCGTATTGTTGTTCTTGTGGCTTTGTCGGCCTTCATGCTGGCGGCTTGTTCGGGCGGTGACCGCCAAGCGGCGACTGGCCCCGTGTCCGGCGTCGGCTCCGCCCCCACGAAGATCGCCAAGCAGTCAAACAAACTGACCGATGTCGCGGTCGACGACCGGCGCTTCCTGGCGCTGATCAACGCGCACCGCCGGGCTCACGGCGTGCCGCCGGTCCGACTGAACGGTCAGCTCAAGGCCGTCGCCCAGGATATGGCGCGCCGCACGGCCAAGGCCGGCAAGCTGCGCATCCGCGAGCACTCCTCGGCGAGTGTCCGCAAGCGGGTGCGGGCGTCGGGCTATCCCTATCTCGCCGGCGCGGAGAACCTTGTTCGCGGCCGCGCGACGGAGGACGCCGCGTTCGCGGCTTGGAAAGCCTCGGCCGGTCATAACAAGAACATGCTGTGGCCATGGCTCACCGAGATCGGCCTGGCGCGCACGGATTCCGGCCGAGACGGCAAGCCTTACTGGGTGCTCATCCTTGGCCTGCCGGAACGTGACGGCGGGCGCCTGGAAGTCGCTCATCGGTCCGGAACGCTGCCACGATAAGCAAGGACCTTGGCGACGGGTGCGAAAACGGGCATGACACCGATTCCGGCAAACGCGAGGACTATGTGTGTCGCACGCCCTTATCGAGCGCTACTTCTCCGCCCTTAACGCCCGCGACATCGGCGGCGTTATCGATCTGCTTGACGATGACATCGTGCACGATCCTCGCGATGACGAGCGCCAGATCGGCCGAGAGGCTTTCGAGCGCTATTTGATACGCCATTTTCAGGCCTATCGTGAACGCGTCGACGCAATCACCATCTTCACCGCCGACAGCGAGACGCGCTTCGCAGCGGAATATGTTCTGGCTGGCGACTATGTCGAGCCTGGCGCCAATCGGGCCGCGGGCTCAGCACTTCGTTACTCCGTCCCAGGCGCTTCATTTTTCGAGATCGATGACGGACGGATTTCCCGGATCACGACCTATGCCCATATGACAGCCGGCTAAGCGGCCAAGCGCCGGCTCATCTGAACATCGGGACAAAAAGAAACGGCCCCGCCGACAGAGGTCGACGGGGCCGTTGGTTTGGTTCTTGGCCAATCCGATCAGCGGGACAACCGCAACTCGGAAATCTGCTCACCGATGTTGACGAACGCTTCGTGCAACTGCGAGACGTTGTCTGCGGTCATCGCCATTTCCGGCGAACTGGCACAGTCCTCGTACATTTCCCGCGTCGTCTGATTGTCGACATCGAACAGGACCGTGTAGATGAAGATTCCCTCGGCCTTGATGTTCTCGCAGGCAGTCTGAAGGCGACCGTCGATGTAGTCCTTGCCGCCCTGGATCGACTGCTCGGGGAAACGGCCATTAAGGGCATAGCCATAACCAGAATAGTCGGAGATCAGATCGTCGTTCTCGACCAGCTGGTTGTAGCCGTCCGTCATGAGAACGATGACCTTGCGCAGGTTGTCCGTGCCATAGGGCTGACCTTCGGTGAACGGCGCACCCGGCGACAGAACACGCCAGCCCCACACCAGGCCCTGCGGCGTGACCGTGCCACCATTATAGTTGTGTGACATGGTGCTGATGGCGGTCAGAACATCGTTCTGATTGCTCGTCAGCGGCAGCAGCTCCTGCGGGCAGGCCTTATTCGGGCCGTTGGTCGACGGCGGATTCTCGTCGAATGTTTGGTTGACATTGTCGTACTTCAACGTCGACCAGGACCGGCGCTTCTGGTTGCCCTTAAACTTGCGCCATTTGAAGCCGTAGACGTTGTTGTGCAGGATCGGCGAATCCGACAAGAAGTCGTTGTTGTAGTGCGGCACATCGCCGTTGTAGTCATCCGACTCGTCAGCCCAGAAATAGGGCACGAACAACGTGTCCGGATTGTCACCATCGGGTGGCGTGTCCAGAACGTCATAGGGTTCCGGGCGCGCTTCGACGCAGCCTTTCCATGTGACGTTGTTGAACTCGTCGAACAGATCGAAATGGTTGACCTTGGCCGGTGTCTTCAGCCAGCCGCAATCATTGTGATCGACGATGGTATAGCCCGTGGGAAGCGTTGGCGTCTCTTCCGGAATCGGATCCGAACACTTCTTGAAGCGCGCGATCCGCTTGTTCTCAAAGAACGCTCCGTGATGGGCCGAATCCCCGTTGATGTCGAGATGCGCCTGGTTGAAGCCAGAGCCGACATTGACCGACGTCACGTAGGGTACAACGGCGACATGAACGGTATCTGCCTCTGCGCCTTCGAACACAATATTCGTGAAATCCGTGGCTGCGTCACGCAGATCGTCGATCTCATTCGCCATGGAACCGGTATTGTCCAGCACCAGAGCGACCTCGATTTCGCCCGTGCCGATGGCGCTTTCAGACGTGACGCCCGTCGACACGGAATCGAAGCCGAGAATGCCGATCAGCGTGGTCTCGACATGGGTCGTCGCGGTGACGCGGTGACCGCCTTCGATTTCGACGATGTTGAAGACAATATCGTTACCAGTCTCCTCACCCGATAGATTGGCCCAGAAGATGTCCTCGGCTAGCTGCTCACGCTGCGGCAACGGCAAGCTTTTGTTCTTCGTTGCGAGTAGGGCAGCGGCGTCAGCGGCCAACTGCAGGCGTGTCTGCGCATCAACCGTCCGCGAGTAGTCGATCGACGCACCGATGATGCCGAGGATCGGCGTAATTGTCAGCGCGAACGGGATCGCCACATTACCTGCCGGGTTCAGGACAAACCGCCCGAACACACTCGAGGTCATCGCTTTTTTCAGCGAATCCAGGATTTTCATAACAACGCCCCTGTCTTTCTAGCTGCTGGACTATGACAGAAACGGATTTCGATTGGATTTGGCGGGGCCGTCACATTCGATTCAAATCCCGCGCATGAAATTTACTATTGCCTAAGACTGTTCAGGACCCGGGTGGCACCTATCTATAAGCGGCAACCGCTCGGAGATGGGGTGCCATGAGCCGGCCTGAGCCAGCCGAAGCAAAGATCGATGTCGACGTGCTCGCACGGGCGGAGGTCATTCGGACCTGGTTGATCGAGACGGCAATCACGTTTGCCGAACCCAATGACTTCATCACCGGGTTCACACAGCGGTTGCGCGAGGCGGGCTTGCCGCTGGACCGGTGGACCGGTGCCATGCCCACACTGCATTCGGAGCGGCGCGGCATTGGCATGGTGTGGCAGCGCGGTCAGGAGGTCCGCTCGCTAACGTTCGGCTGGAACAGCGAAGCCACTTATCGGCGAAGCCCCTATTTCGAAGCGCATGAGACTGGTGAATGGGTCATATTTCGACCTGACGAAACACCGGTCGATCGGTTCGATGTCGTCGCAGAGTTAAGGGACGAGGGCATTGCCCACTACGTTTGCGTGCCCGTTTTCTTCATGGACGGTCTCTCGGCGGGGATGACGTTCGCGACCAAGGAGCCGCAAGGCTTCAGTGCCCAAGACATCATGATCCTGCGTTTGATCGCGCCGACATTTTCGCTCGTCATGGAATTGCGCGGCACGCGGATCATGCTTGACGATCTCCTGCGCATCTATGTCGGAGAGGAGCCGAAGAAGCGCATTCTCTCAGGCGAGGTCCGACGTGGCGAAGTGGTCTCGATCCGGTCGGCCATCTTGTTCGCGGACATGCGCGGCTTCACCGCGCTATCGACCAAGCTGGACGAAGAGGCGACTGCGGACCTGTTGAACCGGTTCTACGATTGTGTGGTGCCGGCAATCGAGGCGGAAGGCGGTGAGGTCCTCAAATATATCGGCGACGGTATCTTGGCGATCTTCCGCGTCGGCGACGATGGGGACAATGAAGCCTGCGCACGGGCGCTGGTCGCTGCGGAAACAATGCTCGACAACGTACGCCGCCAAGCCAATACCGAGGGTGACGGGCCGCGTTTCGATATGAAAGCGGCGCTGCACTTCGGCGAAGTGGCCTACGGCAATGTCGGGTCGGGCGCTCGGCTTGACTTCACGGTCATTGGCCACAGCGTCAATCTGGCTAGTCGAATCACGGACTTGTGCAACACCGTGTCGCGCAGGCTTCTGGTGTCCGAAGCCTTTGCGGAAACCGCCTTGACGCGCAAGTTCCTGCCCGTCGGTCGCTATGATTTGCGCGGCGTTCAGGGCAAGCAGCAAGTCTTCGAGACACGTTAGCCAACCGGCCCGCGCCCGACAGCGTTGGAGATTGACGGGCCGTGGCGCCGATCAGTCGGCCAACGACCAGGTAACGCTAACCTCGGCGGTAAGGTCGATATCGCCACCTTCGATCGGCACCGGCGCGGACTCAGCAGCATCCGCCATCATGGCGCGGGCCATGACACGGCGCTGCGGTACGGCGACCCGCCCCTCCGAGATCGTCAGGATAGGGCCGAGGGTGATGTTGAACGCGGCGGCATAGAGTTCCGCCTTGCGCAGCGCATCGGCGGCAGCTTTCTCGCGCGCCCGATCCAAGACGCTTTGACGATCTGCGATACCGAAATGCGGGCCGCTGATCGTGTTCGCACCGACATCGACGGACCGATCCAGCACCTGGCCGAGGATCGACAGGTCGCGAATGACGACCACGACCTGGTTTTGAACCTGATAGCCGACGATGACCGGCGGCTTGGTGCCGTTGTTGGTGCGCTCATAATGATATTGCGGCTGGACCGAAAAATTCGCCGTTTGGAGATCCATCTCCGGAACGCCGGCAGCCTTGAACGCATCGATCACTTCCGTCATGCGCGCCGTGTTGGCGGAGAGCGCATCGCGTGCCGTCTTTGCCTGTGTGATAACGCCGGCCGTCATCGTAGCCATGTCGGGCTCGACCGTCGCCTTGCCAGACCCGGTCAACGTGATGACACGCTTTGGCGCCTCGGCGGCGTACGCCGCCGAAAGGGGAGACGAGGATAGCGAAGCGGCCACCGCAAATGCCGCGAAAACAAGGGTAAAACGCACGGAGATGTTCCTCATTTGTGATCGACGGCCGATCGTATATAGGTTTGCGGCTGAATTGAGGATGAACGTGCCACGCGTTCGGGCCTGTAGCTCAATTGGTTAGAGCCGACCGCTCATAACGGTCTGGTTGCAGGTTCGAGTCCTGCCAGGCCCACCACTCTGGAATCTGGGGTTGAGACCTGCTTATCCAGGAGCTGGCCCGAGGGATCCGCGCTCGATGATCTCGGTGGCGAATTTCTCGCTCTGTGGCCGGCGCTGGTGTTTGATATAGGCGATAAGCAATCGCGCGGCGGCCTGACCCATGCGGCGATGCGGAACGTGGACCGTGGTGAGCTGCGGCGTTACGGCGACCGCCAGATCGATATCGTCGAAGCCAACGATCGAGACCTCTTCAGGCACCTGAAACCCAAGCGATCGCGCACGATTGAGGGCGCCGGCTGCTAGCACGTCGTTGCCGCAGAGATAGGCCGTCGGCGATGGCTTTTCTCGACGTAGCCGTTCGAACGCATCGGCGCCCGCTTCAAGACTGTACACGGCCTCGACGAGGCTGAACCGGTCATCCGCTATACCGCGCTCCATGAGCGCGTCGCGAACGCCTTGGATACGGTCGGCCGCGCGATCGTTGCCGCGCGAGATGCCGGCGATCATGCCGATCGTCCGATGGCCTTCGTCCAGGACGTGATCGGCAAGCTCTTTCGCCGCTTTGCGGTTATCGAATCCGGCATAGAGATGGTCGTCATCGCCAGGGAAGCACCACGACAAGATGTAGGGAATGCCGCGGTCTTCGAGCATGGCATATGCCGCATCGGAGTGAGCGGTGCCAATGAGGAAGATGCCGTCGACGCCACGGCCTATCAGAACCCGAATTTGATCATCCTCGTTGGCCTGGTCGTAACCGGAACTGGCGACCAGCATCGTCATACCCGACCGTGCCAGTTCCTCCTGAAAGGCCTGAAGACCATAGGCGAACATCGCATTGTCCATGGTGGGGATGACAGCACCAATCGTATTGGTGCGGTTCGACGCCAGGGCGCGCGCGCTGAAATTGGGCGCATAGTCGAGCTTCGCGACGGCCGCCAGAACCCGCTGCCGCGTCGCCTTCACCACGCGATCAGGCTCGTTCAGGCACCGCGACACAGTCGCGGTCGAGACCTGCGCTTCGCGAGCGACATCATCCAGCGTAGGACGTTGGGCAGGTTTCGATGAGAGAGCACCCATGCCGCAAAATATGCCGTAGCGACACTCTCGGCAACCTGCAAGCGCTTGCATTTGCAAATGTAAGCGCTTGCATTTGGTCATAAGCGCCTTTATGAGTGGATTAATGGCGGCGTCAGATCTGCCGTCTGGGAGGAGAAAATGCTGAGGTCCAGCCGACTTCTGTTGGCGCTAGCAGCGCTGTTTTTCGGGATTTTCTTCGCAAACGTCACCACTGGTGCCATGGGCGGCACCGTGTTTCTCGGCGATATCGCCGAGATGCTCACCCTGTTCATCGCTTCGCTGTTCTTCGTCGGTGCCGTGCTGTGCCGCGAGGCGCTGGCGAAGGCGCAAGACACAGACTCGCAAACTCAATCCTAACGGGAGGATCAACGCGTGACCGACAAGAAGACTGCTTCTGAAATTCGCTCGCTCGAACGACGCAACTTTCTCAAGCTGACCGCTAGCGGCGGGTTTACAGCCGCTGTCGTGGCCGGTGCCGCGGGCACCTTGTGGTCGGGCGAGGCGGCGGCGCAGACCCAGCAGGAAGAGCGCGCACGGGAAGCGGCGGCGGAGCACACCATGACGCTGGCAACGGCCTATGTGCTCGGCGCATCGCGCAGCTACCCGATCATGCAGCTCGACCTGAAGGAAAACATCCAGAACGCCACCAATGGCAAGGTCTACGTCAAACTGGCGCCGGGCGGTCAGCTTGGGGCCGGTGGCGCGCTGGCACAGGCCGTTCAGGGCGGCACGATCCAATGCGCACAACACTCATTGTCGAACTTCGCCCCCTTCGCAAGCGCCGTCGACCTGATCAATCTGCCGTATTTCTGTGGGTCAAATCAGCGCTTCACCAACCTGGTGACCTCGGACGCCTGGAAGAGCGAGGTCCACCCCAAGATCGAAAGCTCCGGTTTCAAGGCCCTGTTCTATGTCGTCATCGACCCGCGCGTCGTCGCAGTTCGAAAAGGCGGCGCTGGAGCGGTCTTGAGCCCATCCGATCTGTCGGGTGTGAAGTTCCGTGTGCCAGGCTCGAAAATGCTGCAGCAATACTATCGCATGGTGGGCGCCAACCCGACGCCGGTTGCCTGGGGCGAGACACCGTCGGCAATTAAGCAGGGCGTCGCCGATGCCCTCGACCCATCCGTCGGTGCGCTCTTCGTGTTCGGGTTCAAGGACATCTTGAGCCATGTCACGTTTACACAGGCGGTCCCGGACAGTCAGGTCTATTCGGTGAATCTCGAATGGTTCAACAGCCTGCCTGCCGACGTTCAAGAGGGCATTGAATTCGCAGGCGAGCTAACGGCGCACCAGAACCTGGCCAAGGTTCCCTCGGCGCGCAATTACGCCATGGCAGAGCTGCGCAAAGCGGGGGTCGAATTCCATTCGCTCTCCGATGACCAGCTAGCTGAATGGCAGGCCGCCGGCGGCTACCAGCGATCCGAATGGGACGAGTTCAAGGTCGAACTGGCGGGTTCGATGGACACATTCGCCAGTCTCGAAGAGGCGGCGGGCACCGTGGGCCGCTATTACGTCCACGACGCCTGATAGATGGGTCTTACCGGCCGGCGCTAAGGGCGTCGGCCGGATATCGCGGTCACGTTTGCGCCGGAACGATCGGATCGAGCTGGAAAGCTCAAGGTCCGATGAGGGGAGGACTTTATGCCACGCCTGCTCGATGCATTGAATCGAAACGCGGAGCGATGGGCGCTCCTGGTATTTTACGTGATGCTCGTCGCGACGATGTTCGTCGAGGTCCTGCGGCGCGAACTCATGTCTTATTCGTCGATCTGGGGCGAAGAGATTGTACGCTACTCGTTCATCTACCTCGCCTGGATCGGTGCTGCTGCGGCCGTTAGGGAGCGCGGCCATATTCGCATCGATGTGATCCTCGAATATGTCGGCCCACGGGTGAAGGCGCTTCTCTACATCTTCGGCGACCTCGTCATGTTCGCCGTGGCGGTCGTCGCGCTCTACTGGTCGTTCGAAACCGTCTTGGTTTCGGCCAAATTCGGATCGGTGACCCACGGACTTCGCGTCTCGCAGGTGTGGTTCTTGGCTGCCGTTCCGATCGGCTTCGCGCTGATGATGTTCCGGTTGATCCAGTCGTTCATTCGCGATGTCAACGACCTTCGGCACGGCCGCCCCGTGTTCGAGGGCGACAAGCTCTTCGATTGAGGGTCAGCCGATGCTTTGGAACCAACTTCAAAACCAAACGGTTGAGCTAGGCTGGGACTTCTACGGCCCCGTGCTCCTGTTCGTCGCTCTTGTGGCGCTCGCCGTTCCGGTCTGGGCGGCGATCGGCTCAGCGGCGATCCTCATGCTGATCATATCGGGTGCTCTGCCTCTGTCGCTGGTCGGCGAAAGTCTATTCCACGGGATCGACCACTTTGCGCTGACCGCCGTGCCGCTTTTCATTTTGACGGGCGACGTGCTTGTCAGAACCGGACTAAGCCGCAAGTTCCTGGACGTGGCCGAGGCGCTGACGCAGTTCGCCAAGGGCGGCTTCGGCTCGGCCACCGTCCTCGTGTGCGGCATGTTCGCCGCGATTTCCGGCTCCGATGCCGCCGGCGCGGCCGCGGTCGGGCGAATGACCATCGATCGCCTGGTCGAGTCAGGCTATCCGCGACCTTACGCATGCGCGCTGGTCGCGGCGGGCGCCTGCACCGGCATCCTGATCCCGCCGTCGATCGCCTACATCATCATCGGTCTCGTGCTGGGCATCTCCGCCTCGACGCTTTTCCTGGCCGCCGTGATCCCAGGTCTGGCGATCCTGTTGTCGATTCTCGCCACCAACATCATCATGAACCGGCTCAACGGTTGGGAAGGAGGCGGCAACATGCCGCTGAGCGAATGGGCCGGCAATCTTGCCGGCGCGCTGAAGTCCGGCTGGTACGCCTTCATCGTTCCCGGGATCATCTTCTACGGCATCTTCTCAGGGCGACTGACGCCGACCGAGGCCGGCGCGACCGCCGTGGTGGTCACAATCGTCATGGGCTTCATTCTCGGTACGCTGAAGCTATCGGACTTCCCGGCAATGTTGGTGAGTTCCGCCAAGGTCAACGGCGTGATTTTGCCGATCATCGCGTTTTCGCTGCCGCTGGCGCAGGCCTTAGCGATTCTCGGGGTCCCTCAGGGCTTCGTCGCCGCAGCCACGTCGGTCAGCAGCGAACCCTGGGTCCTGATCCTGATGATGGTGTGCATCTTGATCGCGGCCGGCTGCGTCATGGAAACCACGCCAAACATCGTGATCCTGGCACCGATCCTGAAACCGCTCGCCGACAGCATCGGCATGAACGAAATTCAGTTCTGCATCATGATGATCACCGCTCTTGGGGTCGGTTTCATCACGCCGCCGCTGGGGCTCAACCTGTTCGTGGTTTCGGGGCTGACGGGCGAGTCGATATTAAAGATCGCCTACCGTGCCATTCCCTTCGTGCTATTCATGCTGATCGTGACGCTGATCATTGGATATGCGCCAGCGATATCGACCACTTTGCTGCCGGAAATCTACAAATAGGACCGTTCCATGCCGATTGAGTATCTGAAGAAGGCGGACATGACCTCGGAGACCGGCGCCGCCGACGTGGAAGACAGCGTGCGCGCCATTCTCGATGAGATCGAGGCCGGCGGCGATGCGGCCGCACTTAAGTACGCAAAGCAATTCGACAAGTATGACGGCAATGTCGTTTTGACCCCTGACGAAATCGCCGCGGCGGCGGACAAGGTGCCGCAAAAGCTGAAGGACGATATACGCTTCGCGCATGACAATGTTCGCCGCTTCGCGGAGATGCAGAAATCGACGATATTGGACAAGGAGATAGAAGTCCGGCCCGGCCTGATCGCGGGGCAAAAGTCCATACCGTGCCAGGCCGCCGGGTGCTATGCGCCGGGCGGGCGATACAGCCACGTCGCCTCGGCGATGATGACGGTCACAACCGCGAAAGTGGCCGGCTGCGGTCATATCGCCGCCTGCTCTCCGCCGCGCCCCGACATCGGAGTGAACCCGGCCATCATCTACACCGCCGATCTGTGCGGTGCCGACGCCATCCTGGCGCTGGGCGGCGTTCAGGGAATAGCCGCCATGGCCTTCGGCCTGTTCGGCCTACCGAAGGCCGATATCCTGGTTGGGCCGGGCAATCAGTTCGTGGCGGAAGCCAAGCGCATTCTTTACGGCCGTGTCGGCATCGATATGTTCGCGGGCCCGACCGACAGTCTCATCATCGCCGACGGGTCCGCCGATCCCCATATCGTCGCATGGGACCTGGTCGGCCAGGCGGAGCACGGCTACAATTCCCCGGTCTGGCTGGTGACCGACGACCGGGCGCTCGCGGAAAACGTCATTGCCTTGGTGCCAGACTTGATTGCCACCCTGCCGGACACCAATGCGCAAAATGCCACCGCCGCATGGCGCGACTATGCCGAGGTCATCCTATGCGGTGACCGCGAGGAGATGGCCGCCACCGCTGACCGTTACGCACCGGAGCACTTGACGGTTCAGGCACGCGATCTCGACTGGTGGCTCGGCCGGCTCCAGTGCTACGGCTCGCTGTTTCTGGGCGAAGAGACGACCGTTGCCTTTGGCGACAAGGCTTCCGGCCCCAATCATGTCCTGCCGACATCAGGGGCGGCGAAATACTCGGGCGGGCTTTCGGTGCACAAATTCATGAAGATCGTGACCTGGCAGCGCTCGACACGAGAGGGCGCCAGACCGATCGCCGAAGCCACGGCGCGAATCTCCAGGCTTGAAGGCATGGAGGGCCATGCACGCACCGCCGACATTCGCCTTGAGAAGTACTTTCCCGAACAGGACTTCGATTTGTCCGCCGCGGAGTGATACCGCGCCGGGCATTATGTAAGGCCACGTCCGGCGCGGTGACGCCTTAGCCGGTAATGTCGAAGGCCGCTAGCGCCGCCATGTTGACGATATCGGCATCTCGCGCATTAAGCGACACGATCTGCACCGGCTTGTCGAGGCCGACAAGCAAAGGACCAATGACCGTCGCGCCGCCGAGCTCTTGAAGCATTTTTGTCGAGATCGCCGCGGAGTGAATGGCCGGCATGATCAATACGTTGGCGGGCCCGCTGAGTTGGCAGAACGGATAGGCGTCCATGCGTTCCATGTTGAGAGCGACATCGGCGCCCATCTCGCCATCGTACTCGAAATCGACACGCCTTTCGTTGAGGATTTCCACGGCGGCGCGCACCGGCGCGGACCGCTCGCCCAACGGATAGCCGAATGTGGAGTAGGCCAGGAGCGCCACACGCGGCTCATAGCCGAGCCGCCGGGCGACACCTGCCGACTCTTCGGCAATGTCTGCGATCTCCTCGGCCGATGGAAACTCGTTGATCGCCGTATCGGCGATCAGCACGGTGCGGTCCCGTGTGAGCGCGATGGAGATGCCCATCAGCCGGCATCCGGGCTTTGGATCGATGACCCGCTCGACCGCTTGCAAGGCAATGTTGTAGTTGCGCGTGACGCCGGTGACCATCGCATCAGCATCGCCGAGCGCCACCATGGCGGCGGCGAAGTAGTTCCGGTCCTGGTTGATGAGGCGCTGGCAGTCGCGCTGTAGGAAACCGGAGCGCTGCAGCCGACCATAGAGATAATCGATATAGTCGGCGTTGCGCCTGGAAACCGCAGCGTTGGTGATCTCGATGCCGGAGGGCAGATCGACACCGGCGTCTTCCGCCGTGGCGCGGACGCGATCCTCGCGGCCAATTAGAACCGCCTGACCCAGTTCTAGATTGTTGAAGGAGAGCGCGGCGCGGATCACCTGCTCTTCCTCGCCTTCGGCGAACACCACGCGGCGGGGATTGCGCTTCACCCGGGCGAAAATGCTCTGCAGCGTGCCGGTGACCGGATCGCGGCGACCCGAAAGCTCGACCTTGTAGGTGTCCATGTCGATAATCGGCCGGCGTGCCACGCCCGTATCCATGGCCGCCTTGGCGACGGCCGGCGGCACACAGCTGATGAGGCGCGGATCGAACGGCACCGGAATGATGTAATCGGGACCGTAGCGCGGCCTGGACCCCTGATAGGCCGAAGCCACCTCGTCCGGCACGTCCTCACGCGCGAGTTCGGCCAGAGCCTGGGCCGCGGCGATCTTCATATCTTCGTTGATCGTCGACGCCTGCACGTCGAGCGCCCCGCGGAAGATATAGGGGAAGCCCAGCACGTTGTTGACTTGGTTCGGGTAATCCGACCGGCCCGTCGCCATGATCGCATCCTTGCGGACTTCAGCGACGGCCTCCGGTGTGATTTCCGGATCGGGATTGGCCATGGCGAAGATAATTGGGTTCTTGGCCATCGATTTCACCATGTCGGGCGTGAACGCACCTGCGACCGATAGGCCAAGCGCCAGATCGGCGCCCTTCATGGCATCTTCGAGTGTCCTGTCCTTCGTCTCGATGGCGTGCGCCGACTTCCACTGATCCATCGACTCCTCACGGCCCTTGTAGATAACGCCGGACCGGTCGAGCATTGTGACGTTGTCGTGCGGCACGCCCATCGCTTTGGCGAGTTCGACGCAAGCGACGCCGGCGGCACCGGCGCCATTGCAGACAACTTTGATGTCCTTGATGCTCTTGCCGGTCAGGTCGAGCGCGTTGATCAGACCGGCGGCAGAGATGATTGCGGTGCCGTGCTGATCGTCATGGAACACCGGGATATCCATGATCTCGCGCAACTGCTGTTCGATGATGAAGCAGTCGGGCCCGCGAATATCCTCCAGATTGATGCCGCCGAAGGACGGGCCCAGATATTTGACGGCGTTGATGAATTCGTTGACGTCTTCGGTTTCGATCTCGATGTCGATCGAATCGATATCGGCGAAACGTTTGAAAAGAACGGCCTTGCCTTCCATCACCGGCTTCGACGCCAGCGCGCCGAGATTGCCGAGGCCGAGGATCGCCGTTCCGTTGGAGATGACGGCGACCAGATTGCCTCTGGCGGTATAGTCGAACGCACGGCTGGGGTCTTCCGCAATGGCACGCACGGGAACGGCGACCCCCGGCGAGTAGGCCAGCGACAGATCGCGCTGCGTCGCCATCGGCTTGGTCGGATTGATCTCAATCTTCCCGGGCTTGCCCTGCTGGTGGAACAAGAGGGCCTCTTGATCGGTAAATGTCGGACGTTTGCTCGGTGTACCGCGCTCTGGCATTTGCCTCACTCCCCGGGCGATTAGTGCTTATCGTTGGCTTCGCGCGGACTAGACACCGCTTCCTCGACGACAATAGAGACCTGTTTGAGCGTTCTCAACAAGTGCGTCAGGAACAACAGCTTTTTGCCCGTGGAGGCATTTGGTAGTGTCTGGCGCATGAACAAAGCCGTCGCCGCCTCGTCTGCCGGAAGCCAAACGGCCACCCCGGCCATGGCGCAATACATAGAAATCAAGCACGCCAATCCGGATTGCCTGTTGTTCTACCGGATGGGCGACTTCTATGAATTGTTCTTCGACGACGCCGTCGTGGCAGCCGGCGCGCTTGGCATCACGCTGACCAAGCGCGGCAAACATGCCGGCGCCGACATACCCATGTGCGGCGTGCCGGTTCATGCCGCCGACGATTATCTGCAAAAGCTGATCGCCGCTGGATACAAGGTCGCCGTCTGCGAGCAGATGGAAGACCCGACGGAAGCCAAGAAGCGCGGATCGAAGGCCGTGGTGCGGCGTGAGGTTCAACGCCTTGTGACGCCCGGCACCATCACCGAGGATGGACTTCTGGATGCTGCTGCCAACAGCTATCTGGCAGCCGTTGTCCGCGATGCGGCCGCCGAAGAAGGCAATCTCTACGCGCTGGCCTGGTGCGATCTGTCGACCGGCGAGTTCGCGGTCAATTCGGTGCCGGCTGTCGATCTCGCCGGTGAGTTCGCCCGTATCCAGCCGCGCGAAACGCTGATGCCCGACACCACGGAGCGTGACGAATCGATCGCCACCGCTCTCGATATCGCAGGAACGACGGCGACACCGCTGGCCACCAGCGCGTTCGATAGCGTCGCGGCCTCGAAACAATTGAAAGCATATTTCCAAGTGGCGACCCTTGACGGGTTCTCGGACCTGTCGCGGGCGGAAAGTGCGGTGTGCGCCGCTATCGTCCATTACCTCGACCGCACGCAGGTCGGCCGACGGGCACCGCTCAATCCACCGCGCCGGATGAGCCGGACCGGGACAATGGCAATCGACGCGGCGACGCGCGCCAATCTCGAACTCGTGCGTACGCTGCAAGGGGCAACGAAGGGAAGCCTCGCGGAGTGCATCGACCGCACCGTGACCGCACCCGGTCGCCGCCGCCTCGTTGGCGAACTGACCGCCCCCTTGACCGATATCGGCGCCATCGCGCGGCGGCACGATGCGGTGGCCCACTTCGCCGATAAGAATGCTCTGCGCGATGCCGTGCGCGACGCCTTGAAAGGCGCGCCCGACATCGCCCGCGCCCTGTCGCGGCTGGGGCTTGAGCGCGGCGGGCCGCGTGACCTGGCCGCGCTTCTGGACGGTTTGACAGCGGCTGAGACATTGGCCGGCATCCTCCGCGGCGGCGCCGTCGAGGATATCTCGGCGCTTGCAGACCTGACCGGAACGCTTTCCGAAGCGGACACCGCTCTTCGCGATACGTTGAGTGCAGCGCTTGTCGACGAACCGCCCCTGCTTCGCCGCGACGGCGGCTTTGTCCGCGTCGGCTATGACGCGGAACTCGACGATCTGCGGTCTCTGCGGGACGAAAGCCGCCGTGTGATCGCGACGCTTCAGACCCGTCACGCCGAAGACACCGGCGTCAAAAGCCTCAAGATCAAGCACAACAATGTGCTTGGTTACTTCATCGAGGTCACGGCCCAGCACGCCGACAAACTGTTTGGCGAAGAGACCTACATTCACCGTCAAACAATGGCGAACGCCGTCCGGTTCACAACCGTCGAACTTGGCGAATTGGAATCGAAGATCGTGTCGGCCGGCGATAGGGCGCTCGCGATCGAGCTTCGGATATTCGACGATCTATTAATCGAGGCACTGGCCAGAGCCGACCATCTCAAAGGGTTGGCAGCGGCACTCGCGGAGCTGGATGTTTACGCCAGCCATGCGGCGCTGGCGCGCGAATGCAATTTCACTCGCCCGGTCGTCGATACGTCGCTGGCGTTTACCGTCAAAGGCGGTCGCCATCCCGTCGTCGAGCGTGCTTTGGATCGCGACGGCACGGGCCCCTTCGTGATCAACGACTGCGAGCTCGGTCCGCCGGAGAACATGGACGCCGGGCAGATCTGGCTCCTTACGGGTCCGAACATGGGGGGCAAATCGACATTCTTGCGGCAAAACGCGATCATCGCGATTCTTGCCCAAGCCGGCGCTTTCGTGCCGGCGGAGGAGGTCCATATCGGCATTGTCGACAGGCTTTTCAGCCGCGTCGGCGCCGCGGATGATCTGGCACGCGGCCGCTCCACATTCATGGTGGAAATGATAGAGACGGCAGCAATCTTGAACCAGGCCGGACCGGCGAGCCTGGTCATTCTGGACGAGATCGGGCGGGGCACCGCGACGTTCGACGGATTGTCGATTGCGTGGGCCGCGGTTGAACACCTGCATGATATCAATCGCTGCCGGGCTCTGTTTGCGACCCATTTCCACGAACTGACCGTTCTGGCATCGAAGCTCGACCGGGTCGCCAACGCGACGGTCAAGGTCAAGGAGTGGCAGGGCGACGTCGTCTTCCTGCACGAGGTGGTGCCCGGCGCGGCGGATCGGTCCTACGGTGTGCAAGTCGCCAAACTCGCCGGCCTGCCGTCTGCCGTCATCGCGCGGGCCCGGGATGTGCTCGACCGTTTGGAGGCAGGTGAGCGGGCCGGCGGTGCCAAGGCCGTGGTCGACGATCTGCCTCTTTTTTCTGTCAAACCGCAAACGGTGTCGGAACAGGACCCGGAGATTGCCGCGCTCAAGGACGCGATGTCGGCACTGCACCCCGATCATATGACGCCACGCGAGGCACTTGATGCGATGTATCGTCTCAAGGCGATGATCGCCGGTGGCAAGGCCGACTGAGGACTATGCGCGCAGCACCGCTGAAGATTAGTGACTTGTTCGACGCGGATCGTGTGCGAGACACGCTGACCGCGCTCTACAAAGACTATGGCAGCGACACGGCGGGCCTGCGTGCCGCGGCGCTTGCGACTTTGAAGACCGCGATGGCGGATGCCCGGACAAGAACCGAAGTCATCCTCATGGATGACGGGCACGGATTGGACTGCGCCCGCCGTCTGTCGGCCATTCAAGACGCGCTTATTCAAGTCATATACGAATTCGCGGTGACCCATATCTACCGCGCCCAAAACCCGTCGGCGGCGGAGCGGCTGACGGTCGTGGCCGTCGGCGGCTACGGACGGGACACGCTGGCGCCGGGCTCCGACATCGATCTCTTGTTTCTCAGGCCCTACAAGCAGACGCCGTGGGGCGAGAGCCTGATCGAATTCATGCTCTACATGTTGTGGGATCTCGGCTTCAAGGTCGGGCACGCCACACGCACGGTCAATGAATGCGTGCGCCTGTCGCGGGCCGACATGACGATCCGCACGTCGATCCTGGAGGCGCGCTATGTCTGGGGTGACGAGGCGCTCTTTGAGGAACTGAGGCGCCGTTTCGACAAGGACGTGGTTGCCGGCACGGGACCGGCGTTTGTCGAGGCCAAGCTCAAAGAGCGCGACGAACGCCACGACCGGGTCGGCACGTCGCGCTACTTGGTCGAGCCCAATGTGAAGGAAGGCAAGGGCGGGCTGCGCGATCTCCAGACCTTGTTCTGGATCGCTCAGTATTTCTATCGCGTCGAGCACGCCCGCGATCTGGTCAAGGCTGGCGTTTTCACGCGGTCAGAATTCAACACGTTCCGCAAGTGCGGCGATTTCCTGTGGGCGGTGCGCTGCCATCTTCACTTTATGACAGGGCGAGCCGAGGAGCGCCTGTCATTTGAACTGCAGCGGGAGATGGCCACCCGGCTCAACTACACCGCCCATCCCGGCGTGCGGGACGTCGAGCGCTTCATGAAGCACTACTTCCTGATCGCCAAGGAGGTCGGCGATCTGACGCGAATCTTTTGCGCATCCCTGGAGCTGCGCCATGCCAAGGCGCCCGGCATGCTGTCGCAGGTCATGACGCGGCTGCGTGGCCAAAACAGACCCAGGACCATCAAAGGAACGAAGGATTTCGTTGTGGAAGCCGGCCGCATCACCGTCGCTGACGACACGGTGTTTGAACGCGATCCGGTCAACCTCATTCGCATCTTCCGCATCTCGGGCCAAAACGATCTTCTGTTCCACCCGGACGTGCTGACACTGATCCGCCGATCCCTGAAGCTGATCGACGCCAAGCTGCGGCAGAACAAAGAAGCGAACAAACTTTTCCTGGAAATCCTCACGTCGAAGAAGAACGGCCCCGCGATCCTGCGGCGCATGAACGAGGCTGGCGTGCTCGGTCGTTTTATTCTGGACTTCGGCCGCATCGTGTCGCTGGTCCAGTTCAACATGTACCACCACTATACGGTCGACGAGCATCTGATCTATTCGGTCGCGGCGCTGGCTGAGATCGAACGTGGCGAGCGTGGCGAGGAGCACCCGCTTGCGCACAGTATTATTTCGACCGTCGATCGGACGATCCTCTATGTCACGATCTTCCTGCATGACATCGCCAAGGGGCGGCCGGAGGATCATTCCATCGCCGGCGCCCGGATCGCGCGGCGGCTGTGCCCACGCTTCGGCCTGTCGCCTGCGGAAACGGAAACCGTTGCCTGGCTGGTCGAACACCACCTCCTGATGTCGAACACGGCTCAGTCGCGCGATATCACCGACCCAAAGACAATTACCGATTTCGCCGCCGTGGTGCAGAGTTTGGAGCGGCTGAAACTTCTGCTGATCCTGACCGTGGCCGACATCCGCGCCGTCGGCCCCGGTGTTTGGAACGGCTGGAAGGGCCAACTCCTGCGCTCGCTTTACTATGAAACCGAGCGGGTCGTTTCCGGTGGCCACACCCAGGGCCACAGCCACCGTGTCGAGGCGGCGAAAGCCGAGTTGCGCGATCTGCTTGCCGATTGGACCGACGCAGAGTTCGACACCTATCAGGCACGGCACAGTCATGCCTATTGGCTGAAGGTGGAGCCGGCGCATATGGCCGAGCATGCCCATCTTATCCGCGAGACCGAGGCGCGCGGCGACCCCTTCGCCGCGTCGATGAAGACCGATGCCTTCCAGGCCATCACCGAGGTCACCATCATCGCACCCGACAACCGGGCGCTGCTGTCGCTGATCGCCGGCGCCTGCGCGGCTAACGGCGCCAACATTGTCGACGCGACCGCTTTCACCACGAACGACGGTCTGGCCGTCGACAGCGTCTTTTTCCGACGGTCCCACGATACCGATGAGGACGAGTTGGCGTTCGCCGGCCGGATCATCAACCTGGTCGAAGCGTGCGCGCGGGGCGAGGTTCGTTTGACCGACCGCGTCGCAAAGCGCTTGAAGCGGGCACCGCGCGGACGCCTCAAGGCCTTCTCGCTCGAAACCCAGGTGACCGTCTCGAATACCTGGTCGAACCGCTACACGGTCATTGAGGTCTCCGGGCTCGATCGGCCAGGGCTCCTTTTCGATCTCACCAGCGCGATGGCACGCCTCAATCTCGACATCGCCTCCGCCCATGTCGTCACCTTCGGCGAGCGCGCGGTCGACGTGTTCTACGTCACCGATCTGATGGGCGAAAAGATCATGCACAAGACCCGGCAGGCGACCATCAAGCGCCAGATCGCCGCCGCGTTCGATGGTCCGGGCACCGCCAAGGCCAAACCCGCTCGGGCGAAAGCGTCATGAACATCGCGCGCGCTTTCGCCACGGTTGGCGGCTCGACCATGGTTTCGCGCGTTTTGGGTTTCATCCGCGATGTCTTGATGGCGGCTTATCTCGGAACCGGGCCCGTTGCCGACGCGTTCTTCGTCGCCTTCCGCTTTCCCAATCTGTTTCGCCGATGGTTTGCCGAGGGCGCTTTCAACGCTGCGTTTGTGCCCTTGTTCGCACGACGGCTTGAAGAGGAAGACAAGGAAAGTGCCAAGCGGTTCGCCGAGGAGTCATTGAGCGTATTGGGGTTCGCCCTGCTCCTGGTCACCGCGCTCGCCGAACTGGCAATGCCGCTTTTTATGTATGTTTTTGCTCCCGGCTTCGCGGTCGACCCGGACAAGTTCGATCTGACGGTGCTCCTGACGCGCATCACTTTTCCCTATCTCTTCTGCATGTCGGTGATCGCGCTTCTGTCCGGCCTGTTGAACGCCACCGGCCGGTTCGCAGTCGCCGCCGCCGCACCCATTCTCTTGAATGTCGTCCTGATATCGGCCCTCGTTGCGGTCGGTCTGGCCGGTCATGCCGAAACACCGATCGCCGGTATGTGGCTGGCCTGGGGCGTGTTCGCCGCCGGCTTTCTTCAGCTTGCGGCGTTGATCTGGGCCGCGTCAGGGGCCGGATACCGCTTGGCGATACGTAGGCCCCGGCTCACACCCGGCGTGAAACGGCTGATCACGCTCGGCATTCCCGGGCTGATTGCCGGCGGTGTCACCCAGATCAATATCTTCATCGGCACGATCATCGCCTCGCTCCAGGCGGGCGCCGTCTCCTACCTTTACTTTGCCGACCGCATCTATCAACTGCCGCTTGGCGTGATCGGTATCGCGATCGGTGTCGTGTTGTTGCCGGAGCTGTCGCGGCGGCTGCGCGCTGGAGATGGTGACGCGGTCCACAACAGCCAGAACCGGGCGCTTGAATACTCCATGCTCTTGACTCTGCCGGCTGCCGTCGCGCTTGCCGTTGTTCCGACGCCGATCATTAGCGTCCTTTTCGAGCGCGTGGCGTTCAGCAGCGCAGATCGCGTGGCGACAGCCGCGGCGCTTGGGGCGTTTTCCTTCGGTCTGCCGGCCTTTGTCCTCGTCAAAGTATTCTCTCCCGGTTTCTTCGCGCGCGAGGACACAAAGACACCGATGATCTATGCGGCTATCGGTGTCGCCGTGAACATTGTCGGGAGTCTCGCGCTCTTTCCGTTCATCGGGCATATCGGCATCGCGGTTGCCACCAGTGTCTCGGGCTGGGTCAATGCGGGCCTGCTCGGTATCACGCTCTTCCGGCGCGGTCAGTTCGTTGTCGATAGGGACCTGACATATCGGCTGCTTCTCATGCTCGCGGCCAGTTTCGCCATGGGCGCCGTGCTTTACGCAGCAGCCGTTCTTCTCCAGCCGTTTTTCGGCCCCGAGAACGTGGTCATCGTAAGAGCGGCCGCATTGGCCATGCTCGTCGGCGTCGGTGTTGTCGCTTACTTCGGCGTCGCTCACATATCAGGCGCTGCGCGGCTGGATCATGTGATGCGCGCGCTTCGACGCAGACCGATCGCGACAGACCGCGGATGACCGCTTGCAGTTGGCGCCGGGCTGCGTCATAACCCGCGGCTGTTTCAACAAATGGTAGACCATTTATGAGCGCAGGCCAGGGCCGGGTCTTCTCCGGCATGCAATCCACCCACTCGCTGCATCTCGGCAATTATCTGGGCGCAATGATCAATTGGGTGAAGATGCAGGAGACGCACGAGTGCATCTACTGCATCGTCGACTTGCACGCTGTCACGGTCGCGCAGGACCCCAAGACGCTGCAATCGAACATCCGCGAGGTCGCGGCCGCCTATCTGGCGAGCGGCCTCGATGCGAAGCGCTCGATTATTTTCAACCAGAGCCAGGTACCGCAGCACGCTGAACTGGCCTGGATTTTCAACTGCGTCGCCCGCATGGGCTGGCTCAACCGGATGACTCAGTTCAAGGAAAAAGCGGGCAAGAATCGCGAGAACGCCTCCGTCGGCCTGTTCGCCTATCCGACCCTCATGGCGGCCGACATCTTGGCCTATAAGGCCACCCATGTGCCCGTCGGCGAAGACCAAAAACAGCATCTGGAACTGACCCGCGACATCGCGCAGAAATTCAACACGGATTTCGCCGAATCCATTGCCGACAACGGCCTTGATCCGGACTATTTCCCGCTGCCGGAACCGGTGATCACCGGCGCGGCGACACGGGTGATGAGCCTGCGCGACGGCACCAATAAAATGTCGAAATCCGATCCCTCCGATATGTCGCGGATCAACATGACCGACTCAGCCGACGAGATTGCGCAGAAAATCCGGAAAGCGAGGACCGATCCTGAGCCTTTGCCGGATTCAGTCGAAGGGCTCAAGGAGCGTGCCGAGGCGGACAATCTGATCGGTCTTTACGCCGGACTGGCCGGCACCGATAAGGCCGCCGTTCTAAAGGAATTCGGTGGGGCTCAGTTCTCCGCCTTCAAACCGGCGCTTGCCGACATTGCCGTCGAGGTTTTGTCGCCGATCGCCGGCGAAATCCGTCGCCTGACGGCCGATCCAAGTGAAATCGATTCGATTTTGGGCGACGGTGCCGAACGCGCCGCAGCGATTGCCGAGGCGACGTTGAAGGAAGTTAAAACGGTGATGGGTTTCGTTGCCTCGCGGCCGGTCTGACGATCCCGCTTGCCGACTAGGGCCCATACCCAATTACATCATACGTTCTGTTTGAAGAGAGCCGTTCAGATGCAAGCAAACCGAACGATGGACAGGCCAAAGCCTATGCGAGAGAGGTTTGCGCGGCAGATGGACGGCTCTCT
>JANQPO010000001.1 GCA_028289445.1 Tepidamorphaceae bacterium
CGGTACGGTGGTGGGTATCACCGCCTTTGCCGAGGACGCCGACGCGACGACCAATGGCGTGACCTATAGCGTCGACGATCCGCGCTTCGTTGTCGATGCCGGCGGCGTCGTCACGGTGGCGCCTGGCGCGTCGTTCGACGCCGAGACGGAAGGCAGTGTCGCCATCACGGTGACGGCGACCTCCGACGACGGCTCGACGTCCAACGAGACGTTCACGGTGCAGGTCACCGACGTCAATGAGGCGGGCGTCGGCCCGGTCTCCGACACGGACGGCTCTGCCAACACGATCGCTGAGGATGCGGGCGTTGGAACCAGTGTCGGCATTACCGCCTTTGCAGACGATCCCGATATTTCAGACTCCGTGTCATATAGTCTCGTTGACTCTGGCGGGAATCCGATCGTCGGCGGTCCGTTCGCGGTCGACGCGGGCACCGGCGTCGTCACGATCGCCGATCCGGCCCAAATCGACTACGAATCTGCGACCAGCCATACGGTTTACGTCCGGGCGACATCGACGGACGGGTCCACTTCGACGAGCGCCTTCACGGTCGATGTGACCGATGTTGACGACACAGCCTCGACCCCGACCATCACCGTGGGCGCCGGACCGAGCGGCGGCGTGACGAACAACGTCATTTCCAACGGCTTCGAGAACAATCCGGGCGGCGGCTCGTTCGTCCACTCGATTGGCGGTTGGAACACGGACTCCGAAGCGATCGAAGTCTGGAACACCGGCGACAACGGTTGGACGGCGTCGGAAGGCACGAGCTATATCGAGCTGAACAATGATCCGGCGAACCATTTTGCCGATGCCGGGAACATCTATCAGGACATCGACACAGCGAACGGCGCAACCTATACGCTGACTTTCGATTTCGCGGGTCGACCGGGCTTCAATGCCGATGTCAACACGGTCGAAGTGTTGTGGGATGGTGTCGTCATCGACACGATCTCCCAGAATGCGACCGGAAACTCGGACAACAACTGGGTGTCCTTCCAGTATCAGTTCACCGGCGACGGCGATCCGGCGCGGCTTGAGTTCCGGGCAGCCGGAACCGAGGTGAACTATGGTCGCGGCGGCCGGATCGACAACGTTGTCCTGACGGAAACGACCGATGGCACTGAGCTGGTCGGATCGGAAGACTCACCGATCCAACTGCCTGAAATCTCGGCCGATCTGACCGATACGGATGGCTCTGAGACGCTGGGTGTCATGATTGAGGGTCTGTTGGATGGCGTCGTTCTTTCCGACGGCACGAACAGCTTCACCGCCACGGCTGGCAACAATGATGTCGATGTGACGAGCTGGGATCTCGACTCCCTGACGGTGACGGCGCCATCGGGTTATGTCGGCGACATGTCGATCGATGTCGTTGCAACGGCAACAGAGACATCGAGCGGCGATACGGCATCCACGACGGAAACCTTCACCGTTCACGTGCACGAAGAGGGCGATAGCGACAACTATTCGTTCATCGGCAACGGCAACAGCCAGACCATCAACGGCACGGCCGGAGACGATCATCTCGACGGTCGTGGCGGCAACGACACCATCTCCGGTGGCGCAGGCGACGACACGATCGTCGGCGGCACGGGCAACGACAATCTGAATGGCGGTGACGGCAGCGACGTCTTCATCTACGCCGCTGGTGACGGCTCCGATTCCGTCGATGGCGGTGCCGGCGGCGGTTGGACCGACGTGATCGAACTGTCTGGCATGGACGGCGCGGTCAATGTTAGCGGCCAGACCGCGACCGGTCAGGGTTGGACCATGGTGCTTGATGCCGGTCACAGCTATGGCGCGCAAGACGGCGAGTCGCTCGATCTGTCGGCGGATGCCTCCGGCACGATAACGTTCGACGACGGTAGCGTTATGTCCTTCTCGGATATCGAAAAAGTCACATGGTAGGCGTTCATCCGACCCGGCCAAGTTAAGGTCGCATTAAACAGGCGCTGGCATGTTTACCGAAAGGTGAAGTGCCGGCGCCATCTTGCCGTGCATCCACCGCATTGCGAGGCCGGTGATGTTCGGTTCCAAAGGCATTTTCAAGGTTCCCGTCGGGCGCGATGTCCTTTTTGCATCGGCCGCGTCGAACCTGCTTGCCCTCGCGCTGCCATTGGTTCTGTTGCAGGTCTACGATCGCATCATTCCCAACCAAGGCTATGAAACACTTATAGTTTTGTCGATTGGACTGGTTGTTGCCATCGTCCTCGACGTTGCTCTGAAGAACGCTCGGGGTGGGCTCATGGCGTGGGCCGGGGCCAGATTTGAGGCACAGATCTCCGGTCGCGCGATCAACAAGCTTTTGACGGGCGATCTGTCGGCGATCGAACGCGATTCGGCCGGGGCGCATCTCGACCGGCTTAATTCAATCGACAAGATCCGCGATTTTCGCACAGGCGACGCCGCGACGGCGTTTTTGGACATTCCATTTGCGGCGATATTTCTCCTTCTCGTTGCATATATATCACTACCAATCGCTATAATTGTAGGTCTGATCGCTGGCGTTGCGGTTTTCTTCATGCGGCGGATCGAGGAGTCGACGCGCAAGATCATCGAGCAGCGCTCCGAAATCGACACAAGACGCCACTCCTTCCTCATCGAGGTGTTGCGGTCGATTGAAACCGTCAAGAGCCTTGGCATCGGCGACTTCATGGAACGGCGGTATGAACGCCTGCTGTCCACCGCCGCCAAGCTCGGCGCCAAGTCGAGCGAAATGTCCCATCTCTCGCAGGGCATTGCCGGTTCGGTGACGCAGGTTACGACAGCGGTCGTGGCGTCGGTCGGCGCTGTGATGGTCATCAACGGTCACCTGACCGTCGGTGCGCTCGCCGCTTCCATCCTCTTGTCTGGTCGGGTGATGCAACCCTTGTTCCGGGTCGAGTCGATCAACAACAAGAGCGAGGAGCTGAAGATCTGGGAAGGCCGCCTCGTCGACTTTTTTGAAGAGGGCGATGAGCGCAGCGGTGGCATCGATCCAGGCGAGATTCATTCGATCCGATTGGACGATGTCTCGTTCCGCCACACAGCGGACGGCCCGCTTGTCTTGAAGAACGTCAACCTGGAAGTGCGGCGCGGTGACATCGTCGCCATCGCGGGTGCCAGCGGCTCCGGCAAGTCATCGCTCATGCTGCTCATGACCGGCGAACTGACGCCGACGTCTGGCCAGATCTATATCAACGAGCATCGCATCGAGGACTGCGATCCGCGCGTTCTGCGGCGCCAGATCTCCGCGCTTCCGCAGCGCCACTCGCTGCTCGACGGCACGATCATCGAAAACATGACGCGTTTCGATCCGGCACGATACGCGGTCGACGCTTTGAGAATCGCGTCGGAATTGGAACTGGAGTCCTTCTTTGCGGCGCATCCCGAGGGCCTATCCTATCAGGTGCGCTCGGGACACGTATCAGACATTCCGGCGTCCGTTGTTGACCGCGTGGCAATCGTGCGCAGCCTGGTCAGCCTTCCTCGAATAATCCTGTTCGACGAATCCAATCAATCGCTCGACCGCGAGGCTGACATCGCGCTGTTGAACTACCTTCAGTCGCAGCGCAATCGCGCTGGGATGGTGTTCGTCACCCAGCGTCCAAGTTACGCGGCGCTTGCCAATCAGCGCTACCTGCTGATGGACGGCGAGCTCTTTGTCGATAAGCCGGAGCGCGATGCCGCGCCAGCAAAACCGGCGCCCCCGCAAGCCTCACAACCCTTGGGACAGGCTGGATGACAGACGTCACCGTATCTGCTGGCGCCAGCGGCTTCGAACCGACCGACGTCGTTCGAACCTGGCAGGCTCAACTGCAAAGCGCTTTTGGTGTCTCAGAAGCTGAGCGCAGTCAGGACGGGTTCAGTGAATTGCGCGCTGGTCTCGCGGCGGGGCGCTATGGCGGCCTTTCGCTCACCGGACCCGTGGTCGATGCCATGGTGCTGCTGTTGGAACGCCTTGGATGGGCCTATTCGCCCAATCGGTTCGCGCGTGTCATGCCGCACTTCCCGGAAGCGTTTGACGTCGACGTGATGCGCGATGTCATGTCCCGCTTGCGGTTTTCAAGCCGCAAGCTGGTCTGCAATCTGCGCCAGATCAACGATGTCGACTGCCCAGCGCTGATCATAACCGATCCAGACAGCCCGCGCGTGATCGACTTTGTCGACGGAGCGCTGTGCCTCCTTGACGCGGCTGGGAACCCGACGAATGAGGGCATTCCGACCGGCCGGCAGTCTGTTGTCGTGTTCCGCCGCGATCAGGAAATGCCGGCGGAGAACCCTCGGCAGTCTTGGATGTTCTCGCGCATCCGCCGAATGGTCGGTCCCATCGCGCTTTTGTTCGGTGTCACCGGGTTCATTAATTTGATGGTGATCGTCACGTCCTTCACCGTTTTGGCGATCTACGACAGCGTCATCCCGACAAAGAGCTATGACACGCTGTTTGCGATCCTGCTTGGCCTTGGCTTCGCAGTGGCGATCGAATTGGGTTTCCGTCGCCTCAAGGCGCGTTTGATCGGGCGTATGTGCGGCCGGCTCGAATACATGGTCGGCACATCGATCTTCGGCAAACTCCTATCTCTTCCAACGGAGATGATCTCCAGCGTTCCCATCGGCGTTCAAATGTCACGCCTCGGACAGTTCGAAACGGTCCGCGATCTTTTCGCCGGACCGTTCGCGGCAATCGCCCTAGAGATCCCGTTTGTCTTCATATTTATCGGCATCTTGTTCGCGTTTGGCGGACCGCTGGGCTTCATCGCTGTGGTCCTCGTCATAGTTTACGTTGTGATGGGTATCCTGTTCCTGCCGCCGCTCAGGCGCCGGGTCGACGAATCGACACGGCTGAGGCAGGAGCGCCAGGCCCTTCTGTTAGAGACCGCTGCCAACCTGCGCACCATCCGCACGGCCGGCTGCGAGGAAATCTGGAGCGAACGTCTAAGCGAGGCGGTGCGCCGCGCGTCCACCGCGCAGCGTCGCGCCCAGGGCCTGAACCGGCTCCTTTCGACGCTGTCGGGTGCCGGCGTTCCCGTCGCCGGCGGCGCCACGGCGCTCGGGGGCGCCATACTGGTTATGAACGGTGAACTGAGCGTCGGCGTTCTTGTCGCCGCGATGATCGTGATCTGGCGTGTCTTGGCACCGATCCAGCAAGCGTTCTTGGTCATGACGCGCTTCGCCGACATGACTGCGACCGTCCGACAAATCGATCAGATGATGCGCATCCCAAGCGTCGCGTCGACCGACGAGGCGCCGGTACGGCGGACCTTCTCCGGCGATATCGCCTTTGACCGCGTGAGCATTCGCTATCCCGGCACAAGTCAACCCGCGCTGGTTGGCGTTTCGTCCGAGATCAAGGCCGGTGAATTCATCGCCGTGATGGGCGATTCCGGTGCGGGTAAGACGACCCTGTTGCGGGTTATCCTCGACCTCTACCAGCCCCAATCGGGTATCGTCAGCGTCGATGGCATCAACGTGCGCCAAATTCCGAATGTCGATCTGCGTGCGGCGATCGGCTATGTTCCGCACACCGTCACGCTGTTCCACGGTTCGATCTCGCAAAACATGCGCCTGGCGGCGCCGGAGGCGGATGACGAAGCACTGCGCCGGGTCGCGCGCGAACTCGGCGTCTTGGACGCGATCGAGGCACTGCCGGAGGGTTTCGATACCCGCATCGACCACACTGTGCGCGAGAAGCTGCCAACGGGCTTCCGTCAGATCCTGGCGATCATGCAGGCGATCCTCCGGGATCCGCAAATCCTCTTGTTGGACGAGCCGGCGCAGGCGCTCGACCCGACGATCGAGGATCACTTCATCAATGCTCTGTTGAAGCGGCGCGGTCGCGTCACGACGATCATGGTAACCCACCGGCCGAGCCATGCGCGCAATGCCGACCGCGTGATGATCCTCGACCGCGGCCAGATCAAAGTTTTCGATACACCCGAGGCGATCTTCGCCACCAAACCTGTCTAGACCGGAGCCAGACATGGCTTTTGCGACCTTTGTCACGAAGTTTTTCCCCCCCTTGCAGGCGAACGCCGAGCGGGCGGAGGAATATGAGACGCATGCGATCGCGCGAAGCACAAAGATCGAGGAAGCACGCGATCCAGAGGCCGCGCGCCTGACCATTCGTCTGGGCGGGGTGCTCGTGATCGCCTTCTTGATTTGGGCCGCGTTGACGCCGCTGCATGAACTCACGACCAGCGAAGGCACGGTCCTGCCGGAGGGGTTCGTACAGGACATTCAGCACTTCGAGGGCGGTATCGTCACCGACGTGCGCGTGCAGGACGGCGACCGCGTAGGCGCCGGCGATGTCCTCGTTCGTCTGGATGATCTCACGGCGCGCGCCGAACTCGCGAAGGCCGAAGCGCGGCTCGTCTCGCTCAACCTGACATCCGAGCGACTGAACGCTTTTGTGGAGGAACGGGCGGCCAAGCTCGACGCGGAGACTGACGCAACCGGCATTCTCGGCAGCCAGCGAGCGGTGGAGACGACGCGCTCCGAACTGCGAAAGGCGCAGATCGCCATCGTCCAATCGGAGATTGAAGGTCGCGAGAACGAGATTGCCGGGCTGATCTCGCAAATCGAGGTGGTACGCGAGGAGCTGGCACTGGTGAGCGCCCGTGCCGAGGACTACGACGCGGCCGCCAAGCGCGGTGCCATCAGCCGCCGCGAGGCCGAGGCCGTGAAGCGAGAGAAACTGAAGTTGGACGGCGAGCTGCTGCGTCTAAAGGGCCAGGTCAACGCCGCACGGGCCGGGCTGACAGAGGCGCGCTCTCGTGGCCTGGAGGTGCGTGCGCAGTTGTCCACCGAGGCGCTGGAGCAGCTCACGCAGGTCGAAACCGAGCGCGCGGAGGTGACGGCCCTGGTCGAGCAGCTACGCGATCAAATCGCGCGCGCGACGATTGCCGCGCCGATGGACGGAACGGTGCATTCGATCGCCGTTCGCGGCCCGGGTGAGGTGGTCACACCCGGCGAGATCATCCTGCAACTCGTCCCGGATAACGAGGAGATTTTCGCCGAGGTTGAAATCCCGGCGGAAAACATCGGCTATATCGAACCGGGCATGCCCGCGAATGTGAAGATCACGGCCTACGATTTCGCCCGCTTCGGTGGTGTCGAAGGTGTGGTTGATCGCGTGTCGCCGAGCAACAAGCTTAAGGAAGATGGCCGCATGGTCTTTACGGCGCGGATTCACCTAGGTAGCGACCATGTGGGTGCTGAGTCCGCCGGTCGGACCGTAAGCCCCGGCATGACCGTGATTGCCGATATCAAGACCGGGCGGAAATCGGTCCTAGCCTTCCTGATGAAGCCGCTTCGGGCACTCTCAGACAGTGCGCTGACGGAGCGCTAACCGTCTATTCGGCCGGCATCACGGTGACGTCGAGCTTTTCCAGCCCGTCGACTTCGCCAACCAGACGATCGCCGGAAGCAACGGCGCCGACACCCGCCGGCGTGCCGGTAAAGACGAGGTCTCCCGGCGCGAGGGTGAACAGGCCGGACAGAGTTGCGACGATTTCGGGAATCTTCCAGATCATCTGATTGAGATCGCCGTCCTGGCGAGCGGTGCCGTTGACCGTAAGGCGGATCGCGCCGGCCTCCATGCGCCCCGCGTCGCCGATCGGGGTGATCGGGCTCACGGGCGCTGATCTCTCGAACGCTTTGCCAACTTCCCAGGGTCGTCCCGCCTTCTTTGCGACGCTTTGCAGATCGCGTCGCGTCATGTCGAGCCCAACGGCATAACCGAAGATATGATCGAATGCGGCCTCCGCCGGAATGTTCCGGCCGCCGGATTTAAGCGCGATGACGAGTTCGATCTCGTGGTGCACATCCTGCGATGCGGCCGGATAGGGGAAGCGACCGGTCGTGACGAGGTTGTCTGGATTTTTCTGGAAGAAGAACGGTGGCTCGGCATCCGGGTCGTGACCCATCTCGATGGCATGGTCGGCGTAGTTGCGCCCGACACAATAGACGCGGCGCACAGGAAAGACCGCGTCCGAGCCAGTGATCGGAAGGACAACTGGCGGTGGCGGAGCAACGGCATAAGTCGACGACTGTGTCACAGCAGGGCCTTTCCAGCGGCTTGCGGCAGATCGGTTTCGCACGCTACGGTCCGGCGACCAAAATGCAAGGAGGCGGATCATGAAAATCGACGGAGTACCCCATCGCACGATTTGGCTGGCGGAAGACGGCCAGACCGTCGAGGTGATCGATCAGACGAAATTGCCGTTCCGCTTCGAAGTCTTGCCGCTGAAGACCGTCGAGGACGCGGCCAATGCGATTTACACGATGGTCGTGCGCGGCGCGCCGCTGATCGGCGCGACGGCGGCCTACGGCATGGCGCTCGCTATGGCTGACGATCCGTCGGATGACAATCTGGAAGTGGCGGCCGAGCAACTCCTGAAAGCGCGGCCGACCGCGGTCAATCTGCGCTGGGCGGTCAACGAGATGATGGCGGTGCTGCGCAACAGGCCACGTGAGGAGCGACGCGCGGTCGCTTATCGGCGCGCCGCCGAGATCTGCGACGAGGACGTCGAGATCAACGCGTCGATTGGGCGCAACGGCCTTGAGATCTTGAAGGAAATCGCGGCGAAGAAGCCAGCGGGCGAGCCGCTCAACATCCTCACCCATTGTAACGCCGGCTGGCTCGCCACCGTCGATTGGGGGACGGCGACGGCGCCGATGTACATGGCGCACGATTCCGGCATGAACATCCACGTTTGGGTCGACGAGACCCGGCCGCGCAATCAGGGCGCGGCGCTGACCGCCTACGAGCTTGGCCACCACGGCGTTCCGCACACCGTGATCGCCGACAACACCGGCGGTCATTTGATGCAGCACGGCAAGGTCGACATCGTGATCACGGGCACCGACCGCACCACCGGGTCTGGCGACGTCTGCAACAAGATCGGCACCTATTTGAAGGCACTAGCTGCGAAGGATAACGACGTGCCGTTTTATGTCGCTTTGCCGTCGCCTACCATCGATTTCGGTCTGTCCGATGGCGTGAAGGGCGTGCCGATCGAGCAGCGCTCAGGCGACGAGGTTTCGAAGATGACCGGGGTCACCGAGACCGGCGATGTCGTCACCGTCGATATCGTCGCACAAGGGTCGCCGGTGGCCAACTACGCGTTCGATGTCACCCCGGCGCGCCTGGTCACCGGGCTGATCACCGAGGCCGGCGTATGCGACGCCTCCAAGGCGGGCATCGCGGCGCTTTTCCCGGAGCGGTCGCGCGACGAAGCGGCCGAGTGATGCTCGGCTACACCGCTATCTGGAAGACAAGCCCGGCCAGTATCGCGCCGACCAGGGAAAGCGCGACATAGCTCGCGAACACGCCCGATTTGACCAGCGAGAACACGGCCGTCATTGCTGGGACACTGCTCACCGCGCCCGCCGTCAGAAATGCCATCGCCGCACCCTGGCTCATGCCTTGATCGATCAGGCCGGCAAGCAGCGGCGGTGCCACATAGCCGTTGAGATAGGCGGGCATGCCCACAAGGGCGGCCGTGATCACGGGCACGACGCCGGTACCGCCGACAACGCTGGCGATCAAATTGGCCGGGACATAGGTGACCATCAGGCCTTGCAGGACGTACGCAAACGCCAGCCACTTCGCCAGGAACAGTCCGTTGGAAATCATCTCGCCGCTAAAGGTCGCGCGACGGTCCGCCGCCGACCAAACCGCCCATACCGGCTTGCCTTCAAAGGGCGAGGGGCCGCAGCCGCAGCGGCCGCTCGCATAGGTCTTAAGCGAATCCGTGAAGAATCCGGCCTTGAGCATGGCCTTCATGGCGAACCCGCCGAACAGGCCGAGCGAGACAGCGGTTACGGCCTTGCCGATGGCAAACGGCCAGCCGAGCGCGCCGGCAGTGATGAAGAGGGTCGGTGGATCGAGCAGCGGCGAAGACAGCCAGAACGCCATAACCGCCGACAACGGCGCACCGAGTGCCAGAAGCCCGGCGATGAACGGGATCACCTCGCATGAGCAAAACGGTGCCAGACCGCCGAAGAGTGCGGCCAGAACAATCATCCGGTTCTCGCGGCCCTTGAACGCTTCAGCGATCACTGACTCGGCACCAGCCGCCTTCAGCCAGGCGATCAGTAGGATGGCGAAAATAATGTAGGGAAGGGTGCCCGCAAACGCGGTGACGGCAGTCTCAACGATGGGCGCTGCATTGGTCGGGTCGAACACAAGGATCAGAAGTGGGATACCGATCACGAATGACCACGGCGTCAACAGCCATTGCTTCCATCGACTTGTGCGTAACGGCGGTGTTTGAACGGTATCAGTCATCGTGGCACCCATGACTGCCGATCTCTTCGGCGCAGCATTCCTTCATGATATAGCCCGCCAGCGCTTCCAGACGCTGAAACACCGCGCGGTTGATAACGGCCCGCCCGGTCTTTTCTTGTTCGACCAGACCGGCGGACGAAAGGAAGCGCAAATGGTGAGCTAGCGTCGACGCCGGCATCCCGGTGCGCGACTGGATATCGCCGACGGACAGGCCCGTCTGTCCCGCCTTGACCAAGGCCCGCACCACCTCGACACGGGCCTCCGAGCCCATTGCGGCAAATCCCTGTGCGGCCTCTTCGATATCCATAATCACATCCATAGAACTAGAAAACTAGTTATATAGATTCATACCGAGTGTCAAGCGTCTCGCCGTGTCGAATCGCGATGTCTAGCGACCGAGTTCCGGAACCCAGGCGTTCTGGCGTCTTGCCGCGGCCGTGACGGCTTCGATCGAGCGATAATCGGCCGTGTTGACCATCAGGTCGCGGGCCAGCGTCAGCGTCCTTGCCTCGGCCGTCGCCCGAACGGTCTCGTCGGTGATCCATTCCAGGTCGATATTGTGGGCGAGCCCCAGAATTCGGCGGATCATCTTCGCCGCCGCGAAGCCGAGCGTGTCCTGGAACAGGCGGTCCATATAGGCTTCTTTCTCAGCCGCCAATCGGATCGCCCCATGCGCGTCGTCGAACAGTGGCGCCGGATATCCGTCTCCGGCTGCGTTCTCGGCCCAAAGGGCCAAGAACTTCAAGCGAAAACCGGTCCACACGCCTTCCACTGTTTCCAGCACCCATGTGCGATAGGCGTCGCGCTCGCCCGGTGCTGCTTCGTGTCCGATCTGCGAAAAGTAGTTGATGAGAAGGTTGGCAATCACCGCGCCGACATCGAACCCCATCGGACCCATGAAAGCGAACTCAGGATCGATGACCTTGGTGTCGTCCTCCGTCACCATGATCGATCCCGTGTGAAGATCGCCGTGGATGAGTGCCTGAGCCTCGGACATGAATTTGATCTTCAGCCGTGAGATCGCGACCTTCAGGTCGCCATCCTCTCGGATCCAGGCGGCATAGGGATCGAGCTGCGGTGCCGTCCAGCGATTGTTCTCCACAATCATGTACGGCTCTGTGAAGATAAGATCCTCGGTGATCTTGCATAGCGCCGTGTTGTCCGCGAAAGCGCCGATCAATGCCTTCTTGTCAGCGGTCGCCAGGGCGAGGTCGCTGGTGAAGAATAGCGTGCGCGCCATGAAGGTCGTGATCGCCTCCGTGAAGCCCGGATAGACGATCCCCTTGATCATGCCTTGCCGCATGATGATGTGCGGCTCCAACAGCTCCATGACGATCAGCGCCAAGGTTTCGTCGTAGTGGATCACCTGCGGCACAAGGCCGGGCGCCTGGCGCGCTTCTTCCGTCAGCGCGAGATGTTCAAAATGGGCCCGCGACAGCGGCAGCGGCCAGCTTTCGCCGACCAGTCGCACATAGGGCAGCGCCTGTTTGACCGCGACGCCGCCGGATGGTCCGCGCACGATGAAGACGAGATTGAGATTGCCGTCGCCAACCTCGTCCACCTGCCAATCCGCCTCCCGGCCACCGAGGCGAGATGCCGTATTCTCGACCTCGGCCAGATAGGCCTTCAGGCTTTCCGATGTGTGCGGATGGTAGCCGTCCGGCGTCTCCAATCCCCCCATTTTACGCTCCCTTTGCGGCTGAGGCGGTCTCTCTTCGTCATGTCCATTTAGGCGTCGAGCGGATTTTTTGTCCAGCGGTGGATACGTTGCAATGCGAAACGCAAAAACGTTTGCGCAAACGTTGTCGTCGCTCTTAGAGTATTGCAACCAAAGTACACCGTTCAGGTGAAGTGGGGCGTAGACAGGAGGCGTAATGGTGGAACGCGCGACAACCGTGCCGTCCATCGGGGTTGTGGAGTCCGATAGTACGGGTCATGGCCGCATTGGCAGAGTTACGATCAAGGACGTTGCTCGCGCCGCCAATGTTTCAATCACCACCGTTTCACATGTCGTCAACGAAACCCGGCATGTCGCTACCGCCACACGGGCGCGCGTCGACCAAGCCATCGCCGAGCTCGGCTACCGGCCATCCAGTGTCGCCCGCGCTCTGAAGGCCGACCGCACCCAGACGCTCGGCATGATCGTCACGTCGTCTACCAACCCATTTTTCGCCAGCGTGATCCGCGGCGTCGAGGAGGCCTGCTTCGCGCGCGGCTATAGCCTGATCCTGTGCAACACCGGCGACATCAAGGAACGGCTATCGTCCTACCTGTCGACGCTTCTGGAAAAACGCATCGACGGTCTGGTCGCCATGACGACGAACATGGACCTCAGCTTTTTCGACGAACTGGCCGGCATGCACGCGGTGCCAATGGCCGTCATCGATACTCTCAACGTCCAGGGCGCCACGATCGTCAACGATGATTCCACGGCCGGCGGCGGTATGGCGGCCGATTTCCTGGCCGAGCGTGGGTTTGAAAGGATTGCCGTTTTGGCCGGCCCTCAAGGCCATCCGCGCTCGCAGCAGCGGCTTGACGGCTTCGTCGCCGCAATGGCCGGTCACGGCCAGATGATCAACCGCAGCCGGATCTTCGAAACGGAGCTTGATATCGCTTCCGGCCATGATGTGATGGCCGACGTTTTGAGCAAGACCAACCGGTTCGACGCGGTGTTTTGCCTGAACGATCTGCTTGCCATCGGCGCCTTGTGTGCGGCGGCTGAGGCGGGCGTCGATGTGCCCAACGATCTCTCGATTATTGGATACGACGACATCGAGATGGCCGCTTACACCGTACCGCCGCTGACGACGATCCGCCAACCCGCGCAAGCTATCGGCGAAACCGCCGCCGACTCCCTGATCGATAGCATTGAGGGGCGCGGCCACGGCAACAAGCTGTTCGCACTAACGCCGGAGCTGATTGAGCGCCAGTCGGTGGGTTACGGACCGAACCGCAAGGCCGCCAAATCATGAGCGATATCGTTCGCGGTGATCCGTCGACCTATCCGGACTGGTTCAGTCGGAAAAAATCGACAACACCGCTGATCGTATCGCGCTGGGTGCCGGCGATCTTGGTTGGCATCCCAGTGTTTGTGCTTCTGGCGATCGTGATCTATCCGACGGTCTGGATGTTCTATCACTCGCTGCGCGACACGAACATCCAGGGCCTGTTCATGGGCAACCATGAATATATCGGCTTCCAAAACTACGCGACCGTGGTCGGCTCGGAGCGCTTTCAGGACTCGCTTGTGCACTTGGCGCAGTATCTGACCTTCGGCGCTTGCCTTCAGGTGATCATCGGGACCGCCCTGGCACTCACGCTCTACGAGTTCGTCAAGTCGAACGCGGCGCGCACCGTCATTTTGATCATCCTGGTTCTGCCGATGATGCTGCCGCCGTCGATCGTCGGGGTCTTGTGGCGCTTCCTGCTGACGCCATCGAACGGAGCGGTGAACCAGGCGCTTCTCAGTCTCGGTCTGATCGACGCTCACATTGAGTGGTTCAATGCCGGCGTTTCGCTGTGGTCGATCATCATCGCCGACTGCTGGAACTGGGTCGCGCTGCCATTGCTGATCGTCTATTCGGGCCGCGTCTCGCTGCCGCCTGCCGTTTACGAAGCGGCGCGGGTCGATGGCGCCAATCAGTGGAAGGTGATGCGGCGTATCACACTGCCGATGCTCAAGGAGGTGATCGCGATCGCCTTCATTCTGCGCTTCACCGATGCCTTCAAATTTGTCGACCTGGTCTATGTCATGACCTCCGGTGGACCGGCACAGACGTCGGAGCTACCGACCTATATCGCCTTCCAGCGCGGCATTCGCGAGTTCGCCATCGGCGAGGCCGCCGCCTATGCCATCATTATCTTTGCGATCTCGGCCGTCCTCATCACCCTCTTCCTGAAATACATGAAGCGGGTGATGAAGGCGCAAGGCTTGGCCTGAGGGTCGCCCGATGGTCGCATCCGACGCCTTGAGCCCGCCGAAAGCCGTTGAGGTCACGCTTGCCGACCGCTGGCGCTACGTGCGCTATCTCTTCATCGCATTCTTGGCGCTTTGGTTGTTGTTCACGCTGTTTCCGCTCTATTTCATGGCGATCACAGCGTTCAAATCGGCGGCGGAAACCAATCTTACGATACCGACATTTTGGCCGCGCGAGTGGTTCCCCTCGAATTTCGCCGGCGTCTTTGCCGAGCCGACCAATTTCGACGCACTGATCGATTCCTTCATCATCGCGTCCTGCAACACGATGTTGGCGCTCGTCCTCGGCTCGCTTGCCGGCTACGCGTTCGCGCGCTTCCCGCGCCAGGCGGGCGGTGAGAACCTGGCGTTCTGGATCCTGTCGAACCGCATGTTCCCGCCGGTCGCCATTCTGGTGCCGATGTTCTTCTTGTTCGACAACACGCCCTGGGGCACCGACAGCCATTTGTCGCTGATCATCCTTTACCTCGTCTTCAATCTGCCGCTCGCCACTTGGCTGATGATGGTGTTTTTCCGGGAAGCGCCGCGCGAATTGGAGGAGGCCGCCTATCTGGACGGCTGGACGCCGTTCAAAGCCTTTATCAAGGTCACATTGCCGCTGGTCCTACCGGGCATGATCTCAGTCGCCATGCTGTGCTGGATCTTTGCCTGGAACGAGTATCTGTTCGCCAATCTTTTTGTCGGCACGGCGGTGCGCACCTATACGATCGTGATCCCGACCTTCACCCACGGCTCGCAGACGCTATGGAACCTGCAAATGGCGTTTTCGCTGATCGCCATGATCCCGCCGGTCACCCTCTTCATCCTGCTCAGGCGCTACATGGTGCGCGGCCTGTCGCTTGGTGTGGTGAAAGGTTAGGCGATGGCGCGACTTGTCGTTGAAGGATTGTGCAAGGGCTGGGATTTTCCCGTCATCGACGACCTGTCGTTCACGGTTGAGGAAGGCGAATTCTTTGTTGTCGTCGGACCCTCCGGTATCGGCAAGACCACGCTTTTGCGATTGATCGCCGGGCTGGAAACCCCGGACCGGGGACGCATCGACGCCGGCGCGCGCGAGATCACCAAAGTCCCGCCCTATCGCCGACGGGTGGCGATGACATTTGAGTCCTATGCGCTTTATTCGCATCTGTCCGTCTACGAGAACATCGCCAGTCCGTTGCGAGCCCGAAAGGTCGATCGCGCAACCCGCGACAGGCAGGTGCACGACGTTGCCCAGCTCTTGCGGATCGATCATTTGCTCAGCCGTAAGCCCGGCGAGATTTCCGGCGGTCAGAAACAGCGCACCGCGCTCGGTCGCACCCTCGTGGCCGATCCCGACATATTCCTTCTCGATGAACCCATCAGCCATCTCGACGCGAAGATCCGGCATGAGCTCAGGTCGCAGTTCCACACGCTTGAAGACTTGCGCAGAGTCGCGACCGTCTACGTCACCCACGACTACGCCGAGGCGCTATCGCTCGGCGACCGCATCGGCGTCATGGGCAATGGTGGCAAGCTCGTGCAGATCGGCCAGCCTCGCGACCTGTTTGAGCGCCCAGCGACCCTGACTGTCGCCGAACACCTCGGGCAGCCGACGATCAATGTGATCGCGGCGGAACTGGCCGAAGACGAGGGCAATCTCATTGTTCGCGCTCGCGAGGGAAATTTGCGGTTCAAGGTCGCCGATCGGCACAAGCAAGTCCTGAAGGACCTGAAGACCCGTGAGTTGACGCTGGGACTGAGGCCCCAGCATGTGCGGCCGCTGGAAAACGGCGGTGCGGCAACGTCGATTGCCGCCAACGTCGACATCTTCGAGCCGTTGGGATCGATGGGCATCATGATCGCCGATACGGGCGGGGTCCGGATCACGGCACTGACGCATCCGGAGAAACACTACGGCTCAGGCGAGCAAGTCACACTGGCCGTTGAAGAAGATCGCCTCCATTACTTCGACGCCGAGACCGGCCGAAACCTGATCGAGGCGGGCTGATGGCTCATGTCGCGCTGAAGAATGTCAACAAGATCTACGGCAGCGGCACGCGCGCCGTTCACGCGGTCCAAGACCTCAATCTCGATGTCGAATCGGGCGAGTTCGTCGCGCTTTTGGGACCTTCTGGATGCGGCAAAACATCGACCCTTCGCATGATTGTCGGGCTTGAGTCGATCTCATCGGGGGACATCTTTTTCGATGATCGCCGCGTCTCCGATCTGGAGCCGCAGGACCGCAATGTCGCAATGGCGTTTGAAACCTACGCGCTTTATCCCAACTTCACGGTCTGGGAGAACCTGGCGTTTCCGCTGGAAGTGCGGGGCGTCTCGGAAGTCGAGCAGCGGCAGCGAGCCAACGAGATCGCAGAGCTTTTACACATCACGCCCATCCTCGATCAATATCCGCCCAATCTTTCTGGTGGCCAGCAGCAGCGCGTTTCGCTCGGCCGCGCGCTGATCCGCGACCCCTCCGTGTTCATCCTCGATGAGGTCATGAGCCATCTGGATGCGCATTTGAAATTCCAGATGCTGTTCGATCTGAAACGTCTGCATCGCGACCTAAAGCGGACCATGGTCTATGTCACTCACGACCAGGTCGAGGCGCTGGCGCTGGCTGATCGCGTGGCTGTCATGTCGAATGCCGTGCTTCAGCAGGTCGGCGACCGCAACACGCTTTACAACAGACCGGCCAATGTCTTCGTCGCCGATTTTATTGGCGAGCCGCCGACGAACTTTTTCACGGTCGAGCCGGCGCAGAACGGCGATTCCATAAAAATGATTGTGACCAATGCCGACTTGACTTTTGCGTTGACCGAACAGACGGCAGCGGCCGTCAAAGTTCATGGCGGCAATCGGTTCACGGTTGGGATCAGGCCGCAGAACCTGCATCTGGATGACAAGGGCGATCTCCAGGCAGAGGTCCTGATCAATGAATATCTGGGCGAGCGATCGATACTGTCGGTCGCCAACAGCCAGGCAAAGTTTCGGGCACTGGTTTCCCCCGATGTGACGGCCGGACCGCACAGCTCCGTGCGGTTCTCATATGATCCGGCCGATGTTCTCGTGTTCGACGAAAAGACGGAGGCGCTGATCGTGTAGGCGTTCCCAAAAACGACGGCCGGCGGCCTCGCGTGAACCGGTCGCGCACCAACCGCAAATCTGAAAGGGAGGTAATGTCATGGGCATGTTGAGTGGATGGACAAGGCGCAAGTTCATGAAGAACGTTGCGATGGGAGCGGGCGCGGCCTCGCTCGGCACCGCGATGCCGGGCCGTCTTGCCTGGTCGAAGGAGGCGGTGCCCCCGGGCAAGAAGCTCTTCAACGATGTCCAACTGAAGTATTTCCAGGATTCCAACTGGCTGCATGCCCCGATGTGGCTGTCGGACCACTTGATGGAAGAAGCGGGCGTCGGCATCGAAAGCCGCGAGATGTACGACGGCGGCGATGCCGTGGCGAAGATCCTGCCGCAGCTCCTGTCGCGCCGTCCGCGCTTCGATTTCGTGCAGTACCCCTCGCTGTTCTTCGGTGCCTTTGCGTCGACGGGCCAGCTTGAGCCGCTCGATCCCTATTTCGAGAAGTATGAAGGCACGTCGGAGTATCTCGACTGGGTGATGCCCGCCTATCGCGAGTTCTACACCAAGTGGGGCGGCGAGACGGTCGGCGTCATGCTCGACGGCGACATTCACATCCTGCACTACCGCAAGCAGCATTTCGCGAACCCTGAACTTCAGAAAAAGTTCTCATCGCGCTTCCAGCAGGAACTGGCTGTGCCCAAGACCTGGGACGATTTCCTCAAATGCGCACAGTTCTTCACCGAGGAACTGTCGAGCCAGGGAATCTACGGCACCTCGATGGTCGTCAACCCGCCCAACTTCGGCTGGGGTTTCTGGATGGACATCGCGGCGTCGGCCGGCGTCAACTATTTCGACGAGAACATGAACCCGGTGATCAACCAGGGCAAGGCGGCCGAAGCGCTCGACATGTATCGCGAGATCATCAAATTCGGCCCGCCCGGCGCCGAGGCGATGGACATCGGCACGACCATCCAACGCTGGCAGTCCGGCTCCGACGTCATGAGTGTGTGGTGGATCGATCTGGCCGAGTTCACGGTCCAGCAACAGGGCGTCGAACTGGCCGAAGACCAGGGCGCGGCCATTGTGCCCGGCTGGATGGGCGATGACGGCGAGGTCACCCACCGCGCCATCTCACTGTGGTGCCGGACCGCTTCGATCCCGCGGAACCTTCCGCAGGACGTGAAGGATGCCGCGTTCTACTTCATCTACCGCATGTCGCACCCGGATTACTCCGATCGCATCGTGGCTGACCCATTCTGCGGCTCCGATCCGTTCGGCAAGAGCCACTACACGGATGCGGCGGCGCAGATGTATATTGAGCCGAACCCGCAACGCGAGACCAATGATCTGTGGACGACGAACGACGGTATCTTCAAGACCTTCGATCGCGCCCGCAATCACTTGGACGCCGGACTGGCCAACGTCGAAGTCGGCTATCCGCAATTCTTCTGGGAAGGCGCGCCCGAATATGCCGACGCGCTTGGCCGCAACATCTCCAAGGCGATCTCCGGCGAGCTGACCTCCCAGCAGGCGCTCGACGAGGCGGCTGAGGAATGGGTCCAGATCGTTCAGAAGCTCGGTATCGACAGCCAGAAGGCGCAGTATAAGAACTTCATCGATGGCGCTCGCGCGCTGGGCTACAAGATCTAACGACACCGGCCTCGCCGCGTCCGCGGCGGGGCCTTTCCTACCAACAACGACATGAGGGCCGAAGAACCATGGCGCATGGCAAGATCATGTGGACGGAACTGAACACTCACAAGCCGGCGGACGCGGCCGCGTTCTACGAACGTACGCTTGGCTGGCGCATTGAAACCATCGAGCGTGGTCCGTTGCCGCCCTACCGCGTTGGTTGGGTCGGCGAGGAAATGGCCGCCGGTATATTCGACCTGTCAGAGATTGGTCCGGTCGAGGTGCCGGCGCATTGGATGACCTATTTCGAAGTGTCCGATTGCGATGCGATGGTCGCGGATGTGAAGGCTGCCGGAGGTACGGTCGTTCGCGAACCCTTCGACGTCCCTCAGGTCGGCCGCTTTGCGATCCTTAACGATGCTGTCGGCGCCGTCTACGGCGTGTTGCAGCCCGAACCTGAGACTGCAGAATAAAACGGCGGAGCGCTTCTATGAAGAAGATTCTCAACGATCCCGCCGTCTATGTCGATGAAATGCTGGACGGCATGATCGCCGCCCATCCCGATGTCTACGCCCAGCCCATCCCACGCGTTATCACGCGCGCTGGTGGGGCCACGCCAGGCAAGGTCGGCATTGTTACAGGCGGCGGCTCCGGCCATCTGCCGGTCTTCACCGGCTATGTCGGCAAGGGCCTCTTGGATGCTGCGGCGATCGGTGACGTGTTCGCTTCGCCGTCGGCAGAGCAAATGGCCGACTCCATGCGCCAGGCCCATGGCGGCACCGGCATCCTGCGGCTTTACGGCAACTACGGCGGTGATGTTATGAACTTCGACATGGCCGGCGAGACGGTAGAATTGGAGGACGACATCACCTCGACCACGGTGCTTCTGGCCGACGATGTCGTCTCTGCGCCGCCTGAGGAGGCCGAGAAACGGCGCGGTGTCGCCGGCATGGTCTATGCCTTCAAGATCGCCGGCGCCAAAGCCGAGGAGATGGCCGACCTTGACGCCGTCACCGAGATCGCCCAACGCACGGCTGATGCCTGCCGCTCGATCGGAATGGCGCTGACTCCGTGCACCGTGCCGCAGGCCGGCAAGCCAACCTTCGATCTCGGTCCGGACGAAATGGAAATGGGCATGGGCATCCACGGTGAGCCGGGGATTTGGCGTGACACGCTGAAGCCGGCCGACGCGATCACCGACGAGATGATGGATCGGCTCCTGGCCGACAGGCCGCTTGGTTCTGGGGATCGATGCTCCATCCTCGTCAATTCGCTGGGCGCTACGCCGCCGGAGGAACTCTTCATCATGTATCGCCGCGCCAAGGCCCGGCTGGAGGCTGACGGTGTGTCGATCGTCATGCCGCTAGTCGGCCGCTATGCCACGTCGATGGAAATGACCGGCGCGACCGTCACACTGGTGAAGCTCGATGGCGAGATGGAACGCCTGCTCAAGGCACCGTGCCACTGCGCGTTCTGGACCGTGGTCTGAGACAGCGTCTTCGAACGTCTCAAGGAGCGGGTGATTGCAGTTCGATAGTAAGGCAGCGGAAATCCTGGACCGCAGCTATCTCGGGTCCGATATCGCGCGCAGACGGCGCGCATCGTTCGACGCATTGCGCCTTGGACCGGGGGAGGCGATCGCGGACATTGGTTGCGGTAACGGCTTCATGACGGTCGACCTCGCGCGTGCCGTTGGGTCGAACGGCAAGGTTGTCGGCGTCGATCTCTCCGACGCTATGCTCAAGTCGGCGCGCGCACGGTGCGAAGAGTTTCCATGGGTGACGTTTCACGAGGCCTCTGCAACGCAATTGCCGCTCGATGACGGGTGTGTCGACAAGGCTGTCTCCATTCAAGTCTTCGAGTATATCCCGGACCTGTCCCAGGCACTCCGGGAGGTGCACCGCGTTTTGCGTCCGGGCGGGCGCGCCGTGATTTCCGACTTTCACTACGACACGCTTGTCTGGTTTAGCGAGGACCCCGGACGCATGGATCGGATGCTGGCATCCGCGTTGGAAAAGGTCGTCCATACCGGCCTGCCGGCGGCGTTGCCGCGGCATCTGCGCGAAGCCGGATTTGAGGTCGACGCAATCAAGCCGGTGACGTTTTGCGATCATCGTATGAGGCCGGATGGGATCGCGGCGAGCTACCTGGCCTATTTCCCGAGTGAGGCCGTTGCGAACAATCATTTGACAGAAGCCGAGGCGCGAGGCTGGCACGACGAACAGTTGAGTCTTGCGGACCAGGGCCGTTTTTTCTTTTCAGCAACTCACTTTGTTGTGTCGGCGACGAAAACTAGGTCGGCATCGGAGCCGATGAGCGCATGACAGGTTTTTCCTCGGCACACCTGAAATCAGCAGCCGCCAAGCTTGCCGCCGCATCGGAAGCGGCTGCCGACGAGTTGAACACGCAAGACGGTAAGCTCGGCGATGGCGATCTCGGCATCACGGTGTCGAAGGGTTGGCGTGAAGTCGCGAACACCGACCTGCCGGCCGATCTCGGAAAGGCGTTCTTGGAGGCCTCCAAGGCCTTTCAGCGGGTCTCGTCCAGTTCTTTCGGCACGCTGATCGCCACGGCGCTGATGAGCGCTGCGAAGGCGACGAAGGGAAACGAAAGCGCCGAATGGAACATGGTCGGCGGCCTTCTGGCCGGTGCTCGCGAGGCGATGATGGCGCGCGGCAAGGGCGAACTCGGGCAAAAGAGTGTGCTCGACATGATCGATGCTCTGGCCGGAGCAACGGACGGTATCGACGATCCGAAGGCGCTCCTCGCTGCGGTGGACAAAGCCATTGACGAGACGCTCGATGCCTTTCGCGACAAGCCCAATCTGCTCGGCCGCGCGCGCATGTTCGGCGAGAAATCGGTCGGGCTCGACGATCCGGGGATGCTGGCGGTGCGCAGGATGTTCGATGGGTTAAAGGAGCCCATTTGACTCGGCGCGTGGCACGTCGAAGTCGATAATCATGAAGAGGGAAATCAAACCATGCTGAAGGGAATTTCGCCGATCCTGACCTCCGACCTGTTGCGGATTTTGGACGAGATGGGCCATGGAGACGATCTGGCTCTGGTCGACCGGAATTTCCCGGCCGCCTCCGTCGCGGCGGAAACCGTCACCGGCGAGTTGATCCACCTGAAAGGCGTTGACGACAATCAGGCGGCCGAAGCGATCTTCTCCGTCATGCCGCTCGACACCTATGTCGAGGAACCGATTCGTCGCATGGAGGTGATCGGCGAGCCGGACACCGTTCTGGAGGTCCACGCGGATGTAAAACGGATCGCCGATGCTGCCGAGGGCCGGCCAATGCCCATGGGCTCGATCGAACGCTACGCCTTCTACGATGAGGCCAAGAAGGCCTATGCCGTCGTTCAGACGTCTGAAACGCGACCCTATGGCTGCTTCTTGCTGAAAAAGGGCGTCATCTTTGACTGAGCGCCAGCCATTCATCCTGATAGGCGCTGAAGTCCGGGCATTCGACGGGCGCCACCGGCTCAAGGGTCACCGGCGTGGTCGGGATGCGTCCGTCGCCATCGGCCAGAGCCAGAAGGGCCGCGCCGGTGCTCGTGCCGTTGCGTACCCGCGAGGCGAAGACTGGATTATCGGGCACGGCGGCGGCGAGCGCAGTCAAATAGACACGGTTCTCGGAGAACGGCCCGTCGACGATGACGTCGGCTTTGGCGCCGACGGCGCGCAGCGAACAGGCCGTCATCAAGGCGCAGTAAAGTGCGGCCAGCCTGGCACGTTCCTCAGGCGTTTCGGGTGCCGGTCCGACAATCCGTCCCATGCCGCCCGTGCCAGGCATGGGACCGCCGGAATCGGTGAACGATGGCAGCGCGAAGGTTCGCTGCGACACCAGCCGGTTGAGCGCGGCTTCGCTGGCTGTATCGGCGGGTGCGTCGCCGGCGACGATGGCGAATTCGCGACCGCCCATAAACCGGCAGGAGGCAACCGGATCGCCGAACACGGTCGTGTTGGACACCACATCGAGACGGGGATCGAGCGTCGCGATGTCGGCTTCTGTGTCGAAGCCGATGATCCATGTCCCAGAAGACAAGAGCGTGAAGCGCTCCAGATCGCTGGCGAGATAGCGAAGAAAGTTGGCGTTGGAATCGTGGATGCCTGTAAGTACCGCGCCATGCCCGCGAAAGCTGGCTCCGCGAAAACCATCGGCAAGCGTGCCGATGGGCGCCCAGGCCTTTTCCAACGGTGCGAACTGTCGCGCCCAACCGCGCTCGATAGCGAGCGAAGAGTAGGCGTTGGTCTTGACGGCCAGAAGGTGGGTTTGCGCGCCAAGTGCGGTGATTTCCGTCACCAGCCGGCCGCCCAGACGATGCGCGACATATTGGCCCCACGGAACGATGGTTCGGGTAGTGGCGAACGCTTCCGGGTACAGTGTCTCCTGCCAGTGGAGCTGGCGGCCAAGCGTCAGCGCACCGGGATTGGTCGGCGCGAAGACTTGGTCGAACGGCGGTTCGATCCGGGCATAGCTTTCGGCGATCTCCGCCGGCGGCTCCGCCTCATAGTCCATAACCGGCAACACCAGTTCACCGTCCGCATCCAAAAGGGCCAAACCCGATCCATGCGCCGACGGCACGACCGCGTCGACGGGCAGGATGCCATCGAAGTCCGTAAGGATACGGGCGGCGAATGCGAGGACCGGCTCCGGGTCGATGTGGAGATAGGGCGGGCCGGGCGTGTGGACCGATACGATCGTTTCTTCTGCGTGGAGCGTCAGGTCCGGATCAAACAAGAACAGTTTGGTATTGGTGGAACCGACATCAAGGACGGCGATCCCTCGAGGCTCCAGCCGTTCGTTCTCCACGCCTGCCATTCCCCCGCAAACCCTTGTTCATGATGGGAAAACTATGCCGCGAAAGCCGACACTGACTAACCTTAGCCTGCGCCGGGCCGTGATTTCCACCTGCCTGGCGATGAACGAGTTGGGCATCAATCAAGGCACCTCGGGAAATGTCTCCGTGCGGGCCGGCAAGGGCTTTCTGATCACGCCCTCGGGCGTGCCTTACGACAAGATGAAACCCGGACAGGTCGTCGAGATGGATCTGAAATCGGGCTATCGCGGCGATTGGTTGCCTTCGTCGGAATGGCGCATGCACATGGATCTCTTCAAGGCGCGGCCGGAAGCCGGTGCCATCGTCCATACCCATTCGAACTATGCAACGGCGCTCTCGTGCCTGCGAATCGACATCCCGGCATTTCACTACATGATCGGGGTCACGGGTGGCACGTCGCTACGCTGCTCCGATTATGCCGATTTCGGTACACAGGCGCTGTCCGACACGATGATTGAGGCAATCGAGGGCCGCACCGCCTGCCTGCTCGCCAATCACGGGATGATCTGTTTCGGACCGACGCTGGACAAGGCGCTATGGCTGGCCAGCGAGATCGAGACGCTGTGCCACCAATACTACATCGCGACGCAAGCGGGGCTGCCGATCGTCTTGTCGGACGCGCAGATGGAGAGCATTCTCGCGCGCTTCAAGGCCTACGGCAAACAGCCGGGCGAACTCAAAGACAGCGAGAAACACGCTGTTGAAGCGCCCATCAAGCGGCGCGGATAGAGAAGGCCATGGCCTATGTGATTGGTGTTGATGGCGGGACGGAAAGCCTGCGGGCGTTCGTCTTCGACCTCGAAGGGCGTCTAAAGGGATCGGTTGCCACGCCCTACAAGACCGAATTCCCGGAGCCGGCATGGGCCGAGCAAGACCCCGCGGATTGGTGGACCGCGCTGGCGACATCGGTCAAGGGCGCAATGGCCGAGGCGCAGGTCACGGCCGCAGACATCATTGCGCTGTCGGTTGACACGACCTGCTGCTCGGTGGTCGCGCTCGACGCCGAAGGCCAACCGCTTCGCCCGGCAATGATCTGGATGGATGTCCGCTCTGCACGGGAGGCGGACGATGTTACGGCGACCGGCGATCCGGCGCTGCGGGTCAATTCTGGCGGTGTCGGTCCGGTGTCGGCCGAGTGGATGATCCCGAAAGCGCTCTGGCTGAAGCGCAACCAGCCGGAGATTTTCGATGCCGCGCCGATGATCGGCGAGTTTCAGGACTTTCTCACCTACCACTTGACCGGCGCTTGGGCCGGCTCGCTCAACAACATGGCGGTTCGCTGGCATTATCAAACGGAGCATGGCGGCCGGCCCACGTCATTGTTGGAAGCGCTGGACCTTACCGAGCTTGCTGAAAAGTGGCCCCAGCGCGTTGTGCCGCCGGGCGAAGTCATCGATGGACTCACAGGCAAAGCGGCCGCACATCTAGGTCTCAATCCGGGGACACCGGTGGTGCAGGGCGGCGCCGATGCCTTTATCGGCATGGTCGGGCTGGGCGTGACCGAACCTGGCGAAATGGCGCTGATCACCGGCTCTTCGCACCTTCAACTAGGCGTCGCGGCGGCAAAGGTGCACGCGCCCGGCATCTGGGGCACCTACGCCGATGCGGTCTACCCGGGCAAACCGCTGATCGAGGGTGGACAGACATCGACAGGATCGGTGATTGCCTGGTTCAAACGCCACTTCGCGGCCGAGACCAGTTTCGACGACCTGAATGCGGCAGCCGAGGCGTTGCCGCCGGGTGCGGAAGGGCTGGCGGTTCTCGACCACTTTCAGGGCAATCGCACGCCCCACACCGATCCCCTGTCGCGCGGCGCGATCACCGGGTTGACCCTCAAACACACGCCGGCGCACGTCTTTCGCGCGATCATTGAGAGCATTTGTTTTGGCACGAGGTTGATCGTCGACACGTTCGGCGATGCCTTTAACGCCAAGCGCATCGTCATCGCCGGCGGCGCCACCAATTCGCCGCTCTGGCTGCAAATCCATGCCGATACGCTGGGCGTGCCTCTGGTGACGACAGACGTGCCGGACGCTCCGGGGCTTGGCTGCGCGGTGCTTGCGGCCCATGGCGCAGGTCGGTTTTCGACGATCGAGGAGGGTGCTGCGGCGATGGTGCGGGTCGCTTCGACCATCGAGCCGGATGCAAAGAGCGCTGCCGCCTATGACGGGCTCTACCCGGCCTATCGGGATCTCTATCCGGCGCTCAAGGCGATCGGGCGCGGGGACTGACCATGCCCAGCAACCGACCGCTATTTGATCTCTATCGCACCATGCGCCGTATCCGCACGTTCGAAGAACGGGTCGGCGAGATGTTCGTGCGCGGCGAAACCGCCGGCTCCATGTTGCATCTGTCGATCGGCGAAGAGGGCGTGGCCGGCATCTGCGCGGCGATGGCGGACGGCGACGCTTTCACCACCCACCATCGCGGCCATGGCATCTTTCTGGCGCGGGGCGGCGATCCCGTCCGCATGTTGGCCGAGATTGGCGGCAAGGCATCGGGTTACTGCGGCGGCAAGGGCGGCTCCATGCATATCGCCGACACCGCCGTCGGTCATCTCGGCGCCAATGCCATCGTCGGCGGCGGCATTCCGCACGTTGTCGGCGCCGGCCTGTCCTATAAGCGCTTGAAAACCGATCAGGTCGCGCTTGCCTTCTTCGGAGATGGCGCGATGCAGCAGGGCGTGCTCTATGAATCGATGAACTTGGCGGCGATCTGGAACCTGCCGGTGGTCTTCGTGTGCATCAACAATCAATACGGCATGGGCACAAGGATCGACAAGGCGACCGCCAATACGGCGTTCGACGAGCGCGCTCGGGCGTTCGGTTTGAATGGCGCGCTGCTCGACGGGTCCGATGTCGAAGCCGTCAACGCCGCGGCAACCCCGATCATCGATGCGGCACGCGAGGGCGCTCCCGGTTTTCTGTCGATGACATGCTACCGGTTCCACGGCCATGCCCGCATGGACAAAAGTCCCTATCGCGACGATACCGAAGAGGCCGAAGGTCGGGCACGCGATCCAGTCGCGAAAGCGCGGGGCGTTCTGATCGAACGGGCGGAGGCGCCGGAGGCTGAGCTCGACGCGCTCGACCGGATGATCGCCGATGAAATGGACACTGCGCTCGAAGCGGCGATCGGCGAAGGCGCGCCAGACATCGCGGCGATGTTCGCGGATGTCTACGACCCCGGCGAGTTGCCGCCGATCCCGGTGCGGCAGCATCTGGCGGCGATCCTCGGAGAAGACCGGTGACGGCGGTTGAGACCACCTATCGCGAGGCGCTGCGCGAAGCGCTGATCGACGGGATGGAGGCCGACGACACCATCACATTGATGGGCGAGGAAATCGGCGTCTATGGTGGGTCCTATGGTGTCACCAATGGCTTGTTGGACCGCTTCGGTGCCGAGCGTGTTCTCGACACGCCGATCTCCGAACCGGGCCTGGTCGGGACCGCCGTCGGTGCGGCGCTGACCGGCCTCAGACCGGTCGCGGAGATCATGTATATCGATTTCGCCGGACTCGTCATGGATCAACTTGCCAATCAGGCCGCGAAGATCCGCTACATGTTCGGCGGCCAGCTTGGCGTGCCGCTGTTGCTGCGGACGCAAGGCGGCGCCGGTCGGTCCGCCGCCGCCCAGCATTCGCAATCGCTGGAGGCATGGTTCGCCCATACGCCGGGCCTGCGCGTTGTCTTGCCCGCAACGGTCAACGACGCCTATCACCTGCTGCGCGAAGCCCTGACCAAGCCCGATCCCGTCATCTTCATCGAGCACAAGGGTCTCTACACGCGAAAGGGCGATCTGGATAAGGACGCGCCGGACGGTGCCTGGGGCCAGCCGGTTCGGCGACGCACCGGAAGCGATCTCGTCATCGTCACCTATTCACGCATGGTCTTTGAGTGCCTTGCGGCTGCCGATGCCCTAGAGGCACAGGGGATTTCGACGTCTGTGATCGACATCCGCTCGCTTAATCCGCTCGACATGTCACCGATCGCAGACGCCGTGCGCGCGGCGGGGCGGGCGATGGTGGTGACGGAGAGTTGTTTGACAGCTGGCTTCTCGGCCGAACTCTCCGCACGCATCACCGAACACTGCTTCGACTGGCTGGAGGAACCGGTCGTGCGCGTCGCGGGCGAGGATATCCCGATCGCGGTCGCCCCCGATCTGGAGGCGCAATCGATCCCGACCGCCGCGCTGATTGCCGAGACGGCGGACTGGCTGGTCACACGGCGGGCGCCGCAATGGGCCGGATAGTCGACCTCACCCTGCCGCGTCTCGGAGAGACGATGGACGCCGGCACGATCACCGCGTGGCTGAAGGCGCCCGGCGACCCATTCAAACGCGGCGAGGTGATCTTGGAGGTCGAGACCGATAAGACGGTCGTCGAGGTGCCGGCACTCCAAGATGGTATCCTGGTCGAAATCCTCAAAGACGCTGACAGTGCCGTCCCGGTCGATGCGCCGATCGCCCGGATCGAGGTCAGGGCCGATGTGCCAAAGACCGAGAAAGTGGGACAGAAGGCCGAAGCGCCGGTAACCTCAATTGCCCCGCCGGTCCGTCACCCCGTCGCACCGACCTCTGGCGTTCGTGCCAGTCCGCGCGCAAGGCGCATGGCCCGTGACGGCGGTATCGATCTGGCGGCGGTGGTCGGTACCGGGCGCAATGGTCGCGTCATGGCGACCGATCTCGCAGCCTCGCATGCACCCGTTGCACAAAAGGGTACTCTCGCGTGGCATGACTGGCCCGCCGTGGGCGCGGCGCGCGGAAGTATCCTTCTCCTCCACGGCCTCTTCGCCGATGGAACGAGTTTCGAAGCGCTGGCCCGCGCGCTTGCGCGTGTAGGCTACGGCGTTGCCGCGCCGGATCTGCCTGGACACGGCGGATCGGCGGCCGTCGCCGGCGGATTTAACGCGATCTTGGACAGCGTTGCCGGTGAGGTGAAGACCGGGGCCGATCATGTCATCGGCCATTCCGCCGGCGCGGCGTTGGCGGCGCGGCTCGTTGCGCGCGGGGTCGTCGCAGCGAAATCGCTGACGCTACTAGCTCCGCTTGGCTGCGGCACGCAAATCGATCAAGAGTTTCTCGCCGGGTTGATCGAGGCCCGCACTCCAGCGGCACTTGAGCGGCAGCTATCGAAGCTCGGCGCGCCGTCTCTTTCGGCGGATCGGCGTGACATGTTGCTGGCCGCAATTGCGGCATCGCGCGCAGATTTGCGGACGCTGGTCGAGGACCTCGCTCAGGGTGGCGTTCAGCAGATCGATTGCCTCGGCGATCTCGCGGGCCTGGACTGTCCCGTGACCGCGATATTCGGCGGCAAGGACCAAATCGTTCCGCACTCACACGCGCTCAACCTACCGGCGAACGTCGCGTCGCACATCATCGCCGACGCGGGACACGTGCCGCACCTGACCGCACCCCAGACCGTCGCGACGATCATTGCGCGAACCATGAGGCAGGCATGATCACCATCATCGGCTCGATCAATATGGACCTGATCGGTATCGTCGACCGCTTCCCGGAGCCCGGAGAAACCGTGCCGGGCACGGATTTCATAGCCGCGCCGGGAGGCAAAGGCGCCAACCAGGCCCTGGCGGCAGCGCGGGGCGGTGGCCAGGTGCGTTTTGTCGGCGCCGTCGGCGGCGATGCGACGGCCGGCGATCCGCTTGCCCTCCTGGACGCGGCTGGGGTCGATCTGTCAGCGGTTGAAACCGTCAAAGGGCCAACGGGCACGGCGGTCATCCTGGTCGAGGCCTCCGGTGAAAACATGATCGCCGTGATCCCTGGCGCCAACGGCCATTTTTTGCCCCAAAGCGCATCATCCCTGGACTTTGGAAGGGGTGACGTCCTGCTCCTGCAAATGGAGGTTCCTGTCGAGACCATGGTTGCCGGCGCGAAACGCGCCAAGGCGGCGGGCGCGGCGGTGATCCTCAACATTGCACCGTTCAAAGCGGAGGCGACGGCCCTTCTGCCGCATGTCGATCTCCTCGTCGTCAACGAAAGCGAGGGCGCGGCATTGGCCGATACTCTTGAGACGGAAGCAGGCGCACCCGAAGCTCTCGCAAAGGCCCTTCAGGCGACGACGGGTAAGACGGTCGTCATGACGCTGGGTGAAGATGGCGCGCTGGCGGTTCAAGACGGCGAGGTGACGACAGTCGATGCATTCTCGGTCGATGTCGTCGACACGGTCGGTGCCGGCGACACGTTCTGCGGCACGCTTGCGACTATTCTCGACAGTGGCGGAGCGCTCGATGCGGCCGCCCTAAAGCGCGCCTCGGCGGCCGGCGCGCTCGCCTGCACGAAGAAGGGGGCGCAGCCGTCCATTCCCGACGCGGCCGACGTTGATCGCTTAATGGGTTCTCAATCTTGATCCGCCCGTCATAATCGACGACAAACAGACATCTGAGGTCGGGGCCGAGACGAAACGGCGTTTGAAGCTGCTTTAAGTAAAAATATTTTAAGCTTGAAACAAATATCTGTTTTCGGCTAAATCGACCGCACCGCATGCAGAACTGGAGCCCGCAATGAGCGCTTTACCGGAAGTCGCCGCGAAGCCAGCAATGGCGGAATTCGACTGGCAGGATCCGTTTCGTCTCGACGATCAACTGACCGAAGACGAGCGGATGATCCGCGACACCGCCGCCGCTTATGCGCAGGACAAGTTGCAACCGCGTGTGATCGATGCCTATCGCGACGAAACGACCGATCCCTCGATCTTTCGCGAGATGGGTGAGTTGGGGCTGCTCGGGCCGACCGTTCCGGAGGAATATGGCGGTGTCGGCATCGGCTATGTTTCCTACGGCCTGATCGCCCGCGAGATCGAGCGCGTCGATTCCGGCTATCGCTCCATGATGTCGGTGCAATCCTCGCTGGTCATGCACCCGATCTATGCGTATGGCGACGAGGTGCAGCGCAAGAAGTTTTTGCCCAAGCTGGCGACCGGCGAATGGATCGGCTGCTTCGGTTTGACCGAACCGGATGCCGGGTCCGATCCGGCCGGCATGAAGACCCGCGCGGTGAAGACCGACGGTGGCTATCGGCTTTCAGGCTCCAAGATGTGGATTTCCAATTCGCCGATTGCCGATGTCTTCATCGTCTGGGCGAAATCGGAGGCCCATGACGACAAGATTCGCGGCTTCGTCTTGGAGAAGGACACGCCCGGCCTATCGGCGCCCAAGATCGGCGGCAAGCTGTCGCTGCGCGCCTCGATCACCGGCGAGATCGTCATGGACAATGTCGAAGTCGGTGAGGATGCGCTGCTGCCGAATGTCGAGGGACTGAAGGGACCGTTCGGCTGTCTCAACCGCGCCCGTTACGGCATTTCCTGGGGCGTGATGGGTGCTGCCGAATTCTGCTGGCATGCGGCCAGGCAGTATGGGCTTGACCGCAAGCAGTTCAACAAACCGCTCGCCGCGACGCAGCTCTATCAAAAGAAGCTCGCCGACATGCAGACCGACATCGCACTCGGTCTTCAAGGCGCGTTGCGCGTCGGCCGGCTGATGGACGAGGGCAAAATGGCGCCGGAGATGATCTCCATCGTCAAACGCAACAATTGCGGCAAGGCACTGGATGTCTCACGGATGGCGCGCGACATGCACGGCGGCAACGGCATCTCCGAAGAATTCCAGGTGATGCGCCATATGTGCAATCTGGAAACCGTCAACACCTATGAGGGTGCGCACGATGTACATGCGCTGATCCTGGGTCGTGCCCAGACCGGCATTCAGGCGTTTTTCTAGAGCATGGTCCCGAAAAGTGTGCGCGGTTTTCGGACAAGACCATGCTCAAAATCAAAGAGATAGAGCATTCTCGGTGACTCGATTTTCACCGAAAACGCTCTAGGCGGGTCGTTCAATGCGGTTGGCGCTCCTGCAATGCGCGCCGTTCGACGACGTCACGGCGGCGACCGCCCGGCTTGAAGCGGTTGCGGCTGAGGCGGCGGCCAAGGGCGCCGAAATTCTGATCGCACCCGAAATGTACCTGACCGGCTACGACATCGGCGTGGCGGCAGTCCGCGCCGCAGCGGAGCCTATCGACGGAGCCATGGTCGCCGCCGTTGCCGAAATCGCGCGCAAGAACGAGATCGCGATCGTCGCCGGCTTTCCGCTTCGGGACGATGGTCGCATCTTCAATGCCGTCGCCTTCATCGACCGAAGTGGTGAGCGGCGCTCGCTTTACCGCAAGACCCACCTCTACGGTGACGTCGATCAGTCGCAGTTTTCGGCGGGCGATCGCCTCGCCGACGTGTTCGACTATGAAGGGTGGAAGATCGGTCTCGCGATCTGCTACGACATCGAATTTCCCGAGGTCGCGCGCGCCTTGACGCTAGCCGGCGCTGAATTGCTTCTGGTGCCAACCGCCAACATGGAGCCCTTTGATACCGTCGCCAGGCGGCTCGTTCCGGCCAGAGCGGAGGAAAACGGCGTGGCCATTGCCTACGCCAACTACTGCGGGGCGGAGGGCCGCTTCCGCTATTGCGGCCAGTCCTGCGTCGCCGATGCGCTGGGCAATGATCTGGCGCGTGCCGGCAATGATGAAACGCTCCTGATCGCCGATGTCGATCGCAACGCGGTTTTGTCAGCGCGCAATCGCACACCTTATCTCGCCGACCGGCGACCGAGCCTTTACGGAAACCTGACGTGACCGATCTCGATCAGCGCCCGGTCACAATATTCGGTCCGGACTTTCCCTTTGCCTATGACGATTGGCTGACACATCAGGCGGGCCTTGGCCGGGTCCCGTCGGAAAAACATGGTGCCGAAGTCGCGATCATCGGCGCCGGTATTTCCGGCATCGTCGCGGCCTATGAGTTGATGAAGCTCGGCCTCAAACCGGTCGTCTACGAAGCCGGCCGGCTGGGCGGGCGCCTGCGCTCCCAAGCTTTTGACGGTGCCAATGGCGTTATCGCGGAATTGGGCGGCATGCGCTTTCCGCACTCCTCCGCTGCCTTTTTTCACTATGTCGACGGTCTGGGTCTCAAAACGCGCCCCTTCCCGAATCCGTTGACCCCCGCCGCGGGATCCACGGTCATCGACCTGGAGGGGGTTTCCCACTACGCGGAGACCCTCGCCGACCTGCCGCCGTTTTTTCAGGAAGTCGCCGATGCCTATGACGCCGCATTGGAACGAGGCGCGCGCTACTCCGATCTGAAAGAAGCGATCCGCGGCCGCAACGTGTCGCAGATCAAGGCGATCTGGAATCCGATCGTTGCCGATTGGGACGAGCGGACCTTCTACGACTTTGTCACCTCGTCCAAGGCTTTCAAGGCACTATCGTTCCGCCACCGCGAAGTCTTTGGTCAGGTCGGCTTCGGCACCGGCGGCTGGGATTCCGACTTCCCGAACTCCATGCTGGAGATCCTGCGCGTCAACGTCACCGAATGCGATGAGCGCCAGCGCTTTATCGTCGGCGGAGTAGAGCAAGTGCCGCAGGGCCTGTGGCGACGCGTGCCGGCCAAACTTGTTCACTGGCCGGCCGGCACCACCCTTGCCGGCTTGAACGGCGGCTCGACGCGGCCGGGCGTCGCCAAGATCGCCCGCAGCGAGAACGGCCGTATCCGCATCACCGACCGTTGGGGGCACGTCGCGGTCTACGATGCCGCGATCTGCACCACGCAGAGTTGGCTCCTGACGACGGCGATCGACACCGACGAGCGGCTGTTCAGTCAAAAACTTTGGATGGCGCTTGACCGCACCCGCTACATGCAGTCGTCGAAGACATTCGTCATGGTCGACCGGCCGTTCTGGAAGGACAAGGACCCGGAAACCGGTCGCGATCTCATGTCGATGACGCTGACCGACCGGCTAACGCGCGGCACATATCTGTTCGACAACGGCCCCGATAAGCCGGGTGTCATCTGCTTGACCTATTCCTGGATGACCGATGCCTTGAAAATGCTGCCTCTACCGGTCGAGCGACGGGTCGAGCTCGCGCTGAACGCGCTAACGAAGATTTATCCGAAGGCCGATATCCGCGCCCACATCGTCGGCGATCCGATCACGATAAGTTGGGAGAGCGACCCCAACTTTTTGGGGGCGTTCAAGGGTGCGCTGCCCGGTCACTATCGCTACAATCATCGTATGTATGGTCATTTCATGCAGGACAGTCTGCCGCCGGCCGAGGCCGGCGTGTTCCTCGCCGGCGACGATGTCAGCTGGACGCCCGGCTGGGTCGAGGGCGCCGTTCAAACGGCGTTGAACGCCGTTTGGGGCGTCATGACCCATTTTGGCGGCGAGACGCTTCCCGATAACCCCGGTCCCGGCGACGTCTATGGCGACATCGGTCCAATAGCGCTTCCCGACTGATGGCCGCGCCGCTTGAAGGCCTAAGGGTTCTCGAACTCGCTCGCATCCTAGCTGGCCCCTGGGCCGGACAGACGCTCGCCGATCTTGGCGCCGACGTCATCAAGGTCGAGTCGCCGGCCGGTGACGACACGCGCCGCTGGGGACCGCCCTTCGTCCAAGATGCCGATGGCAACCGGCTAGACGCGGCCTATTTCCATGCCTGCAATCGCGGCAAGCGGTCCGTGGTCGCCGACTTCAAGACCGAGGAGGGATGCGACCTCGTCCGCACGCTGGCGGAGCAATCGGATGTTGTGATTGAGAACTTCAAGACGGGTGGCTTAAGGAAATTCGGGCTGGATTACGAGACACTCAGCGAAATCAATCCCGGCCTCGTCTACTGCTCCATCACCGGATTCGGTCAGGATGGTCCCTATGCGAGCCGCGCCGGCTACGATTTCCTGATTCAGGGCATGGCCGGCATCATGGATGTGACCGGCAGCCCCGATGGCGAACCGCAAAAGGTCGGTGTCGCGGTCGCCGATATCTTTACCGGCGTCTACAGCGTCATCGCGATCCAGGCCGCACTCGCGGAGCGGCTGCGAACCGGCAAGGGCAAGTTCATCGACATGGCCTTGCTCGATTGCATGACGAGCGTGCTCGCCAACCAGGCGCAGAACTATTTCGTCTCGGGCAATTCACCGCGCCGGCTGGGTAATGGACACCCTAACATCGTGCCCTATCAAGTCTTCGAGACCGCCGAAACGCCGATCATCGTGGCTTCGGGCAACGACGGCCAGTATCGCCGTTTCTGTGGCGTTCTCGGTGTGCTCGAACTCGCCGACGATCCGCGCTTTGCGACCGACGCCGACCGCGTGATTAACCGCGATGCGCTTATCCCTCTGCTTCGGGACCGCACACGGCTGATGGGTCGGGAAGACCTGCTGACGGCGCTGGAAGAAGCAGGGGTGCCCGCTGGGCCGATCAATTCGGTCGCACAAGTGTTCGCGGACCCGCAGATCGCCGCGCGAGGGATGCGCGTGGATCTCCCGTCGACGGACGCGGCATCGCAAGCACTCGCCTATGTCCGCACACCGATCCGCTATGGCGAGGGTGGCCTCAAGCTTGAGCGCGGCGCGCCACGGCTCGACGAGCATGGCGATGAGATCCGCGCGGAAATCGCCGCCACGCGCGATCGCCAATAGCCGTGGCCAGTCCTCGCGCTAGTTAGCGGGACTCGACTCCTTCGGACCCGACGTCATGCGCATTATCGGACTTCTTCTGCTCTTCATCGCGACCATTCCTGCTCAGGCATTGGACCTCGAAACCTGGCAGTCGACCCACTTTCGCGACGATCCATCGGTCGGCAAGCTGTTCACGGGCGACGGCCAGGAAACAACTGTTGAGACGCTTCGCGAAGCGGTTCTTGCTGCGGACTTCGTTCTGATCGGCGAGATCCACACCAACGCGGATCACCATCGCCTTCAGGCCGATATCATTCGCATCCTCGCCGACGCCGGGCGTCGACCGGCGGTGGTTTTGGAGATGGTTCCGCAGTCTCTTCAGTCGGACCTAGACGCATACGTCACGATCGGCGGCGACGCCGCTGGCCTTGGCGCGGCATTGGATTGGGAACAACGCGGGTGGCCGGATTGGGCGATCTACCGACCGATTGCGGAGGCCGCTTTGGCTGCGGAACTGTCCTTGGTGGCGGGCAATCTGGATCGCGAAACGGTGCAAGCGATTGGCCAGGGTGACCGGACCGCGCTCCATGCGGCCGCGCGCGATCGCCTGGGTCTCGATGCGCCGCTACCGGATGAAGTCGAGGCTGCGATTCTTGAGACCCTGGCGGAAGCCCATTGCGATCTGCTGCCGACACAGGCACTTGCTCCCATGCTGACCGTCCAACGCGCGCGCGACGGCGCGATGGCTGCGGCGATGGCTGAGGCGGGCGACGATGGCGCCGTGCTGATTGCCGGTCGCGGTCATGTGCGCAACGATTGGGGTGTGCCGGCGATCCTGGCGGTGAAGCGACCCGATGCGACGATTGTCGCCATAGGGTTGACCGAGCCGCCCCACGAGATCGGCCCTAGCCCGTTCGATTTCATGATCGTAACGCCGCGCGCCGAGGTTAAGGACTACTGCGCCGAACTGGCGGAGCGGTTCGGCAAGCCCAAGACAGACGGAGACAGCAACTAACCGCCGAACCAGGCGCGAAGCACCATGTTGGCGCCGAGACCGAACAGGATGACGAGGATCAGGCGTCGAAAGCCATCCGCCGTGAGCCGGTCAGCTAACCGGTTGCCGATCCACATGCCGATAAGGGCGATCGGCAGGCAGATCACGGCAACGGCAGCCCGACCGGCATCGAGAATGCCGATCGTCCAAAACGAACCGGCGATCAATATGCCGGAGAACAGGAAAAATAGACCGAACGCGGACACCATGACCCGCCGCTCCGCGCCGATCCCCACCATATAGACCGCGAAAATAGGCCCGATCGTCGTTGTCAGGGCGCCGACGAAACCGGCGATTACGCCCGTCAGCCCGCCCACCGGGCGTGCCAGGTGGTCGGGGATGCGAAAACGCGGATTGAGCGCGGTCAACGCGACGAAAATCATAACGAAGACACCGAGACAGGCGAGCAGCAGACGTTTGTCGATGGCGCTGACCAGCGCCGCGCCGATGGGGACGCCGATGACCAGTCCGATAAGGACCGGCCAGAAGCGTACGATCGTTTCGCGCATCATGCGCGCCTGTACATATTGAAAGACGTTGGCAAGTGGCAGCACGACCGAGTTGATACCCAGCGCCAAATCGATGGGAACGACGAGCGGTAGGGCCGAGATGGTTACGAGCGGCAATCCGAATCCGAGACCGCCTTTAACCAGGCCGCCGAACAGAAAGATCGTGAGGATCGCCACGGTCGCAGTCGGACCGATATCGCTGAAAACGGAGAAGATGGCGGGGAGCATTGAAGCGGGGGTGCTGGAGACGCTGTCCGTCAATGGGCGCCAGGTGTGGCCGTACCCTTGCGCGTAAAGAGCGGCGCGGCAACCGGCGTGATCCTGACGTCGAGACAGGTGGGCTTGTCGCTGGCAATGGCCCGGTCGAGTGCCGGTCCGAGTGCATCCGGCTCGGTGATGTGCTCGCCCACGCAGCCAAGCGCGGCGGCGGACAGATCGTAGCGCGCATTGGGGTTCAGTTCGCAGCCAATGGCACGTTCGGCTCCGAAGGCGCGGGTCTGGATCATATACTCAGCGTTCCACCGCGCATCATTGCCGATCACAGTGGTAAAGGACGTGCCCTCGCGCGCCGCGGTTTCGAATTCGGCAAGATGGAAACCGGCAGTGCCGTCGCCCATCGCGATGATCACCGTTGCGTTCGGCCGCGCGATCTTGGCGGCGATCGCATAGGGCAGGCAGCCGCCGATCGCGCCGGACGTGCCGTTGATGAGGCGCATGGGCGCGGTGGCAAAGGCCTGCACCCACTGCCCGAACTCGCCGCCATCGCAGATGAAGATCGCCTCGTCGGCATCGTCGATCCGCGCCTGGACGGCATCGGCAACCGTATCGGCCGTGATCCCATCCGTCGGTTCCGGCCGCGTGCGAAAGGTCACGGCCTCACGCACAGCAGTCCGCCAAGCAGTCCGCGCTTGGCCGCCTCGACCGGTATCGATCAGCGCTTGCGCCGCAATTGGCGCATCGGCCACGGCGGCGACGGCCAGGCGATTGCCAACCAGGCTGCGCGCACGGTCGAGATTGGCCGGCTCGGCATCGACCGCCATGATCGTTGCGGCGCTGACTTGCGGCGCCTGACCGAATCCCGTCGTGAAATCAACCGGCTTGCCGAGATAAAGGATCGCATCGGCCTCGGCGAGCGCCTCGGCGAAAACACCGAGTGCGGGATCGCGCAGGCCGCGCGGACTTTCCATATCCACGACAGGGCAATCGAATGCCGCCTCAAGTTCGTCCACGGTCCCTGGCGCGCGCGACCGGCTCAGTTGCGGGCCAGTCAGGATCAACGGTCGCTCGGCCGCCGTGAGATGGTCGCGGATCGCCGTGATGTCGGCCGCCTCGGCGGGCTTGGTTGCGGGGGCAAAACTATCGGCGGTGAAGACCGGCGCATCGGCCTCATCGAGGAGAATGTCGGCGGGAAGGGCGATATGGACCGGCCCTGGCCTGCCGGAGAGCGCAATGCGAGCGGCCTCTGCGAACGCAGGCGCCAGGTCATTCGCACGTGTTGGGCGCAGGCTCTTCTTGACAAACGGCGTTGCGGCCGCGACTTGCGGAAACTCCTGGAACGGCGCCTCGCCATCGCGACCGACCGGCGAATCGCCGGACAGGAACACCACCGGTGCCTCTTGCATATGGGCTGTATAGAGCGCGCCGAGCGCGTTGCCGAAGCCGGGCGCCGCCGTGACCAGTGCCACACCAACCTCACCGGTGATCTGACCGTAGGCGTCGGCCATGAAAACGGCCGCAGCCTCGTGGCGGGTGTGGACGATACGGATACCGGGATCGATTAGCGCATCATAGACCGGCATGATCTGGTTGCCCGACAGTGAGAACACCGTCGTTACGCCGGCCTGGGCCATCGCCCGTGCCAAACAGTCTGCGCCGCGCATGGCCGCCTCCAATCAAACCCACGCCACTCACCATAGATGTGCGGCGGGATTCAAGAGGGGGTAGGTGATTTCAGTCGTGGAGGGGAAGAACAGATGCCAGCTGACCTGCAATACGGTGCCGCAAACGCGGATGCGCGCTCAGCCGGCGGTACGGGGCGGGCCTCAATCGGCCCCACCCCGTCAGCGGGACTTAGAGAACAGATTTCGCTGCGACGTCCTTGATCTGCCAGCGGGTGATACCGATGTCGGACAGTTCGCGATCGGACATGTGCTCCAGTTCACTAACCGTCTGGCGGACTTTCGACCACCGACGGATCGAGTTACGTAGGTTCGAGAAGACCATGACTCATGCTCCATACTCGTGTTGCAATGCAACATAAGTTAGGTGCGATGCAGCGATTCGACTAGGGAGGCAAGGGCAATTCTGCCATGCATGGATTGCATGGCAATGTCACGATTTCGTAAGGAATCTATGCCCTTAGGTAAGGTCGAGTCGTCGCATAGGCAGCCCGCTAAATCGAACCAGCTTCGACCATATAGTTGTTTGCAGTGCACATAGCCGCATCGTCGGACGCCAGAAACAGCACCATACGCGCAAGATAGACCGGGTCGATCAGGTCCGGCAGGCATTGCCGCTGACGGTGCTTCTCCAGCGCCTCCGGCGTCGCCCAGAGCTCCTTCTGCCGCGCCGTCATCACCCAGCCGGGCACGACTGTGTTGACGCGGATGCGGTGATCTCCAAGGTCGCGGGCAAACGACCGGGTCATGCCGTGAACGGCGGCCTTGGCGGTCGTGTAAACCGGCATGCCTCCGCCGGCCTCCCACCAGGAGTTGGACCCCATATTGATGATCGAGCCTTTACCGGCGGCGATCATGTCGGGCGCAACCGCCTGGGTGGCGAAGAACATGTGCTTGATATTGGTGGCGATCCGCTCGTCGTAATAGTCCGACGTGACATCGGTCCAGGGATGGCGATCGTCGCGGGCGGCGTTGTTGACGAGGACACCGGCCGGCCCGATGGCCGCCTTCAGCCCGTCAAAGGCCGCCTTCAGCGCATCGATGTCGCGCAAATCGCAGGCCTCGAACGCGACTGTCGTTCCATTGGCGCGCAAGTCGTCGGCAAGGGCTGTGCCGCCCTCTTCATCGATATCGACAAATCCGATATGCGCCCCTTGGTCGGCGAAGGCGCGAACGATGTACTCTCCGATCCCGGAGGCACCGCCAGTCACGTAGACCGTCGCGTCTTTGAGGCTCGGATAGGTGGCGAATTGCGACATGGCACCCGTGTCCCTATTGCAAAGCTTCCGCCATGTCCGACTAATCCGTCGTCATGGTCAAGGCATGACGGAAATCGCCCACAGCAAGAAGTGTGACCGGCGCGCGATGTGCTATGTGTCGCAGCCGTTAGCAGTTCCAGGGAAGCGAGATAGATGAGCACTCGGAAAGAGGCGGCCTGGGCCGCGTTGCGGTCCCATTGGCCGGACATCGAGACGACGCCGATTGCTGAGCGCTTTAACGATCCCCATCGGTTTCAGCGGTTTTCGATGACGCTCGACGACATGCTTTTCGACTACTCCAAGACCAAGCTGACCGATGAGACGCGAGCGCTGCTTGTCGATCTCGCCGGAGCCTGCGGCGTCGAAGCGTATCGCGACCGTATGTTCGCTGGCGAGGCCATCAACGCGACGGAGGGCCGTGCGGTCCTGCACACCGCGCTGCGCAATCGCTCGAACCGGCCCATCCCGGTTGACGGGACCGATGTCATGCCCGAGGTAAACGGCGTGCTTGCCGCAATGCGTGCGTTTTGTGATCAGGTGCGCTCCGGCGCAATCGCCGGATCATCGGGCAAGCCGTTCACCGATGTCGTCAACATCGGCATCGGCGGCTCCGATCTGGGTCCAGTTATGGTGGCACGCGCGCTTAGTCCGTTCGCCGATGGACCGCGCACCCACTTCGTGTCCAATGTCGACGGCGCCCATATCGCCGATACGCTTTCCGCGCTCGACCCAGCGACAACGCTTTTCATTATCGCCTCGAAGACGTTCACCACGATCGAGACGATGACCAATGCCAAAACCGCGCGCGCCTGGATCGAAGCCTCCGTTGGCGCGGAGCACGCCGGCGCGCATTTCGCCGCCGTTTCGACGGCGCTCGACAAGGTCGCGGCGTTCGGCATCGCCGACGATCGGGTGTTCGGCTATTGGGACTGGGTCGGTGGGCGCTATTCGGTCTGGGGCGCCATCGGGCTACCGGTCATGCTGGCGATCGGCGCCGACAATTTTGAGTCCTTCCTGGCCGGCGCACACGCGATGGACGAGCACTTTCGCACCGCACCGCTGGTCGAAAACATGCCGGTGCTTCTGGGTCTCATCGGCGCGCTGCATGCGACGGTCGCCGGGTATGACACGCGCGCGGTCCTTCCTTATGATCAGCGGTTGGAGCGCTTGCCGGCCTATCTCCAACAGCTCGACATGGAATCGAACGGCAAGCGCGTGACGCTGTCGGGTGATCCGGCGCCTTCGACGGGACCGATCGTTTGGGGCGAACCGGGTACCAACGGCCAGCACGCCTTCTATCAACTCCTTCACCAGGGAACGCGTATCGTGCCGTGCGAATTCTTGGTGGCCGCCAATGGGAGCGACCCGGCGCTGGCACACCATCACGACCTCCTGGTCGCCAATTGCCTGGCCCAATCGCAGGCCATGATGCGCGGCCGGACGGATGCCGAGGCCGAAGCGATCCTTCTCAATAGTGGGATGGATGCCGACAAAGCCCGGTCCCTGGCGCCCTTCAAGACATTTAAGGGCGATCGGCCGTCCATCACGATCATGTATGAGCGCCTCGATCCGGCGACGCTCGGACGGATCATCGCGCTCTACGAACATCGCGTGTTCGTGGAGGGCGTTCTGTGGGGCATCAACTCATTCGATCAGTGGGGCGTCGAGTTGGGTAAGGAATTGGCGCTCAAACTCGACGGGCCGGTCAAAGGTGACGGGCTCAAAGGTGACGAAGACGGCTCGACGGCCGGGTTGATCGGTCATCTGCACGCCCTGCGGCGTCCCTAAACACATCGTAGCGAATGACGCGGCTCTGGTTAGGATTTCTGCAATCGGCGTGTGCGAGAATCGATCGTCATGATGGGTTCGATTGGCGCGTCCGGCTCGCTTGAGGGCCATTTGCCACCGCCGGCATCCGAGCGATCCGGTGTACCGGAACGTGCGTCCAGAACTCCGAATGAGACCGAAAGGCCGGTCGAAAAGAGTGCAAAGGCCAGCGCCTCAAAAAAACCGGTTGGCGGCGGCGAAGAACTGACTGAAGCGGAAGAGCGCCAGGTTCGCGAGCTGAAGAAGCGAGACGCGGAAGTCAAAGCGCACGAGCGGGCACACGCCAATGTCGGCGGCATCTACGCAAGCGCTCCGCGCTATGAATACACGGTCGGACCCGACGGCAAACGCTATGCCATTGGCGGCGAAGTCCAGATCGATGCAACGCCCGTGCGCGACGATCCAGAAGCGACCATTCGCAAAATGGACATCGTGATCCGTGCGGCTCTTGCCCCGGCCGAACCGTCGGCGCAGGACTTAGCGGTGGCACGCCAGGCCCAGGCAGAGCGCGACAAGGCGCGGGCCGAGCTCCTGAAGCACAACAATGAAGTCGCCTCCGGAGCCGGCTTGAAAGACGAGTCCTCGGACCGTCTCGCCGCCAGCGATGCCTATGCGGAAGCCGCAGCCGCGATAGAGGCGATCGCGTCCGCATTCGGTGCGCAGTCGGCCATTGCCTGACGCTAGAGCCTTCTGTGAAGAGATTGAACCATTCTGCCGGAGCAGATTTGGTTCAAGGGCAAGGACTTCGGCGACGGGCGTACGCGTGGTACGGTCGAGCCGAAGATCGACGGCATTGGGCCAAACGGCCCGGCCCTTTGGGTTTCCGTCCGGCGGGCGCCCAC
>JANQPO010000003.1 GCA_028289445.1 Tepidamorphaceae bacterium
GTTTGGCACCTCGATGTCGGCTCATCACATCCTGGGGCTGGAGCAGGTCCCAAGGGTTTGGCTGTTCGCCAATTAAAGTGGTACGTGAGCTGGGTTCAGAACGTCGTGAGACAGTTCGGTCCCTATCTGCCGTGGGTGTCGGAAATTTGAGAGGATCTGTCCCTAGTACGAGAGGACCGGGATGGACGCACCTCTGGTGGACCTGTTGTCGCGCCAGCGGCACAGCAGGGTAGCTATGTGCGGACGGGATAACCGCTGAAAGCATCTAAGCGGGAAGCCTCCCTCAAAACCAGATTTCCCTTGAGAGCCGTGGAAGACCACCACGTTGATAGGCCGGGTGTGGAAGCGCAGCAATGCGTGAAGCTTACCGGTACTAATTGCTCGATCGGCTTGATCTCTCTCATTTGTCAATGCACACCCACCTCGCTGGTGGGCGGAGAAAATATCCAGTTTCACAAATCCCCTTATTCGAAGACGTTTTATGTCATCCGGCCTGTCCTTGGCCGGACTGGTGATAATGGCGGAGCGCCTCTACCCGATCCCATCTCGAACTCGGCCGTCAAACGCTCCAGCGCCGATGGTACTGCATCTTAAGATGTGGGAGAGTAGGTCGTCGCCAGTCCTGCCAAGGGCAGGCTTTTTCGTTTTAATCCAACAGCTTAACGTACAGCTCAATACCGTGCGCGGATGCCGGCGGAGAACTGCGTCTCGTCGTCGCTTTCCCCGGCAACGTTGCTTTCGGTCCGGTCGTGGAAGATGTCGGCGACGAAGGCCAGATAGCGGTTGAGCTGGTAGAGAACACCGGCGGAAAAGCCGTAGCGGTCGTCTTCGCGATTGCTGCCATTGTAGGTATCGCGCCCGATGCTGGCACCGGCCGTCACCGTGATCGCTGGCCGCAGACGGTGCGTGACCTGCAACTCGGCATCGCGGATCAGCACGCCATCGGACGTCCCGTCCTCGTTGGACGTTTCGAGCGACTGGCGCAGTTGGATATCGACCGTGGTCGCTGTTGTTGGCCGCCACAAGGCGCCGACTTCGAATAGGGGCTCGCGGATCGTGCCGGAGCCAGGATCGTTCGGCTCGCGAACCTCGTAGCCGGCGGCTGCGTTCAGCTCAACGAGCGGTGTCGGTCGCCAGATAACGCCGCCGCGCACGCCGAGGCCCTCCGAGCCCTGGCGCGTGCCGCCGGAGTCGACCTTTCGCTCGTAGACCTCACGATCCGCAAAAACCTCGGCAAAGATATCAGTCTTGGGCGACACTTCGTAGGTGCCACGTAGGTTGACTTCCTCAATGCGGAAGTCGAGATCGCCATTGTCGAGCCGGGTGCCATCGCGATTGCCGGCATTCTCGTAGTCGAACTCGGTGATGCCGCCCCTGAGCGCCAGCGTCACCCGGTTAAAGCCTTGGGTCAGGGTTCCGGTTGCGGCGCGTGTGCGCAGATACGGCCGCTTGGCGACCGTAGTCGGGGCGCCGGTGTTGCCGCGCTGAATCAGCTCTTGGTCGTACGTGCCTTCAATCTCCAGCGTTGTCCGGCTGGTGACGTCGAGCCGACCACGCAGGCGCCCCGCGAAGACCTCCTCGTCAGTATCGGCCGAGCCGCCCGATATGGTGTAGTTGCCGCGCACGTCGCCTTCGATTTCATGGCGTGCCCACAAGGTCTGAAGGCGCAGTTCCGGTGCGATCCGGTAGAGCCGCGCATCGTCGTCCGCATCGCCGACGCCGCCGGCATTGGTCGTCGCGCCGCCACGCAGATCGATAAGCGGAAACAGCCGAAGCCAGCCAAGCGTGAGGCCGAGCGCCGGGTCAGGTTCGGTTTCCGCGTCGATCGCACCGGTGGTGATCGGGTCGGCGTCCTCGGCTGCATCGATCGCTTGGGTCGCTGTGTCTGTATCTTGCCTTGTCGCCTGGTCGGCGGCTTCCGAAAGGCCGTAGACCGGTGGATCGGGCAACCGCGAGACGCTTTCTATCGCCTCGGGGTCGCGCCGCTCGGGCCGCGTCGCGCCCTGTCTTTGCGACTCACGGGCCTCCCGACGTGGCGGATTGTCGATCTGGCTGGTCGTATTTGCGCGCGCTGACAAAGGACGGGGAGATGCCAGGCGATCGTCCCTGTCGCGATCGTCATCATCCAGCACATCGAGGTTGCCATCTCTGCCGATCTCGTCTGCATCCTCCGGGCGGATCAGGCGCACGTCATCGGACAGCGGGTCTTCGCCGAAGACCTCTCGCGCGGTTCGGCGAGCATCGGCGCGTGCGTCGCGGCGCGGCGGAATGACGAATCGTCTCAGGCCGCGCCGACGTGGCTCCTCGGCATTCGTGTTCTCCTCGGGGCGGCGGGCGCGACGAATTGGAACCGTTGTCTCCGCCTCGTCGGGCGTGGCTGTTGGACGAAGGATCGATGGCGTCGGCTCGGGGTCCGCCAGCACTTGCGCCGACGCCGTCGGCATACCTGCCGCAGCGGTCGCCGTCGCGAGCACCGCGAGACGCGCAAATGACTGGACCGTGGCCATCGAGCCCTATGACGTTCGTGCCGGCCGGGCCCTCCCGGCGGATTCGCACAGCGCTACTCTTTTCGGCTTATGGTTAACCAAGCCTTACCGCAGGCGGCGTGCCGGATAGGGTTTCACCTTGCCAGCAAGCGCGTTGGGCGCGATAACGTCGCCAGTTTGATTCGCCAGGTGAGCTCTGAACCTCATGCCGCAAGGGCCTGCACTTTCTTCGTCGGATGCGCTCGGCGCGGCACTCGATTCCGCGCGAAAAACCTTGTCGACGGAGTCCGATGGACTAACCGCGCTGGCGGCAGCGCTGGATGGTTCGCTTGGTCTCAGCTTTCAGCAATGCGTGGATGCCATCCAGGGCCTGAAGGGTCGGGTGATTGCCACAGGCATGGGCAAGAGCGGGCATGTCGCCCAAAAGATCGCTTCAACGCTCGCATCGACCGGAACGCCGGCCTTTTACGTGCATCCGAGCGAGGCAAGCCACGGCGACCTCGGCATGATTACCGCCGACGATCTGGTGCTGGCGCTTTCGTGGTCGGGAGAAACAGCGGAGTTGCGGGCGCTTATCGACTATACGCGCCGGTTCCGTGTGCCCTTGGCGGCGGTGACGTCGCGGCTCGACAGCGCGCTCGCAAAGGCGGCGGACATGGTCATGCTCTTGCCCGCCACGGATGAGGCTTGTCCCCACGGTCTGGCGCCGACGACTTCGACGCTGATGCAATTGGCGCTTGGTGACGCGCTGGCGGTCGCCTTGCTAGAGGTGCGCGGTTTCACGGCGCAACAATTCCGCGTCTACCATCCAGGCGGTCAGCTTGGGGCATACCTGAAACATCTCAGCGATGTGATGCATGCCGGCGACCGCCTTCCGCTCGCCCGGCGCGAAACGCTCATGGCCGACGCGATCGTCACCATGACGGAAAAGAGTCTCGGCTGCATCGGCATTGTCGATGACGGTGATCGGTTGATCGGCATCATCACCGATGGCGACCTGCGGCGCCATGCACGCCCCGATCTGCTGCAATGCGCGGCGCGCGACATCATGACCCCCGCACCGAAAATGGTGACACCGGACACGCTGGTGTCGAGTGCCGTCGAACTGCTGAACGAAAACAAGATAACCGCCGTTTTCGTGGTTGATGCGGATGAGAAGCCTGTTGGCATCGTCCACATGCACGATTTATTGCGCGCTGGCGTCGCCTAAGCCTCCCTATCTCACTGTCGCAGCGTTCAGATTTCCTTAGGACGCGACCGCTAAATTGAAGCGAAGTTCCTGTCTGCCGGGCTCCGCCTGGCGCCCGCGTTCTTGGGATGGTCGCGTATGGACCTGGCTACAATTATCGGCATGTTGGCCGGCACGGCCGTCGTAGCGGCGGCGATCTTCCTCGGCGGAGACGTGCTGACCTTCGTCAATATCCCATCGATTCTGATCGTTATGGGCGGTGGACTTGCCGCAACGCTCATCCGATTCCCGATCAACCAGGTCTTCAGCGCTGTCGGGATCGGCGGCAAGGTCGCGTTTACGCACAAGAAGACCCAGCCGCGCGACATGATCGACCAGATTGCCGAACTAGCGGACGTGATCCGCAAGAATGGACCGCTGGGCCTCGAGAACGTCACGGTCGAGAACGATTTCCTCGCCAAGGGCGTGCAGATGGTCGCCGACGGTTATGACAAGGATTTCATCACGGAATCCCTTGAGCGCGAGCGCGATCAGTATCTTGAACGGCTCGAAGTTGGACAGCGCGTATACAAATCCCTGGGCGATGCGGCGCCGGCCTTCGGCATGATCGGGACGCTTGTCGGTCTGGTGCAGATGCTGTCCACCATGGACGATCCATCGACAATCGGCCCCGCCATGGCCGTGGCCCTGTTGACGACGCTCTATGGTGCCATCATCGCCAACCTGGTGTGTTTGCCGATCTCCGACAAGCTCGCCGGCAAGATGAAGATCGAAGAGGTCAATCAGACACTCATCATCGACGGCGTCGTGTCGATTCGCGACAGCAAGAGCCCAGGTCTCATTCGCGAGATGCTGATCGCTTATCTGCCGGAGAAGCACCGCGCCGAGCTGGCGGAAGCCGCCTAGGAGTCGCCGGTGGCCCGCAAGGACAAAGGCGGCGGTGGGGGCGGTGTTCCCGAGTGGTTGGTCACCTTCGCCGACCTGATGTCGATCCTCGTCTGCTTTTTCGTTCTCATCATCTCGTTCTCGATCCAGGACAAGGAAAAGCTGCAGGTCGTTGCCGGTTCGATGCGCGAAGCCTTCGGTATTCGGCTCGAGGTGCGGCGTGCCGGTATGGTGGAGATCGAAGGTGCGCCGGTTCGCGAGTACATCAAGAAGGTGACGGCGGTCGCGGAGGAGAACGACACGGACTTCGCCCAGGAACGCCATGACACCAAGCGAAAGCAAGGTCCCGAGGCAAATACCCACGACATCGAGGAAACCAAAATCGAGCGACCACGCCAGTTCGCGACGGCGGCCGCGTCCCTGCGTCAAGCCTGGCAAGAGCTGCCGGAAATCGCCGAGATGTCGCAACACATCATCGTTGAGGAAACGGCCGACGGCCTGAACATCCAACTCGTCGACCAGGAAGGCCGGTCGATGTTTCCCGAAGGCTCCAAGTATCCTTATGAGCGCACAAGACAGCTTCTGTTGAAGATGGCGCCGATGATCCGATCCATGCCGAACCGGATCGCGATCACCGGCCACACCAACGCGCAGAGGATCGCCAATCCCTCAACGACGGATCAGTGGGAGCTGTCGGGTAACCGGGCGAATGCCATACGGTCGATCCTGGTCGAGGCGGGCATCCCCCACTCGCGGATCTTCTCCGTGGTCGGCAAGGCCGATACGGAGCCGCTGTTTCCCGACGACCCCTTCCTGTCGGCCAACCGGCGGGTGGAGGTTCTCCTGATGGCGGAAGAACCGCCCATCTCGGCCGATCACAAGCTTTAGCTTGAAGCCTCGCTCGTCTCGTCCTCGCCGAGTGCTTCGACCACCAGTACCGCGCCGTCGGCGCCTGCAATCTTGACCGATGCCCCGGTCGGATGGTCCGGCCCGCGAACGCGCCAGACCGTATCGTCGACCTTGGCCTGGCCAAAGCCGTTTTCGATCGCTGTATCAAGCTCAACGACGCGGCCGATAAGCGCCGCACCTCGCTGATTGAGTACTTGTGTATCTTCTCCGGCGATTCGACGGCGGTCGAACCAGCGCGCGAGCCAGATGAACACGCCGCTGTAGAGGATGAAGAAGACGAGTTGGATCTCCCAGGGCAGGGGAATGACAGCGGATTGAATTGCAACGGCAATCGCCGCCAGCCCAAACCAGAACAGGAAAACGCCGGGGAGCAGCACCTCGGCCAGTAGCAATAGGACACCCAGAACCGCCCAGCTCCAAGCGCCAAGCGCGGCGATCCATTCTCCGATGAGCCCGGTCATGACGGTGCTGTGCCGTCTCCACCGGCTCTGGGCACAGAGGCCGATCGAGCAGGCGCGCGACCGAGCGTTCGATCGACGGCGCCATCGCCGAAAGTTTCGCGGGCGATCTCGGCGATGCCCGTAAGTGCGCCGATTGTCGCCGTCGCTTCGACCGGGATCATGACGACACGCTGATTAGGCGCCGTCGCGACGGCTTTCAGGGCGTCGACATATTTATCGGCGACGAAGTAATTGATGGCCTGAATATCCCCGGTCGCGATTGCCCGCGATACCATCTCGGTCGCCTTGGCTTCGGCTTCGGCTTCCCTTTCACGTGCTTCGGCGTCGCGAAACGCCGCCTCGCGACGGCCTTCGGCCTCAAGCACCACTGATTGCTTTTCGCCCTCGGCCTTCAGGATCTCCGACTGCCTCATGCCTTCCGCTTCCAAGATTGCGGCGCGCTTGTCGCGCTCCGCTTTCATCTGGCGGCCCATTGCCTCGACCAGATCGCGCGGCGGATTGATGTCCTTGATCTCAATGCGCGTGACCTTGACACCCCAAGGGGTCGTCGCAGCATCGACGACGGACAGAAGGCGATGGTTGATCTCGTCCCGCTGTGACAAGAGCTGATCGAGGTCCATCGATCCCATGACCGTACGGATGTTGGTCATCGCCAGATTGAGAATGGCAAGCTGAAGGTCTGCGACTTCGTAGCTTGCCTTAGGCGCGTCCAGGACCTGGTAGAAGACAACGCCATCCACCGTGACGATCGCATTGTCGCGGCTGATGACTTCCTGACTCGGAACGTCGATCAGCTGCTCCATCATGTTCTGTTTGTGGCCGACGCGATCGATAAAAGGCACGATCACACCAAGGCCGGGAACAAGGGTGCGCGTATAGCGGCCGAAGCGTTCAACCGTGTAGTTGAATCCCTGCGGCACCATCTTGATGCCGGCAGCGACCACGAGGAGAACGAGGACTAACGCGACCAGCAAAAATACGTCGAAGCCCAGCATCGTCCCTTCTCCCGAACGGTTGGGTGATTTCGACTCTATATCGATGATTCACCCGGTCCGTGCAATACGGACGGCGGGTCGGGTCAGATCCAGCCCTGCAGTTCGCGCCGCACGACATGCTCGATCACCGTCATGCCGCGAGGTGTGTCGTTGAGGCAGGGGATGTGCGTGAAACGCTCGCCGCCATGTTCCAGAAAGATCTCCTCCGCCTCGCCGGCGATCTCCTCAAGCGTCTCCAGACAATCCGAAACGAAACCAGGATTGATGATCGCCAGGCGCTTAACCCCTGATTTGGCAAGTTTTTCAACGGTTTCGTCGGTATAGGGCTGAAGCCAGTCTTCAGGTCCGAAGCGCGACTGAAACGTTGTCTGGAATTGCTCCGTAGTCCACCCAAGTGTCTCTCGCACCAATCTGGCTGTCTTTTGAGATTGGCAGTGATAGGGGTCGCCCTTGTCGAAATAAGACTGCGGGATGCCATGAAACGATGCGAGCGTGACCTCCGGCTGCCAATCCAGGGTCGAAAGATGGTCCGTGATGGAACCGGCGATGGCATCGATGTAGACCGGGTCATCGTGATAGGGCGGAACCGTGCGGATTGCCGGCTGCCAGCGCATCGCCATGAGCGCCTGGAACGCCTTGTCGTTGACGGTTGCCGTTGTCGCCGCCGCGTACTGCGGATAAAGCGGGTAAAGCAGAATACGCTCACAACCTGCATCCTTGAGCGTATCGAGCCGTTCGGGGATCGATGGATTGCCGTAGCGCATTCCCCAGTCAACGATCATGGATGGATGATCCGCAAGCGCTGCCGCCAGCTTTTCTGCTTGCGACCGGGTGAAAGTCCGCAGATAGGATTCGTCGCGCTCGGTGTTCCAGATCGACTTATAGGCTTCGCCGACTCTTTGTGGCCGCTTGTTCAAGACGATGCCGTAAAGGATCGGATACCACAGTACCCGTGGCCATTCGATGACCCGCTTGTCGGTGAGAAATTCCGCCAGATAGCGGCGCATCGGACGGTAGCTTGTGCCGTCCGGTGTGCCGAGATTGACGATCAGGACGCCGATCTTCCCGAATTTGACAGGCGGGTGGTTCTTGGGAGAGGCTTCCGGCACTCCTTCGGTTTGCGGACTAATGGCGTGCTTATTCATGCGGCTCCCGGTCGACCCGATGGTTTTAATCCCCTCTAACTAACGCCGTCAGCGGTGGGGGCAAGCAGCCAAGGCGTCCTACTTTTCGGCGATCCGGCCATCGACATAGGGCTTGTAAGGACCCGATTCAGCAAGAACACCAGCCAGGTAATCGGCAACCACCTGTTCCAGTCCGGGCCCATAGTCATAGGCGTTTTCCGCATTGTTGGCGAAGATCTTGTAGCCGTCGCCGCCAGCCCGCATGTAGTTGTTGGACACCACGCTATAGACCTTCGCGGGATCGATCGGCACGAAGCCGTCGTTCTCCGCGACGAGAACCTCAACGATACGGCTTTCGTTCGGTGCGCCGGCGCGCGACCAGGTGTATTTGAGGCCGGCGACTTGCGGAAAACGCCCGGCACCCTCTTCGACCTGGCTGACACCATTTTCGAGCGCGGCGACGATGTCGGCGCCCTTGAGCTGGAAGGTTGACAATGTGTTTTGGAAGGGCAGAACGGTCAGCACCTCGCCCATTGTGATCTCGCCGGCATCGATCGAGGCGCGCAGGCCTCCACCATTCTGGATGGCGATGGTGACGCCTTGATCCTTGACCCGGTCGAGCATGGCGTCGGCGACCAGATTGCCCATGGCGCATTCGACCGCCCGGCAACTCTCGCGTTGACCGTCGATCAGTTCGGCGGCCTCGGCGACCACCTTCTGCTTGAGCTCCTCAATCGGCGCGCCCAGTTCCGTGACACGGGCCGCGATTGCCGCATCCGGTTCAAAAGACGCATCGATGAGGATCGTGTCGCCGGTCGCTGCCGTCACGGCGCCAGCGTCGTCGAACGTGATCTCGATTTCACCGAGGAACTTCGAGTAGGCGTAGGCCTGAACGATGGGCACCTCGACGCCATCCGGATTGGTGATCATCGTTGGATAGGGTCCGAGCGCGCGATCGTGTGTGTTGGATAGAAGCGTGTGGGAGTGTCCGCCGACAATCACATCGACGCCTGAGACCGCAGCAGCGATGCGCGCGTCGGCCGGCAAGCCCACATGGGTCAGTGCGATGATCTTGTTGACACCGGCCGCTTCGATCTCTGGCACGATTCTCTGCAGATAAGCGATCTCATCTTCGAACGTTACGGACGGTCCAGGAGACGAGGTCTCGGCGGTGTCAGTAGCCAGCACGGATACGATCCCGATCTTCTCGCCGCCGACATCGAGGATGATGTATCCCGGAACACGCTCCGCCAAACGGTTGTTCGCGGAAACATTGGTATTGCCCGAGATCACCGGGAATTCGGCTTTGTCGAGAAATGTCGCCAGAGCCTCTGGCCCATCGTCGAATTCGTGATTGCCGACGGCCATCGCGTCGAAGCCCACGACATTCATGAACTCCACCGCAACGGCGCCCTTGTAGGTCGAATAAAACAACGAACCCTGAAATTGGTCGCCAGCGTCGAGCGTCAGCACATTCTTACCTTCGGCGCGCAAGGCCTCGCGGCGCGCGTTGATCGCCGTGGCGACCCGCGCGAACCCGCCGAAGCATTTTCCCTCCGCGTCATCTTCCGCAGAGCAGGTCGAGTCGTATTTGTTGATTGGCTCGATCCGGCTGTGCAGATCGTTGATGTGCAGGATGGTGAGCGAATATTCCGCCGCAGCTGACAGGGTCATGCCGGCGAGAAGCGCTGTGGCTAAGCAAATTCGGTACATGACGGTCCCCTCTTGTTTCGTTCAACAAGAGCGGCGATGACGCGCCGGGTCAAGGGGAAATGGTCGGCGCCGTTTGTTACTTACATGTCGGCGCTAGTCACATCTTCCGACAACCGTCGGAGTTCACGAAGGTAGCGCGATGTCTCGCGCTCCATGGTCTGCGCAGCATCAGGATCGGATTTCCGCGTTCCTTCCACCACGACGGTCGCAACCTCCTTAATCCACAGGAGGGCTTCTTCACGCAGTCTACTATCCATCAATCGGTCCCATTTCCGGTCGGGCCGCACCTGAAACGTGAGGGACGAAGTATATCCGGCGATGGCGCAGGTTTCCCACCGCTGCATAAGTCGTAAATCGTTTTGCTGACTGGAATTGTTGTGGAAACTAAGCGCTGTAGTCCCGTTCGTCGGCGATGACCTTGCCATCATTCGGCAAGTCGCCCGGCGCCACAATCTCCACGGCGCCTGAAAGCTTGGTCTCGGCCTTCAAAGCATCCACGAGTTTAGCGGCGAGACCGGGCGTCTCGACCGCCTCGACATGGAGCGTCATGGCGTCCTGATCGTTCTGGCGGGTAACAACGAGGCGAGCCTTCTTGACCGCCTTGTGGTGCTTGACGATTGCGTCGACCTGCTTGGGGTCGACGAACATGCCCTTCACCTTGGTGCGCTGGTCCGCGCGCCCCATCCAGCCCTTGATCCGCATATTTGTCCGGCCGCAAGGGCTTGGCCCGGGAAGGATCGTCGACAGGTCGCCTGTTCCAAACCGGATGAGAGGATATGTCTCGCTGAATACGGTAACCACGACCTCACCCACTTCGCCCTCTGGCACCGGGTCGTCGGTTCCCGGGCGCACGATCTCAAGGACGATGTCTTCATTGACGATGAGCCCTTCATGGCCAGGCGACTCGTAGGCGATCACACCGGCGTCGGCGGTTGCATAGGCTTCGGCGACACCGATGCCACGCGACGCGTATTCTTCGCGGAGTGCTGGGAAGAGCGCGCCACCCGACACGAGTGCTGTGCGAAAGCAGTCAAGCGACCGGCCCATCTCGCGCGCCTTATCGAGCATGACCTTGAGAAAATCTGGTGTTCCGGTAAATCCGCTTGGACGAACGGCCAGTGCCGTCTCGATCTGCTGCTCGGTGTTGCCGACTCCTGCGGGGATAACATGGCAGCCGAGTGCCCGCAGGCCCTCGTCCAGGATGAAGCCGCCGGGTGTAAGGTGGTAGGAAAGCGCGTTATGGACGATGTCGCCGGATCGAAAGCCGGCGGCGTAGAGCGCGCGGGTGGCGTGCCATGGGTCCGGTCCCTTGCCCTGTGGCTCATAGACTGGGCCCGGTGACACAAAGATTCGGCTGCCGGCGAGCGAGTCCAATAGAGCCAGCCCCCCAAAAGGCGGATCTGCGGCCTGCATCTCCATAAGCGCGGGTTTGCGAAGCACCGGCAGCTTGGCCAAGCCGTCGCGGTCGGAAACCGCGCGGAGATCGCATCCATCCAGTAGCTTTCCCCAGCCGGGCGCTCTGCCGGCGACGCGGGCCAGAAACGGACCGAGCGCCTGCATCAGGTCAGCCTCGCGCCGGACTGGATCGCGGGTTTCCTTGTCATCGTAATGCGCTGTCATGGGAGCCTCCTCGATGAGGCGCATCTTGCGACGCCCGGGCGGCGCACCGCAAGGCCATCCAGCGCGCTAGAAGCCGAGCTCGCCATGGTACGCCGCACCGAGTGACGCGGTGTCGGCAATGATCTCATAGCGCAGCACGCGACCGTCGCGAATGGTGAAGATGTTGGCGCTCTTGGTGAGGACCTCATGCCCCGTAACCCGCATCCGCCAATGGCTTTCGACCACGGTGACGACATGCTCCTTGTCGCCGATCGCCTTTTCCGTCGTGACGGAAATCATCTCGACATGCTCGGCGATTGTGTTGAGAAAATCCAGGAACCCGTCATAGCCGAGCCATGTACCGGCCCAGGGTAGGAAGAAGCTCTCCGGTCCGTAGTAGTCGACGATAATGTCCTTATCGACAACCATACGAATCTCGATCGGATCGCCGCTGACCAAAGCGGCGTAGAATTCTTCAATGACCGCCTTCGGATCGAGACTTACGTCGTTCATGATGCCCCATCACGAACGGCGAGCTTATGCGAGCCAGCGCTTGCGGCGCTTGTAATGCTTGCCTTCCTTGAAGGATTTGCGGGCCCCTTCCGCGATGCCAAGATAGAATTCCTTCACGTCCTCGTTTTCTCTAAGCGCGCTCGCTTCGCCGTCCATCACCACCCGGCCGTTCTCCAGGATGTAGCCGTACTTCGAATAGCGCAGCGCGATATTAGTGTTTTGTTCAGCAAGGAGAAACGAGACACCTTCTTTTTCGTTAAGGCGCTTGACGATCTCGAAGATTTCCTCGACCAACTGCGGCGCCAGACCCATGGACGGCTCGTCGAGAAGGATCATATCGGGGCGCGACATCAGAGCCCGTCCGATCGCCGTCATCTGCTGCTCACCGCCGGATGTGTAGCCGGCAAGGCTGGTGCGCCGCTCCTTCAGGCGGGGAAAGTAGCTGTAGACCAGGTCGAGATCGGCTTGGATCGCGCCGGAGCCATCGCGCCGCGTAAACGCACCGGTTAGAAGGTTCTCCTCGACCGTCAGGTGCTCGAAACAATGGCGGCCCTCCATGACCTGGATACAACCGCGTCGCACCAGATCGTTTGGCGAGAGGGCCTGCACCTCGTCGCCTTTGAAGATGATTGAACCTTTGGTGACGTCGCCGCGTTCGGCGCCCAGCAGATTTGAGATGGCCTTCAGCGTCGTCGTCTTTCCGGCACCGTTGGCACCAAGAATAGCCGTGATGCCGCCCTTAGGCACGGTCAGCGATACGCCCTTGAGCACCAGGATGACGTGATCGTAGATCACCTCGATGTTGTTGACCGACAGGATCGGCTCAGTGACCGTATCTGGCACAGGGCTATCGGTAGCAGGGGCAACCGTCATCTTTGGTCCCGTACTTCGTGTTTGTGTGTGCTGCCCCGGACCGCGTCCGGAGCAGCACATTGTGTCAACCGCTTAGCTAGATGGGCACTCGCGCGGTGTGATGTTGTTCTCCTTAGCGTAGGCTTCGGAGTCCTCCTTGATCAGTGCGTCGACCACCTCGCGGTCGGCTTCCATGAAGTCGGAGATCAAGGACCACTTCTGCGCCTCGGCGTCCCATTGTTGCAGGGCAACCTTACCGGGGCCGGTGTGGTTGGCGCAGGTGATCGCGACCGGGATGGTGAAGGCCGGCAGGCCAAGTTCGGCCAAGCGGTCTTCGGTCAGATCGAGCGCTTCCAGACCGTCGCGCACGTGGACGCCACGGACCTCATTGGTACCGTGGATGTCCATGGCTTTGCGGATCGCCTCGGTCACGTAGACCGCCTGGATGACACCGCGATTGTAGAGCACCTCACCGATGCGGCCTTCTTCGCCGGCACCCTTACCCTTGTCGTAGACATGGGTCTTGATGTCCGCGTGAAGCGGGAAGTCGGAACCCGGCGCGTGGAATGTGCCGGACTTGTAGCCATTGGCGTCGGCGCCGGTCGGAACCACGTCATTCTCCGAACCGGACCACCACACGCCGATGAACCGATCCATCGGGAAGCGGATCGAAGCGGCTTCCTTGATCGCGACCTGATTCATCACGCCCCAGCCCCACATCATGACCCAATCGGGCTGCTCGCGGCGAATCTGCAACCACGTCGCCTTTTGCTCCTGACCCGGATGGTCGACCGGAAGCGCGAGGAATTCGAAGCCATGCTTCTTGGAGAGTTCCTCAAGTGTGCGGATCGGTTCCTTGCCATAAGCCGAGTTGTGGTAGACGAGAGCGATCTTTTTGCCCTTTAGCGCATCCATGCCGCCTTCCTGTTCACCGATGTATTTGATGAACACAGAAGCCTGATCCCAGTAAGTCGCCGGGAAGTTGAAGATATAGGGGAACACGGAACCATTGGCGGCGGACGTGCGGCCATAGCCCATGGACAGGATCGGAATCTGATCGACCTCAGCCTTCGGGATGAGCTGATAGGTGATGCCGGTCGATAGCGGATTATAGACCAGCGCGCCGGAGGGCTCGGTGCCCTTGGTGTTTTCGTAGCATTCGACGCCTTGCTGGGTGTTATAGGCGGTCTCGCAAGCCACGAGCTTGATCGGCGTACCGTTGATGCCGCCGTCACGCTCGTTCAAAAGCGTCATATAGTCGGCAAAGCCGTTGGCGACTGGAATGCCATTGGGGGCATAGGGTCCCGTGCGGTAATCGAGCGACGGAATGACGAGTTCGTAAGCATCGGTCGTGGCCGCGCCGGCAAGTGCCAGCGGGATGGCGGTCACAAGACCGAATGCGAAAGTTCTGAAGACCATTACGGTTCCTCCCTTGCTTCAGAATCGTGCCGGCTCGTTAAGCAACCGGCTTGGTTTAAACTATAGCGCGCGTGACGAAATCGGCGATAGCCATCCTTTTGATTGAGCCTCCTCAATACGGGAACGGCCACAGCCGCAGTTTCTCCTTGGCGATCTGCCACAGCCGTGCAAATCCGTGCGGCTCGACGATCAAAAAGAAGATGATGAGCACACCCATGAGCAGGATTTCGGTGTGTTTGGCCGTCACCGCCAGCATGCCGAGACCCTCCGTCATGAAGTTCTTCAACAGGATCGGCATCAAGACGAGGAATGCCGCGCCCAGGAACGACCCCAGGATCGAGCCAAGCCCACCGATGATGACCATGAAGAGCACCAGGAAGGAGACGTTGATCGAATAGGCCTCCGTCACTTCGATCGCGCCGAACCAGACAGAAAAGTGTAGCGCGCCGGCGAGCCCGACATAGAAAGAGGAGACCGCGAATGCCGATAGTTTCGCGAACAGCGGCCGCACGCCGATCAGTTCGGCAGCAATGTCCATGTCGCGGATCGCCATCCACGTACGGCCGAAGCGGCCGCGCACCAGGTTTTTGGCGACCCAGGCGAACAGCGCCACGATGGTCAGACAGAACAGATATTTGACGACGGGAGAGGTTCCAGCACCCGTGACGGCAATGCCGAACAGCTCGCGCGTCGGCATCGTGATCTGGCCGGTGGCGTTATAGTTGTAGAACCAGCCGACCTTGTTGAAGAGCCAAATCAAGAAGAACTGCGCGGCAAGCGTCGCGACGGCGAGATAAAAGCCTTTGATCCTGAGCGATGGCAGGCCGAACAGCACACCGACGCCGGCGGTGATGAAGCCGGACATCAACAAGACGACGACGAAGTTGAGTTCGGGGAACGCCGTCGTCAGCTTGTAGGTCGCATAGGCGCCGACGGCCATGAACCCGCCCGTGCCGAGCGATACCTGGCCGCAATAGCCGGTCAGGATGTTGAGACCGATCACGGCGAGCGAATAGACAAGGAACGGCACCAGGATCGCGTTCGCCCAATAGTCATTGACCCCGAATGGCACGACGACGAAGGCGACGACGAGCAGGATCGCCATGAACCAACGGTCTTGGCGGATCGGAAAGATCGCCTGGTCGGCGGCATAGGATGTCTTGAAGTCACCAACTTCGCGGTAAAACATCAGCGCTCACCCCATTCCGCCGCCCGCGCCGGAAAGTCACCGCCCTGCGGACCGACAATGCAGAAGCGATGACCCGTGGGCGCTTCCATGACGATCCAGCCCTTGACGCGCGCGACTTCGGTCGCGCCCAGCGCAGTGAGCCGTTCACGTTCTCCGTCCTTGTCGTCGGTCTCGACATCGAGATGGACGCGAGCGGGATGATCGACGGCTTGAAGCAGCACCGCCGGGCTCCCGCTCGGCATGTCCAGTTTCGCGTATTTGCCGTCTTGATCGACATCGCCTGGGGCCCCGAGCGCTTGCGACCAGAACGCCAACGGTTCCGACAGATCATCGGTCTGACAATCGATCACAATGCATCCGACCCGGCTTCTGTGCATCAGATCCTCTCGATGATCTTTTCGCCGAACAGCCCTTGCGGCCTGAACAGCAGGAAGGCGAGGGCGAGCATATAGGCGAACCAGTTCTCGATCGCGCCGCCGACGACCGGACCCCAATAGACCTCGGCGATCTTCTCGCCGACGCCGATGATCAGCCCGCCGACGATGGCGCCCGGGATCGACGTGAAGCCGCCGAGGATCAGCACCGGCAAAGCCTTCAGCGCAATCAGCGATAGGGAGAACTGAACGCCCGACTTCGTGCCCCACATAATGCCGGCGACGAGCGCCACGATGCCGGCGACCGACCAGACGATGACCCAGATCGTACGCAAGGAAATACCGACCGAAAGCGCGGCCTGATGGTCATCGGCGACCGCCCGAAGCGCCCGACCGATCCGCGTGTACTGGAAGAAATAGGCGAGCACGATGACGAGACCGGCGGCGACAATCGCGGCGGTCAGTTCGATCTTCTCGACATAGATCCCGACGGAATCCAACGCCCAATCCCAGGCGCCCGACGGAATGCCGATATCGAGCAGCTTGACGTCGGACCCCCAGATCAGGTCGCCCACACCTTCCAGGACATAGGCGAGACCGAGCGTCGCCATAAAGAGAATGATCGGCTCCTGATTGACCAGATGACGCAGCACAAGGCGCTCGATCAGCCAGGCGGTTGCGACCATCACGGCTACCGTCATCGGGATCGCCAGCCAGGCCGGAATGCCGAAATCGTTCATGAAGCCGGTCAAGAACAGGCCGGCAAAGAGCGCCATCACGCCTTGCGCGAAATTGAAGACACCAGACGCCTTGAAGATCAGCACGAAGCCAAGCGCCACCAGCGAATACATGACGCCTGCGAGCAGGCCCGAGATCACAATCTCGGCAAAGAAGATCGGAAAGTCGGCCGCCATGCGCACGAACGGATCGATGAAGAAGTTGTAGAGCGCCTCAATCATGCGGCACCCCCAGATAGGCATCGATCACGTCCTGGTCCTTCTGCACGATATCGGGCACGTCGTCGGCGATCTTCTTGCCGTAGTCTAGGACCACGACGCGGTCGGAGAGATCCATGACGACGCCCATGTCGTGCTCAATCAACGCGATCGTCGTGCCGAACTGCTGGTTCACGTCGATGACGAAGCGGCTCATGTCCTCTTTTTCTTCGAGGTTCATGCCGGCCATCGGCTCGTCGAGGAGCAGGAGTTCGGGTTCCATCGCCAGCGCCCGTCCGAGTTCGACGCGCTTTTGCAGCCCATAGGGCAGGCGGCCGACCGGTGTCTTTCGGATGTGCTCGATCTCCAGAAAATCGATGATGTGTTCGACGAATTGGCGGTTCTCCAATTCCTCGCTTCGTGCCGGCCCGGCGTGGAAGAGATGAAAGAAAAAGTGTGAGCGCATCTTTAGTGTGCGCCCGGACATGATGTTGTCGAGCGTCGTCATGCCGCGAAAGAGCGCGACATTCTGAAAGGTGCGCGCAATCCCCTGGCTCGCCGCCTCATAGGGTTTCATCTTCGACCGCGTTCGGCCCTTGAACGTAATTTGCCCTTCCTGGGGATGGTAGAAGCCGTTGATCACGTTCAGCATCGACGTCTTGCCTGCGCCGTTTGGGCCGATGATCGCGCGGATTTCGCCGCGCCTGATGTCGAATGAGATGTCATTGATGGCTTTGACGCCGCCAAATGCGAGCGAGACGTTGTCGACCGCCAGCAGGCTCTCACCCTGGCCGACCATCGGCTCATCGGGCGGTTTCATTCCGCCGCCTCTTTGACCAGCTCGACGGGCTGCATGTCGCGGATCTGAACCGTTGCCTCGATCGTCCCCTGCCGGCCGTCCTCGAATATGACCTCGGTATTGATGAACTTCTCCGTCGAGCCGTCGTAAAGCGCGTCGATCAATGGCTGATAGCGATCGGCAATGAACGCGCGCCGTACCTTTTGCGTTCGCGTCAGTTCACCATCGTCGGCGTCCAATTCCTTGTGCAGGATCAAAAAGCGGTGGATTTGCGAGCCCGCCATCATAGGCTCGGCGGCGAGATCGCGGTTCACCTGGGCGACGTTCTCCTCGATCATCGTGTAGACGTCGGGATGGCCAGCCAACTCCTGATAGCTGGCATAGCCGACATTATTGCGCTCCGCCCAATTGCCGACGGCCGTCAGGTCGATATTGATGAAGACAGCACAGAAATCGCGATCGTCGCCGAACGCCACCGCTTCCTTGATGTTCGGGAAGAATTTCAGCTTGTTCTCGATGTATTTCGGCGCGAACAGCGTTCCGTCCTTGAGCTTGCCGACATCCTTGGCCCTGTCGATGATTTTCAGATGACCGTGATTGTCGATGAAGCCGGCGTCGCCGGTATGGACCCAGCCATCATCCGTCTTAGTCGCCATGGTGGCGGACTCGTTCTTGTAATAGGCGACGAAGACGCCGGGGCTCTTGAACATGACCTCGCCGTCGTCGGCAATTTTGACGTCGACATCGGGCGCTGGCACGCCGACCGTATCGGCGTAAATTTCGCCGTCCGGCTGAAGCGTGATGTAAACGCTGGCCTCGGTCTGGCCGTAGAGCTGTTTGAGGTTGATGCCGAGCGCGCGATAGAAGCGGAAGATCTCCGGACCGATCGCCTCGCCAGCCGTATATGCGACGCGGATGCTTGAAAGACCGAACCGGTTCTTCAGCGGCCCATAAACCAGAAATTCTCCGAGCCAGTAGAGCAGCCGGTCGGAGAGGGGGACAGGCTCCCGATTGAGAATCTTCTCCCCGGCCCGTCGCGCGACACCCAGGAAGAAGTGGAACATCTTACGCTTGAGCGCGCCGGCGTCTTCCATGCGCACCATGGTCAGCGTCAAGAGGTTCTCGTAGACCCTGGGCGGCGCGAACGCATAGGTCGTGCCGATCTCGCGCCTGTCTTCGACGACCGTTTCCGCCTCTTCCGGACAGTTGACGCAAAAACCAGCGAGATAGGATTGGGCATAGGAAAACACATGGTCGCCGACCCAGGCCATCGGCAGATAAGCGATCACCTCGTCCGTCTCGTTCAAATTGTCGAAGGCATTGCCGTTTCGCGCTGAGACGATCAGGTTATCGAACGACAGCATGACCCCTTTCGGCTGCCCAGTCGTGCCGGACGTGTAGAGCATCACGGAAAGGTCTTCGCCCTTGGTGTCGGCGATCTTGGTATCCCACGCTGAGGCCAGATCAGGGTTGGCTTTAAGAGCATCGCGCCCCTTCTCCTGAACGTCGGCAAAACTGTGCAGGCGCGCGTGATCATAGTCGCGCATGCCGCGCTCTTCGTCATAGACAAGGAACTTCAGCCCCTCCAATTGATCGGAGATGGACAGAATCTTGTCGATCTGCTCCTGGTCTTCGACCACCGCGCATGTCACTTCGGCGTGCTGCAGCACGAAGACCATCTCGTCGGCGACGGCATCTTGGTAGAGCGGCACAGGCACCGCGCCCAGGCTCTGGGCGGCCACAAACGTCCAATAAAGCCGCGGCCGGTTCGCGCCGACAATAGCGACTTTGTCGCCTTTCGCGACACCGAGGTCCGAGAGGCCGATAGCGAAAGGCTGTACTTCCTTGAGAACCTCGGCCCAGGTCCAACTTTGCCAGATACCCAGATCCTTCTTGCGGATCGCCGGCCTGTCCGGCCACTGCCTGGCGTTTCGCAATAAGAGCTTGGGAAATGTATCGGCGTCGCCCTCAGCCAGTCCGGCTGGTGCGGTCATCCTCAACCCCTCTATTGGCGTTTCCGTGTCGTCTTTCGACGCCTCTTTGCGAGCATATCACGAAGCCCGCTCGCCAAAATCAAGTGGCAATTCGTCTAGGTTGCAGAAATTCGCGGCGGGAAGGGCGCGCCTATGGCGTCACCGGATTGCGCGTGTCAGTCAAGATCCGACCGCCAATGAGGACAAAGCCGGCGCCGGCCGCGCGCTCCACCCAGTGTCGGATGCGGCCAATCGTCTTCATAACCGGCGAAGATGCCATGAACACGCTGACAATCGCGTACCACACGAATGCACTTGCCATGACGAGGGCAATCATCGTTGCAAACAGCCAGCTTGGCGTCGCTTCGGTTACCGCCGTCGCGAATACCGATGCGAACAGTACGACCGCCTTAGGATTGGTTAGCGTGACCAGGAATCCGAACACTGCCGGATTGCCGCGTGCGCGGGTATCGCTGTTATCGAATTCGAGGTCTTCCGGTCTCGCGCGCAAGAGCCCAATGCCGAGCCAGATGAGATAGGCTCCGCCCAGCGCCCGCACAAGCCAGGCAAGCCACTGGTATTCTTGCAAGATCGCAGATAGCCCGAGAAGGCTCAGTGTCGCGTAAAGTCCAAGGCCCAAGGTGACGCCAAGCGTGGTCAACAGACCGGCAACCGCGCCGCGCGTCGTCGATGATCGCACGACCGCGATGAAGTCCGGTCCTGGCAGGATGAGGGCCGGGATGAAGATCGCAAACACGGTGATCAGAACGACGAGTGGCTCCATGGGTTCCTTCCGCGCAAGGATCGCTAGGCCTACTCGGCGGCCTTTGCCGGCTGGAACCCGCCGGCTTTGAACGCATCCAAAAACGCCTCGCGATCAGTCTTGGCGGCTTCCAGATGCCGCTCTTTCACATGGCCGTAGCCGCGAATCTTCTCCGGTACCGATAGCAGTCCGACGGCGACGGCGTGGTTGTCCGGTGTCAGGCCGGCGACGATTGTGTCGATGGTGCGGATGTAGTCCTTGATCAAGGCACGCTCGGCGCGACGATCCGCCGCATAGCCGAAGGGATCGAACGGCGTGCCGCGCAGTCCCTTGAATCTCGCCAGAAGCCTGAACCAGCGCATCATGCCCGGTCCGTAAGTTTTTTTCGTCAGGTGGCCGGTTTCCGCATCGCGCTTGGCCGTCAGCGGCGGTGCCAGATGGAATTCGAGCCGGTAGTCGCCTTCGAACTGCCGCTCAAGCTGCTTCAAGAAGCCACCGTCGGTATAAAGCCGCGCCACCTCGTACTCATCCTTGTAGGCCATGAGCTTGTAGAGATAGGCGGCGGCGGCTTCGGCCAGGCCCGAGAGGCCCGGCGTCTTGTCCGCCTCTGCCTTGCGGATCTTCTCGACGATGGTGGAATAGCGTTTGGCGTAGCGTTTGGACTGATAAGCCGTCAGCGACTCCATTCGCCTGGAAATGATCTCGGCCAAGGACTCCGACTTCTGCCGCCACGGGAGCGCGGCCTCTTTCGGCCTGGCGATCTCGCGTACCGCATCAGGAGCGATTGCGGCCCGGCGGCCCCACGCGAACGCCTGTTTGTTGGTGTCCACCGCCGTGCCGTTGAGCGCGATCGCTTGTTCGATTGCCTCTCCGGAGAGTGGGATGCCACCGAGCTGATAGGCATAGCCGAGCATGAACATATTGGCGGCGATCGAGTTACCGAGAAGGTTCGTCGCCAATTTGGTGGCTTCGATGAACGACGCCCGGTCGCCGACTGTCGTCTCGATGGCTCGCATGATGCGGCGCGAGGGAAGCGAATAGTCGGCGTCCTGCGTAAAGGCACCGGGGAAGTATTCTTCGGTGTTGACGACGACGCGCGTCCGATCGCTGGCCATGGTGCCGAGCACTCTTTGCGAACCGGCCACGACAAGGTCGCAGCCCAGCACCAAATCGGCATGACCGGCCGCAACGCGAATGGTGGAAATGTCGCCTGATTCAGGCGCGATCTTCAAATGAGAGACGACGGCGCCACCCTTTTGCGCCAGTCCCGCCATGTCGATGATGCCAACACCGCGGCCGTCGAGATGCGCCGCCATGCCGAGAATGGCACCAACGGTGACAACGCCGGTTCCGCCGACGCCAGTGATGACAACCGCGTAGGTGCCCTGGAGATCTGGCTTGTCCGGCTCTGGCAGGTCGAAATCGCCGGTTTCCTGGGCTTGGCCCTTTTTTAGCGCGCCGCCGTGGATCGTTACGAAACTCGGACAGAAGCCGTTCAAACAAGAATAGTCCTTGTTGCAGGCGGATTGATCGATCTGACGCTTGCGCCCGAATTCGGTCTCAACCGGCTGGATCGCGACACAATTCGAAACCAGGCCGCAATCGCCGCATCCCTCGCAGACCCGCTCGTTGATGACGATGCGCTTATCGGGATCGGGGTAGGTTCCGCGCTTGCGGCGACGGCGCTTCTCCGCCGCGCATGTCTGGTCGTAGATCAGAACCGAGAGGCCCTTCACCTCGCGAAGCTCGCGCTGGACTTTCTGGATGTCGTCGCGGTGATGGATCGTCGTGCCGGGTGGGAATGGACCCAAGCCCTTGTACTTGTCCGGCTCGTCGGTGACGACCACCAGGCGCCGCGCGCCCTCGGCGACCACCTGCCGGGCAATGTCGTGGACCGACAGATTGCCCTCATGCGGTTGACCGCCCGTCATCGCCACGGCGTCGTTGTAGAGGATTTTGTAGGTTATGTTGGCACCGGACGCATGGGCCGCGCGGATCGCCAGGATACCGGAATGGTTATAGGTGCCGTCGCCAAGGTTCTGGAAGACATGGTCGCGGGTGGAGAAATGATGCTCGCCCACCCAGTTGGCTCCTTCGCCGCCCATATGGGTGAAGCCTTCGGTGTCGCGATCCATCCACTGCACCATGTAGTGGCAGCCGATCCCGGCATAGGCGCGGCTGCCTTCCGGCACCACGGTTGAGGAGTTGTGGGGGCAGCCGGCGCAGAAATAGGGAATGCGCTCGCCGATGCCTTCCTCCTGAGCAAGACGCTCCTGGGCCTGCTTCAGCTTCGAGACGCGTTCGGCCAGTTCGTCATCCTGATGGAAGCGCAGCAAACGCTCACCGATGCCGATGGCGACGTCGTTGGCGTCAAGCGCTCCCTTCGCCTGGAACAGCGGCTGAAGGGTCTCGTCGCGCTTGCCGACGATCACCGGCGCGTTGGCCCGGCCGTAGAGTTGCTCGCGCACCTGGGATTCGATCAGCGAGCGCTTCTCCTCCACCGCGATGATCAACTCCAGCCCGTCGGCGAAGTCGTCGACGCCATCCGGCTCCAGCGGCCAGGGCACGCCGACCTTGTAGAGCCGCAGGCCGAGATTGGCGGCCTTCACTTCGTCGATGCCGAGATCGTCGAGCGCTTGGCGAACATCGAGATAGGATTTGCCGGTGGTGACGATGCCGATCTTCGGGTTCTGCCCGCCGCTCATGACGATCCTGTCGAGACCGTTGGCGCGGATGTAGGCAAGCACGGCATAGCGCTTGTAGTCGTGAAGGCGGGCCTCCATGGCGAGAGGCGTGTCGTTCGAGCGAATGTTGAGGCCGCCCTCCGGCATCTCGAAATCGTTTGGCATGACGATCTTCACGCGATCGAGCGACCCATCGATCGAGCCCGTCGACTCGATGGTGTCCTTGACGCATTTGAGCCCGGCCCAGGTGCCCGCATAGCGCGACAGGCCCCACCCCAGAAGCCCGAAATCGAGGATTTCCTGAACGCCCGCCGGATTAAGCACCGGGATCATCGCGTCGAGAAAGGCGAATTCGGATTGGTGGGCCGAGGTGGAGGATTCGCAGGTGTGATCGTCGCCCATCAGGGCAAGCACACCGCCATCTTTCGATGAGCCGGCGAAATTGGCGTGACGGAAGACATCGCCGGTACGGTCGACGCCCGGTCCCTTGCCGTACCAGATGGAAAAGACCCCGTCATATCGGCCTTCGCCGCGCATCTCTGCCTGCTGCGTGCCCCAGATCGCAGTCGCTGCGAGGTCTTCGTTGATGCCCGGTTGAAAGACGATGTCGTTTTCGGCGAGCAACGGGCCGAGACGCATGAGCTGCTGGTCGAGGCCGCCTATCGGCGAACCGCGATAGCCGGACACATAGCCGGCTGTGTTCAGACCGGCGGCCCGGTCGCGCGCTTTCTGCATCAACGCTGAGCGGACGACGGCCTGGGTACCGGAGATAAAAATCCGGTCCTTTTCCAGATCGTATTTATCGTCCAGCGAAACGTCCTTGAGCGTCATCAGCCCTTTCACTCCGAGAACCGGAAATTAGGTCAGTAATACTGACATTTATAGGCACGTCAAATGAATTCGATGCTGCAATGCAGCGAGAACGCGGCAGGTCTTATGGCTGAGAATATAGGGATTCGCGGTCTGAATGCGACGACCTGCGACGGAATGTCGGCGGCGTGGTTAGCGGGCAATTGCGGGATTCATACGCCCCAGCGCCAGAAATCCCCGCGTTCCTTCTGATAGAAACGCGCCAACACCATGTTGTGAACTTCATCGGTGCCGTCGACCAGCCGGGCGACGCGGGCGTAGCGGTAAAGCCATTCCAGGACCGTGTCCTTCGACTGGCCCCGCGCGCCATTGAACTGAAGCGCGGCATCGACGGCCTGGTGCAGCGTGTTGGCGACATGGGTCTTGGCGAGGGACACTTCCTTACGGGCGAAGTCGCCCTGGTCGAGTTTCCAGGCCGCGTGCATGACCAGCAGCCGGCCGATCTGTATCATCCTGGCGATCTCGCCCATTTTCATTTGATAGCTCTCCCGGTCGGCGAGCGTGATGCCGAATCCGACGCGATCCTCCGCATAATCCTGCGCGATCTCCACCGCCCGCTTGGCCAGTCCCAGCCAGCGCATGCAGTGGGTGAGGCGGGCAGGCCCAAGCCGGATCTGCGTTACCTTCAGCCCGTCGCCGATCTCCATCAACCGGTGCTCGTCGGGGATTTCGAGACCATCGAATTCAAGCTCGCAGACGCCGCCGTGTTCGTCCGGTCCCATGTTGGGGATACGCCTGACGATCCGCCAGCCGGGCTGATCGCGGTCGAATAGAAACGCGGTGAGGTGTTTTCGTCTCTCGTCCGGATTCGGATCGGTGCGCGCCATCAAGATGAAATGCTGCGCAATCGCCGCGCCGGAGATGTACCATTTCCGGCCCGTGACAACCCAGCGATCGCCCTTCCTCTCCGCAAAGGTCCGCATCATGCCGGGATCGGAGCCGCCACCTGGATGCGGCTCGGTCATTGCGAAGGACGAGTTGACCTTTCCCTCGATGATCGGTTGCAGGAAACGCTCTTTCTGCGCCTCGGTGCCGACCTGGTTCAACAGGCGCATATTGCCGTCGTCCGGCGCCGCGCAATTGAACATCACGGGACCGAACAGGCCGCGATTGCTCTCTTCGTAGAATACCGCCTGACCGACGAAAGGCAGCTCCAGACCGCCGCGATTCTTTGGCATTTGCGGTGCCCAGAGTCCCTCCGCTTTGGCAATCGCGCGCACCCGATCGCGTTCGGCGAGCGTGACATTTTCGTATTCGTTCCAGGTCGAGCGGTCGGCCTCCAATGGGATGACGTGCTCCTCGACGAAGGCCCGGACGCGCAGGCGCAGGTCCTCGATCTCTTTGGATAGCGTGAAATCAATCGCCATTACGCCATCACCTCAAGCGAATGACCGCCGTCGACCGGTAGGGTCACGCCGGTGATATAAGAGCCGGCATCGGACGTAAGCAGAAGCAATGCGCCGTCAAGTTCACCTTCAGCGCCATGGCGGCCGAGCGGAATAGCTGACGCCATCTCCTGGCCGGCCGGCGAAGACAAATAACCGTCTGTCATCTCGGTCGCGAAATATCCCGGCGCGATGGCGTTGACACGGATGCCATGGCGTCCCCACTCGGAGGCGAGCGCTGCCGTTAACTGCACGACCCCGGCCTTGGAGACACAGTAGGAAACGAGGCGCCGCGAAACCCGCAGGCCGAGGATCGACGCAATGTTGACGATCGAGCCGCTAAGACCGGCGTCGGCCATCCGCTTGGCGCCATCGCGAGCCACGCGGAAAACCCCGTCGAGATTGACGTCCAGAACCCGGCGCCAGTCCTCGTCCGACATCTCCAAGGCGAAGGTCATGTCCGCCGTACCGGCATTGTTGACGAGGATGGTCGGCGTCCCGGCAATCTCTTCGGCGGCATCGAGCGCCGCCTTGACGGAGCCCGGATCCGTCACGTCGAGCGCCACGCCGTGTGCAGCGCCTCCGGTATCCGCGATCTCCTCTGTTAGCTTCTCCAACCGGTCGGCTCGTCTGGCGCCGGCGATCACGGTCGCGCCGTTGTTCGCCAGCACCCGAGCGAAGCGGTGCCCCAACCCGGATGACGCGCCGGTGACAAGCGCGACGCGACCTGTCAGATCGAAGGACGGTTCCGCGTTCATCGGCCGTAAAGTGCCAGCGGCAACCACGTCGCGACCTCGGGCAGGAACCACAACAGGATCAGCGCGAAAAGCTGGATGATCACAAACGGGATAATGCCCTTGTAGATGTCTGTCGTCTTGACCTCAGGTGGCGCGACACCGCGCAGATAAAACAGCGCGAAGCCGAAGGGTGGCGTCAAAAAGGATGTCTGAAGGTTGACCGCCATCATCACCCCCAGCCATACGGGCGACATCGTGGACTCGTCCGGCATCGGCAATTGCAAGAGCACCGGTGCGACAATGGGCACAACAATGAAGACGATCTCCAGGAAATCGAGAAAGAAGCCCATGACGAACATGACCAGCATGACGACAAGGACGGCCGACAGCGTGCCGCCCGGCAGGTCTTGGAGAAACTCCTTGATGAAGTCGTCGCCTTCGAAGCCGATGAAGACAACCGTGAACATTCGGGCGCCAATGATGATGACGAACACCATCGAGGTCACCACCATCGTTGCCTGGGCGACGGACGCAAGAATGCGATCTCCCTCAGGCGTACGTGCCACAAAGACCCGGGCGAAGGCAGTGAGGATGCCGTAGGCAAGGCCTAGGGTCATGACGACCGCGGCGATAATGGCGATCAGGTCGCCTGTCGGGATGACGTCGCGCTGGATTCGCAAGTCGAAGATACTGGTGACCAGCAACAGACCGATCATGCACAGCGCGCCAGCCAGGATCGGTGTCGAATGCTTTTCGTCGAGCCGATACCCGGCCAGGAGCGTCGCGCCGATGGCACCGACGCCAGCCGCTTCCGTCGGCGAGGCAAGACCGCCGAGGATGGATCCAAGCACCGCGATGATCAGGAGCACGGGCGCGGCCAGCGAATGGGCCATCATCGCCCAGAACTCGCGGCCGGTCATCTCCTCGATCTCGTCCTGGGGGATTGCCGGTGCACCCTTCGGGTTCACTGCGACGAACAGGACCTGATAGGCGATGTAGAGGCCAACCAGCATGAGGCCCGGCAAGAGCGCGCCGGCAAAGACATCGTTCACCGACACGGTGTCGGGCGCGAAGATCCCCATCTCGAACTGCGCGTTCTGAAAGGCGACCGACAACTGATCGCCCAAGAGTACTAAAACGATTGATGGCGGAATGATCTGGCCCAGCGTGCCGGACGCGGCGATCGAGCCGGTCGCAAGCGGGATTGAATAGCCGCGCCTGAGCATCGTCGGCAGCGATAGGAGACCCATTGTGACGACCGTAGCGCCGACAATGCCGGTCGACGCCGCCAGAAGCGCGCCGACGATACAGACGGAAAATGCCAGCCCGCCGGGTAGGCGGCCGAACAATCGGCCCATATTGTCGAGCAGCTCCTCCGCCACCTTCGAGCGCTCCAACATGACGCCCATGAAAATGAAAAGCGGCACGGCCACCAGCGTCTCGTTCTGCATGATGCCAAAGACGCCCTGTGGGAACGCCGTCAGAAACGATAGAGCGAAGACATCGAGCATATAGCCGAGGCCGGCGAAGATGAGCGCAACGCCGGCCAGTGTGAAAGCGACCGGGAAGCCGGACAAAAGACACAGGACGCCGACGATAAACATCAGCGCGCAAAGAACGAGATTGAGCTCCATGGCGTCGGCGGTCCGTCAGCCGGTGGCGCCGCCGGAAATCCCGGCCGCTGAATAGGTGTCTGTGTCGCCCTTAAGGAAGCGGATCGCGCGCAGCGCCAGCGCGACGCCCTGAAGGCCGACCAGAACAGCGAAGACCCAGATGAAGGTCTTCAAAAGGAAGATGCCCTGGATGCCGCTGGTCTCCGTCGACCCCTCGAACACCCGCCAGGAATTCAGGACATAGGACCAGGACAGCCATAGGGTGGCGATACAAACGGGCAGGAGAAAGACCAACGTGCCGATCAGATCGACCCACGCCTTCGTGCGCGGTTTTGCCTCGCGATAGATCACGTCGACCCGAACGTGACCGTCGGCGAGCAGTGTGAACCCCGCTCCGGTCATGAACAGGATGCCGCTCATATACCAGATCGACTCCTGCATCGGGATGAAGCCGATGGAAAAGACGTAACGCAGGATGACAACGGAGAATTGGATGATGGCCAGCAAAACGGCCAACCACATAATGCCGCGGCCGATGGCGTAGTTGATGGCATCGATGATACGAATGGCGGATTCCATGATCCGTCAGCCCCTCCAAGCAGCGGTCGCGGTCCGGTTGATCCGAACTTCGTGGACCGAACAGAGAAGGGGCGGCCGCGCCGCCCCTTCCAAATCGCCTTCGCTTACGAGAAGTCGGTAAGCGCCCGCTTGTTCATATAGCCGCGGTCCGACAGGTCAGACCAGCGCAGCGCCTTCTTGCGGAAGTCGAGGAAGGACTCGTAGACCTTCTTCGTCAGATCGTCCGCACCGCCGGCCGCTGCTAGAACGTCGCGCGACGCTTCGCCGATACCCTTGTAGAGATCGTCGCCGAACTCGATGAGCTCGACGCCGTGCTCGTTGAGGAGCGTATCAAGCGCCTGGGTGTTATTGGCGTTGAATTCGGCCAACGTCATGTTGTTGACACCGGCGGCCAGGCCCTCAAGGAGCGCTTGGTCGGAGTCTGACAGGCTCTCCCAAACCTTCGTCGAAATGCCGAAGGAAAGCAGCGAGCCCGGCTCGTGGAAGCCCGGCCAGTGATAGTACTTCGTGACTTTGTAGAAGCCGAAGGCGAGATCGTTCCAGGGACCGACCCATTCAGCGGCATCCACGGTGCCCGACTGCAGCGCAGGCAGGATTTCCGCGCCGGCCAGCGTAACCGACGTACCGCCGAGCGCTTCGATCACCTTGCCGCCAAGGCCCGGAATACGCATCTTCAGGCCCTTGATGTCGTCAAGGCTCGTCACCGGCTGGCGAAACCAGCCCCCCATCTGCGAGCCTGAATTGCCGCCCACCATGTGCTTGATACCGAAATTTGCGCCGACTTCATCCCACAGCGCCTGACCACCACCATGATGGATCCAAGCGTCGATCTCGTCCGGCCGGAAGCCGAACGGCACGGCGGTGAAGAACGCGTAGGCCTGGCTCTTACCCTGATAGTAGTAGTCGGCCGAGTGATACATTTCAGCAGTGCCCTCTTGCACCGCGTCGTTGCACTTCAGTGGCGGAACGAGTTCGCCGCCTGCAAAGACCTTGACCGTGATGCGCCCATCGGTTGCGGCCGACACCATTTTGGCGAAGTTTTCAGGGGCGGTTCCCAATCCAGGAAAGTTTTTCGGCCACGAGGTGACCAGCTTAAGCTCCATGTTCCCCTGGGCGATCGCCGGCGCGGCGAGCGTCGAGGCGGCTGCGGCGGTTCCCGCAACTCCTGCATTTTTCAAGAAAGAACGACGATTCATTTGTTTCCTCCCAGCAAATCGTCTGCCTGATTGTGGCTGATTTGATGGCATTTCGCGTCGGTCCTGTCTAGTTTGATGGCGGCAAACGCGATTTGGCGTTAACTGACGTTGCGCCATCTAGAGCTGTACATGGCGCCATGCGGCAAGCCTAAGGATCGTCGTGTCCTGCCTTTGAGAAACCGAAAGACGACTTGAATGATATCTCGTCCGCTCGTGCTACTGACCGCCGACGTCAAGGTCATCGACGGCTACGTATTTCACGCCGTGAACGAACTCTATTCTGTGCCCGTCGCCGAGGTCGCCGGCTGTCTTCCGCTCCTTCTTCCGCCGATGAGCGACCGGATCGCCATTGACGACATTCTCGGCCGCGCCGACGGCGTGCTGGCGACGGGCTCGCGCTCCAATGTCCATCCTATGCTCTATGGCGAGGCGGAGACCGGTGAGACGGAGCCGCACGATCCAGAACGCGACGATATGACACTGCCGCTCATTCGGGCCGCGATCGATCGCGGTGTTCCGCTTCTGGCGATTTGCCGTGGCATTCAAGAGTTGAATGTTGCGCTTGGCGGCTCTCTCCTGAGCGAAGTCCAGACGCACGAGGGCCGCATGGACCATCGCGCCTCGACCGATGCCCCAATCGACGAGCGTTTCGCGCTCAAGCACTCCGTCGCCATAACCAAGGGTGGCTGCCTCGGTCGCATCGTGAACGCCGACACCATTCAAGTGAACTCGTTTCACCGTCAGGCAATCGGGCGGTTGGCTGACCGGCTTGCCGTCGAGGCCGTCGCCGAAGACGGAACGATCGAAGCGGTGTCGGTGAAGGACGCGCCGGGCTTCGCCATGGGCGTCCAGTGGCATCCCGAATACTGGGCCGAGACCGATCCACCCTCGCGGGCGATCTTCGAGGCGTTTGGCGACGCGGCGCGGGCGTATCACGCCCGGCGTGGCATCCAAGCCGCGGCGGAGTAACGAACTACTCCGCTGCTTCCGGGATCGGCTCCGGTCGTGTCCAGCGCAGCTTCGGTTTGCGGGCAGCCGCCGTTTCGTCGAGTCGGCGCAGCGGCGCGAAATGGGGCGCGCCTTCGAAGCGCTCGGTGTCACCGCGTTCCGCTGCCATCACCAGATCGCGCATCGTCGCGATGAAGAGGTCCAGCGAGGCTTTCGACTCCGACTCCGTCGGCTCGACCAGCATGGCACCGTGGACGACCAGCGGGAAATACATCGTCATCGGATGATAGCCCTCGTCGATCATCGCCTTGGCGAAATCGAGCGTCGTCACGCCGGTGTCCTTGAGGAACCGGTCGTCGAACAGCACCTCATGCATGCATGTGCCTGGGAAGGATACCGTCATCAGATCTTCCAAGCAGGCGCGGACGTAGTTGGCATTTAGAACCGCGTCCTCTGATGCTTGCCTCATCCCGTCGGACCCATGCGACAGCATGTAGGAAAGCGCCCGGACGAACATGCCCATCTGGCCGTGAAACGCCGTCATGCGGCCAAAGCTCTCCGCCGCCTCGCCATTGGTATCCTCGACCACTTTGAACCCATCGCCATCCTTGACGACGAAGGGGACAGGGGCAAAGGGCGCCAAGGCTTCCGACAGAACGACCGGACCGGCACCCGGTCCGCCGCCGCCATGGGGCGTGGAGAACGTCTTGTGCAGGTTGATGTGCATGGCATCGACGCCGAGATCGCCTGGTCGCGCCTTGCCGACAATCGCGTTGAAGTTGGCGCCGTCGCAGTAGAAATAGGCGCCGCCGGCGTGAAGCGCCTCGGCGATCTCGATGACATCGCGCTCAAACAGGCCACATGTGTTCGGATTGGTCAGCATGATCGCCGCCACGTCCGGCCCCATACGATCACGCACCACGTCGGCATGAAGCGTCCCATCGTCGCGGGTGGCAATCGCTTCAACCGAGAAACCCAAAAGTGCCGCGGTTGCCGGATTGGTGCCGTGGGCCGACTCCGGCACCAGTACGACGCGGCGGTCGGCTTCCCCCTTGGCGTCGAGCGCCGCTTTGATCGCCATCATGCCGCACAACTCGCCATGAGCGCCTGCTTTCGGCGACATGGCGACTGCGCTCATCCCGGTCATCGTGATCAGCCAATGCACTAGCGTGTCGATCAGTTCCAGCGCGCCCTGGACGGTCGAAACGGGCTGCAACGGGTGAATATCGCCAAAGCCCGGAAGGCGCGCCATCTTCTCGTTAAGCCGTGGATTGTGCTTCATCGTGCACGATCCGAGCGGATAGACGCTCATGTCGATGGCATAGTTCTTCTGCGACAGTTTCACATAGTGCCGCATCGTTTCTGGCTCCGACAGCGCCGGCAGATCGAGCGTGTCGCGCGCATGGGAACCGAGCCGAGACGTGACAGGTTCAGGGTCCGGGAGGTCGACGCCGCAATTCTCGGTCGAGCCGATCTCGAAGAGAAGCGGCTCGTAGATCTCAAGGCCGCGATTGCCCGTAAAAGTGTCGCGCGATTGGCTCATCCTACCAACTCCTTCAGCGCGGCAGCATAAGCGGCGCGGTCGTCGTCGGTGTTGATCTCCGTCGCAGCGACGATGATGAGATCATCCAGTCCTGCGTCGGGCTCCAGACGCGACACGGGCACGCCGCCCAGCACGCCCTTTTTCGCCAATGCTTCGACGACATCGGCAGCATCGCCCGGTACCCTTAAGGTGAACTCATTGAAGAAGGTCTCGTTCAAGATCTCGACCCCGGACACCGCCTCTAGTGTCTGGGCGAGAAGGACCGCGTTCGCATGATTGAGGGTGGCGAGCTTTTGCAGGCCCTGACCCCCCAACAACGTCATGTGAATGGTGAAGGCGAGGCAACACAGCCCCGAATTCGTACAAATGTTGGATGTCGCCTTGTCGCGGCGGATGTGCTGTTCGCGGGTCGAGAGCGTAAGCACATAACCGCGCTTGCCGTCCGCGTCGACGGTCTCGCCGGTGAGCCGTCCGGGCATTTGGCGCACGTATTTCTGTCGGGTCGCAAACAGCCCGACATAGGGTCCGCCGAAGTTCAGTCCATTGCCGATCGACTGCCCCTCGGCGACCACGATATCGGCGCCCTGCGACCCCGGCGATTTCAGCGCGCCGAAGGAGACCGCTTCGGTGACGACGGCGATCAAAAGCGCGCCGGCCTCATGGGCCTTCTCGGCGATCGGGGCCAAGTCGATGAGCTGACCGTAGACATCTGGAGTCTGAACGGCGACACAGGCCGTGTCGCCGTCAATATGGCTGCCGATGTCTTCGGCTCCCGTCGGGTCCGGTGGCAAGGTATCGATCGGTAGCCCCGCGAAGCCTGTTATGTTCTCAACCACTTTGCGGTAGTGCGGGTGGAGCCCGCCGGAGAGGACTGCGCGGTCGCGCTTGGTGATGCGATGGGCCATGAGCACGGCCTCGCCGCAACCGGTCGAGCCGTCATACATCGACGCGTTGGCGACCTCCATGCCGGTCAGTTCGGCGACTTGGGTCTGGAACTCGAAGAGATATTGCAGCGTGCCTTGCGTGATCTCCGGCTGATAGGGCGTGTAGGAGGTTAGGAACTCCGAGCGTTGGATCAGATGATCGACGGTGGCCGGCACGTGATGGCGATAAGCGCCGGCACCGACGAAAAAGGGCACCGATCCAGCGGCCGTATTCTTCGCAGCCATCTGGGAGAGCAGGCGCTCGACCTCCATCTCGCCCTTTTGGCGGGGCAGGTCCAAGAGACCGTCCAACTGCGCGCTTTCGGGGATGGGATCGAACAGTGCGTCAATGGACGCAATGCCGATCCGCTCCATCATCGTCCGGCGGTCGCTGTCGGTGAGCGGCAGATAACGCATGAAAGTCCTCGTCTAACGCGGCGTGATTGTGATCTCGGTCGTCACCGAATTAGCGATGAAGCAGAGTTCATGAGCACGATGGTGGAGATCGTCGGCCGTCGCCGCGTCCGGTGGCTCGCCGGCATAGGTGATCGCGGGCTTGAGCGTCACGGTCGTGATCGCCATCTTGCCGGGCGCAATCCGCTCCATCCGACCTTCGGCATCATCGTGATAAGAGGCGACCGAGAACCCACCCTGGCGGGCGAGATCGAGAAACCACAGCATGTGGCAGCTCGATAGCGCGGCGATGAAGGCCTCTTCCGGGTCGACCGCATCTTCGCGTGAATGGGGAAGGGGGACGACGCTTGGCGAGGCGGACGCCGGCACTTCGATCCCGCCGTCGAACCGCCACACATGACCCCGCGAATAGGCGTTGGCGGCAAAGTCGCCCTCGCAGGTCCAGATGATCTCGGCGGTGTAGCGATGCGCCATGCGTGGCTCTAGCCTTCCGCCTCGACGAAGGCGTTGTAAGCCGCCTCGTCCATCAGCGTGGCGAGCTGGCTTTCATTGCCGACGGTCATCTTGAAGAACCAGCCGGCGCCCATGGCATCCTCGTTGACCTTTGCGGGCTCGCCTTCCAGCTCGCCATTCGCCTCGGTTACCTCGCCGTCGATCGGTGCATAGACTTCGCTTGCCGCCTTGACCGATTCGACAACGGCCGCATCGCCGCCCTGGGTCAGCGCCGTTCCGGGCGCCGGCAGTTCGACGAACACCACATCGCCAAGCTGTTCTTGCGCATGATTGGTAATGCCGACGGTCGCCGTTCCGCCTTCGACACTGAGCCATTCGTGTTCTTTCGTGAAATAGACAGTCATTTCGTCTCCCCTGGTGATGTCACTTGGCGAACCGCTTCTTGACGAAGGGCAGTTTGACAACCTCGGCGGACACGGTGCGGCCGCGCAATTCGATCTCAAGTGTGGTCCCTGGTTCCTTGGCGGCGGCAGCCACATAGCCCATGGCAACCGGACCTTCGACAGTTGGGCCGAAGCCGCCCGAGGTCACCGTCCCTACGGTTTCGCCGTCCTTGAAGACCGTTGCGCCTTCGCGCACCGGTGCCCGGCCTTCGACTTTGATACCCACCAGTCGTCGCGTCGCGCCTTCTGCGATCTCGCGCTGAATCCGCTCGAAGCCCGGAAAACCACCGTTCTCGCGCCGCCGCTTCTGGATTGACCACAAGAGGCCCGCCTCGACCGGGCTGGTCGTTTCGTCGATGTCGTGACCGTAAAGGCAAAGCCCGGCTTCAAGACGCAGAGAATCGCGAGCGCCAAGACCGATCGGCTTGATCCGGCGGTCGGCGATCAGCGCATCCCAGATCACGCCGATCGCGGCGATCGGAACCGAGAGTTCATAGCCATCCTCGCCCGTATAGCCGGAGCGGGACAGGTGAATGTCCTGCCCGTCGAAGGCCCCGGACCGCCCGGTCATGAACGCCATGTCGGCAGCCCCCGGCACATGATCGGCAACCACGCCGGCCGCCTTCGGTCCCTGGACAGCGATCAATGCACGATCGTCGACAGGCTTCAGGGCAACGCCGGCGGGCAGGTTGGCGGCGATGTGCGCATAGTCTTCGGCCTTCCGCGCGGCATTCACGACCAGAAAAAGATAACCGTCGTCGGCCGCATCGATCGACCTCGTGACCATGAGGTCGTCGAGGATGCCACCCTCATGATTCAAGAGCTGGGTGTAGCGCTGCTGACCTGGAACCATGTTCAAGATGTCAGCCGGCACCAGGGCTTCAAGCGCGGTGGCCACGGTCGCGTGGGACCCGTCCGCTGCTTCGAGCATCGCCTGCCCCATATGGGAGACATCGAACAAACCCGCCTCTTCGCGGGTCCAGGTGTGCTCTGTGAGGATGCCTGTTGGATACTGTACGGGCATTGTGTAGCCGGCGAAGGGCACCATGCGCGCACCCAGTGCCTGGTGGCGGCTGGCCAGTGGCGTTTCGAGCAGTGTCTCGTCGGCGTCGATCATCGGCAGCAGGTCCGCGTCAAATGGTCCCAACCACGCCGTTTGGCATGGTCAGCCCCCTCTGTCGTGGAACCTGAGAGATTTCGCAGCACCCAATACGAACCGTCGGTGCTGCTTACTCCTTCGGTGTGCGACCGGTCTCGCAAACGAGCCGATGCCGCTTTCCAGAGTGCCGAAACCACGCGGTCCCTTTGCCTGAGAGTTTCCGGGGCGGTTGCTCCTTCGGCGCCGGCTCACCTGTGAACAGGCAACCGGTCTCTCCCGCGTGGCCCTTAGGCCTGAGCGCGCAGTCTAGAGGTGCGCATCGACAAGTCAACGCCGGCGGGATGACCGGTTGAAAACCGCGCTATTGCAGCCCGTCCTCGTCGAGTGGAATGTCGAAGCCGACTACCACTTGAAGGTCGCGCGGATTGAGGTCTGGGGTAAGGGGGACCGTGACGTTCTCTTGCACGACCGAGAAGGATGTTGAGGTCTGGCCGTCCGCAAGAACGACTGAGACCGCTTGAGTCTGACTGAAGATCGGTTCGCTAGACAAGCCGACGACGGCCACGCGGATGGGAAGGCTAGCCGTGATGGATTCACTACCCCCTGGGCCGCGTAGCACGCGACCGCCGACGCCGACCCGCATGATCAGTTCGTTCTCCGTCGATGTGCACTCACGCGCGGTTCGGGTGATCGTGCCCTGATAGATGAGGAACTTGGGATCGCGTTCGAAGCCTGACTGATAAACCGGGTAGCCCTGGTTCTGACGGCGACGAACGACACTGGGGCAGTAGGACTGTCGGGCTATGCCTCCCGGGCGAACTTGCGCCAGGTCCTCTGCTGTCACCTCCGGTTGGCGCCCTCGGCTGCACGCAGCAATGGCCGTGGCGATCACGGCAACGCATATGAAACGCAGGATTGGGCGGGTCCCCAGCCCGATACAAAGCCGCATGAACGCTCTCAAAACTCGAAATTCCGGCGATATGCTTAAACCAAGGTCTTTGCGCTGTCACGCCACTTCACGGCATTCTCTTCACCCTTGCTGGTCAATCGACCTGACTGTGATGCACGGCACACACAAGCCGTGCGGTATTCCCCATAACTAAGTCAGGCAACACGCGACGCTGTCGCGCCTGATCCAGAAGGTCGAATGCCATGCAAACCATCGACGGACTGACAAAGACCATACTACCAGCGAAAATCGTCGTCGCGACCGTGACGATCCTGCTCTTCGGCGTTGTCGGTGCGCTGTTTGGCCCGGCGATGCCGGACGCATCGATCAAACCGATCGCGGCAACTGCATCTCCGCTTTCAAAACCCTGCTGATCTGCGGCAAACTTGACAACGGCCAACCCCGCTCACATGGTCCGGGTACGGAGGCGAGCTGCCTCCGGCCGTGCCCAGGACCGCCATGTCAACCACGCCGAAACTGGACATTTTGCTTTGTTCCCCGCGCGGATTTTGCGCCGGTGTCGACCGCGCGATCCAAATGGTGGATTTCGCGCTTGAGCGATATGGCCCGCCCGTCTACGTCCGCCATCAGATCGTGCACAACCGGTTCGTCGTCGAGAGCCTGGAGAAAAAAGGCGCGGTCTTCGTCAAGGAGTTGGACGAGGTTCCCGAAACCAATCAACCGGTGATCTTTTCCGCGCATGGCGTCCCGAAATCGGTTCCGGCCGACGCCGAAACACGAAACCTTTTTGCGCTCGACGCCACCTGCCCGCTTGTCACCAAGGTGCACAAAGAGGTGCGCCTGCATCATTCGCGCGGCAACCACATTTTGATGATCGGTCACGCCGGGCACCCGGAAGTCATCGGCACGATGGGCCAGTTGCCGCCCGGCTCCGTCACGCTGATCGAGACAGCGGATGACGCGCGCGCCGTCTCTTCTGAAGACCCCAGCAAGCTGGCCTTTGTCACCCAAACGACTTTATCGGTCGACGATACGGCGGAAATGGTCGCGATTTTGAAGGAGCGGTTTCCGGCGATCGTCGGGCCGCATCGCGAAGATATCTGCTACGCCACGACGAATCGTCAGGCGGCAGTCAAGGTGGTCGCGCCCCGCGTCGATGCGATGATCGTCGTTGGCGCGCCAAACAGCTCCAACTCTCAGCGCCTGGTCGAGGTGGCGCAGCGTGCGGGATGCGAGCGCGCGGCCCTGGTTCAACGCGCCGCCGATCTTGACTGGTCAGCGCTGGAGGGCGTTCGTGCTGTTGGTATCACGGCAGGCGCTTCTGCTCCCGAAGTCCTTGTCGAGGAAGTCATTGCCGCCCTTGCAGAGCGCTTCGACATCAATCTGGACGTCGTCTCGACCGCTGAAGAGGACGTCACCTTCCATCTACCTCGCGCCCTTCGCGTCGCCGCTGAATAGCAGTTCCAAATGGCTGTCTATACCGACGTCACCGATGACGACATCGCGGCGCTTCTGGCCCGCTACGACATTGGCGAGGCGTTGTCCTTCAGGGGCATCGCCGAGGGCGTCGAAAACACCAACTACATCCTGCACACGGATCAGGCTCAGTATATTTTGACGCTTTACGAGCGGCGCGTCGATCCGACCGATTTGCCGTTCTTCATGGACCTTTTGGATTATCTCAACCGTCATGGCATCGCCTGTCCGGCGCCGGTGCCGGATCGGGGCGGCCATGTATTGCAGACCGTGGCTGATCGACCGGCCGCGATCTTCACGTTCCTGGAGGGGCTATGGGTGCGACGGCCGCGTGCGCGCCACTGCGCTCAGCTCGGCAAGACCCTTGCCGCCTTTCATACCGTGTCACGCAACTTCCCGGGGCGACGAGACAACGCCTTGGCAATCAGCGGGTGGTCGGCGCTTGTCGACGATTGTCTCGGGCGGGCCGACGAGGTGGCGACGGGCCTTTCGGCCGAGATCGAAGCAGAGCTCGACTACCTGGTCGACGCCTGGCCAAACTCCCTGCCGGGCGGCGTGGTTCATGCCGATCTTTTTCCCGACAATGTTTTTTTCATCGGCGATGAAATCTCAGGTTTGATCGATTTCTATTTCGCCTGCACCGATATGTTCGCCTACGACGTCGCCATCTGCCTCAACGCATGGTGTTTCGAGCCGGACCAGTCTTTCAACGTGACCAAGGGTCGGGCGCTGATCGATGCCTATCGTGCGACCCGGCCCTTCGAGGATGGTGAATTCGAAGCGCTGCCCATACTCGCCCGTGGCGCCGCCTTTCGCTTTCTCTTGACGCGGCTCTACGATTGGCTGAACACGCCAGCAGGCGCCTTGGTCAAGCCCAAGGATCCGCTGGAGTATCGGCAAAAGCTCCGCTTCCATCGGTCGCTTGAAAGCGCGCGGGAGTATGGGCTTTGACCGATGGTAAGGTGACCATCCATACCGACGGTGCCTGCTCCGGCAATCCGGGCCCCGGCGGATGGGCCGCGATCCTCTCTTATAACGGCACTGAGAAGGAGCTCAGCGGCGGCGCCGTTGACACGACCAACAATCGTATGGAACTGACCGCCGCGATCGAGGCTTTGAACGCGCTGAAACGTCCCGTCACCGTCGATCTTTACACCGACAGCGTCTACGTCCGAGACGGCATCACCAAGTGGATTGCAGACTGGAAGACGAGGGGCTGGAAGACAGCCGCCAAGAAACCGGTCAAGAACGCCGATCTATGGGAGTCGCTCGACGCCGCGATTGCGCCGCACACGGTCCGCTGGCATTGGGTGAAAGGCCATGCCGGCGATCCGATGAACGAACGCGCCGATGCGCTCGCCCGTGCCGCCATGGCGCCCTTCAAGCCGGCGAACGCCTCATAGAGACTTAAGCAGCGCCTCGGCGCTCGAAATATCTGCGTTTGACGGCGCATCCTCGATATTGATCGTTTCGACGACGCCATCGCGGACGATTGCCGCATAGCGCTTCGAGCGCGCTAGCAGCCCGACCGCAGAGCCATCGAAATCCATGCCGGCGGCCTTTGTGAAAGCGGCATCTGCGTCGGCTAAAACCGCGATCTTGCCGTCGGCCCCGGCCGTTTTGCCCCAGGCACCGGCAACGAACGGATCGTTGACCGTGATGCAGGCGATGGTGTCGCAGCCCTTGGCCTTGAAGGCATCGGCGTGTTCGATGAAGCCCGGCATGTGCTTGAGGTGACAGGTCGGCGTGAACGCGCCCGGGACCGCGAAGAGCGCGACCGTCTTGCCACCGAAGACTTCGTTTGTCGTGGTGGTGCCTGGACCGTCTTCGGTCATCGTGAAAAACGTTGCTTCGGGGAGTTTGTCGCCTGCCGAAAGTGTCATGATGGATGCTGCTCCTGGAACTGCGCTGTGGGACGAAGTGTTTGGAGTTTTAGGGCAGGGCGGGAAAAAAGAAAATCCGCTTTGTCCGTTTGTCGACGCTTGGGTGGTCGGGACGAAAGTCCTAACGGATCGCCATGTATCTTTCGACCGCGCCGCCGTCCCAGACAATGGTGAAACGGTAGGGCCGACGTCCGTCGGCGCCGCTCTTCGCGGCCCCCTTCAGCGATACGGCGAACGACACGGGATCGGCCGGCTCAAGACGTGTCGGCACGAGCAAATGCTCGCCGTTGGGCCCTTCGGCGAACATGTCGAGTTCGGCCAGCGTTTCCGCATGTTCAAGCGTCACATCGATGTGTGTACCGTCGTTGGCGAGACTGATGTCGGCGATGGCGGGCAAATCGTCATCCAAGGCGTCCACGGGCACGGTGGCCAGTGCCGTCGTCAAGCTTTGCTCTTGTGGACTGTCCGCTGGATGTGCACGGACGAAACCGGAAAGTTCAGCGCGCTCGGGGATGCAGATGCGTTCGCATACGGCATAATCGAGCTGAAGCGATAGCGATACAGGCCGATCGGGATTCTCCGGTTCGATACGAATGGGCAGGACGACGCCCGGCTCTCCGTAGCCGATTGAATAGGCGTAGCCATCGTGAAATCGTTTCGGCGCCGGCCAGGAGATATGGGCCGCCTTGAGATTGATGCTCCCGGTCCAGTCGAAGCGCGGCGGAATGCCGGCATCGCCTGGATTGCGCCAATAGGTTTTCCACCCCGGTGCAACCTGGATGTCCACCATCGCCCACAATCCATCGGTTTCGGCGATCCGGCCAACACCGGTCAACGATACCTGCGAATACTGACCCGGTCCCTGCGCCAGGACGGGCGAGGCGATCAGGCAAAAAAGTGAACAGATCATGCAGCGAAGAAGGCACATGGCCGAAATCCCGGAAATCGTTCGCTTTTCCATAACCCGAGACGCGTTAACCCGGAATCAAAGCTGCGTGAAACGACGTGACAGTTTGTCCAATCGGTCAGATTTTCAACATTTGCTGGTAATTTGCCGCTATCTTTAGCGTCATGGAATTCGAGACCAAATTCCCGAAGTCCGGTGGCTCGGGCTATCTGGACGGCAAAATGCTGATCGCCATGCCGCAGATGTCCGATCCGCGCTTCCAACGCACGGTCGTGTACGTTTGCGCGCATTCTCCGGAGGGCGCGATGGGTCTGGTGCTCAATCGGCCGGCGGAGGCAATTTCCTTCCCCGACCTTCTGCGCCAGCTCGATATCATTCCCGACGGCGAGGACATCAAACTGCCGAATTCCGCCCAAGCGATCCGAGTCCATCAGGGCGGGCCGGTTGAAACCGGTCGGGGCTTCGTTCTTCACAGTTCCGACTATTATCGTGACTCATCGACGCTGCCGATCGACGATCACGTGTCTTTGACGGCCACGCTCGATATCCTGAAAGCGATCGTCGAGGACGCCGGGCCGGAACGCGCCGTGTTGGCGCTCGGCTATGCCGGCTGGTCGCCCGGACAGCTTGAAGTCGAGATCCAGGACAATGGCTGGTTGGTCTGCGATCCGGACGAGGACCTGGTCTTCGATGTCGACCATTCCCAGAAATACGAGCGGGCCCTTGCCTCGCTCGGCATCGATCTGGCGATGCTGGTCGGTGCGTCCGGCAGCGCCTGATCCAAACGCTTAGTGTTTGGTCGCCGAGGCGGCCTCGTTCACTTTCAGCAGTTTACCGGCGTCCTTGGCTTCCATCGGCTGGCCGTAGAAGAAGCCCTGTCCGTATTCGCAGCCAAGCGATTCCAGTTCGCGCGCATCGACATCGGATTCAGCGCCCTCGGCCACAACTTCCATGCCGAGATCGTGGGCGAGCGACACAATCGAGCGCAGGATGACCGGGCGTGCGCCATTACCGTTGTGGCGCACGAACGAACGATCGACCTTGATGATGTCGAACGGGAAACGCTGCAAATAGCTGAGCGCTGAATACCCGGTGCCGAAATCGTCAAGCGCCAAGCCGGCGCCCATATCGCGCACTCGGCGAAGAACCTGAACGACATACTCGGGATTTTCCATCACCAGAGATTCGGTGATTTCCAGCTTCAACGTGCCGGGTTCGACATCGGTGCGCGCCAGCACCGACTTGATGTCGTTGATCAGATCGTGACGGACCAGTTGCCGGCTTGAAACATTGACGCTGGCAAAGAGCTGCGCGCCGTCTTCCATCGACTTTTGCCATTCAGCGAGCTGGCGGGCGGCGCGGTCCATGGCAAACAGGCCGAGTTCGACGATCTGGCCCGTGTCTTCGGCGATCTCGATGAATTCGGAGGGCGCCATGAGGCCGAAGCGCGGATGCTCCCAGCGCATCAGCGCCTCGAAACCGGCGATCTCGCCCGTCTCAAGCCGCATGATCGGCTGATAAAGCAGCTTCATCTCTTCGCGCTCGGTCGCCCGCCGCAGGTTGGACTCCAGGCTGAGGCGGTCGATGGAGTCGGATCGAAGCGTCGTCTTAAAGGCCTCGATCCGATCGCCGCCCAAGCGCTTGGCGTGCTGCGTCGCAAGTTCCGCATCGCGCAGCAGGTCGGTATTGCTGCCCTGCTTGCCATCGAAGACCGCGATGCCGATCGATGCGGTGAGGAAGATTTCGCGATCGCCGAACGTGATCGGCGATTTGAACGTCCGGCGAATGGTGTCGGCGAAGGCCGCGATCCGCTTCGGTGTCGACTCCGACACCAGGATAATGCCGAAACTGTCGCCGGTCAGCCGCGACAGCGTGTCCTGGGGTTTCAAATGCCGGGCTAGGCGACGCGCAATGGTCAGGAGGATACTGTCGCCGACCGCCATGCCGACACTGTCGTTGACATGCCGGAACCGATCGATGTCGACGACCATGACGGCCGGGCGCGAACCGCCCTCGGTGCGCACGCGTGTCATCGCCGTTTCCAGCCGGTCGAGGAAGAGCTCGCGGTTGGGCAGACCCGTCAGATTGTCGTGAATGGCGTCATGGAGCAGCCGCTCCTGAGAGACTTTATCGTCGGTGACGTTGACGAGGGTTCCCACGCAACGAACCACTTCCGCGTCGGCACCGAGGATCGGCCGCGCCCTCAGATTGAGCCACAGGAAATGACCATCTTTCGTGCGCAGACGGAAATCTTGGGAGATGCGGCCACGCTTCTGGTCGACGATCGTATCGAGACAGGAGCGGAACCGATCCTGATCGCGAGGGTGTAGGTGTTCCAACCACTTGACCGCCGGACCTTCTAGAGTCCCGCGCGGGAAGCCCAAAATACGCTCGGTCTCCGCGCTGGTGTAGATTCGGTCGCGGGTCACATCCCAATCCCACACCATGTCGCCGGCGCCAGTCAGCGCTAGCGCCTTGCGGTCGTGATCCGAAATCTGGCCATAGGAGAGTCCGCCGCCGGCGAACGCGTGTTGCATCACAGTGAAGCCGATGAGCAGCACGATAAGAACGAGGCCGCCCGCCAGTGCCGGCGCCACCAGGTCATTGTCGACCCGATGCAAAACCGCCATGCCGGCCCCATAAATCCACATCAGCAGCAGCGACCAGGTAGGGATCAGCATGATGGCCCGGTCGTAGTTGCGGAAGCACAGGAAGACGATGAGGCCCATTCCAAATATGCCGATGACGGCTAGCGACAGGCGCGCGATACCTGACGCGACCTGCGGATCGACAACCGTCAAGAGAAGCAGGCCGGCCATCGCCAATCCCGCAAGCGCGGAGACATGCACGAAGCGGATGTGCCACCGGCCGAGATTGAGATAGGCGAAGAGGAAGATCAAAAGCGCTGTGGCGATCAACGCCTCCGACAAGGCGCGATAGAACGGCTCGCCGATTTCGCCGATCACGACCACCCGGTGGATCAACTCGAACTCGACCGCGATATAGCCAAGCACCGACCAGCCAAGCAGCGCGGCGGCCGGGAACATCGCCGTGCCGCGCACGATGAAGAGCGTTGTTAGGAACAGCGCCATCAGGCCGCCGACACCGACGACGATCCCTTGGAAGAGGGTCAGGCTATTGAGGTTTTCCTCATAGGCCGCAGGCTCCCAGAGATAGAGCTTCGGTAGATAGCGGTCGGAGAGTTCGGCGACAAAAGTCACCGTCGCGCCCGGGTTCAAGGTCACCTGGAAAACATCGGCAACCTCGGCTTCTTGGCGCTCCGGTCGAAATCCCTGCGATGGCGTAATGGTCAAGATGCGCTGAGCACCGAGATCGGGCCAGACCAGACCGGAGCCAACGAGCCGATAGTGCGGCGCCACGAGGAGCCGGTCGAGCTGGCGGTCGGAGTTGTTGGTCAGGGCGAAGACGATCCAGCCGGGCGCTAGGTCGCCTCCGGCTGCCCGCACCTCCATGCGGCGCACCAGCCCGTCGTCGCCGGGCGCCGTCGATACCTGAATTCGATCGCTTGGTTGCGAATAGCGGTCGACAATCGACGTCAGATCGATGGCGCCGACGTCCACCGGCACATCGATCCCGTCGAGCGCAACCGCTGGCGCCACCCGCAACAGGGTGGCACACACGATTGCCACGAACACCAAGCCGGCTTTAAACACGCTACGAATTGCCTGCAATTGCTTGTTTTCCCGCGCCGCGCGGGCCGGAAGCATTCGTACTCACTCGGCCTGCGCGAAACAAGAAAATATACCAAACGCGGTGAATGCGCTGTCGCTCACGTCACACTTGTGTGCATTCGACGTTCAAGCGCTCGCACGGCAGTGGGCGATGATTGGGGTGTTCAGTGGCCGCCTGTGCCGTCCTTCACCAGACCGTAAAGCAGATGATCTTGCCAGACACCGTTGATGCACAGATAGCCGCGGGCATAGCCCTCGCGCGCAAACCCGGACTTTTCAAGCAAGCGGATCGATGCATCGTTCTTCGGCAGGCAGGCCGCCTCGATCCGATGAAGGCGCAAGGAGTCAAACGCGAAGGGAATCAGGCATTTAAGCGTCTCGGTCATATAGCCCCGGCGGGCGTGTGGCACGCCGACCCAGTAGCCGAGAGATGCCGCTTGGGCGACACCGCGCCGGACATTCGACAGCGTCACGCCGCCGGTCAGGGTCTCGGTTCGGGAATCGAAGATGAAGAACGGATAGGCCAGATCGTCGCGCAGGTCGCGCTGATAGCGCTTCAGCCGCCGCCGGAAGGCGGCCTTCGTCAGATCGTCGCGCGGCCATGAGGGCTCCCACGGCACAAGAAACTCGCGGCTCGCCTGGCGCAGCGAGGCCCATTCGGCATAGTCGGACAAGAGCGGCGCTCGCAGCATGACACCGTCGCCATAGATGGCAGGTCCCGTCTCAATGCTGTTGACCGACCGGAAGAGTGCCATGGATGATGCCGTCGGAGGTGCCTGTTCTTGCTAAGTGCTTCGATTCGAACCGAAAACGGCCAAAGATGCAAGCCCGGCTTCGGGGCCGACAGCGGCAACAGCGGCGCGATCGGGGCCGAACACAGCATCCGCGAGTTCGGCGATGTCGCTACGCGTGACAGCCTCGACGCCGGCAATCAATTCCGCCGGTGGGATGATGCGATCGAACGCCGAAAGATGCCGGGCCATCTGATCGATCCGCGATGAGGGGCTTTCAAGACTCATCATGAGTCCGGCCTTGAGCTGGGCCTTGGCACGCTCCAGTTCTATGTCGTTCACCGTGTCGTCGACTTGCGCCAGTTCGGTCATGACGACATCTGCCAGTTCCTCCACCTGCTCCGGTCCGGTGCCGGCATAGAGGCCGAACAATCCAGAATCGGAAACCGCCCAGTGGTAGGTGTAGATGCCGTAGCAAAGGCCCCGCCGTTCGCGGATTTCCTGAAACAGCCGGGATGACATGCCGCCGCCAAGCAGTGTCGACAAAAGCTGCGCCGCATAGATCCGACGATCGCAGATCGGGATGCCGGAAAAGCCCATCACCAGATGCACCTGTTCCAGCGGACGGTCGAGCAGATTGCGGCCGGCATCGAACTGCGCCGGTATTGCCGGATCGACCGACGCATCGCGCACGACCGAAAATCGGTCGGCGATGTCGGCGACAAGAGCGTCATGGTCGACTGCGCCGGCGGCAGCGACGATCATTTGATCCGGTGCATAGTTTCGGGTCAGGAAGTCGTCCAGATCGGCGGCGGTGAAGCCGCGGATGCTATCGATGGTGCCGAGCACCGACCGGCCGATCGACTGTCCGGGAAAGGCGGCATCCTGGACAAGGTCGAACACCAGGTCGTCGGGCGTGTCGTGCGCGGCCATGATCTCTTGCATGATGACGCCCTGCTCGCGTGCCAGCTCGGCTGGATCGAACAGTGAGTTTTGGATGATGTCGGCCAGAATATCGATCGCAAGCGGCACGTCGTCTTTCAGCACGCGCGCGTAATAGGCCGTATTTTCCAGGCCGGTGACCGCGTTCAACTCGCCACCCACAGCCTCGATCTCCTCGGCGATGGCGCGCGCCGAGCGGCGCTCCGTCCCCTTAAACGCCATGTGCTCCAGGAGATGAGCGATGCCGTTCTCGGCTTCTCGTTCCGCTCTGGAGCCTGCCGCGACCCAAACCCCTAGCGCCGCCGTTTCCAGGTGCGGCATCGTTTCTGTAACGACCCTGAGGCCAGATTCCAGCGTGGTCTGCCGGACCCGATCCGAGGCGCTAAGGTCGATCAAGCTGCGCCTCGATCCGACCCGGCCCGCGTCCGTGTCTCGATGAAGGACTCAATTGCGCTCCGATCGTTAGGCAGACGGGTCATGGTCTCGTCGCGGTCGTGAAGGTCGGCGAGGAAAGCAGGGAGTGCCGGATGCACGCCGGTGGCTGCCTCGACGGCGTTCGGGAACTTCGCCGGATGAGCGGTCGAGAGCGTCACCATCGGTGTCGCTGGGTTGCCGCGACGGGTTGCAGCTGCGCCAAGGCCGACCGCGGTGTGTGGATCGGCAAGGTATCCAATCTTGTCATATGTCTCGCGCATGATCGTTGCCGTATCGGCTTCGTTGGTCGTTGCAGCGTCGAAATCGGCCTTCACCGTTTCTAGAACCGCCGTGTCGATGCCAAAAGCCCCCGACTGCGCAAGGCCAGCCATAAGCCGGGCGATCTGCGCGCCGTCGCGCGCCGATGCCTCGAAGAGCACACGTTCGAAATTACTCGACACCTGGATGTCCATGGACGGGCTTTGGGTTTTCTCGACCCCGGTCGTTTCATAGCGTCCGGTATCCAAGGCGCGGCGTAGGATATCGTTCTGATTGGTGGCGATCACCAACCGATCGATCGGAATGCCCATGCGCTTTGCGACATAGCCGGCCAGGATGTCGCCGAAATTGCCAGTCGGCACGGTGAACGATACGGACCGCTCCGGTGCTCCGAGCGAGACAGCGCCCGTCACATAGTAGACGATCTGGGCGATGATCCGGGCCCAATTGATCGAGTTGACACCAGCGAGCGCGACCCGATCGCGGAAGGAGAAGTTGTTGAACAGCGCCTTCACCAGAGCCTGGCAATCATCGAATGTGCCGTCGATTGCGAGCGCGTGAATGCTACCGCCGGCGACCGTTGTCATTTGCCGCCGCTGCACATCGGACACGCGGCCGTCCGGATAGAGGATGAAGATGTCGACGCGCTGGGAGTTCTTAAAGGCGTCGATGGCGGCGCTACCGGTGTCGCCTGATGTCGCGCCGACAATGGTCGCGCGCTGGCCCCGCTGCTCCAGCACATGGTCCATCAGCCGTGCCAAAAGCTGCATGGCCACGTCCTTGAAGGCGAGCGTCGGGCCGTGGAAAAGCTCCAAAATCCAGTCATTCGGCCCGATCTGGACAAGCGGTGCGACGGCCTCGTGACGGAACGTGGCATAGGCATCGTCGATCATCGACCGCAGCGCATCGTCCTCGATGCTGTCGCCGACAAACGGCGCCATGACACGATGCGCGACGGCACTATAGGTCTCGCCACGCAACGCCGAGATGTCGGAATAGGAGAACGACGGCCAGACGGCTGGAACGTAAAGCCCGCCGTCGCGGGCCAGGCCGGTCAACAGCACGTCGGCGAACGATAGGACAGGGGCTTCGCCGCGCGTGCTTACATAGTCCATCTTCGATGACCCAATCTTCAGGCGTCCGCCAGATAGCGGGCTTCAAGATGCCTTTTCAGTGCGGCCGCGTCCAGAGGGTGACCCGTGGCTTTCTCAATAACTGCGCCGGCCTCGTCAAGCCGGCCGCGACCATGGATCGTTTCGCGCAGCCAGGCAAGCAGCGGCGCGAAACGGCCTTGGGCGAGATCATCGGGGAGGCTCGGCATCACCGACTGCGCCGTTTGGAACAGTTGCGCCGCCGCCATCGCGCCCAGCGTGTAGGTCGGGAAATAGCCGATGGCCCCCATAGCCCAATGGATGTCCTGTAGACAGCCGTCGCGATCGTCCGGCGGTGCGATGTTGAGAAGATCGCGCATCCCGTCCGCCCAGGCACCGGGTAGATCGTCAACCTTGAGATCGTCGGCCAGCAAGGCCTTTTCGAGTCGATAGCGCAGGATCACGTGAAGCGGATAAGAGACCTCGTCGGCGTCCACCCGAATCAGCCCGCGCTCGACCTTGTGATAGAGCCGAATGAGGTTGGCCACGTCATAGGCCGGGCCGTCGCCGCCGAAAGCGGCTTTGAGCTTCGGTGCCAGAAACGCGATAAGCGGGCGGCTCCGTCCAGCCTGCATCTCGAACAAGAGCGACTGGCTCTCATGCACCGTCATGCCCCAGGACCGGCCAACCGGCTGGCGCCGCCAATCGGCGGGGCGGCCCTGCTCATAGAGTGCGTGTCCAGTCTCGTGGACGACGGCCATCAGGCTCGATGTGAAGTCAGCGTCATCATAGCGAGTGGTCAGCCTGGAATCGTCGGGCAACCCGCCGGTGAAGGGATGGTGGCTTTCATCGAGCCGGCCGCGTTCGAAATCGAAGCCGAGCACCTGCATGATCTCAATACCGAGCGTTTTTTGCTGTGCATGATCAAACGGTCCCTCGGGATGGACAGTAGCTGGCTGGCGCGCCTGATGCTCGATCACCTGGTCCAAGAGGCCTGGCAGATAAGCCGCAAGGTCCTCAAAGGCCGCATCGAACGATGCCGCCCTGCGGCCCGGATCAAAGGCATCGAGTAGCGCGTCATAAGGCGTAAGACCGAAGGTTTCGGCGAGTGCCGCCGCCTTCTCCCGCACCAGACCGATTACCGTTTCCAGTTTCGGCGCGAACAGCGAGAAGTCGTCCTTAGCGCGTGCTTCGCGCCAAACCATTTCGGATTCCGAGGTCGCCAGCGACATCTTCTCGACCAGGTCGCTTGGAAGCACCGTCGCCTGATCATGCGCGCGGCGCATCTCGCGCAAATTGGCCTTGTGCCAGGGATCGTCCGGCGGCTGGGCCTCGGCTAGCCAGTCCGCGATCTGCGACTCGGTGAGGAAACGGTGCGACAGCGTGGAGAGCGTCGCCAGCGATCGCCCACGCGCCGTCGCGCCGCCATCCGGCATCATCGCTGCCTTGTCCCAGGACAGAATCGCCGCCGCGCCGTCAATATCCGCGATCATTGCGAAACGTTCCGAGAGGCTCTGGTAAGCGTCGATCATCGGTTTTCCTTGGGCTGAGCGGTTTGGCGCAAGCGCCCGACCACGAACGGGACGTAGACTAGGACCAACGTGGCAGCAAGTCCGAACCAGGTCAGCGCATAGCCGAAGTGGCGGTTCGGCAGGTCGAGACGCGTGACCCCATCGGTCGGCAGGTCGCCCGGATCACCACCGTGTTCGGCTTCCAAGAAGAAGGGAAGGGGCGTGGTCCCGCCTGCGGCCATTCCGGTGAGATCGCGCCAGTACCATGTGTTCGTCGCGACATCGTTTTGTGGCGTGAACAGGCCCCTTTCGCCGGGCGCCCGAGCCAGACCGGTGACGGCCACTGGATCGGTGACCATGCTTTCGGGGCGCTGCGATCGATCCTTCTGTTGCAAGGGCACATAGCCGCGATTGACCCAAAGCTCCGAACCGTCATCGCGAACAAGCGGGGTGTAGACATGCCAGCCCGGTCCGGTGTCGCCGATCTGATAAAGATGCCGTTCCCGGCTATGATCGTAGATGCCGTTTACCCGGACGCGCAGGTATTCGACGTCTTCAGTCGCATTCCAGATGTCTAGTGCCGTGCTGACCGTCATCGGATCGGCCGTTGCGCGCGCCGCGATCTGGTCGAGGAGTCCGGTTTTCCAGTGAAGACGCTGCACTTGCCACAGGCCGAGCGACACCATTAGCGCAAGGGCAAGGCCGGACATGACCGTCGGCCACAAGAGGCCGGACAGACCTCTACTCATCGGCGCGGCGACCCTCGGCGGCGTCCTGCGCGAATTGCTGGGTGATCAAAAGCCCTTTCAGTACGCGCAGCAGCACGAGCGATAGGACGACGATTGCCGGCAGCCAGATGGTCAGGTTTAGCCACAGCGGCGCGCCGAAACTGAACTCGGTGACGAAAACGCCGACGACGCCGATAAACCCGACGATGAAGATCACGAAGATCGCCGGTCCGTCGCCCGTGTCGATGAAAGAGTAGTCGAGGCCGCACCGGCTACAGCTCTGCGCCGGTATCAGGAGACGGGAAAACAGGGGCCCCTTTCCGCAGCGGGGACAGCGGCCGGTCAGACCCGTGCGAAGTGGCGAGGGAAGGGAATGCGGATAAGGCTCGGTCATATCACGAAGCAAAGGGGCGCCTCGCGGCGCCCCGATATCTTTCCGTTGGCAATGAGCGGTGTCCCGCCGATCAGGCGCCCCAGACGTAAATCGCAGCGAACAAGAACAGCCAGACCACGTCGACGAAGTGCCAGTACCAGGCGGCGGCCTCGAAACCGAAGTGCTTCTTCGGCGTGAAGTCGCCCTGATAGGCGCGGATAAGACAGACGATCAGGAAGATCGTGCCGACGATGACGTGGAAGCCATGAAAGCCCGTCGCCATGTAGAAGGTCGCGCCATAGATATGGCCGGAGAAGTCGAATGTGGCGTGGGCATATTCGTAGCCTTGCACACAGGTGAAGAGGAACCCGAGCGCTACCGTCAGCGCTAGCGCGCGTTTCAGCCCCTCGCGATCGTCGTGAAGCAGTGCATGGTGCGCCCAGGTGACCGTGGTGCCCGAGGTCAGCAGGATCAGCGTGTTCAGCAGCGGCAGATGCCACGGATCGAAGGTTTCGATCGACGCCGGCGGCCAGACACCGCCCGTCGCCTCGACCCGCTGGACTTGCAAGGCGTGGTCGGGGAAGAGGCTGACATCGAAATAGGCCCAGAACCAAGCCACGAAGAACATCACCTCTGAGGCGATGAACAGGATCATGCCGTAACGCAGGTGAAGCTGGACGACAGGCGTATGATCGCCGGCCTTCGATTCCACGATGACATCCCGCCACCAGACGATCATGGTGTAGATCACGCCCAAAAGACCGATGATCGCGATCCACGGCAGGCCAGAGTGCATCCAGATAATGGCACCGACGGCGAGGATGAAGGCCGCGACCGAGCCGACGAACGGCCATGGGCTGGGCTCTACCAGGTGGTAGTCGTGGTTCTTGGTGTGCGCGTCCGCCATGATCCGCTCCGCGTGTTTCGTGATCGGCGCCCGAACTAAAGCGGCGCCGGCTCCGTGTTGGTCAGGTCTCTATCAGCACTGCCGGCGCGCGCAACCGATTTCGGGTCGTCGACCGGGAAAAACGTATAGGACAGGGTGATCGTCGTGACGGAGTCCATCGTCGGATCCTCGACGGCGTCCGGACTGATGAAGAACTGAACCGGCATGTCGACCGCTTCACCGGCCGCGAGAGCCTGTTCGGTGAAGCAGAAGCATTCGAGCTTGTTGAAATAAGCGCCAGCCTGCGGCGGCGTGACATTGAAGGTCGATGTCCCAACGCTTGTCGACTGGCCCGAATTCTGCGCGCGATAGGCAATCATGGCCGTCTCGCCGAGCTTGACCGTAACGCTGCCAGTCTCAGCGGCGAAGTTCCAGCCAAGGCCGCGAGCGACATTGGCGTCGAACCGGATCGTCACCTTGCGGTCGACGATCGTGTCCGCGGCGGTGTCTGCGCGCTGGGTCGTGCCGCCATAGCCGGTGACGCGGCAGAACAAGTCGTAAAGCGGCACAGCCGCATAGGATGCGCCGATCATCGTCCCGACAATCGCGAGGCAGTAAACGGCGACGCGGCCGTTAGACGACTTTGGCGTGCGCGATCCGGTCATAGCGGACGATCCAGAACGCTGGGGCCGAGCTTCACGATGGTCACGGCGTAGAAAAGCAGGACGAGAGCTGCGAGCACCACGGCAATGGCAATCGAGCGCGCCCGCCGACGCTTCGCCTGTTCCGGGGTCAAACGGACACCGCTGTCGGCCGTGCCGGTCACAGATGCACTCCCATTGGAACATTGAGCCCGTGTTCGGCCAGGAGAACGGCGTAGAGCAACAGGAGATAGAGGATCGAATAGCCGAAGAGATTGCGGCACGCCCGCCGCGCCGCGTCACCCCCTGGGTCGCGATAGACCCGCATTGCCATGGCGACGAAGCCCAGACCGGTGACGATCGCGATAGCGCCATAACCGATGCCTGCGAAACCGAGCACGAAGGGCAAGACGCCGGCCAGCGCCGTTAGGGCAGAGTAGGCGACGATCTGCGTACGGGTCGCGGCCGCGCCCTTTACGATCGGCAGCATGGGGACGCCGGCGCGGGCATAGTCGTCGCTCTTCAAGAGCGCCAGTGCCCAAAAGTGCGGCGGCGTCCAAAGAAAGATGATGAGGAACAGGACGAAGCTTTCGATGCTGACGCTGCCAGTGACCGCCATCCAGCCGATCATTGGCGGGAAGGCGCCGGCTGCGCCGCCAATAACGATGTTCTGCGGCGTCCAGCGCTTCAGCAACATTGTGTAGACGATGACATAGAACAGGATGGTGAACGCCAGGAAGGCCGCCGATGCCCAATTGACCGCGATGCCGAGCACGGAAACCGAACCGATCGCGAGAACGGTACCGAAGGCGAGCGCATGGTCGCGCGGCACCCGGCCGGACGGGATCGGTCGCGCGGCGGTGCGTCCCATGCGGGCATCGATGTCGGCATCGAACCACATGTTGAGCGCGCCCGACGCGCCAGCACCGACCGCGATGCACAGAATCGCGACCGCCGCAAGCACGGGATGAATGTCGCCCGGCGCCATGACCAGCCCAACCAACGCCGTGAAAACCACGAGCGACATGACCCGTGGCTTCAAGAGATCGACATAGTCGCGTACATCGCCGCCTAACCCGGAAGCAATGAGGCGGCTATCGTCGGCGCTGTCGGACAGAAAAGCCATCGGCCTACTTGATCCTGGGCAGGGTCTCGAACTGGTGGAACGGCGGCGGCGACGGCAGGGTCCATTCCAGCGTCGTTGCGCCCTCGCCCCACGGATTGGCCTCCGCGACCCGCTTTTGGCGGAACGCGAGCCAGACGCCGTAAAGGAAGACGAAGACCGAAACGACGGTGATGTAGGAGCCAATCGACGACACCCAGTTCCAACCAGCATAGGCGTCCGGATAGTCGACATAGCGGCGCGGCATGCCGGCGAGACCCAGGAAGTGTTGCGGGAAGAAGATCAGGTTGACGCCGACAAACGTGACCCAGAAGTGTAGCTTGCCGATCCGCTCGGAGTACATCAGCCCGGTCATCTTCGGGAACCAATAGTACCAGGCGGCGAAGATGCCGAACACCGCGCCCATCGACAGCACGTAGTGAAAGTGAGCAACGACATAGTAGGTGTCGTGGAACGACCGGTCGATGCCGGCATTGGCGAGCACCACGCCGGTGACACCGCCAACGGTGAACAAGAAGATGAAGCCAATCGCCCAAACCATCGGCGTGCGGAACTGGATGGAACCGCCCCACATGGTCGCGATCCATGAGAAAATCTTCACGCCGGTCGGCACGGCGATGACCATGGTGGCGGCCACAAAATAGGCCTGCGCGCCGGCCGAAATGCCGGTCGTGTACATATGGTGCGCCCAAACGATGAAGCCGACGACGCCGATCGCCACCATGGCGTAAGCCATGCCGAGATAGCCGAAGACCGGCTTACGCGAGAACGTGGAGACCACATGGCTGATGATGCCGAAGGCCGGCAGGATCAGGATGTAGACCTCCGGGTGACCGAAGAACCAGAACAGGTGCTGGAACAGGATCGGGTCGCCGCCACCGGCGGGATCGAAGAAGGTGGTGCCGAAATTCCGGTCGGTGAGAAGCATCGTGATACCGCCGGCCAGAACGGGCAGGGACAACAGCAGCAAGAACGCCGTGATGAGCACCGACCAGGCAAACAACGGCATCTTGTGCAGTGTCATGCCGGGCGCGCGCATGTTGAAGATCGTGGTGATGAAGTTGATCGCGCCAAGGATCGACGAGGCGCCGGCGATGTGCAGCGACAGGATGGCGAAGTCCATTGCCGGACCCGGCTGCGCGGTGGTCGACAAGGGCGGATAGATCGTCCAGCCGCCGCCCACGCCAACGGCACCGGGCGGTCCTTCGACGAACATGGAGATAACGAGCAAAAGCAGCGCCGGCGGCAGCAGCCAGAACGAAATGTTGTTCATGCGCGGGAACGCCATGTCCGGCGCGCCGATCATGATCGGCACGAACCAATTGGCGAAGCCGCCGATAAGGGCCGGCATCACCATGAAGAAGATCATGATCAAGCCATGCGCGGTGGTGAAGACGTTGTAGGTGTGCGGATTGGCGAAGATCTGCATGCCAGGCTCGGCCAGTTCCATCCGCATGCCGATCGAGAGAAGTCCGCCGACCAGACCGGAGAAGATCGCAAACACAAGATACATCGTGCCGATGTCCTTGTGGTTGGTCGAATACACATAACGCCGCCAGCCGGTAGGATCGTCGTCATGACCGGCATGGGCTGCTGTTACGTCGGTTGCCATCGGTCGTTCCTTCTTTCGTCCCTGTGTCGGCGCCGTCTGCCGGGCCGGTATTCAACTCATCATATGCAGTTTATTGAATATATTAAACTGCCGTCTGCAATCTGTCCTAGTTCGCGACTTTGGAGGCGGTTTCGTCTGGCAAACCAGCCAATTTCTTGTCCGTTGTTATCATCGCCGCCAGTTGCTCGTTGGCAGCATCGAGATCATCCCGCGCCAGCTCGACCCAGGCCGCATACTGCTCATCGGTTACGACGCGAATTGCCAGCGGCATGAAGGCGTGGCGAACACCGCACAGCTCCGAGCATTGGCCGTAGTAGATGCCCGTCTTGGTGGCCTGGAACCAGGTCTCGTTGAGGCGGCCGGGGACCGCGTCCAACTTCAAGCCGAAGGCTGGCAGCGCGAAATTGTGGAGCACATCGCCGGCGGTCACGATGACGCGGATCACTTTGTTGACGGGCACCACGATGTCGTTGTCGACCGCTAGCAAACGCGGATCTTCGGGGCCGAGTTCATCGTCTTCCAGCATGATCGCGGAGAATTCCTCGATCCCTTCGTCGGGATACTCAAAGCCCCAATACCACTGATAGCCGATGGCCTTCACCGTGACGTCCGAAGGCGGGATCGTTTGCTCTTGATAGAGCAGACGGAAGGAGGGAATGGCGATGATCACCAGGATGAGGATCGGCACAACGGTCCACAACACCTCGATTGTCGTGTTGTGCGACGTCTTGGTTGGCGTCGGGTTCGACTTCTCGTTGAACCGCACCATGCAATAGATCAAAAGTCCCAGCACAAACAGGACGATGGCGGTGATGATGACCAACAAGAGGGTGTGGAAATCATGGATCGCTTCCATCACCGGCGAGGCCGCCTCTGCGAGGTTGATCTGCCAAGGCACGGGCTGACCGCCGGCCGAAGCAGTGGACAGAGCGGCAAACATTGCCAATGTGCCAAGACCAACTGCGCGAAACGCCGAAACGCCAATCCGCAGAAATTGCTTCATGTTTCAATCCTTGTCAGCGCCCAGCCGTGGCGCGCGTCAACCGTCAGCCTGCTATGCAATCTCAAGACTTTCGGCAGTTCAAACCAGCCCGAATCCGCATGTTTCTTCAATGCAGAATCCCGAAGAAAGCATAGGGCGTTGAAACCACACTTTAGACCCATTCGCAATGGTCACGACGTGTCATGGCGACGCATGAACGGCATTTCGGCGCTTCGTGTTAATCGCGGCTCGAAGCCCGGTTCGGTGCGCCCAGTCGGGTTTTCTCCACCGGACAACGTGATAGAGCTTGCCGCGAACCGGCGATTCTTCTAGGCGTTGCCGCCACGATAGAGATCAAAGACGTGACAATGGCTTTTAATCTCGGCTTCCTCCGCCTTTCGGCCGCAGCGCTCTTCGGGATGGTTTTGTTGGCATCGGGTTCTGCCTTAGCGCAGGGCGCGCTTCGGTCCGAACACGGCGCCTGGCAAATGCGTTGCGAGACGCCGCCGGGCGCCCCCGGAGAACAATGCGCGCTCATCCAAAGCGTGACCGCGGAGGATCGCGATAATGTAGGGTTGACGGTGATCGTGCTGAAGACGGCCGATCGCAACAGCCGAATTATGCGCGTGTTGGCGCCTCTTGGCATCTTGTTGCCGTCGGGCCTGGGCTTGAGGATCGATGAAACGGATATCGGCCGCGCCGGCTTCGTGCGCTGCCTGCCCAATGGCTGCGTTGCCGAAGTGATCCTGGAGGAGGAACTGATCGCCAAGATGCGGACCGGTCGGGACGCGACGTTTATTATCTTTCAGTCGCCAGAGGCCGGTATCGGTATTCCGGTCGCGCTCGAAGGGTTCGGCCCCGGTTTCGACGCCCTGCCGTGAGGCGAGCGGGTGCCTGACGCGATAAAGATTCGCCCCATTGAGAGTGCCGACGCTTCGACCGTTCTCCATCTGGTGAACGCGCTCAATGCGGTCACCGACGACCCACCGGTCAAAGTTGGTGCTGAGACCGTTGCGGCGTTCCTGGAGGCGGATCGTCTCTATGGGTTTCTGGCACAAGCGAATGCCACCGCGATCGGCTTTGTCATCGGTGAAGACTGCATCACGACCGACGTCCTTGAACCGGGCAGTTACATGTCCGATCTCTATGTTCATGAGGATTGGCGCGGCCAGGGTGTCGGCCGGCGTTTGGTCGACGCGTTCGCCGCTGAAGCCGAGGCGCGGGGCGGAACCCACATATGGTGGGCGTCCATGCGTGAAAACCATACCGCCAGGCGCGCCTATCGCGCCTATGGAGCCATCGAGGACAAGACCTGCTGCCACGCATTGACGGAAAAGCAATTCGCCGCAGCCATCAGGCGACATCGCGAAAGGACATGACCATGACCGATGCACCATCGCTTCTCGACCGTGCCGGCATCGATCTGGAAACGGCGCGTGCGATCACGGCTGAGGCCATGGCAGGCGCCGATGACGGCGAACTCTATCTTGAATACAAGCAGTCCGAATCGCTGGCCTATGATGACGGAAAGCTGAAGCAGGCAACCATGGACACGAGCCAGGGGTTCGGGTTGCGCGCGGTTGCTGGCGAAACGACCGGATATGCCCATTCCTGCGATGTGTCGGCTGAGGCCATGCGCCGCGCCGCTGACGCGGTTCGGGCCGCGACACGCGGCCATGACGGCGCCTTCGCTGCGCCACCGCGTGCGACGAACCAATTGCGCTACGGCGACGACGATCCGCTCGAGAGCCCTGCCTTTTCCGACAAAGTAGCGCTTTTGCAGGAGATCGACGGCTATTTGCGGGAGAAGGACACGCGTGTTGCCCAGGTCTCGGCCTCGCTGGCGGGAAGCCGTCAGGTTGTTGAGATTGTCCGCCCCGATGGTCAGGTCAGGCGTGACGTCCGACCGCTCGTGCGTGTCAACATCTCAGTCATCGCGACCGATGGCACGCGTCGCGAAACTGGATCCAGCGGTCTTGGCGGTCGCCAGGGCTACCCTGCATTTATCGGCGAAGCGAGCTGGCAGGCCGCGGCCGACGAAGCGCTACGCCAGGCTCTGGTCAATCTTGAAAGCGTACCGGCGCCTGCCGGCTCGCTCACGGTGGTGCTCGGTCCAGGCTGGCCGGGCATCTTGCTGCACGAAGCCGTCGGCCACGGCTTGGAGGGGGATTTCAATCGCAAGGCCACCTCCGCGTTTGCCGGTTTGATGGGCGAGCGCGTCGCGTCGAAGGGCGTAACGGTTGTCGACGATGGCACGCTCGCCGACCGGCGCGGTGCGCTGACATTCGATGATGAAGGCACGCCGTCCGGATGCGCCACGCTGATTGAGGACGGTATCCTGGTCGGTTACATGCAGGACCGCCAAAACGCCCGGCTGATGGGCGTCGATGCGACAGGCAACGGTCGCCGCCAGTCCTATGCCCATCTTCCGATGCCGCGCATGACGAACACGATCATGCAGAGCGGCACCGATGATCCGGGTGAGATTCTGGCCTCCGTAAAGGACGGCCTTTACGCCGTATCCTTCGGCGGTGGCCAGGTCGACATCACCTCAGGCAAGTTCGTCTTTCAATGCACGGAGGCCTATCGCATCGAAAACGGCAAGGTGGGCGCACCGGTCAAGGGCGCGATGCTGATCGGCAATGGCCCCGACGCCCTGACCCGCGTGACCATGATCGGCAATGACATGGCGCTCGACCCCGGTGTCGGCACTTGCGGCAAGAACGGCCAGTGGGTGCCGGTCGGCGTCGGCCAGCCGACCTTACGCATCGACGGCATCACCGTCGGCGGCACCGCGACCTGAAATTACACGCGAAAATTGCAGAAGCCACAATCGTTCCCCGTTTTTGAGAGCCGCCTGGGCATCCAAATTGCATTATGTGCGGGCAAACGGGCTATGATAGGGCGAATCGCCGCAACCAGACGAAACGGAGCGCCGACACGCGAACATGGCTGAACCGACCGGCGACGTAGGATTTATCGGATACTCGATCCTGTTGATGACAGCCGCAGTCGTGGCGGTGCCGGTCTTTCGTCGCTTCGGTCTGGGATCGATCCTGGGCTACCTCGCCGCCGGTGTCGTCGTCGGCCCGATCCTGCGGCTCATCGCGGAACCGGAGGGAATCCTCCATTTCGCTGAACTTGGGGTGGTTCTGCTCTTGTTCGTTATCGGACTGGAGCTGAAACCCTCCAGACTCTGGTCGATGCGCCAGGACATCTTCGGCCTCGGCGCAGCACAGGTCATCATCTCCGGCATCGTTTTGGCGGGCTTGGCGGCGCTCACCGGCGCAGCGTTTTCCGCCGCGATCGTCATTGGCTTCGGCTTGGCCCTGTCATCGACGGCAATCGGCCTTCAGACCCTTGAAGAGCGCAATGAACGCCCGACCCCGTATGGGCAGAAGGCGTTTTCGATTCTGCTGTTCCAGGATTTGGCGATCGTGCCGCTGATTGCACTGGTTTCGATCTTGGCGCCGTCGAGCCTTTCAAAGGGCGGCGAGTCGATTGGGCTGATGGATGTTATGACGATGGTGGGCGCCGTCGCGATCGTTATCCTCGCCGGACGTTATCTGCTGAACCCGCTGTTCCGCATGTTGGCGGTCGCTGATGCACGCGAGATCATGACCGCCGCCGCGCTGCTGATTGTGCTCTCGGCGGCGATGCTGATGCAATGGGCCGGGCTGTCGATGGCGATGGGGGCATTCATCGCCGGCGTGCTCCTGGCGGAATCCTCCTTCCGCCATGAGTTGGAAGCCAACATTGAGCCCTTCCGCGGTCTGCTCCTTGGATTGTTTTTCATTGCCGTCGGCATGGCGCTCAACATCGATGTCATCATCGAAAACTGGTACGTCGTCATCGGCGTGGCATTGGCAATGATGGCGGTCAAGGCCGGCATCATCTACGGTCTTTTGCGTCTGACCCGGACCGGACATAACGATGCTGTGCGCGTCGCACTCCTCCTCCCGCAGGCTGGCGAGTTTGGCTTTGTCATCTTCACCCAGGCCGCGTCGGTCTTCATCATCAGCCAGAACACGGCGTCGCTTCTAACCGCCGCCATCACCCTGTCGATGGCGCTTACACCGCTGTCCATCAAACTTTGTCGCTACTTCCTGACCGCAGACGCGGAGGAAGAAATGGTGATGGATTTCGAGGGTGCGGAAGGCAAGGTGCTGATGATCGGCTTCTCGCGCTTCGGTCACATCGCTGCCCAACATCTGTTGGCCGAAGGCGTGGACGTGACGATCATCGACTCAAGCCCCAATCGGATCCGCAACGCCGCGAAGTTCGGCTTCAAGGTCTACTATGGCGATGGCCGGCGGCTCGACGTCTTGCGCGCGGCCGGGGCGGGCGCAGCCGAGGTGATCTGCATTTGCGTGCGCGGGCGTGATGCGACCGACCAGATCTTCGACCTGGTCAAGTCGAGCTTTCCGCTCGCCAAGGTCTTCGTTCGCAGCTATGACCGCGTCCACACGCTCGACCTCATCGACAAGGGCGTCGACTTCGAGATCCGCGAGACCTATGAGTCGGCAATGGTGTTCGGGACAAAGACACTGGAGGCAGTTGGCATCGCACCCGAACGCGCCCACGAAGTCGCCTCAGATATTCGGCGGCGCGACATGGAACGCCTGGCAGTCCAGCAGGTCGAGGGTGTTTACGCTGGCCTCGACATGTTGCATGGCACGTTCCTTCAGCCCGAACCGCTGACCGAGCCGAAAAAGGCGGCGGAGGCGCTTTCTGAAGAAACCGCCGAGATCGCGGATGCGGATGCCGAAGACGACAAGCCGGATGCGGACGCCGCGAAAGTCGACGATCGCGAAGCGGTCTAAAACGACGGATTGAAGCCCATAACGTCCCGCGAGAACGCCGCTCCGCAGCCCGCGAAATTCGTGACGGGCTCCACGATGCGCCACGTCGCGATCATGACGCTGACGGGGTCGGTCGGCCTTGTCGCGATCTTTCTCGTCGATTTCATCGATATGTTCTTTCTGTCGCTGCTCGGCGAAGTCGCCATCGCCGCGGCGATTGGCTATGCGGGCACGATCCTCTTTTTCACCATTTCGCTTGGCATTGGCGTCGCAATCGCTGCTGGGGCGCTGGTGTCGCGGGCGCTTGGCGCCGGCGACCGGGAGGAGGCGCGTCGGCTGGCGACATCGAGCGTTCTCTACATGGTGCTGGCCAGCGTGGCTGTGTCCATCATTTTGTTCCCGCTGCTGCCGATGCTTCTTGATCTGCTGGGGGCTAAGGGGCGCACCCGGGAACTGTCGCTTGGCTACTTGCAGATCATGGTGGCTTCGACCCCGCTTCTCGGTATCGGCATGGCGTCGGGGGCGCTCCTGCGCGCAGTCGGCGATGCCAAGCGGGCAATGTATGTCACCCTGTCAGGCGGCGTTGTAAACGCCGTCCTCGACCCGATTTTCATCTTCGGCTTTGATTGGGGCGTCAACGGCGCGGCACTCGCCTCGGTTTGCTCGCGCATCGCCCTGGTGGCCTGGGGCTATTATGGGCTCGTCAAAGTCCACGACATGTTGGCGCCACCCTCGTTTTACCTCTTTCGCCCGCGCGTGCCGGCGCTCACCGCGATCGCCATGCCGGCGATCCTCACGAATTTGGCGACGCCTGCGGGCAACGCCTACATCACGGCGGCGATTGCCGACTTCGGAGATGGCGCAGTGGCGGGCTGGGCGATCGTCGGCCGGCTCATTCCGGTTGCCTTCGGTGTGGTGTTCTCACTATCGGGTGCCGTCGGGCCGATCCTTGGACAGAACCTCGGTGCACGCCGTTTCGACCGCGTCCGGGCAACCTTTCGGGACAGTCTCATCTTTTGCTCCGGCTATGTGCTCCTGGTTTGGCTGGCCCTGTTCCTAGCGCAGGACTTCATCATCGCCGTCTTCCAGGCGACCGGTGAGGCGGCTGAACTGATTTCGCTGTTCTGCGCCTTCGTGGCGGGGAGCTTCTTGTTCAACGGCGCGCTTTTCGTTTCGAACGCCGCGTTCAACAATCTGGGTTATCCGCGCTACTCGACGGTCTTGAATTGGGGCAAGGCAAGCGTCGGAACGGTTCCATTTGTCTGGGTCGGTGGCTGGTTAGCGGGAGCGCCAGGCGTTTTGATCGGACAGGGGATTGGATCGGTCGTCTTCGGGGTCCTGGCGGCCCTGGTGTGTTACCGCGTGGTGATCGGCATGGAGCGCGATCCACCGCCGCCCGATGCGCCAAAAGAGCCGCCTGTGTGGCGCCATGCGCTGTGGCCTTTCTCGTCGGGCAAGAGCATGAGCGCCAATTAACACTCGCCTGAAACGAAAAGGCGGCGGCTCTTGGTGCGAGCCGCCGCAGGGTCTTCTCCGGCCCGGGCTCAGGCAAAACCCGGATAGAGGGGCGCCGGAGAAGGGGTAACAAGGGTGCCGGTCAGTGCCGTCGATGTTTGCCGACAGCGCCGGCGAGCCTGGCCGTGGGATCGTCCCAATAAGGCGCTGCTTGGGCTCGACGCACGTCCTCATAGGTCAGCCCGATATCGGCCAACATGCGATCGTCCAGGTGCACAAGCTGCGTCACGGCGCGCCGATTCGCGAGGCGACGATAGACCGACTTCACCATCGCCACGATTTGGCTGGTGAAACTTACCCGTGCGCGTCCCATGGAGGCGCCCGGGGCGTAGGAAACATGACTATAGGCCATGATTGGTCCTCCTGAAGGCAGGGTTAGGCCGGCCCACGCCGTCGTCGTGGCGAGGGTATTCCCCGGACGTGCCTTTTTCGTCCGGCGGCTGAAATCACGATCACGTTTGTGATGCTTGGAAGATGCGCGATGGCTTGGAATAAATCCAACGAATGTTTATGATGGCTTTCATCAATTGAAGTGATGGATTCCACAATGGCCGCCCTTCTCGATACGGAACAGTTGCAAACCTTCGTCGCGATTGCCGAGACCGGCAGCTTCACCCGCGCGGCTGAGACGGTTTTCAAAACGCAATCGGCCGTGTCGATGCAGATGAAGCGTTTGGAAGAGCGCATCGGTCGTCAGATGTTTTTGCGAGAGGGCCGCAGCGTGCGCCTCACACAGGATGGTGAGACGTTGCTCGACTATGCGCGACGGATCATCGACATGAACACGCAAGCGCTCATGGCATTCTCGGAATGCGGCCTAGACGGTCATATCCGGCTCGGCACGCCCGACGATTACGCCGACCGGTTCCTGCCGGAGATTCTGGCGCGCTTCGCCCGGACCCATCCCAAGGTGGAGGTGACGGTTCTATGCGAACCGTCGCCGATGCTGGCCGATCGTATCCGCAACCACGATTTGGACTTGGCGCTGATCACCCATGTCGAGGGACGCGGCCCGGCCGAGGTCGTACGGCGCGAGCCACTGCATTGGGTCACGTCGGCGCGCTCTTGTGCGCACAGTTGCGAGGTGTTGCCGCTGGCGCTTGGTCGCAGCACCTGCGATTGGCGCCAGGCGGCGGAACAGGCATTGATCGAAGCCGGTCGACCTTACCGCATCCTTTATTCAAGCTGGCATTCCATGGCCGTCGCGGCGGCTGTAACCGCGGGTTTGGCGATCTCCGTCCTGCCGGAAAGCGCCGTTCGTCATGACATGCGGGTGCTTGGACCGTCAGACGGTTTCCCGTCCTTGCCAAGCTGCAAGATCGCGTTGTTGCGGGACTACAATAAAGAGTCGGATCTGGTTTCGGCACTCGCCGAACACATCATCTCAAGCCTCGACACGCCGAAGGCGCTCGACGCGGCAGAATGAGAAAGACCGCGCCGGCGCACCGGCGCGGTCCATGCACGATCGGTTAGATATGACGACGGACCCCGCGCAGGGATCGGGTCATCGCCGCCTGGCGCGCCTTTCCCAAGGATACGGCAGCGCGCGACCGGTCGAGCGAATCGAGCGCTCCGTAGATATCGGCACGGGTCAGGCCCATGTCCTCAAGCTGCCAATCCTCCAGCGCCAGGTACACATTGATCTGGTTGCGCTGCCGGCGGCGCTCGGCGGCTGCAGCCCAAAGGTCGGCGATGGCGTCGAACGCGGCCGTGAGCCACTGGCCAATGGCTGGACGCCCAACGGTGATAGGTGTGACATCGGAATAGTGCGTCATGGTTTGTCCTCCAAATCGGCAGACCGATCCCGTTCGCCGACTCCCAAAGACTCGGCGTTTCGCAGGGGCGATGCGGTTGGTCTGGAGCGAATATGGTCGACAGAAATAGTTTTGACTAACGAATGTTTTCAATTATATTCATCGCAATTATCGATGAATGAGGTTTGCCATGATCGCCCTCGATCCCGATGTCTTGCGCTCCTTTATCGCGATCGCCGAACAGGGTGGCTTTGCCCGCGCCGGTGAGGTCGTCCACAAGACACAGTCCACGGTGTCCATGCAGATGAAGCGGCTGGAGGAGATGCTCGGGGTGCCGGTGTTCAAAAAGGACGGGCGCCGCAATGTACTGACGCCGGACGGCGAGCGGTTGCTGGAATACGCCCATCGGCTCGTCAAGCTGAATGACGAAGCGGTTCAGGTGTTTCGTCAGCCTGAATTGGTCGGCAGCGCGCGGATTGGTACGCCGGATGACTATGCCGAGGCCTTCCTGCCGGAAATCCTCGGCCGATTCTGTCGGACGCACTCCCAGGTCGAAGTCACTGTGGTATGCCAACCAAGCCTGACTCTGGCGCAGATGGTTCGCGACAAGGAACTGGATGTCGCCATCGTGTCTTGCGACGAGGGGATGCTGGCCGGAGAAGTGGTCCGCCGCGAGCCTTTGCACTGGGTGACATCGAGCCGCCATTGCGTCCACTTGGAGCCGGTCTTGCCATTGGCGCTGTCGCAGCTCGGCTGTGCTTGGCGCAAGATCATGCTGGAGACGCTGGAAAGCACCGGCCGGCCTTATCGCATTGCCTACACCAGTTCGAACGGTGCCGCGATCGCCGCCGCGGTGACGTCCGGCCTTGCGGTCACCGCGTTTCCGTTGTCGGTTCTGCGCCCCAACATGCGAGTGCTTGGCGAGGCCGATGGGTTCCCGCTGCTCAATGCCGCCTCGGTGATCGGTATGTTGCGACAATCGGGTCCAAGCAATCCGGTCACAGACGCTCTGGCCAATCATGTCGCCGAAAGTCTGGCACTTCCCGGGGGCTTGCCAGAGAAGCGGCTTGAGGCGGCGGAATAAGGGTTTTGCGACGCTGACCGGTCAGTCGTTGAGGCTTTGCTCTATCCGGTCGGTCAGTCAGGAACTCGCAACGGTCTCGGGCTGCGCATAGCCATCGACATAGTTCTTGATAATGGAACGAATGGCGACGATGTCCCGTCTCTCGACGCTGTCGTCGAGCTTCTTGAGCATCGCCGCGACTTCGATTTGCGAGAACTGCGTCACGTTCGCACGCATGATTTTGTCATGGTGTGTCGGTTCGACGGTATCGTGCTCGGTAAAGAGCTCTTCGTGCATTTTTTCTCCGGCGCGAAGGCCCGTCACCTCGATCTCGATCTCGCCGTGTGGATTAGCCGCGTCGCGCACCGTGCGGCCCGACAAAGTGATCATTCGCTTTGCGACGTCGATGATCTTCACCGGGTCGCCCATGTCGAGGATGAACAGATCGTCGCCGCTTGAGCTTGCACCGGCGGTCAGGATCAGGCCCACGGCCTCCCGAATTGTCATGAAATACCGAGAAGTGTCCTCATGCGTCACGGTGACTGGACCGCCAGACGATATCTGCGACTGGAACAAAGGCACGACGGATCCCGACGACCCTAGGACGTTGCCAAAGCGGACAATGGCAAACTTCGTGGCCGCCGTTCGGCTTTGCAGATCCTGCACGATAAGCTCGGCCATGCGCTTTGTCGCGCCCATCACATTGGTCGGGCGGACCGCTTTGTCCGAGGAGACGAGAATGAATCGTTCAATTCCGTGGGCACTTGCCGCCTCCGCAACGATGTGGGTGCCGAAGACGTTATTGGAGATGCCTTCAAGCTCGTTCTCTTCAACAATTGGAACATGCTTGTAGGCAGCGGCATGAAGAACAATTTCGACGTTCTCCTGTTGGAGAACTTCTTCGACGGCACTCTTGTTCGTCACCGAGGCGAGACGTGCTGTGATCGGAATGTTTCGCGTCGTGGCAATCGGTTCGATGAGCCGGTTGATCTCGTAAAGAGCGTGCTCGCTTTGCTCAAACAAAACAATTCGTCGCGGTGCGCAATCAAGAAGCTGGCGACACAGCTCGGACCCGATTGAGCCGCCGGCGCCAGTGACAAGAACGCACCGCCCCGCATAGGCGCGCGCAATCTCCGGCGCGCCAAGGTCGATTGTCTCCCGCGCCAGCAGATCGTCGGGATAGATAGTCATGGGGTCCTGGATCGTGCCGCCGCCATAGATCAGGTCGACATAAGACGGCACGACCTGAATCTCGCAGTCCAGATCACTTAGCTTATCGACGAGGTTTGAGGTCTCAAGCTGGGAAAGGGACGGGATAGCGATCAAAACACGGTTGATGCGCCCGAGCTCGGCCATGCGACGCAGGGCCGACGGTCGCCTGATCCTAAGACCGGCGATGATCAAGCCCTTCAACGCCCGATTATCGTCGACGAAGACAACCGGTCTCATATCCGACGATTGACGCAGCATGGAGGCAAGTCTGATCCCTGCCGTCCCCGCTCCGTAAATGGCGACGGGCTCTTGGCTCGTATCGACCAGATCCAGCAGATTGAGAGCGGATTGAATCAATAATCTAGAAGCATTTGCGAACAAGAAGAACATCATGCCATAGATCAGTGAAATTGATCTGGGCGTCCAGAAATTCAAGAAATAGCTTATCGTCACTGCAAGCAGAGCAATCGCGACCGAGAACAGGCCGATTTTCTGAATGCCGTAAATATCGAAGGTGCGTAGTTTGTACCGATAGAGTTGGAATCCGAGCAAAAGTGCTATGGACGAAACGCTGATTAGGACAAAATTGAGTGGGTCGAATGGCGACCGGTTGATCGGATCGAAAGTGCCCAGCCGTAGGCACAGGGCCGCATAGAGACTGATCGGCACCAAGGCCGCGTCAAACGTGAATATCAGCCGGTTACGAACGCGCGGTGGAACTTTGCTGGTGTCGATCGTAACCCGAGGAAGGCGCATGATTGCGATATCCGATATCGTAAGCGTGTTTGATCGACGTCGACGGCCAATTCGAAACGCGAACCGGGGCTAACGATCTCAAATCCGGTGGGTGCCTCGCTCAGTTTGGCAAATGGTCACCGCAGCCGCGGGCTGAAACCCCGTCGCCCAAGCGTGTCTCGCGAGACCGCGAGGTTATGCACTAACCCTCGCGATTTGCAACCAAGTCAGCGCATTATGGTATCCAGCCAGCGACCGAGGTCTCCGCGTCAATCAAACGCGGATGTGGCAAGTGTTGTTGCCGAAACGGTTCAGTCGGGGCGGCGGTTCGCGGAGCCGGATCGCACCGCACTGCCGTTGCTGGAGACATCGCCGCGAAAGGCTCGGCGATACATGACCGAAACAACAGCGACCATAACGGCGAACGCGGCAAGCAAGGAGGTCAGGACAAGCGGGTGCCCGAAGCCCTCCGTGAAAGGCATGGGATACACCACCTCAGCCCGCGCTAAACCCGTAAGGGCGACAAGGGGCAAAATCGCCACCAGAAACGCCAACAGAATAATACGAACGCGACGCGCACCCTTCGGTCCGCGCGACGAGCGATATTGTCTTTCAGTCATCGGCCTGGCCCCATCAAGACTGTGATGACAGCCAATTATGCCGTGCAAAATGGCTTGATCGCGATGGCTCTACGGCAGGATGAGACCGATTTCACGGCAAAAAAATGATATGCTAAACAAGCGGTTAAGGTATACGGAGATTAGCTTGGATCGAGCATCGCCTCGGTCTCTTCGCGCAGCGCAGCGGCACCGCCTTCAGCGATTGCTTCGAGATCAGAGCGGCGGACGGTCTGGCCCGCCATCACTGGGTTGATCACCCGCACGCCTTTAGCAAATCCGATGGGCAACCATCCCTTCGCCACCGAAGCCGATGCCGGGACGAGCTTACCGTAGACGGTATAGCCGCCCTCGCCGTCGAGGATCTCGCCGGCCCTCAGGTCGCGCTTTGCAACCGCCACCACATCGCCGCGAAATTTGTCCGGCATTCCGGTGGCTTGTCCGTCCCGCGCTGTGCGAAAGACGGAAACGTTCAACTCCATGCCGATCAGGTGAAATGGCTTGTAGGTCGCAGCGAATCGCCCGGTCTCGTCAGCATTGAGACCGTACTGGCGAAAGCAGGCCGCGCTATAGGCGTTCGGTGCCTCAATCACCACATAGACGCCCCACCGCAGGTCGCGGTCGACGGGTTGTCCGTCGCGTTCCAGCGATGACACAACCTCGACCATGCCATCTCCTTCCAAGACGCCGCCGATCGCGGCCGGCCTGAGTTTTTGGGCCAGATCGTCGACGCCGCACGGTGGAAATGCGAGACCGTCCGTCGGTACCGCCAAGCCGGTGGCATTGGCGATGGCCGCCATCTCGATCGCCGATTTTGTGCCGTCAAGAAAGGAGTTGAACATCTTAGGGTTCATGCCGGCGGCCTCAGCCTCTTGTGACGTCAGGCCATAATGGTCCCAGACGGTGTCAGGCGTGACGGCATGAAAGGCCGGGAGATACTTCGTGCCCTTTCCGGCTGCCGTAACGTTGAATCCGCACTGCCGTGCCCAATCGACCAGTTCCGCGACAAGAGCCGGCTGATCGCCATAAGCCATCGTGTAGACAACGTCGGCCTCCCGTGCCCGCTTGGCCAAAGCTGGGCCGGCGAGCACATCCGCCTCAACGTTGACCATGACCACGTGTTTGCCGGCCGCGATGGCCGCAAGCGCATGGGTGACGCCGGCGATCGGGTCCCCCGTCGCCTCGATCACGACGTCAACGTCTGTGCGACCAGCGAGTTCGGCTCCGTTATCGAGGAACGCCGTCGCTGCGACGCGGTCGGCATCCCAACCTACGACGCCGCAGGTCGCCCGCGCGCCGTCCGGATTAAGATCTGCGATCGCCACCACATCGAGGCCAGGAGCGTGTGGCGCTTGGGACAAGAACATGGCGCCGAACTTGCCGGCGCCAATCAGCCCAGCGCGCACAGGTTTGTCGGCGGCAACAAGTCGCATTCGAAAGTCCTTCCCGTTCAGATTTCGCTTTGAATAGTGCTGTGGCGGGACTTGATCGCGCAAGGGCGCGGGAATACGGTCCTGCCGCCGCCGTTGTCCCGTGGTGCACTCTTGAACCGGAGACCGAAGTCATGGCCTTGCTCGCCGATACTCTCGCTCGCGTCAAACCGTCTGCCACGATCGCCGTCACCCAGATGGCACGAGAGCTGAAGGCCGCCGGCCGTGATGTCATTGGGCTAGGCGCCGGCGAGCCTGATTTCGATACCCCCGACAACATCAAACAGGCCGCGATCGACGCCATCAATCGCGGCGAGACCAAATACACCGCCGTCCCCGGAATCGCCGAGTTGCGCGAGGCGATTGCGCAGAAATTTAAGCGCGAGAACGATCTGGACTACACGGTCGACCAGACGATCGCCGGGACGGGCGGCAAGCAGATTCTCTACAACGCCTTCGCCGCGACCTTGAACCCCGGCGACGAAGTGCTGATCCCAGCGCCGTTTTGGGTGAGTTATCCCGACATGGTGCTGTTGAACGGGGGCGAGCCGCGCTTCGTCGAGACGACCACCGAAAACAATTTCAAGCTGACGCCGGAAGCGCTGGATGCGGCGATCACGCCGAAAACGAAGTGGCTGATCTTCAACTCGCCGTCGAACCCTTCAGGTGCGGCCTATTCAAGAGAAGAACTGAAGGCGCTAACCGACGTTCTCCTCAAACACAGTCACGTCTGGATCTTGACCGACGATATGTATGAGCACCTGTGCTACGGCGATTTCGTGTTCACGACCCCGGCTCAGGTTGAACCAGCACTCTACGATCGCACCTTGACCATGAACGGTGTCTCGAAAGCCTACGCGATGACGGGCTGGCGCATCGGTTATGCCGGCGGCCCGCTTGAGCTGATCAAGGCCATGACCAAGGTCCAGGGTCAGCAGACGTCCGGCACCTGTTCGATCGCGCAATGGGCCGCGGTCGAAGCGCTGACTGGTCCGCAGGACTTTATCGCGGAACGCCGGGCCGTGTTCCAGGATCGTCGCGACTTGGTCGTGTCGATGCTGAACCAGGCAAATGGCCTGCATTGTCCGACACCCGAAGGCGCGTTCTATGTCTATCCGTCTTGCGCTGGCGCGATGGGAAAAACGGCACCGAACGGCGCGCAGCTTCAGACCGACGAGGATTTCGTCAAGGCACTACTCGACGTTGAAGGTGTCGCTGTTGTTCACGGCTCGGCCTTCGGTCTGGGACCGAACTTCCGCATTTCATACGCGACTTCGACGGAGGCGTTGACCGAAGCCTGCAATCGGATTCAGCGGTTTTGCGGCAATCTGCGCTAACGCGCGGTATTCTCTGCGTTTTTGCGGGTGTGGCTAGAGTGCCACATTGTTCGCATCGATTCAGCGAACCCGAGATTGGGCGTTTCAACACCGCCGTCGTGCCGATAGTGTCGTGATGTTGATTCAGGGGGGCGCTGCCTAGCCGCGCCGCGTATCTAAATAAGGGCATCATAAATGATGCGGGTACTGAGGCTTCTCGCGGCGAGTGCTGCGGTGGTTTTGACGGCGGCTTCGGGGATTGCCGGCGAGCCCCTTCCTGCAGGTGGCCTCGATGCACGGCTCGCGGCGGCGCCGAAGCCGGCGGCGGTGGTTCACAAGCGCGGTAGCATTAGCGTTCGGTTTCTGGCGAAGACGACATCGCCCGAGCCGGTCGCAAAGCGCGATCTGAATGACCGATTTGCAGGTGCGCCGAAGTCGACCACGAAGCGCGTCGCGGCCGGCAGTGTCGACGGGCGGTTTCCGCAGGCGGACGCGTCGCGTGAAGAACGCGACGACATCTATAGCGTCGCGGACCGGTTCCAGGTGCCAGACCACCGGTATGCCGAAACTTTGATGCACGGCAGCGGAGAGGAGCGGCTGCCGGCGGTTTCAGGCATCAACGCGAAGATCGAGGGTCTTGGCGGCGTCATCGACGGCGAGGCGCTCGGCGCTGTCGGCGGGTCGATATCGGTGCCCGTGCCCTTCATTCCGTTTATGGGCGTTCAGGTCGATGCGCTGATCGGCAATTGGGACAACGATGTGCTTTCGGCCGGAGCGCTGCATATCTTCCTGCGCGATCCAGACATTGGTCTCATCGGCGCCTACGGCGACTGGACCTATGTTTCGCCGGAGCACTATGGCCGCGTCGGCGCTGAGTTCGAGGTGTATTTCGGCCGCTGGAACTTAGAAGGCATTGTCGGCGGTAGTTTCGGCCAGAACGTCGAAACCGAATTCTTCGACGACGTGATGGTCGCCTTCTATCCGACGGACGATTTGCGTGTCTCGCTTGGCCATGTCTATTCCCAGCTCGGCCATCAGGGCAAGGTCGGCGCCGAGTATCAACTGCCGTTCCAAGCAGGGATCGTTGGTACATCTATTTTCGCCGAAGGGCGCTATGGCGAGGACGACTACTACGGCGCCTGGGCCGGGCTGCGATTCTATGTTGCATCACAACAGAAGAGCTTGATTCGGCGCCATCGTGAGGACGATCCACGGTCGCGCCTGCCCAGCACGATCGCACCACTGACAAATTGCGGTTTCAAGACCGGTGAAGGCGCCTTCTGCGGAAGCGACGATGACCTCGACCCGCGGCCCGTTCCGGTAAACAACGAAACGCCTCCGGCTGAAACACCTCCGGCTGAAACGCCTCCGGCTGAAACACCGCCGGATGAAACACCGCCGCCCGAAGACATGATGGATGGCGACGGCGACGTGCGGCCGCCGGTTTAGGGTTGCACCTACACCTGCTTACAGATCGCGGCTTGCCACGATCTGCAGTCCTGAATGGTCAAGCCGGCTCTTCGCTGCCGGCGAAGGTGCGATCCCAGCGACTATTGCTTGCAAATTTCGGCGCAGATTGTGACGATGTGATCGACATAATCACGACCGGGGTCAACACCCGGCGCCTGTAATGCGTCCCGGGGCCCCGCTACGAGGGAGGCATGGTCATGGGAGCACCAACCGAAAGTGGAACAGGCGGGGCCCGCAGCATCGCGATTGTGGGCCCTTATCTCAGCGGCAAGACGACACTTTTAGAGGCTCTCCTCGCCCGCACCGGGGCGATCACCCGACAAGGCAAGATCAGCGACAAGAACACCGTCGGCGACGGCGCGCCTGAAGCTCGCGCGCATGACATGAGCGTTGAGGCAAACATCGCCTCCGCCGAGTTCCTTGGCGACAAGTACACCTTCATCGACTGCCCAGGTTCGATCGAGTTCCAGTTCGAGAAGGATCCGATCCTGCTGGGTGTGGATGCGGCGATCGTCGTGTGCGAGCCGGACGAAAAGAAAGTGCCGGCGCTGCAGATGATCCTGCGTGAGTTGGAGGAGCGCAGCATTCCGCACCTGCTCTTCCTCAACAAGATCGACAAGGCCGAAGGTCGGGTGCGCGACATGCTCGACATGTTGCAGCCGGCAAGCCGCGTCCCGCTCGTTCTGCGCCAGGTGCCGATCTGGGAAAACGGCATTGCGACCGGCTTTGTCGACCTGGCGCTGGAGCGCGCCTTCGTCTACCGCGAGCATGCGCCCAGCGAAGTGATCGATATGCCCGACGCCGTGAAGGACCGTGAAGGCGAAGCGCGTTTCTCGATGCTGGAAAAGCTCGCGGACTATGACGACGAGCTGATGGAACAGCTACTGGAAGACATCGAGCCGCCACGCGACAAGGTGTTTGAGGATCTGATACAGGAGATGCGTCAGGGCCTCATCTGCCCGGTCTTCATCGGGTCCGCGGAGAATGGCAACGGTATACTCAGGCTCTTGAAGGCGCTCCGCCACGAGGTGGAAGGTGTGACGGCAACCGCGAAACGCCTCGGATTGACGGAATCCGAATGCGCGATCGCGCAGATCTTGAAGACCATTCACACCAGCCATGGCGGTAAGCTCTCGATTGCCCGGGTCTTGTCCGGAACCATCGGTGACGGCGAAACGCTGGCCGGGCCGGACGGCGCCAGCGAACGGATTGCCGGTGTCCTCGACGTCATGGGCCAGGAGGCAAAGAAGCGCGGCGCGGCCGAGGCCGGAGACACGGTCGCCTTCGCCAAGCTGGAGGCGATCGCGACCGGCGCCACGGTTGGAACCGGCAAGGACGCGCCGGACCAGCTCTATTCTCTTGAGCCGCCCTTTCCTGTGCTCGGCAAGGCGATCATTGCGAAGGAGCGCAAGGACGAAGTGAAGCTGACCGGCGCCCTCGGCCGGATCATCGATGAAGATCCTTCCTTGAAGCTGGAACACAATCAGGACGCCGCCGAGGTCGTTCTGCTCGGCCAAGGCGAGATGCATTTGCGCGTCGCGCTTGAACGTCTGACCGGCAAATACGGCATTGAGGTTGAAACCCGCGATCCGCGTATCGGCTATCGCGAGACGATCCGCAAGCCGGTGACCCAGCGCGGCCGCCACAAGAAACAGTCCGGCGGTCACGGCCAGTTCGGCGATGTCGTCGTCGACATCAAGCCATTGCCACGCGGCTCGGGGTTCGAATTCTCCGATACGATCAGCGGCGGCGTCGTGCCGAAGCAGTACATTCCGGCCGTCGAGGCAGGCATTGTCGAATACATGCAGACTGGCCCGTTAGGGTTCCCGGTCGTCGACTTTGCCGTGACCCTGACCGATGGCTCCTATCACTCCGTCGATTCCTCCGAACAGGCCTTCAAGATGGCTGGGCGCCTTGCCGTGGCGGAGGGGCTGCCGCAATGCTCGCCGGTTTTGCTTGAGCCGGTCATGCACGTCGAAATTGCCGTCCCCAACGATGCGACAGCAAAGATCAACGCCATCATCTCAGGTCGGCGAGGGCAGATTCTAGGCTTCGACGCCCGCGAGGGCTGGGATGGCTGGGATCTCATCCAGGCGCAAATGCCGGAGGCTGAACTTAGGGACATCATTGTGGAACTCCGCTCGGTGTCTGCCGGTGCGGGTAGCTTCACAAGCCGTTTCGATCACATGCAGGAAATCTCGGGCCGCTTGGCGGACGACGTGGTGGCTTCGCACGCCAAGGATGCCGCCTGACACAGAACCTAGGTTTCGCGTATGACGGGACTGTGAGTTGATCGAAGGGCGGTTTCGCTCTACCCCGACGGAAAACCCATATCGTCGAGGAGGAGCGATGCTGATCCGATCACGGCGCGGCTGGGAAATTCCCGAGGCGCAGATCACCCCTGAACATGTATTCTTGAACCGGCGTGCCTTCATGACGGGCAGCGCCGGTCTTCTTGCTGCCGCGGCCATGCCCGCCGGCCTTAGATCGGCTTTCGCGGAGGCCGATCCAAGCGCCGATCTCTATCCAGCGGCGGTCAACGACATGTACGAAGGTGGCCGCCCGCTGACGCCTGAGGCCATCAGCTCGACCTATAACAACTTCTACGAATTCGGGTCCCACAAGCGTATCGCCAAGGCGGCTCAAAAGCTGAAAATCCGTCCCTGGACGGTGACGTTCGATGGTCTGGTCGAAGAAGAGCGCACCGTCGACGTTGACACGCTGTTGCGGGCGATGCCGCTGGAAGAGCGGATTTACCGGCATCGCTGCGTCGAGGCGTGGGCGATGACCGTCCCGTGGACCGGCTTCCCGTTGAAAGCGATGGTCGACTACGCCAAACCGCTGTCGGACGCGAAATATGTGCGGTTCGAGACCTTCCTCGATCGAAAGATGGCAAGCGGCCAGAAACAGGGCTGGTATCCCTGGCCCTATGTCGAGGGCCTGACCATGGCCGAGGCGACGAACGAGCTGACACTGATGGTCACGGGCGCTTACGGCAAGCCGCTGGCGAAGCAGTTCGGCGCGCCGCTGCGTCTCCATACGCCGTGGAAATATGGCTTCAAGTCGATCAAATCGATTGTCCGCATCTCCTTCGTCGCTGAACGGCCGGTCGGCTTCTGGGAAGAGGTTCAGGGTCGCGAGTACGGCTTCTGGGCGAACGTCAATCCGGAAGTGTCTCATCCGCGCTGGAGCCAGGCCACGGAGGAGCTGATCGGGACCGGCGAACGCGTTCCCACGGTCATCTACAACGGTTATGGCGAATTCGTCGCCGATCTCTACAAGGACATGGACGGCGAACGTCTGTTCATGTGATCCTAGAGCACGGTCCCGAAAAGCGTGTGCGGTTTTGGGACAAGACCATGCTCAAAATCAAAGAGGGTGCGCATCTTCGGCGACTCGACTTTCACTGAATATGCTCTAGCGCGCGTTCGCCGCGAAAAATCGGATAGAACCAAAGAAAAACCGGGCTTCACTTGCGTGAAGCCCGGCTAAAGGTTCAGTGTTCGCGGTCAAGAGACCGAAACACCTTCCAGAGGGGAACAGCGGTCACCAAGCGGATCAGTGGCCCGAGGGAGGAGAGGGCGCTGACCCAGATGACCGGTCACCTGTTGAGATATAAATCGCGAATGCTGCGCCGCAACCGGGACATTCGTATAGCAGCCATGCATCAAATGCATGGCTCTGAAACAACCGGGGCCTTTTAGGTTTGGCTCAGTACGACCACTCGCGCGCCTTGGCGACGAGGAAATCGCGGAAAACATTGATCCTTGCCGATGTTCTCAACTCTTCCGGATAGACGAAGTAAGTGTCGAAACACGGTAAATCGTCCGCTTCGATTCCAAGGCGGATCAGGTTGCCCGATGTTCCGATAATGTAATCCGGCAGAATCGCGATGCCTTCGCCGCTCTGCACAGCCTGCTTCAGCCCGTAAACGCTGTTGATACGCAAGGCCACTCTTGGATGCGGCCCGCCGTCCTGTCCTTGACGTTCGAGCCAGTTCATTTCGCGGAAATAGGCTGGTGCCGGCTCGCCGTAAAGAAGGACCTTATGGTTGATGAGATCGGCCGCTGTGTTCGGCGTTCCCCACCGGCGCAGATAGTCGCCCGACGCATAAAGGTGAAAGTGGACAGTGAACAATTTGCGCTGGACAAGATCCGGCTGGACCGGCCGGCGCAGCCGGATCGCGACATCCGCCTCGCGCATGCCGAGATCAAGTTCGGAATCGCTCAAGATGAGGTGCAGTTCCACGTCTGGATATAGCTCGATGAACTCCCGCAAGCGCGGGGTCAACCAATTGGCACCGAGGCCGACCGTCGTCGTGACCCGCAACTCGCCGGACGGTTTGTCCTTGGAGTCCATCAGTTTGGTGCGGACAGTCTCCAACCGGTCCACCACGTCCTGTGAGGCACGGAAAAGGAGGTCGCCTTGCTCGGTCAAGACCAGGCCGCGCGCATGGCGATGAAAGAGCGGAACGTTGAGTTCCTGCTCCAGCGCGGACACCTGGCGGCTGACGGCTGACTGCGACAGGCCGAGCGCCTCTCCGGCATGCGTGAAGCTACCGGCCTCCGCAGCGGCGTTGAAGATACGCAGTTTGTCCCAGTCAAGCGGCACGACAGTCCTCGGCGCTGCTATTCGGCAGCTTCGCGGGTGGCATCCTGTTCGGCGATGAACTTTTCAGCCTCAAGCGCGGCCATGCAGCCCATGCCGGCAGCCGTAACCGCCTGGCGGAAAATGTCGTCGGTAACGTCGCCGGCCGCATAGATACCTGGAATGCTGGTGGCGGTTGAGTCCGGCTTAGTGATGAGATAGCCGCCGGTCTTCATCTCAAGCTTGCCCTCAAAGAGCGCAGTCGCCGGTTTGTGGCCGATGGCGATGAAGACGCCGTCGGCCTGCACTTCAACGATATCGCCCGTTTCGGTATCGCGCAGACGCACGCCCGTGACACCCGGCGGATTGTCCGTGCCGACAACCTCGTCCAGCGTCTTGTTCCAGGCGACTTCGATCTTTGGATGAGCCAGAAGTCTGTGTTGCAGGATCTTCTCCGCTCTCAGAGCGTCGCGCCGATGGACGAGCGTCACCTTTGACGCGAAGTTCGTCAAAAACAGGGCTTCCTCGACAGCGGTATTGCCACCACCGATGACGACGACCTCCTTGTTGCGATAGAAGAACCCGTCACAGGTCGCGCAGGCGGACACACCGAAGCCCTTGAACTTTTCTTCCGACGGCAGGCCCAGCCATTTCGCCTGGGCGCCTGTCGCGATGATCACTGTATCGGCCGTATAAACCGCGCCGCCATCGCCGGTCAGGCGGAAGGGACGGACCGAAAAGTCCACGTCGACAATGTGGTCGGAGATCAGCTTCGTTCCCACATGTTCGGCCTGCGCCTTCATCTGTTCCATCAGCCAGGGGCCTTGGATGACATCGGCAAAGCCTGGGTAGTTCTCGACATCGGTAGTGATCGTCAACTGTCCGCCGGGCTCTATTCCGGAGATGAGCACTGGCTCCAACATGGCGCGGGCTGCGTAGATCGCGGCCGTGTAACCGGCCGGGCCTGAGCCCACGATGATGACTTTCGCGTGCAGCGGCGGGGTGTCGGCCATCGGTCGCTTTCCTTGGATGTTAGGGCGCCGGAGCGGTCGTCCGGTAGGCTTGAAAGCGCGCAAGGATTTCGCGCGCGATCTCCGGGGTGGAATTTAGGGGTTCATAGGTGCCGGTTTCAAGATCGCCTGTGAATGAGTGAACGGCACCGTGCTCGGCAAGGGCCTGCAAAAAGGCGTACGCTTTGCGATTGGCGCCAAGCCGCCGGTCACTGGGCCGGAAAATCATCACTGGCACACCCGTCGCGACCGCCTCACCGACCATGTTGACCGAATCGGCAGTCACCACGATTCCGTCGGCGTTGGCCAGCATCTGAACGTAGGGATTTTGGCCGGTCCCGTCCCATAGATAGCCGTCGTGGCGTGTGAAAACGGCTGCGATATCATCCTTCAGGCGCGGGTCGGACGCGTCCGTGCGCCGAGAAAAGGTTCCCATCAGGGACGTTGGAGACTGGGCGAGCCTTTCCAAGCGTTCCGAAAAGGTGCGGATGTCGCCACCGGTGAAATGGGAGCGCGCGCTATCGCCGCCCACAATAACGGCCACCCTTGGCTTGGAGAGGCGTTCGATCTCCGGCCAGGGCGAGGCGCGGGCTGCCGCCAGTTGTTCGGCCGACAGGGTGTGGGGCGATGTCGGCGTCGCCAGCACGTTGTCGCCACGCAGCCGATCGTGCTCCGGAACCCAGATGAAATCTGCTGTCTCGGGTCCCGTGCGCGGGTCTTTTAGAAAGACCGTAAAGGTCGTCGGGCTGAGTGCCTTGATCCGTCGGAGATAGGGGACGGCGCGACGCCCCGAGGCAATGACCAGATCGGGGAAGGGAGGCGCGATGGGGCTTCCCGACCGGTCCTCCCGCTCGCGCGGATCGATCGGAATGCCTGGAAGCGGCCAATCGTAGAAGAATCCGGGGTGCACCGTCCGTTCATCCGGCTGAACGCCAAGCGCCTGTGCCACCCCTTGGCACTGCACCAAATCGCCGGCCTTCCCGTCGGTCAGGATCCACGCGCTTCTCGGCTCCAGCTCAGTCATAGCCGTGGATTAAAGCGGCGCACTTGCGAAGTCCATCGGCGCGCGCAGTATGCGTGACACGGAAAAACCTAGACACCGAAGCCATGGCGCAGTGCCAGACCGAGCGCCAGTCCACTGGCTGTCGCCAGAACAGCGTTACCGCCGCGCATCATCACCGCCACGGCGCCCGCGAGCGCCGCGACGCCGGTGATACCGCTTGAAAGCGCCATCGGGGCCGTGAGCGAGAGGATGACCGTGCCGGGCAGGGCATTGAGGAACCGCGTCACGCGCGGTCCCGGATGCATCAAGCGCTGGGTGTAGAAGCCGGCAAGCTTCAAGCCGATCGTCACGGCAGCCATAATGGCAATACCGGCAAGTGTCATAGGATTGAGCGCAAACCAGTCAGCCGGCATCGCTTGCCTCCTGGTCGTCATCACCGAGAAAGGCAGCGACGAAGGCGCCGGAGATTGCGCCTGCGACGATGTACCAGTAGCCGTCAACCGCCCACCAGACCCCTAGCGCGACGGCCAACGCCGTCGTCCAGGAGGCGATCTGAGGGCCACCCCGCCACATGGTCGCGAGCAAGGCGGAAAAGAATGAGATCACCAAAAGATCGACTCCGAAGGCATGTGTGTCGGTGACGACGGTGCCAAGGCGGTGGCCGACGGCGGTCGAGATCACCCACAGCACCATCAGGAATAGACCGCTTGCCCGGATAAATCCGCTGCGTTCATCGGGCGATGCGCGCATTTGCATGGCGATGGCCCAGTTCGCATCGACCGCCAGCGCCAGCGTGAAGAATCCGCGCATTTTGCCGCGCCCTGAAAGAATGGGGCCCAGTGTCGCGCCGGTCAGGAAATAGCGCGAGTTGACGGCCGCCACGATTGCCGCGAGCGCCAGGAGTGCCGGCGGCGAGGTCCAGGCCTCCAAAGCGGCGACCTGCGACGCCCCTGCGAAGACCATGACGCTCATGATAACGGCCTCAATGAGCGAGAACCCCTTGCCATAGGCCAGAACGCCGACCGCCATGCCGAAGGGCAGCACCGACGGGACCAAGATCCCGCAGCGCGCAAGAACATAGCGCCACATGGGCCTGTCGACGTCGCTGGCCGATTGTGCGTCTGCCGATCGTGTTGTCATTGCGGGGTGTTCCATCACATGAAAAGGGCCGGTCCCGGACCGGCCCTTGGAAATGATAGAAGCCGTTCGGGCGGGTCGTCTAGACGAACTTTACCTTGAGGATTTCATAGGCGCGGGCACCGCCCGGCGCGGCAACCTCAACCGAGTCGCCTACCGATTTGCCGATCAGCGCACGGGCAATCGGCGACGAAATCGAGATCTTGCCGGTCTTCACATCGGCCTCAAGATCGCCGACGATCCGATAGGTCTTCTTCTCGTCCGTGTCTTCGTCAACGAGCAGAACGGTCGCGCCGAATTTCACGGAGTCGCCGGAGAGTTTGGAGATGTCGATGACCTCGGAGCGGCCAATCGATTCCTCCAACTCGGCAATGCGCGCCTCGTTCAATCCTTGCGCCTCTTTGGCGGCGTGATACTCGGCGTTTTCGGAGAGATCGCCATGAGCGCGCGCATCGGAAATCGCTTGGATAATGCGCGGGCGTTCCTCCGATTTCAGCCGCTTCAATTCCGCCTCAAGGGCGGTGTGCCCCTCCGCGGTCATGGGAATCTTTTCCATCATTCAGTCCACCTCATCAATCGGGACCAACCGGGTCCCAACAGACAGTAAAAAAGAACGCGCCTAGCCCAGGGGCCAGCCGCGCACCGCATACCTATCCGGACGTAAAATAATCCTGCAACGGCCGGACTTCAAGCCCGCCGCTGGCATAGGTCTTGATGGCCTCGGCCGCGGCGACGGCGCCGTTAAACGTGGTGTAATACGGAACTTTGTTGACCAGCGCCGCCTGGCGTAGCGACCGGCTGTCAACAAGGGCTTGGCGCCCCTCCGTCGTGTTGAAGACCAGTTGAACGTCGCCGTTCTTGATGGCATCGACAATGTGTGGTCGGCCCTCCAAGACCTTGTTGATCTTGGAGCAATCGAGGCCGGCGGCCGACAAATGCCGTTGCGTTCCGCCCGTCGCCTTCAAGGCAAAGCCAATGTCGGCGAGCATACGCGCGGGATCGATGATCCGATCCTTATCGGCGTCCTTGACGGAGATGAACACAGTTCCAGCCGTCGGCAGTTGCGTCCCGCCGCCGACCTGGCTCTTGGCGAATGCCGTCGGGTAGTCGCGGTCGAGCCCCATGACCTCACCGGTGGAGCGCATCTCAGGACCCAGAACCGTGTCGACGCCGGGAAAGCGGCTGAACGGGAAGACCGCTTCCTTGACCCCGATATGGTCGAGTGGCTTCCATTTGAGACCGAAGTCGGCCAGCGCCTCGCCGGCCATCACGCGTGCGGCGATCTTGGCGATCGGGTGGCCGATGACCTTGGCAACGAACGGCACGGTGCGCGAGGCGCGCGGATTGACCTCAATCACATAGATGTCGCCATCCTTGATGGCGTATTGCACGTTCATCAGACCGCCGACCTCAAGCGCGCGTGCCAGTGCCTTCGTCTGCTCCTTCAGGTGCGCGATCGTGTCCTCATCGAAGGAGCGCGGCGGCAGCGAGCAGGCCGAATCGCCTGAGTGAATGCCGGCCTCTTCGATGTGCTCCAGGATGCCGGCGACGAACACCGTGTCGCCATCCGACAGGGCGTCGACATCGACTTCGATTGCGTCTGAGAGATAGCGGTCAAAGAGAAGCGGATTCTTGCCGAGCACGGTGTTGATTTGGCCCGTCTTGTCGTTCGGTTGACGCGCCTTGATCTCTTCGGGGACAAGGTCGGGAAGGGTGCCCAGCAGATAGTCGTCAAAGGCATTTTGATCGTGGATGATCGCCATGGCCCGACCGCCGAGCACATAGGATGGCCGCACGACCAGCGGGAAGCCAAGGTCGGCGGCGACGAGCCGGCTTTGTTCGACGGAATAGGCGATGCCGTTCTTGGGCTGTTTCAGCCCGAGGCGATCCAAGAGCCGCTTGAACCGATCGCGGTCTTCCGCCAGGTCGATGGCGTCCGGAGAGGTGCCAAGGATCGGAACATTGGCCTCTTGCAGCGCATGAGCCAGTCCAAGCGGCGTTTGCCCACCGAACTGAACGATGACGCCGTGCAGGGTGCCGGCTTGTCGTTCGGTGTCGATGATCTCAAGGACGTCCTCCGCCGTTAGCGGTTCGAAGTAGAGCCGATCCGAGGTGTCGTAGTCGGTCGAGACGGTTTCGGGATTGCAGTTGACCATGATGGTTTCGTAGCCGGCATCCGACAGGGCGAAGGCGGCATGGCAGCAGCAATAGTCGAATTCGATGCCTTGCCCGATTCGATTCGGCCCGCCGCCCAGCACGACCACTTTCTTGCGCTCGCTCGGCCGAGCCTCGTTCTCCGCGCCTTCGATGAACGGCACTTCATAGGTTGAGTACATATAGGCCGTGGGGGCGGCGAATTCTGCGGCACAGGTGTCGATCCGCTTGTAGACGGGGCGAACCCCCAAGTCGCGGCGATGCTTCGCGACGCCCTCGGCGCCGGTGCCCGCCAATTCGCCGAGGCGCGCGTCCGAAAAGCCCATGGCCTTGAGCTGTCGCATGCCGGCGATCGTGTCTGGCATGCCACGCGCCCGCACCTGGACCTCCATGTCGACGATCGCCTGCATCTGGCGCAGGAACCAGGGGTCGATGCCGCACTGGTCGGTGATCGCCGCGTGGTCGACCCCGATCCGCATACACTGCGCCACCTTCAAAATGCGGTCGGGCGTCGGGGTCGAGAGCGCGGCGCGAATGGCGTTCTTGTCGTCGCCCTCGCCAAGGCCCTCGATCTCGATTTCATTCAGGCCCGTGAGCCCGGTTTCAAGACCGCGCAACGCCTTTTGAAAGGACTCCGGAAAAGTCCGGCCGATCGCCATAACTTCGCCGACCGATTTCATCGACGTGGTGAGCGTCGGCTCGGCGCCGGGAAACTTCTCGAAGGCGAAGCGCGGGATCTTGGTGACGACATAATCGATGGTCGGCTCGAAAGACGCCGGAGTCGCGCCCCCAGTGATGTCGTTGTCCAACTCATCCAGCGTGTAGCCGACGGCGAGCTTCGCGGCGACCTTGGCGATCGGGAAGCCGGTCGCCTTGGACGCCAAGGCCGAGGATCGCGACACGCGCGGGTTCATCTCAATAACGACCTGGCGACCGTCTTTCGGGTTGACCGCGAACTGGACGTTGGACCCGCCGGTTTCAACCCCGATCTCGCGCAGCACCGCGATCGAGGCGTTGCGCATGATCTGGTATTCCTTGTCGGTGAGCGTTAGCGCGGGCGCGACGGTGATCGAATCGCCCGTATGCACGCCCATCGGATCGACGTTCTCGATGGAGCAGATGATGATGCAGTTGTCCGCCGTGTCGCGGACGACTTCCATCTCAAACTCCTTCCAGCCGAGCACCGATTCCTCGATCAGGACCTCGGTGGTCGGCGAAGCATCGAGCCCGCCTTCGACGATGGTTAGGAATTCCTCACGGTTATAGGCAATGCCGCCGCCGGTGCCGCCCAGCGTAAAGGAGGGCCGGATGATCGCCGGCAAGCCGATCTCCTCAAGCGCCTTGAGGGCTTCGCCGAGGTCGTGTGCCAGTATGGAGCGCGGCGACTCCAGACCGATCTTGTCCATGGCCTTGCGGAACAGTTCACGGTCCTCTGCCTTGTCGATCGCCTCGGCCTTGGCGCCGATCATCTCGACGCCGAATTTATCGAGCACACCCATTTTTCGAAGCGACAGCGCACAGTTAAGGGCCGTCTGTCCGCCCATGGTCGGCAACAGTGCGTCGGGGCGTTCCTTCTCGATGATCTTGGCGACGAAGTCCGGCGTGATCGGCTCGATATAAGTCGCGTCCGCCAGATCGGGATCGGTCATGATCGTTGCGGGGTTCGAGTTGACGAGGATAATCCGATACCCCTCGTCCTTTAGCGCCTTGCAGGCCTGCGTGCCGGAATAGTCGAACTCGCAGGCCTGGCCGATGACGATCGGCCCAGCGCCTATGATCAGAATGGACTGAATATCCTCGCGTTTGGGCATGGGCAGTCACGGTCTCCGGCGGCGGCGCACAAAAAGCGGGCGGTTGAAGCCGCCCGGTGCGTCCATCTCATTGCTGGCTAAAGGCGCCTTATAGTGCAACTCGTTCGGCTGTGATACCCCGCTTTCGGCGATATCCGCGGCTTTCGATCCCGAAGCGCCAAGTCGCGCAAATCGACGTCAGTCCTCAGGTTTCAAGAACAGCGATACCGCCTTTTGATAAGACCGGCTGACCGGAACCGTGGTGCCGTCGGTCAGGTGCAAAACCAACCGCCCGTTGTCGCGTGCCGATTGGGCAACATGGCTGTGTGCGACCCACCAGGAGCGATGGACGCGGATTCCCGGCCAGTCGGCAAGCTCCCGTTCGGCGTCGCCTAGTCGCATGAGGATGAGTTCGCTCCCGGCCGTTGTGCGGACTTCGATGTAGTGGTCTTGCGCCTGAAGCGTGATCAGGTCGCGGCCAATCGGTTTGGACAAACGCCGAAAGAAGGGGTGGTCGTCCTTGACTGCGGGGGATGCGGATGCCGGCCTCGCACCGGGAGGGCGCCCTTCGACTGCGGCGTAGATGACCACGATCGCGGCCGAAATCGCCGAGGTATAGATCACCAACTCCAAGAACTCTGAGAGCGGCTTCAGGTCGGCACCCAACCCGATCATGTTGACCGCCCATACAACACCGGCGATGGGCAGGCCGGCGACGATGCCACCGACCAGGTAAGCGGCCAGCGACGGTAATCCCGTTGGTCTTAAGGACTCGGCGACAGCGCCCGAAACCACGAACCCGACGAAAAACGTCGAAACACAGATGACGGCCCAATACGCGAGCCGGGTCGCAAACATCATCGTCTCGTCGGTATCGAATGGACCGCTGACGGCGAGGATCAAGACTACGGCCGTCAGCCCGATCCAAAACCGGCGACTGGACGATATCGATCGCACTTCACGAAGCGTGAATTGCCGGGCGCGCCCATTCGCGGAGTTTTCGGAGCCGTCCACGGAGTCGTGCTTGCCGTTCGCCATGCCGGAGTCCTACGTGACCGGAACCGAAATTCAAGCGGAGCGACGCCGTGAACCTTGCGCCCTTGCTTGCAGCCGAACTTGCCGTCCAGGTCCACGTTGCTGCCGCGATCCTCGCCCTCATGTTGGGGACATTGGTGCTGCGGCGCAAGAAGGGCGATGCCACGCACAAAGCGATAGGGCGTCTTTGGGTCGGGCTGATGCTGATCGTTGCCGTCAGTTCGTTTTTCATCCATGAGATCAGGATGTGGGGCGATTTCAGCCCCATCCACATCCTGTCAATCCTTGTTATCGGCAGTCTTGGCCAGGCGCTTTGGGCAATTCGCAATAGCAACGTCGCAGCACACCGATCGGCGATGCGATCGACATACTTCGGCGGTTTGCTGTTGGCCGGTGGCTTCACGCTTGTCCCCGACCGGCTGATGTATCGCGTCTTGCTGCAGCCTCTGTTCCCCGACGGTTTCCAGTTCTCGATCGATGCGAGCGTGATCGTTGGTCTGCTCTTTGCCGTCGTATTTGGCCTCGCGATCTGGGGACGCTTCTCGCGAAAACAAGCCGCACGTTGAGGGCCTTTGCATGCGCCGCTCACCGGGCGACGTCGCATTGAAGACCTCACGCTTTTCCGCCATAACTCCCTTTTCGCGCTTGAGGGAGGGCGTTCATGCGCTGGCGCGGACGGCGGCAAAGCACCAATATCGAGGACCGGCGCGGACGCTCGGGCGGAGGACGGCTTCGACTGCCAAGAGGTGGCCGTGTGCGACTGCCCCGCAGCCGCCAGGCCGGGTTCGGCGGCGGTATCGGCGGCCTCCTTGTCCTTCTGGTGATTGCCTGGCTGCTCGGCATCAATCCGCTGACATTACTGACAGAAGGCGGCGTTGGCCTCGATCCTGGCGTTAAGACGCAAACACGGGCACCAGCGCCGTCACCCGGCGCGGCCCGCGACGACGAGATGAAGGCGTTTGTCGCAACCGTGCTGGCCGATACCGAAGCTGTGTGGCGTGATGTCTTCAAGCGCGCCGGCGGCACCTATAGCGAGCCGACCCTTGTGCTGTTCACCGGATCGGTGCGCTCGGCATGCGGCTTTGCGTCGGCCGCCTCCGGTCCGTTCTACTGTCCGGGCGACCGCAAGGCCTATATCGACCTGTCCTTCTACAACGAATTGCAACGACGCTTCGGCGCGCCCGGCGATTTCGCACAAGCCTATGTTCTGGCTCATGAAGTCGGCCATCACGTGCAAAACCTCATCGGCGTGCTGCCGAAATTCAATGAAATGCGCCGGCGGCTTTCAAAAACCGAAGAAAATGCGCTTTCAGTGCGCGTCGAGCTACAGGCCGACTGTTTCGCGGGCATTTGGGGGCACTACACCGAGCGTGCTGGTTGGGTCGAAGAAGGCGATCTGGAAGAGGCGCTGAACGCCGCCATGCAAATCGGCGACGATGCCATCCAGCGGCGGATGCAAGGCTACGTCGTGCCCGAAAGCTTCAATCACGGCACCTCGGAGCAGCGCCAGCGCTGGTTCAAGATCGGCTTCGATACCGGCGAGATGGAAGCCTGCGACACGTTCAACGCAGCGCGGCTTTAGGCGGCCTTCGGATTCACCGTCTTAATCATATCGACGAACCGCTCGAACAGATAATGGCTGTCCATGGGGCCGGGTGAAGCTTCGGGGTGGTGCTGAACGGAAAACACCGGTTTGCCGGTGACGCGCAGACCGCAATTCGTGCCGTCGAAGAGCGATACATGGGTTTCCTCGACACCGTCCGGCAGACTGTCGCGATCGACGGCGAAACCGTGGTTCATCGACACGATCTCGACCTTTTCCGTCGTGAAGTCCTTCACCGGATGATTGGCGCCGTGGTGTCCCTGGTGCATCTTGATCGTCTTGGCGCCGAGCGCCAGTCCGAGCATCTGGTGGCCGAGGCAGATGCCGAAAACCGGTTTGCCGGAGGCGATCAGGGCCTGGATCGTGGGGACCGCGTATTCCCCGGTCGCGGCTGGGTCGCCCGGCCCGTTCGACAAAAAGATGCCATCCGGCTCTAGCGCAAGAATATCCTCGGCCGACGTTGTCGCCGGTACCACCGTCACGCGGCAGCCATGATCGACCAGCAGTCGCAAAATGTTGCGCTTGACACCGAAATCGAGCGCCACCACATGATGCAGCGTCCCGGCGGTTGACGTGGTTCCGGTAGATGCGAAACCCTCTGGCCAGGACCAGGACCCCTCATCCCAGGTGTAGCGCTGCGCCGTCGTGACCATGGGCACGAGGTCCATGCCGTCCAGGCCGGCAAATCCGGCGGCTTCGGCCTTTAAGGCATTGAGATCGAACGCTGCGTCAGGCTGATGGGCGATTACAGCGTTGGGCATGCCGGTATCGCGGATGAGGTTGGTTAGCGCCCGCGTATCGACGCCGCAAAGACCGACGATGCCACGCGCGGCCAGCCATGCGTCCAAGTGTTTCAGGGCGCGGTAGTTGGACGGGTCCGTGACCGACGCCTTGACGATGCAGCCGCGAACGCCAGATGAGGCAGCCAGATTGACCGTTTCGATGTCTTCGTCATTGGCGCCGACATTACCGATATGCGGGAAAGTGAACGTAATGATTTGCCCGGCATAGGACGGATCGGTGAGAATTTCCTGATAGCCGGTCATCGCGGTGTTGAAACAGACCTCGCCGACGGCCGCACCGGTGGCGCCGATACCGTGGCCCGAGAGCACACGCCCATCGGCGAAAACAAGAAGGCCGCTATTGGGCAGGTCGGACCAGGGATCGGCGATTGTGTTGAGCGCGGTGACGGGCATGGCGGCGTGTTCCAAGGCGCGGAGTCAAGCGGGAGAAATTATGTCGCACATTGCGATGTTGCGGTTGGTTGTCAAGTCGATGACAATGCCGTATTGCAGAGCCTCGCTCGAGCGCCACAGGGTGCCTCCGGAGTACCGGTCTATGCGATCGCAGTTAGTTGAAGGGACGTATACTCCGACCGGCGGAGCTGCATTGCTGCTCGCCAATCAGGCTATGATACCGTTAACCAAACTAAGCTAGGGTATGGACCTAAGCGGCCTTTTTTGTGCCGTTTTGGGCCCAGGGGTGAACGAATGGGCAGTTTGAAAGATCAAATCGCGCGTGAACTGAAAGCAGCGATCAAAGATCAAGATCGTCGCAGAATGTGCACTTTGCGCCTGGTGACGGCGGCGATCAACGATCGCAACATCACCGCCCGGTCGAATGGCAAAGACTGCGTCAGCGATGACGATGTCCAGCAAATCCTGGCGAAGATGGTCAAACAGCGGCAAGAATCCGAAACGGCATTCGAGGCCGCCGGTCGACTCGAACTTGCGCAGCAGGAGCGTGAAGAGATCGAGATCATCCGCGATTTCCTGCCGCGCCAGCTCGGCGAAGAGGAAGTTTTAAGCGCGATCGATGAGGCGGTTTCATCGGTTGGCGCCAACTGCCTCAAGGATATGGGCCGCACGATGTCGGTTCTTAAGGAGCGTTATCCGGGGCAGATGGACTTTGCGATGGCGTCGAAAGTCGTCAAGCAGAAGCTCGCCGGACAGATGTGACGCAGCGGGCGGCCGGCCCGCCCGCAGCTCCCGAAAACGCAGATTTCTGGCGCACCCGGACCTCTTCGACCACCGGATAGCCCACCGCAGCAGCGCCAATATGCAACGTGCGTGGGATGTAACTTTAACATCTGCGCGTTGACGCGATGGTTCTCAATCCGATTCAGCGTGCCCTTTCGATTTGTAGCGAATCCCAAGTCGTCAGCCGAGCCACGGTCGATCTCAACACAACGTGACAGGACTTGCGAAGATCGTGAGTTCGCCGGGCACGGCGACTGACCTGGGGATAGATGTTGATGGATTGTGGATAGCTGGCCGTCCGCTCGAACCAGCCGGGAAATCGCGTCGTCATGATATGATTCGCCATCCGAATCCCGGCATAAACGCAGGTCGGCACACAGCCGGCTGGACAAGGACATCGCCATTGCGGTTCACGCCTTCATTTCTGGATGAAATCCGCGCTCGATTGCCGGTGTCATCGGTTGTCGGGCGTCGGGTGCGCCTGAAGAAGCGTGGCCGCGAATTCGTCGGCCTTTCGCCGTTCAATCGCGAAAAGACGCCGTCGTTCACCGTCAACGACCAAAAAGGCTTCTATCACTGCTTTTCGAGCGGCAAGCATGGCGACATCTTCCGCTTTTTGATGGAAACCGAGGGATTGGGCTTTGCCGAAGCCGTCGAGCGGTTGGCGAATGAAGCAGGTGTCCCCCTGCCGGCGCGCGATCCCAGGGCCGAGGAACGCGAACGCGAACGCGACGATCTCCATGCGGTGATGGACAGGGCCGCCGCATTTTTCCGCCAGGCGCTTGAAACATCGGACGGCGCGGCGGCTCGTGGTTATCTTTCCGACCGCGGCGTTTCGGCGACGGTGCAGGAGAACTTCGGCATCGGCTACGCGCCGAACAGTCGCTCAGCGTTGCGCAGCCATTTGGAATCGGCCGGCATATCCCGCGAGGCGATGGTCAAGACCGGGCTCCTGATCGACGGCGATGATATCCCGGTCGCCTACGATCGGTTCCGCGACCGTATCGTGTTTCCGATCGCCGACCTGCGCGGACGCACGGTTGGCTTCGGCGGGCGTGCCCTGTCGTCCGATGTGCCGGCGAAATACCTGAACTCGCCCGAGACACCGCTCTTTCACAAGGGCACAATGCTCTACAACGCCCATCGCGCCCGGCCGGCCATCCATGGCGGCGCCGCGCTCGTCGTGGCTGAAGGCTACATGGACGTGATCGCGCTTTCTGCCGCTGGGTTCGGCGGAGCGGTCGCGCCGCTTGGCACGGCCTTGACGGAGGACCAACTCGGCCTCTTGTGGCGCATGGCGGACGAGCCGATCCTGTGTTTCGACGGCGACCGCGCCGGTCTTGCCGCGGCCTATCGGGCGATTGACTTGGCCTTATCGCATTTGCGGCCTGGAAAGAGCCTTCGTTTCGCACTTCTGCCAGACGGGCTGGACCCGGACGACGTCATCAAGCGCCAGGGACCGGGCGCGATGCAAGATATCCTCGACAAAGCGCAGCCGCTTATCGAACTCTTGTGGATGCGGGAGTTCGAGGCCGGTGAATGGACGACGCCGGAGCGTCGCGCCGCATTTGAGTCCCGAATCGGAGCGCTCGTCCGCGACATCCGCGACGAGGCGGTGCGCCGTCACTATCGCGATGCGTTCGATGCGCGGCTAACGGGCTTGCGTGGCGATCGCCGGCGAAAGGCAAACGGGCGGAAGGGCGACAGACGCCGGGCCGGTGGGCCGCCGGTTTCCACGGTCGCGCCAGTTGCCGATACCTTGAAGAGCCGCAGGGTCAAGGCCACCGGCCTGCAAGCATCGGAGCGTGAAGCACTCATCCTGCTTGGCGGCATCAATCACCCAGACCTGATCGATCGCCACACGGAGATGTTCGCCGATCTTGAATTTTCCGATTCGCGGCTTTCCGAATTGCGCGACTTGATCATCGAGGCCTGTGCCGATCCCGACGCGCCGCCGCTGGCCGGCCGGGATGATGACGCTGTCGCCGACAGAATCGCAGCCGTCAAACGCATCGTCACCCATCATAGCTATTGGTGGCTGGACCCCGACACCGGGCTGGATGATGCCGAATTCGCTTGGATGCAGATTGTGACCTTTCACCATCGCGAAGTGACCCTACATAGGGAGTTGAAGGTCGCAGAACGTGCCTTGAGCGAGGAATGGACCGAAGAAAGCTTCGAACGGCTAAGGGCCATCAACGCGCAAATCCGCTCGCTGGCGGGCACCGAGGCGCTAAGCGACGATTTTGGGCTGTCATCGGGGCGAAAGGTTAAATCCGTTTAGTGGCGCCGATCTTGGGCGCCAAACGCGATTATCGGCTTGAAAAATCGGCCGCTTCGTGGTGAGTCAGCGGCTGTTTTTCATGATGCAGGCGCCTCGTGCGGCGATCAGGGTTAATGCCGGCTTAAGGGGTGCGGCATTAGACACGGGATCAGGGTGTTTTGCGTGACGCGAAACGCCCCTATGCCCCATGGGCAAAGGCGCGCGAAACTGCGCGCCACTTTGGCGAAGGCAATTGAACCCCGGATCGGCTAACGAACCGGGCGGTATGGAGCATCGACAGGATCATGGCGGTAGCGGCTAAGGAAGCGACGGCAACACAGAAAAAGGCGGACGGCCAAGACGGGCCGCTTCTCGACCTCTCCGATGCCGCCGTCAAGAAGATGATCAAAGCTGCGCGCAAGCGCGGCTACGTCACCTATGACGAACTGAACGAGGTCCTGCCCTCGGCGGAAGTCACGTCGGAGCAAATCGAAGACACGATGGCCATGTTGTCCGAGATGGGCATCAACGTTGTCGAGACGGAAGAAGCCGAGGAGCCCGAAGGCGTCGACGACGAAGCGTCGACGGAAGTTGCGACCCCCGAACGCGGCGCTATCGCCAAGACCGCCAAGACCAGCGAGCCGGCCGAACGCACCGACGATCCAGTCCGCATGTATCTGCGCGAGATGGGCACCGTCGAGCTTCTCTCCCGCGAAGGCGAGATCGCGATTGCCAAGCGCATCGAGGCCGGTCGCGAGGCCATGATCGCCGGTTTGTGCGAAAGCCCGCTGACCTTCCAGGCGATCATCATCTGGCGTGACGAGTTGAACGAAGGCCAGGTGCTGTTGCGCGACATTATCGATCTCGAAGCGACCTATGCCGGCCCGGACGCCAAGATGAACGACGCCACCGCTGAGGGTGGCAACGCAGCGGAAGGCGGTGAAGGCGGTCAGCCGGCCGAGGCCGCACCCGCCCCGGCGCCGGAAGCACCGGTGGCCGAAAAACCCGCGGCGGCCTCCGATGACGAGGAGTCCGAGGACCAGACGGACGGAGAAGGCGAGGGCGAGGACGACGACGAGGATGACGACGATTTCGAGAACAATCTCTCGTTGTCGGCAATGGAAGCGGAGCTAAAGCCGGGGGTCTTGGAAACCTTCGACAAGATCGCGTCCAACTATAAGAAGCTGCGCCGCTTGCAGGATCAAAACGTCGAACAGCAGTTGCAGAACAAATCGCTGTCGACGTCGCAGGAGCGTCGCTACGGCAAGCTCAAGGAAGAGATCGTCGCCGACGTGAAGAGCTTGGCGCTCAATCAGGCGCGCATCGACGCCCTGGTCGAGCAGCTCTACGCCATCAACAAGCGCCTGATCGGCCTAGAGGGCCGGCTTCTGCGCCTTGCGGAAAGCTATGGCGTGCCGCGCGTGGAGTTCCTGGCCGAGTACCAGACCAACGAGCTTGACCCGAACTGGCTGACCCGCGTCTCGAAACTGAAGACCAAGGGCTGGAAGGCCTTCGTCCAGAAAGATCGCAAGGCCATCAAGGACCTGCGCGGCGAAATCCAGACGCTGGCGACGGAAACCGGCTTGGACATTTCCGAGTTCCGCAAGATCGTCCACATGGTGCAAAAGGGCGAGCGCGAGGCCCGCCAGGCGAAAAAGGAGATGGTCGAGGCCAATCTCCGTCTCGTGATCTCGATCGCCAAGAAATACACCAATCGCGGCCTGCAATTCCTGGACCTGATCCAGGAGGGCAATATCGGCCTCATGAAGGCGGTCGATAAGTTCGAATACCGTCGCGGCTACAAGTTCTCCACCTACGCCACCTGGTGGATCCGCCAGGCGATTACCCGGTCGATCGCTGACCAGGCGCGCACCATCCGCATTCCGGTCCACATGATCGAGACAATCAACAAGATCGTCCGCACCTCGCGCCAGATGCTGCACGAGATCGGCCGCGAGCCGACGCCGGAGGAACTGGCCGAAAAGCTCGCCATGCCGCTCGAAAAGGTCCGCAAGGTCCTCAAGATCGCCAAGGAGCCGATTTCGCTCGAAACGCCGATCGGCGACGAGGAAGATTCCCATCTGGGCGACTTCATCGAGGACAAGAATGCGGTCCTGCCGATTGATGCGGCGATCCAGTCGAACCTGCGCGAGACGACGACACGGGTTCTGGCCTCGCTGACGCCCCGCGAGGAGCGTGTTCTGCGTATGCGCTTCGGTATCGGCATGAACACCGACCACACGCTGGAAGAGGTCGGTCAACAGTTCTCCGTCACCCGCGAGCGCATCCGCCAGATCGAGGCGAAAGCGCTCCGCAAGCTGAAGCACCCGAGCCGGTCACGGAAGCTCAGGAGCTTCCTGGACAACTGATTGCCGAATTCGATTGAGGCGATGCCTTGGCGCTGATCCGAAAATTCACGAAGAAGCACATGGATCGAAACTCGGTCCATGATGAAATCGAAGCTTCTTACACTGTTTTTGAGAATGACGGTCGGGTGCTTCTACAGATCGATAGCTACGGTCGCTCCTCACGTGAATTCCCCGGAAAGAAGAGCCAAACAATACAGTTGGATAGAACCGGAGCCAAAAAGCTCCATGACATCATTCGATCTGCATTCAAGTTTTAGTTTAGATCTTTTTGGCCATCGCCGAAAGCATGCTCACTCCGTATAAAGTTCGCTGTCGGCGCCCAAATAGCCGTCCCAGGCGAACCAGTAGCTAAGATGGCCGGGCACGCGGGCAAGTTTTGTCCCGTCGGGTCCAACCAGATCGCTTTCGGTGATCGTCCAATTGCCGCCCGGCCCGGCGACGAGGTTCGATGCTGAGCCGCTTGCGAACTCCATGTCCCGCCGGTCATAGGCCCGAACGGTGCGCGTCTCCGCGTCGCCGATCAGCACGACATTGCGGCTCCCAACGGCGTCGTTGATCACTCTGCCGCCCTTGAACGCCGCGATCGGCCAGGCCTTGGCGGCCGCGACATCGCGAATCCCAAAGACGCGGTCCTTGCGCTTGGCAACGGATTCGTCGCGCACAATCGTTGGGAACATCAGGTCCGGGCTGGCGAAATAATCGCGATAGACGACGCCCGATCCGTAGTCGCGCCGATGCCCGGTGTTCAGTGAGAGCACTTTGGTGTCGGGATGAAGCGCCTTCCAGCGCCCCCAGGACGTGGTTGCGACCGGCCGGATCTTGAGCATGAGGCCGGAGTCGACCAACGGCCCGCTGACCGGTTTGCCCGTGAACTGGTTCCAGAGGCTGTCGGTCTCACGGTCGAACATCAATTTGTTGGAGCGATAGAGAAAGCCGGACGAGCCGAAGACGAACGGCTTGTCCCGGCCCGGCACCAGGGTTTCGAAGAGGATGCCCGCACCGCACAAGGTGCAATAGGCGAGCGCCACCGGCACGCCGCCAATGGTCTCGTTGAACATTTCGTGCCAGCCCATGATGCGCAGGGGATAGGCGCGAACATCGCCGTTGATTTCAACGCCGAACACCAGATCGTCGTCCTGCAGATAGTCGGCCTCATCGGCGGCGATCAGTTCAGGGTCGTCGAGCGACGGAATGCCGTCGACTTGAACGCCGCCCCAGGTGATTTCTTCCAACCGGATTTTGAGGTTCTCCTGCTTGCCGCGCTCGTCGCCTAAGAAACGCAGAAATTGCGGATCGATGCGCTGAAAGACATCGAGCTTGAGCTCACGATAGCTGTCATGCGGCACGACTTCGGGACGCGCCTCCTGCCACAGCATGACGTCTTGCCAATCGGTGATCTTGGTCCCGGTGACTTTGGTCAAAGCATCGAGAATGGGCGGGTCTTGGCGCCGATAGCGCAACGCGAGCACCAAGCTGGCGACGACGTCTGAATCTCCTCGCGCGGCCAAACCTTCAAGCGCGGCGTTGGATTGCGACGGCGAGCCGAATATTACCGCGTGGCTTTCGCTGCCGACGGCTTCGTCGCTGAGCGGTGCCGCGCGCAGCGCGCTGGTCATGGCGCAAAGCAGGATTGCGGCCAACACGGTCGCCGCGATGAAAGGTCGAGACATGGCAATCCTCAAGAAGGAGCAAAACTGAACACGACCATATACGGTTTGGCGCCTGCTGGACGTCGCCTCACCGGCATGTGTGACGAATTGAAGGGCGCGCGATTCTCGACAATGCATTGTCAATCGTGTCACCATCGCAAGGAAACAAGCGTGATGGTGGCGCGATGTCATTCCTAAAGAAACTTTTCGGCGGCGGATCGGACGAAGCCGGCGGCGACTCGGCGGCGACAGCCGAAACCGAGCACGAGGGCTTTCGCATCGCCGCCACGCCGCAAAAGGAAGGCGGGCAGTACCGGCTCCACGGCGTAATTTCCAAGGAGATCGACGGCGAGGTGAAGGAGCACCTTTTGATTCGCGCCGATCTCTTCGCTTCCATCGACGACGCGACCGAAGCCACGGTCAGGAAAGCCAAGCAGGTCATCGACGAGCAGGGCGACCGGCTGCTCTCATGAGTCTCTGGGGCAGCACTGCTTTTGGCAACTGTTCTCTTCACCGACCAATCTCCACCCCACCATTGCAGCCGGCCGTCATTCCGCGTAGACGGAATCCATGGAATGGCTGACCGATAACAAGATTCCGATCGGGAAGTGGGCAAAGGCACTGGTCGACTGGCTGACGGACAATGCCGCCGGTCTGTTCGATCTGATCGCCTCCGCGCTTGATGCCGTCATCCAAGCGCTGCTTTTCCTCCTGCAGTGGCCGCATCCCTTGGCGCTGGTCGCAATCGTGACGGCCGTTGCCGCCTATGTTCGAAAGTCCGTCCTGTTTTCCACCTTTGTCGCGCTTGGTCTGATGCTCATCATCAACCAGGGGTACTGGGAGGAAACGACGGAGACCCTCGCGCTGGTGCTTGCGTCATCGTTGGTGTGCATGGGCGTGGGCGTACCGGTCGGCATCGCGGCGGCGCGGCGCCCCTGGCTTTTCTCAGCGCTCCGGCCGGTGCTCGATTTGATGCAGACCATCCCGACTTTTGTTTATCTGATCCCGGCGTTGATCCTGTTCGGCCTCGGCATGGTGCCGGGCCTGATCGCGACCGTGATCTTTGCCATTCCGGCGCCGATCCGATTGACTCATTTGGGCATTTCCTCAACGCCGAAAGCGCTGATCGAGGCGGGCCAGGCGTTCGGCGCGACCCCGCGCCAACTGCTTTGGAAGGTCGAACTGCCCTACGCCATGCCGCAGATCATGGCGGGCCTCACCCAGACCATCATGCTCTCGTTGTCCATGGTCGTGATCGCGGCATTGGTGGGCGCTGACGGATTGGGTGTGCCGACACTACGCGCTTTGAACCAGGTAAACATCGCCAAGGGCTTCGAAGTCGGGTTGGCCATCGTCTTGATCGCCATCATCCTCGATCGCCTATTCCGGACGGAAGCGAAGACCGGGCGATGACGACACCGGCTGTCTCTTTCCGCGATGTCGACATCGTTTTCGGCAACAAGCCCGAGTCCGCCCTGCCGTTGATCGACCAGGGCAGGAGCCGCGAGGAGATTCAAAAGGCGACCAATCAGGTTCTGGGTGCCGCCGGATGCACCCTCGATGTGATGCCCGGCGAAATCTCCGTTTTGATGGGCTTGTCCGGGTCGGGTAAGTCGACGCTCCTGCGCGCTGTCAACGGCCTAAACCCGGTTATCCGCGGAACGGTGACGGTGCACGACGGCGAGAAACCGGTCGATGTGGCGCACACGGATGCGGCCACCTTGCGGCGGATGCGGACGGACCATGTCACGATGGTGTTTCAGCAGTTCGCGCTTTTGCCCTGGCGCACGGTAGCCGAGAATGTGGGCTTCGGGCTGGAGCTCGCCGGCGTGCCGAAAACCAAGCGCGCCGAGCGGGTCAAGGCCCAGTTGGCCCTAGTGCACCTGGAACAATGGGCCGATGCCCGCGTCGATCAGCTCTCCGGCGGCATGCAACAGCGCGTCGGACTGGCCCGCGCCTTTGCGACCGAGGCGCCAATCCTGCTCATGGACGAACCGTTCTCGGCCCTCGACCCGCTGATCCGCGACCGGCTGCAAGACGAGCTTTTGGACCTACAATCGAAGCTCAACCGGACCATCATCTTCGTCAGTCATGACCTCGACGAGGCGCTGAAACTCGGCAATCGCATCGCCATCATGGAGGGCGGCCGGATCGTCCAATGGGGCACACCGCAGGATATCATGCTGAAACCGGCAAGCGACTATGTCGCCGATTTCGTCGCCCACATGAACCCGCTCAACGTGCTACGCGCCAGCGATGTCATGCGACCCCTGGCGCTTGGCTCGGGAACGCTCAGATCGATGCCCGGTCTTGATGGTATCCAGTTTCATGTCGATGGCACGATCAGCGGCGCCGAGCCGGTCATGCTGCCCGAGCGCGCCGAGGCGGGCGCCTTGGCGTTTGCCGACGCCGATCTACCGGTCCGCGACATCATGGCCGGTCTGGTTGGCACCGGTCGTCCAGTAGCGGTGCAGGAAGGCGGTAAGCTGGTCGGCCTGATCGGTTATGACGATCTATGCCGTGGCCTGATCAATCGCGGTCGGTCGCCGCTTGACAGCAACTAGGCAGGCATCCATTTACCGGGTGCAACAAGACCCTCCGGATCATGCTCAAAAAAGAACCGAGCCACAAATTCCCGACTGACTCGGACTACGACGCGCTGCGCCAGCCGGCCGGTCGGCTGCGCGCTTATGCCAATCTGCTTTTGTCCGACCATGGCATGTTCCGCCTGTTCTACAACCGGCCGCATAGACTGTCGGATGAGATGTGGCGCTCGGCCCAGCCCTCGCCTAAGGATCTGAAACTGCTGCGCGACCGGGGCATCCGCACGATCATCAATCTGCGCGGCCCGAGCCCGCAGTCCTTCTACGCGCTAGAGGCCGCCAAGTGCGAAAAACTTGGGCTCGATCTGGTCGATTTTCGGATGCGCTCGCGCGACCTGCCGAGCCGAGAGCAGTTGCACGACGTGCGCAAACTGCTCGATCAGATAGCTTATCCGGCCCTCATGCACTGCAAATCGGGTGCCGATCGGGCCGGCCTGATGAGCGCGCTTTATATGATGATCCGCAAGGGCGCGCCGGTGGAAACGGCGCTGAAACAGTTAAGCGTGCGGTTTGGCCATTTTCGCCATGCCAATACCGGTATTCTCGATTTCATGCTGGAGCGCTATCGCGACGACAACCGTCAGGCGCCAATCGACTTCTTCGATTGGGTTGACACGCGCTATGATCCTGCCGCGCTGAGGTCGGAGTTCAAAGCCGGCTTCTGGCCAAATCTCCTGGTCGACAAGGTTCTCGGCCGGGAGTGAAACATAGCGAGATCCGAAAAGTGGGAACCGGTTTTCGGACAAATCGAGCGACAGAACAGGATAAAGCGCAGAGTGTCGACTCGCCGTCGCCAGGCTTGACCCGGCAATCCAGACGATTGTTAGAGTGATCCTACCGTCTGTGCGGCCTTTACGCCGCCGAATTGAAGCGCTGCCAGCTTGGCGTAGATCCCGCCTTTGACGACGAGTTCGCTATGCGTGCCGGTCTCGACAACACGCCCCGCCTCCATGACGCAGATCTGATGGGCGTTGCGCACAGTCGCCAGGCGATGCGCGATGACCAGGGTCGTACGGTTGCGGGTTAATCGGTCGAGCGCCACTTGAATCTGACGTTCTGATTCCGCGTCAAGCGAACTGGTCGCCTCGTCTAGGAGAAGGATCGGTGCATCTTTCAAGATCGCGCGGGCGATCGACAAGCGCTGGCGCTCGCCGCCTGAAAGCCGCGATCCTCGGTCGCCGACAACGGTGTCATAACCTTCCGGCAAACCGGAGATGAAGTCATGAGCCGCGGCGGCGCGGGCAGCCTCCGTAATGGCGTCGCGGTCGGCATCGGCGCGCCCGAACGAAATGTTCTGGGCCACGGTATCGTTGAACAGCACGATATCCTGCGACACTAGCGCGATCGCGCCGCGTAGGCTCTTCAGCGATACGTCCCGGACGTCCTGACCGTCGATGCTGATTGTGCCGGACGCAGCATCGAAAAGGCGAGGAATGAGGTTCATCACCGTCGTCTTGCCGGCGCCGGACGCGCCGACCAAAGCCACGGTCTTACCGGCGGGCACGGTGAACGAGACACCGTTGAGCGCCGATACCGGCTCCGGTTCGTCCTCCTCGGCCTCCGCTAGCGCCGGCGGTGCGGCATAAGCAAATCGGACATCGTCGAAAACGATCGCGGCTTTATCGATCGCCAGCGCCGGGGCGCCAAACTTCTCGACGATCCGAGGCTGTTGATCGAAGAGCTGGTAGTAGCGTTGTGCGGCGGAGAGGCCCTCCTGGATCGCCGCGTTGAGCTGGCCGATGGAACGCACTGGCTGCGCGGCGATCAAGAGGGCAGAGACAAACCCGGTAAAGCCGCCAATCGTGCCGGCGCCGGTCGAGATCCGATAGCCGCCGAAAACGATGACACCGGCGACCGCGATTCCGCCTAGCACCTCCAGGAGCGGGTCGAGCCGCGCCCGCGCCTTCACCCGCCGCAACATGAGCTGAAACAGGCGATGGAAGATCGTTCCGGCGCGCTCGCGCTCATAGTCCTCAAGGCCGTAGCTTTTGATCATCCGCGCGCCGGAGAGACTCTCATTCAAAAAGGCCGTCGTCTCACCCATGTGGACTTGGGTCGATTTCGCGACACGGCGCAGCCGCCGCCCGACTTCAATGATGGGGATGGCCGCTAGGGGGTAGATGACAAGCACGATCAGCGCCAGGAGCCAATCCAGATAGAACATGGAAATGATCAGCGCGATGACTGTTAGCGTGTCGCGAATGGAGTTGGTGATCGTCTTGCCGAAGGCGTTCGACAACAGATTGAGATCATTGGTGAAACGGGTGATCAATGTGCCGACTGGATGAGCGCCGATCTGCGCTAGATCGCTTTCGAGCAAATGACTGAACAGCGCATTCTGCATGCGCATGATGGCCGCGTTAACGATCGATCCGGTCATCACGGACTGGATGTAGAAAGCTCCGCCCTTGAGCGCGGTCACCAGTATGACCGCGACCGGCAGGAGCATGATGAGATCAAAGTCGCGGGTCTCGAACAGCGAATAGGCGCGCTCGATCAGGAGCGGATAGGCGCCTGTGGCGGCTGCAACGATACCCATGAGCCCAAGGGCAATCGCCATCCGTTTCCAGTCTTCCTGGAGCCAGTCGACCCATAGGCGCTTCAGGAGCGTCCACGATCGGGAATCGAGCTTGATGCGGTCGGGTTTCTTGTCTGCCACGGAAGTCGCCGGCGTCCTACGCAATCACCATTGTCGCGCTAGCGCTTATCACACGGTCCTGTGAAACGAAATGGTAGAGCCTTTAGACGAGCGGATCATAGTCCGCCCTTGGTCCGCCAATGGCGCGGCGGGCGAGCATGTGGGCGCGCGGCTGGTTGATGGAGTCGACAGCGATCAGTCTGCCATTTTGGCTGTAGACGACGCTGAAGGACTTGTTCTTCGGATCGCCGATCAGTTCCGCTGTGTCGTGGCCTTGGCTGAGACCGGTAATTTGCAGCTTGATGTCATATTGATCCGACCAGAACCAGGGTACTGGGTCGTAGACATACGCTTTCCCGACGATAGCGGCGGCCGCAGCCTTAGCCTGATCGATAGCGTTTTGCACACTTTCCAGGCGCACGCGTCGATCGAACTTGCCGGACGGAAAGCTCGTGCAATCGCCGGCAGCATAGATGTTCTCGTCGGACGTGCGCGCGTGATCGTCGACGGCGATGCCGTTGTCGATGGCAAGCCCGGCCGCCTTGGCAAGCTCGGTGTTCGGCACAGCGCCGACGGCGACCAGAACCAGATCGGCCTCGAACACGCGCCCATCGGATGTCTCGACACCCGTGCAATGGCTGTCGCCAACAATGCGGCTGATGGCGCAGTCGGCCTCGATCGTCACGCCGTTCTCACGGTGCAGCGCGGTGAAGAAGTTCGAGACATCGGGCGAAACGACACGCTGCATCACGCGGCTTTCAGCCTCAAATACGGTCGCTTCTAGGCCAAGCGCACGAACCACGGCCGCCACCTCTAGTCCGATATACCCCCCGCCGATGATGGCGACGCGGCTGCCAAGGGCCAGATACGGTCGGAAGAATTCGACATCGGCGATCCGCCGAAGCGTCATCACGCCGTCAAGGTCGTGTCCGGGGATCGGAATGAGTCGTGACCGCGTTCCAGTCGCCAGAATGGCTGTGTCATAGGATTGTGTATCGCCATCGTCGAATGTGATGGTTCGTGCACCGGTATCTATCGCCGTGACGGCCGTTCCGAGCGCCAGTGTGATATCGGCCTCACGAAAAAATGCGTCGGGACGCAAGTTGAGGCGTTCGAGTTCGATTTCGCCGGCAAGAAACTTCTTTGAGAGTGGCGGCCGTTGATAAGGCGCGTGCGGTTCGTCGCCGACAAGCACGATCTTACCCTCAAAGCCGCCCTGCCTCAGGCTGACGCAGGATTGAAGCCCGGCTTGTCCGGCGCCGATGATGATGATTGTCTTTGTCATGTGCTCACTTAGCGGCGTCCGGTGTCGACGGGTCAGCCAAGGCTAACCGGTTTCCCTGTCTTGATCGACAGCTCGGCGGCGACACCCATCTCAACGGCCCGAAGGCCGTCGTCTACCGTCACATCCGCCGGCCCGCCGGTTCTCACCATCGTCGCAAAGTTGCGGTGTTGGAAGAAGGTCGAGCCATGATGGTCGCCGGCGACGCGGACTGCGGGGTCGAGGGAAATGCTCTCGCGGATCGGCGCTTTCGTATCGCGCGGGGAATAAATCGTCTCAAAGTCGCGATGCGCACCGCCGGCAAATCTGTCGGGGCCGGGAACCAAAGCCTCCATGACCGCCGTGTCGCCAACAGCAGTGACGTGCTCCTGGAATTCCGCGCCTTCGGCAAACATGCACAACTCCAGGAGTGCCCGTGTCCCGTTGTCGAAATCGACGATGACATAGCCGTTGTCGATGATGTCGGGCACGGCGCCATCATAGCGCTCGTCCAGATGGTTCACGTCTTGTCCGCCCGAAGCAAAAACGCGCACGGGCTCAGCCCTCAAGATGAGCCGCATCAGGTCGAAGAAATGGCAGCACTTTTCAACCATCGTGCCGCCCGTGTTGCGTGCGAAGCGGTTCCATCCGCCAATCTTATCGAGGAATGGAAACCGATACTCCCTGATCGTTAGCATCTTGATCGCACCGATTCCGCCGTCTTCGACCCGCTCGATCAGTTTCGCAATTGGCGGCATGTAGCGGTATTCCATCGCCACCCAGATCGGTGTTCCAACGCGTTCTGCGGCCGTCTTCAGCCGGTGGCAATCGTCCACGGTCGTGCACAACGGTTTTTCGACAAGGATCGGCTTGCCTGCGGCAATCACATCGAGCCCGATGTCGATGTGCGTGTGGTTGGGGGTCGCGATCACATAGGCGTCGGCGAGATCGGCCGATAACAAAGCGCGGTGATCGTCAAACGTCTGCGCACTGCCGACCAACTCCTGCGCCTGGACCCGCATGGCTTCGTCGCGGTCGGCAATCGCGACGACTTCCGCATCGTCCAAAAGGTCGATGTTGCGGATATGCTCTTGACCCATCATGCCAGAGCCGATGATCGCGTAGCGCAGGGTCATGGCCAGTATCCTAGGAGAGCGTGAGCACCGGTAGGCCCAGCCGGTCGGCAAGGGCAACCAGGGCACCGCGGTGATCGCCATAGGTGAAGACGACGTGATGCTCGAGTGCCTCGCCAAGCAACCGATCGCGAACCTCGGCGACGGGGGAATCGAAGCGAACCACGCCCGAGGTTCCCGAAAAGCTCATCGGCGCATCGACCATCTCAGCGCCGCCGATGACCAGCTTCGTCTGGTTCTTTGCCTGGGACAAGCGGGCGAGCGTGATCCGGCCGGGCTTAAGAGCAAACGCGTTCAACAGTGGCATTTTGCGGTTCGAATGAAGATCGGCCCGTGGCGGCGTCTTGTCGCTCGCCATCGACACCGGTGCCAGGCCGCAGTGCCAAAACACGCCGGTGTCGGTCTCATCGTTCATATCGACGATGTCGACCAGGAGTGCCGGTTCGTTCGAGAGTGCCTGAAGGATGAGCGCCGTCAGCGTGCCGTAGACATCCGCCTCGCAGGCGCACGGTACTTTCGCCTCGTTCATCATCGCCATCGGTCCGCAGGCGGCGCAGCCATAGTCGGTGAACATCTCGGGCCAGCAGCGCACGGCGATTCCGGCCAGGTCGCGGTCAGCGGCGAGGCTCTGGAGCGCGTCATGGACGCGAAACGAACGGTCGAGTTGATCCTGGTCCACGGCGTCCAGACCGGCGAGCGTATTCGCCGTTGCCAATCGCGTCTGCATAACGGATCCCGCGTCGGCTGCCCGCGCGCGGTCGAAGACCGTCTCAAGGGCGATAGGATCGACCGTTACGGAAGCCAGCCGATCAAGTTCGCTCGCGTCGTATCGGCAGGTGTCAAAACCGACGGGGTGCTCGCCAACCAGGCCTATGCTGCTTCCGTTGATTGCTGCGAACGCGGTGCCGGCTTTCACTTGGTCGTCCGCCGTCGGCTCCGGCGGCGCCTGATGTGGGTTCGTCTGTGCCTGATGCCCGGTAAGCACAGCCTCGAGCGCGGAGTTGAGATCCGCAAGGTCAGGCGGACCGTAGAGCGTGGCGCAATCGATCTCTGCGCGACCGAGCGCGTGGGCGGCGAGGTTGAGCCCGCAAAAGGAGTTTAGCCGGAGGCGACCGCCGGTCCGTGCTTCCGGGAATGCCCAGATTACGGCGGGTGCGTCGATCCGCCGGGCGATCTCGACCGTCATCGAAGCGTCGGTGAACGACACTTGGAGGATCAGCATCAGGTCGACGGCATGGTCCGAGATATCCCGGATCGCCGCTTCCGTGGCGTCGCCGTCCATCAGCAAATGGCGCGGCCCGACGATCGTGTGGCCGATCGTATCGAGGGCTTGATACGCCTTTACCGCAATCGTCTCGGCGAGCGGAACGTCGAAGGTTGGGCGGGCAAGAGCGAGCGCGGCAATCGTCGCCATTTCAGCCCCCAAAGCCTGGATAGGCGTGCCGGAATCCGGCATCGTTCGGCGTTACGTCCGGCCGGCCGCCGTAGACCGGGTGATCGTGCCAGGGTGTAGCCTCTTGATCGGTCAGTGCGTTCAGTTCGGCGACATAGGGCACCGCATCCTGGCGTAGGCCGGCACGGATCGCGTCCAAGTCCGGGAAGGCTTGAAAGGCCTCGGCCCAAATCGCGCGGCCGGCCAGATAGCCCGAGGCACCGGCGCGGTAGGCATGAGTGAGGATATTGCGGAATGCGCCCATGCCGGCGCCAGCCGACAGCATCACCCAGGGTCGCCCGGCAAGCTTGCCCAGCTCATCGAACTGCGCCTGGACGGCCTCCCAGCCGTCGTTCCCGACACCAGGCACCGCATCGGCACCGACCGGGCTTTCCAGCTTGAAAACGTCAACGCCGTAGTCCGCTTTGGCGAATTCCTCGACGCTAGCCAGCACATGATCCGGAGTCTTGCCGCCCATTTCGACATAGTCCTTGGTCTGGTCGACGTCGCCTGGAAGTGGATAGACCAAGAGTTCGAAGACGTAAGGGATGTCGTACCGGGCACAAGCCTCGCCGATCCGCTTGACGAAGTCCTGCTGGGCCGAACAGACGGAAGGCGGCGCGTCTGGTCGGTACCAAGCCAGCACCTTCACCGCATCGCCACCGACCCGCTTGATCTTCTCAACCGACCAATCGTCGATCTCCGACGAAAGACGCGCGCCATCGGTTTCGGAAAATAGCGAATCCTCCAGCGTCAGGATCAATCCCTTCGCCGGATCGAAAAACCGCATGGCGCGGGGATAGGCGAAATGCGGATCGACGAGAACGGCTGTCGCGCCGTCGATAAGCTCCTCGACAAGCATCGCCTTAAAGCCGGCAACGTCATCGTATGGGGCTTCGTTAAGACCGCGCCGGTCCTTGATCAGGTTCTTGATCGGCGGGCGCTGGTCGACAGCGACCATCTTGAACCGTCCGCCGCGATCGGCGAGGCGACGGATACCCCAAAGCTTGCCGGCCGAAATGGTCATCCAGCGGTCTCCGTGATCAGCGCTTCCACGGCGGCGCGGTTCGGGATGCCGGCGCGGCCGCCAAAGTGGGTGCATTTGATAGCAGCGGCGGCCGATGCGAACCGATAGGCATCGGCGCCGCTCTTTCCTTCTGCCAGGGCGAGCGCCAAAGCGCCATGAAAAACATCGCCGGCGCCAAGCGTGTCCACGGCCTCGATGGCGAATGCGGGAAGATGGCGGACGATGTCACCGTCAAGCCAGAACACCCCTTCGGCTCCATCGGTGACAGAGAGTTCAGCGGCACAGTCTTTGGCCAGGCGCCTCAATCCTACCGGCAAGTCAGTTTCGCCGGACATATGGCGCAGCGCCGGAGCCGAAAGCGCCACATGGCTGGCGTGGCGCATCGTCGCCTCGGCGACAGGTGCCCTGTCCGCATCAAGCAGGCGAGGGATGCCGTGTGCCTTCGCCCGTTCAAACAGCGCCGTCGAGCCGTCCTCCCAGCGCACATCGGCCATGACCGCGTCGATGCCGGATAGATCCTCTGGAACAAAGTCCATGCCGTTCGGCAACCCGGGGTCCTTATAGTTCATCACCAGCCGTTCGCCGGCCGTGTCGACGAAGACCGCCGAGACCGGCGAGACCATTCCAGGCGCGCGATGGACAAGGCGGCAATCAACGCCATCGGCTTCAAGCTCGGCGAGGATCGTATCGCCGATGCCGTCGTCGCCGATCGCGCTGGCGAGCAACGACCGGCCGCCAAGCCGGGCGACCGTTACGGCCGCGTTGGCGCCGGTTCCCCCGCCAACGGCCGCAAACCCGATGGCGCGATGCTTCACCGGCGCATGGGGCATCTCGTCGACCTGGAACACCAGATCATGCACCGCGATGCCAAAAGTCAGCACGGATGACATCGACGAGTCCTGACGCTAATTCGATGGGTTGAGCACGGTTTCGACGCACGCGGCGGCCGCCAGGGTCTTCGCATCGGCAAGCGCCGGGCCGATCACCTGGATGCCGAGCGGCAGACCATCGTCCGTGGACAGTCCAGGGACATTGACGCAGGGAACGCCCATCGCCGTCCACAGCCGATTGAAAACGGAACTTCCCGTCGTTGTCTGTCCCAGCGGCGCGGCACCCGGCGCCGAAGGCGCGACGAGCACGTCAACCTCGTTCCAGACGGCCATGAGCGCCAGCCGCGCCGCCTTCATGGTCTGGCGCGCCGCGTCATAAGTCTCCGCATCGTACGCCAAGCCCGACTGGATAATGTCCCGCAGTGTCGGGCTGATCCGGTCGCGATGGTGATGCCACTCATGGCTGAGCGACAAGGCGCCCTCGTGATCGTTGAGGACATCGTGGGCCTTATGCGCCTTGGCGAAGATCTCAGGAAGCGAGATGTCGGAGACCGCGTAGCCAAAGGAAGATAGAAGCGACGCCGCGTTGTCCAGACCCGCTGCCATGTCATCGTCGGCTTCGCTGAACATCGGAGTCTTGCAGCGTCCGATCCGCAACTCTTTGCCAGGCGCCGGGGCCGCCATCGAACGACCCGCCATGGCCTCCGTAACGAAGGCCGCATCCGCGACGCGATGAGTGAAGACGCCGACCGTGTCGAGCGACCAGGCGAAGGTTTTCATGCCGGGCGTCGGGATGAGATTGAACGTCGGCTTGAACCCGACGACCCCACAAAACGCCGCCGGGCGGATGACCGATCCCCCCGTCTGCGTGCCGAGCGCAAAGGGCAGCATCCCGGCCGCGACCGCCGCCGCCGATCCGGACGACGAGCCGCCTGGCGAGTGATCAAGATTGTGCGGGTTCCGTGTCGGGCCGGGGTGAAAGGAGGCGAACTCCGTGGTCACCGTCTTGCCGTAGACAGCGCCGCCCGCCGCCCGAAGAAGGGCCACGCAAACCGCATCGGCCGCCGGGCGATGGCCTTCGTAGATCGGTGAGCCGAATGCGCTGGGCAAATCCGCCGTCTCGAAAATGTCTTTGACACCGAACGGTAGGCCGCCAAGCGGCCCATCGACGGTTTGCCGCAAGCGTGTCCGCCGCGCCGTCCTGTCCTCCAGGTTGACAAAGGCGAGGACATCGTTCTCCCGGGCCTCGACCGCGGCATCCGCAGCATCCCACAACGCTTCGCGGTCGGTCTCCGCAGCAAGCGTGCGCAAGGGTATGGTCATCCAAGGTGCAGGGTCGGTCATGGACGTGTCAGGCAAACATGAGAGAGGCCTCGACCTAGGCCGGATCGTCGGATTTGGCAAGTCACTGCGAGTCGGCTATCCAGCGCCGACGCACTGACAGGACCATCCAAATCATGTCTCCATCCAAAGTCGACACCGCTATTTTCGACATCGGCAACGTCCTATTGAAGTGGGACATGGCGCCTCTGATCGAGGCTCTGGCTGGGACGCCGGAGCGTGCTCGCCACGTGCGCGAGAACGTTATTACCCATGACTGGAACGTCCAGATGGACGCCGGCAAGACTTGGGGCGAGGGCTGCGCCGAACTCGCGGCCGAGCATCCCGAATACGCCGATCTTATCCATGCCTTTAACGCCAGGTGGGAAGAAACGGTCCATGGGCCGGTCGACGGAACGGCGGACATTGTGGAGACGCTGCACGCCCGTGCGGTGCCTCTTTATGCGCTGACGAATTTCTCGTCGGAAAAGTTCGCCATCGCGCGCCCGAAGTTTCCCGTCTTCGAGCGGTTTCGCGACATCCTAGTGTCTGGCGACGAATTCCTGTTGAAGCCGGACCCGGCCATCTACCACCGCCTCCTCGACCGTAACGGTCTCGACGCGCGGTCGTGTGTGTTCATCGATGACTCGCTCAAGAACGTCGATGGCGCCAGGGCCGTCGGCATGCAGGCGCTCCACTTCACTGACGCGCCCGCGCTCGCGGAGGAATTGCGGGCGCTGGGGTTCCCTATGTCTTAGAGGGGAACGGGGTGAGCTGCACACCTCTCGCGTCATTCCGGAAAGCGCGTCGCGTTTATCCGGGATCGTTCGCGGTGTGGCGCCCGCATCGTTGATGAAGCGATCCCGGTTCTGCGGCGCACCGTCAAAACGCTGCACCGCACCCCGGATGACGATGGAATGGCAGCAGACGCGCCGTAGCGCGTCCGCGATGGCGTTGGGGTGAGGCGTGCGGTCCCCGCTCTAGAACTTGACGGTCAGTCCTGCCGCGCCACGATGGTCTACGGTGGAGCTTGAGAAGGCGCCGTCATAGCGGGCGTGCATGGAGACCATGTCGTTGAAGTCGATCGCCGCCCCGATGCCGGCCGCCAGCCGGTCCCGGTCGATCGCCGCCGACCGTGTCGCGAACGTGGCGCCCGCGACCGCGGCAATCGCCGAATTGCTCGTCACCTGATCGTCGCCGAAGACATGCTCCCACACGAGACGCGCGTCGCCCATCACCCGCACACCGTCCATCATGTGCGACACCGTTGCCGCCACGCCCAGCCCGGTGATCGCCTGGTTGGCGTCGTCGGACCCCACGGTGAGATTGAGGATACCGGCGCCGGTCTCGGTGAAGCCGTCGCGCTCGGCAAAGACCGCGTCCAGGGTCGCCAGCGGGCCGACGCCGAAGCCGGAGCCCGCAAGCGGAGCCGCGAACTGGGCGGCATCGAGGAACACCTCCGCAGAGCCCGTCAGGCTCGACCCGTCGGCATCGCCATTCGCCGTCACCGCCGCACCGCCGAAGGCGATCCGCCGGCTCATGTCATAGTCCTGCCAGGCATAGGAGATCGCACCCGACAGCGACAGCGCCCCGGCCTCGGCCGCCGCATAGACGCCCGCATGCCAGCTCGCGACATCGGCATTGGAGGCCGTTGAATCGACATCCGACATGCTGTAGCCGCCGGCCAGACCGACGAGGACCGGAATGGGCATGCCCTGGACATAGTGTTCCGCGCCGATGGCGAACCCGCCCGACTGGGCATCCCAGCCCGGGATCGCGCCGTCATTGTCGGTGTCCGACAGACCGCCCATGGCCGCCGCCCACACGCCCCAGCGCTTGGGCTCAAGCGCCACCGCCTCGACCGGCAGGTCCGGCGCATCGGCGGCCAGAACATGCGG
>JANQPO010000004.1 GCA_028289445.1 Tepidamorphaceae bacterium
GGCGCCGGTAGCTCAGCTGGATAGAGCACCAGACTACGAATCTGGGGGTCGGGGGTTCGAATCCTCCCCGGCGCGCCAATAAAATCAATGGGTTAGGAAGGGAATGGACTTTTTTTTGCTTCGTTTTGTCAGCAGAATGTAAGCATCTGGTCTTTTCTGATCATGGGCAGGTTTGAAGCAGACATAGCGGTTCCTGCGAACCGTTCCCTCCACTCCACACCGTTCCTGACATTCGAACAGCCCATGATAGACGAAGATGGCCAATGCCGTGTTGGCTGCTTGGTGCACAATCTAGCCTTTCGCTGTTTTCGCTAGGTTGCAGCTTTCGGCCCTTTGTGGACGTCCGTCGTGTACATCGAAAATGGATGAGCAAGACCCTCCAACAGACATCGCCTCCGAAAGTCCTTCTGTTTCCGGGGCGCAGTGAGATGCTGGATTTCAAAGTCGCACAGGCGAGCCGGAGCAATTTGGGGTGCAATAACTCATCGTGGCGCCCGCCTTCGGCAGGCTAGAATGAGATAGGCTCGCACTTGCCCGGAAGCCGTCCCATGCGTGCTGAGCGCCGGGATCAAGTTTCACCCGGGTCGTAGACGTAGCCAATCCCGCGCACTGTGCGGATAATCGACGGTTTCTCAGGATTCTTTTCGATCTTTCTGCGCAGACGGGAAATGCGGATATCGATGCTGCGGTCGAAGGGATCCCAGGTCCGATCATGGGCTTGTTCGAGGATCTGATCACGGTTGAGGACACGGCCTTTGTTGTCGGCGAAAGCCTTGAGCAGGCTGAACTCCATCGCCGTCAGCGGGATTTCTTCCCCGTCGTCCGACATCATCTTGGCCGCCTCCAAATCAAGCGTGTAGTCGCCAAAGCGGGCGGTTTTTGCAGCGACCTTGTCGCTCTTCGCAACCGCCGCGGGGCCGTGCCTGCGTAAGACCGCCTTCACCCGCGCCTCCAACTCGCGCAAATCGACCGGCTTACCCAGATAGTCGTCGGCGCCCATTTCGAGGCCGATGATCCGATCGATCACTTCACCTGCTGCCGTGAGCATGATGACCGGAATGGACAGGTCGGGTCGTAGCGATCGCAGGATCGCCAGACCGTCTTCTCCAGGCATGTTAATGTCCAAGATAATGAGCTCTATGTCGCCGGCTGCCAAAAGGGTTCTGAGCTCCGCGCCGTCTGCGGCGAGCGACACCTTGAAGCCGCGTTTGCCGAGATACTCCCGAACCATATCGCGCAGGTCCGGCTCGTCGTCGCAAACGAGGATATGGGATTGCCGCTCCGTCATCCCTTCACGTCTTCCAGATTGCTCAAAATGCCGTGGATCAATCGTCGCAGATCATCCGGCACGACGGGCTTCTCAAGATAGGGCCTCTGCGAGTCCTGCAATAGCGCCTGGGAGGCTTTTCCCATTGTATCGCCGGTAACGAAGCCGGTGCGTGGAACCATGTCGGGGAAGTCCTTTTGCAGAGCATCGAGAAGGCCCCGTCCATCGACGTCCGGCATGTTCAGATCGCTCAGCAGCACATCGTAGTCACCGGTCTCCAGCCGACTGATGGCCTGCGCACCCGAATTGGCGATCTCGACCGTGAAGCCGTCCTTGGCCAGAACTTCACCGATGAAGGCCGCCACGTCCTCTTCGTCATCGACGACCAGCACGCTAAGCGCGGAGACTGCGTCAACACCTTCGGAGAACTCCGCATCGCTTTTCGCAACGCTCTCGGCGACCGGCAAGGCGATGCAAAACCGACTGCCCCGATCATGACTTTGATCGAGCCAGATGCGCCCTTTGTGGGAATGAATGATGCGATGGCAAAAGGCCAGCCCGATGCCCGTGCCGTCGCCGACCTTCTTCGTCGTGAAGAACGGCTCAAAGATACGCGCCCGAATGGCCTCAGGGATCCCGGGCCCATTGTCGGCGACGACGATCTTGAATGCGCCTTCCGCCGCATCGAAGCCGGTCGAGACCTCTATCCGATCTCCGACGCCGGACTCGCTGATGGACTGCCCAGCATTGATGACAAGGTTGATGATGACTTGCGTTAGCTGATCGGCGTCGGCCAGGACATCGGGGCCACTCTCATCGATCGAAGAGACGATCTCGATCCCGTCATGCTGGCCACCGAAGCCGGCGACATCGACGGCCGTCGCGACGATAGACGCGATGTCGACCCGTTCCATCCTTGTCGGCTGTTGCCGCGCCATGGCGAGGAAGGTCTTGACGATCTTGGCGCAGCGCTCGGCAGCACTGCCGATCTTTTCGATCCGCCGGAGCGTCTCCGGATCGCCGGATTCCTCGCGTAGCATCAAGGAATGTCCAACGACGATGGACAGCGGATTGTTCAATTCATGAGCGACACCCGCAAGCAGTTCGCCCAGCGCTGACATCTTCTCGTTCTGAAAGAGCATCTCACGCTGGCTGGCGAGCTCTTCCTGGAGCGCCAGTTCCTCGGTGAGATCGCGCGTGTTGGAGACGATGACGTCCTCGCCCCTGAACTCGATCAGATTTGATGAGACCGCACCCCAAAATGCTTCGCCCTTCGCATTCCTTAGCCGCGCCCTGCGGTTTACGACCGCTCCCTTCGATCGAAGCTCCTTGAGATAAGTCTCCCGTTCCTCATCGTCGGCGTAATAGGTCTTGGCGTTCTCGACCGCGCCGAACAGCGCTGTCGTCTGTGGGCTTCTGAAGAGCAGCGCTCCGGTTTCCGCGTTGGTCATTTGCACCGGAACCGGACAAGCTTCCAAAACTTGCCGGATCAAGGCCTCGGCTTCGGTCTGCTTGGTCAGATCGACTGTGGTCGCGACGGCCACATCCTCACCCTTATACTCCGCAAGCCGCCCATAAACCGCAGCTGGAAAGCGCTTGCCTTCCGCGTTGATCAGCGTCAGCTTGAACTCGTCGACGCGCCCATCGGCCAAAAGTGTCGTGATGTAGTCGGCGCGATCGGCTGGATCGACATAATACTCGTTGTCGTTCTTGACCTTGCCGAACAATTCCATGGCTGCGGGCGAACGATAGATGATCTCGCCGCTGCCGACACGCGCCATGACCACGGCCGCCGGGCTCGCTTCCAAGACTTGCCGCACAAGAAGATCGCCATCACGTTCAAGCGCTTCGGCTTGTTTCTTTTCGGTGATGTCGGTGCGCGTGACGACGAAGCCGCCAAGCTTAGTGGGATGGACGGACACCAAATAAGTGGTCCCGTCGGTATGACTCAGCTCATAGTCCTGGATGTACTCGACGCCATTCTCAAGGCGTTCCGCGATCCACGCCTCCTCCCGACCGATCGCATCAGCGTAGACGCCGCGCCGGGCAGTCTCTCGCATCAGGATTTCCCAATCCAGGCCCGGCTCCAGGATATCGGACACGGCCCGGTTCATCCGCCGGTAGCTTTCGTTGCACATGACCAGCCGGCGATCGTCGTCATAAAGAGCGAAGCCCTCGCTCAACGATTCGATTGCGTCTTGGAGAAGGTCGCGGGCCCTGCGGATATCGTGGCCGACTTCACCGTCCTTGATCATGATGCTTCCTTATCCCGCCGACGTTTCAGTCGGTTATCAGACGCAGCCTGAATTGTTTCAATTGTAACACCCGAACGCGTGAGGTCATCGGTCGACGCGAACAACCGGCTGAAACCCATAAGAAAAATTCGTCTGTGTGACCTCGCTCACAAAAATACATCTGAAACATCATTCCACAGTCTCGGACAAAAGACTGAAACGTCGGCCACCCACATTCCCGTCATCGAACACGAGACGAGACAGGTCCGATGACCCAGGATTACTTCGAAACGGGAACACACGACGCGCCGGTTGTCGCGCTTCACTCTTCCGCGTCCAATGGCGCGCAGTGGAAGGCACTGGTCGCCGACCTGCGGGACCGCCACACCGTCCAGGCCTATGATTTGCCGGGCTACAACGCTCAGGTGTCGCGAGATCGCGCGATCGACGGCATGGCGGCCGTCGCCCAACCGATCATCGACCAGATCCTGACCCTGGACTACCCGGTTCATTTGGTCGGGCATTCATTCGGCGGCGGCGTTGCCATCAAGATCGCCTTGATGCGGCCGGATCTGGTCAGGAGCCTGACTTTGTTCGAGCCGGCAGCGTTTCACGTTCTAGAGAACCATCCCAATGACGAGCGGTCACTCCTCGACGACCTTAGGAATATCAACGCGTCACTGAAGGCACAGACTGGAAACGATAGCGACGCCGCTGGCATGAAGGCCTTCATCGATTTCTGGAATGGCGAGAATACCTGGGATCGGATGGCGGATAACATCCGCGCGGTACTCGCCGGCGTCGCGGAAACGGTGATCGCCGACTTCGGCAACGTCTTCTCCGAGAACTGGGCGCTCAATGACCTCGCACGGCTGACCATGCCCGCGTTAATGCTGATGGGCATGGACTCGCCGATGGTGGCGCAACGGACCGCCACGCTCGTCCACCAGCACATTCCTGGCTGTGAACTGGCCATTCTGCCCGGTCTCGGCCACATGGCGCCGATCGATGCTCCGGAATGGGTGAACCCGCGCATCAAGCAGCATATCGCCCGCGTTGAGCGGCAACCCGCTCAGTTTAGCTGGCCGGAGAAACTGGCGGCCTAGAGCCGCCAGTCACGGCATTGGAAAGGAGCCCTCATGAGCCAACAGATCGCCCCCAACCCGCTGCGCCTGCTCGCAGCACAGACACAGACTGTCAAACCCAAGGAGACTAAGATGACTGCGATGACTCAAACCGCGCCGGACTACACGGCCATCAAAACCAAACAGAATGCCGCTTGGTCGTCAGGCGACTACGCCAAGATCGGCGTTACGCTGCAGATTACCGGTGAAGAGTTGGCCGAGGCTACCGATCCGACGCCCGGCGCCAGCGTCCTGGACGTCGCCGGTGGCAACGGCAACGCCACCCTGGCTTTTGCAAGGCGTTGGTGCAACGTCACCTCAACCGACTATGTCGAAAGTTTGCTCGACGGCGGCCGTGTGCGCGCCGAGGCGGAAGCGCTCAATGTCTCGTTTCAAAAGGCGGACGCCGAAGCCCTGCCTTTCGAGGACGCCAGTTTCGATATCGTCACGTCGACGTTCGGTGTGATGTTCGCGCCGAACCAGAACAAGGCGGCATCGGAGCTCACGCGGGTCTGTCGATCAGGCGGCAAAATAGCCATGGCCAACTGGACACCGGAGAGCTTTATCGGTGCTCTGTTCAAGACCCTGGGCCGGCACGTGCCCCCGCCCGCTGGCGTGCAATCGCCGGCCAATTGGGGCGCGACATCGTGGGTCCAGGAGCATTTTTCGGCCGAAGCCGCGTCGATCTCGATGAAGATGCGGAACTTCAATTTCCGCTATCCGTCACCACGGCATTTCGTCGACTTCTTCCGGACCTACTACGGACCGGTACACAAAGCCTTCCTCGCACTGGATGCTGCGGGCCAGGCACAGTTGGAAGCCGACATTCTCGCGACGATCGATCGTTTCAACGTTGCGACCGATGGCACAATGATCGTGCCATCCGAATACGCTCAGATCGTTATCGAGAAGCGCTAGACCAAACCCCAGCCGCGTCGACCGATTGTCCGATAATCAGCGATGGGCCGGCGCGGCCTTCCACAAGTTTCGAAATTGGGCGAAGATGCGCCCGCGCGATGCTTGGAGGGAGGCGTCACGCAAGGGGAGAAAGCCATGTCAGAAAGAACGCTTTTTGAGAAATACGGCGGTTTCTCGCAGATCAGCAAAGTCGTGCTGTCCTTCTACGACACATTGCTCGACAGCGATGAGATCGGCCCATTCTTTGATGATGTCGACATGGCCAAAATGGTGGATCACCAGACCAAGTTTATCGCCTCGCTCCTGGGCGGGCCGGCGTCATACACCGATCAGCAGCTTCAGCGCCTGCATGCCCACCTGAACATCAACGATTCCCATTTCGATGAGCTAAAGGTCGTTCTGAAGGGGACGCTTTCCGATCATGGTATCGAAGCCGGTGATGTCGACGCTGTTTTGCAGGAGTTCGAAAATCGGCGTGACATGATCGTAGGGAAACCCCATGTCGATTGAAGCCATCAATGAACAGCTCCTGCGCGCCATCGGTGTCGGCGTCGCCCTGTTGGATCGGTCGAATCTACGTTTTCACTTCCAAAACGACACGTTTAAGGACTGGTTTGGGGACAGTGTCGAAGCTGCGTCGCTATCGGATGTGTTTGCCGACCTCGATCTTGTCGAGCTTGAGGCCGGCCTTTCCGACAGCGGCCGTTTCACGGCGGAGATCAAACATAAGAAAAAGAGGCGAATGCTGGTCATCGCCGTCGATTTCACGGCTGCCAGCGACAACGATCAGGATTTCGTCGTTCTCGTCTGCCAGAACATCACGCGCATTCGCGAATTGGAGTCGATGATCGATTCCTATTCGATGATGGTCGAGCGCAACACGCGGGAGATCAAACGCGAGAAGGAGCAGGTCGAAAAACTGCTTCTCAACATCATGCCGCGTGCCGTCTACGAGGAATTCAAGACGTTTGGTGTCGTCACGCCGCAGCTTTATGATCCCATCTCGGTTCTAATGCTGGATTTCGTCGGTTTCACCGATATGGTCGCGTCGTCGGATCCGAGCGTCACCGTGACCGAGTTGAACGACATCTACAGCGCCTTCGATCGCATCGGCGAGCAGTTCGGATGCGAGCGCATCAAAACCATTGGCGACGCCTATATCACGGTCGCGGGGCTTCCTGATCCGACGCCAGATCACGCCAAGGCCGTCGCCAACACGGCGATCCGGTTCGTTCGCTATCTGGAACGGCGCAACACCAGCCATCCCAACCAGTGGCGCTGTCGTATAGGTCTGGCAACAGGTGCGGTTGTCGGTTCCGTCGTCGGAATCCAAAAATATGTCTACGACATCTTTGGACCGGCGGTGAATTTGGCGACCCGGCTCCAGGACTTCGCCGAACCCATGCAGATTTGCGTTCAAGATGAGGTCGCCAAAGTGCTGCGCGATCAGTTCGACATCGAAAATTTGGGCGCTCAGGACATTCGCGGATTTGAGAACCAGGATGTCTGGCGGCTTCTGGATAGCAAGAAAGATATGGCGACCGGCCAGACTTAATCCCATTGGGCTCACCCGATCGCGGGCGTTCAGCTCAAGAACTTAAGTGCCCGCTAGGGGTTGAAAGCGCGAATGGCGCTACTGGAAGCTCGTTCCATTTGCCACGTCTAGTGGATGTCCGTAATCGGTGCCAGCACATCATTTCCCCAAGACCGAAATATCCGCATACCAGCCGTTCACCCATATCCGGAATGCCGCCACGACCTGTCGCAGGTCGGACGACTGATCCGAGCCCTGAGCAGACCTCCGGCATTTGAGGCGAATTGCCGGATTGTTTGCTATCCGTCTCGTCCGGGTTCGCTCGGATCATTAGAAAATAGGGCGATCTTGTTGCCTTGAGGATCGCGAAGATAAGCAACATAAAATCGGGGGCCATACGCTTGACGGAAGCCTGGCTGGCCTTCGTCAGTGCCGCCTGCAACAATCGCGGCAGAGTGTAGGTCACGAACCTGTTTTTGGCTGCGGGCTTTCAGTGCGATCATGGAACCATTTCCGGCCGAGGCCGGACGTCCATCAAAGGGCGATCTTATATAGAGTTCCGGCATAGCATCAGACTGACCCGATTGTTCGGATAGCACGCAGCTTATGCCTTCAGGGCCTTCTGTCAGTTCATACCCAAGGGCTGGCAGGAACGCAGAGTAAAACCGTTTCGCGCGCGCGATGTCATCAGCCCCGACGGTGAGGTAGGAAATCATGCTTCGTGTTCCTTTCAGAAAGCCCAATTGTTGCAAGAGATTAGTGCAGTTTGGAAGGCCGACAGACATTTCGGTGCGATATGAAACTACATATGACCGAGTCCAAAAGCAGACATCTGTCCAGCCTCCGCAAATGGCCGCTTTGTCCGCAGAGCAGCCGTTCGAACTCGGATCGACTGGACCTGACACGGGATTGTGACAGTCATTCGCGGCGATCAAAGCAACCTGCATCTACCGTTCCCAAGGAGAGGACCAAGGAGGCCGAAAGAAGCCTCCAGCCTCTAACTTATCTGCAAGCCACGCATGCCGGCGTGCAGGCGCTCGGTCTGGAGCCGGAGACCTGAGAGGCCTTCGGGGCAGGTTACGCACCCAAGGGTATCTTGCGCGGTCGGTTGGCGATTCCGATCCATGACATGGACGGCAAGCTCGTGGCCTATTGCGGTAGGGCTCTGAAAGACAAGGAGCCGACGCTGATCTTTCCAAACGACTTCGATCCGTCAGCTCATATCTTCAATGCACATCGCATCGAGAAGCCTGAAGTTCCCCCACCCCAGATTCGCAAAACGGATCTTGTGCGAATCGCTTGCACGTTATGCCCCAGCCAGTAAGGGCGTCAGCCCTTCGAGGCTTCGCGACGAATTCCTCTGGCTGATGTCGCTTGTCTCGCATTCCAGGCCATCTAGTTGCTCGCGACGGTGGTGCACCAATCCAATTGGCGAGGCCCAACTTCGTGATTGAGACCAGTTTTGCGATTACTCTGCCTCATCCTCGCCATTCAGCAGCCCAAAGCGCCGCATTTTGTTATACAAGCTCTGGCGGCTCAAACCCAGAACACTGGCAGTCCGGGCGCGATTGTCACCGGTCAAATGCAAAGCCGCTTCGATGCAATTACGCTCAATCACATCGCGGCTGTCGCGCACCAGCGTCTTAAGCGGCACTTTGCCAACACGCGAGATGAATTGCTCAGCGGATTGCGACAAGGGTGGCGACGGAAACGCGTCAGCGACCCGCAACGACGCGTTACGGAAGACAACGCCGAAACCCGTCATAGAATCGCTCGGCATGACGACGACGGAAAGTTCGACCTGTTCCACCTGCCCGGTCGCGCTGCGCATCGATGCTGAAACGAAACTTAGACGCTCATGGCGTCGCGCATTGTCCAGAACTAGACTCAAGCTGAATTCTGGTTGATCCAAAAAATCGGCAAGCGAACGCCCGGTCACCTGATCGACATCGCCATATTGCGAAAGATCCAAAAAGGACTCATTGGCCCACACAATGATTCCGGCCTCATCGGTGAGAACGATCCCCTCGCTTGCCAGATGAAACAGATCGATCAGATCCGCCTCCTCCGATGCTTCGAGATTTCGACCGAAATCAGGAGCAATAGAGATGAGATAGACCCTCTCCTCCTGAGACTTTCTCACAACGACCACTAGTTCGCAGTGCTGGCCGCTACCCGCTAGCTCGACCACTTGGCGGACCGGATCACCGGTGGCGGACGCCTGAGACAACATATTGGAGACCGTTGCTCGATCGGATTTCGCGAACAGCGTCGACAGGTTACGACCGATCAACTCGGCGACACCGCAGTTAAGCAACTCCGCGCTCTTTAGGTTGGCTTCCTGTATGTTTAGTGTGGCGCCGTCGACAATCAGGAACGGTTCAGACGCGATCTCGAACAGCATGCGATAGCGTGCCTCAGCCTGCCGATGACGCATGTGGTTCGCTTCGAGCGATTGTTGCGCCATTAGCAAGCGTGCCTGCAGCCCTGTCGTCGGCGTTAAATCGCGTCCAATAAGAAGAACGCTTTTACCCGCACCGGCGGAATGCGCTGTGTACCGAACAAGCACACGGTCGCCCGTTGTCGCCGGATGATAAATTTCCCACGCAGCGACAGTTGGGTCCGATCGGGCTGACGACAACAGATCCTTTATGGCCGACCGGGACTCCGCGTCGACTACAGCATCCACGCGCTTGCCCCGCCAATCCTCGACATTTAATCCCGAAAGGAGGCCAGAAGCGCAGGCTGAGTCTTGCACGACGTCGTTTTCGTCGACGATGAGAGCGACATCGGATGTCGATGCAATTAGCGAGGCCGCCGTTCCAGCATCAAAGTCACTGAACACAGAGCCCAACTGAGAGAAGTGAAGCGTCATGATCTGCCTGCCGACCTGCGTTTGTCGGAAGCGTCCTCTATAGGGTGGAACGCACCAACATTCAAATTGCACGGCAAAGCCAAAGTCGAAAGGCGGCTCGGCGATAGGATATCGAGTCGCGTGCGGACCGCCGGGATGCGACCGGACGCGCCGTTGCAACCGCGTTGGCTCAGCCGATACACTGACTTAACGATATGCGAGGGCTCATCGTTGGATTTGGACAGGCAGAGACACAAAGCACGACGGCAAGTTGCATCAGATAACGATGCTCGCTCAGCGCATGACATCTTGCGCGCCGAGACGGCGGCCATCCACAAACGCCTCCATGCCGATGCGACCTTTAGCGCGCTCTTGGACGGACGATTGAGCCGCAAGGATTATGAGTCGCTGATGTGCGGCATGTACGGATTCTACCGACCTCTTGATGAGATGATCTGCTCGGCGGAGAGAGATCTGATCTCGATACCACGAACCGTGACCTACCAACCGCGCGGCCCGATGTTGGCCAACGACCTTTCGGCCCTCGGCGTCGATGCTGACCTATTGGCGTCCATCCTGACATGCCAAGACCTGCCAGACATTACGTCACCTGCCGATCTCACGGGTGTGCTCTATGTCGTCGATGGTGCAACGCGTGGTGGCGTTTTGCTTAACAACTGCGTGTCGCGACTTTTGGGAAGCCAGAGCACGGCCGGACGTACATATTGGGACTGGTGCCGTCAAAGTGGTGGCGCGCATTGGCGCTCAACGCGTCAATTGATCAATCACTTCGGCCGCGACAAAGCTGCGATCGAGCAAATGACTTTAGTGGCCAATCAAACGTTCAGTGCGTTTGAGAACTGGCTCGCCGCGGTGATCGAGCCCGACGAAGCAGCGATGGTTTGAAGTCAGTGCGAAATCGGTTCGACGACTGCGACACTGAACCCATCAACCTTATCGGCTCAATTCAGCCGCATGGCTGCCTTGTGGCCATCGCTGAGGATAGTCAAAAGATATCCTTCGCAAGCGAAAACACGGCCGATTATATCGGGTTTGGGCACGATGATCTGATCGGTCGCAACATCGAAGAGATCATTGGGGCGCAGAATTATGGCGAGCTTCGTCAACTGCCGCTCGAACCCTTGTCTCCCGATCTTCTTCGGCCCTGGTTCATCAACTTCGACTGCGGGGACCACTCGACAAGATCGCTTGAGTGTCTGCCTCATCGAATAGGCAAACATCTAATCCTCGAATTCGTGCGGCGGGACGACGAGCCAACATCGGTCTGGCAAGAGGAGATGCTCAGACAGCAGATCATCTCCGACCTGATCAAGCCCAATGTGTTGGAGGAACTCGCGCAGGTTAGCGCGGACATCATTCGCACCGTAACCGGTTTTGATCGTGTCATGATCTACCGCTTCGCCGAAGATAAGCATGGCGAGGTCATCGCTGAAAGCACGGTGCGTGATGACAGTTTCCTCGGACTACACTATCCGGCATCCGACATTCCGGATCCGGCACGCCGGCACTTTACCCTTAATGTCATGCGATCAATCCCGGACATAAATGCCCGCCCAGTGCCGATACAAGGCGCGAACGGTCTCGTGCCGGATGCGGAATCGGCCACCCCGCTCGACCTCACCTACTGCAAGCTGCGCGGCGTGGCGCCAGTTCACGTCGAATATCTCAATAATATGGGTGTTGGGGCCAGTCTGTCGATTTCGCTGATCACAAATCAGGAATTATGGGGTTTGATTGCCTGCCACCATTATGACGTTCGCCATGTCCCGTGGTCTCGCCTGCGTTTCGTTGAGCTGCTTGGCGGCACAATTTCAGCCCTGCTTCAAAGTATCGAGAACACGAACCAACTGCGGCAAAGCATCAATGCGGAAAAGATCGCCTTCACCATTGAGCAGACAGCGCGCAAGGATGGCAGTCTAAGCGCGGTTGTCGCCGACCATGCCGAAACGTTGATGGATCTACTCCATGCCCAGGGCCTGGTGTTGAAACTCAGCGGCAAAGTGACCGAGTTCGGCGTGGTCCCTAAACCGTCATTTGACTTTGCTCCATTGCGCAAGACCGCGATCGAAGGCATCGCCACATCGTCTCATCTTTCAAGCATTATCGACATGATCGACAGTCAGCAGGCGGTTGCCGCCGGCGCTGCATTTCTGGAACTTTCTGAAGATGGCGATGACTTCCTCGTTTTCCTGCGCGAGCACTTCGAGGAAACGATCAAGTGGGCAGGCAAACCTGAGAAGATCGAGCAGACATCGCAGGATGGTGCCGTCAGACTCTCACCGCGTGGTTCGTTCGCTCTTTGGCGCGAAGAGCGACTCGGCAAAAGCAAGCCGTTCGACACGTTGGATCACGAGGCGCTACGGATCATCCGAAGAGCGCTGTTCGCGCTGAACAGCCTAGCGCGCGAGCGTGAAGCTGTTGCCGTACAGAAGGAAGCCGAATCCGAGAAAGCTCGCCTGCGACACGCGCTCTTGGATGCAGCGCGTACACATTCGATGGGCGAACTGGCATCGGCGCTGGCGCATGAATTGAACCAGCCGCTTGCAGCCGTGTCCAACTACATCAACGCCTGTCGCCAGGAACTGCGAAACGATGGCATCGTGTTGCCAGATCACGCGGCCGAACTCATAGAGGAAGCCGTTGCCGAGTCGGCGCGGGCTGGCGAACTTGTTCGTCGGCTGCGAAACTTCATTGCCCGTGGGGACCTGGTTGCCGACTACATCGATCTCAACGAGACAATCCAGCACGGCATCGATCTCGCGCGCGACGCAAATGCCGCAACGGACTTCGAGCTACAACTGCAGCTGGAGGACGACTTGCCGAAAATCTGGGCCGACCCTGTCCAGATTGCTCAAGTCGTCCTGAACTTGGCGAAAAACAGCATAACCGCCATGGAAGGTATGCCAGACCGACGCTTGATGGTCGCGACGCGTTTGCAAAACGACTTCATCGAAATTCTTGTCCGCGATACCGGGCGCGGCATCTCCCCAGAGATCGCGGATACCATGTTTGATCCCTTCCACACATCGACAACAAGCGGAATGGGGATCGGATTGTCCTTGTGCCGCTCCATTGTCGAGGCCCATCGAGGACGCATCGAAGCGCGACAGGTAAGTCCGGGCGCGGAACTGACCTTCACGCTGCCGGTTGGCGAAGTATGGGATGGACCGGCGAATGAGTGACATCTGTGTCTACGTCGTCGACGACGACAAAGCGGTCCTGAATTCACTCTGTGCGCTCTTGTCGTCACACGGTTACGAAGCGGTCCCGTTTGACACCGCTGAGGCATTTCTAGAGTCGTTTCGTCCAGATCGTCGAGCGATCTTGCTGCTCGACGTCCGCATGCCCGGTATGAGCGGGCCAGAGCTCCAAAAGTACTTGAAGCACCGGCGAATCGAGATCCCGGTCATCATCTTGACTGGCCATGGCGACGTTCAGATTGCCGTCGACGCCATGAAGGCGGGCGCTGTCGATTTCATCGAGAAACCTAGCGCCGAAGATCACTTGCTCGACGCGATCCGCAATGCTTGCCGCGTTGCAGAGCATCAAGAACCGCACACCGTTCCTGGCGAAATTGTAGCGGAACGTCTCGAGAAGCTTACGCAGCGAGAGCGAGAAGTGCTTGACCATCTCGTCATGGGGAAAATCAACAAGGAGATCGCGACTGAACTCCGCGTCAGTCAGCGAACCGTAGAGATCCATCGGGCGCGTATTCGTGAGAAGATGCAGGCGCGCGGGCTCTCCGACTTGATCCGCATGATGAAGTAAGGCGACGCAGCTCAATACGTTACCGCCGTAGGCCCAAGTCGGGTGGTTCGGACGCAAACAGCTAAGCGCTCAGTGCTGAACGGTGTCAGGTACGTATTTCTACGTAAGAGTATAACCGAAATAGTGCGAAACTGCGCACATCCATACGCTCAGCTAGATGGAGGAGGTGCGCCCTCCGGCGGCAAGAACAGACACAAAGCCGCTGGATTCGCACTAGATGCGTTCACGAGAACTGGCTTTCGATGAATCGTGTGATCAAACACACCGGTAATCATACGGTGACGGTATTTCTTGATGACGAGGAGCTCGCCGCCGTGAAGGGGTGGGCGGCTGCGAACAACATGATCTCCGTTTCAGACGCAGCACGCGAGTTGCTTCGACTTGGCTTGTTAAGTGAAGTCGCTGAGACCTACCGACGCGTCGCGATGAGGAATGACGTTTCCGCGCTATCCGACTAATCAATGCGATCTGCGGCGATCGAGCCGGAATGTGGATCGTGCTTCGCCACATCAGTTTAGCCTAAGCAACGAGGCTTTCAGCTATTTCGATCGCCTCGTTCGCATCATTAGCGAAGAAATCCGCGCCGGCGCGCGCGCATAGCGACGCATCCGCTCGGACTGCCGCGCCACCGACGGCGATCTTAAGATTGGGGTTCTTGGAGGACCTGCGTACGTCGGCGATGATCTTCGACAAAGCGTTTGAATTCGCTTGCGAGCCGACGGACAAGCCAAGAACGCCATAATCGTGGTCGCACAGCTCGCGATAGAGCGAGTCGCCCGCCTCAATATCGCTGCCGCCACTGACCTCCCATCCGGCACTGTCGAAATAAAGTCCCAGCACGACGAGCCCGAAAACATGGTCTTCGCCTGGCACCCGCGCCAGCATGATCCGGCGTTCCATCGGCGGTCTCGATGCTGCGGCGCTGCGATAGGCGGCGAAATCCTGAACCATGGCCTGCAGCCGCGACAAGGCGAGCGTCACGTCGACGAAACTGACGCGGTCATCGCACCACATCGTGCCAAGGGACTCCGCAACTGGAATGAAAATGCGCTGACAGGCTTCGATAAGCGAGAGTTCGCCGCTTTCGACGGATCGGGCGAAGGCCCGCACACCCTCAGCGTCGTTTTGCAAAAGGCAATCCATCAAATACTGCGCCTGCAGCGACGCGGTTGCCAAATCAGGCGATGGATCTCCTGATGGCTCGCGCTCCGGACCGGAAGGCCCGACTTTCGCTAACACGCGCGGAGCGACGTCGCGCACCACCGCTTGTTCGATTGCGCGCTTGCTTGCAGTCCGACGGGCCTTTTGAAGTCTGGGTCTTTCGGTCTTATTTTCGTTGCCGCCGCGTCGAACTTCGCCGCTTTCGATGGATCCCCTGTCGTCCATTTCTTATCTCGGACGCCACAACGTCCGAACCTCCCGATCAGAACGCTAGTTTTTGTCTAGTTCTTGCGCAAGTCCCATTCTTCGCAATCGATCCGAACACTGTCCAAAGTGCGTCGATAGGCCGCATCACGTCTTTCAGCGAACCGTTCTCAACGCAGGTTGACGGCGAGTTGTGGTGTTTTGCTTTTGATCAAGCGCGTCGAGGGTCTTTTGCACAATATGTTCACAGTTGAGGCCGGCCACATCGTACATCGCTGCTGGGCTGGCCTGCTGAATGAACCGATCCGGCAATGTCATCGCTCTGACGGCCACTCCAGATTCAAGCGCGCCGCAATCCGACAAAGCATGCAGAACCAGCGCACCAAATCCGCCGGTCGCGCCTTCTTCGATCGTCACCAGAACGTCGTGGCTGTCCGCAGCCTGTACGATCAGATCGAGATCGAGTGGTTTAGCGAACCGCGCGTCGATCACCGTGGTCGACAATCCCTTCGCGTCGAGAATGTCGGCGGCAGCGAGGCATTCCTGAAGTCGGGCGCCGAAGGAGACCAGAGCTACGGTCCGGCCAGACTTGATGACCCGGCCCTTGCCGATCTCGATCGGTTTCCCCTGATCCGGTAGATCCACGCCGAACCCTTCGCCGCGCGGATAGCGAAACGCGATCGGACCGTCATCATAGGCGGCAGCGGTCGCGACCATGTGGACGAGTTCGGCCTCATCGGCGGCCGCCATGACCACGAACCCCGGCAGGTTGGCCAGGTAGCCGACGTCATATGCACCGGCATGGGTCGGGCCGTCGGCTCCAACCAGCCCGGCGCGGTCGATGGCGAAGCGCACCGGCAGGCCCTGCAAGGCCACATCGTGAACCACCTGGTCATAGGCCCGCTGCAGGAAGGTCGAATAGATCGCGCAAAACGGCTTCATGCCGCCGGCAGCCAAGCCAGCCGCAAACGTCACGGCGTGCTGCTCGGCAATGCCAACATCGAAACTGCGGCGTGGAAACCGCTTGGCGAAGAGATCGACACCGGTACCCGCAGGCATCGCGGCCGTGATCGCCACGACGCGCCGATCTCTTTCACCTTCTTCGACCAATGCCTGACCGAAGACTTTCGTGAAACTCGGCGCCTTCGCCGTCCCCTTCGATTGCACGCCGGTGGCGACGTCGAACTTCGACACGCCGTGATATTTGTCCGACGCGGTTTCGGCCGGCACATACCCGGCGCCCTTTTTCGTCACCGCATGAATGAGGATCGGGCCGGTGCCGTTGCGGCGCACAGCACGCAAGATCGCCACCAGATGCCGGACATCATGCCCGTTGATCGGGCCGACATATTGGAAGCCGAGCTTGTCGAACAGCGTCGTGCCAGTGACGAACTCCTTCATCAGGTCGCGAGCCCGCTCGGCACCGTGACGCAAGGGCGAGGGAAGGTGCGCCGCCACATCGTTCATCAGCGCCCTAATGTCCTGTGCCGGCTTTTGCACGCACAGTTCCGACAGATGATGCGAAAACGCCCCCACCGGCGGCGCGATCGACATGTCGTTGTCGTTGAGGATGACGATCATGCGCTTTTTGAGCGCGCCGGCATTGTTCATCGCCTCATAGGCCATGCCGGCCGACATGGCGCCGTCCCCAACAACGCACACCACGTCGCCGGGATCGCCGCCCAGATCGCGCGCCACCGCAAAGCCAAGACCCGCCGACATCGCTGTCGATGAATGCGCGGCACCGAAAGGATCGTAGGCGCTCTCCGCGCGCCGGGTGAAGCCGGAAAGCCCGTCTTCCTGGCGCAAGGTGGTCATTCGGTCACGGCGTCCGGTCAGGATCTTGTGCGGATAGCATTGATGGCCGACATCCCAGATCAGCTTGTCGCGCGGCGTGTCGAACACGGCATGGATCGCGACGGTGAGTTCAATGACACCGAGGCTCGATCCCAGATGCCCACCCGTTTGGGACACGACGCGGATGGTCTCCTGGCGCAGTTCATCCGCCAGCCGGGATAGTTCCCAATCCCGCAAAGCCCGCACATCTGCGGGCGAACTCACTCTGTCCAAAATCGGAGTTGCCGCGTCGTGGACCGCCCCATCCTTCATCGCAACGAATCTCCCGTCCTCCAGTGGCCGGGGGGACCGGCCAGGGCGCCGGCGGCGGTATGCGTCGTGTCGTCGGCGCTTCTGCTTTTGGAGGTATTGTCTGCCTGTTGCAATCGATTGTAAACTAATTTTTACAGTTGAGTGTCAATTCGTCGCGACACTTCCGTAGCCCAACCGACATCGTTCGTTCGACAATTGCATTTGAACAGGGCCTGTACCAATCTGCCGGCACGTTCCGTCAACCCTGGTTGACAGTTGTCTTTGCGTGGAGAAACGATGACGGCGCCCTTCCCCTTTTCTGCAATTGTCGGTCAGGACGAGATGAAATCGGCCTTGCTGATGGCGGCCGTCGATCCGTCGCTGGGCGGCGTCTTGGTTTTCGGCGACCGGGGGACGGGCAAGTCCACTGCGGTGCGGGCGTTGGCGGGGCTTTTGCCAAAGATCGTCGTCGTCAAAGGGTGTCGCTACAATTGTGACCCAGAGGCGAACGGGGCGATGTGCCCCGACTGCGCCGCGCAGACTGACGCGACGGCGTTAAAGACGCAGTCGGTGCCGATTCCGGTGATCGACCTGCCGCTGGGAGCAACCGAGGACCGGGTTGTCGGCGCGCTCGATCTCGAAAAGGCGCTGGTCGCCGGCGAGAAAGCCTTCGAACCCGGATTGTTGGCCCGCGCGCATCGGGGGTTCCTCTACATCGACGAGGTCAATCTTCTCGAAGACCATTTGGTCGATCTGCTGCTCGACGTCGCCGCATCGGGTATCAATGTCGTTGAGCGCGAGGGTCTGAGCGTTCGGCATCTTGCACGTTTTGTCCTCGTCGGCAGCGGTAATCCGGAAGAGGGCGAATTGCGGCCGCAGCTCCTCGACCGATTCGGACTGTCCGTCGAGGTACGCTCGCCACATGACCTGGAGGACAGGGTGGAAGTCGTCCGGCGGCGCGACGCCTATGATGCCGACCCACAGGCCTTCGCCAAATCCTGGCGAGCGAAGGAAAGCCGCATCCGTGGCCGGATCAAGAAAGCCCGCGGCCTTTTGTCCGATGTCACGACGCCAGACGAGGCCATGGCCTTCGCATCGATGCTATGTCTCAAACTTGGCGTTGATGGACTGCGCGGCGAGCTGACGCTGACCCGTGCCGCGCGTGCACGCGCGGCCCTTGCGGGACGCACCGAGACCAGCCGGGCCGATGTGAACGCGGTCGCGCCGACGGCCCTTCGCCACCGGCTCCGGCGCGACCCGCTCGACGAAGCGGGATCAACGGTCCGTGTCGAGCGCGCTCTGGCAGAACTGGCGGATGGCTCCGGGATCCCGGCCGGTGTCTGAAGCGCCGGCACCGTGGTCTGACGCTCGCCTTGCAATTCAGGTGTTGGCGGCCGGCGCCGGCCGGCTGGGCGGCATCCATGTGCGCGCGCGTGCCGGGCCGGTCCTGGACCGGTGGCTGGACCATCTGCGCGCAGCGCTCGACCCGACCCGCCAAGTGGTTCGCCTATCCGCGACGACGCCAGAAAGCCGGCTCCTTGGCGGACTGGATGTCGCTGCGTCGCTTGAACAGGGCGCACCGGTAAGCGATCCAGGCCTGCTGGCGAAGGCAGACGGCGGCCTAATGATCCTGTCCATGGCGGAACGCATGCCGCCATCATTCGCCGCTATTGTCGGCACCGCCTTGGAAAGGGGTGAAATCGTCTCGGAGGGTCACGGCGTGTCGCGACGCGACTCCGCTCGCTTCGAGGTGATTGCGCTTGACGAAGGTGTCGACGACGAACGCGTCCCCGCCGCCCTCGCCGACCGCCTCGGACTGACGGTGGATCTGTCCACCGTCTCGTGGGCACAAGCCCGTTTGGATGCGGCCGGCGCCCGTCAAGATCCGATTGACATGTCGGCTGTCGACCTCAGCGACGAGATTGCACGGGCGATTGCTGAAACGGCGCAGCTCGCGGGCAGCCGGTCAATGCGCGCAACGATCTGGCTGACGCGGGTCGCACGTGTTCTGGCTGGATTGGATGCAGCGAAAGCCGTCAACGCTCATCACGTCGCGACCGCGATCAGACTGGTGTTTGGGCCCGGGATCATCGCCCCGCCCGAACACCTTCCCGAAGAAACCACGGATGATGCGACGCCAGATACACGTGCAGACGATTCGACCGTCGACGACGCTGAGCCCACGGCGATCGACATCGACATGTTACGTGACATGCTGGTCAAGCCCGACGCGGCGAAAGGCATCGAAATCGACGGCTTTCCCGCACCGAAACAAAGCCGCACGCGCAGTGCCGCGGCCGCTGGCAAGTCCGGAGCCGTCAAAGACCGGAGCCAACGGGGCCGGCCGGCCGGGCTGGCGTCGCGTTCGCCATATCCAGGTGCCCGGCCGAATGTCGTCGCCACATTGCGGGCCGCCGCACCTTGGCAGAAGATGCGGCGCCGCAACACTCCGCTCAGCCCGATGCCGCCGGCCAGCGCACTTGTCATCCGCAAGTCCGACTTTCGCTATGTCAGGTATCGTCATCAGACCCGGTCAACGGCGATATTCGTGGTGGATGCATCGGGATCGACGGCGGTGGAGCGCCTCGGCGAGGCCAAGGGCGCCGTCGAACTCCTGCTCGGCGATTGCTACATCCGCCGCGACAGCGTTGCCGTGGTCGCGTTTCGCGGCATGGAAGCAGAAGTGGTCGTCGAGCCAACGCGCTCACTGGTCCGCGCTAAGCGCCTATTGACCGGTTTGCCCGGCGGTGGACCGACACCGCTTGCAAGCGGCCTTGCAAAAGGCGCTGAGTTGGCAGCGCATGCCAGCCGCTCGTCGCAGTCACCGCTTCTCGTGGTTCTCACCGACGGCAATGGCAATGTCGCCCTTGACGGCCGCATCGATCGGCCGGCCGCACGCGAGGATACCGAAGCGATCGCGCGTCACTGCGCGATGCTGGGCGTTCCGGGGCTCGTCATCGATATCGCCCGCCGTCCGCGCGACGCGGCCCGAGACCTTGCGACATCGATGACCGCCGATTATCAGCAGTTGCCGCATGCCGACGCACGATCTGTATCGGCGCTCGTAACCGACTACATGCGATCCTGATCGTCGCGGCAGTCCCGATGGCCAGCGAACTCGATTGGACAAACGACGGCCGCGACTGGCCCAACCGCGAGGCCAGCCAGTTCGTCACCTGCGGCGGTGTCCGGTGGCACGTCCAGTCCATGGGTGACCAAAACGCGCCGGTGACCCTTCTCGTTCACGGAACCGGCGCCGCAACACATTCGTTCCGCGACCTGTTGCCGCTTCTGGCTAACGAATTTCACGTGATCGCCGTTGACCTTCCAGGCCACGGCTTCACGAGAATCACCGACAACGCCGCTTTGTCACTGCAAGGCATGGCGGCCGAGCTTTCGATCCTCTTGAAAGCCCTGGACGTGTCGCCGGTGATCGCGGTCGGCCATTCCGCCGGCACGGCGGTTTTGATGGAGATGGCCCTGAAGGGCTATATCGCGCCGCATCGGATTGTCGGGATCAACAGCGCCCTGAAGCCCATGCAGGCCCACGCCGTGTTCTCACCGATGGCGAAGCTCCTGTTCATTAATCCAATGGTGCCCCGGCTTATGTCCTGGCGCGCGCGCTATGCCGACGGCGCGAAGAACGTGCTCAAGATGACGGGTTCGCCGATCGACAAAGACGGTCTCCGCCTCTATCAGCGCCTGTTTGAATCGCCGGGCCATGTGTCAGGTGCGCTCGGGATGATGGCCAATTGGGACCTCGAGGGCTTGACTGAAGGCCTGTCGTCCATGCCGGTTCCCATAACGCTTGTCGTGGCGGAGGACGACACGATGGTCTCGCCATCGGTCTCCAGGACCGCGGCGCAGAGCCTTCCAGATGCCGAAATCGTCTCGATCGAACACGGCGGACACCTGCTTCACGAGGTCGAACCGGAACGGATCGCCGATTTGATCCGGGATCGCGCGGCTTAGAGCCTTGTGCGAAGGGATTGGACGGTATTAACTGTCAACCAATGATGACAGTCCACGCCCGTCCACCGACGACTGCCAAGGCGCTTGACGCGCAGTCGACGGCGATTGTCATTGGCGCTGGTTTTGGAGGGCTGGCGGCCGCGATTCGGCTCGGCGCGCGTGGCTATCGCGTAACCGTCCTGGAACGCCTTGACCAGCCCGGTGGCCGCGCCGGCGTTTTCCGACAAGATGGGTTCACGTTCGACGCCGGGCCGACGATCATCACGCTGCCGATGCTCTTCGAGGAGTTGTGGGCACTCTGCGGCCGGCGGTTTGAAGACGATGTCACCCTCGTTCCGCTTGATCCCTGTTATGCGGTGCGCTTCGCCAACGGCGAGACGTTTCGCTGTTTCGTTGACGATGATGCGATGCGCGACGAGGTCGCGCGCTTCAACCCGGCGGACGTCGCTGGCTTCGAGCGATATCTGGCCGAAAGCGAGGCGTGTTTCCGCACCGGCTTTGAGGGCATGGTCGATCAGCCATTCCTGTCGTTGTCGGATATGGCAAAGGCCTTTCCCGACCTGATCCGCCGCCGCGCCGATCGCTCCGTCTACGGGCTCGTGTCCCGTCATATCCGCGATGAGCGGCTCCGCATGGCGCTCAGCTTCCATCCGCTCTTCATCGGCGGCAATCCGATGCGCACATGCGCGATTCTCAGCCTAATCTCCTATTTGGAGCGCCAGTGGGGCGTGCACTATGTGATGGGTGGGACCGGCGCGCTTGTGGCCGGTCTGGTCGACCTTATCGAAACGCAGGGCGGCTCGGTGTCGCTCAATAGCGACGTCACGGAAATCACTGTCGACAACGGAAAAGCGACCGGCGTCGTGCTGTCCAACGGTCAGCGGTTGCCGGCCGATATCGTTGTCTCCAATGCCGACGCGGCTTGGACGTACAGCAAGCTTGTTGCGCCTGCATCCCGCCGCCGTTGGACCGACGCGAAGCTGGCACGTTCCGCCTACTCGATGAGCCTTTTCGTCTGGTATTTCGGCTCATCCCAACGCTATCCGCAGGTCGATCACCACACCATCATGATGGGGCCGCGCTATCGGGGCCTGTTGAGTGACATTTTCGACCGCAAGGTGCTGGCCGACGATTTCAGTCTCTATCTGCATCGCCCAAGCGCCACCGACCCCTCCGTCGCGCCGGATGGCTGCGAGGCGTTTTATGTGCTCTCGCCGGTCCCCAATCTCGACGCCGATATCGACTGGCACAACGCGGCTGAACCCTATCGCCGCAAGATCGCCGCGTTTCTCGAAGCGACGATCCTGCCCGGTCTCACAGATCACATCGTCACGTCTAAGGTCATCACACCGCTCGACTTTCACGATCGGCTGAACGCGGTCAAAGGCGCGGCGTTCGGACTTGAGCCTCGGCTCACGCAGATCGCCTGGTTCCGCCCCCACAACCGCAGCGAAGACATCAAGAATCTTTACATCGTCGGCGCCGGGACGCACCCAGGCGCCGGTGTTCCCGGCGTCGTTTCCTCGGCGCGCATTCTCGACAGGATCGTCCCCCATGGCGTATTGGCCGCCTGACCCGTTCAGCCTGAGCGAAGACGACCGGACCCATTGTCGCGCCGCGATCCGCGTCGGTTCAACATCGTTTCATGCCGCCTCGCTTCTTTTGCCCAAACGGGTTCGCCTGCCGGCGCGCGCGCTTTATGCGTTTTGCCGGGCCAGCGACGACGCCGTCGATTTGAACCAGGAGGGCGCTTCAGTCGCGGACCGCCTGAAGATGCGCCTCGACCGCATCTATGCCGGCCAATCGTCGGACATCGTCAGCGAACGTGCTTTCGCCGCATTGGTGCGCGCCTGGCGGATTCCCTACACCGTTCCAGCGGCCCTGATCGAAGGCTTCGCGTGGGACGAGGCCGGTCGGCGCTATGCCACGCTCGACGACCTTCTCGATTATTGTGCCCGCGTCGCCGGCACCGTCGGCATCATGATGACCATTCTGATCGGCCGTCGCGACCCGGCCGTGCTCGCCCGCGCTGCTGATCTGGGCCTTGCCATGCAGTTGACGAACATTGCCCGCGATGTTGGCGAAGACGCACGCCAAGGCCGCATCTATCTGCCACTGGACTGGCTAGCGGAAGCCGGTATCGATCACGAAAGGCTCCTGGCCGAGCCACGACATTCGCCGGCGCTCGGCAAGGTCGTTCAGCGCGTGCTGGCCGCTGCTGACACGCTTTACGACCGGGCATTGACGGGCCTGTCGGGCCTACCGCTCGACAGCCGGCCGGCGATCTGTGCGGCCGGCCTGATCTACCGCGCGATCGGCGACCAGATCGCCGAAAACGACTTCAACAGCGTCGACCGGCGCGCGTTCACATCGCAGCAGACCAAGCTAAAGCTTGCAGCCGCGGGCACCGCCGGATGGGTGTTTGCTGGCTCAGTAGACAGCTCTCCGCCCCATACCAGTACGCACTTCTTGGTCGAGGCGACGGCCGAAACGCCAGTGCAAGGCTTCGACGCGAAGGTCGGCCGCGCGATCGAGTTGCTCGCTTTGTCGGCGACGCGGGAATACCAAACGGGCACGCCGGCACACGGCAGGCCCTAACGTGTCGGACGGCACGTTCTATCTGCTCGAAGCGGTCTTGTTCTTTTCCGCCATCTTCGGCTTTTGCGTGTGGCAGCTCATCAGCGTCAATCGCGACATCAAAGCGCGGAAAGAGCGAGAGAAGCGCCAGGCAATCGACTAGCGGCCTGCTCGGCGCGGCATTCGAAACGGCAGCATCGCCTTGACGATCGGTGAGGCGAAACGGTCGGCGGAAAGGCTCTCGTGCATGGACCTGGACCGAATCCCGCCAACCGTCGTGTCGACAAGCGAACGCGTGTAAAAGGGACTGTCCTCAAGCGTTTGGACAATCGCGGCCTCTTCCCCATCGTCACAGGGCACGCGCCGGGTCACGCCCCAAAAGCCCCGCCGTAGTGTTTGTGATGGGGGAAGGTCGAACCGCGAAAGATCTCCATCTCTCCCAAAGTGGAGACCGTGCCGCACCGCCGAGCCGTCGCGGCGGATGATGTCATAGAGAATGACAGTCGAGCCATCCTCCCGGTGGGTTCGCGCCCAGTCCCAGCGCGCGAAGCCAGTCTCCAGCGGCTCCGATCCCCAGTTCTGGTCAAGATACCCCTCCCCCGTCCAAGTCTGCGCGACGGGTCCCATTAGGTCGAGGGCAATGCGCCCGCGCGGCGCGATCGGCCGCCAGGCATGACGCTCGTTCATATCAAGGGGAATCCCTGAGGCAACTGCGGTTTCCGGCACGAAGCGCACCGACCCGCGCAGGCGCTTGGGCCACCAGTTATCGGGCGGTCGCGGCAGCGCGATCTCATCGAAGTGGATCGTAAGCCCGGCCTCGGTCCATGTAAGCGCGCTCGGCCCTATCTGGAGTGACGCCGATGTCCGTGCCAGTACATTGCGGTTGCGCTCGGTCATCGCCCAGTGGTGTCCGTTCGGCCTATAGACCGCGACATTGAGCGCGACGTGGTTTTGCGGATCGCGGCGCCCCGCCCATGCGTAGTACGGCGAGAACACGGACCCTATGAAGGCGATGATCGTCAGACCGAACTGACCGCAGTCGCTCAAGCCGTCGAGATACCACCAACAATAGCCGCCTGGCTGGACCGGCGCGTCGAAGCGCGGTCCGTCATCAACGCTTCCGCCGCCAGCCGGCCCGACATCGCCGCCATCGGGACGCCCGGACCCGGATGGACGCTGCCCCCCGCCAGATAAAGACCTGGGATGCGGGTGCGCGCGCCCGGCCTTCGGAATGTCGCTGCCCATCCGTGCGACGCCCGGCCGTAAAGCGCGCCACCCGTCCCCGGATAAAGGTCGCTGAAATCCGCCGGCGTTGTCGCCACCGCGCTCATGTCGGTGGTGTCGAGGGTCAGGCCGCAGCGGTTCAAATGAGAAATCGTCTTGTCCATCCATCGCTGGGGTCCATCCATCGCGTTGGGCGCCCGATCGCCATCGGCCGGGGCGTTGATGAGAAGCAGAAGGCGTTCGCGACCGTCATCCGGAGTCACCATACCCCCGTCGTCGTCGCGATCCTGTGCGCAGACATAGATCGTCGGCTCGTCGGGAATCGTGCGATCGCGCACCAGCGCATCGAATTCGATCGGATAGTCATCTGAAAAGAAGACGGTGTGCCGGCAAAGCTGTGTCCCGCTCGTGCGGGCAACAGCCGCCCAGGTTAGTGCGGACAAGGACCGCTCGGCCGGTGCGACGGCAGGAATCCCGGTATCGAGGGGTCCAAAAATGCCGGCCGCCAGAGCTGACACATCACCACAATAGACAATCGCATCCGCGTTGATGACGTCGCCAGAGTCGAGCGCGACGGCGGTCACCCCGGACCGATCCTTCTCAATCCGCGAAACCTCGGCGTCGTATTGAATCTCGACGCCGCGCGCCGATGCGAGATCGGCCAGTGCTTGTGCCAAAGCGCGCATGCCACCGTCGACAAGCCATACGCCATCCTGCTCGACATGGGCGACCAGCATGAGCGTCGCGGGTGCGGCGAACGGCGATGAGCCGCAATAGGTCGCATAGCGGCCGAAGAGCTGGCGCAGGCGAGGGTCGGTGAAGTAATCGCCAAGCGCGGACCAAAGCGTGGAAAATGGCCGCAGGCTTGCCATTCGACCCACCCGCAATGGACCGATCCGGCTGGCGAGCGAGACCGGATTAGGCCGCTCGGCCTCAATAAACGTCGTCTTCAATGTCTCGAAAACTGCTCGGCTATCGGCGCAAAAACGGCGATAGCCGTCGGCATTCGCCTGATCCGAGAACGCCGCGATTGCCTCGGCGCTGGCCTCGATGTCGGCAAAAAGATCGAGGCTGGCACCATCGGACCAATAATGACGGGCTAGCCGGTTCGCAGAAGTCAGCCGCACATGATCGTCCAACCGAGCACCGACTGCCGCAAAGAGGCTGTCGAACACGGCTCGCATCGTGAAAACCGTCGGCCCGGCGTCGATCCCGCGACCGTCGACATCGATCTGTCGCATCTTGCCGCCCGGCACCGATTGTCGCTCCAGGAGAACCACGCTACCCGGCCCACCGCTCAGCGCGATGGCCGCGCTCAGGCCAGCAATCCCCCCCCCGATGATCACGGTGCGGTTCCGGCCGCTCTGGGTCATGGTGAAATCCGCCAGGACCGCATTGACATTCCCTTGGAATGTGTCAAATTTAATTTACACTAATGCCTGTCGTGCATAATTGACAAGTGGGAGGCGGACTTGACGGACCCTCGAAACCAGATCGAGCGGGCTTTGGATCGAGCCTTGGCCTTCGCCACCGCGACCAAGCGCCCACCACTGTTATGCGAAGCCGTTCACCACGCAGTCTTCGCGGGTGGCGCGCGGGTCCGACCCCGCTTGTGCCTGGCAGTCGCGGCAGCCTGCGGCAACCGCAATCCGACCGCGTCGATGGCCGCCGCGACGGCAATAGAGCTCTTGCACTGCGCATCCCTCGTCCACGACGATCTGCCGTGCTTTGACGATGCCGACCTTCGTCGCGGCAAACCCTCAGTTCACGCCGCATTCGGCGAGCCGATCGCCGTCCTTGTTGGCGATGCCTTGATCGTGCTGGCGTTCGAGACAATCGCGCGCGAGTGTGCGACGAGCCCAGATCGCATCGCGCCGCTGATCGCGACGATTGGCCGGTCGGTTGGCATGCCACATGGCATCGTTGCCGGCCAAGCGTTTGAGAGCGAACCGGAAATCCCGCTCGCCGAATATCACCGCACCAAAACGGCTGCTCTTTTCGTCGGCGCGACGGCCTCGGGCGCGATCGCGGCTGAATCGGATCCTCAGCCCTGGATGGCGGTCGGCGAAGCGCTCGGTGCGGCGTACCAAGTGGCCGACGACCTGCGCGACAAGATGGCGGACCTGGCCGAGACCGGCAAACCCTGCCGACAGGATGCGGCGAATGGTCGGCCGAACGCCGTTGACGCATTTGGGGTCTCTGGAACGCTCATGCAGTTGCAGACACTGGTCGAAGAGGCCGTCGCCACCGTTCCCGATTGTCCGGGTGCCGACAGCCTGAAAGCGCTGATCGCGGGCGAAGCCAAGCGTCTGGTACCCAAACGCGCGGCACAGGCCGCGGCTTAAAGCCGATGGCGTCATCCGCCGGTTCGCTGCCCATTCGAAACGGCCCGACATCGCCGAAACCCACGCTCTCGGACCGCTATCGGTTTTGGCGGAACCGAATGATCGCGCGCCCGGCTTTTCAGCGCTGGGCCAGCGGCTTCTGGCCAACGCGTTGGATCGCCAGACGGCAGGCCGGCGAGCTGTTTCGTATCACCACCGGATTTGTCCATTCCCAGGTCCTAAAAGCTTGCGTCGAGCTGGGCGTGCTTGACGATCTCAAAGCAGAACCGCGCACGACTGAGGAAGTCGCCGCGCGCACTGGACTGTCGAATGATTCGGCGGGCCGTCTGCTTGACTCGGCAGCAGCGCTGCGCCTTGTCTGCCGGACGTCGACCGGAAACTGGACGCTCGACGATCTTGGTGCCGTCGTCGCCGCGAATTCCGGCATCCAAGCCATGATCCGCCACCACGCTATGCTTTATCGCGATCTCGACGATCCGGTCGCGCTTTTGAACGACACCACGACAGAGACGGAGACATCACGGTTTTGGGCTTATGCGCGCAACGATCAGGTGACCTCCGATCAAGCCTCCGCCTATTCCGATCTCATGGCCGCCAGCCAGGACCTGGTCGCGGCTGAGGTCACCCGCTCATATGATTTTTCCAAACACGATATCGTTCTCGATATAGGCGGCGGGAATGGCACGTTTCTGATATCGGTAGCCGAGCAGTTCACCGGCGCACGCCTGTGGCTGTTCGACCTGCCCGAAGTCGCAAAGCTGGCGCAAAACCGCCTTGATGGCGCCGGTCACAGCGACCGAACGACATGTCACGGCGGCGACTTCTTCAACGACGAGATCCCGACCGGCGCGGACTGTCTTACCCTTGTGCGGGTCCTGTGCGATCACGGCGACGACGCCGCGCTTGCGCTCCTTGAGGCTGTCCGGCGCGCCATGCGCCCAGGTGATTGCTTGCTCGTCGCTGAGCCGCTTGCCGGCCAGGACGCCGACGGCCGGGCGTTGGCCGCATATTTCGACATGTACTTTCTTGCCATGCGGTCCGGCCGTTGTCGCACGCCGGATCAGATCGGCTATCTGCTCCACAAAGCTGGCTTCGCAAGTTGGAGTGCATTGCGCACCCGAATGTCGCTCTTCACCGGGCTGATCGTTGCACACACCTGACATCGGATTTGTAAAAAAGATTTGACACTTCATGATGTCAATTTACAATGACATTGGGAGAATGCCGATCGCAGACAATGATTTGCAGGCGGCGTAAAAATCGCAATGGAAACCACGGCTGTCGTACTTGAAAAACCAGAGCAGCTAGGCCTTCGAGCGCTCGATCTGACACCGCCTAGCGACACCGACATCATTGTCGATGTGCATTGGAGCGGAATCAGCACGGGAACTGAGAAACTCTTGTGGAACGGTACCATGCCCCCCTTTCCCGGCATGGGCTACCCCCTGGTTCCTGGATATGAAGCCCTTGGGCAAGTAAGCGCTGTTGGCGATGACGTCGACCTTGCCGTGGGCCAATGCGTGTTCGTCCCCGGCGCAGTGTGCTTCGACGGCGTCAACGGTCTTTTCGGTGCCTCCGCGTCGCGGCTCGTGGTTGACGCTGGCCGCGTTGTTCCCGTGCCGGCAGCCATGGGAGAGACCGGCGTTCTCCTCGCGCTTGCGGCAACCGCTCACCACGCCTTGACCTTGCCGGGGTCGAAACTCCCCGACCTCATTATCGGTCATGGTGTCGTTGGTCGGCTGCTCGCGCGATTGACGATTGCGATGGGCGCACCGTCACCAGTGGTTTGGGAACGTAGTGAGCACCGCCGCGGCGGTGCAAAAGGTTATGACACGATCGACAGTGCGCGCGATACGAATGCGTCCTACCGCGTCATAATCGATGCCAGCGGTGACCCAACCATTCTTGATACGGCAATCGCACATGCCGCAAAGGGGTGCGAAATCACGCTGGCCGGGTTCTATCACGAGCCGCTCGCCTTCGCGTTTCCGCCGGCATTTATGTGTGAGGCGACGATCCGCATCGCGGCAGAGTTCCAGCCGTCGGATATCTCCGCAGTGCTGGCGCTGATCGAGGCCAACCGACTTTCGTTGGATGATCTGATTACCCATAGGGCGCCAGCGGCCGACGCACAGGGTGCCTACCAAACAGCCTTTGACGATCCCGACTGTCTGAAAATGGTGCTGGACTGGAGGACAATCGCATGACCGAGGGCCTTAGTGCACGTGGTGATTTGACCATGCACGACTACCTCCGCGACGAGGCGGCGATCGAACCGGACCCAGTCCAGACCGGTCCGGTGACGAAAGAGACGCAGATCATCGCGATCTACGGCAAGGGTGGGATCGGCAAGAGTTTCACACTCGCCAATCTCTCTTACATGCTGGCTCAACTCGGCAAGAAAGTCCTCTTGATTGGCTGTGACCCGAAGAGCGACACGACGTCCCTGCTCTTTGGCGGCCGTGCCTGCCCAACCATCATCGAAACCTCGTCGAAGAAGAAGGAGGCCGGCGACGAAGTAGCGATTGGCGACGTCTGCTTTAAGCGCGACGGTGTCTTCGCCATGGAGCTCGGCGGCCCGGAAGTCGGTCGCGGCTGCGGCGGGCGCGGCATCATCCACGGCTTCGAACTTCTGGAAAAGCTCGGCTTCCACGATTGGGATTTCGACTATGTGCTGCTCGATTTCCTGGGCGACGTGGTGTGCGGCGGCTTCGGTCTGCCGATTGCCCGCGACATGTGCCAGAAGGTCGTCGTCGTCGGCTCCAACGACCTGCAATCGCTCTATGTCGCCAACAATGTCTGCTCGGCGGTGCAGTACTTCCGCAAGCTCGGCGGTAATGTCGGCGTCGCCGGCATGCTGGTCAACAAGGACGACGGCACCGGCGAGGCGCAAGCGTTTGCCGATGCCGCCGGGATCCCGGTTCTCGGCACGATCCCGCAGCACGAGGATATCCGGCGCAAGAGCGCCAATTATCAGATTATCGGCATGCCGGGCGGTGAATGGGGCGACCTGTTCGAAGGCCTAGCGGGAAACCTCGAAGCCGCGCCGCCGACCCTGCCGACACCGCTCACCCAAGATGAATTGATCGGCCTCTTCGACACTGAGGAGGTTGGCGACGGCTTCATTCTGGAGCCAGCCGCGCCGGAAGACATGTGCGCAGCCTCCACCCTGAACAAGCCGTCTCTCGAAGTGATCTACGACGCAGTCTGAAGGAGCCAATGAACGACCACGCTTCCATAGACGCTGACAGCGCCGTTCCCGTCGACGACACCACAGAGGACGTCGACGTGGGCGCGCTCGGCTGTCACGCCGGAGCCGAACAGCTCAAGGCGGCCGCCGAGGCGAAGGGTAAGGCCGACGTGATGGCGCGCTTTGAAGCGGACTATCCGACCGGCCCGCACGACCAGCCGCAATCCATGTGCCCGGCCTTCGGCTCATTGCGTGTCGGACTCAGAATGCGCCGTGTAGCGACGATCCTCTCCGGCTCGGCCTGCTGCGTCTACGGCCTGACCTTCACGTCGCACTTCTATGGCGCCCGACGCACTGTCGGCTATGTGCCGTTCAACTCCGAGACGCTGGTCACCGGCAAGCTCTACGAGGACATCCGCGACGCGGTGCATGAGATCGCCGATCCGGACAACTACGACGCCGTGATCGTCACCAATCTGTGCGTGCCGACGGCCTCCGGCGTGCCGCTCCAAATGCTGCCGAAAGAGATCGATGGAGTGCGGATCGTCGGCATCGACGTGCCGGGCTTCGGTGTCCCGACCCATGCCGAAGCGAAGGATGTGCTCTCCGGCGCGATGCTGAACTATGCCCGCCAGGAGGCCACCGCCGGCCCGGTCCAAGCCCCGCGAGAAGGCGTCGAAGACCGCCCGTCGATCACGCTTCTGGGTGAAATGTTCCCGGCCGATCCAGTGATGATTTCCGCCATGCTGGAACCGATGGGCCTGGCCGCCGGTCCGGTCGTGCCTGTGCGTGAGTGGCGCGAGCTTTACGCCGCGCTCGATTGCGCCGCCGTCGCCGCCATCCACCCGTTCTACACCGCCTCGATACGCGAATTCAAAGAAGCCGGCCGCCCTGTCGTCGGTTCGGCCCCCGTCGGTGTCGAGGGCACGGACGCGTGGCTCAAGTCGATCGGCAAGGCCTGCGGCGTCGCATCGGATCAGATCGATGGTGCACGGAACGCGTTCCTTGGTGCCATTCGCGGCGCGGCGGCAGACGCACCGATTAAGGGTCGGATCACGCTTTCCGGCTACGAGGGGTCGGAACTTCTCGTCGGACGGCTGCTCGCTGAATGTGGCGCCGATCTGCGCTATGTCGGCACGGCCTGCCCGCGCACGCCTTATTCGGCAGACGACGCGGCCTGGCTGGAAGACCACGGGGTCGAGGTCCGTTTCCGCGCCTCGCTGGAGCAGGACTTGGCGGCATTCCACGAATTCCGCCCCGACCTCGCCATCGGCACCACGCCGGTCGTGCAAAAGGCGAAGGAGGCCGCGACACCGGCGCTCTACTTCACCAATCTGATTTCAGCGCGGCCGTTGATGGGACCGGCCGGCCCGGGTTCGCTGGCGCAGATTGTCAACGGCGCAATCGCCAACAAGGCACGTTTCGACCGGATGACTGACTTCTTCGACGGCGTAGGCACGGGCGACACCGCCGGGGTCTGGGAAGAGGTTCCACCGGACAGGTCACAGTTCCGCAAGAAGTACGCCGCGCGCGTCAAGATCTCCCACAACGCGGTGGATGCCGGGGAGTCGGTCGGATGTTGATCCTCGATCACGATCGGGCCGGCGGCTATTGGGGTGCTGTTTACGCGTTCACCGCGATCAAGGGACTGCAGGTCATCATCGACGGCCCCGTCGGCTGCGAGAACCTGCCGGTCACCTCTGTACTGCACTACACGGACGCTCTCCCGCCGCACGAGTTGCCGATCGTCGTTACCGGTCTGGGCGAAGAAGAACTCGGCCAGCACGGCACCGAGCAGGCGATGAAGCGCTCGCGTCAAACGCTCGATCCGGACTTGCCGGCCGTCGTCGTCACGGGGTCCATCGCCGAGATGATCGGCGGCGGCGTCACCCCGGAAGGCTCCAACATTCAACGCTTCCTGCCGCGCACGATCGACGAGGACCAGTGGCAAAGCGCCGACAGGGCGCTGAAGTGGCTTTGGACGGAGTACGGTCCGAAGAAGGGCCGCGTGCCGGTGCAAAAGGCCCGCAAGGAGGGCGAGAAGCCGAGCGTCAACATCATCGGCCCGATCTACGGCACCTTCAACATGCCATCCGACCTGGCCGAAATCCGCCGCCTCGTGGAGGGCATCGGTGCCGAGATAAATATGGTCTTCCCGCTCGGCAGCCACCTGGCGGACGTAAAGATGCTCGCCAAGGCCGACGCTAATATCTGCCTCTATCGCGAGTTCGGCCGCATGCTGTGCGAGGTGCTCGACCGACCGTATCTGCAAGCGCCGATCGGCATCCACTCGACGACGGCGTTCTTGCGCGAGCTCGGCGGCATCCTCGATCTCGACCCCGAGCCTTTCATTGCGCGGGAAAAGCACACGACGCTGAAGCCCATGTGGGACCTGTGGCGCTCCGTCACCCAGGATTTCTTCGCCACGGCCAGTTTCGCCATCGTCGCCTCGGAAACCTATGAGCGCGGCATTCGCAATTTCCTGGCGGAGGAACTTGGCCTGCCCTGCACGTTCTCGTTCCAGCGGCGCGCTGGCGTCAAACCGGACAACGCGGCGATCCGGGCCGCGATCAAGGACACCCCTCCGCTCATCCTCTTCGGCTCCTACAACGAACGCATGTATCTGGCCGAGACCGGTGGGCGCGCGATCTATATTCCGGCGTCGTTTCCTGGCGCCATCATTCGCCGCCACACCGGCACGCCGATGATGGGCTATGCGGGCGCCACCCACCTCATCCAGGAGGTCTGCAACAGCCTCTTCGATGCCCTTTTCAACATATTGCCGCTGGCCGGCGACCTCGACCAGGTCGACGCCACGCCGGCGCACATCCACCGGGAGATAGCCTGGACGCCGAAGGCGCGCGCCGAACTGGACACGTTGGTCGCCGCCGCGCCGGTGCTGGTGCGGATATCAGCGGCCAAGCGCATGCGCGACGCGGCGGAAGCCGCGGCGAAAGCGGATGGATCGAAAGACGTAACGGACAAGCACGTCAGGCTTGCAAATGAGATGGTCGCACTCGGCCGGGCCGCTTAGGCCAGGTCGCAACGCGGGCGGAGAAGGAGGAAAGCAATGGCGAACGCTGAAATGGCGAGACTACGGGCTAGCCGCCGGTTCGGGCTTTGGGATCGCATTGAATACCAGGTCCTGATCAAGCTCGCCTTCGCGCTCTGTCTCGCATTGGCATTGGCCAAACGTTTGACCGGTCGACGCGACAAAGAGAACCCCCACGCTTCAGCAATTGCAGAAGCGCGGTCCGCCGCTCACGCGGCAATTGGCTACGCCTATTTGGCTTAGCCGCCCACGAATTTGCCGGGGTCCAAACCCGGTAAAGCGCTGAAGGCGCCGCTGGCCTTGGCCGGCGACGTCGGAAGCACCGGAACCGCGCCGGATCCTGCGCGGTGATGGCCGCAAGGCCAAACTACGGAGGTCATGTAAATGGCTGACAACCCTGGCTCGCTGTCTGGATGGACAGAACAGGAAGCACAGGAATTCCATAAGTATTTCATGCAGGGATTCATGTATTTCCTAGGGCTGACGCTCGTCGCTCATATCCTTATCTGGATATGGCGTCCGTGGTTTTAATCTAGGCCAAGATAGGAGTGTGAAAACATGTGGAGAATCTGGCTTCTATTCGATCCGCGTAGAGCATTAGTCGCCATCCTGGCGTTTGCCTTCATTATGGTACTGCTGAACCACTTCGTTCAGCTCAGCACGGACCGGTACGGGAGTTGGCTTAATGCGCCTGCACCCGCAGCCAGCAGCGAGTAATCGCAGGTCCCTAAAGCAGCGGGCGGACGTCGGACCCCGGTCCAAACCGCCCGCTGCCAATCCGGCTTCCACCCGAAGCCACAAGTCCGTCCATTCCGGCGGGGAGAAGAACGATGGCACTGCTCAGCTTTGAACGAAAATACCGCGTCCGAGGGGGAACGCTGATCGGCGGCGACCTTTTCGATTATTGGATCGGCCCGTTTTATGTCGGGTTTTTCGGGGTGACCACGATCTTCTTCACCGTGATCGGGACGGTCCTGATCATTTACGGTGCGGCTCTAGGACCCACCTGGAACATTTGGCAAATCTCAATCGCGCCGCCGGATATCAGCTACGGTCTCGGCTTTGCGCCCATGCAAGAAGGCGGCTTGTGGCAAGTGATCACGATCTGCGCGATCGGGGCTTTCGTGTCCTGGGCACTACGCGAGGTAGAGATCTGTCGCAAGCTCGGCATTGGCTATCATGTGCCGGTTGCCTTCGGCTTCGCCATTTTCGCCTATGTGACACTTGTCGTCTTTCGCCCACTGCTTCTAGGCGCCTGGGGGCATGGCTTTCCTTACGGGATATTCAGCCACCTCGATTGGGTCTCAAACGTCGCCTATCAGCAGCTGCACTTCATGTACAACCCGGCGCACATGATCGCCGTGACGTTCTTCTTCACGACGGTCCTAGCCCTCTCACTGCACGGTGGATTGATCCTATCGGCCGCCAACCCCGGCCGCAGTCGGACGAACTTTCGCGAGCGGGCTGAAGTCAAATCGCCTGAGTACGAAGACACCTATTTCCGTGACACGATCGGCTATTCGATCGGAACCCTCGGCATCCATCGCCTCGGCCTATTGCTGGCGCTCAACGCCGGCTTCTGGAGCGCCGTGTGCATCGTGATCGCGGGGCCGTTCTGGAGCAAGAGCTGGCCGGAATGGTGGGCCTGGTGGCTCAATCTGCCGATCTGGATCTAAGGACGAAACGCCATGTCCGAATATCAAAACATCTTCACCGCGGTTCAGGTCCGGGGACACCTGGAAACCGGGATCGCGCTTCCCGCTGGGAGCAGTGAACGAAGGGGGATGCCTTTCTTCGAGTACTGGCTTGGCAAAATTGGCAATGCCCAGTTGGGACCAATCTATCTCGGCACCCTCGGCTTTCTGTCGCTGGTTTGTGGCGCGGTCTCCATTGTCATCATGGGTTTGAACATGTGGGCGTCGGTCGGCTGGGACCCGATCCAGTTTGTCCGACAGCTTCCCTGGTTGGCCCTTGAACCGCCTCCGGCAAAGTATGGTATTTCAATCTTTCCGCCTTTGAACGAAGGCGGGTGGTGGCTGATCGCTGGTTTCCTGCTCACATTGTCCATCCTCCTTTGGTGGGTCCGCATGTATCGCCGCGCCCGCGAGCTGGAAATGGGAACGCACGTGGCCTGGGCCTTCGCCTCGGCAATCTTGCTGTTCTTGGTACTCGGCTTCATCCGTCCGCTCCTTATGGGAAGCTGGTCCGAAGCTGTACCATTTGGGATCTTTCCGCACCTTGATTGGACGACGGCATTTTCAATCCGCTACGGCAATCTGCATTACAATCCGTTCCACTGCCTGGCGATTGTGTTCCTTTATGGTTCGGTACTGTTGTTTGCCATGCACGGCGCAACCATCCTCGCCGTCACACGTTATGGCGGCGACCGGGAATTGGAGCAGATTACCGATCGAGGCACGGCATCCGAGCGCGCCGCGCTGTTCTGGCGCTGGACCATGGGTTTCAACGCAACGATGGAGTCGGTCCACCGCTGGGCTTGGTGGTTTGCCGTTCTCACGCCGCTGACCGGTGCCATCGGTATCCTACTCACGGGCACCGTCGTCGATAACTGGTACCTGTGGGGAATGAAGCACGGGATCGTCGCACCTCTGCCTGACGTCTTCCCTGGTGTCGTCGACCCGGCAACGTCAGGAGGCACCCAATGAGACTCGTCGTTCTCTTTGTCGCAGGTGCACTCGGCCTCGTCACAATCGCGAGCTTTGTTACCGCTGGCTGGGATCTACCGCCCGTGGAGACCGAACAGATTGGCTATCGCGGCACTGGCATGGTGATCCACAAGGACGCCGAAGACGAGGCGGCGCGCCGTGCTGCCAACGTCTTGCCGGAACCCTTTGAAGCGCCCGACGGCTCCGGAGATCGCGCCGGCGACGTTTATGAAAACGTCCAGGTCTTGGCCGATCTACCGCAAGACAAGTTCGACCATCTGATGTTGTCGATCACCGAATGGGTATCGCCGGAACAGGGCTGCGAGTATTGCCACAACGTTGAGAATCTGGCGTCCGACGAGGTCTACACCAAAGTTGTCTCGCGACGCATGCTGCAAATGACCCAGGCGATCAACGCCGACTGGCAGCCACACGTCCAGGAGACCGGCGTGACCTGCTATACCTGCCATCGGGGTGAGCCCGTGCCGGCCGACGTCTGGTACAAAGACCTTTCGCCGAAAGCTCAACCGGGTATTGTCGGCTACCGCGCGGATCAGAATGTCGCGGCGCAATTCGCCGGCCTAACCTCGCTGCCGCAAAACAGTCTGGAAGATTACCTTCTGGGCGATGCGCCAATTCGCGTCCACTCGCAAACAGCGCTGCCGACAGGTGAGAACGAGAACGGCGTGATGGAGGCCGAGCATTCCTGGGCGCTGATGATGCACATCTCGGAGTCCCTCGGCGTCAACTGCGTGGCCTGCCACAACTCGCGGGCATTTGATGACTGGGATCAAAGCCCGCCGCAACGTGTGTCGGCCTGGCACGGGATCCAGATGACCAGGCTGCTGAACACCGATTACATGCTCGGCATGACCTCGATCTTCCCAGACAACCGCAAAGGCCCTCATGGCGACGTCTTCAAGGTTGGCTGCGGCACCTGCCACAACGGCGTTCAAAAACCGCTCTATGGTCAGTCGATGTTGGCCGACTTCGTAGATTCTCTGGGCCAGAAGACCGAAACCAGCGTGCCGGACTTCAGTAGCTACCAGCCCGGAGCAACACAGGTGCTTAGCCCTCAGTAGCAGCACACGGGGAAGGGTGGTATTGCCAACCCCCTAGGCACCTCCATCAACTGCCGTTCCCCGCAACTTAGAAGGGCCGGTTAGCCGGCCCTTTTCTTTGCGGCGAACCTTTAAAATACGAAGTCGGGAAATCGCTCGACGTAGATGTGGAACCAGGGCGTGAAGTCCTCCGGACGTTCCGCGATCTCCACGCGCAGTGTCTCAGGTGAGATCCAGCGAGTCTGGGACACCTCCCGTGGGTCGGGGCAGATCGTCAGCGCGTCGCGCCGGGTTCGGCCGACATACATGGTCACTTTCTCGTGCTCATGAAGCCCCTCGCCGACATCGGCGGAATACTCGACCACCCGAACTTCGGCGAGCGGAAGAGAGAAACCAAGCTCTTCTCGCAATCGCCGCGCGGCGGCGTCAGACAAGGTCTCGTTCCAGTGCGGATGAGTGCAGCAGGTATTCGCCCATTGGCCGCCGCAATGATACTTGTCGGCGGCGCGCTGTTGGATCAACAGGTCGCGACCGTCGAACACGAAGACGGAGACGGCCAGATGGAAGACGGCGTCGGTGTGCGCTTGAAGTTTCTCGATCGGAAACAACATGCCATTCCCGTCGATCCCCGGGATCATAATGGGTGCCTCGACCATCTGAGCCACGGAGCGCGCCGATGACGGATGCACCCCTGTCGCCTCAGGCCACGGCCCGCGACAGGGCACATTGCGACCACAGATTGCTGAGCGCACCGACCAGATGGTCGATGTCGGCATCCGAATGCAGCGGTGTCGGCGTGATCCGCAGCCGCTCGGTTCCGACCGGGACCGTTGGATAATTGATCGGCTGCACATAGATCCCGTAATTGTCGAGAAGCAGGTCGGAAATCCACTTGCACTTAGCGGCATCGCCGACCATGACCGGAACGATGTGGCTTGGGTTCGGCATGTGCGGGATCGACAGAGCGTCGAGCTTCGCCCGGACCTTTGCGACCCGTTCCTTGTGGCGCAGGCGCTCGATCTCACTGCCCTTCAAGTGCCGGATCGACGCGGTCGCCCCAGCAGCAAGTCCCGGCGGCAGCGCGGTCGTGAAAATGAAGCCTGAAGAAAACGATCGGACGAAATCGCACAGCGCCGTCGACGCCGCGATATAGCCGCCCAGGACACCGAACGCCTTGCCGAGCGTACCCTCGATGACGGTCAAGCGGTCCATGAGGCCCTCTTGCTCGGCAACGCCACCGCCGCGTGGGCCGTACATGCCGACCGCATGCACCTCGTCCAGATAGGTCATGGCGCCATACTTTTCAGCGACATCGCAGATTTCGGCGATCGGCGCGATATCCCCGTCCATGGAGTAGACGCTTTCGAAGGCGACCAGCTTCGGCCGCTCCGGGTCATCGGCCGCCAGCTTGCGGTCGAGATCCTCCGGATCGTTGTGCTTCCAAATCCGTTTGTCGGCGCGCGAATGGCGAATGCCCTCGATCATGGAGGCATGGTTGAGCGCGTCGGAATAGACGATGCAGTCCGGAACTTTGGATGCGAGCGTGCCGAGCGCGGCCCAATTGGAGACGTAGCCCGACGTGAAGATCAGAGCCGCCTCCTTGCCGTGGAGATCGGCGAGCTCTTTCTCCAGAAGGACGTGATAGTGATTGGTGCCGGAGATGTTGCGGGTTCCGCCGGCGCCTGCTCCGCACTTCTCGATCGCCGCAATCATCGCCGAGGTGACGATCGGGTTCTGCCCCATACCGAGATAGTCGTTGGAACACCACACGGTCACATCGTGGGTTTGGCCGTCGGACCGATATCGAGTCGCGCGCGGAAAGTCGCCGGCATGACGCTCTAGATCCGCGAAAACACGATAGTTGCCAGCGTCGCGCAGGCCGTCGAGCGCCTTCTCGAAATAGGTGTTCATATCCATGACGCGCCTCCTTTGCCGGCATTTGCGCGTGCCGGTCGATCATCGGTTTTGGTGGAGTTCGGGGTGTGAGCGTTCGCCGTCGTCTGCTCGCTTGCACGAGGGAACGAGACGACATTGTCATTGGGACCGCTTTCGACGCTTGCCGAAGCAGACTCGGTTTTATCGGTTGCCCAAGACCAAAGGGCAGCATCGGAAACGGGAAGAACCAGAAAGAAATGTTCGACGATCGCCAGACCCAAAAACGTCGCGAGCAATGTCCACTGCGCGACCTGATACGGCTCGCCGGCCTGAAGAGCGGCAAACACGAAACCTGCGGCGACCAGACTGGCCAGCATCACGGAAACGAAAAACAGCGGGCTGACGCGGTCGGTGCGGTAATAGGTGGTGACGTAGGCCAGGTGAGGCGGCACCAGGACGCTGATTGAATTGGGAGCGCCCAAAAAGATGTTGATCTTGGCGCTGATACGCATCGCCCACAGGATCGCAAAGGTCCACAAGCCGGCCTGATTGACACCACCATAGGTCAGCGCGACGACCAGGAGACCGGCCGCCAGGATCGCAAACTCATGATCGCGCACGACCTCGAAACCGGCCCGGAACCTCGCCCATCCAGCGACTCCTTGCGGACACGGCGTGCGCCTGGGGCCGGTGATCGCGCCAACGAGAAACGTCGTCTCGCACCAGGCCCAAACGCCGAGCGCGCTCAAAAACGCGATGAACACACCAGCGGTCGTCGGCATCCCCGCGCTGATGTATAGCCCCAGCGATGCGACAAGCGCGACGATCGTCGCCCCAGCGATCGCAACCGTCCGGTTCTGTGTCGCCCGGCGGGCCGCCAGGAGCACCGCTCCGGTGGACAACCACCAGACGATCACCGTGGCGACTATGGCGAAGATCGCGTGGGTCACGTTTGCACCATCACCCTCCTACCAGACCGGCTGCAGCCGGCTGGTTTCAGGAATCGTGTTCTGCTTTGTCGGGATGGCGAACACGCGCAGGAAATTGATCCCGGCCGCCGCGCCCCAGAACGCCTTGCCGAGAGCGCCCATCAGCCCGCCGGCCGCATCGGCGGCCGCCAGTTTCCGATTGATCCGCTCAAACCGCCTGAAACCGACGAGCAAGGCCGGGTTGTCGAGATCAAGCGTCAGCGGGAATACCTGTTTGGAGATCTCGCTCGTCGTCCTGAAGACCTTCATGTCATAGTCTTCGATGTCGACGCCGAGCGCCTCGTGGAAGGCCGGCCGGGCATGATCGCGCACATACATCGTCGCGAACACTGCGAGCAGGAAGAACTTGATCCAAAGCTTGTTGCGTCCGGCCAGGAGCTTCGGATCGGACCGCATCAACAGCGAGAACGCCTCACCGTGGCGGAACTCGTCATTGCACCACTCCTTGAACCATTTGAAGATCGGGTGGAAACGGCGGTCAGGGTGCTGCTCAAGGTGCCGATAGATGGTGATGTAGCGCGCGTAGCCAATCTTTTCCGACAGATAGGTCGCGTAGTAGATGAATTTCGGCTTGAAATAGGTGTACTTCTTCGCTTTGGCGAGGAACCCCATGTTCACGCCAATGCCGAAATCCTTCAGCGCATCGTTGATGAAGCCGGCATGGCGCGATTCATCGCGGCTCATATAGCCGAACAGCTCACAGATGTCCTTGTTGGAGCCGCGCCGCTTCATTTCCTTGTAAAGCACGCAGCCGGAGAATTCGGCGGTCAGCGATGAAACGAGAAAATCAACCAGCTCCTTGCGCAGTTCCGGCGTGAGGCTATCGAGGTCGAGCTGCTCCCAGTCGGCGTTGCGCTTGAAGTGCTCCTTGTTCGGGTCGCTCTTCATTTCAGCGATAAGCGCATCCCATTCCTCGCGCACCAATGACACATCGATCCGGTCCATTTCGTCGAAATCCGTGGTGTAGAACCGCGGATTGAGCATGGTCGATTCCAGGGCCGTGCGAGTCGTATCGTTCTGTTCGCCGATACGGGCGTCGAGATTTGATGGGTTAACATGCGTGTTCATAGCGTCGCCCTTTCGGAAAAGCTGAATTCACACAGTTCCATGAATTCCAGATCGCCGGTCGCCCGCGTCCAGGCGCGCTCCAGACCGCTCGCCCGCGTGATCGTCGCTGTGCGGCGAAAGGTCTGCGTCTCGCCATAGGGAACCTCGACGGGCGCGCCGTGAACCATCACCTCATCGCCCGGATAGACGCCCGCACCGTTATCGAAGCGAACGTGCGCACCCAGGCTGTCGAAGGTGTTGTTGATTTCCACCGTGCAGGGGACTTCTTCCTTGCGTCGTGTGAAGACGGAAAGCCAACTCATTGTTCGTCTCCCACTTTGTGGTTGAGGAACCGGGCAAACGCCGCCGCGTTATCGGGGCCGAAGGCATTGAGATAAATGCGCTCACCCGTTCCCGTGTCGGACAACGACACGGCGCCGCCCTGCCATTTGATCAAGCGATACGGCTGCGATGGCGGAATGTTCGCGATCTTCCGAACCCGTTGCAGTCCGCGCAGCGCGCCTTGCACGAAGCCTTCGTCGTCCGGACCAATTGTCGCAATCTCGGCGCCACTGGTTGCATCAGTGACGACCATGCCGCCCGCCGCGCGAGGCAGAAAGACGACGTCGCGGATATCGGTGGGGGCATTGGTGACAACGCGCACCGTGCCGATATCGGTGAAACGCCCGAACAGGACGATGACGAAGACCACGGCGACAAATGCCAACGCCCCGAACAGGGGCAGACGCGGGAAGCGTGGCTGCCTTTTGCCTGCGCTTGCAAGTGTCGGAACTGACTGTGTCGCCATGCTCACAATTGCCTCCTATTCGGCCGCCATGACCGGCGCTTCAGGCGCTGCCACCGTTTCGGGCCCCGACACATGCACGGTCGGGGCGACGGTCCGGCCTTCGGCGGCCTCGGCGAGCTGAACCTGCAGAACCTTCGCAACTGCCTCGACATCCGGGATACAGCGCAAGGACGGTTCCGGCCGGGTCATCCGCCAGGGCCGCACATGGGGCCACAGAACCAGCCATGAGAAGCGCTGGCCGTCATTCAGCCGAAAGACGATATCGCCGCTGCCGTAACGATCGCGGCTCATACCGGCCGATGCGATCTGTCTGAACGGCAGGTTCAGCGTGACCGACAGCGCAACGCCGATGCGCATCACGAGGCGATGATTGGTGATCGTGTAGAGTGTCGTCTTCTGGACACCCCAGGCGAACAGTTCCAGCATCGCAATGGCGATGCCCCCCAGAAGAAGCAGCACGGCGGCGGAAAACAGAATCTCGCCCAGCGGTCTCCCGTCGTAAAAGCCGGCAGCTAAAGCCCAGGCAGCGAGCACAAGGAAGTATCCGGCCACCCAATGCGTCTTGAAGACACGCCGAGCAACCAGTCGGCCGGTCGGATGGCCCTGCCAGACGATGTACTCGCCGTCCGGCAGACGCGCCGGCAGGCCCGGAACCGGTTCGTGATCGTGTTCGAAAACTGCAACCTTCGACAACATATCAGCGCCTCATCAGAAGTATGGTTCCTGGCGCCGCGGCGTCGCGTAGAGCTGGCCGCCGCCAAAGTAAGCCGCGGTTTTCTCTTCCTCCAGCCGGGTCACCTTGTCGGGGTTCGCCAAGGCCGGAACGCCAGCGAACTGAGCCCCGGTGATTGCGTTCACGTAGACTTGCCGCACGGCGCCGCGGCCCGTCTTGAAGACACAGAAGTTGATCGGCAGTAGTTGCGTTCCCGCACCGGACGTTTCGACCTCCAGGTAGCGGATCATCTGCTCTGAACGGTCGACCCAGATATCCTTGACCGTGCCACCGACCGCCGTGTCGCAACCGATGACGTCCATGCCGCGCGGATCGGTGTCGCCTTCGGCTACAGAGTAATCCTCCGCAAGGCGCATTGGCACCAGTCGGTCGGCCCCGTCGGCCATCTTGTCCGTGACATCCGAGCGCTCGGCCCACGAACCTGGACCAATGCCATCGGCCATGGGGTCACCTGTCGGAACCAGCGTGGCACCGGAGAAGGCGGCCGACCGTTCAGCGGCAATCGGCCGCGCATCGCGCGACCCATCAGGAACGCTAACGGTCCCCTCGCCATGCGGCAGGACGAATGTCTTGGCTGGCGGAACGAACAGCCACGGATCTTTCGAGTGCTTCCCCGTGACATCGTCTTCAAGAGGATAGCCTTCCCGGCGATCTTCCTGCCGGAGATACCAAATCAGGCCAGCGAAGAAGATCCAGAACGCGTAAAGCGCAAGCTGCGCGACATCGATGTAACCTGTGAAAGCTCCCGTCTCCATAGCGGACCTCCGTTTCCGTCCTCTCTCAGCCCGGCAAATCGACCAGACCGAACCGTTTCATTTCAAGCGTTGATCGGCGCGTGCCCACCAATGGGCCGAGCACGATCAGGCAAGCGAAAAGTAATATGATCTCAATGTGATAGACGATGCCGTAGCCAGTTGCGGGTGACGCGAGCGCGACGCCGAGTACACCGTCCATGGCGAGCGCGTTCACGCCGTCGCGGATAAGGCCTCCAAGGGCCAATCCAACGCCAATCGCGGTCGCTTGCACAGCACTCCACGCACCGATGGCAAACCCGCTGTCTGACCGGTCGGCTTGGTCCATCGCGGCCAGCATGGTGCAAACGGCAAAGAGACCGCCTCCGAAACCGATCACCATCGTTCCGATCCTAAACAATGCGGGCGATCCGAGCGGTGCGGCGAAGATGACTGCGGCGAATGCGAAGATGCCGGCAAGTGCGCCCGCTGCAGCGACACGGTGCATGTCGAACTGTTTGTGTAAGAGCCGGCCGGCCAGGCCGAACCCGACCAGCGTGCCAGTCGCCCAGAGCGCAGTCAGATAGGTCGTCTGCGCAACTGAGAGCCCGAGGATCTCGCCGCCATAGGGTTCAAGCAGCACATCTTGCATGGCAAAGGCCATCGAACCGAGGCCAACGCCGAGCAGGAGCCGCGTAGTGCGCGGATCGGTCCGATAGGCCGCCTGTGCTTCCGCGAAACTGGGCATCTCGCGGTCTGCCCGCGTGCGGCCGGGATTGCGCGCTTCCTGCTTCCATAGAGCGATGACATTGATCACCAGCGTCACCGATGCGGCGCCCTGGATCACTTGGATCAGGCGTTTCGGGCTGAACTCAGTCAAGAGATAGCCAAAAGACACCGACGCGATGATCATTCCGATCAGCAGAACGACATAGACAAGCGCCACCACCCGAGGTCGTGTCTCCTTCGGCGCCAGGTCGGTGGCGAGTGCCAGTCCGGCGGTCTGTGCCATGTGCATGCCGGTTCCGGTCAGGAGGAACGCGAGCGCGGCGGAGACGGGGCCGGCCCATTCAGGCCCATGAGTCTGCGATTGCAGCAACAGGAGCGCAAACGGCATGAAGGACAGACCGCCGAACTGGAGGAGCGTGCCCATCCAGATGAACGGGACACGCCGCCAGCCGAGAGCCGAGACATAGGTGTCGGAACGATATCCCATGAGCACGCGGAACGGCGCGGCAAGAACCGGGATCGCCACCATCAGCGCCACCAACGATGTTGGGACGCCGAGTTCGATGATCATCACCCGGTTAAGTGTTCCCGTCAGCAGGACGGCGGCCATGCCGACAGTCAACTGGAACATCGACAAGCGCAGGAGCCGCCCGAGTGGCAAGTTCGCAGATGCGGCGTCGGCGAACGGCAGGAAGCGAATGCTCACCTTCTGCCACGCCGCGAGGATGACGCTGCTTTTGCGGGAGAGGCTCATGCGTGGCTCACCTCCATTGCTTCGGAGATGTAAAAGCCGCGTGCGATCCTTGTCGTACCGCCGACCCGCCAGCCGTCCATCGTCTCATGGCCTTGAAGGCGGCGTGCCAGCGCGGTTGGCGAAACGGGCTCAATAGCAGGCGCGCGGTCGCCGCGCGGAAATAAACGGCCAACAGTATGCATGGTTGCCAACAGCGGGGTGCGGGGCGCAAAGGTGAAGACGATCTTGTTGCCTGTCCGCTCGGCAAGCGACGCGATCGCTTCGACCACGTCCGCCGTCCGGTAGTGGATGAGCGAGTCCATTGCGACGACGGCGTCGAACCGGCCATGAACCGGTGAGAGCATATCGCCGGCGAGAAAACAGACGTTTCCGAGGCCGTCGTATGCGGCCAGCCGGTCTTCGGCGAAACGGACGATCTCCGGCGACAAGTCGATGCCGAGCACATCCGCGCCGCGATCGGCCAGCGCCATCGACAGCGCTCCGGCGCCACAGCCGGCATCGAGAATGCGCATACCGGACAAGTCGTTCGCGAACCGGGCCAGGATTGTCGCGCGCATCGCGTCGCGCCCCGCGCGCACGGTGGCGCGGATACGGCTGAGCGGCTGATCGGTTGCGAACCGCTTCCAAGCGTCGATCGCCGTCCGGTCGAAATAGTGCCGGAGTTCCTCGCGCCGTTGGACATAGCCCGCGTCAGTCATCGATATCTCACTCAAAGCCGAGGAAATCGAAGATTTCCCGGTCCTTCATCGGCACCGCGTCGAGCTCGTCGGCACCGCTCCATAGGTATTCCGCAAGCTGGAGGTATTCGTCTTGAATCGCCTTCACCTCAGGCGAATCCTCCATCTCGAACATCGTACATTTCTTCAAACGCGAGCGCCGGACGGCGTCGGAGTCGGCGATATGGGCCAATCGCCTCAGGCCAATCGCCTCGTTGAACCCATCGATCTGGTCTGTGTCCTTCGACCGATTGGCGATCACGCCGCCGATCCGCACATCGTAATTCTTGGCCTTGGCCCGGATGGCGGCAACGATGCGGTTCATGGCGAAAATGGAATCGAAGTCGTTGGCCGCCACGATCAGCGCGCGCTCGGCATGTTGCAGCGGCGAGGCGAAACCGCCGCAGACGACATCGCCAAGCACATCGAAGATCACCACATCCGTGTCTTCCAAAAGATGGTGTTCTTTCAGGAGCTTGACGGTCTGGCCAACGACATAGCCACCGCACCCCGTACCGGCCGGCGGGCCGCCCGCTTCTACACACTGGACGCCGTTGAACCCGTCGAAGACGAAGTCCTCGGCCCGCAGCTCCTCGGCGTGGAAGTCGACCTCTTCGAGGATGTCGATCACTGTCGGGATCAGCGACTTGGTCAGCGTGAACGTGGAATCGTGCTTTGGGTCGCAACCGATCTGAAGAACCCGGTGGCCAAGCTTGGAGAATGCCGCCGACAGGTTCGACGACGTGGTCGACTTGCCGATGCCGCCCTTGCCGTAGACGGCGAACACTTTGGCGCTCTCGATCTCCATGGTCGGATCGAGATGCACCTGGACGCTGCCCTCGCCGTCTTCGCCGCGCTCGATGCGGGCATCCGTGGCGCGCGCGTCCAATTCGGCCGTACGGGGGTGGGTGTAAAGATTCATGCCGCTGCCTCCACAACGATTCCCTCGACGCGATCTTCCAGTTCGTCCCCGGCCGCGCGCAGCGCCGCCCAGGTTTCCTTGTCGGGCGACCAGTATTCGCGCTCGCCAGCCTCGATCAGCCGGTTGGCGAGCTTGGCGCCGGATCTCGGATTAAGCTCCGCCAATCGGCGGCGCATCGTCTCGTCGAGGACGAAGGTATCCGTCAGGTGTTTGTAGACCCACGGCGCCACCTGGCCGGTCGTGGCCGACCAGCCGAGCGTGTTGGTGATGTGGCTTTCGATCTGGCGAACGCCCTCATAGCCATGATCGAGCAGCCCCTCGTACCATTTCGGATTGAGCATGCGCGTGCGCGTCTCCAGTTCGACCTGCTCGTTGAGGGTGCGCACTTTGCCGGTGCCGCAGGTCTGGTCGCCCACATAGACGGGAACCTCACCGCCGCCCGATGTGCGAACGGCACGGCTGATCCCGCCCAGCGTGTCGAAATAGTGGTCGATCGAGGTGATGCCAAGTTCCAGGGATTCCAGGTTCTGATAGGCGCCCTCGACATCTTTGAGGATCGTCGTCAAAAGCTCCGGCTGCTTCACCGGTTCGCCGTCCGGACCGAAGGCGAAGCTCTTCCGGCTGGTATAGGTCTCGGCCAGCTCGTCCTCGTCGTCCCAGGCGCCGGAATCGATCAGCATGTTGACATTGGAACCGTAGGCGCCGGACGCGTTGGAAAAGACCCGGAGCGCCGCCGTCTCAATCGGGCACTCATGTGCTTCGGCATAGGCGAGCGCATGGGCGCGGATCGGGTTCATGTCGAGCGGCTCATCCGCCATAGCCGCTTGCTGGCAGGCGTCCGCCAGAAGGCGTGTTTGAAGCGGTAGAAGATCGCGGAAGATACCCGACAGCGTGATGACCACATCGATGCGCGGCCGGCCGAGATCGGACAGCGGAATCAGATCAGCACCAGCCAGTCGGCCGAAGCCGTCAAAGCGTGGCTTCGCACCGATAAGAGAAAGTGCTTGGGCGATGGGCGCCCCTTCGGTCTTTAAATTGTCCGTGCCCCACAGCACCAGCGCGAGGCTTTTCGGCAGGGCGCCGGTGTCCGCCGTATAGCGCGCGATCAGCCGGTCGGCCTGGGCCTTGCCGTCAACCTGGGCATAGGCGCTTGGCAGCCGGAATGGATCGAACCCGTGGATGTTGCGTCCAGTCGGTACGATTTCGGGCGCGCGCAGCACGTCACCGCCGCAGACCGGGCGCGTGTAGCCGCCATCGAGCGCATGAAGCACGGCTTCGATCTCGCCGTTTGTCCGCAGCCTGGTGTCAAGCTCCGTCAGTCGCTCCGCGGTCTCCTGCTGCGCGTCCTTGACGTTGAGGTGCTGACCCTTTCCGGCGGTGATCGCATCGAGCTGATCGTCGCTGAGCGCACCCTCTTGCATCGCGGCGTTCGCCGAAACGATCAGATCATGGCGCTCGGCATCGCTCGGCGTTTCGCCGGCAACGTGAAGGCCGTGCGGGATCAGCGCGGATTCATAATCCGCGAGACGCGCTGCCAAATCGGGGATCTCAACGGACCCGCCGTCTATCCACTCGGCATCCTCTTCGACCAAGTCGAGCGCCGTGGCCTGGGCCTTGATCGTGTCGGTCAGACGAATGCGTTCTTCATCATGTGCGGGCGGCAGAGCGCGCCAGCGATCGATCGTGGTCTTGAGATCGAGCAGGCCCTTATAGAGACCGGCATGGCCGACCGGCGGCGTCAGATAGCTGACGAGCGTGGCGGCGGAGCGCCGTCGCGCGATCATGCCTTCCGAAGGATTGTTGGCGGCGTAGAGATAGATGTTGGGTAGATCGCCGATCAGCCGGTCCGGCCAGCAGTCCTTCGACAGCGCCACTTGCTTGCCGGGCATGAATTCCAGCGCGCCGTGGGTGCCAAAATGTAAAACGGCGTCAGCTTCCAAGTCCTCGCGGAGATAGCGATAAAACGCCACAAACGCATGAGTCGGCGCGAAGTTCCGATCGAACAAGAGCCGCATCGGATCGCCTTCATATCCGAAGGCCGGCTGCACGCCGACAAAGACATTGCCGAAACGGGCGCCGAGCACGAAGATCTGCGACCCGTCGCTCTGATGCCGGCCTGGTGCCGGACCCCATTGCGACTCGATCTCGGCAAGCCAAGGTTCCCGGCGCACATGCGTATCGGTGTCGATCGCAGCAGCGACATTGGCCGGCATGCCGTGTACATCGGCGTTGCCGGCAAGCACCGCCGTCTTCAGCGCTTCCGGGCTCTCTGGTACGTCGACGGTGTAGCCATCCGCCTTCAGCGCGGTCAGCGTGTTGTGGAGCGAGCGGAAGACGGAAAGGTGCGCTGCGGTGCCGGTCGCGCCGCCGTTCGGCGGGAAATTGTAGATGACCGTTGCGATCGTCCGGTCGCTCTTTGGCGTCTTGCGCAAACGCACCAGTTTGTCGACCCGCCCAGCCAGACGATCGGCGCGTTCGCCATGGCACGTCATGTCGCGACCGGCTTGTTCTGCGCCGCCGCTCGATCGACCGCCGAAGAGCATTGGTCCGGTGGCGCCGTCGATCTCCGGCAGGGCCACCATCATCGTCGTTTCGACCGGCGTCAGGCCATGATCGCCGGCCTGCCACTCCTCAAGCGTCTGGAACTCGATGCCGAATGCGGAAAGATAGGGAACGTCGAGCGCCGCCAACACATCCTCGGCGGCAGCCGCGTCGTTGTAAGCCGGCCCGCCAACCAGCGAAAACCCGGTGAGCGAGACAACAGCATCGACCACCGCGCGACCGTTGCGTGTGAAATAGGCTTCGATCGCCGGCCGCGCGTCCAGACCGCCAGCAAAGGCCACAATCACGTCAAGCCCGCGCGCCTCAAGCGCTCGAATGACGCCATCGTAGTGGTCGGTGTTGTCCGCCAGCACATAGGAGCGCATGACCAATAGACCGACCGTACCCGCTGGCTTCTTCGACCGGGCCACCCGGTGATAGGCGGTCAGATCATGCGTAACCCGCTCCTTCAGATCGGGATGGTAAAGACCGACATCGGGATAGTGCGCGGGATCCGCGGGTTTGATCGTCTCGCGCAAGGCGCGCCGCTCGCCGGACGCATAGCGGTGGATCAGAAACCGGACGAGATTGGCGATGTTGTCGTCCGAACCAGCCAAGAGATACTGCAGCGTCAGGAAATAGGCGCGCACGTCCTGTGCTTTGCCGGGGATGTATTTCAGAATCCGCGGGATCGCGCGCAGAACCTTCATTTGCCCGTGGCCGGCCGAGGTACCGGGCTTGGTGCGGCCGCGCAAGCGTTTCAGGAAGCTGATCGCGCCGCCTTGCGGATTGGCCATGGAGAAGTCGCCAAGACGGGTAAGCTTGACGATCTCGGCGGCCGAAAGACAACCCATCATGCAATCGCAGTGATCCCGACGGGCTTCCAGCCACGGCTTGACCTTTTCGATATGCTCTTCAAGGAACAGCATGTTGGCGACCACGAAATCGGCCGCCTCGATGTCGCGGCGGCAACGCTCAGCGGCCGCTTCGTCGCTCTTCCATTCGGTGACGGCGTGAAGGGTCAGGCTAAGCCCCGGCAGCTCGTCGCTCAACGCCGCTCGCGCTCGGTCGACGGCGCTCGCCATATGGCTGTCGAGCGTCAGGATAACGACGCTGACGTTCGGTGCCGACCGCCTCGATGCGGCCGGTATTCTGGCCCTAGCGGCCGAAATGGGCTTTGGCATCGTAAAGCGTCTCAATCGTGATGACATCAATGCCGCTTTCGGCGGCAAACTGTTCGGTGTTGCGGCGCGCCTTGCCGCGCACGAAGAACGGGATCTTCTTCAATTCGTCCTCGGCATCCAACGACCAAGACGGCAGATCCAATTGCGGCTCCGGCGCCTCGCGTGACCCTTCAGGCGACGGCGTCTGGTGAACGGCGGCGAGATGTGAGGCCTCGACGGTGTCGTTGAACTCGAAATCGTCGCGGAACATCCCGAGCAGATGTTCCTCCAGCCCCATCGTCAACGGATGCACCCAGGTGTCGAACAGCACATTGGCGCCCTCGAACCCCATTTGCGGAGCATAGCGGGCGGGAAAATCCTGGACGTGAACAGGCGCCGAGATCACCGCACACGGTATCCGTAAACGTTTGGCGATATGGCGCTCCATCTGCGTGCCGAGCACGAGTTCGGGCTGCGCGGCGGTGATCGCGTCCTCGATTTCCAAGTGATCGTCTGAAATCAATGCATCGACGCCATAGCCCTTGGCAGCGGCGCGCACGTCGCGGGCGAACTCACGCGAATAGGTGCCCAATCCGCAGACCTTGAAGCCGAGCTCCGTCTCCGCCACCCGCGCGGCGGCGACCGCATGTGTGGCATCGCCGAAGATGAAGACCCGCTTGCCGGTCAAATAGTTGGAATCGATGGAGATGGAGTACCAGGACAGGCGCTCATTGCCGGCGGCAAGCGCCGGCTTTGGATCGACACCGGCCAGATCGGCCACGGCGCGAATAAAGTCCTTGGTCGCGTTCACGCCGATGGGAACCGTGCGCACTGCGGGCTGCTTGAATTCCTTCTCAAGCCAGCGTGCCGCCGTGTCCGCGATTTCCGGATAAAGCACGACGTTGAAATCGGCATCCGGTATGCGCGACAGATCGGCCGGCGTTGCATCGAGCGGAGCGACGACATTGACCGAAACGCCGAGCAAATCCAGTATCTTACGGACTTCAACAATATCGTCGCGATTGTGGAAGCCAAGCGATGTCGGACCTAATATGTTGCACGATTTCGGACCCGCGCCGCCGCGCTCCGGCGCCGTCCGACCACCGGCGAAACCGCGCACGAGCCGGTAGAACGTTTCGGCGGCGCCCCAGTTTTCCTTCTTGGAATAGGACGGCAATTCGAGCGGCACGACCGGCACCGCCAAGTCCAGCGTCTTCGCCAGACCGCCCGGATCATCCTGGATCAGCTCCGCCGTGCAAGACGCGCCGACGATGATCGCCTGAGGATCGAACCGTTCCACGGCTTCGGCGCAGGCGCGCTTGAAGATCTCGGCGGTATCCGCACCCAGGTCCCGGGCCTGGAACGTCGTGTAGGTCACCGGCGGGCGCGACTTGCGGCGTTCGATCATCGTGAAGAGCAGATCGGCGTAGGTATCGCCCTGCGGCGCGTGGAGCACGTAATGAAGGCCGCGCATCGAGGTGGCAATGCGCATGGCACCGACATGCGGCGGGCCTTCATATGTCCACACGGTCAGCTTCATCGCCTAGGCCTCCACCGCCAGCGCCGCGCGGCGGGTCAGCGGTCGGGCGAAGAGTTCGGCCAGATCGCCGGCCTGCTCGTACCCCTGAATCGGCGAGAAGACGAATTCGATGGACCACTTGGTCGCCCGCCCCTCGGCCTCGAAAGGATTGGCCAGGCCCATGCCGCAGACAATCAGGTCCGGGTCGGCGGCCTTGCAGCGATCGATCTGGCGGTCGACGTCCTGGCCCTCCGAGACCGTGATGGAATTGGGCAGAAGGTCGAACTCCGGCGCCGTATGCTGCCGGTGCAAATAGGGCGTGCCGACCTCGATGATCTCCGCTCCCGCCTCGCGATGGAGGAAGCGGGCAAGCGACGGTTCCATTTGGGAATCGGGGAACAGAAAGACGCGATGGCCCTTAAGTCGCTCACGATAATGCGCAATGGCCTTGCGAGCGCGATCCCGCCCAGGCGCGGTGATCGCATCGAATCGCGCCGCCTCAATGTCGAACGCATCGGCGGCAACCTTCAGCCAGGCGGTCGTCCCCTCCTCGCCCAGGGGGAACGGTGCCGTGATCTGCCGGGCACCGCGTTTCTTCAAAACGGTGGCCGCCTCGTTCAGGAAGGGCTGCGCCAGGAGAAACACGGTGTTCGGCCCGACAGCCGGCAGGTCCTCGCTGCGTCGCGACGGCAGAAAGGCAACGTCTTCGATGCCCAATGCCGCGAAAATCCGATCAAACTGATCCTCAACCACATCGGCGAGCGATCCAACGACCAGAAGCGAGGGCTTTGCATCGGGCGCTGAGGCCGGGAGGCGCCCCACCAGCGCGGCCAAGAAGTTGTCCTCGCCCTGCGTGAACGTTGTCTCAATCCCGCTGCCCGAATAACTCAGTACCCGGCGCCGGGGCGCATACACCGTATTGAGACGCTCTGCCGCACGGGCCAGATCGAATTTGATGACCTCCGACGGACATGATCCGACGAGGACAAGCATTTTGATATCGGGCCGGCGGGCCAAAAGCCGTTCGACTTCGCGATCCAATTCGTCATGCATGTCGGCAACACCGGCGAGATCGCGCTCTTCAATGATCGCAGTGCCGAAGCGCGGCTCGGCGAAAATCATCACGCCCGCCGCAGACTGCATGAGATGGGCACAGGTGCGCGATCCGACGATGAGGAAGAACGCGTCCTGAATTTTACGGTGCAGCCAGATCACCGAGGTCAGACCGCAAAAAACCTCGTGCTGGCCGCGCTGGCGCAGCGGTGACGTGGACGTCGACTGACAGGCAACGGGTGCGGTAGCCGACGCGGTCATTGCGCAGCCTCAACGCCGGCTGGAATGGTCGGCGCGGCCTCTGATTGCCGGCGCGCCATGCGGAGTTTCCACAGGAACTGCGCCGCATTAACGACGTAGGCGGCGTAGGCCGCGAGCGCCAGGATCATCAGCGGCACCGGCGCAAGCGCGCCAAACAGAGCAGCGCCCAGATAAGCGGTGTGGAGAACAAGTACGCCGATGGAAACGACGTCTTCCCAAAAGAACGGCCGAGCGAAGAGGTACTGCCCGAAGACATCCTTCTCCCAGATCGATCCGGTGATCATGATCGCGTAAAGCGCCAGCGTCTTGGCAATGACCGACAAATTGGCAGCGGCCAGACCGGAGCCAGTCACCAGAAACCGTACGATTAAGATTAGGCTGATCAAGAAGATCGCAAATTGAACCGGGGCCAAGATACCTTGCACGAGAGTCCAGGGCGAAGCGTCGCGTCTGCGGCGTTCCTGCGCGGTGTAGAGCTGCCCTTGGACGGGGCTCCCGCTATCCCTTAAGGCCATATTTTGCGGCCCTTCCGTCTCCCAAAAGGTCCTAGGCTTGAACTCTAATCCCCGCGCTATATATGTGTCAACTTTTCTTGACGTTGATTTTTGTTTACATCCCTCTTGACTTGGGACAGTGTGCCCATTGCTCTGAAATGCCGACGTTGCGGGACCGATTCGGAGCCAGGTTCGAGCGTGGCTCACCACATGCGAACCCACCGCTTGAAACAGCGCAGCTTCTCGTGTCCCGGCTTTGGCAGACGTGGATGACGCAAAGTGGCGATGGACGATCTTTGGACCGGCGAAGGGTACGACCCAGTGGATCTAAGGGTCGATCCAAAGCCGTCACGGGACCAAAAGTCTCACAACGGCGGATTGCACGGCACCCAGCGGGAAGCGCTGATCACCATGATTCAACGCAAGATCGTCCCGGCCACGGCTGTGCATGTCGCTTGGTCATCGGGCTCGCTTGACTGGAACGATACCTTTCGAGCCAGCGATTTGCGCCGGTTCTGCGAAATTGCCTACGCAACGACCGCGAGCCGCACCACGGAGAAGTTGACGCAGTTTCTGGACGGACTGAAACTCTCGGCGCAACGCAAAATTACATTCCTCCAGGCGACGGCGCGTTGTCTTGGAGACGACTGGGTCGGCGATCGGCGCTCTTTTCTCGACGTCACCGTCGCAATGACTCGGCTGCAGACTCTTCTCCGGCAGCTTTGTCAAAATGATCGTCAGGCGCCCGCGCCTGCCACGTCGCGGTCGGTTTTGCTGGCATGTCCGCCGGGAGAGCAGCACGTGTTCGGGCTCCAAATCGTTGAAGCCCTGTTTCGCTCGGCCGGATGGCGAACCACCTATTCGGAGCCCAAGACTCTGGGAGAGTTCAAGTCGGCTGTCGGTAACGCATCAAACGACGTGATCTGCCTGTCGTGGTCGAGCGGATTTCTGGCCAATCGCGTTTCCGACTGCCTGAAAGCCATCATCCGCCTCCACCAAGCGCCTATGGTATTGGCCGGTGGCTATGCGGCGGAAAGAAATCGAAATTGGCTTGCCAAACAAGGTGTTGACCATGTGTGTGCCAGCCCGGCTTCGGCGTTGCAATGGGCCAACGAAGCGTGTAGGTCGGCGATGCCGTTCGATACGGCGGAACTGAGTAGATTTACGCAGCACTCATACGGCGGTGCCGGAGCAGTGCCGCAGGCAGTGTGAACCACGGCATGGACAAACAGGCGACCTGGGCGAAGCACCGGGTCTTCGGTCGTTCTGCGTCTCTCTTTGAGAGCCTCGGCGGCGAAGACTTGTCCCACCTCCTATCTATCGGCGCGGACGTAACACTGATTGTCTCCGAAAACGGCCTCATAGAGGATGTCGCCTATCGTGACACGTCGCTTGGCGACTACAACATCGATTCCTGGATCGGCAAATCCTGGCGCGATACGGTAACGGTGGAGAGCGTCGAAAAGATCGACGCCTTGATGGCGGAAAGCACGAAGGTCGGGGTAACTCGCCGGCGCCAGGTCAACCATCCGGCAAAGGATCATCCGGATCTGCCGATCGACTACATGGTCGTCACGGTGAAGGATGCGCCTCTGCGTGTCGTACTTGGCGCGGATCTGCGCCAATTCGCCCAGATCCAACAACGCCTCGTCGAAGCGCAAATGGAGTTGGAGGCTGAGTACCGCAAGATCCGTGAGGCCGAGGGGCGATATCGAACCATATTCCAGTTGTCGAATGCCGCCATGGTGGTCGTCGATCCCAAGGCGCGCAAAATTCTCGACGCCAACGCGGCGGCCGCAAGGCTCATCGGCAGATCGCCGCAAAAACTTGTCGGCGAGTCCATTTTGACCCTCTTCCCGCGTGCCAACCACACCAAGGTCACCGAGGTGTTTTCAGAGGCGCACTATCGCGGCGAGTCGCAAACCACGAATGTCCCGCTTTCGGCGACCGACAGCGAAATTGTGCTCGACATCGATCCCTACCGGGAGTTCGGCCAGAACAACCTTCTTTTGACCATCGACGCCGATCATCACGACGATCATGCGGCATCGCTTGGCAATGATGCCAAGAGCCTCATGGACAGCCTACCGGAAAGCATCGCGACGACCGATAGCAAAGGCATTGTGCTCGACGTCAACGATCAGTTTCTCGACCTCATCCAGGTTCTGCACCGGGATCGCGTGATCGGCAGAAATCTGAACAACTGGCTGGGCGCATCGTCCGTCGATCTCCAGGTCTTGCTGTCGAGAGTGAGGGAAGAGGATCGCGTCCAACAGTTCTCCACCATCGTGCGCGATGAACTGGGCGGCAGTCACCAGATGACCGTTTCAGCGGCGAGGCATGCCAAGAACGGATCCGAGGAGCGCGTAGGATTTCTCTTGACCCGAGCCACGGCACGCGAAAGCGGCGTCAATTTCCCATCCGGCTCGGTCACGCGTGAACCATCGGACTTCTCTGAACTCGTGGGCCGCGTACCGTTGAAGGAACTGATCCGCGAAGCCGTCGATGTCATCGAGCGGCTGTCGATCGAAGCGGCCCTGCGCCAGACCGGCAACAATCGCGCATCGGCCGCCGACATGTTGGGCCTGAGCCGGCAGAGTCTTTACATCAAGCTCAAGCGTTATGGGCTTGAGGACTTCGGCGCCAGCGAATAGCCAAACATCGCAGGCAAACATACTTGTCAAGAGAGAGTGACAGACTGTCAATTTAAATTGACAGTCTGTCACTCTCTCCGTAGCATTCGCGCATGGCATTTCATGCTGTGACAAGCGAGCGGCCAATGGTTCCCGCACCGAGCGCGGTGCTGGCGCTGCTGAAGCCTATTACGTGGTTCCCACCCATGTGGGCCTATGCCTGCGGCGCGGTTTCCGCCGGTGCCGCGACTGGCGAGCGCTGGCCCTATGTGCTCGGCGGCGTACTGCTTGCCGGACCTCTCGTTTGCGGGGCCAGCCAGGCGGTGAACGATTGGTTCGACCGCCATGTCGACGCCATCAACGAGCCGGATCGCGTCATACCCTCGGGCCGGATGCCTGGGCGATGGGGCCTTTATGTTGCGATCGCCATGTCCGCTTTGTCGCTTGCGCTGGCGACATTTCTCGGACCGGTCGTCGTCTTGGCCACGGTGATCGGATTGATCTTCGCTTGGGCCTATAGCGCGCCTCCGTTCCGGTTGAAGAAGAACGGTTGGTTCGGCAACGCGGCAGTCGGCTTTTCCTATGAGAGCTTGCCGTGGATCACTGCCGCCGCAGCCGCCTTTGGCACCCTCCCCCCGATCCCGATCATTGTAATCGCCATTCTCTATGGTATCGGCGCCCACGGCATCATGACACTCAACGATTTCAAATCGATCGAGGGCGACCGGCAGATGGGGCTGGCCTCGCTGCCGGCCATGCTGGGTGCTGATCGTGCGGCGCGCGTCGCGTGCGGCATCATGGCGAGCGCTCAAATCGGTGTCGTGGCCGCGCTGGTTGCGTGGGATCAGCCCTGGCACGCCGGCATCGTCGCCTGTCTGCTCATTGCTCAGCTTGCCTGCATGGGCCGCTTGTTGCGGGACCCGAAACGCCATGCCGTGTGGTACAGCGCCGTCGGCGTCGGACTTTACGTCAGCGGTATGATGGTCAGCGCCGTCGCGCTTATGACGGTCGCCGGCGCATCATCGGTTGGAGGGTGATGTGACGAAGGCATTCAACACACCCGGACTGAGTTGGTTTTCCATCATCCGCCTTGGATTGGTGCAAGCCGCACTTGGCGCCATCGTCGTCTTGACGACTTCGACGCTGAACCGCGTCATGGTGGTCGAGCTAGCGCTTGCCGCTGTCATTCCAGGCGCGCTCGTGGGCCTACACTATGCGATCCAGATCCTCCGACCCGTTTGGGGACACGGATCCGACCGTGGAGGCAACCGCACACGCTGGATCATCGGCGGTATCGCGCTGCTCGCGGTCGCCGGCACCGGTGCGGCGGCCAGCACATTTCTGTTTGAGATCGATTTCACGCTCGGTCTGGCCGCGGGCCTGGTGAGTTTCGCGTTGATCGGCCTTGGGATCGGCGCATCCGGCACGTCGCTCCTGGCTCTCCTCGCCAGCCGGACCGCGCCCGCGCGCCGCCCGGCGGCTGCCACCATCGTCTGGATGATGATGATCGCCGGGATCGTGATCACCGCGATCGTGTCCGGGCAGTTTCTAGACCCCTATTCGCACGCCCGTCTGGTGGCCGTGACCGGCATTGCTGGCCTGCTCGCCCTGGTCATCGCGAGCCTTGCGGTGTTCGGTATCGAAAGACGTTCGGCACCGGTCCGCGACCCCGCCCGCCCGACGCGCAACGCGGTGGGCTTCCTGGAAAGCCTTGCCGACGCATGGGCCGACCGCAAAGCCCGCATCTTCACGATCTTCGTCTTCATGTCGATGCTGGCCTACTCCATGCAAGACCTAATCCTTGAGCCCTTCGGCGGCCTTGTCTTCGGGATGACGCCAGGCGAAACGACGCAGCTTTCAGGCGTCCAACATGGCGGCGTTCTTCTCGGCATGGCGATGGTCGGCTTACTCGGCAGTCTGATGGCGCGCCGCAAACCAGCGATCTTGCGGTTTTTCGTCATCTCTGGCTGTTTGGGATCGGCAGCCGCGCTTGGCCTTCTTTCAATCGCACACAGCTACGCGCCCGCTTGGCCCTTGAAAGTCAATATCTTCGTGCTCGGCTTCGCCAACGGCGCCTTTGCGGTTGCGGCAATCGGCATGATGATGGCGCTGGCGGGCGCCGGCAAGAAGTCTCGCGAAGGGATCCGCATGGGACTGTGGGGCGCCGCGCAGGCAATTGCCTTTGGGCTTGGCGGGTTCCTGGGCACGGTTGCGCTCGACAGCGTTCGGGCGCTAACCGGCGAAGTCGGCCCGTCCTTCGCCGTCGTGTTTGCGGGTGAAGCTGCGCTGTTCTTCGTCTCGGCGCTGATCGCAACGAAGATCGGTGACGGTTCAGCCGAGCGCCGACCAGATGCCGGACTCGCCACCCCACCCATGCAGCCGGCGGAGTGAGTGGCGTGACCGTCGATCACGATGTCATTGTCGTCGGCGGCGGGCCTTCCGGCGCAACGGCCGCGCAGGCCCTTGCTGAAGCCGGTCGCGACGTCCTGCTTCTCGATCGCGACGGCCGCATCAAGCCTTGCGGTGGCGCCATTCCAACGCGTTGCATTGCCGATTTCGATATCCCCCAGAGCTTGCTGAAGGCAAAGATCGGTGCCGCCCGCATCGTCGGACCGAGCGGGGTCCATGTCGACATGGAGATCGGCGATATTGGCTATGTCGGCATGGTCGATCGGGATGAATTCGATCCGTGGCTACGCGACCGGGCCGAACGCGCCGGGGCACAGCGCCTGACGGGCGTCTTCAAGGGCCTCGACCGGAATACCGACGGCACGGTCGCGGCCCGCTTTGCCGGACCCGAAGGTGACGTGACGAAGACGGCACGTCTCGTCATCGGCGCCGATGGCGCCAACTCGGCGGTCCGGCGCGCGGTCTTCGGGCCGAACAAACGGCCGCCCTACGTTTTCGCCTATCACGAGATCATCAAGGCACCGGAGACCAACTCCGAGGCTTATGACAGCCGGCGTTGCGACGTCATCTATCAGGGCGAGATTTCACCGGACTTCTACGGCTGGGTCTTTCCCCACGGTTCCCATGCCAGCGTCGGTTGCGGCTCGGCCGTCAAGGGTCACAGCCTGCGCGGCGCGACGGAGATGCTGCGCAAAGCGGCAGGACTTGAGGACGCAGAAACCGTGCGGGAGGAAGGGGCACCGCTGCCGCTGAAACCCATGCGGCGCTGGGACGATAGTCGAAACGTCGTGCTGGCCGGCGATGCGGCAGGTGTCGTCGCGCCGTCGTCCGGCGAAGGCATCTACTACGCTATGCTAAGCGGTCAACTATGCGCCGAGGCGGCCGAAGCCTGTCTGGCGACCGGCACCGCGCGCCATCTGCGCACTGCGCGCCGCCGCTTCATGCGCGAGCACGGGCGGGTCTTCATGATCCTGGGTTGGCTGCAGGCGATCTGGTATCGCTCCGACAAGCGGCGCGAACAGTTCGTCAAAATGTGTGCCGATGCCGACGTTCAGCGGCTTACCTGGGAGTCGTATCTCAACAAGCGCCTCGTCCGCCGCGAGCCGATGGCCCATATGCGTGTCCTGGTCAAGGATGTGCAGCAATTGCTGGGACTGCCGGCTCGGTGACGGAACCAGGCGTTTTGGCGTCCTTCATTCAATCCGGACGTGTCGCCGATCTGGCGATCATAATCTTGGTCGCCGAGACAATTGCGCTCGTCCTTTGGACGCGTCGCCGCGGTATGCAACTGCCATCCGGTTTGGTGAGCAACGCGGTTTCAGGTGTCTGCCTCTTGCTCGCCTTGCGCGCCGCACTGACCGGGTCAGGAGCCGTGATGATCGCGGTCTGGCTCGCCGCCGGTTTCGTCGGTCATCTCGTCGACGTCGTGACTCGCCTCAGGCCCCGCTAAGGCCGGGAGCCAAGTTCGGGTTCATGCGCCAGACCCGCCAGTTCAGCGCGGCGGCGATTGTTACCCACACGAGGTAGGGCAAGAACATCGAGGCCGCCCACGGTGAGGTCGTCGCGGCCACGCCTATAAACGCGGCGATCACCAGCCACAACACGACGACATCGACAAACGCCCAGTCCATCCGTCGCAATCCGAAGAAGAACGCCGACCATGCGGCGTTGAGCGCCAGTTGCGCGCCCCAAAGCACAAGCGCAAGTCCGAGACCCGCATCCCGCCAAACGAGCCAGCCGGCGATGCCGATCAAGACATAAAGCGGAGTCCAGACAACCGGGAACACCCAGTTCGCCGGTGTCCAACCCGGTTTCTTCAGTGTCTCATACCAGGGACCGGGTTTGAAGAGCGCACCCGACATCGCGGTCGCAAAGACGAGGGCGATAAACACGGCGATATCCATCCCCGCCTACCTAAGTCAGTTTGACGTTGCGGCAAGCTATCGCAGAACCGGGGACATGAACACGCTTAAGGTTGAGCAGAGCGCCGCGACGTAATCTCGAACCGGCAGACCGCCCCGCCATCGCGGCAGCAGTCTCGATGCCTGACACGTGAGCCAGGGGCCACAAGGCACTGAAACAGGCGCTCGAACACGGCGACATGCCAAACGCAGCCTGGCATGGTGATCGGATTGTTGGTGATCTCGATAATGTGCGGTGACCCGGCTTGGACCGTCACCCCGCCGGATCCGGCGAACGTCCACGCATGTCGTGCAATCGCCTGCAACAACAGCGGTGCGGCAAGCGGCGCCGGGAGCACGGTCAAGGTCAGCCTCGCAAACGCCGGGATGCGATGGGCGATCACATAATCGGCCGTCCGAGCGCCGGCTTCGCGCGCCACTTCTAAGGCCGTGGTTCGATCGAGGCCGCTGAAGAGCGCGTCGAAAAGCGCCCAAGCCTTGCGTTCACTGACCATGTCCGTCGGCGACGCGACCAACATGTCGGTCAGTCCGGCGTTCTCGAAAACCGAGTGCGCCCAGGCGTCGCCAAGACGATCCCTCAGGACCTCGCCAATTTGGATGATGGCGTTCGGCCCGACGCGCGCCGAGGCGGCATCGGCCGCTGCCCCCACTTCCAGATCGGCAATCGTGGCGGCATGGGCCATTGTGCGCTCAGTGCACCGCGCCGACCGCCGGCCGCTCGTCCACCTCCGGCAATTGTTGCGTGGACCCGCCACAGGCCTTCGCGGCGGCAACCCGCTCCTTGATCGACCGAAGCTTGGCGGCGCGGTCAGCCGCCGCTTCCCAGTCCTCCAACTGCGCGTCTGCGATCTTACGGCTGGAGTCGAAGTGGAAGTCGACTGTCTTCTTCGTCTGCGGGCCCCAATAGCCAACCTTGCCGAGATCGTAGAAGGTGCGCTGGAAGCCGGCCTTCATGAATGCCTTGAGGCAGCCAAGCAGGTATTTGCGCCGATATCCGGTGCCGCGCCAGGGATAGTGGAACAACGCCTTGATCATGTAGAAGCGGCGATAGTTGTGCATGACCCTATCAAGCAGGGTCGCGCGATCCATCGCGTCGGGCTTCATGATCGGCGTCACGAAATTGTATTTGGAGAAGTCGAACACCTCGACCTTGTCGCGAATCTCCTGATAGAGCGGCGAGAACGGCCAGGGCGTGTACATCGTCCAGTTGGCGAGATCCGGGTTCCAGTCGCGTGCGAACTGATAGGTCTCCTCCAACGTCTCCTCGGTCTCGTTGTCGAGCCCGACGATGAACTGAGCCTCGGTGAAGATATCCGCCTCGCGCAGAAGCCGGATCGCTTCCTTGTTCTGCTCCACCCGGGTTTCCTTGTTGAAGCGGTCGAGCTTCATCTGGGCGGCGGCCTCTGTGCCCAGCGAGATGTGAACGAGGCCGGCCTTGCGCCAAAGCGGCAGCATGTCTTTGTCACGTTGGATGTCGGTGACCCGGGTGTTGATGCCCCATTGCACGCGTTCCGGCAGGCCGCGCCTGATCAATTCATTGCAGAATTCGACGAACTTCTTGCGATTGATGGTCGGTTCTTCGTCCGCAAGAATGAAGAAGCCGACGCCGTGGTTCTCGACCAGGTCCTCGATCTCGTCAACGACCTTGATGGGATCGCGGACGCGATAGTCGCGCCAGAACTTCCATTGCGAGCAAAATGAACAGGTGAATGGACATCCACGCGCCATGTTCGGGATGGCCAACCGCTTGCTGAGCGGGATGTAAACATATTTCTCCCACTCCAGGATCGACCAGTCCGGCACAATCCCGTCCAAATCCTTGACGGTCGGTGCGGCCGGCGTGGCGACGATCTCGGAGCCGTCGCGATAGGCAATGCCCTTGATATCCTTGCGATCGGCAAGCCACCGGCCTTCGGCCACAGCGGTGACGAGATTGACGAAGATCTCCTCGCCTTCGCCGCGCACGATGGCATCGATGTGGGGCGCTTCGGAGAGCACCTGCTTGTACATGAACGTAGCGTGGACACCACCGATCACCCGAACCGCATCCGGACAGGCCTCTTTGGCAATCTCCAAAACGCGTTCCGCGACATAGATCGACGGCGTAATCGATGTCGTTCCGACGATGTCCGGCCGAAGCGCAGCGAGCCTGTCGTGCAGGTCGTCGTCCTCGACATGATTGGTCATCGCGTCGATGAAATGGACGTCCGTATAGCCGGCTTTTTTGACGGCACCGGTCAGATAGGCGACCCAAGCGGGGGGCCAATTGCCGGCAATTTCCGCGCCGCCTGAATGATAATTCGGATGAACCAGGACAATGCGCATGGGGAATATCCTCTTATGTCAACTAAAATTGACACATAAGAATGTCCATATTCATTGACGTAAGTCAAGGATTGGAAAACGCTGATCTCTCTAGCGCTGAGCCAACCTCGCTGTATCGGTTTCATCTTCGATCGTTGGCTTCAAATCGCTGAACGATGGTATCGCCATTTCATCACAAAGCTTGTCCCCTCACCCAGCCCCAACGAATATCTGGCCGTGATAAAATTGGGCTATGGCAGATCAGAGACCTGTGCCTCCGAACCCCTCCGGAACGGTGGCCACAGATCTAGACACGTTCGACGACTGGCTGACCGTTGCGGAAGCCGCCGTCGATTGCTCTCTCAAGGGCCTTTTCCGAACGTCAAAGACAATCCGCAAATGGGCCCATCGTTCGTTTGAAGACAATGAGAATGCCGAACTTGCCGTTCGCCGTGAGGACGTTGAGAACGGATTTCGCTGGTCCATCGAACGGGCTTCACTGGATCGCAAAGTCGAGCAGGAGCTTGAGTTTTAGGCTCGTAGGGAGGGTGAACACATGCAGACCGGTTCGGAGCCATCCGAACCCGTTCAGACCGAGGCCAGCGAAGTTCTAAGCCGTGAAAGCACTCAGAACCCGTCCGAACCCCTAAGAACCAGTACGCACCCTTCCGCTCCAGTTCGAAGCGACGACCCGCTCGTGATCTCTCACGCGGAGAGAATTGAGCACCTCGAAGGCAAGGTGAAGTTTCTCCGCGAGGAGCTCACCGATCGACGGCAATCAACAACCGCGTTGACCGATGTTGTCGAAATGGGCCGCTTGAGTGCGCAGGCCAATGCGCTGCAATTGGGTGGGAGGCGAAGGTCCGAAGCGAAGCGATTGAGCATCTTCGTTGAATGGGGCTTTAGCGCTGAGATCAATCCCAGTGATGACCGCCGTTCGGGACAGCTGAGCGGACTTGCGTGCATCTGACAGCGATGAGTCTGGATACCGTCCAAGCGTGAGCCGTTTTCGCCTGCCGTTGAATCAATAGACAAGCACAAATGCCTTTGTCCCAGACGGAGACACGCGAAGACCAAAGCCAGGCACTTTGGCATCCCAGATCTCATATTGGCGATCTGGATCCGGGTTGGCCTTGCGGACGGATACGTCGGTGAGCGCTGTTCGCATCGATCAAGAATCGTAGTCCTAGGTAACAGAATCATGCGTACTGGGGCGAGATGCTATGTTTCGCGATGCGCCAGAAAAACGAAAAGAATCAGTATTTTATGGCGAAGAATGCGAATTTCTGGGTCGCTATGATAGGGCTTGAATTAAGACTACGAATCTGGGGGTCGGGGGTTCGAATCCTCCCCGGCGCGCCAATAGTTCAATGTATTATGGGGAGACTGAAAGTCTCCCACTGCGCTTTGTCAGCGCTGCGCAAGCAAGTGTTTGCTGCATGATTCATCCCTCGACGCCGGCGCTCGATTACCGCATGTCGGTCTTGCGCATTTTTCGTCTCGTCGAACTGGGTTGATCGCGGACCCGAGTTCCGCCATCAGCCTGTCCGCCCTGGAATCGCAAGTGTGCGTGACATAACCTCTGGCGTTGGTGAACATTGCTAACCCTCGCACGCCCGTTCTTGCGGGGCGACGGAGCGATCATCCGGCTATGACGACGATCGAGGCAGACATTCAACGCAAATTCGTCGCAATCCTCGCGGCGGATGTCGTCGGTTACTCCCGATTGATGGGACTTGATGAAGACGCAACGCTCGCCGACCTGAAGGCCTGCCGCGAGATCGTCGATCCGCTGATCGACGCGCACAACGGTAGGATCTTTGGCGGCGCCGGCGACAGTTTCCTCGCCGAATTCGATAGCCCGGCCGCAGCCGTGATATGCGCGACGGAGATTCAGTTAGCCATCGACGCGCACGGCGCAAACAAGCCGGAAGACCGACGCATGCGCTTTCGCATCGGGATCAACGCCGGCGAGGTCATTGTCGACGGTGAGGATCTAAAGGGCGACGAGGTCAATGTCGCGGCACGGCTTGAGTCGATCGCGCCACCGGGCGGCGTTTATGTGTCCGGCGCAACGCGCGACCGGATCGACGACAACCAGGCGTTCGAGTTCCGTGACCAGGGGGAGTTCCGCGTCAAGAACATTGCTCGGCCAGTCCGGGCCTTCAAGATTCCGCTCGCATCTGAGAAAACAATCGTATCGCCCTATCGCGGGCTGGACACGTTTGAGTTCGACAATGCGTCGCTTTTCTTCGGACGCTCTGCCGCGATCGCGGCAACCAAAGAGCGATTAGAGAAGCAGGCCGATGCAGGGTCGGCATTTCTCCTGATCTACGGCATGAGCGGCGCTGGCAAATCTTCGCTCTTGCGCGCGGGCTTGCTCCCAGCACTGGTGGCGCCGAAAGACAGCAATCGAGACGTTGGATGCCGCTACTGTCTGTTCCGTCCGTCGGAGGGTGATGACCCGATCGATGCGCTTGTGACCGCACTGACGTCAAAGTCCTCTCTACCCGCACCGGCCGATGAATCTCTGACGCTCATGCTCGCCGACGCGCTTCGCAACGATCCCGACGCGGCGATAGGTTTGCTTGAACCCCTTCTCAATCCAGATGCCGATAACACTTCCACGGTGCGCAGACAGCGCCGATTGGTTATTGCCATCGACCAACTGGAAGAGCTGTTCACCTCTCGATCGATCGACTCGGATTTGCGCGCCGCATTCGTTGCGGCAATTGCCGTGCTATTGAAGATTCCGGGACTTTGGATCGTCGCTACGATCCGTGCCGACTTCTTTCACCGTTGCGGTGAAGTGCCCGGGTTCTCCGACTTGAAGGATGGCCTTGGGAGCTACGAACTCCTGCCGCCGACCGGGCTGGAGATCACGCAGATGATCCGCGAACCGGCGCGCGCTGTCGGCGTCAGTTTCGAAGACAATGCCAAGGACGGGAACCTCGCCGTCATCTTGCAGCAGGCCGCCGCCCGCGATCCCGGCTCACTTCCACTCCTGGGCTTTGTGCTCGACGCGCTTTTTGAGGCCGGCAAAGAGCGCCGTGAGATGACGTTCGCCTCCTATCGCGCACTCGGTGGTCTGGAAGGCGCGATCGCTCAGCGCGCCGACGAGGTCCTCAGCACTTTGCCAAGATCGGTGCGCGAGACGTTGCCGGCAGTCATCAGCACGCTGACGACGGTCCGTCTGCACGACGACACGGTGACATCGCGGGCGGTGCAGAGCGATGAGATTACCGAGAACCCGGATCAAGGTGCGCTTGCAAAAGCGCTCCTCGATGCACGGCTTCTGATCAGTACCGACGGACCCGGCGGTGCTCCGATGGTCAGGCTGGCGCACGAGGCGTTGTTGTCGAATTGGCCTCTTGCCCGCGAGATTGTCGCCGCGAACCGAGAATTCCTTGGCGTGCGGTCCAGAGTGGAAGCGGATACCGACCGCTGGGAAGCCGACGGCTGCTCATCCGATCTATTGCTCCCTGCGGGAAAGCGCCTGGCGGAAGCCGAGGACATGTTGGCGACCCGTAGCGATGACCTCGATCATCGCATCGTTGGCTATGTTGAGGCATCGATCGCGGCCCGCGATGCGCAGGACGCGGCGGAACGCCAGCGTGCGCTAGAGGAAGAGGCAGCCGAACGCGCGCGCATTCTGCGCGATCGACGTCGCAGTCGACTGATAGCGTCGGGCGCTGCCTGCGTTGCGGTGATCCTGGGCTTGCTTGGACTCGTCATGTTTGACCAATGGCGGGAGGCGCTCAGAACCGAGAGCCGATACCTGGCCGATCTGTCGCATCAGGTAACGCAGGAGGGCGATGCGGTCACCGGGCTGTTGCTGGCGCTCGAGGCGCTAAACGACAAAGGATCGGATCGCCTGTCGCAAATCCTTCGCCCCCATGTGCCAGCGGCGCAGGGCGCACTCGACGCGGCGACCTCGGCGGGCAATTGGATCGACGGGCGGATCGCCCTGCACCCGGACTCCGTCACCAGCGTCGCTATCTCAGCAGATGGCAACCGAGCTGTGACAGGCTCGATCGATGCCGTGGCGAGGCTATGGGATCCTTCCACGGGCGAATTGACTGCCCAATTTGAAGGGCATGCAGACCGAATATTCGCTGTTGCGATAACCCCAAACGGGGGTCGTGTGATCACCGGATCCGACGATGGTACGGCGCATGTGTGGGATGCCAATGACGGCTCGCGCGTTTCTGTTTTGAGCGGGCATTCCGGGCGGGTGCTAAGCGTTGCGATTTCTGCTGACGGTCGCCGCGCGGTTACTGGCTCTGAGGACATGACGGCCAGGATTTGGGATGCTGAAAACGGACAGACGATCACCGAACTCAAGGGACATCGAAGCGGCGTGTCGAGCGTTGCGATGTCACGTGACGGCGCGCGCATCCTGACGGGGTCGTGGGACTGGACGGCAAGGCTGTGGGATGCAGAAAGCGGTACGGTTCTCTCGGAGATGAAAGGCCATACCGGAGCGATCCGGAGCGCAACTCTGTCGGCGGACGGTCAAAAGGCGGTAACCGGTTCGCGCGACGAAACGGCACGCATTTGGAACGCATCGACCGGCGACACGATCGCCGAACTGGTCGGTCATACGGATGCGGTCTTCGGCGTCGCGATCACGGCAACCGGCGACCGCGTGGTGACGGGATCGTGGGACAAGACACTGCGGATCTGGGATGGCGAAACCGGATCGTTCATCCGGGCTCTTATGGGCCACGCGGGCATTGTACGCAGCGTCGGCGTGTCGGCTGACGGCAGTCGCATCGTCTCGGGCGGTTGGGACGACACAGCTCGTATCTGGGACGCTGCCGATAGCAAGCAAATCGCCGAACTCACCGGTCACAAGGGAGCAGTTTCGACTGCGGCAATGTCGGCGGATGGCCGCCTTGTCTTCACGGGATCGGCGGATGGAACGGTCCGCGTGTGGAAAGCGGGCAGTGGCGAATTCGTTCGGGCCCTTGGCGGCGAAACCGGTAGCGACTCGGTTCGAGTAGCCGAGACTTCGCGCGACGGCCGGTACATCGCGACAGGATCGGTGGACGGCGCGGTCCGACTGTGGGCGGCAGAAGACGGCCGGCAACTGGCGGAATTGGAAGGGCACACAGACCTCATCACTGGGCTGACATTTGCAGGCGATGGATATCGATTCGCGACTGCATCCTTGGACGGCACGGTGCGCATTTGGGATGCTGAATCCCGGGAGAAAGTTGCCGCGCTCGATGTGCATGAGCGAGCGGTCTATAGCGTGGCTTTCACGGCCGACGGCAAATACATCGTGACAGGCGCCGACGAACCAATCGCTTGGCTGTGGGATGCCGAAAGCGGCGAGCCGCTTGAGTCGTTTGAGGGACACACCGACGCGATCCTAAGCGTTGCAATGACCCCGGACGGACGCAGAATAGTCACGGGTTCCAAGGACAAGAGCGTGCGCCTTTGGGATCGCGGCGACAACCATATGGTCACATCGCAAGTCGTAAGCGGCACCGATCCCGTGCTGGTCGTCGCGATCTCGCCTGACGGACAGTACATTGCGACAGGTGCCGATGACGGCACTACGCGGATTTGGGACGCAGCAACCGGACAGCAGCTTGCTGAGTACGCTGGTCACCGGAGCGCGATTTCGAGCATTGTTTTTTCGCCCGACGGGAGTCTCATGGCGACTGGATCCGCCGACAACACGGCGCGCATCTGGGCCACCCCTCCACCGCCGCAGGACTTGATAGATCGAAACAAAAACGCCGTCTCTCGCTGCCTGACACCGACACAGCGAAAGGACTTCCACTTGAATGAAGATGTCCCGCATTGGTGCTATGCGCTCAAGAAGTGGCCCTTCGGCAACGAAACTGAACCGCAGCAACAGAACTGGCTGGTCCAAGCGGTCATCCCGCTCGCGCGTTGGGCGCGTGAGCTCGTGGATTGAGCCTCCCTGAGTGCGCTGATCGGCCTGAACGATTAGGAAACGGAGGATCGCAATGGCGATCAAGACAACGCAAATGTCAGTCGGACAACTCCTTACCTCACTCGATCTGTTGAGGAGGGGCAATTTCCAGCCAGGTACGCAGATGGAAAAGGCACACCAAATATGTCAGGCGCACGAGGGGTCCCCGCTTTACGATTGGATTCATGCCCTCGTCCATCGGATCGAGGGCGACGACGCGAACGCCGCCTATTGGTATCGGCGAGCCGGCAAGACCCGGCATCCTGGATCGATAGAGGAAGAGTGGCAAATCGTTCGAACGGCGGTCGAAAAGGATTGCGGCCCATGAAGGCCATTTGACGCCCCTCGAGATGAAGTCGACGCTTTACGCTCCGCGCCAAGTCGGTGGGGCGCATCTAGGGATCTGATCTGGAGCGCCAGCGTCCTCAGCATTGAGCCGTCGCATGATCTCTGACAAGCGGGACCAGCTTTGCAGCGTGACCGGCAGTGCCAACGCGCTTTCGACAAACTCCCATGAATAGCTGATGATCGCGAAGATCGTGCCGACGGTGATGACGAGTTCCCTCGTCGCGAACCAAAGATTGAACAGGATTAGGCCCAGGAGCACGATGAAGATCGCGCCGTAGAGGACGGCCTCGGTATCCGACAGCCGGACCTCCAAGTGACGCAGGCGCAGAAGGTGCGCACTCACCGGTCGCGCCTGTCGCGTCTCCAAGACGGCGACCTGCCTCTCGGTTTGTTGATTGAGCGCGCCGTTCAACCGATAGAAACGGCGATGAAACAGGGCGTAGACGACCACCATCGCGGTTGCCGCAACGACGCCGGCAAGCGCCAGGACAGGCGAGAAGGCGTAGAGGATGACGATGGCAATGGTGAGCTGCACGCCCGCTGCCATGGCCTCTGGCAACGTCTCTTCCAGAAAATCGACCAGTTCTCGTCCCATACCGAGCCGTGCATTGAGCGCGGACACCGGCAGGTCGGCGGATCGCTCCGCCTGTTCCTTGCCCAACTCGACCCGGATCGTGCTGTAGACTCTTGTGTCATAGACACGGCGTATGACCGCGACGACGATCAACGTCGCCATCAGCCCAGCCAGCTGCAAGAGTTGTCGTGTCTCTCCCGCCAAAAGGCCGTCGATCGCAAAGCCGATGAAGAGCGGGATCAGTGCCGTCAGGCTCGTCTCGCAAAGGATCATGGCCCAGGTTAGGGACACGCGTCCGCGAAACACACGCAGCAGTGTGGCGATGGTCAGGCGGCAACTGCTCAGCATGGTGCTCTACTAATCGTAATAGATGTGTACGGTCACATCGCCGGGTGCGACAGCGGCTTGGGAGAAGGCGGGATAGGGTATCAACGACGTCACGCCAGTCGCGCCGATGCCCTCCAAGACGCGTTTCCCGCTAGTGTTCAGGTCCTGGTCGCCGTTCTCATCGTGAAAGACAAAGACAGCGTATGGGCCACCTTCCAGGTCGGGGAAGCGGTGCGATACGCGACCGGCTTGTGCTGGAATGTCAGCGTATTGAACGGCGCTGCTCCAATCGAGCTGGTCAAACGCGTTTGCGTTGTCGAAAACCAGGGCCAGAACCGAACCCTTGGCGTTGCGAACGCCTTCGACCGTAAGGTTCAGCCCGCCGGCCAGGGCCGGTGTCGCCACTGCCGCTGCCGCGACGATGGCGGCAATGTGTGCGAGATTTCGTATCATGGCGTTGCGAGACGTCCTTTCTTGGTTCCCACGGTGAACCCCAGCAGGGCAATCACGTCCTCAGCGACGGCAATCAAGACCGGCACAAGGATCAACATCAGCGCCGTTCCGAAGAGTTCGCCAAAGGCCAGCGACACCGCTGCGGGGATCAGGTACTGCGCTTGTTCGGAAGTTTCGGTGAGTAGAGGCATAAGGCCAATGACGGTGGTCGCCGTGGTCAGGAAGATCGCCCGGAAGCGGCCGATCCCGGCGGTGCGGAGCGCGTCCGCGACGAGCTCCCCTTCGTCGCGCGCCTGGTTGTAGCGGGTGATCATGACCAGGCTGTCGTTCACGATCACGCCGGTGAGTGCCAGCATGCCGAAGAACGACAAGAGCGACAGCGACACGCCCATGATCATGTGACCGACGGCTGCTGCAATGAAGCCGAACGGTACGATGGCGAGGATGACGAAGGGCTGCCAATAGCTCTTCAGCGGTACCGCCATCAGCACGTAGATGAGGACCGCCGCCAAGATCAGGGCGTTGATCAGGCCGCCCCTGATCTCGCCCATTTCTTCCAGCTCGCCGGCGGCGATGACCTCGACGCTTGGATACTTCGTCCGCAGCCCCGGCACCAGCTGTTCGAATACCGCCTGGCCCACCTCCTCCGGCGCGACCAGGCTTCGGTCAATCGAAGCGGAAACGGTGTTCATACGCTTGCCGTCACGCCGCGTGACCGTGCCGGACGCATACGAACCTTCAATCTCGGCCACGGTCAGCACCGGCACCCACGCTCCAGTCGCGCTACGCAACCGCATTTTCATGAGATCGTCGATGGCGTCGCGCGCGGTATCGGCATTCCTTACGACGACGCGTACTTCTGCTCCCTCGCGCCGGATTCGCGCGATCTCCGACCCGCCGAAGCCATTGCCGATCTGGTTCGCCAAAGCCTCGGCCGTGAAGCCGAGATTGCGGGCCTCGGGCCTCAGCCGCAATCTCAGCTCCGGTTGTCCGCCGTCAAGGCTGTCGCGGATGTTCGAAACGCCGTTGAGCTTCGCTAGAAACGCTTGCATCTCGGTGCTGGCCTGACGCAGAAGCTCGGTATCCTTCGACACCAACCGGATTTGAAATCCGCCCGCGAGCGCTTCCGAGCCGGTAAACTCTAGCTCCGTTGCGCCTTCGACCGATCCAACTCTTTCGCGCCATGCCCGCACAACGTCCAGAACCTGAACGCTTGGCCGATCGGCGACCGGCAGCATCTCGGCATAGATCTGGGCATTGCTGGCATCATCGATCACGGAGAAAAAGGTTTGGATCGGCGGCGCGTCCAGACCCGCGCGATCTTGCAAGTCCTCGTTCAGTTCCCTGCCGATGCGCTCGATCCGATCAATGTTGGCGCTGGTCAGGGCAAACGGCGCGCGCGCGTCCATTTCGAGACTGACGGTAATCACTTGGCCCGGTACATCGGGAAAGAAGACCGTCTGGACCTTGCCCTTGGCTATCAGTCCAAGGCCGCCGGCAGCGGCGGCGATGAACAAGATCAACACCGCATATCGGTGCCTTACCGAAAGCACGAGAATGGGCTGATAGATGATGTCGCGAAACCATATCAGCCCGGCCTGCGCCACGTCTTGCACCCGGCCCCAGAGGCGGGCCGGCAGGTGGCGCCGGTCTTGATCGAGCGGCACATAGGCCAGGTGCGCCGGAAGAATGAACTTGCTTTCGATCAATGAGAAGACCAGCGCGAAGATAACGATGCCGGAAAATCCCGCCAGCACCTTGCCGAGCGGATTATCGATCAGGAGCATCGGAAAAAAGGCCGCGATCGTGGTCAGCACCCCGAACACCGTGGCCACGGCCACACGCTCCACGCCGCGCTCGGTGCCGCTGATCGGATCTTTGGTCTTGCGCCGTTCCTCGAACACGCTCTCACCGACAACGACCGCGTCATCGACCAGAATGCCGAGCGCGATAATCAGGCCGAACGTGGTCACATCGTTGAGCGAATAGTCGATCCACTTCGATCCGGAGACGGCGAGCGCACCCATGACCGAGACCGGGATGCCCATGGCCACCCAGAACGCCAGCCGTACGTTCAGGAAGACCGCGAGCATCAACGTGACGAGCAGCAAACCCTGCACACCATTGGATCGCAAAAGCGCCAGCCGGTCAGCGATGTAGCCGGCGCTGTCGCCCCAAACGGTCGCGTTGATATTGCTCGGCAATTGCGGTTCGAAGTCTCTGACGACACCGCGCACAACACGGCTAATGTCCAAGAGATTCTCTTTCTGGCCGACCAGAACCTCCATGCCGACGGTCGGCGCGCCATTCAGGCGGAAGAGGTAATCTCCTTCCAGGAAGCCGTCTTCGATCGTCGCGATATCGCCCAGCCTCACCTGCGAACCGTCAGACCGCTCGATGATCGGCAGCGCGGCATATTCCGGACCGTAGTGCGCACGGTCATCGGCGCGCAGAAAGATCGTCCCGCCTTCGGTTCGCAACTGTCCGGCCTGCGAGTCTAAGGAATTGACACCGATGGTACGGGCCACATCGGCAATCGTGAGGTCGTATTGGCGAAGCTGCTTGGGATCGACCTCGATGCGCAACTGTCGCGGTATGAGGCCCCAGATCTTCAGTCGCGACAGTTCCGGCTGCGCTAGAAGCTCCTCCTTCAGCCGCTGCGCGACCGTCTGCAGCGTGGCCGGATCGGCGTGGCCGTAGAGGTTCACGTAGAGCGCCGGAAAATCAAAGCTTGAGGCCTCAATCACAGGGCGGCGGGCTTTGCTCGGCAGATCGGTCAGACCGTCGATGCGAAGGCGCACGCGGTCCAGCACCGCTTGAAGCATCTCACCGCCGGCGCGACGCACCGAAACACGCGCCAGACTATTCGACGACAGTGATGTGATAGAGCGCACGCCCTCAAGGCCTTCGAGGGCTTGTTCGATCTTCTGGGTGACCAGTTCATCGACTTGCTCGGCGGTCGCGTCTGGATACTCTACGGCGATTTCGACGGTTTCAGGCGGAACGCGCGGAAACCCTTCAATGCGGATCGAGAACGCAGTCTGAATGCCCAAAAACAGAACCAGCGCCATCAAGAGATTGGCGGCGACGGGATTACGGATGAACCAGCCGGTAAGAGCGTGCATGGCCTAGCCCTCCGGATCCTGCGGTGCGACGAGTCGACCGGGGAGAAAGGACGCCAAAGGTGTCTTTGCAATGCGCCAAGGACCGGGGCTATCGGGCGTTTCGATAACAAGCCTGCCGTCCGCGCGAAACAGGATATCCGGTTCGATACGGACAAGCCGATTGTCCATGTCCACTGTCCACACATGACCTGCCCGGCTCAGAGCGGATTCCGGAAGCGTCAGCGCACCGGCGATGGTGCGTCCCGTGAATGCTACCCGGACGAAATCCCCGGCAAGCACCTCGTCACCGGGATCAACGACATCAAGGAAGATGCGGCGCTGGCGGGTCTGCCGATCTAGGTACCCCCCACCTTGCCGGATGCGCGCTTCGCCAAGCGGTGTTCCGTCGCGGTGAAGCAGTCTTGCGTGCTGGCCAGGAATAGGGTGATCCAGCAGGCCCCAATCGGCCTGACTTAGCTCGACCACCAGTTCGAGCTGACGGTCGTCGGACAGATGAAAGAGGGGGTCCCCTGTCGCTACCGTTTGGCCCAAACTGGCCATCCGCTTCGTGATGAAACCGGGAAACGGTGCCGTTACATCGGTGTCGGCCAGATGCCGGCGCGCGGCCGCCAATTGTGCCTTTGCGGATACGAGAGTGCGCTCCGCGATGCGCTGTTGCGGCAAGTGCAAGGCAAGCTCGTTCGGCGGTTTTGAACCGTCGCGTTCAAATTGCCGGCGGGCGACCGTCACGTTGTTCTTCGCACGCCAAAGCGCCAGCTTTGCTTCTTCAAGGCTCAGTTCGGCGGCCGCGACCGTTGCCTGGTATTGCGTCTTCTCGATCGAGAACAGCGGCGTGCCGACATCGACGCGCTCACCGGCAAGCGCGGCGTCGTGGACCTTTATGATCCGCCCGGACACGGCGGCTCGAATTTCTGCGTCCCAACGGGGGCGCAGCTCCGCGAACGCCGTGACCGCCGCTTTGACTTCGGCCGAAGCAACGTCGATCACCGTGACGATCGGCGCGGGCGGTGCAACATCGGAAACCGCCACATTGGCGGTGTCCTCCGCCTCCCACACGACGAAGATGACAGCGACCAGGACGACCAAGGAAAGGCCAACCCATACCCACCGCCCTTTCGGTGGGAGTGGTTCTTTGTCAGGTGCTTGTGTCGTCATCGCTCTCTGCACGACCGTTGGGTTGACCCGGACAGGGCTCTTGCCGTATCCGACGTCGTGTCATATAATATGAACGATCGTTCGTTCAAGAAAGAAATCGCAATGGCACCAAATGAACAGCGAGAGAGCGCGACCAAACGCGGCAAGGCGGCCGCAAAGCGCCGCAGCAAGATCCTGGACGCGGCAATGATGTGCTTCCTGGAGAGTGGATATCATCAGACCGGCGTGCGGGACATCGCCAAGCGCGCCGGGATCAGCCTTGGGAATCTCTACAACCACTTCCCCGGCAAGCACGACGTGTTGGCGGAAATCGCTGCACTAGAGCGTGCCGAGCTTGAACCCTTCCTGAAATTGCTGGCTGGGGCCGCGCCAGCGACGGAAATCCTCGACACGTTTATCGCGCGCTATGGAAAGTACCTGGCCGCGCCGGAAAACATAATTCTGACGATCGAGATTTCGAGCGAGGCGATCCGCAAGCCAGATATCGGCGAGATGTTTCTTGTCAACCGCAGTGTCCTCGTTGCCGCGCTGGCGTCGGTGATCCAGCGCGGCGTCTCCGAAGGGGCGTTTCGTGCAACCCTCGATCCGAGCGAAACATCTCAACTCATCATCGAGCTCATCGAAGGCAGCGCCTATCGCAGCGTCCTTGGCGGGGTTGCCATGCGGAAGATCCTCAGCGGGGTGAGAGACTTCGTTTTCGCTGCGGTGCGCGACTGATGACGTTGGTCATCGCATCGATAGCATTGCCTGCGAAACTGACTAAGCTTGATGGCTGGACTGGGTGGAAAGTGTGGAGTCACCGCGACCGCGAAACGTCGACGGGCCGGACTCCGCAGAGAGCCCGGCGCCGGTGCGGATAACGATGCGTTCGAAGGTGCTCACTGCAACGGTGTTCAAATCCTTGATTACCTAGACGGAGTAACCTCGAACCCGAAGGGTCTGCAAGGCCAAGCGGCCGTCGGGCGACTAGTGGTCCGACTCCAACATTTGCATCCCTTGCTGCCCCGCGCACAATCAAATGTCGCGCCCGTCCAAGATCGATCGAGCGCGACGCTTTGAGATTGTTTGTGCACTATTTCGCACGCTCCATGGCCTCGGCAGCCAAGGCACGGTCGCCGAGTTCCTCCGTCATTTCAAACTCCATGCGGGTCACGCGCCAGGTGTTGCCGATACGAGCGACATCCCAGTGGTAATTTCCAACTGGGCGCCAAAGGCGGTCCCCGATCCAGTGCCGCCCATCGACAAAGGCGTGAGCGGTTGCCGTGTCTCCGGTGACGTTGACGGTAACGGGACCAAGTTCATGCCAGGTCGCGTCGAAACCCGGAACGATGCCGCGCCACGCATCCATCAGAGCCGACGGCGTCATAACGGCAGGCTCTCCGCCCCAAAGTGATGTGTAGTCGATCTCTACTTCGGGGGCGAATGCGGCTTCGGCCAGATCATAGGCGGCCCGATCAACGGCCAGTGGGATGGACGATACGAGTGTGCGGATTTGCGCTTCAACAGGATTGCCTGCAGGAGGCAGCGTGTCGCCCGCCGGAGCAGGAATTGTGAGACATTGCAACATGGCAAGCACCCATAGAATGCGTTTCATCGGATTTGTCCTTTACGTATAGGCGGAAAAGGCGGACCCCGGTCCGGGGTCCGCGATTTAGGGATCAGTCATTGAAATGGGCAGCCATGGAGTCGGCGGCTCGGGTCACGTCGTCCGGGTTGTCATAGAAGTCGAACTGGGTGACATCTTCGAGCCACTGCAGCGTCGCGACGCCGGTAAACCCTTCAAGGAAGGTGCGCACGCCTTGCGGGATAGCCGCGGCTTCCGAGTGCACGATCGCTAATGGCTGTGTCAGGCGTTCCGCATGGTCCGCCGGATAATAGGTCAGCCAACCTTCCCAGCCCGCATTGTTCCACTTGTTGTCATAGGCAGGGATCGCGCCTCGATCCTCTTCATAGTAGTAGCCGCCGATTGGCATAAGGACACCTTCAGCGCCCTCCGGGCCAGCAGCCGGGATGATCTGGCCGCCTGCGGCTTCTGCGGCGCGGGACATTTCGATCAAGCCCTTCACACCGTCATCGCCTCCGTAGACGGCGCTTACGATCTCTTGGTTCTGAAGCCAGGGAGCGACGAGGCCGATACGACCGACACGATCATTTCCAGCCACTGCGTCGATCATGTAGCCCGCCGACGCGCAGATGCCCAAACCATTGATACGGGAGATATCGACTTCAGGAAGAGTGGCAATGAACGCGAAGGCAGCCCGAATATCGGATGTCTTCGCTTCCGGGCTTTCCACGAAGCGAACACTTTGCGGCAAGTCGCCAGACTTCCCCCACCCGCGGAAGTCGAAGGTGAATGCGGCGAACCCGCGTTCCACCATTTGCTCGGCGTAAACAGCCGGCATCTGCTCTTCGACCGAAGTCCAGGCCCCGGTCACAACGACGGCTGGAAGTTTCGAACCATCATGTCCTTCGGGCAAATAGAGCGTCCCCGATAGGGTGGCTCCTTCATTTTCGAAGGTCATGGTGCGGGTTTCCACTTGTGCGAATGCTGCGGTGGAAGCCATGAGAATTATAGCCGTTGTCAGTGGAATCGTTTTCATGTCCGTATCTCGACTGTTGGTGTTGGGCGTGTTGCCCGATGGCCCAAGAGATACGGTGATCCCCACCGCATTAATTGAATGGGGACACGAGTTTTTTGGATGATCCTGCTTTGGTCCTCAGGCAGCTCGAAATTGACGAGGCGTCAGCCCTGTGACCTGCTTGAAGCTGCGTGAGAAATGCGCCTGGTCCGCAAATCCGCAGGCGAGCGCAATATCACCCAGTTGCCGGCTCGGGTCCTTCATCATGGCTGTCGCCTGCTCGATGCGATAGGCCAGCACATACTGCATGGGGGTCTCGCCCACCGTTTCCTTGAAGACCCTACCGAAATGCGACGGGCTCATGCCCGCTTCCCGCGCCAGATCTTCGACGGTAATCGTTCGATCGAAGTTGGAGCGAATGAAGGCGAGGACGCGCTTAAAGTGATCTGACGTGAAGCGCGCAGACAGTGCCAGGTCTTCCGGTCGTTGCTTTCCGTATCTCTTTAGAAGCTTGACGAGCAGGACCCGGCTCATGGCTTCGAACATGACGCCCGACGTCAGATCGTCATTTTCTAGAGCATCGCGGAGCATGACACCCGCCGCACACAGATCGGCATCACTGAACTGAGGCAAATCTGCAAGCTGCTGGGTATCCAACAAGATGCCAAGCTCCGTCTGCGCGAACCTTTCCACCTTTTCGGGATCGAGCGTCACGACGATCACATCGGACTTGCCGAACCACCGCCATCCCGATCGCATGCCCGCGGGTGTGACGATGATCTCATGCTTGTGAAATATGAAATCGCGTAGCTCACCGTTGCGGCGGTTCTGGACGCGGTGCGGTATTTCGCAAAGATTCAAAAGCACATGGTGCTCGGCGAAGACCTCTTCAGGCATGATGTCGGGCTCAGCCTGAAAGTACCGCACCGACATGAGTGCCGCAGCCGAGACGTGTTCCATTTCATCGCTGTTGAGCAATGGGAGCGACGGATAGATGTCTGCGTAACGACGAGGCAAGCGCAGTGTCCTTTCGCCGAAACCGTAGCTACGTCGCGTGCTGAAGGCCAGTCTGGTCCCTTCCGCTGACGTCATCAAACTGAACCTCCCGGACTGCATTGGTCCATCCTAGATGTGAGTGACAGGAGGACCGGAGATGGTCACGAAGTTGCGTCAGGTTGACGTGCTGGTTGGGGAGGGTATGAGCCGCCCGGATGCGATCCGCGAAGTTCGCATCAAAGAGCAGACCTATTATCGATGGCGCAAGCAGTAAGGGGGATTGGGGGCGGATCAGTTGAAGGAGTTGAAGAAGCTCCTGAAGGAGGACGAACAGCTCCGTCACGCAGTCGCTGATCTGACATTGGACGAACAGATTTTGACCGAGGCTGCTCGGGGACCCGAAGGGCCGCGCCTGCAAGACTTCCGAGCCGCGCACGCCGCCGCAGATGCATTGATCACGTCCGCATGCGGCTGCCGGCGTCGTTGCCGATCAGGCTGTCATTGCCCTGGCCACCGGACAGGTTGATGTTGTAGCCATCAACGACCTTGTGACCGTTTTCGATTGTGCCTGGTGTGAAGGGACCGCCCGTCGGGGCGAGCTTCAGCATGTCCGCTGCAGAGGTTCCCAGGATGTGCTTATCGCCGGGAGTTTTGTCGCCGGGCGGCACTGGATAATTGCCATCAAGCGTGAAGCCGTGATGCGCCAACACCGACGCGACCAGAGAGTTGGAATTGAGCGCCGGGTCAAGATTGACCTCCGGCCCTAACTCATCGTGCAGTTCGTAGTTGTATTGATCCGGACCGCCAATGCTCTCCGCTGTCAGCTTCATGTTGGCCCACTGAGCACTGTCAATTTCGCCAATCAGATGCGCGCCGCGCTCGGTCTGCGCGTAGTATTGTGCATTGGTCAGGCTAGGGTCCGCAGCGGACGGATGGTCTGCTGTCGATGCTTCGATGTCGTAGTGATCGCCAATATTTTGATCAATCTCGCTAAGCTTGCCAGTAAAGATCTCTAGATCATTGAAAATTATCGGACTAGTTTCCGGCCCACCACGAATGATCTCCCACTGCTCAAACGGCGCATTCTCAGTCGGGCGATATACCAAGTACAAATGCCGATATCCCAAGAAACCAACGTAATCGATCGGCGTCCATTCGATATAAAGGTGTCCCACTTTCTATATCTCCACGATTTGCTCTTTGTTAAAGTGGATCTGCTAACCACACCGACTTCACAAATTTATCCATATTATCAAATACTAATGTTACACTAATCCCATCAAATATCATCATAAACAACTTATTATGAATCTTCTTGTATCTATAGCTATAATAATAATTGGTTTGGCGACTGTATTCCACGAATCCATTAGATTTAAAATTTCTATCAATGTAAATCTGCATCTCATCAAAGGTGCAATTCTTCCCTTCCAGAGTCCTGTCAAACAGTCTTCCAAATCCGGTACCAGCGTGTTGCTTATGACTACTTTCGACAAGACTTCCAATTTCTGACAAGGGCGGCGAGTTGAGAGCTTGCTCGCACGGGGTTTGAGCCATCACATCAGTTGCCAAGAGGCTGATCGTTACGGTGCTGAGCAACGCCATTGCCGCAATTCGAGCCCGCAGACGGAATGCTCGGAATTGATGCAGCGACGTTGCGCCTTGTTTCGGCCGATCAAATCTGGCGGACCTGGCCACACGATATCGGGCGCGCACCCGCTGCCATTGCTCGCCACAGCGACTGGCACACCCATTCCCCAATCGGCGCCATCGCCTAAAACTCACCGAACCGCGCACGCCACTCCCCGAATCGCTACAACTCTACCGTGTCGCATTCCATACGCGGCTGAGGGTGTGGGTCAATCCATGTTCGAGGAGATCAAAGCCGGCACGTCAATGGGTGAGATCGCCACACGATAGGGCGTCTCCCAGAGGCGCGTTGCCCGGCTGATCGATCTGGCTTTTCTGGCGCCCGATATCATCGAAGCAATCGTCCGCGGCCGGCAACCGGCCACTCTTACGACAGACGCTCTCGTGAAATTGCCGCACGCCGCGCTCTGGTCCGATCAGCGCCGGATCTTTTTCAGCGAGAAATAGGTCGGATCCATCGACTCGCCACGCCTAACCCCACAGTGCAAACCGAACCGTGGAAATGGCAAACTGAGACTCACGCCACACCTGCGCCCCAATGGTCTCAAAAGGCGGTCAGTGCGCGCGCCGCGATCCGCCTAACCGTCGGGAATAAAGTGCAAATTGGGCTCAAGACCGCAGCACGCACCACCGTGCAGACTGGCTGGCGGAGAGAGAGGGATTCGAACCCTCGGTACGCTCACGCGCACAACGGTTTTCGAGACCGCCCCGTTCGACCACTCCGGCACCTCTCCGCAAAAGGATGTCGATATGTGGCTCCGGTCGAAGCGGAGCGGACCCTACACAAGGGCGTGCCAGCACACAAGACATGTGCCCAGCGACTGCGGCCTGCTCATCGACAGCTCGATTGCTCCGGGCAAATTGTCGATGCCACAAACCGTCGTGCGCATCATCCTGCTTTGTGAACGGTCCTCAAGGCTATGGGAGCTCCGGCCACGTGATTCCTTATCCTAGCTTTGAATTTACGAAGCGACTTCAGGCACTTCGTACTCGCCCCCTGCCCCATTCTCTTCAGGGTCCTCGGGCTCAGGCTCAGGCTCTGGTTCTGGTTCTGGCTCAGGCGCGGGTTCCGGCTCAGGCGTGGGCACCACGCCACCGCCGATAGTCTGGTCTTCGTTGGGTGGCGGATCGTCGCGCTCGCGTCGATCCAACGCCTCCTGGTGCCAAGTCGCGCGGGAGCTAATGTTGCAGTTTGCGGCACCGCGACGGAAGATGCTTTGGGTTCGATAAGAACTGGTGGCGAACGGAAAGATCACGTTCAGCGGCATATTGGTTTCTAGATCGGTGACCGCGACTGGGTCGTCCGGTCCGCCAGATCCGATTTGAATGGCCTCGCACAGCGTATCGATAATCTTGCAGACCCCAGCGCTACACACGCGGATGGGACCACCCTCGATCAACAGAGCGAAGGTCCGGCCGCTCGCGGTGTCGTGGGAGATGTCGAACATCGTTCCACGGACACCAATCGTCGCGACCGGTGTCCTCACAACGTTGTCGATCCTTGAAGAGGTCGTTGTGGTTACGAAACGCATCGCGCCGGCGAGGAGCTGATGTGTTCTGGGGCCGCCATAGACGGAGTCGTTGAGCACGACGCGTGCTTTCGGCCCGACGACAAAGGCTGTCGAATCCTCGAACTCGAATTCGCCTATGCTTCCGGCCTCGGTCGTGATCGTCTGATTTCGGAAGATCGAGTCTCGCGCCTTGAGGCGAACGGCATTTCCGGCTGATGTCGACCCTCGCACCACATTAGTCGTCTTGAGAGTATCGCCGATGACTTGTGCCGATGCGACACCGCTGGCTGACATGCCCGAAAAAAGCCCGAGCAAACCGGCGATCGCCACGCGCGCGAGGCTTGCAGATCCAAACGCCATAATGACACCTATGGAGACCAAATAACCAAACTAAACTCGCCTACGATCATGGCGCGAGGGGCCGCGACGGTCGAGATTATCATTAAATTTGGGTTAATTAGCGCGATCCAGGCGTTATGCGGCTCACACTCTGCGCTCTTCGGTGGCGCTTGACAGTGAGGTCGCCGATCCATTAGACAAACGCCAGGGTGCGTGGTTGCCGATCAACCGCGCCGATTTTTTTTGATCAAGAAGCTTTAGCTCATGTACGCAGTCATCAAGACCGGCGGCAAGCAGTACAAGGTCGCTCCGAACGACCTCTTGCGCGTCGAGAAATTGGATGCCGCAGCCGGCGATGCGGTCGTGTTCGACGAGGTTCTCGTGGTCGGAGACGGCGATGAGATTTCTCTCGGCGCGCCAAATGTCGACGGTGCGAGCGTCGCGGGCGAAGTCGTGGCCCAGATGCGCGACCGTAAGATCGTCGTCTTCAAAAAGAAGCGCCGGAAAAACTATCGCCGCACACGCGGACATCGTCAGCACCTGACCGTCGTCAAGATCACCGACATCTTGACCGGCGGCGCCAAGCCGAAAGCGGCCAAGAAGACGCAAGAACCGAAGGCCGACAAGCCAGCCAAAGCGGCGGACGCGGAACCGCTCTTTACGGCCCCCGATGGTGAACCCGACGATTTGAAGAAGATTTCCGGCGTCGGACCGGCACTTGAGAAGAAGTTGCATGGTTTGGGTATCACGCAGTACGCCCAGATCGCGGCCTTCACGGCCGATGACGTTGCGCGGGTCGATGACGCGCTGTCGTTCAAGGGCCGGATCGAGCGCGACGACTGGATTGGCCAGGCCAAGGCGCTTGCGGCTGACGCCGACGACTAGGACGAGGAGCGAAGAATGGCACATAAGAAAGCAGGCGGCTCGTCCCGCAACGGCCGCGATTCCGCTGGCCGCCGCCTCGGCGTGAAGAAGTACGGCGGCGAGCACGTGATCCCAGGCAACATCATCGTGCGCCAGCGCGGCACCAAGTGTCACCCTGGCGACAATGTCGGCATCGGCAAGGATCACACGATTTTCGCAACGGCCGAAGGCAAGGTGGCGTTCGCCACCAAAGCCAATGGCCGCACTTATGTATCCGTTCTCCCGATGATGGAGGCGGCCGAGTAGCGGCGGAACCAATCACGGTCCGCCGGTGTCTCATCAAACCGGCGGATCGACAAAGGGTCGAGATCAAAGGGGAGATGGAACACCATCTCCCCTTTTTCGTGTCGAACGGAGGAGTCGACCCATGCTAGCGCAGCAGACAGAAGACCAAGAGACCAGTCCCGGACGCCGGATCGCGACACCGCGCCTCATTCTCCGCGCGCCGACGCTTTCAGACGTCGCGGCGATGGTGTCGCTTGCCAACAACAAACAGATCGCGGAGAACACGGCCTCCATGCCGCATCCTTACGGCGCTAAGGACGCTGAGGCATGGATCGAACGATCGGGTGCCCTTGCTAAGGAAAAGGGCCATCGATCGGTTGTCTGCTTGAAATCCGACGAGGAGACGCTGATTGGCTGCGCTGGCTGGGGCAACGTGCCAGGTATCGATCTGCCGCAGGTGGGGTATTGGATCGGCGAGCCGAACTGGAACAACGGCTATGCGACGGAAGCCGCGCACGCCATGATCGACCATGCGTTCACCGTCGGCGGACTGGAACGTGTCGGCTGCGGCTGCCGCGTGACAAACGGGGCGTCGCGACGGGTCATCGAAAAATGCGGCTTTCAGTATGAGGGCCTCGGCATGATCCATTTCCGATCCCACGCCGGATCCTTGCCGATTCTAAAATACCAGATGGATCGCGCGGCCTGGGCCAGCCTGAAGGCCTGGGGCGCGCAATGACCGCGATGGTTGGAACACCGACACTGACGATCGGGCGCCTTGTTTTGCGGGCGCCCGGTCAGAACGACACTGACCGGATCATGGCACTCATCCGTGACGAAGCAGTTGTCCAATGGCTAGCGCGTGTGCCCTGGCCCTACCGGCGTTCAGATGCCGAGACATGGGTCGCCGGAGCTGTCGATGGCGCCGCGAAGGGCGACGAGTACGCCTTCGCCATAGACAAGGGTGGCCTGATCGGCATCGTCGGGCTGCGGGACGTTAGAACCGCTCCCGAACTCGGCTACTGGCTCGGCCGCGCCTGGTGGGGGCAAGGAATAATGACCGAGGCCGTGGGTGCCGTCCTCGCCTTTGCGTTCGATGCGCTCGGCCTATCGCGCATCAGCTCCGGCGTCTTTAAGGGTAACGACGCCTCGCTCGCGATCCAAAGGAAGTTTGGCTTCATGGAAATCGGCGAAAGCGATTTTCCGTCCCTATACCACGATCGGACACTGCGGCATATTGATACCCGTTTGTCCGAGAGTGCCTATCGCAGCCATCAGTCATGAAGTTCCTCGATCAGGCCAAGGTGTACATCCGCTCCGGCGATGGCGGCGCGGGCGCGGTGTCGTTTCGCCGCGAAAAGTACATCGAATTCGGCGGACCGGACGGCGGCGATGGCGGGCGCGGCGGGCATGTCTATGCCGAGTGTGTCGACGGATTGAACACGCTGATCGACTACCGCTATCGCCAACACTTCAAAGCCAGGACCGGTGGCCACGGCATGGGCCGAAACCGAACGGGCGCGCACGGTGCCGACGCCGTCTTGAAAGTTCCGGTCGGCACGCAGATCCTGGAAGACGACAACGAAACGCCCATCGCCGATTTGACGGCAGTGGGCGAACGCATCCTGCTTGCCGAGGGCGGCAATGGCGGTTTCGGTAATGCCCACTTCAAGACATCGACCAACCGGGCGCCGCGCCACGCCAATCCCGGCCAAGAGGGGCAAGAACGTTGGATTTGGCTGCGGCTGAAGCTGATCGCAGATGCCGGCCTTGTCGGCCTGCCGAACGCCGGCAAATCGACATTTCTGGCGTCCGTCTCGGCCGCCAAGCCGAAGATTGCCGATTATCCCTTCACGACGCTCCATCCTGGGCTCGGTGTCGCGCGGATCGATGACGGTGAATTCGTATTGGCGGATATTCCAGGTCTGATCGAAGGGGCCCATGAGGGAGCGGGGATCGGTGACCGGTTTCTCGGCCACATCGAGCGCTGCCGCGTCATCCTCCATTTGGTCGACGGGACCCAAGACGATGTCGCCGGCGCCTACCGCACCGTCCGGGGCGAACTCGAAGCTTACGGTCACGGATTGGCCGAAAAACCGGAGATCGTGGCCCTCAACAAGATCGATGCACTCGATGACGAGACCCGCGAAGATCGTCTCGCGGCGCTCGAAGAAGCTGTCAAAGCGCCTGTCCTTGCGCTGTCAGGCGTAAGCGGTGCCGGCAGACGCGACGCCCTGCTGCAGCTCAATTCCATCATTCGCGAAGCGCGACAGGCTGAGGCGACGCCCGCACGGGAGAAGGCGTGGCAGCCATGAGCACGCTTTCGGGATATCGACGAATCGTCATCAAGATCGGATCGGCGCTGCTGATTGACGAGGCCACTGTCCGCCGCGACTGGCTGGCGACGGTTGCCGACGACATCGCGGATCTGGTGTCGGCCGGTGCCGCTGTCATCGTCGTCTCATCGGGTGCGATCGCCCTTGGCCGGGGCATTCTCGGCTTACCGCGCGGCCCATTGAAACTCGAGGAGAGCCAAGCCGCGGCCGCCACTGGACAGATTGCGTTGGCCCAAACCTACGCTGAGATCCTCGGTCACAAGGGGCTCCGCACCGGACAAATCCTCCTAACCCTCTCGGACACCGAGGAACGGCGCCGCTATCTCAACGCCCGCTCGACGATCGATACGCTAATCAAGCTGCGAGCCGTCCCGGTGATCAACGAGAACGACAGCGTCGCGACGTCGGAAATCCGCTACGGCGACAATGACCGCCTGGCAGCGCGCGTCGCAACGATGGTGTCGGCGGATGCCTTGATACTCCTGTCGGATGTCGACGGGCTCTACACCGCGCCGCCAAAAACCGATCCCGACGCTAAGTTTATCGAAACCGTCGACCGGATCACTCCTGAGATCGAAGCGGTCGCCGGCGACACCGGTTCGGACTTGTCGCGCGGTGGCATGGTCACGAAGATCGCCGCCGCCAAGATCGCCACCGAAGCCGGTGCCGCGATGGTCATCGCAACGGGCCATGTCGACCATCCGCTTGCCGCGATCGGCTCGGGCGGACGCGCGACCTGGTTCCGGCCCGCGACGACGCCAGTCAAGGCGCGAAAGCGCTGGATCGCCGGCGCCCTCGTGCCCTCTGGCACAGTGACCATCGATGCCGGTGCAATGAACGCGCTTTTGGCCGGAAAAAGCCTATTGCCCGCCGGCGTCAAAAGCCTTGGCGGCACGTTTTCCCGTGGCGATGCGGTCTCAATCCGCGATCCCGCCGGGCGCGAGATCGGACGCGGCCTGTCGGCGTATGACCGGGCCGAGGCGGATCGCATTATCGGTCGCCGCTCCGGTGAGATCGAGGCGATTCTCGGCTATCGCGGCCGGGCGGAACTGATTCATCGCGATGACATGGCGTTGAGCGAACCAGTCAAGCTATAATAGGATCGAAGCGAAGAGGTACGTCATGGACGCGCGTGTAGAAGACCAGACTGGCGCCGATCTTGAAACGGTCATGGCAAAGACCGGTGAGAGGGCGCGTGCCGCCGCGCGGCTGTTGGCGAATGCTCCGACAGACGCTCGTAACGCTGCTTTGATCGCCGCGGCCGAGGCCCTCATTGCCGCGACAGACACCATCCTTGATGCAAACGCCAAGGACGTTGACGCCGCGAAGGCCGCCGGTGTCACCACCGCCTTCATCGATCGTTTGACGCTCACCCCGGACCGAGTGCACGCGATGGCAGACGGTCTCCGCGACATCGCCGTTCTCCCCGACCCCGTCGGGTCCGTCATCGCCGCATGGGACAGACCGAACGGCCTGAAGATCGAGCGCGTGCGCACGCCGCTCGGGGTGATCGGCATCATCTACGAGAGCCGCCCGAACGTGACGTCGGATGCCGGCGGGCTTTGCTTGAAGTCCGGCAATGCCGCGATCCTGCGCGGCGGCTCCGACAGCCTCCATTCCGCGCAAGCCATTCATGCCTGCCTGGTCGAGGGTCTGACGAAGGCGGGGTTGCCCGAGGCGGCGATCCAGATCGTCCCAAGTCGCGACAGATCGGCGGTCGGCATGATGCTCGCGGGTCTCAATGGCACCATCGATGTCATTGTGCCGCGCGGCGGCCGCAGCCTGGTCGAGCGTGTACAGGCAGAGGCGCGGACTCCCGTCTTCAGCCATCTTGACGGCATCTGCCACATCTACGTTCACGAAAGCGCCGATCCGGCAATGGCTGCGCCGCTCATCGTCAATGCCAAGATGCGGCGCACCGGTATTTGCGGCGCGGCGGAGTGCGTGCTGGTCGACAAAGGTGTCGCCGGCACTCTGGGCAAATCGGTCGTCGAAGCCCTGATCGACGCCGGCTGCGAGGTGCGGGGCGACGCCGCCATCCAGGCGCTGGACGATCGGGTCAAAGACGCAACGGACGACGATTGGGGATGCGAATTCCTCGATACGATCATCGCCATGCGCGTCGTGGCCGGACCCAATGACGCACTCGACCATATCGCCCAATTCAGCTCAAGCCACACGGAGTCCATTCTCGCCGAGGACCAAGACGTTGCCGAGCGGTTCCTCAGCGAGGTCGACTCGGCCATCGTCATGCATAACGCGTCGACACAGTTCGCCGATGGCGGCGAGTTCGGCATGGGCGCCGAAATCGGCATCGCCACGGGCCGCATGCATGCCCGCGGGCCCGTTGGCGTTGAACAGCTGACGACGTTCAATTATCGCGTCCGCGGCACCGGTCAGACCAGACCGTAATCCGACGGAGAGTTCCCGATTGACGAGCGCCTATATCTGGCCGCGCTTGCCGGCGCATGGAACCGGTCAGCGGATCGGCCTCCTTGGAGGATCGTTCAATCCGGCCCATCCGGGTCATCGGCATATCAGCGTCTTGGCTCTCAAGCAGCTGCAGCTTGATTGTATCTGGTGGCTGGTCACGCCCGGCAACCCCCTGAAGGACCACGCCGATCTGGCCGCGCTGCAAACCCGCATCGCTAAGGCGCAAGCCGTCGCCAACCATCCGCGCATCATTGTGACCGGATTTGAGGCGGAAGCGGGAACCGCCTATACGGCCGACACGCTCGATCTGCTCAAAAGACGATGTCCGACCGTTCGCTTCACCTGGCTGATGGGCGCCGACAACCTAGCCGATTTTCATCGCTGGGATCGCTGGCGCCACATTGCGGAAACCATGCCTTTCGCGGTGATTGATCGCCCTGGCGTAACGCTGAAGGCGATCGCGTCGCCCGCCGCGCGCGCATTGTCATACGCACGGCTCTCCAGACCGGAGTTTGTTGATCTGGGCAGCGTTCCGCCACCCGCATGGACATTTCTCTTTGGACCGCGATCGTCGGAATCATCCACGCGGCTGCGCGACCTGGAAAAAGGGCCAGTGCAAAGATTTATTGATTAGACATATTTGACGAATATATCTTGGGTGTCGCGGGGTTGGAACTGCGAGTCAGATCTAGCGCCGTGACAGTTTCCGGCGCCGCTGTGCGCCAGTCAGAGCGAAAGGATCCGACTTCTGTCTATGACATCCTCGCACGGGACCGTTCTCGGTAGCGTTATCCCGATCGAGCAGGCCGTCGGCGCCAACGGCGTTCCCGCCCTGCTCAAATTGGTGACCCAGTGCCTCGAAGACGCGAAAGCCGAGGACACGGTGACCATCGATCTCGACGGAAAATCCTCCATGGCTGACTATATCGTGGTGACATCCGGTCGCTCGAACCGGCATGTCGGCGCGATCGCGGATCAGTTGACCCGCGCCTTGAAGGACAACGGACATGGCCGTGCCAGCGTCGAAGGCCTGCCGCACTGTGATTGGGTTTTGATCGACGCGGGCGAAGTCATCGTCCATGTCTTCCGGCCGGAAGTTCGCGACTTCTACAATCTGGAGAAAATGTGGCTGGCGCCATTGCCAGAAGCCGGCCAAGCGAGCGACGGCCTCAACGCCTCCTAAGAGGCAGCCGCCGAACGGGGCGGAAACCGAATGCGAATTGAAATCGCTGCCGTCGGCCGGATGCGGCGCGGCGCCGAGGCAGACCTTGTGTCGCTTTATCTCGACCGGGCGCGAAAGTCCGGCAGAGCCCTGGGTCTGACCGAATTCCGCCTAAGTGAAATCGATGAATCCCGCGCTGCCCGAGTCGAGGACCGCCAGCGCCAAGAAGCCGATAAGCTTAGCGCTGGTGCCGATACAACCGGCCGCCGCATCGTTCTGGACGAGACAGGAACGCTTATGGACAGCCGCGCCTTTGCAAATCAGCTCAGCCTTTGGTGCGATGATGGCGATGCGATCTGCCGCTTCTTGGTTGGCGGACCGGACGGTCATGCCGAGGCTATGCGCCAGCAGGCCGATATCGTCATGGCGCTGGGGCGGCTAACCCTCCCACATCTTCTCGCGCGTGTGGTCCTGGCTGAACAGCTCTACCGCGCGACGACCATCTTATTGGGCCACCCCTATCACAAGGACTAGATCCCATCAGGCCTCAGTTTGGATCGACTAAGGCCCGATGGGGTCCAACACGAAGGCTCACAACGTTGTTGATGGTCTCTTAAAGCGGCAATGCCTACATATGGTCACATGATCCGCTTCACCGATGCGCGTCCGGCCGCAGCCACTGTGTTCGCAACAGCGATTGCATTGGGCATGTCATTCAACGCGCCGTTGGCACAGGATCGTGTGATCGAGAAGCGCCAGGAACTTGAAGAGATTACCAAGGCACTCGCCACGACCGAAGCATCGAGAGACGCCCTGGAAGACGAAGTCGCCGCTCTCGTCAAGGATCGCGCCGCACTGAACCGGCAGCTGCTTGACACGGCTGCCGCCGTGCAGGATCGCGAGAGCCAGGTCTCGGCGCTGGAAATCCGACTTGAGGACCTCGGCGTGCGCGAGCAAGACATGCGCGAGGCTTTGCGCGAACGACGCGAGATTTTGACCTATCTGATAGCCGCACTGCAGCGTGTCGGCCGCAATCCCCCGCCAGCACTTCTGGTTCATCCCGATGACGCCCTAGACTCGATTCGCTCGGCTCTCGCGCTTGGCGCCGTCGTTCCGCAAATGCGCGGCCAGGCGGAAGCCCTGATCGCCGATCTGCGCGAGTTAAGCGACATCCGCAAATCGATCAACACGGACAAGAACGCCCTCACGATCGAGGCAGCGAGCCTCTTGCGCGAACAAGCCCGCCTGTCACTCCTCATGGAAACCAAGCGGCAGCAGATCGAGCTGGAGCAAATCGAACTTGCTCGGCTGCAGATCCGCGCGGAGCAAATGGCGGCCAATGTTGAATCCTTCGCCGAGCTGATCGAAAGAATGGAAGCGGAAATCGACAGGTTCCGGTCGGTTCGGGCGTCGCGCGCCGAGGCGATCGCTGCCGCGGCCGAAGATGCTGGCGACGCACCGACGGCGGACCAGTATCGCTCCTACTACGAATCGCTACCACCCGACGACCCGACACCGGAAAATCCGCTCGTCGCCAAGAGCGATCCCAACCGCATCACGCCGGCCCTTCCGTTCTCGGACGCCAAGCGGCTCCTCCCCCTCCCGGCGCGCGGCACTGTTTTGGCTCAGTTCGGCGACGAAAATACGTTCGGCGACGTTGCACGCGGTCTGTCGATCGCGACGCGCGCGGGTGCTCAAATCATCGCGCCGAGTGATGGTTGGGTTGTCTATTCCGGGCCGTTTCGGTCGTATCAGCAACTCTTGATCATCGATGCCGGCGAGGGATATCATATGGTCCTGGCCGGCATGGATCGAGTGAGTGTCGGCTTGGGCCAGTTTGTTTTGGCAGGCGAACCGGTTGGCGCGATGAGCGCGGAGCCGGTGCGGATTGCCGCATCGGTTCTTACCGGTGGAAAATCCCAACCGGTTCTATATGTTGAGTTGCGAAAGGATGGCGCTGCGATCGATCCGACCCCGTGGTGGGCGGAACGGTCCGTCGCTCGTCAATAGGATAAGGTGACGATACAATGCGGAGAGTTTCACTCCTGCTGATTGGTGCGCTGATCGGCGCAGGCGCCTCCTGGGTTGCGACCGCTCCCGAATTCAAGACCGGCGGCGCGGCGATTGCCGCAAGCCCCGACACCTATCGCCAGCTCAATCTGTTCGGTGATGTGTTTGAACGCATCCGCTCCGACTATGTCGAGGAGCCGGAAGACTCGGCCCTGGTCGAATCGGCGATCCAGGGCATGCTATCGGCACTCGATCCGCATTCCAGCTATCTCAACCAGAAGAACTTCCGCGACATGCAGGTGCAGACGCGCGGCGAGTTCGGTGGCCTCGGCATCGAGGTCACCATGGAAGACGGCTATGTGAAAGTCGTAACCCCGATCGACGACACGCCGGCGGACCGGGCCGGTGTCATGGCGGGCGATCTGATCACTCACCTAGACGGCGAGCAGGTTCAAGGCCTGACTCTGTCCGAGGCCGTGGAGAAGATGCGCGGCCCCGTCAAGACTCCGATCAAGCTGACCATTCGCCGCGAGGGTGTCGACGAGCCGGTCCGCATTGAAGTGATCCGCGACATTATTCAGATTCGGTCGGTTCGTTCCCGCACCGAGGATGACATCGCCTATATCCGCGTCACGTCGTTCAACGAGCAGACCTTCGAAGGCGTCAAGGCGGCAGTCGAGACGCTCGGCGAGGAAATCGGCGAGGAAACCCTGAAGGGCTACGTGCTCGACCTGCGCAACAATCCGGGCGGTTTGCTCGACCAGGCGATCTCGGTCTCAGATGCATTCCTGGAGCGCGGCGAAATCGTATCGACCCGTGGCCGCGATGCCGATGCCGCACAGCGCTATAACGCCCGCTCCGGCGACTTGACCGACGGCAAGCCGATCATCGTGCTCGTCAATGGCGGATCGGCGTCGGCGTCCGAGATCGTCGCCGGCGCCCTGCAGGACCATCGCCGCGCCACGGTGCTTGGCACCCGGTCGTTCGGCAAGGGTTCGGTACAGACAATCATCCCACTTGGCTCAAACGGCGCGCTGCGGCTGACCACGGCCCGTTACTACACACCGGCCGGCCGCTCCATCCAGGCCAAGGGCATCGATCCCGATATCATCGTCGAGCAGGAGCTGCCCGAGGAACTGCGCGGCAATGTCGAACCGACGGGCGAGGCCAGCCTACGCGGCCACCTGTCGGGCGAGGATGAGGAAGAGCGGTCTGGCTCCTCGGCCTACGTGCCGCGCGAGGCGGAAGACGACAAGCAGCTCATTTTCGCGCTCGATCTTTTGCGGGGTAAGGAGCAGCACGCGAACTTCCCTCCGGACCCGAATAAGGCTATTCCGAACTAGGCAAGCGGGCGAATCACCGCCCGCTCCGCGCGCGGTGAGGTGCTCGGTCCGCGCCGGTCCATGATGTGCGGATCATGGCGGTGGATGATCTGACGGCCCCCTTAAAGGCCAAGACGAAGCAACGCAAGGAGCGGACCGGACCGCGGCTGTCGGCCCTTCTCGGTCGCATGCCTGCGCTCAAGCTAGGCGTTATCGCTCCCGTTCTTTTGGTCGCGCTGGTCTTTGCGGCCGCCGCCTATGTGCGTTTCGCCGGCGATCCCCGAGGTGGCGAACCGGTCGCCGTCATCGCGCTTGATGAGGGGACGGCGGTCAAACCCGACCCGACAGAGGACATGAAGGGTAGCCAGGACACGCAGGAAAGCATGGTTGCGGCCCAAGAGCCAGACACCGAAGAAGACGTCGACGTGATCGACACCGATGGCGGCGCCAAGGTCATCATCATCCGGCCCGAAGAAACCATCCGCGAAGCGTCCCTGCCGCCCGTGCCCGACAACCGCCTGGTCGAACGCACCGCTTCCGGTCTCCTGCCGCGTCGCGGCGATGACGGCGCGGTACCGTCGACCGTCTACGCTCGCCAACATGTTTTTAGCGCTCAAACGACGGCCGGCGACAAGCCGCGCATTGCAATCCTCGTCAACGGCATGGGCCTCAACAGCACGCAGACCACGGAAGCAATCCGGCAAATGCCCGCCGATGTCAGCCTGGCGTTCGCGCCCTATGCCGACAATCTCCAGCAATGGGTGTCGGGCGCGCGGCAGGACGGGCACGAGGTCGTGCTGCAAATTCCGATGGAGCCGTTCGACTATCCCGACAACGATCCCGGCCCGCACACACTTCTCACAAGCCTGACGCCCAAGGAGAACCTGGACCGCCTTCATTGGTCCATGGCGCGCATGGTCGGTTATGTCGGGCTGACCAACTATATGGGCGCCCGCTTCTCGGCGTCCCGCGAGGTGCTGCGGCCGGCGCTGTTGGAGATGAAGAAGCGCGGTCTGTTGTTCATCGACGACGGCACATCGCCGCGCAGCCTGGCGGCCGAGATCGCCGGTGAGATCGGCATGCCGGCACGCCGGGCGGATATCGTTCTGGACGCCATTCCGGCGCCCGATGCGATCACCGCTGCAATCGAGCGGCTTGAGGTGAAGGCCTTCCAGGACGGCGTCGCGCTTGGCGTCATCTCGGCCCTGCCGGTCAGCATCAAGACCGTGAGCGAATGGCTGCAAAAGCTCGACAACCGAGGCATCGAGCTGATCCCCGTCAGCGCCTCGACGAAGGCGGTGGCCGAGGGCTGATGGCGGGCGCCATCGATCGCGAGGCGATGCCCTATCGCCGCTGCGTTGGCATCATGGTCGTCAACAACGAAGGCAAGGTGTGGATCGGCCGCCGGAACGACCTCAAAGACCCGCAAACCGAAGGCGTGTTGTGGCAGATGCCGCAAGGCGGGATCGACGATGGCGAGGACCCCTGGGACGCGGCACAACGGGAACTCTTAGAGGAAACGAACATCAGCTCGATCCGGCTAATTGCGGAAAGCCCGGACTGGTACGCCTATGACCTCCCCGACGAGGCCCTGGGCCGCGCCCTAAAGGGCAGGTATCGCGGCCAGACCCAAAAATGGTTCGCCGTTCGCTTCGAAGGGTCGGAGGCTGAAATCGACATCGAGAATCCCGGCGGCGGCCATAAGCCGGAATTCGATCAATGGCGTTGGGCCGAACTCAACGAAATCCCGGGTCTCATCATCCCGTTCAAACGTCCGGTCTACGATCAGGTCGTGGCAGCGTTTCGGGATGTGGTGGGGTGAGTTAGTGTGATCGGGCGGCCAGGCGAACATTGGTTGCAGATACTTAACCTCGTTCTCTCCAGCCTGTCTCTCGCAAGAACGTATTGAAGGAGCACGACCGCAAACCTTCTTGATTGCAGATGAACGGGATCTTCGGGCTATTGGGGTTGCGGCTAGTGCCCTCTTCGGTCACCACGCAGCAGGCAGGATCATAGCACTGGGCTAGTGATACGACCCACGGGTCTGCGAAGTTTCGACCGGCACCTGCCGCTGCAATTCTAGGATAGCGTTCCATCAGGCCTGCCAAGAGTTCAATGTGCACCTCGTCTATGGCCGTGAAAAGCGCTTTTCGCTCTTTACACCACGCAAAAAGCGCATCGTCTTTCTTTTCGATTTCCTCGTAAACCTGCTGTGTAACAACCGCCCGGCCTTCAGCCAGAACGGCTTCCATATGATCCCAAATTGAAGGGATCATGTCGATTTGATAGAGCCGATTCCAGGAATTCACCAGAGAGCTAGTGTCCATGCTGAACCCTGGAATCGGAGCGTCGGCCATGTCAGACTGCCCCAAACTCGGCTTCAAACTGCGGCAGGTGTTTCACTTTGATCTGAAGATGGCCAAGCATCTCTGAAAGCGTCAAATGACCTTCCCGATAAGTATCGAAAACGAGCCGAGTGAAGGCATCACCAAGAATTCGTTGGCGTTTTTCGCCCCACCGCTCCGGCGCCACCTGAGCATTTGTGCGATTGGCTAGATACTGCCTGTGGTAAAGCTCCCGTTTCATCCGATAGAAACCACTGGTACAGCGACCGTGCTCTAAAAGTCGGCGTACGATGAATTCGCGACTGACATGGAAGCGGCGAGATAACGCGACGATTGTCTCTTCATCCCATTCGCGCGACCGCGCTGGATGGAGAGCGATTTCTTCTTGTGACAGGAAGACTTCAGATGGAGCAATGATTTCGGCTGCCACCGCGTTGCAGAAAACTTCAATCCGGCGCTCTTCAGGTGGTGCATCGACATCCTCATTGAAGTCGCACACACCGCTTTGACGCACCAAAAGATGTGTCAACTCATGCATCATGGAAAAGATACGAGCGCGTGGACTCTCCGCTCGGTTGATGCCCATAACAGGCAAGGGAACTTCTGCGATCGAAAAGCCCCGCATTTCGCTTGTGGAGATACCAGGCACTTGAAATACCAGAACACCGAGAGCCTCGATTCGGCTCTTCCAGGAACGCATCGCTTCATATTGATCCCGCCAGGAAAATTGTTCTTGAATTGAATATCCCAGTGCTTCACGGGCACGCGCACCAAGCGTAGCGGGTGTGACCCGCATCGTTCCGGACAGCTCAAAAGTCGGCGGTTCTTCCTCAAGCTCCTCATAAAACTGAAGGGCTGCGAGCCGTCGCTCCTGAGCGGCCCGCAACTCAAAACGCAACGCCGACGACATCACACTCGGCCCAATGCCCGGCAACCGGCGATAGTCATGGGGCACCGGAAATTCGCGCGGTGCTTCAGGGAGGAAGAATACAGCTAAAGGGCGGCGGTAGATTTGCGAGAGCTGCTTCAGCTGTGCAAGCGTTGGCACTTCCTCTTCGTCCACAGACTCCCATTTTGCGATTCGCTCTGCAGTGACACTGTTAGGAAAGCGTGCAGCAACACCCTCAACTTCCATCGAAGCCGTCTCCCTGGCCCAGATGAGAACCGCGGGTGTTGCAGGTGCCTTCACGCTTCTAGCCATTGATAATCTTCATTTCCTCGCGAATCCTAGCGTCTTGCAAGCACCATGTGCCAGTTTACCGTTAAGGGTTTAGGCACAATTCCCCAACTCGTTGCACAGTACTTTGATGGTACGGCACTATATATTCTTAGCCCATCTGCGTTCGCAAAGGGCCTCAGGCAGGTCACTGTCACCACGGCACGCCGGCCAAAACAAAAAACCCCGCGCTGAGCGTGGGGCTTATCGTGTTCCGAAAACTAAAAAGCCCGCCTAGACCAGCGCCTGGAGCTGCTCCAACTGGTCGAGCTGTTCCTGCGCCTTGGCGCGGGTCTCGTCGTCCTTGGCGTCGGCGACGTCTTCGCGGGCGTTTTGGACCTGCTGCGCCAGATCGTCCTTGTCGACGGCATCGCGCTCATAGGCCTTCTCGGCCAGCACCGTCAGGCGTTCCGGGCTGACTTCAGCGAAGCCGCCGAGAAGCACATATTCCTTGCGCTCCGACCCCGTCTCAACGGACAAGACGCCCGGCCGGATCGTCGACATGACCGGCGCATGGTTGGCGAGCACGCCGAAATCGCCCTCCGTGCCCGGCACAACGACCTGCTCGGCCTCGGCCGAGAACAGAAGCCGCTCTGGACTGACCAGTTCGAACTGAAAGGTCGCCATCGATCAGGTCCCTTAGGCGGCCTCGGCCGCCAGACGGCCGGCTTTCTCGACAGCTTCCTCGATCGTGCCGACCATATAGAACGCCGCCTCCGGCAGGTGGTCGTATTCGCCGGCGCACAGGCCCTTGAAGCCCTTGATCGTGTCTTCCAGCGACACCAGCACGCCCGGCGAGCCGGTGAACACCTCGGCGACGAAAAACGGCTGCGACAGGAAACGTTCGATCTTGCGGGCGCGCGCCACTGTCAGCTTGTCCTCTTCCGACAGCTCGTCCATGCCCAAAATGGCGATGATGTCCTGAAGCGCCTTATAGCGTTGCAGGATCGCCTGAACTTCGCGGGCAACATCATAGTGTTCCTGGCCGATAACGCCGGGCTCCAGCATCCGCGACGTGGAGTCGAGCGGATCGACGGCTGGATAGATGCCCTTTTCTGAGATCGCGCGCGACAGCACGGTGGTGGCGTCCAGGTGGGCGAACGAGGTCGCCGGCGCCGGGTCGGTCAAGTCGTCGGCCGGCACGTAGATCGCCTGGACCGAGGTGATCGAGCCCTTTTGCGTGGTCGTGATGCGCTCCTGCAGCGCACCCATGTCGGTGGCAAGCGTCGGCTGGTAGCCGACGGCCGAAGGGATGCGGCCAAGCAGCGCCGACACTTCCGAGCCGGCCTGGGTGAAGCGGAAGATGTTGTCGACGAAGAACAACACGTCCTGGCCCTGGTCGCGGAAATATTCGGCAATGGTGAGACCCGTCAGACCGACGCGGGCGCGGGCGCCGGGCGGTTCGTTCATCTGGCCGAAGCAGAGCGCCGCCTTGGACCCCTCGCCGCCGCCGGCCTTGTTGACGCCGGACTCGATAAACTCGTGATAAAGATCGTTGCCCTCGCGGGTCCGCTCGCCGACGCCGGCGAAGACGGAAAAGCCGCCATGGGCCTTCGCGACATTGTTGATCAGTTCCTGGATGAGCACGGTCTTGCCGACGCCGGCGCCGCCGAACAAGCCGATCTTGCCGCCCTTGGCGTAGGGCGCCAGAAGATCGAGCACCTTGATGCCCGTGACCAGGATTTCCGCTTCCGTCGACTGCTCGACATATTCGGGTGCCGGCGCGTGGATCGGGCGCACTTCGTCGCCCTTCACCTCACCCGCCTCGTCGATCGGCTCGCCCACGACGTTGATGATGCGGCCCAGAAGCTGCGGCCCCACCTCGATCGCGATCGGCTTCTCGGTGTCGACGACCTCCTGGCCGCGAACCAGACCCTCACTGGTGTCCATGGCGATCGTGCGCACGGTGTTTTCGCCAAGGTGCTGCGCGACCTCAAGCACCAGGCGATTGCCCTGGTTCTCGGTCTCAAGCGCGTTCAGGATCGCCGGCAAATGATCGTCGAACTGCACGTCGACGACGGCGCCAATCACCTGTTTCACCCGCCCGGTCTTCTTATCAGCCATCGTATCGGTCCTTCACGCTTATGCGTTAGAGCGCCTCGGCGCCCGAAATGATTTCAATGAGTTCCTTGGTGATCTGCGCTTGCCGCTGGCGGTTGTAGGACAGCGTCAGCTTGTCGATCATCTCGCCGGCGTTGCGGGTCGCGTTGTCCATGGCGGACATGCGCGCACCTTGCTCCGACGCCGCGTTTTCCAGAAGCGCACGGAAAATCTGCACCGCGATGTTACGCGGCAGCAGATCGGCCAGGATCGCGTCTTCTTCAGGCTCATACTCGTAGACCGCGCCGCCGTTGTTGTTCCCCTCGGTGTCGCCACCGACCTCGGCCGGTATGATTTGCTGAGCGGTCGGAATCTGCGCGATGACCGACTTGAAGCGCGAGAAGAACAGCGTGCATACGTCGAATTCCTCGCCCTCGAACATCGTCAAGAGGCGCTCGGCCACCGATTGGGCGTTGTCGAAGCCGATTTGCCGGACGGCGCGGAAATCAACGACATCGATGATGTCGCCGCCATGGGTCCGCTTCAGCTGATCGGCGCCCTTGCGGCCAACGCACAAGATCTGAACCGACTTGCCATTGCGTTTCAGCTCATCCGCGTGCTCGCGCGCCAACCGCGCGATCGACGAATTGAACCCGCCGCAAAGGCCGCGCTCGGCCGTACAGACGACAAGCAAATGGTTGTCGGTCTTGCCGGTGCCGGCCAGAAGCCGCGGCGCACCGGTCATGTCGCCAAGCGCGCGGGCGAGATTAGCCAACACGGAATCCATCCGCTCGGCATAGGGCCGGGCGGCCTCGGCCGCCTCCTGGGCACGACGCAGTTTCGCCGCCGCGACCATTTGCATGGCCTTGGTGATCTTCTGCGTCGCCTTAACCGAGGCGATGCGATTTCTGAGATCCTTAAGGCTGGCCATTCAGCGACAATCCCCGTTCCGCTCGACGCCGAGCACGCTCAGGCGAAACCCTTGGCGAAACCCTCGATCGCCGACTTCAGCTTGTCGGAGGTGTCGTCCGACATCGCCTTCTCGGTGCGGATCGTGTCCAAAATGCCGGCATGCTTCTCGCGCAGGAACGTCAAAAGACCGCGCTCGAATTCGCCGACCTGTTCGATGGACAGTTGATCGAGAAACCCGCTGGTGCCGGCGAAGATGACGCACACCTGTTCCTCGGTCTTCAGCGGCGAGAATTGCGATTGCTTCAAGAGTTCCGTCAGCCGCGCGCCGCGGTTCAGCAGCCGCTGCGTCGCCGCATCGAGATCGGAGCCGAATTGGGCGAAGGCAGCCATCTCGCGATACTGCGCCAACTCGCCCTTAATGGAGCCGGCGACCTGTTTCATCGCCTTGATCTGGGCCGACGAGCCGACCCGCGACACGGAAAGACCGACATTCACGGCCGGGCGAATGCCCTGATAGAACAGATCGGTTTCGAGGAAGATCTGACCGTCGGTGATCGAAATCACGTTCGTCGGGATATAGGCGGAGACGTCGTTCGCCTGCGTCTCGATGACCGGCAAGGCCGTCAGCGAGCCGGCGCCATTGTCTTCGTTCAGCTTCGCGGCGCGTTCAAGCAGCCGCGAGTGAAGATAAAACACGTCGCCCGGATAGGCCTCGCGCCCCGGCGGGCGGCGAAGAAGCAGCGACATCTGGCGGTAAGCGACGGCCTGTTTTGACAGATCGTCATAACCGATCACCGCGTGCATGCCGTTGTCGCGGAAATACTCGCCCATCGCGCAGCCGGTGAACGGTGCCAGAAACTGCATCGGCGCCGGATCCGACGCCGTCGCCGCGATCACGATCGAGTATTCAAGTGCGCCGCGCTCTTCCAGAACCTTGACGAACTGCGCAACCGTCGACCGCTTCTGTCCGACGGCGACGTAGATGCAATAGAGCTTCTCGCTCTCGTCATCGGACTCGTTCAGCGGCTTCTGGTTCAAGAACGTGTCGAGCAGGATCGCCGTCTTGCCGGTTTGCCGGTCGCCGATGATCAGCTCGCGCTGGCCGCGTCCAATCGGGATGAGCGCGTCAATCGCTTTCAGGCCGGTCGACATCGGCTCGTGCACCGATTTGCGCGGAATGATGCCCGGTGCCTTGACATCGACACGGCGTCGTTCGGCGGCTTCGATCGGACCCTTGCCGTCGATCGGATTGCCGAGCGCGTCGACGACCCGGCCGAGCAGGCCCTTGCCGACAGGCGTATCGACGATGGCACCGGTCCGCTTAACCGTGTCGCCCTCACCGATGTCGCGATCGTCGCCGAAGATGACGACACCCACATTGTCGCTCTCAAGATTGAGCGCCATGCCGCGCACGCCGTTGTCGAACTCGACGAGTTCGCCGGCCTGCACGTTGTCGAGCCCGTAAATGCGGGCGATACCGTCGCCGACGGACAGCACCTGACCGACCTCGGAGACTTCGGCTTCCTTGCCGAAATTCTCGATCTGATCCTTGAGGATTGCGGTGATTTCTGCGGCCCGAATATCCATCAGCCAGCCTCTTTCATGGCGATTTTCAGAGAATTGAGTTTAGTTCTAAGCGACGTATCGATCATGCGCGACCCGACCTTGACCACAAGGCCGCCCAATAGCGCCGGGTCCACGCGGGTCGAAACCTGAACGTCCTTGCCGACCGCAGCCTTGATCACGTCCTTCAAGGATGCGGTCTGATCATCGTTGAGCGGGTGCGCCGAAACGACATCGGCCGAGACCTCTCCGCGATGTGCGGCGAGCAGCGCGGCATAAGCCTTAATCATATCGCGCAGGGCGAAAAGTCGGCGATTGCGGGCAACCAGCGCGACGAAATTGGCCGTCAGGCCTTTAATCCCGGCCTTGTCTAGAATTTTTGCGAACGCGGCGCCCTGTTCGTCCGCCGAAAACACGGGGCTCCGCAGCGTACGCTCCAGATCGCCGCTTGCATCGATCATAGCGCCAATCGAAGTCAGTTCGTCACCGACCGTATCGAGAGCCTTGGCCTCGTCGGCCAATTCGAACAGGGCCGAGGCATATCGGCCGGCTACGCCTGATACGATGCTGTGTTCGTCCGCCACGTCTGTTCTCTTCAGCGCCCCTGTTGATGGACCGTGCTCAGAATGGCACAAGTCCTTGATATTTAGTGCTTTTCAGAGACTTCCCTCGGCTCCTTCGGGGACTCGCCCCGCAAGCCGCGCTTCCCGTAACATAGCATATCCCCCCGCGCAACTCGCCACACCTGGAATCTCGCCGACTTGCGCATATTCGCCAACGTTTGCGGCGCCTGGAACACGGTCGCCGCTAGAAAAACGAATACGGGTCGATATCGATGGCGACCCGCACGCTGCCGCGCGGTCGCTCGGCCGCTGCTAGCCAGTCGCCGATCACGGACTGAACCCGCACCGAACGCGCCGCCTTAATCAAGAAACGGTAACGAAAGCGGCCTCGGACCAGGGCAAGGGGGGCTTCGGCGGGACCGAGAATGTCCACACCATCTCGTCCGCGCGGCGCTACCCGCCCGAGCCGGGCGGCATAATCGCGCGTTTGCTGCTTGTCCTTGCCGGATACGATAAGGGCGGCAAGACGCGTGAACGGCGGTAGGTGAGCATCCCGACGCGCATTGATCTCGCGCGCGTAAAACGCCTCGCGGTCGCCGGACACCATCGCCGTCAAAACCGGATGCTCCGGCATATGGGTTTGGATCAGCGCTTGCCCCGGATCAGCACCGCGACCGGCTCGGCCGACGACTTGCGAAAGGAGTTGAAAGGTACGCTCCGTCGCCCGCAAATCGCCATGACCGAACCCCATATCGGCATCGACGACGCCCACGAAAGACAGCCCCGGAAAGTTATGGCCCTTGGCGATCAGTTGGGTGCCGATGATGATATCCACCTCACCGTTGGCGATATCGGCAAACTGTTGGCGAAGCTGGCTGGGACCGCCCAGCATGTCGCTTGAAAGCACGGCGACACGGGCATCGGGGAATCGATCAGCCACCTCTTCCGCGATGCGCTCGACACCCGGCCCGCACGCCACCAATGTGTCCACCCCGCCGCAAGACGGGCAAGTCTCTGGCGCCTGAACGCTGTAACCGCAGTGGTGGCACATCAGCACATGCCGGAACCGATGCTCGGTGAGCCAGGACGCGCAGTCCGGGCAATGAAAGCGATAACCGCATTTTCGGCAAAGCGTCAGCGGCGCATAGCCGCGCCGATTAAGGAACAGGAGACCCTGTCGCCCGGCCTCAACGCACGCCGCAAGCGCGTCCACGACGGGCTTGGCCAGCCATCGCCCCCGCTCCGGGGCATCTTCGCGCAGATCGACGATTCCGACCGTTGGTAGATCGCGACCGCCATACCGATCGGGAAGCTGCAGTCGACGATAGCGCTCCTGATCGCAATTGACCCGCGTTTCGATCGATGGCGTCGCCGAAGCGAGCACGACGGCCGCGTCGTGGAAGCGGGCACGCACGACGGCCATGTCGCGCGCATTGTACCAAACGCGGTCTTCTTGCTTGTAGGCGGCTTCATGCTCCTCATCGACAACGACGAGACCCAGTTGCTTGAACGGCAAGAAGAGCGCTGAGCGGGCGCCGACGACGACCCGGATATCGCCGGAGAGAACGCCGCGCCAAACCCGCCCTCGCGTTTTTGCGGCGATGTCGGAGTGCCAAGCGGCAGGAAGCGCGCCGAACCGAGCTTCGAACCTGTCGAGGAACTGCGCGGTCAGGGCGATTTCCGGCAAAAGCACCAGGGCCTGCCTGCCGGTCTTGAGCGCCTCTGCAACCGCCTCGAAATAGACTTCGGTTTTGCCCGACCCGGTGACGCCGTCGAGGACATTGACCGAGAAATGCCCGGCGCGCACCGCTTCACGCACAGTCATTCCAGCATCCGCTTGATCCGACGTCAGCGCCGGCGCCTGGTGGTCGGGATCGAGGCACTTCTCAACTCGAGCCGGCGGCAGCGGCACGGTCTCCATCACGCCGGCTTTGACAAGCCCGAGGATCACGCCGGCGCCGACACCGGCCTCGTCGGCCAGCGTTTTCTTGTCCCAGGCGAGCCCGCCCTCCGCCAATGCCAATACGCGCCGCCGCGCATCGGTCATCCGCGGCGGCTCCAGGCCGATACCACGCACGCCCATCTTGGGTGCGGGCGGTTCCAGAAAGTCGCCTGAGCGCAGCACCATCTTCAAGACCGCACCGGGCTCGGTCATGGTGTAAGCGGCGACCCATTCCACGAAGCGCCTTGTCTCTTCGGCAAGCGGCGGCGTATCGAAGTGGCGGCTTATTGGCCGCAGCTTTTCCGGATCGACCTCGCGGCCAGGCGCGGTATCCCAAACGACACCGGCCACCTGGCGGGGCCCGAGCGGGACCGACACCCAATCGCCAGGTTCGACGGCGATCCCTTCGGGCACGCCATAACTGTAAGGGCCCGGAACCGCGACCGGCAGCAACACGCTGACGACGGCCCCAAAGTTCGAGGTGTCACCGGCGTCGGTCATTGTCGACCTGCTGCCGGTTGGCGCCCGCCCGAAAGCGTATTAAGTCTCTCGTCACACAATTCATGTCTTCTCAGCGAGCCGGAGAGGCCGCGCCAGCGATAGGACCGCGACCGATGAAATTCTTTGTTGATACAGCCGATATCGACGACATCCGCGACTTGGCCTCAACGGGTCTTCTTGATGGCGTGACAACCAACCCCTCACTCATCATGAAAGCCGGCCGGCCGATCAAGGAGGTCATCGCCGATATCTGTGCGGCCGTCGACGGTCCGGTTTCGGCCGAAGTGGCAGCGACCGATTTTGACGGCATGATGGCCGAGGCCGCAGTCCTTACGCCGATCGCCGACAACGTGACCATCAAAGTGCCATTGACCTGGGATGGCCTGAAAGCCTGCCGAGCGCTGTCGCAAAAGGGCATCGGTGTCAACGTCACGCTGTGTTTCTCCGCCACCCAGGCACTGCTGGCCGCCAAAGCCGGCGCGACCTTCATCTCGCCCTTCATCGGCCGAATCGATGATATGGGGTATGACGGCATGGACCTCATCGGCGATATCCGCGCGATCTACGACAATTATGATTCGATCTCGACCGAGATATTGGCCGCCTCGGTGCGTTCGAACAACCATGTCCGCGATGCCGCGAAACTGGGCGCCGATGTCGCGACCGTGCCGCCGGACGTGCTGCGCAAGCTTGCCAACCACCCGCTGACCGACAAGGGTCTGGCCGCCTTCCTCGCTGACTGGGAAAAGAGCGGCCAGTCGATCATGTGACCGCCGTCGATCCGAACAGTCCGGCCGGTCCGACCTTTTGGGCCGTCGCGTCAGACGTCGCCGAACCGCTCGGCCGCTGGCTTACAATGTTGGCTTCCGAGCGTCGCTATTCCGAGAAAACGGTTGAAGCCTACGCCCGCGACGCCCGCTTCTTCCTGGAAGCGATGACCCGACGGTTCCGGCATCCCGTCACGACGTCCGACCTGAACGCGCTTCGCCCGGCCGATATCCGTTCCTTTCTCGCAGAACGTCGCGAGGCCGAGGTGTCCAGCCGCTCGCTCGCCCGCGCAATGTCAGCGATCAGAAGTGCCATCGGATTTCTGGAGCGCGAAGGTCTTGCGACACTAGCACCCTTCGCCGCCATGAAGTCGCCTCGTGTCAAGGAGAGCCTGCCGCGCCCGTTGGCAGAAACAGACGCAAGGCGCATCGCGACAGGCGATATCGCGAAAGATACACAGGCTCCCTGGCTCAAAGCCCGCGATATCGCCGTCTTCTCCCTGCTTTACGGCTGCGGCCTTCGCATCTCGGAAGCCTTGGCGCTGACTGCAGCGGATTTCGATATGAGCCGCTCCTCCTCGGCGATCCGCGTGGTCGGCAAGGGGGGTAAGGAGCGCATCGTGCCGTTGCTTCCAGCCATTCGGGATGCGATCACCGACTATCGCCGGCTGTGCCCCTATCAGCCACCGCGCCACGAGCCTATTTTCCGCGGAGAGAGGGGCGGCCCTCTCAATCCGCGCATTGTGCAGCGACGCATGGCCGAAATGCGCGGCGCGCTCGGATTGCCGGCTTCGGCCACGCCGCATGCGCTACGCCACTCCTTCGCAACGCATCTCTTGGCAGCCGGCGGGGATTTGCGCGCCATTCAGGACCTTTTGGGCCATGCGTCGCTGTCCTCCACACAGATATACACCAAGGTCGAGCCTGCCCGCCTTCTCGACGCCTATCGCGACGCCCATCCGCGTGCTTAGGGTCAGGATCCTAGACTGGTCACCGCAGCGTTATTTGCGCGGATTCCCGGTTTCATGATAAGTAAGAGAAGTCACCGTTGCGCTGGCCAATTCAATCGATGCGCAGCCAATGCCAATCCGCCAGATGAGGAGGATCCGACATGACGAAGGTGACAAATATCGTGCTGGCAACCGCAGCTGCGACGGGCCTCTCATTCGGCCCGGTGCTGGCTTGCCCGTATATGAAATCAGCCGAAGAGAAAAAGCCGATGATCACGGCGAAGGCCGACGTGCAGATGTCGACCACCGATTCGGTTGTTCTCAAGCCTGCTGTCGAAACGCCAGCCGAAGCGGTACCGACCACCGAGAAACCGGCTAACCCTCCGGTCTCGGTCGAATAAGATTTGATCGTCTGACCTCGAAAAGCCCGGCGAGCCGGGCTTTTCTTGTTTTGGAACCGGCTCTCGCGTCGGATCGTCCGCGCTGGCGCGCAGTACCGATGTGAATACCGTCATGTGTCGTTCACACACCGTTTCTTACGATGTGAGATAGTATGCATTGAGTGATTCGCGGTCGAGACAATGGCGAAATCGAAACCTGAGCAGCGTGCCGATCAAGTCGCAGCCGTGCCGATCCACATCGGACCGGACGGTGAGATTGAAGTTTTGGTCGTAACGTCGCGTGACACCGGACGTTGGATTGTTCCCAAGGGCTGGCCGATCAAGGACAAAAAGCCCTGGGAAGCCGCCGCCCAGGAGGCATTCGAGGAAGCCGGGGTGTCCGGCACGATGTCGAAGACACCGCTCGGCACCTACAAGTACGACAAATGGGTGTCGAAGAATGAATCGATCCCCTGCCTGGTGACCGTCTATGCCATGACGGTCGATAAGAAGCACAAGTCCTGGCCAGAGGATGACGAACGGCGCCGACGCTGGCTATCGCCCGAACGCGCGGCGAAACGGGTGATTGAACCGGAACTCAAGACGATCCTGCAGGGATTGGAAAAGAAACTGGCGGCTTGACGCGGTTTCGTCAAATACGGCTCATGCCCACCCGGGTCTGACTCGCGAGATCGTTCTTCACCTTAAAACGGGATGCCGAAACCAACCCGGCCGGACGCGCCGCGAAATTCCTCGGCATCGAACGCCGTGCTTAACCCGAACGACATACCGACTCCATTGTTCGCGCGGGCTTCTAAGCCAAGGCTAACTTCGGCAAAATGCGTGTCGGCATCCGAACTCGCGCTCCCAGTGCTGCTGACCGTGTTCGGGAGATTGAGGATTGCCAGCTGTCCGCCAACCGACGCCAGGAGAAAAAACGGACGAATTGACTGCGTGACGTTGACGGCGGAATCGCTGTGGTCCTCACGCCAGACATAGGCGGCGCCGATGTAGGGAATAATAGCGCCCCACGTATTGGTGAAGCGCCGGCTTCCCCGCAGCCCGACTTCAACCTGCGACTGTTCGATGTCTTGATCGGCAATCGGTGTGCGCATCCCTGCATTCGTGATGCTGACGTCCCTAAGTTCCCCGGTCGTGTATCGCGCATTGATGTGCGGTGTCAGATCGACATAGCGCGTCTCGAACAGGGCTGAAACGCCGGCGTCGAACGAGTGCGTGAATCCATCGGCCGAAAACTCCCAGGGCCCAGGAGTTCGGTCCGCAGAAATCGAATGATGCGCGGCGCTGTAGGCCGCCGACGCCGTCACATTGCGGACTTGGCCGATCACGTAGACCGTGCCGAAATACTTATCCATTTCGTCATCATCAGCGCTCGTGCCGACACCACCGGCCAGACCGCCGAGGATATGTGGCGTCAAGAGCGCCTCAATGCCCAAGTGCCCGATCAGCTGATCGGTTTCCGGGTTGACGCCCGCTGGGCCATCCTCAGAAATCGCCTGGTAGCGGCCTTCGAAATAGACCTCAAACCTCTTGCAGCGGGTCTCTTCGGTCGGCGCGCCATTGCCGTTCACCGCGCCGAAAACCGGACAGCCGTTATCGAGCAATGACAAACCGTTAGCGGCTCGATACCGACGACTGACGACGTTGCCGACATGGTCGTCGGCCGTGTGCTTGAACTCGGTGATCGATTCGGCCGCAAACTGCGCCAGGAAATTGGAAACGCCGATAAGTTGGTTGATGGCCGCCAGATCGACAATCGACCAGTTCCCGGCGACTAAAAGTCCGCTTGCCGAAAGGCCCAGGAAAACACCTTGTTGCACCAAGAACGCCTGATTGGCCGGCGTGAATATCGGTGCAAATTGGGAGATATCGCCAAACTGGCTTGCACCACCAAAGGGGTTGTCCCCGCCATTGAGCACGCCCGCGACTTCGAAATTCCCGTCGCCATCGCTATCGACGAGAATGGCCGATCCGCTGTCGCCAGGCGCGGTTCCCGCTTCCAGAGCTGGATTGGCGTTGACTCCGTTGAAGCTCGACACCCCCGGATTGAGGTTGTCGTCGAAGTCGACGAGAACAACGATGCCAGATGCGGGCGAAACTGTCGGCGGAACGATGTTGCCGGGAACGCCGACGAAATCGATGATATTGGTGCCGCCTTTGAGAATTCCGTCGACCTCGTTGGCCAATGGAACCGGGTCCAGAAGCACCACGGTGCCGTCGCCCTGCAAACCGTGTCCGGCAACGACCGCCTGCATATTCAGGGGATTGTTTACATAGACCGGCGACACAACCGGTACTGCACCGCCGTTCACAGCGATGATGTCGTTCAAATTGAACGTGACGACCGCAAGATCGTAGGTCGCCGAACCGTTGCTTGTCGACCATTGCGGATGAACTGCTATCTGCGCGGCGGTCGCGTTGACCTGAAATGTGGCGTTTTGACCGTCTTGACCGACAAACAGCGCGGAGCCCGGCGCAGCTCCGAAGAAAACAGTCAAGTTTGCAATATCCAAAACGCCGTCCGAATTGCCATCGACATTGTGTGCGGCGGTTAAGAACTTGAACTGACCCGGAGTCGAAGAGGGCACGAAAGTTCCGGTTCCCGTGCCGGCCGCACCCAGACTCACGAACCCGACCGTGTTACCGAACGGCGCACCAAACGTCACATGCGCAGGGCCGATCGCACCTCCGCCCGCCGATTGCGTGCCGGAAACTGCGAACGCCGTCTTGGTTGTGATGAGGTTGGTACACGCCGCAGCCGTAAGCGCTGCGAACAGGAACAAGTTCTTTGCGACAGATTTTGGTGCCAGCACGCTAATCCCCGGTAGCAAGTAATGCCCACCCACGAACTGAGCACCCTATCGTAACGGAACCTGATTCAAAACTACATATTTCGGGGTTGGTCAGAACGCCTGGAATTTCCCAAGCTTACCGGCCGAAAATTCCATTAAGGAACACAAAAGCGGGTCAGTCCCAAGCCCACTTTGGATGCTATGCGATGTGCTTCACACCCTTCCCTGACAGTCTGTGTTACGCTCGGTGAAGATGCTTGGGTAAGGCACGAAGCATCCCGCTGAAAGTTGGTCGAACGGCACGTCGGAGATCGGATGTGCCGATACCTTTGATCGATCCGGGGAGAGGTCGCCATGGCAAGACGCGTATCGGCAGCGACGGGACACGTCTCCGTCATCTATTTCCATGGCATGGGGAGCCAGCGACGCTATGAGGAAACCAGCCGGCTGATCGATGCCATCGATACGTGGCTCGGACGATCCAGAAACAAGCGGGACGACGATCGCGGTCGCCTCGTGGCCATTAGGCCGAGAAGCGAGCAAAGGCGCGAAGCGGATGGCGAAGAGATCAAGCTCAAACCCGGAGAAACCGTCACTTACATCGATACGGGGTATCTGACGCCCGAGGGCGGCAAGGCGCGGCCGCGCAGCAAAGTTCGCTTCTATGAAGTCTATTGGGCGCCCATCATGGCCGGCTCAAGCTCAGCCAGACATGTCGCCTGGTGGATTGTCAGGCAAGTCACGCGACCCTTCAAAACCCTGTTCACACCCTGGCGCGAGCGCCAAAGGCTTCGCCGTGCGGCGCTCGCCGATCTCTTTGAACGCACTGACAAATGGCCGACCGGCGCAACCGAAGCCGACTTCGAGAGCCTGCTTAGGATCTACAAAGAATTTCAAAACCTAAGACGCGTCCGGACCTATCCGACAGGAAAATACGCCGAATTTCTGTTGTTTTTGGCAGAGGAGGCAAAAAGCCAAGGCCTCGACATCGACCGGTTGAAGGCGCTGAGCGATCGGTGGTTCCAGTGGTACAGAAATGTCGAAATCCGCAACGCTTTCATTCTCTTGACAATCTTGCTGGCACTTATTCTTGCCAGCGGTGCGCTGATTTGGTTCGTGCTGCAACTCCTCAATGTCGCAAGCGGCCCCTCCTTCTTTGGCGTCAGCGAACTGTTTGGCGGCGCATTCAAGGACTTCTTCGACCCCACTTGGTCGAACGCCGCCGGACTGGCGATCTCGGCACTCCTCACACTCGGCCTTGGCAGATTTCTCACGGAGTATATGGGCGACGTGGAGGCTTGGGCGACATACGAGGAAACGAACGAGAAGAACCAGCGCCGCCGGCGCGTTATCGAGATGGGCGTCGACCTCATCGATCACGTCCTCGCGGACCCGGACTGCAAGCGAGTCGTTATGGTCAGCCACAGCCTTGGCACGACGGTCGCCCACGACACCGTCCTCGCCGTCGTCCGCAAGAACAAGGCGACGAACCGAAGAGACCCGATCACCGGCCCGATCGATCTGACCAAATGCCGACATTTCGTGACGATCGCCAGCCCGATCGACAAGATCAATTATTTCTTCGAGAGCTTTCGCAGTCGGTTTCACCGCTACACGCGGGTCGTGGAAACGTTGCGTGGAGACATCGGAACGCCGCCCTTCTCGCGCAACAAGAAGCGCTATGTGCACTGGGTGAACTATTTCGATGAAGCCGATCTGATCGCCGGCGGTCTCCACTCACCAGTCAGCCGGCGAAGCCTTTCGCACCGTGTCGACAACGTTCATATCGCCAACCTCGCCTTCCCCGATCCTGGAAAGTCGCACTCGGCTTACTTCGAAAACCGACGGGTGATCTCCGATCTCTTTGAGATGATCTACGAAAACAAGCACAGCTACGAGGACTTGGCGCTGCTTCCCGAAGATGGCGGCTACGACTACGCAAGCGCCACGGTTGCGCCTGGCGACAAACGCGGCGGCGCTTTGTTCTATCACCTGATCGCGATGGCGATACCGTGGATGGGCGTTCTTACGCTTATCGTCCACGCCCTGTCGCGGATGACAGGCACCGCCCTGCTGGCCGACTTAACCAAGGTGCTTGCTCTTGTCGCTCTCGGTCTGCTCGGCGTGCTCTTGGGCTCGTGGCTCTTCAGCAATAAGGACAATCGACTACCGTTGTAACGGCTACACCAATTCGGCATTGGTCATGATCTCAACCAAAGCCGGACCGTCATGGGCAAGTGCCTCCTTGAGCACTGACTCCAGGTCCGCGACGTCGGTGACCCGCACGCCATGCCCACCGCACAGACGGGCAAAGGCCGCAAAGGCCGGGTTATGCAGATCGGTTTCCCAGACCGGCCAGTCGCCAGCGCGTTGCTCCTTGGAAATCTTGCCGAGCTGACCGTTGTTGAGAAGGATGTGCGTGATGTTCATCCGGTACTTGACCGCTGTCGTGAACTCCATCGCGTACTGACCGAAGCCGCCGTCGCCGGATATCGACACGACTTTGCGGCCCTTGTGGTCCGGCTGGTCCTGGGTCGCCGCCCAGGCGCCGATCGCCGCCGGTAGCGCGAAGCCGATTGACCCCAAATAGCCGGACATCAGCACCGACTGACGCTCCGGCTCGAAATAGCGACCGAACGAATAGGTGTTGTTGCCGACATCGACGGCAATTACCGCATCGGCCGGCAGCACCTTATTGAGCGCCGCAAAGACCGTCGCCGACGACAGACCTTCATCGGCTGCGTCCGACAGTCGGCTCTCCTTTTCCGCCCGCCAGATCGCCCAACGCTCGGCCAGTTCAGCGCGCTGATCCATCGCCGCAATCGCGGTCGGCAGCGCTGCATCGATCGCTGCCACGGCACGACCGATTTCACCCCAGACAGGATGATCGACCGCGTGGAATTTGCCGAGATGCATCGGGTCGAAATCGACTTGGATGATCGGCTTGGACGGCTCGATGCCGGTGTGATTGGAGAATGATGTGCCAAGCGCGATGATCAGATCGCACTCGTTCATGAACCACGAGGCAATCGGCGTACCGGACCGCCCCAGGACGCCCGCCGCATTCGGGTGACTGTCGGCGATCAATCCCTTGGCTTTGAACGTTGTCAGCACCGGGCAATGAAGCCGCTCCGCCAGCGCCGTGATTGCCGCCATGTTCTCCCGCGCGCCGAAGCCGACGATGATGATCGGCCGCTTCGCCTTGCCGATCATGTCTGCCGCCCGCGCAATGGCGTCGTCTGAAGGCGCGATCAGGCTGTCGCCGAGACGGCCGGCTGGCCCGGCAGCTTGTTCGGCCTCCGCCGGGATCGTTTGAACATCGTCCGGGAAGATCAGATGCGCCACATCGCGCTCGACGATCGCCGTCTTGCAGGCAAGCGACATCAACTCGGCATGGCGCGAGGTGTGAAGCACGGTCTGCGAGAAACGCGAGACGGCCTCGAACGCCGACGACAGATCGATTTCCTGAAACGCGCCCGGTCCGAAAACCTGAACATTCACCTGGCCGGTTAGAGCCAGAACAGGCGCCCGATCCACCTTGGCGTCCCACAATCCCGTCATCAAATTGGTCGCACCTGGACCGGCAATGGTCAAACAGGCGGCAGGCTTGCCCGTCAGCTTCGCGTAGCCCGAGCAGGCGAACGCGGCGGCGCCCTCGTGGCGGATACCATAATAGTTGAGATTGCCGCCGGTCGCTTGACGGCGGAGCGCATCGGCAAGTCCGAGATTGGAGTGCCCGACCATGCCAAAGACGCTGGTGACACCCCAGTTCACCATGGTCTCGGCCATCACATCCGTCACCGTGCGTGTGTGCGGTGGTTCCGGTTCGAGGCCGATATAGATCCCGTCATCGCGCACATCGACGTCGAACATCTCTTGGCCGGTGTCCTCGTGGCCGCCGGGCGGCTTACCGGTGAGCGGATCGAAGTCCCAGCCATGCCACGGGCAGCGCAGCCAGCATTGACCCTCGACACCCTCTTCGATCGACCCCTCGCCGAGCGGGCCGCCCTGGTGCGGACAGCGATTTTCCATCGCCGCGTACTGGTCCTGGAAATGAACGAGAGCGAGTGTCTTGGTTCCGGCGGTGACCGTCTTGACGCGCCCGTCCGGCAGTGCGTCGCGCTCGGCCACTTTGTGCCAAATACGTTCGCCGCTCCCGGTCCGATCGGTCATATCGCTCTCCTCATTCGCGCGTTCAGCCTATCGAACACGCCGAGCCGCTAAATGTTATGGCCACGACGCTCAATTGATCGTGATCCGTCCCGCTGACGTCACGGCCTATTGCGCGCGCCTGCCGTCGCCCAATAGAATGACCGTCCCTAATGCTCCACACATAGCAATGCGTTTTGAGGAGGCGACAATGGCTTTGCGCATCAATGACGAGGCGCCGGATTTCACCGCCGAGACGACGGCCGGTCAGATCGATTTTCACGACTGGATCGGCGACGGTTGGGCGGTGTTGTTCTCACATCCAAAAGACTTCACGCCGGTTTGCACCACCGAACTCGGCTATATGGCCGGCCTCGCGCCGGAGTTCGCGAAACGCAACACCAAGATCATCGGAATCTCGGTCGACCCAGTCGAAAACCACCAGAAGTGGAAACAGGACATCTCGGACGTTACCGGCCATCAGGTCGATTATCCGCTGATCGGCGACCCGGAACTCAAGGTCGCCAAGCTCTACGACATGTTGCCGGCCGATGCCGGCGATACGTCCGAGGGTCGCACCCCGGCCGACAATGCCACGGTGCGTTCGGTCTTCGTGATCGGTCCCGACAAGAAGGTGAAGCTATCCCTCACCTATCCCATGACCACGGGCCGTAACTTCGATGAAATCCTGCGGGTCATCGATTCCATGCAGCTGACTGCCAACCATCAGGTGGCAACGCCGGCGCAGTGGCAAATGGGTGACAAGGTCATCATCACGCCGGCGGTGCCGGACGATGAGGCGCGCGAGCGTTTCGGTGATTTCGACCAGCCGAAACCCTATCTGCGTTACACGGATCAGCCGGGCACCTAACCCAGTACCGGCGTTCCCAGGAGCGATGAGACTCCCTGGACCTTTTCGAGCGCCCATTTCAGCTCTTGAAGGTCCAGGCCGGTCATGTCGCCTGGAATCACCGTATTGGATAGCGCGACACCGTCCGCGATATCGCGTAATTGCTGGGCGAGAATCTGGTTCAGCAGGATGCGATGCGCCTCGATGAGGTCGTTGATCGTCGCCTCCGACGCGATGCCGAGCCCACGTGCCGCTTCCAGTCGGCCTGGCGTCGACCGGGCCGCGACGCCATGCTCAAGCGCAACCACTCTGGCCGCTGAGAAGATCGGCATGATGCCGTTCTTCTTGACGTCGATCCGGCCACCCTCGGTTTTCAGACGGCCGAACCACCCGACAGATGCCTCCACTTGGCTAGCATTGAGCGCTAGCAGTTTCAGAAACGTCCGCGCATCTTTCGCCGTTTCCATCGCGCGGTGACGCACCTCCTCCGCCAGGTCGAGATCACCGTGAACGGCGACGGAATCGAAGAAGATATCGCAATTCAAGATGTCCTCTGGACGCGACCGGCCGATCCAGGAATCGACCGCTGCCAGCCAGCCGACCCGTTCCATCCGCCATTCCGCGTTGGCGGCCATGACGCCGCCCTTGCAATAGACGACACCTGACTCGTTCAAGATATCGCTCACACGCTTTCCAAGTGCTTGGAACCATTGATCGGCTTCGCCGCCAGGCTCGCCCTCGGTGAAGACGATCGCGTTGTCCTGATCCATCGCGAGCAGGCTCTCGCCCCGGCCGCCTGAGCCCAAAACCATCAGCGCATAGGGTACCGGAGGGCCACCCTTCCCCGAATCGGCAAGTTCGCTTTCAGCAAGCTCCGCCGCCCGTCGCGTCAGGGCTCGCAGTTCGCGTGAGATGATGGCGGCGATCGCGCGGGCATCAACGTCTTCATAGGCAAGCGCCCGTGCGACCGTCGTTAGGCCGGACCAAACCCGACCAAGCTCTGCCGCTGTCGCAGCCGTTTCGATCGCATCGCCAAGCGACACAGCATCGTCGGCCCGCTGGTGCAACAGGTCGCGCGCCGAAAGCGCCCCGACCAAGTCGCCGTCCGGACCCGTGACGCCAAGGTGCCGGAAACGCCGGGTCGCCATGCTGTAGAGTGCGCGATAGATGTATTCATCTTGCGCGACCGTGACCATTGGACGGGTCGCGAACTGGCTGACCGGCTGGTTCAAAGCGTCGGCGCCATGGGCCTCGATTGCGCGCAGAATATCCCGCTCGGTGATGATCCCGGGCGCACCGCCCTCGGCGGCCGGCGGCAGGAAGAGCGACGAAACGCGCGATTGAACCATGTCCCTCAGCGTGTCCTTGAGACTGACCTCATTAGCGATCATGCGCGGCGGCGCGCTCATCAAATCGCCGACTTTGTGGCGGTACGGGAAGCTGTCGACCCGCGCATATTCGGCAACGCTTGTCGGCCGGTCGCTCTGCCCAATCTCGTGCCAGCCGGCGCGGGCCTCTTCTTCCTGTTTCGATGTCAAGGTGCGGCAGGCCCTTTCGGCCTGTGCGAGGGTCAGTATCCCGCGGTCCCGCAGCTTGGGCGCGATGGCGAAGAAGACCTGCGCCGTCATGACCGCATCCGCGAGCGCCCTGTGACGGCCGGACACTTCAATTTCCAGCCAAGCTGACACTGTCTCTAGAGACAGATCGGGCAAGTTCGGCGCTACGATTTGCACCAGGTGACGAACATCGAGAGAGCGCGGCGGCCGCCATGAAATTCCGTGACGCGCGGTCTCCGCTTTCATGATCGCCACATCGAAGCCAATGGCATAGCCAAGCACGATGGTCGGTCCCGTCCATGCGGCGAAATCGGAGATCGCCTTTGGGAAGCCGGGTTGGCCGGCGACATCCTCATCCGTGATCGTGTGAACGGCGGTCGACGCGGCCGGGATCGGCACCGCCGGGTCGACCAGTTGATTGAAGGTCTCTGAAAAGACCACACGCCCACCCTCGAGGCGAACGGCGCCGATCTCGATGATGCGGTCCTTGGAAACATCGAGACCCGTCGTCTCTGTGTCGAGCACGATGGCCGGCAGCGCGCTCAGCGGCAGGCTGGAAAAGCTGTCGGGAACTGTCAGAAACGGCATAGCTTTGAGGCCGACCTAATCCGAGGATCGCGCCCGCCAATCCGTCAAAATGGCTTGGCCGTCGATGCGCTTGGTCAATTGTTCACGAACATCGCGCCATTTGAACCGGATTGAGTTCGTGACGATTTCTTCGTCCAAGGCCTTGAATTCGTCGACGACGGGGGCGAAGCGGATCAGATCGGTGCTTGAACCTGTAAACGCGTTGCCGGCGATCGCCGCGTTGGGCCAGAGTGTCTCGGTCGTCCGCTGCGCGAAGGTCTCCGCCAAACCCTCTGGCAGGTGCACGCGATCCGCATCGGTCAAGCCGATATCGATTCCGTCGGAAAAAAGATGCCGAGCGAGCGCACCTGTTTTGTCGACGCCATCCGCATCGCTTGCGCCGGTATGCACGGTCGCAGCGGCGAAAATGCTGAGATCGCCCAAACAAGACCCGAAGACCTTAACGGCCGAAATTCGGATCGATTCGGCGAAGACCTCGTCCTGGAAATGCTCGCGATAGCGTGTGCCCATGCGGGTTTTGAGATAGCCATAAAGAGACGTTTGGCCGATGTAGAGCGAACGTGTCCGGACGAATTCGGCTAGCCCGTCGACGCTGTCGATCGGACTGCGGTCGAAGCGAATCGCAAGCGCTCTCAGCGGTCGCGGCAGGGTCTCAAGGAGGTCTTTAAGCACGTGAATTCCCGAGCGGTTTCAGTATTGACGTTAGCAGATGGTCTAACTTGTTTCTAACCCTGACCTTTGGCTAGGCTTTCGGCAGTCTCCGGTCGTGCAACCCGAATTGCGCCGGTCGGCGGCATTGTTTGGGCACATGTTTCGGGGAGGAGATAAATGGCACAAGATGCAACCGGAACACAGATTTCGCAGGAGGCCAGGGAAGGCCACTGGGCGAAAACCCGCAGTCTGACGATCGGCGTCCTGATTGCCTGGTTCTTCTTCGCTTTCGTCTTCCCGTGGTTCGCCAAAGAACTGAACGCGATGTCGTTCCTCGGCTTCAAGCTGGGCTACTACATGTGCGTCCAAGGATCGCTCCTTGCCTTCGTCATCATGATCTGGCTGCAGAATTATCGCCAGGACAAGATCGACGAAGAGTACGGCGTCCAGGAATAGGGGGCTAGCATGCTAAAAGGTGGTTTCACCGAAAACCTGGGTAAGGTCTACGGCCTTTACACCCTCGGTTTTCTTGTATTCTTCGCGTTGATGGCGCTGCTTGAGACGACAGGTGTCGGCGCGCGCGCCATCGGCATCATGTTCCTGATGTTCACCATCGCGATCTACGCCCTGATTGGTTATCTGTCGCGCACGATGCAGGTCGATGCCTACTACGTGGCGGGCCGGGAAGTGCCAGCGCTCTACAATGGCATGGCGACGGCAGCCGACTGGATGTCGGGCGCGTCCTTCGTGGCGCTGGCCGGCGGCATCTACTTCGGCGGCTATCCGTATCTCGGCTTCGTCGTCGGCTGGACCGGCGGCTACGTGCTGGTCAACTCCTTGATGGCACCGTATCTGCGCAAGTTCGGCTGCTACACGGTTCCGGACTTCATCGGAACGCGGTTCGGCGGAAACGCAGCCCGCCTGTGCGCCGTCATCATCCTCGTGGTCGCCTCGTTCACCTATGTGACGGCGCAGATCAATGCCACGGGAACGATCGCCTCTCGCGCACTCGGCATTCCGTTCGAGGTTGGCGTCTGGTTCGGCATTTTGGGCATTCTTGTGTGCTCGATGCTCGGCGGTATGCGCGGTGTGACCTGGACCCAGGTGGCGCAGTACATCGTCTTGATCATCGCCTATCTGGTACCGGTGATCTGGATGTCGAACGCCCAGGGCTTCGGCCTCATTCCGCACTTCAGCTATGGCGACGCCGCGCAACGCATCGCCGAACTGGAATCGCAATATGGGCTCGCGCCAGCGGCAGAAGCCGTGGCCGGCGTCAGGGTTCTGACGACGCCGCACTTCGATCCGCAAGGCGGGTTCGATTCGTGGAAGTTCGCGACACTGGCTCTGTGCATGATGGCGGGCACGGCCTCGCTGCCGCACATCCTCATGCGCTACTTCACCACACCGTCGGTGCGCGCCGCGCGTAAATCGGTCGGCTACTCGCTGTTCTTCATCTTCCTTCTGTACTTCACCGCCCCTGCCCTGGCGACGCTGACCAAGCTGCAACTGCTTGATCCGGAGCTGGCGACCGCGGTGATCGGCAAGTCGATCGAAGACGTGCTGGCCCTTGAATGGGTGCAGAACTGGAGCCAGGTCGGTTATCTCGCGGTGGTCGATCAAAGCGGTGACGGCATCGTTCAGTTGAACGAGTTCTTCATGCGGCCGGATATCGTCGTGCTGGCAACGCCGGAGATCGCCGGCCTGCCATACGTCATCTCCGGTTTGGTCGCCGCCGGCGGCATGGCAGCCGCCATGTCGACGGCTGACGGTCTGCTCCTGGCCATCGCCAACGCGCTCAGCCACGATCTGTACTACAAGATCATCGATCCGAAGGCTGAGACCAAGACGCGCTTGATCGTCGCCCGCGTGCTGCTGGTCGGCATCGGCGTCGCCGGCGCTCTGGTGGCCTCACTGAAGTTGACGGGGATCCTCGGCGCTGTCGCCTGGGCGTTCTGCTTCGCCAATTCCGGTCTGTTCTTCCCGCTCGTCCTCGGCGTGTGGTGGAAACGGGCCAATGCGGCGGGTGCGGTTGCCGGCATGGTCGGCGGCTTCGCGGCCGGGTCATGGTACCTCTACATGGTCTATGCCGGCGGCATGGAGCCATGGGCGGGAATCGACCATCTGCGCTTCGGCATCATCGGCATGCCGGTGAGCCTGATCTGCATGGTCGTGGTGTCGCTCCTGACGCCAGCGCCCAGCAAGGAGATCCAGGATATGGTCGACGAGACCCGGATCCCGAGCGGCAAGACCATCATCGGTCACTGACGATATCACGCCAAAAATGCGTGCAATCAGGGGGCGGAACACCTAAGTTCCGCCCCTTGTTTATGGGCTGAACGGAACGCGAATCGATGCAGGAGACCTTGTCCGTATTCCCGCTCTGGGTGCTGGTTCTCGACTACATCCTCGGCATGGTGATGTGGACGCTGATCGGCCGCGCCGCGATGAACCTGTTCCTGCCGATCGATTCGCAGTTCTTCTTCATGAAGGTGTTTGTGAAGCTGACCGACCCGATCCTCAAGGTCTTCAAGCCGATCACGCCCGGCTTCCTCCTTGAACCCATGGTGCCGCTCTTCGTTGCCTGGTTCTTCTTCATGTTTCGCTTCTATGTCATGCCCTGGCTGCTCGGCTACTCGGTCATGGGCATGTTGTCCTTCCCGCTGGAGAGCGACATCGCGCGGATCATCTACGATCTCCTCGGCTGACTATGTTCTCCCTTAGTGAGCTTGAAGACGCCGCTACGCTCGTACACCGGGACGTGCTGCCAACCCCGCAATATGCTTGGCCTCTACTGGCTGAAGCGACCGGTGCCACGGTTTGGGTCAAGCATGAGAACCATACGCCGATCGGTGCGTTCAAAGTGCGCGGCGGTCTGGTTTACATGGACCGGCTCGTCCGCGAGAGGCCCGAGGTCAAGGGCATTATCTCCGCGACCCGGGGCAATCACGGCCAGAGCCTGGCTTTTGCCGGGCGCAAATACGGCATCCCGGTTACCATTGTCGTGCCGCATGGCAATTCCGTTGAGAAGAACGCGGCGATGCGTGCCTTCGGAGCGACGTTGATTGAACACGGCTCGGACTTCGACGAAGCGCGGGTTCGCGCCGAGATGCTGGCAGTCGAGCAAGCCTTGGAGTTCGCGCCGTCCTTCGCACCTGACCTGGTTAAAGGCGTCGCGACTTACGCGTATGAATTTTTGTCGGCGTGCCCCGATCTTGAGACCGTCTATGTTCCCATCGGGCTGGGCTCGGGCATCTGCGGCATGGTCATGGCCCGCGATCTCCTCAACCATCCAGCCGAGGTTGTCGGCGTTGTTGCATCCGGCGCGCCAGCATACGCCTTGTCCTTTCAGGCCAGACGCCAGGTCGAGACGAACGCGGCAATCACCTTCGCCGACGGCATGGCCTGCCGTGTACCCGAAACCGATGCACTTGAGATCATTTTGGGCGGCGTCGCCCGGATTATCGCACTCGAAGAAAACGAGATCGCCGACGCAGTCAGACTCTACTATCGCGCCACCCATAATATCGCCGAAGGTGCCGGCGCAGCACCACTCGCCGGACTAATGCGGGAACGAGACAACATGAGCGGCAAGGCGGTTGGCGTGGTCCTTTGCGGTCAAAATATTGATACGGCCTGGATGAATAACGTGCTCAATGGTGGCACGCCGCAGCCCTAAATTTAAGTTTATTATCTGAACGCTTTATATCTACTCTGTAATAATATGCGCTATTCAAATAAAACTGATAAAATATTTAACAACAATTCATATTTAGAATTATTCTAATATGTGATTGATATGTTTTTTGGACTCTGTTCATTTGAACGATTCAAATCTATAGTTTGAATTTATTCTAAAGTTAGCTGCTTTTCGTTGACAGCCTTGTTGCCACCGCCCTAACTGCCGCTCGGGCGAAGACGCCCCTGATTAACTCAACTGCCGGGCCTTGACCCCGGCGTGTTTGGAGAGTTCCATGACAACTAAATTCGGATCAATTCGGACGCGGCTGTGTGCGGCCCTTGTCGCCAGCGCGTCTGTCTTCGCATTCATGCCGCTCGATGCCGCACTGGCCGAAGGCGAACTCAATCTCTACTCTTCGCGCCACTACGACACCGACGAGCGCCTTTATTCCGATTTCGAAGCCGAGACCGGGATTAAAATCAATCGTATCGAAGCAAGCGCCGACGAGCTGATCGAGCGTATCGTCAATGAAGGCGCCAACAGCCCGGCCGACGTGCTGTTGACTGTCGATGCCGGACGCCTTTGGCGCGCCGACAAAGCCGGCGTATTGGCCCCGGTGGACTCCGAAGCGCTGAACAGCCGCGTGCCGGAGAGCCTGCGCCACCCGAACAATCATTGGTTCGGCTTCTCCACCCGCGCGCGGATGATCTTCTACGCGAAGGATCGCGTGGACAACCCGCCGCAGACCTACGAAGCGCTCGCCGATCCAGCCTACAAGGGCAAGGTCTGCACGCGGTCCAGCGGCAACATCTACATGATCTCGCTGATGGCCTCGATCATCGCCCATGCCGGCGAGGATGCGGCAAAGCAGTGGGCCACGGGTCTCTACGACAACCGCGCGCGCGACCCTGAAGGCAACGATACCGCGCAGATTCGCGCGCTCGTCTCCGGCCAGTGCGATATCGTTGTTGCGAACAGCTACTACTTCGCCCGCGCCATCCGCAAGGAAGTTGAGGGCCTCGGCGAGGCGGAACGCGCCAATATCGGTTGGGTCTTCCCGAACCAGGGCGATCGCGGTTCGCACGTCAACATCTCCGGCGGTGCGCTGATCAAGTCGGCGCCCAACAAGGAGAACGCCATCAAGTTCCTTGAGTACCTGGCCAGCGATCAGGCTCAAGAGTACTTCTCGGCCGGCAATGACGAGTTCCCGGTCGTCGCGGGCGTGCCCATCAGCGCGTCGGCGAAGGAACTCGGCGAGTTTAAGAGAGATGAACTCAACCTGGGAGCGCTTGGTGAAAACCAGGCCGCCGCCCAAAAGGCCTACGACGAAGTCGGCTACAAGTAAGTCCTAAGCGAGCCTTTCGAAGAACGACCCGGCGGTGTTGATCACCGCCGGGTTTTTTGTTCGCCTGAAAATCCGGGTCGCGAGCGCGCGATCTGCCGACTCAAGAGAACGACCGGCAACAAGCCCACCAGAACGATCGAGAGCGACGGCACCGCCGCTTCCGCAAGGCGTTCGTCTGCGGCAAGCCGATAGGCTTGAATCGCAAGCGTATCGAAATTGAAGGGCCGCATGATGATGGTGGCCGGCAATTCCTTCATGATATCGACAAACACGATCAATCCGGCGGTCATCAAGCCACCGCTCAGGAGCGGCAAATGGACGCGCCGCAGCACGCCTGTACCCGTTTCTCCCAAAGTGCGACCTGCCTGATCCATCGAAACGGTAATCTTACCGAGGCTGGCCTCGACCGTGTTCAACGCGACCGCCATGAAACGCACGGCATAGGCAAACAGCAAAGCGGCAATCGTACCGGTTAGAAACAGGCCAGTCGAAATCCCAAAGACCTCCGTCATCCAGCGATCAAGGGCATTGTCGAAGCGAGCAAGCGGAATCAACAATCCAACGGCGATGACCGATCCCGGAATGGCGTAGCCGAAACTGGCCAGTCGCGTCGCGAGCACGGACAGTCGCGACGGCGCCAACCGCAACGCATAAGCCAGGATGACCGCAAGCCCCACCGTGAGGATCGCACCGCCGAGCGCCAGGACGAGTGAATTCGCCGCGAACGCAAAATAGCGGGCATCCGGCAAAAGCCGGTCGCCGGCGGCAAGTTCGACGAGCAAGATCACCGGCAGGATGAAACCAAGAAAGATGGGCAACCCGCATGCGAGCACGGCGAGCACGGCTTTGCGCCCCCGAAGCCGAAATTCCGGCAGGGTTCGAAAACCATCCTGCGTATGAAACCGCGATGACCCGCGGCTCGTGCGTTCGATGCTGATGAGCAGGACAACGAAGGCTAATAGGACTGCCGAGAGCTGCGCCGCGGCGATCCGATCTCCCATGGAGAACCAAGACCGATAGATCCCGGTCGTGAAGGTATGGACGCCGAAATGGGCAACCGTTCCGAAATCTGCAAGCGTCTCCATCAATGCCAAGGCGACCCCCGTCACGATTGCTGGTCGCGCGAGCGGCAGCGCGACCTCCCAGAAGGCGCCGAACGGCCGGCGGCCGAGCGTCCGCGCGACGTCGAAAGCGCACGCCGACTGCTTCAAAAAGGCGGCGCGCGCAAGCAGATAGACATAGGGATAGAGCACCAGGATGAACATCAAGGCGGCACCTTCAAGCGACCGCAGGTTCGGGAACCAATAGTCCCGTGGACCCCATCCTGTGACATCGCGCAGCAGTGCTTGGACAGGGCCTGGATGCGACATGAACTCGGTGTAGGCATAGGCAATGACATAAGCGGGCATCGCGAGCGGCAGGACCAGTGTCCACTCGAACAGACGGCGGCCTGGAAACCTGCACATTGTGACGATCCATGCCGTCGCGGTACCGACCACGAAGACGCCCGCCGAAACCAAAACGCCGAGCAGCAGCGTATTGCCGATGTAGCCCGGCAACACTGTTCTGACGAGATGTGCCCAGGTTTCGCCTCCGCCCTGGAATATCGCGAAGGCCACCGTCAGGATTGGGCTCAGGAGGACAAGCGCGATCAAAAGCGCCAACAACGGAAGGCCACGGCTGCGTCCACCGAAGCCGCGGCCTGCCAGACGGCGCGGGTCGCCCAAAATTGTGGGGGCGTCGGTGGTCATGGTTGCGGCACAATCATCTGGCTTGGCGTTAGAGTCCGCGATTTATAGGCTCTGGCCAGTCCGCCGGCAATCCCGCCGCCGCCGTCATGTCTTTAGAATCATTATAGATTTCAGATCAGTCTTGCAGTTCAGACAACCCGGCGAAAAGATCGAGCGCTTCCGGGTTGGCGAGTGCCTCTTTGTTCTTCACCGGACGGCCATGGATGACGTCCCGCACCGCCAGTTCAGTGATCTTGCCGGATTTCGTGCGCGGAATATCCGTAACCGCCAGGACCTTAGCCGGCACATGCCGCGGCGACGCACCTGACCGAATCTTCGCCTTGACGGCATCGATCAGTGAGTTGTCGAGAACGACACCCGGCGCCGTGACGACGAAGAGAACGATGCGGACATCACCCTCCCAGTCCTGGCCGATGGCGATAGCCTCCTGGATTTCGGGAAGTTGCTCGACCTGGGCATAGATTTCAGCGGTGCCGATCCGCACGCCGCCTGGATTGAGTGTCGCATCCGAGCGGCCATGGATGATGACACCGCCATGCGCCGTCCACTCGGCAAAGTCGCCGTGACACCAGACATTGTCGAACCGATCGAAATAGGCGGCGTGGTACTTCTCTCCCTCCGGGTCGTTCCAGAAACCGATGGGCATGGAGGGGAATGGACGCTTGCACACCAATTCACCCTTGCCGGACGTTAGCGGCGCCCCGGCATCGTCCCAGATATCGACGGCCATACCGAGATAGGGCGCCTGGATTTCGCCGATCCAGACCGCTCCCCAGGGATTGGCACCGACGAAACAGGCGACGATATCGGTGCCGCCGGAGATCGACGCCAGATGGACATCGGATTTGATGGCCTCGTAGACAAAACGGAAGTTTTCCGGCGCCAGCGGTGAACCGGTCGAGGCGATCACCTTCAGCGCCGACAGGTCGTGGCTCTCGGCCGGCGTCAGCTCGGCCTTGCGCACGGCATCGATGAATTTCGCCGACGTCCCGAAGAAGGTCATTCCCTCGTCCGTGGCATAGTCGAACAGAACGTTTCCGTCGGGCGCAAAGGGCGAGCCGTCATAAAGCAAAAGCGTTGCGCCGCTGGCCAGCGCCGAGACGAGCCAATTCCACATCATCCAACCGCATGTGGTGAAGTAAAAGACCCGATCGCCGGGTCGGATGTCGCAATGGAGGCGGTGTTCCTTGACGTGCTGAATAAGCGTGCCGCCGGCACCATGGACGATGCACTTCGGCACACCCGTCGTGCCGGAGGAGAAGAGAATGTAAAGCGGATGATCGAAGGACAACCGAGTGTATCTCGGCTCGCCCGCAACATAACTCTCAAGAACGGCGCCAAATGCGGCGCCGTGCGCAAGCCCGTCGGCCAGCTGAGCCGCATCGCCCAGATAGTCGACCAACCAGACCGCTTCCAGCGTCGGCAGCTCGGCGGCCACGGCCGCAAGCTTGTCGCCAATCTCGATGCGCTTGCCGTTATACCAATACCCGTCGACGGCGATCAGCACTTTAGGTTCGATCTGACCGAACCGATCAAGCACGCCCTGCTTGCCGAAATCCGGCGAGCAGGACGACCAAGTCGCGCCGATCGACGCGGCGGCAAGCATAGCGATGATCGTTTCCGGCATATTTGGCATCATCGCCGCGACGCGGTCGCCGGGACCGACGCCAAGCGCCAGAAGCGCCTGCTGCGCCCGGGAGACGGACGCGCGCAATGCATCCCATGAGAGACGCCGCTCAACTTTGTCTTCACCGCGAAACACCAGCGCATCGCCTTCGCCCCGCGACCTCAAGAGGTTCTCTGCGAAGTTCAACCGCGCATTTGGAAAGAAGCGGGCGCCCGGCATCTTCTCGCCATCCGAGATCGATGGCGGCGCGCCCTTGTCACCAACAATCCCGGCAAAGTCCCATACCGCGTTCCAAAACGCTTCCGGTTCGGCAACGGATGCGGCATGCAGGCCGGCGTAGTCGTGGCTTTCGGCCAGATCGGGTCGATTCCAGCCTTCTGTGAAATGCGTCAGCTCTGCGTTTTGCAGGCGATCCGGGCTTGGAGCCCAAAGCGGCTTGGCGATCATGACGAGGCGAACTCGGATTGGGTTTTGCCGACGATCTGTGGCATAGGAAAACCGGACTGTCGACGCAATCCGCCATGACGGCAAAATTGGCAGATCGCGAGGTTGCCTCATCGCAATGACACACTTACGGCATCCAATCGCCCGGCGGAGATGATGACATGAACCGCCGACTGCTCGTCACGAGCATGATCGCATCGGCCGTTGCATTCGCCGCCTTGATCGCGACCTTGCTGGTTCTCGCGCCGCGAGAGATCCTTCCCGATATCTCCCGTCAGGTCGAGACCTTGGCCAAACGACCGATCATCGTCGACGGTCCGGCACGTCTGCATCTCTTTCCAGAACCCCGCGCCGTCCTAGAGGAAGTTCGCTTTCAAGGCCGATTGTCCGAAACGCTCATCAGTGTCGACCGCGTCACCGCCAGGCTCAAGATCCTACCGCTTCTGGTGGGGCGGATCGAAGCAAATGCCTTTCAACTCGACTCGCCAAAGATCAAACTCACAGTCGATCAAGACGGCAGAACGGCGTGGGCCCTCTACCGACCCGAGGAATTCGACGAGATGTCCGTGGCCAATCCGAACATTGGGCGGCTGACCGTCGTCAATGGCCATCTCGACTATCGTAACGACCAAACCGGCCAGGCTTTCGAAGTCGAAGCCATAAGCGCCGATATCGATTGGCCGCGCTTTCTCGCCCAGGTTACGATTGATGGAAGTGGCGTGTGGAACGATGAAACGGTTGCGATAGACGCCGAGTTCACACGGCCAGCCAACCTTATTTTCGGCGGTTCGAGCGTGTTCGAGAGCACGTTTTCCAACAGCATCGCCGCGGGACGCCTCGATGCACGGCTTAGGTCCGGCTCTAATCCGGGTCTGGACGGAGCGCTCGACCTAGCGATCTCCGATTTGCAGGGCCTCGCCGAATGGGCGGGATATGATGTTTCCGGCGCTTTGTTCCCCAACCAGGTCGATGTCGACAGCCGGATCATTGTGCGCGGACCATCGGTGTCGCTGGAGAGCGCTACACTGATACTCGATGGCCAAACTGCGGATGGCGCACTATCGCTCGATTTCTCGAAACGGATGCCGCCGATCAGCGGAACCCTAGCGTTTGAAGCGCTCAATCTTGAAACATTGCTGACGAACGCCCCCGCCGATGCCACGGCCACAAGGGACCCGAGCGAAACCCTAAACAATCAATCGAACTCTGAGAGACTTGCCGCATTGGATTCGACAAGTGGAGCCACAGACAACGACGACAACGGCAGCATTATCGCCACAACGACAAATGTGTCGGATGCCACAGCCAGTGAACTGATTTCTCGCGAACAGTCGGTCGACCTGCGCATCTCGGCGCAAAGCATCGGCATCGCCGGCATGACGTTCTCGGACGTCGCGCTTGCACTCACGATTAAAGATGGGCGGATCGATCTCGGTCTTGGAAACGCTGGCATTGCCGGTGGAGTGTTTGCCGGAACTGCCACGCTGGATGCGGCGACGACGAGAGCGGTTTCGTCAATCAGCCTGTCGGCCGATGGCGTCGCCTTGACCGACTTTACCAATGGCCCGTTCGGGATCGATTGGATAGAGGGCGCGCTCGGCGCCGCAATCGATGTCACAGCGAGTGGCGCCGAATGGTCGATGATCCGTGACTCGGCGCTGGGTACGGTGGAAGTCGCTGTGCGCGACGGAGCATTTCAATTGTTGGATTCCGTTCGGCTCGTCAGCCCTGGCCTACCCGGCGTTGTCGGAACGATCGCCGAGGCCTCGTTGCGCCGCCGAGCACGAGGGATTGCCTTCGATCAGGCCGTGTTCGACGTCGCCCTCGGCGGCGGCAATGCAGACTTCACGAGCATTAAGGTGTTGGGGCCAATCGTCAATCTGGACGGATCCGGTCGCGTTGGACTCGCCGACGGATCACTCGCGTTGTCGTTGGTTGCATCGCCTCAGACGCCGGACGTCGACGACTCGGTTAAGATCGATGTCGCCGGGGCGCTCACGAATCCCGTCGTCACAGCGGATCTAGCCGCCCTCGCCGCACTGTTCGGCGGTCGCTAACGATTCCAACAGACCCGATGAAAATTGCGCCAGAGTGCTCATAAACCATAGCATCAATGTGACGTTTTCGCCTTTGCAGCAATTGGCGACTGTGTTTAACATGGCCCCAAATTCGGCAAATGACCGAATGACAAAGAACCAGAGGGCTTTGGCAGGGCATGGTGGACACGGCAAACGCCGGTAAACCGTTCGTACGTTTCGAAAGCGTGCAAAAGAGTTATGACGGCGAAATTCTTGTCGTCAAAAACCTCAACCTCGACATCGCTGAAGGCGAATTCTTGACGATGCTCGGGCCGTCCGGTTCGGGCAAGACCACCTGCTTGATGATGCTTGCCGGATTCGAGACGGCGACGCATGGCCAGATTTACCTTGGCGATCAACCGATTAACAACGTGCCCCCGCACAAGCGCGGCATCGGAATGGTGTTCCAGAACTACGCACTGTTTCCGCACATGACGGTTTCGGAGAACCTCGCCTTCCCACTTGAAGTGCGCAAAATGTCGAAGGCCGAGATCGAAAGCCGCGTTCAGCGCGCCCTCGACATGGTTGAGTTGGGCGCGTTTGGAAGCCGGATGCCAGCTCAATTGTCTGGCGGCCAGCAACAGCGCGTCGCCGTGGCGCGGGCGTTGGTGTTCGACCCCAAGCTGGTGCTGATGGACGAGCCGCTCGGCGCGCTCGACAAGCAACTGCGCGAGCAGATGCAGTACGAGATCAAGCACATTCATGAGAACCTCGGCGTCACCGTCGTCTATGTTACGCACGACCAGTCCGAGGCGCTGACGATGTCGGACCGCATCGCGGTCTTCAACGATGGTGTCATTCAGCAGTTGTCGACGCCCGACGACCTTTACGAGCGCCCGGAAAACTCGTTCGTCGCCCAGTTCATCGGCGAGAACAACAAACTACAGGGAACCATCAAAGGGCGTGAGAACGGCAACTGCGTTGTCGAACTCGTCAACGGCAAGAGTGTTGAAGCACTCGCGGTGAATGTTGGCGAAAGCAGCGACCGGACAACCCTGTCGATCCGGCCGGAGCGGGTGGAGATCAACCCACCGGCCGGCAAGGTGCCCAACATTATCGGCGGTAAGATCGAGGAACTGATCTATCTCGGCGACCATATCCGCACGCGTATGAGCGTTCCAGGCAATGACGAGTTCATCGTCAAGGTGCCGAACACGGCGGGGCATACCCTGCTGAACGAAGGTGAAACAGCCGAAGTCGGTTGGGCGACGGAGGACTGCCGGGCGCTCGACCCAATAGACGTTGCGTAATCCGGCTTGCGTCGGAACGTGCCGGACGCATTTTTGATTCCCCGAATTCGGGAATGTTTGAGAGGAGAGAACCAAAAATGAAACTGAGACTGACGACGGTCATGGCCGCCGCGATCGGCGGCTCCATGGCGATCACGGCCGCGAGCGCGACCGATTTGACCATCGTATCCTGGGGCGGCGCTTACTCGGCGTCGCAGCAAAAGGCCTACCACGACCCCTTCATGGCCAAGAACCCAGGCGTGCAGATTCTCAACGACGAATCCTCGGCTGAGGCCGTCGCCAAGCTCCGCGCCATGAACGAAGCCGGCAACGTGACCTGGGACATCGTTGACGTCGTCGCATCGGACGCGATCCGGTTGTGCGACGAAGGCCTTGCGATGGAGATCAATCCGGATGAATGGCTCGCCCCGGCGCCCGACGGCACATCGGCCGCGGATGATTTTGGTGACCTACTGGTCTCCGAGTGCTTCATTCCGCAGATCGTTTATTCGACGACCTTTGGCTATCGCACCGACATGGTCGGCGATAATCCGCCGACGGATATCTGCGCCGTGTTCGACACAGCCACCTATCCCGGCAAGCGCAGCTTGGAGAAGCGGCCGATCAACAACATGGAATGGGCGCTGATCTGCGATGGTGTCGCGGCCAAGGATGTCTATGACGTGCTGTCGACCGATGAAGGCGTCGATCGTGCCTTTGCCAAGCTCGACACGATTAAGGACGACGTGATCTGGTGGTCGGCGGGCGCCGAAACGCCGCAGCGGCTTGCCGACGGCGAGGTCGTCATGGGCTCGACCTATAACGGCCGCCTGTTCTCGGTCATCGAGGAAGAAAAACAGCCGGTCGCCATGCTGTGGGACTGGCAGGTCTTCGACCTCGACGGCTGGATCATTCCGACCGGCTTGCCGGAAGAGAAGATGCAAGTGATCAAGGACTACATCTTCTTCGCAACCGACACGCAGCGGCTCGCCGATCAGGCCAAGTACATCTCCTACGGCCCGGCCCGGCAGTCGTCCGCGCCGCTCGTTGGCCAGCATGCTGAACTCGGCATCGACATGGGTCCGCACATGCCGACCGATCCGAACAACGCCAAGAACACGCTGCTCTACAATTACGAGTGGTGGGCGGACAATCGCGACGATCTGGACGCCAAGTTCCAGGCTTGGCTGGCGAAGTAACAGCCTGACGCATCGATCCGTGGGGCGGCTGTGATCGCCGTCCCACGGAGCGCAACCAAGGACAACGGAATGGCCGACATCGCCGCCCAACCGTTTCAGGCCGCAGAACAAGACGGCCCGGTACTGGCGGCTGACGGTCGACCGCTCAAGGCATCGCTAGCACGTGCCTTGCGCAGACAACGCCTGCGGGCGTTCATGCTGGTCGCGCCATTGCTTTTCTTCATTCTCATCACGTTCGCGGCACCGATCGCCGATATGCTGTTTCGATCGGTGGAAAACCAGATCGTGCCGGATACGTTGCCGCGCACGGTGCTGGCGCTACAAACCTGGAATCCAGATTCCGGCGAACTGCCCTCTGAGGCCGTCTTCGAGGCGATGGTCGCGGACTTGAAGGACGCGCGCGAGGCCAAGACCCACACCCGTGTGGGGCAAAGGCTGAACTATGAAAGCCCGGGCATTTCCAGCCTCTTCCGCAAATCAGGCCGTGGGGTGCGCCGGATCGAAGAAGGCCCCTACAAGGAAGCGTTGATCGACGTCGACGATGGCTGGGCTGAGATCGACACCTGGCGCACCATCGCACAGTTCTCCGGGAACTATACGGACGGGTATTTCCTGGCCGCGCTGGACATGGAGCGGACACCGGAAGGCGAGGTCACGATCCTCCCGGACGAGGACCGCATCTATCTCTTCCTGTTCGGCCGAACCTTCGTGCTGAGCATCATGATTACGCTGTCGACGCTGCTGCTCGGCTACCCGGTGGCCTACCTCTTGGCCACGCTGCCGTTGCGCACGTCCAACCTCTTGATGATCCTGGTGCTTCTGCCGTTTTGGACATCGCTTCTGGTCCGCACCAGTTCGTGGATCGTCCTCCTTCAGCAGCAAGGCGTGATCAACGACTTCCTGGTCACGCTCGGATTGATCGCCGACGACAATCGTCTGCAGCTGATCTTCAATCAGACCGGCACGGTCGTTGCGATGACCCACATTCTGTTGCCGTTCATGATCCTGCCGCTGTTTTCCGTCATGAAGACGATCCCGCCGAGCTATATGCGAGCGGCGAAGTCCATGGGCGCCAACGACTGGACAGCGTTCTGGCGGGTCTACTTCCCGAACACCCTGCCCGGCATCGGCGCCGGCGCCATCCTCGTGTTCATTCTATCGATCGGCTACTACATCACGCCGGAACTGGTCGGCGGCACATCCGGCACGTTCATCTCGAACCGGATCGCCTATCACATCTCGTCATCGCTCAATTGGGGTCTGGCAGCCGCGCTCGGCGTCATCCTGCTTGGCTCGGTACTTCTGCTTTACTGGATCTACGACCGCATCGTCGGCATCGACAACGTGAAACTGGGATAGCGAGAATGGCCGCCCTTCCGCCCTATGCCACCCCGCTCCAGCGCACCTGGTACTGGACGTTTCGCGGCATCTGCGTGGCCATCTTCTTCTTCCTGATCTTCCCGATCCTGGTGATCATCCCACTGTCGTTCAACGCGGTTCCCTTCTTCACCTTCACGAAGGAAATGCTGAGCTTCGACCCGGCCGGCTATTCGCTGCAGTGGTACGATGACTTCTTCACAAATGCGGACTGGAACCACGCGGTATGGAACTCCATCCGCATCTCGATCGCCGCGACGATCCTCTCTACCGGACTCGGCACGGTTGCGGCGATTGGCCTCTCCCAATCGCACATGCCGTTCAAGGGCGCGATCACGGCCATGTTGATATCGCCGATGATCGTACCGCTGATCATCTCGGCCGCCGGCATGTATTTCTTCTATTCGCGGATCGGCTTGCAAGGCACCTATATCGGCGTCGTTCTGGCTCACGCGGCACTTGGCACGCCGTTCGTCATCATCACCGTGACCGCGACGCTGGTTGGCTTTGACAAATCCTTGGTGCGCGCAGCCGCCAATCTTGGCGCCGGTCCGATCCGCACGTTCTGGAAGGTGCAAATGCCGTTGATCCTGCCGGGTGTCATTTCCGGCGCGCTTTTCGCCTTTATTACGTCGTTCGACGAAGTTGTCGTCGTCCTTTTCGTAGGGTCATCCGGGCAGAAAACTATCCCCTGGCAAATGTTCACAGGCCTGCGCGAGCAAATTTCACCGACCATCCTGGCGGTCGCAACGATCCTCGTTCTGATTTCAATCGGGTTGCTGACTGTGCTCGAACTCTTGCGCCGCCGCTCGGAGAGCTTGAGGGGGATCAGGGCGCAATAGCGGGATCCTTCATGCGCCACAGGCGCTTACCTTTTCTGATCGCGATTCTTCTTGCTCTTTGGCTGCCCGCTGACGGCACGGCTGATGTTCAGTCGGCACAATTGCGCGCTGTCGATCTGAATCTCGTGATCGCCGTCGATTGCTCTTACAGCGTCGACACTGTCGAGTTCGACTTGCAGCGCCACGGGATTGCCGATGCATTCCGCGACCCGGAGGTCCAAAGCGCCATCGCCGACGGACAGCATGGTGCGATTGCGGTGACCGTCCTGCAATGGTCGTCGCGGCGCAGCCAGATCGTAGCCATTCCCTGGACGGTCGTCAGCGATGCGGTCTCCGCAAACGCGCTGGCCAGCGCAGCGGTCTCAATGCCCCGCGAAACAGTCGAGGGCGCAACCTCGATCGCTGCGGCAATCGATGCCGCGTCACAATTGCTCGCCGAGAGTCCCCATCCTGCGAGTCGCCATGTCATCGACGTTCAAGCGGACGGGACGAACAATAACGGTCCCGTTGTCGACGACGCCCGCGACCGGGCGTTGGCGCAGGGCATAACGATCAACGGGCTGACCATCATCAATGAAATCTCGTGGCTGCACTTTTACTTTCGCAACCACGTCATCGGCGGACCCGGTGCCTTCGTCGAAATCGCCAATGATTACAAAGCCTACGGGCGAGCGATAAAGCGCAAATTGCTGCGGGAGATCGCCCCACCCTTCGTCGCTGACCGACAGCCCGACAACCAAAGAGGCTAGGGTCGGGACCCTAGGCTTCCGCTACCGCCAAGCGCTCCGCGCGCTGACGCTCCATCTCCTGACGCTTGGTGATTAGGGACGCGGCGACGACCCCGGTGGTGACAATGCCGATCAAGATCGTGCACACGGCGTTGATCTCCGGCGTCACGCCGAGCCGAACCTGGCTGTAGATTTTCATCGGCAGGGTCGTGGCGCCTGGACCTGTGGTGAACGAGGCGATCACCAGATCGTCGAGCGAGAGCGTAAACGCCAGCATCCAGCCCGAGATCACCGCCGGCAGGATCATCGGCAGCGTAATCTGGAAAAACGTCTTCAGCGGCGGGCAACCGAGGTCGAGCGCGGCCTCCTCGACCGAGCGGTCGAAGGTGACGAGCCGCGATTGCACGACGACGGCGACGAAACACATGGAAAAGGTGATGTGTGCGATTAACACCGTCCAGAAGCCGCGGGCGAAGTTCATCGCCACGAACAGCAGCAGCAATGACAAGCCGGTGATTACTTCCGGCATCACCAACGGCGCGTAGATCATGCCGGAAAAGAGCGTGCGGCCTGGAAAGCGGCCGGCTCGGATCAGCACGATGGCCGCCATCGTGCCGAGAACGGTGGCTACCGTTGCCGACACAAAGGCAACGCGCACGGTGACCCAGGCCGCATCGAGCAGGCCCTGGTTCTGGAACAGCGCCACATACCATTTGGTCGAGAAACCGGCCCAGACGGTGACAAGCCGCGACTCGTTGAAGGAATAGACGACCAGGATAACGATCGGCAGATAGAGAAAGGCGAAGCCGGCGGTCACCGACGCAACATTGAACCAGGTCGGTCCGCGATTCATGACGCCAACTCCTGGGATTCGACAAGCGCCAGATAGTCCCAAGCCACCGTCGCAGCCGCCAGCGCTGTGATCTCGGCATGATCGAAGGCTGGCGCCACTTCCACGACATCGCCGCCAACGAAGTCGACGCCGCCGAGCCGACGGATAATGGCGCGCGCTTGCCAGGCGTGGAGACCGCCCATTTCCGGCGTGCCCGTGCCCGGCGCAAAGGCCGGGTCCAAGCCATCGACATCGAAGGTGAAGTAGCTGGCTCCGTCGCCCAAAACATCGCGAACCTTCGCCGCGACCGCGTCGGGCGTCGACAGGTGCACATCCTCGGCGCTCATGATCGAGATCCCCATCGCCTTCGTCTCATCCATGATCGATGTCTCGGCGGGAGAGCGAATGCCGATCTGAATCGTCCGTTTGGGATCGAGAATGTCGTCCCTGACGGCATGATAGAAGGGCGTACCGTGGGCGAGGCTTTGCCCGAAATTGGTGTGCCACGTGTCCACATGGGCGTCGAACTGCACCATGCCGAGCGGGCCGTGACGTTCGGCCAGAATACGCAGCAAGGGCAGCGTCATGGAATGCTCGCCGCCAATGGCGAAGAGATGGTTCAGGCCGCGCGCCTGTGCTTCGATCATGCGGTGGGTTTCGGCGATGTCGCCGATGCGCACATCGAAATTACCGATATCGGAGGCCGGAAAGCCGATCGGATCGACACCGTGAAACGGGTGATCGCCATCGAACATCATGCGGCTGGCGAGCCGCACCGCGTTCGGACCCTCACGCGTGCCGGCCCGATTGGTGGTGGCGAAGTCGACCGGAATGCCGGCGATACAGTATTTCGCCTCCCGATTGCCAACGGGAAAGTCGATGAAACTGAGACCGCGCGCGAAGGTCGGCAGGTCGTAATTGGCTTCGCCGGCGGTCCCCTGGCTCATCCGGCCTCCCTTTCCTGCTGCCGCTGCTGGTGCATCTGGAAGAGGACGATCGGTACGATCAAAACGAGAAGCAACAGCACAGCGACGGCAGAAGACACCGGCCAATCGCGGTTGGAGAAGAACTCGACCCACAGCGTCTTGCCGATCATCAGCGTCTCCGATCCGCCGAGCAGATCGGGGATGACGAACTCGCCGACGGCCGGAATGAAGACCAGGAAACACCCGGCGACGATGCCCGGCAACGACAACGGCACGGTGACGACCCAGAACGCCTTGATCGGTGTGCACCCCAGGTCTTGGGCCGCTTCAAGCAGCGAGCCGTCGAGCTTCTCAAGCGCCGAATAAAGCGGCAGCACCATGAAGGGCAGATAGGAGTATACGATGCCGATATAGACCGCTGTATTGGTGTTCAAGATCGTCAATGGCTCATCGATGACGCCGAGCGAGATCAGCGCCAGATTGAGCAGACCCTCCTTCTTCAAGATGCCGATCCAGGCATAGACGCGAATGAGGAATGACGTCCAAAACGGCAGGATCACCAGCATCAGCAGCGTCGGGCGCCAGGCCGTGGGCGCCCGCGCCATGCCGTAAGCGATCGGATAGCCGACCATCAGCGTGATGATCGTCGAGACGGACGCGATCCAAAGGCTGGAGAGATAGGAGCGGATATAGAGGTCGTCTTCGGTCAGCCAGGCGTAATTGTCGAAGGACAGCCTGGCGAACGCCGCCTTGAAGGCCTCCCAGCCTTCCGACAGATCGAAGACTGGGAGATAGGGCGGCATGGCGATCGCCGTCTCGGAGAACGAGATCTTGAAGACGATGACGAACGGAACGAGGAAGAAGACCAGGAGCCAGAGATAGGGCACCAGGATGAGAAGGATGCGGCCGAGCCTGCCTTCCATCTCGCGCCCCTAGTCCAACAACACGACGGCGGCGTCCGGCGCGAAGGTTAGGCTGATGTCGTCCTCCCAGGTGATCGGCCGCTCGATCAGCCGGGTGACATTGGTCTGCGACGCCTTGACGATCGCGCCCGACGGCAGCTTGACGTGATAGATCGACAGATCGCCGAGATAGGCGATATCCCAGACCTCGCCGTCGATCTGGTTCTGCGACACGCCGGAAATCACCTGCATTTTCTCGGGCCGGATGGCGATATAGGCGGGCGTACCCGGGATCGCGTCCATCGCCTGATGAACGACCAACGTCCCGGCGTCCTCCGTCTCAAGCGTCACGGCGCCGTTTGCCGTGCTCTTGATCGTGCCCTTGATGATGTTGATGTCGCCGATGAAGTCGGCGACGTAGCGCGAGTTCGGATACTCGTACATCTCCGCCGGCGTCGCCACTTGAACGAAGACACCGTGGTCCATCACGGCGATGCGGTCCGACACCGTCATCGCCTCTTCCTGATCGTGGGTGACGATCATGAAGGTGAGGCCGAGATTCTCTTGGATATCCATAAGCTCGAACTGCGTTTCTTCGCGCAGCTTCTTGTCGAGCGCCCCGAGCGGTTCGTCGAGGAGGAGCACTTTCGGCCGTTTCGCCAGCGACCGGGCAAGCGCCACGCGCTGACGCTGGCCGCCTGAGAGTTGGTGCGGCTTGCGTCCGGCAAACTGCTCCAGCTTCACCAACCGCAGCATGTCGGCAACGCGTTCCTCGATCTCCGGCTTCGGCATCTTGTCCTGCTTCAGTCCGAACGCGATGTTGTCGGCGACCGACATGTGCGGGAAGAGCGCATAGGACTGGAACATCATGTTGACCGGCCGCCGATAGGGCGGAATGGTCGAGATATCCTGACCATCGAGCAGGATACGGCCTTCCGTCGGTGTCTCGAAGCCGGCGAGCATCCGCAAGAGCGTTGTCTTGCCGCAGCCGGACGGCCCGAGCAGGGAGAAGAACTCCCGCTCGTAGACGTTCAGAGAAACGTTGTTGACGGCGACAAAGTCACCGAAGCGCTTCGTGACATTGTCGAAGACGATGAACGGCTCCGCCGAGGGATCGGACCACGGCGCGAAGGTCTTGCGGCTTGCGCTGGCGGGCTGGCGATCCGCCATGGTCAAGCCCGTCTCCCCAGCGCCTCCCGGTCCACCGTCAGCTACCGCTCTTCACCCGGGTCCAGGCGCGCGTCACGATCCGCTGCACCTTGGGCGGATAGGCGGTTGTGGTGTAGAGCTTCTCCGTCGTCGCCGCGTCCGGATAGATCGCCGTGTCGCCGATGACGTCGTCGTTCAAAAGCGACTGCGATGCCTGATTGCCGTTGGCATAGTAGACATAGTTCGATGCCTTGGCGGCGACTTCCGGGCGCATGATGTAGTCGATGAAGGTGTGAGCCTCTTCGACATTCTTGGCGTCCGCCGGGATCGCCATCTGGTCGAACCACATCAACGCGCCTTCCTTCGGGATGGCATATTCGACCGTCACGTTATTGTCGGCCTCAGCGGCTCGGTCGCGGGCCTGGAGCACATCGCCGGACCAGCCGACGGCCACGCAGATATCGCCATTGGCGAGTGCGTTGATGTACTCGGACGAGTGAAACTTCTGAATGTGCGGCCGCACACCCATCAGCAGGTCGGCCGCTTTGCCGATCAGGTCCGTGTCGTGGGAATCGGGATCCTCGCCCAGGTAGTTGAGCGCGGCGGGGATGAGTTCGGCCGGCGCGTCAAGGAAGTGGACGCCACAGGCGGCGAGCTTTTCCATGTTTTCCGGCTTAAACACCAGGTCCCAGGAATCGACAGGCGCGTCGTCGCCGAGCGCTTCCTTGACCTTGTCGACATTGTAGCCGATGCCGGTCGTGCCCCACATATAATTGATCGAATGCTGGTTCTCAGGGTCGTACTTCTGCACCCGCTCGGCGATGGCGTCCCACATGTTCGACAGATTGCCGAGCTTGCCCTTGTCCAGCGCCATGAACACACCGGCCTGGATCTGTCGCGACAGGAACGTGCCCGACGGCACGACAACGTCATAGCCGGTCGATCCGGCGAGCAACTTCGTTTCCAGGATTTCGTTGGAATCGAAGACGTCGTAGACGACCTTGATGCCGGTTTCTTCCGTGAACTCCGAAAGAATGTCCTCGTCGATATAGTCCGACCAGTTGTAGACGTTGACGACGCGGTCCTGAGCCAAAGCCGGTCCTGCCAACAGCGCGGCGGTGACGAATGCGCTTGCGAAATGTTTGAACGCCATCGATAAAAGCCCCTCTATCCTGCGGACCGAAAATCGCCCGCCCGTTCTTTGTCTTGTCCGCCTTGTGAGCGGAGCGCTCGCAAGGCGGGTTTTCGTCATTAAAGACGGGGAGATAGCGGCAATGCAACAGGATTCATGAGGCCGTTCGGGCAATCTCAGTCAGAGGGCGGCGGCATCTCCGGGAAGTTCGGAATGCTTGACGACGGTGGGTCCCAGGCCGGTGCGCGGCTGGCGTAGACCGACATGGCTGGCGTAAAGGCGCTTGGATCATCGAGGCTGGATGCGCGAACGAAGACCAGGCCAGGGAATCCCGAATTCTTCGAATAGACCGCTCCGCCACATGTCGGACAGAACCCGCGGCTCACCACATTGCCGCTGTCGGCCGGCTTATCGAAGAACCGCACATCGCCTGTGATTGAAAACTCGTCTTCCGAGACGCCCATGTGCGAGCAATGTCCCGTACCGCTCGATTTGCGGCAATCCAGACAATGGCAGTCACCCCCAAACCGCTGTTCACCGGATTCATAGCGCACCGCGCCGCAAAGACATCCGCCCGTGATCGTCATCATTCCACCCTTTTTACTTGTGATTTGCAAGCAATCTACGGCAAACCATTGCAATTTGCAAGCGATTTTGCCACACCAAGCCATGCCTCCTGACAAACGCCCGCGCCGTTCCAACTGTCCGATCAGCTACGCCACCGATATTTTCGGCGACGCGTGGACGCTTTTGGTTCTGCGCGATCTCCTCCTCTTCAACCGCCGGCATTTCAGCGAGCTTCAAGGCATGGAAGAAGGAATCGCCACCAATATCCTGGCCGACCGGCTCAAACGGTTGGAGGCCTATGGCGTGGTCGTTCGCGAGCCGGACCCCAAGGACGGGCGTAAGACGGTGTACAGGCCGACGGACACAGGCATCGCGCTCATTCCCATCCTCCTGGAGATCAGCGCCTGGAGCCTAGAGTCCGGCGCCGTCCAGGCTGGCCCGCCCGATTTCTGCGAACGGTTCCGTGCCAATCGCGACGCCGTGATCGCGGAGTTCGCCGGCCGTCACGATGAGGCGGACTAAAGATAGGTTTCGCGTTCCAGACCGGAAATCTCGCGACCGAAGGCCGTTAGCTCCACGTGCTTGATCGCGGACAGGACTTTGTGCAGTTCGGGGCCAACGGCGTCGCGCATTGCTTCGGAGCGTTCGAACGCTTCAATCGCCTCGTCCATCCACGGCGATAGCGTCGCCATATCCCCGTTATAGGCATTGCCGACGACGGGCGGTGGCGGATCGGCCTTTCGTTCCAGACCTCGCATCATGCCGGCTAACACGCCGATCAAGACGAGATAAGGGTTAGCGTCGGCGCCGGCGATGCGGTGTTCGACGCGGCGGGCCTGCTCGCTGGCTGTCGGGATTCGAAGCGCGACCGAGCGATTGTCATAGCCCCAGCACACCGATGTTGGCGCATAGGACCCCGGCTGGAGCCGCCTGAACCCGTTAAACGTCGAGATGAACAGGACGAGTGCCTCGGGCATGGTGTCGAGCAGCCCTGAAACGGCGTGGCCGAGCCGCCCCTCGCCCTCCTTACCGGCAAAGATGTTACCGTCCTTGCCGGTCAAACTGACATGGACATGCATGCCGTTGCCCGGCCAGTCGACGAAGGGCTTGGCCATGAAACTGGCGATCAGCCCGCGCTTGCGCGCCAAACCGATGACCAGCCGGCGCAAGAGCGCTGCGTCATCGGCCGCTCTTAGCGCATCCGCACGATAATGGAGATTCACTTCGAACTGGCCGGGTGCGGCCTCCGACACGGCGGCATCGGCCGCAATCCCTTGCGCCTCGGCGCCGCGCCTGATGTCGTCGATCAGCGGCATCAACGCTTCCAGTTCCGACAGCGCATACATGTTCTGCCGCTCCGGCCCGCGCGGACTGGCGAACACCGGCTTGGGCGGCGCGCCGGCCTTGCCGGCCTTCTCAAGCAGGTAGAACTCAAGCTCGAAGGCAGCGTTAGCCGTCAGCCCCTTGTCGGCCAGCCGGTCGATCATTCGGGCGAGGCTAACCCGTGGATCGACGGGAAACGATGCGCCGTCCGGCGTCGTCATCGACAACAGCAGCTGCGCCGTCTTCCGCTCGGCGAACGGGACGAGCGTCAGCGTGTCGTCGACCGGCCAACACACGCCGTCCTTGTCGCCGGACTCGATGTGCAGCCCGGTCTCTTCGACCTCGCGGCCCCAGACGTCGAGCCCGAAAAGGGAATAGGGAAAGGCGACGCCGTTGGCATAGACTTTCTCCAGCGCCGCACCGGGCAGCCACTTCCCCCGCAGGATGCCGTTGGTGTCCGGCACGATAACTTCCAGCGTGTCGAGATCGCGGTGTTCGGCGGCAAAGGCACGCACGGCTTCGGGCACGGGCAGGGACAGGGGTTCTGGCGGGATCGTCATTGTTCTTGCTTCACTCTTAAGTCGTTCGAACCCATAGCCGAATTTCAACCGCTTGGGCAGGGGCCGATTGACAAGCCCCAAGGCTGTATCGACATACATGATTTGGAGCGTGGTATGAGCGAAAATCGGTCAGTTCAAGGCGCGAAGCCGCCGACAGGGCGGCTCCCTTTCAAGGCTTCGCAACGCCGAAATGGCCGATTGTCGCCATACCGCCGTGCGGCGCGGCGGATTTTGCCCCTGACCGCGTTGCAAGGACTTGAAAGCCAGCCAGGCTTCCGGCGGCCTTGCGCCTTGTCAGGGGTAAAATCCGACACGCGCCACGCCCGAAACCTGAATGTTGATACAGCCTAGGCCGGCGCGGTAGATTGTCGCGGCAAACCATGCACCGAAGGCTCCCATGACTGACACCCAGGATCGCGCGGCAGCGCTCGCCAATTTGCGCGGCGTGGCGACGATCGATGACGCCCGCGACTGGCTGTCGGCGCGTGGCATCGAAGACATCGAGTGCATCACGCCGGACATTGCCGGCGTGGCGCGCGGCAAGATGATGCCGGCTCGCAAGTTTACCGGGTCGAGCCGGCTGGCCCTGCCCTCATCCATCTTCTTGCAGACGATCTCGGGCGAGTATCCGCCAGAGTCGGACACATTTCATTATCAGCCCCATGACGGGGACCTACGGTTGGTCCCGGATCTGTCCACGCTCTCGCGCGTGCCATGGGAATCCGATCCGACCGCCCAGGTGATCTGCGATGTCGTCGACAATGACGGCGATCCGGTCACCTACACGCCGCGCAATGTGTTGCGTGCTGTTTTGGCGCTCTATGCGGCCAAGGGCTGGCGACCGGTCGTCGCGCCCGAGATCGAGTTCTACCTGGTCGCCACCAACACCGATCCCGACTATCCGCTCGAACCGCCGATCGGCCGGTCGGGGCGCACCATCGCCGGCGGCCAGTCCTATTCGATTGCCGGCGTCAACGAGTTCGACGAACTGATTGACGATATCTACGATTTCTCCGAGGCGCAGGGTCTGGAGATCGACACGCTCATCCATGAGGAAGGCACCGCCCAGCTTGAAATCAATCTGCGTCATGGCGACCCGGTCGAACTGGCCGATCAGGTTTTCATGTTCAAACGGACCATCCGCGAGGCGGCGCTCAAACACGCGATGTATGCCACGTTCATGGCCAAGCCGATCCAGGATCAACCCGGATCGGCCATGCACTTGCACCAGTCGGTGATCGACATCGGCAGCGACGACAACATTTTTTCCGAGCAGGATGGCGGGGAATCTGCCGCCTTTCACCATTTCATCGGCGGCATGCAGCGCTACCTGCCGAAGGCGTTCTGTATGATGGCGCCCTATGTGAATTCCTATCGCCGCCTGATGCGTGGCGCGACCGCGCCGATCAACGTTCACTGGGGATACGACAATCGCACGACCGGCCTTCGCGTGCCGGAAGGCACCCCGGCCGAGCGCCGCGTCGAGAACCGCGTTCCGTCGTCCGACGCCAACCCTTATCTGGCGATGGCGGCGTCTCTTGCCTGCGGCTATCTCGGGCTGACGGAAAAAATCGCGCCGCAGAAGGCCATCGACACGACCGCCAATTTCGGCACGATTGATCTGCCGCGCGGCCTGCTTGAGGCCATCGCGCTGTTCGAAGGCGAGCCGGCGCTTCGCACCGTGCTGGACGAAACCTTCATCGGCAATTATGCCGGGATCAAGAAAGCCGAATTCGAAACCTTCATGCAGGTCATCTCGCCCTGGGAGCGGGAATTCCTGCTTCTGAATGTCTAAGGACCCACGTCATGGCGCTTGAAACCTGGATCGCCTTCGTCATTGCCTCCGCAGCGCTGATCGTCATCCCCGGCCCGACTGTGTTGATGCTGATCGGCTATGGGCTCGCCAAGGGGCGCGCAATCGCGCTCATCACGATGCCGGGTGTGGCGTTAGGCGCGGGTCTCTCGATGATGTTGGCCGTCACCGGCATGGGCGCGATCCTGGCAACCTCGGCGACGCTCTTCACTGTGATGAAGCTGGTCGGCGCGGCCTATCTGATCTGGCTCGGCATCGGCCTGTGGCGGGCGCCGGTATCGACCGACGGCGCCGCCGCTTCCGGCATGGTGCGCGACACTGAAAGTCGCGCAAAAATCTTCCTTCATGCCTTTGCCGTCACCGCGCTCAACCCGAAACTGGTCGCGTTCTACATGGCGTTCTTGCCGCAGTTCATAGACGCCGCACAGCCTCTGATGCCGCAGGCCTTCATCTTGACGCTGACATTCTTGGGCGTTTCGGCGGTGCTCGACACGTCTTATGCGCTTGCCGCCGGCAGTGCGCGATCCATGCTGAAGACACCCGCCTTCATCCGAGCGGCCAACCGCATCGGCGGTTCTGTCATGATCGGTGCCGGTGCGATCATGGCGACCATGCGCCGCGCGACGTAAGCGCTGTTTGTCGCTAAGCCAACCGCTGGAGCGAGGAAAACCGAATGCCCTGGGAGACCTGGACACTCTACGTCGCCACGGTGCTGGTCCTCATGAGCACGCCGGGCCCGAGCCAGCTTCTCATGCTCTCAAACAGCGTAGCCAATGGCTTTCCACGCGCGCTGTTCACCGCATGGGGTGATCTGACAGCAAACCTGTTGCAGATGCTCGCCGCTGGCCTGGGGTTGGCCGCAATCCTGCTGGCTGTCGAGAACGCATTGACCATCGTGAAATGGCTAGGCGTTGCGTATCTCGCCTGGCTCGGCATCAAGATGATCCGCCACGCGGACGTTTCAACACAGTCGTCCGGTGCAGCGACAGGCTCAACGCTTCCAGCCCTTTGGCTGCAAGGTTTCCTGACCTCGGCGGCTAATCCGAAAGCCGTCGTCTTCTTCGCCGCGCTGTTTCCGCAGTTCATCCAAGCAAGCCATGCGTTCTGGCCGCAATTCGCGATCCTTTCCGCCACCTATCTGGTCCTCGATGCCCTGTTCCTTTCGCTTTATGGCGCCACCGCCGCGCGGCTTGCCGCACGACTGAAGGGACAGGCCCGGACGTGGTTGAACCGCATTGGTGGATCGTTGATGCTGGTCGCGGCCATTCTTTTGGGTCTGAAGACAATCGGCGATGCGCCATCGGCAGAAGGACTCCGCTAGTGCTGCGCTTCAACCAGAAGCCGACCGCCGAACTTCAGCGGATCGACGCCGACCACCATCTCCATCCCTTTACGGACACCAAGGCGCTGAACGCCGAAGGCACACGCGTCATCGTGCGTGCCAAGGGTATCTGGCTGGAGGATTCCGACGGCAACCGTATTCTGGACGGCATGGCCGGTCTGTGGTGCGTCAATGTCGGCTATGGGCGAGACGAGATTGGCGCCGCCGTCGAGCGGCAGATGCGCGAACTGCCCTATTACAATACCTTTTTCAAATCGACCCATGTGCCGGCGGTCGAGCTGGCCGACAAACTCGCCGACCTCGCTCCGCCACACATCAACCGTGTCTTCTTTTGTGGCTCGGGGTCGGAAGCCAACGACACCGTCATCCGTATGGTGCGCCATTTCTGGGCAGCGCAAGGCCAGCCGGACCGACAGGTGATCATCGGACGCAAAAACGCATATCACGGCTCGACGATTGGCGGCACAAGCCTCGGCGGCATGGCGGCGATGCACGGACAGGGCGGGCTACCCATCCCCGGCATCCACCACATCGACCAGCCCTATTGGTTCGGCGAAGGTGGCGATATGGATCCGGAGGAATTCGGTATTGCTCGCGCCCGCGAACTCGAAAAAGCCATCGCTGACATCGGCGCCGACAAGGTCGCCGCCTTTATCGCCGAGCCAATCCAAGGCGCCGGTGGCGTTGTGATCCCGCCGGACAGCTATTGGCCGGAAATTGGCCGCATCTGCAAGGCCCACGACATCCTGCTCGTCGCCGACGAAGTGATTTGCGGGTTCGGGCGGCTCGGCACTTGGTTCGGGTCCGACTATTTCAGCATCGAACCGGATCTAATGCCGGTCGCCAAGGGCCTGTCGTCGGGCTACCAGCCGATCGGCGGCGTTCTGGTGTCCGACCGTGTCGCAGAAGGTCTCGGCGAAGGCGGCGAGTTCTTCCACGGCTACACCTACTCCGCCCACCCGGCCTGTTGCGCGGCGGCCCTTGAGAATATTCGTATCCTGGAGGACGAGGCGATCCTCCAACACGTTTCGACCGTGGCGGCGCCCTATCTCAAGGACAAATGGATGGCTCTCGCGGATCATCCACTGATCGGCGAGTCGCGCATGACGGGGCTGATGGGCGCGCTCGAACTCGTTCCAAACAAGCCGGATCGGACTCGTTTCCCGGAGGTTGGAAAAGTAGGCACGCTCTGTCGCGACCACGCGTTCAGGAACGGGCTCGTGATGCGCGCGGTTGGCGACACGATGGTCGTCGCACCGCCTCTGGTGATCGACCGTAACGAAATCGACCAGTTGGCGGCGCTTGCTGAAAAGACGCTGGACGACACCCTTGCCGCGCTGAAGGCCGACGGCTTGCTCTAGGTCGCGCTAACATGGCCGACCATATCGACAGCTACTACGCGGCAACCGCCCAGCCGCTCGATCCGTGCTCACCGCTCGATGGCGATCGCCGTGCCGATGTCTGTGTTGTCGGCGGCGGCTTTACCGGATTGTCGACCGCACTGCACCTGGCTGAAGCCGGCATAGACGTCTGCCTGATCGAAGCCAATAAAGTCGGCTGGGGCGCATCGGGCCGCAATGGTGGTCAGGTCGGCTCCGGGCAACGGCTCGACCAGATCGCGCTGGAAGAGATGGTCGGGCTGGATGATGCGAAAAAACTCTGGCAGATCGCCGAGGATGCCAAGGCGCTCGTCGTCGAACTCATCGACCGGCACGACATCTCATGCGATCTGGAACGCGGCATCCTTCATCCGGTGCACAAGAAACGCTACGAGGCCGAGTATCGCGACTATGCCCTGCACCTGAACGCCGTCTATGCCTATGACGACGCCGTTCCGCTCACCGCGGATGGGATGCGCGAGCAGTTGAATGCCAGCGGATACCACGGCGGGTTCCTGGACAAGGGCGGTGCGCACATCCACCCGCTCAACTTCGCGCGCGGCATCGCCAATGCGGCGCGCACCGCCGGCGCTTCGATCCATGAGGATACCCGCGCGACCCGGATCGCGACGGGCGCGACACCGGCCGTTGAAACCGAAAAAGGAACCGTGACAGCCGATCATGTCGTGGTCGCCTGCAACGGCTATCTCGACGGGCTGCTGCCGCAGGTCGAGACTCGCCTCTTCCCGATCAACAACTTCGTCGTCGCGACACGCCCCATGGCGCCGGAGGAGGAAAAGGCGTTGATCGCCGACCGGCTCGCCGTCTCTGACAGCCGTTTCGTCGTCTATTACTTTCGTTTCTCCGGCGACGGCCGTCTCGTCTTCGGCGGCGGCGAAACCTATTCAAGGCGCTTTCCGAACGACATCGCTGGCTTCGTCCGACCGCACCTAACCCGCATCTTCCCGCAACTCGCAGACGTCGCCATCGATTACGCCTGGGGCGGAACCCTTGCGATCACCATGAAGCGCTTGCCCGTCTTCGACCGTCCGGCGCCCGGCATTCTGATCGCCGCTGGCTATTCGGGTCACGGCGTTGCGTTGGCAACACTTGGGGGGCAGCTTTTGGCCGAAGCTATCCAGAGGCCGTCAGCGCGGTTCGACCTCATGGCACGACTGCCGACGCCGGGCTTTCCAGGCGGCAGAGTCCTGCAGCGACCGGGGCTTGTCGCCGCCATGTTGTGGTACAAGTTGCGCGACTTTCTCTGAGCATAAAATCATTCACGTGTTTCTTCGTCATCCCGGGCGCGGTGCGGCGCGTCCGTGAACACGCGCGAGGTAAGCGGGCAGACCTAACCTTATTCCGAGATCTAGGATCGCTCCTGGGGATCCAGACCGAGGATCTCATCGAGCTGTCGCTGGATCCAGCCGACCGGAATGAAGTGCCCTCGGCTGTGGACGTCGAGCGTCACGGGCTTGCCGGATGTGCAGTTCGTCCAGGTGTATCGCGTGAAGGCATCGCGCTCGGTCACCGCCCATTGGTCGACCGAATCCGGTGCGTCGCCGCATCCGTTCTTCTCCCACCATAGGGTCACCGGATAGGTGTGCTCGCCCTTGGGCCCGAACGGAAAGTCCATCACCCGGTCGCTCGTGCCGTGCACATGGCGGACGGCGACGGGACCGGTCGGACAGTCCTCGTATTGGCTCGGCAGCGTACCCGAAACGGCCAAGACCTGGGCAACGCGGTCGCCCTCCTGGCACGCGAAACGCCACGCCATGGCGCTGCCATAGGAGTAGCCTGACACAAAGATTCGATCTTCGTCGATCGGCCAGCGCTTGGCGGCGTCGGCCAACACGGCCCGCGCGAAGTCGACGTCGGCAGAGTCGGCATCCCAGAAGTCCCAGGATCCGCGCAGTCCGTTCGGCGCGAGGAGCAACACGCCCGACTGGCGCGTCGCGCCAGCGATCCGCCGGTGCCGGACAATCAGCGTTCCTTGACGCTTCCAACCGTGAAAATGCAGAAGGACGGGCAGCTTCGAGACGCCGTCCCAATCGTCGGGAAATTTGACGTGATAGCCCCGCTCCCCGATCAGGCACGGCGCTTGTTCCTTGCACCCCGCTGGAAAAGCCTCGCCACTCGTTGCGGATCGTAGGGTTGCGTCGATGCCAACAGCGAACAGCAGAAGCGACAGCAGACCACCAACACAGCGCAAGGCGCGCGGGCATCGGGACAAAGGTGAACTGTTCAACTATTGCTCCCGTCGAATTCTCGGCACGCTAACATGCCGGCGACGCCGGAAGCGTAGAAGTCAAAGCCGATAACAATCATGTGTCGGAAGAGGCATACACATCGAGCCACGCCATGCCCCACGGCTCCAGGCTTACGGTCTCGCCATCGACGAGTGTCCCGCTCAGGAGATCGCGCATTGGCCCGTCGCGGCCGAGGGATATCGTCAACGGGTCCCCGCAAAGATTGTGCAGGCATAGTACCGCGCCGCCGCGCTCGATCCCGAGGACGCGATCATCAAGGTTGAGAATCCGTTGCTGCGCTGTCGGTGCAAAGGCTGGATGCTTTCGCCAGACGCCAAGCCGCTGGCGATATCCTTCAAAGACTCGCGCCGCGCGACTGAGCGGATCACCCAGCAAGCCTTCGATCTCATCCTCGCGCATACGCTTGCGGTTTAAGACGCGCTTGAATTCCGTCAGCGAGGCATCTTTGCCCTCAAGCGCGGCATGGTCGCTAGGGGTGCCCAGAAGGTTGTGAAAGTAAATGCCCGGCACGCCCTTCAACGCCATCGCGACGGACTGCACGGTGAGATAGCGGCGGATGGCCAGATCGCCGTCGGGATCGTCGCCTGGCGCCAGAAGCGCATCGAAGAAGGTGATGTTGAGCTCATAGGGACTCTCGGCGCCATCGGCCAGGCGGCGATTGGAAACCAGGCCGCCGCGCTCCAATGTCGCTGTCGCGAGCTGGCTAATCTCCTGCGGTGTCATGAAATCCTGCGCGCCGCGCAGACCGATACCGTCATGGGTCGCGGTGATATTAAAGAACGCGCAACCATCGCGCGGCACCGTCAAGTTCTTCGCCCAAGCGCTGATCCGGCGGGCGTCGCTTCGATAGACCGCGTCAAGCAGAAGCGGTGGCAGGGCAAAGTTGTATACCAACTGCGCCTCAGCCCGTTGGCCTCCGAAGTAAGAGACATTCTCCGCGTGCGGGACATTGGTCTCGGTGATCAAAAGAACCGATGGCGCGACCGCGTCGAGGACGGTGCGGAAGATTCGAACGATACGGTGCGTGCCGTCCAGATGAATGCAGGTCGTGCCGGATTCTTTCCAGAGATAGCACACCGCATCGAGACGGATCAGTCTGGCGCCACGGCCGACATAGCCCAAAAGCACATCGACAATGTCGATCAGGACATCGGGATTGCCGTAGTCGAGATCGATCTGATCGGATGAGAACGTCGTCCAGACCTTGCGTGGACCGTCGGCCGTCTCAACAGCGTGCGACAGAGGCGTCGTGCGTGGGCGAACGACCCGGCTCATGTCGTCTGCATCCGAGACAGTCCGGAAGTAACGATCATAGGGCGGCATGCCGGATTTGAAGGCCGCGAACCAAGCCCCTTCGCTTGAAGCGTGGTTGATCACGGCATCGAACATCAGGTCGAAGCGCTCCGACAACGCCTCCACATCCGCCCACTCGCCGAATTCGCGTGCGACTGCCCGATAGTCCTTGACGGCAAAGCCCTCGTCCGAACTCCAAGGAAAGAAGGGCAGGAGGTGGATGACGCCGATCAAATCGGCCAGGCGTCGGTCCGCCCAACGCTTCATGACCGCGAGGGGCGGTTCCCGATCGTCGCGAACCTGATCGGCATAGGCGATAAGAATCGGCTCTTGAGGGATGACGGGAGCAGCGGACTGAAGGTCGCCATGCGCGCGCACAAAATCGGCGGCAACATGGGACAGACGAGCAAGCACCGCTTCGGCCTTGTCGCCGTAGAGGTGCTCCAGATCGACGCGCAGATCGTCCTTAAACATCGGCCCCAGAATGGGTGCGCACCATGATCCGTCGACCCATTGTCGCGACGCGCATGCGCCCGACCGCCCTATCGTTTCTCGACCGTGCCAAAATAGGCATCGTGCCCGGACAGAATGAGGTCGTCATTTTCAACGGTGCCGGAAAAGCCGTGGCCATCGAGCGCAGAAACGGTCAAATCGACCGGAATTTGCCAGCGTGCCGGCTGCGCGCTCATATTGAAGACGCATAAAATGTCTTCGTCGGCGCCGGAGCGACGGAAGGCGAAGACTGGATCGTCATTCGATTGCACGGGAAGAACGTCGATCACTCCGGTGCTAAGCACCGGATGGAACTTGCGGAAGGCCAAAAGGCGCTTGTACGCCGAGAGCACCGATTGGGGATCGGACAACTGAATGTCCACTGCCCGCTCCTGGTGCACCCGCGTTACCGGCAACCAGGGGCGGTGCCGGGAAAACCCGCCGTGTTCAGCAACGGAATCCCAGACCATGGGTGTGCGGCACCCATCACGGCCTTTGAACTCCGGCCAGAACTCAATGCCGTAGGGATCGACCAAATCTTCGTAGGCCAACTCGGCCTCCGGCAGTGCCAGTTCCTCGCCCTGATAGATGCACACCGAACCGCGCAAGGACAGAAGGACTGCGGCCATCAGCTTCGACAAGCGATCGGGATCGCCGTCGGCATGGCCCGCCCATCGGCTGGCATGGCGCTCAACGTCGTGGTTCGAGAACGCCCAGCAAGCCCAACCATCGTCAACCTTGCGCTCGAACATGGTCACGACATCGCGGAAGTGCGTGGCCCCGAACTCCGGCGACAGAAAGTCGAACGTGTAGCACATGTGGACCTTGTCGCCGCCCGACGTATAGGCCGCCATGATGTCGAGCGCACGCTGCGCATCGCCTACTTCGCCGACGGCGGCGGCGCCTGGATACTCGTTCAACAGCGCCCGAAACCGGCGCAGAAACGCGAGGTTCTCCGGCTGGCTCTTGTCGTAGCGATGGTCCTGATAGTTGTAGGGATTGACCGCCGGAGCGATCGACGCGTTGCGGGCATCATCGGGAAGCGCCGGATTATCTTCCAGGCCAGCCGAGTGCACGAAAAAGTTGATCGTATCGAGCCGGAACCCGTCGACACCGCGGTCGAGCCAAAACCGCACCGTGTCCAGTAGCGCGTCCTGGACGGCCAGGTTATGGAAATTGAGATCCGGCTGTGAGGTCAAGAAGTTGTGCAGATAGTACTGGCGCCGGCGTGTGTCCCAATGCCAGGCCGAGCCGCCGAAAATCGACAGCCAATTGTTCGGCGGCGATCCATCGGGCTTCGGATCGGCCCAGACATACCAGTCGGATTTCGCGTTATCTCTGGAAAGCCGGCTTTCCGCGAACCAGGGATGCTGATCGGACGTGTGGGACAACACTTGATCGATCATCACGCGCAGGCCGAGACCGTGGGCTTTATCGATCAAAAGGTCGAAATCCTGGAGCGATCCGAACATGGGATCGACGGAACAATAGTCCGACACATCGTAGCCGAAATCCTTCATCGGCGACGCGAAGAAAGGCGAGATCCAGATCGCGTCGACGCCTAAATCAGCGACATGGTCGAGCCTGTCGGCAATACCCCTGAGATCGCCGATTCCATCGTCATTGGAGTCTTGGTAAGAGCGCGGGTAGATCTGATAAATGACGGCACCGCGCCACCAATCGGGACCGCTCGTAATCGCAGGATGGGCGCGGGCTGCTTCTTCTTCCGCGATCATCGAATCCATGGCACGCCCTCCGGTCTGCCGGCCAACCGGCCGATCATGGTTGGCGATTAGACCGCGCCGGGCGGGAAAATCAAGCGGTTGAGTGTCCTCGCAACGGTATCGTGGGCGTTTAGGGTCGGGACCCTAGCGCAGTCTTTGACCTTCTGCGTCGAAAAGATAGCTACGTGCCGGATCAATGCGCACCGTCGTTTGGTCGCCATGTTTCACGTCACGGCCGTCGCGCGCTTCGACAACAACCGTCTCGCCGCCATCGCCGGACGCGTAGAAGAAGTTCGTGCCGCCGAGATGCTCAGAGACCTCAATCGTCAAATTGATGTCCGCGCCATCGCCGTCACCATCCAGATGCTCCGGTCGCACTCCGAAGATGATCGGCTGCCCTGGCTCCGGCCGTGCGTCGGCCAACGGCATCTCGATCTCCGCGCCGCCCTGTTTCGGCAGTTGGATGCGCACGCCGCGATCGCCGCCGCCCAACACCTTGGCGTCGAGGAAATTCATTTTCGGAGAACCGATGAAGCCGGCAACGAACTGATTGTTCGGATTGTCGTAAAGCGCCAGCGGCGAGCCGACCTGCTCGATCCGCCCGGCGCGCAACACCACGATCTTGTCGGCAAGCGTCATCGCCTCCGTCTGATCGTGAGTGACGTAGATCATCGTCGCGCCCAGATCCTGATGCAGCGTGGCGATCTCTAGCCGCATTTGCACCCGCAGTTCCGCATCCAGATTGGACAGCGGCTCGTCGAACAGAAAGACACGCGGCTCGCGCACGATCGACCGACCGATCGCGACGCGCTGGCGCTGGCCGCCGGAGAGCTGGCTCGGCTTGCGGTCGAGCAACTGATCGAGGTGCAAGATCTCGGCCGCCTTCTTGACGCGCCGTTCGATCTCGTCGGGCGGCGTTTTCGCCATCTTCAAGCCGAAGCCCATATTGTCGCGAACCGTCATGTGCGGATAAAGCGCGTAGGATTGGAAGACCATGGCAACGCCGCGCTCGGCGGGTTCGACATGCGTGACGTCGTCGCCGCCGATCGTCATCGTGCCGGAGGTAACCTCTTCCAGCCCTGAAACCATGCGCAACAAGGTTGACTTGCCGCACCCAGAGGGGCCGACGAAGACGACGAACTCGCCCTCGTCGATATCCAGATCGACGCCGTGAATGACGGTAACGTCACCGAATGACTTGGTGACCGACCGCAGCTTAACTTCTGCCATGATGTCCTCCGTGTTGCGACCTAGCTCCGGCGAGGGCCGAGCCTGGTCACGATGTCGTCCTTGATTGCATTTGCCGTTGCCGTGACAGCGTCGCCATAGGCCTCCAATTGAGCCATCGGCACGCGGAACGACGGTGCTGTGATCGACAGACCGGCGATGAATTGCGATTCCTCCGCGGCAATCGGAGCCGCGACGCAATGAATCCCAGGCTCGTGTTCTTCGCGATCGAAAGCCAGCCCGGTACGGCGGATTTCGGCGATCTCCGCCGCAAGCTCGGTCGTGTTCTTCAGTGTCGTCGGCGTGTGGCGGACAAAATCCGTCCGCGCTGCGATATCGGCGATAGCGGCATCGTCGAGCACCGAGAGCATCGCCTTGCCGACACCCGTGCAATAGGCCGGCGAGGTGTTGCCGATCTGCGAATGCATGCGCACCGCCTGCCTGCTCTCGACCTTGTCGAGATAGACCACTTCATGACCGCTCAGAACACCCAGATGAACCGTTTCGCCGGAGATTTCGTGCAGCGCCCGCAGATGCGGTTCGGCGATCCGTCTAAAGCTGTTGGTCGACCATGCGCGCGATGCCAGCTGAAGAAGCCGAGGGCCGAGTTCATAGGCATGGTCGCGATTGGCAACGACGAGTCCTTCCTGGACCAGATGGCTGACCTGACGATGAAGCGTGCCGCGCGGCACGCCGAGCTGGTTCAAGAGATCGGTGAAGCGCGGTGGCTCGGGCGATAGAGCAATGGCATCGAGCACGTCCATGGCCTTGCCGAGCGTGCCCGTCGTCGGGCGCGCCTTGGCACGGTCAAAGGTCTTTTCGTTTACGGCGACTCCCACCATGGCCCGTTCCGCTGTTGTCTTCTATCCAGCCTGCGGCGTGCTGATACGCCGTCGCAGCGCGCTTGACATTGATAACAACATATCGCATTAATTCCAAATAGTCAAATTCAGTTCCGTTATATGGAACAAATATCGTCCCCCCTGAGTCTGCGACGGTCGATGTTCCAAGGGACGAGAAATGCGGGTGCCCGGACTTTCCGGCATCGGGAAACGGCAGAAATGGGAGGACCTTTGAATGCTGAAATCCCTCATGAGAACGGCTGCGATTTTGGCCACGGCCGCCTTGGCGGCACCGGCCTTCGCCAACGAACTCATCATCAATTTCGACGATCCGAATCCGGCGCCGAAAGCCGGATTTGAGGCCGCCGTCGAAGCCTTTAAGGCAGAATATCCGGACATCTCGGTCACGGTGAACATCAACGACCGCGAAGCGCACAAGACCGCGATCCGCAACTTCCTGTCGGCGGATGCACCCGACATCACCGCCTGGTATCCGGGCAACCGGATGGCGCCGTTCGTGAACGCCGGTCAGTTCGAAGACATATCCGACCTTTGGGAGCAGGAAGGCCTCAACGAGTCCTTTGCTGCCATCAAGCCGACCATGACCATGGACGGCAAGCAGTGGGGCGTCCCCTATTCCTACTATCAGTGGGGCATCTACTACCGCAAAGACATCTTCGACAATCTCGGCATCGAAGAGCCCAAGACCTGGGATGAACTTCTCGCCGCCTGTGCCAAGCTGAAAGAGAACGGCATCACGCCGTTCACGATCGGCACGAAGTTCCTTTGGACCGCCGCCGGCGTGTTCGACTACTTGAACCTGCGCACCAATGGCTACGAGGTCCACAACGACCTGACGGCCGGCAAAATCAAGTACACCGACGATCGCATTCGCGCGGTCTTCGACAAGTGGAAGGAACTTATCGAGCCGGGCTATTTCATCGAGAACCACGCCACCATGTCGTGGCAGGATGCCGTCGCTCCCTTCGCCAATGGCGAAGCGGCGATGTACGTGATGGGCAATTTCTCGGTCGACGCGTACAAGAACGCCGGTCTGACCTACGATCAGATCGACTACTTCCCGTTCCCGGAAATCACGCCGGGCGTGCCGCGTGCCGAGGAAGCACCGGCCGACGCATTCTTCATCCCGTCGAATGCGACGAACAAGGAGAATGCGCGCAAGTTCCTGGCGTTCATCGCCCGTCCGGACATCCAAAGCGCATGGAATGAGACCATCGGTCAGCTGCCGCCGAACAGCAACGCCACCGTGGGTGACGACAAGTTCATCCAGCAGGGCTTTGAAACCGTGTCGACGGCCGCGGGCCTTGCGCAGTTCTACGACCGCGATGCACCGGCCGAGATGGCCAAGGCCGGCATGGAAGGCTTCCAGGAGTTCATGATCAAGCCCGATCGCCTGGACGCCATCCTCAAGCGCCTCGATAAGATCCAAGAGCGCGTCTACAAGTAATGCAGATCGCCGGGCGCCGAAAAACGGCGTCCGGCGACGTCCCATAACGAGCGGGCGAACGCGTCCGCCGCGACTGGACGGGGAGGAACCATGACGGACGCTGCGCTACCGGTCTCGACACCCGGGCCGGACGACAGAAGCTGGTATAAGCGCAATCGCCTCGCGATCGCGCCGTGGCTGTTCCTCGCGCCGGCGATGCTGTTCTTCGTCGTCTATGTCATCGCGCCGATCTTTCAGTCGATCTGGATTTCCTTCTTCGAATGGGATGGTCTGGGCGATGCGGTGTGGGTCGGCATGCGCAACTATGCAGAGCTCATAGACGACGATCGGTTCTACACTTCGCTGTGGAACAACGTACTGTGGCTGGTGCTCTATATGCTTGCCGTGCCGGCCGGTCTGTTTGTCGCCTTGTTCTTGAACCAGACCGTCACCGGTATGCGCATCTACAAGTCGCTGTTCTTCTTTCCCTTCGTGATTTCCCAGGTCGTCGTCGGCCTGATTTTCACCTGGTTCTACAATCCGAATTTCGGTGTGGTTGGCGAGATCTGGACCTTCTTCGGCGCCACGCCGCCGTCGATTCTGGGCGACGAGCGTTTCGTCACCTACGGCATCATCTTCGCCGGGCTGTGGCCGCAGATCGCCTATTGCATGATCCTCTATCTCACCGGTCTCAACAACGTGAACCCGGAACAGATCGAGGCCGGCCGGCTGGACGGCGCGAAGGGCTGGAACATGCTGTGGCATGTGGTCTTGCCGCAACTGCGCCCGGCGACGTTCATCGCCATCGTCGTTACGGTCATCGGCGCGCTACGCTCCTTCGACATGATCGCGATCATGACACAGGGCGGACCTTACGGATCGTCCAACGTGCTCGCCTATTACATGTTCGAGACGGCGCTCTCCGAATACGGATTCCGTATGGGCTATGGCTCGGCGATCGCCACCGTCCTGTTCCTCATCATGCTCGTCTACATCTCATACTTCCTCTACCGGATGTATCTCGACGAGAAGGACGCACGGTAAGATGGGCGCGGTCTTCAGAGATCGGGTCGCGGAAATCTGCGGAGCGCTCCCGGGCGCCGAGGTCTCCGACCCCTGGGGTGGCGGCCACGACGCCTGGAAAGTCGGCGGCAAGATGTTCGCCTGCATCGGCGCCGTTGCCGAGGGCGTCTCCATCAAATGCCCCGACATCGAGACGGCCGACATGCTCAAGGAGGTCGGCGCCGCGATGCATGCGCCTTACTTCCACAAGAGCTGGGTCCGGCTCCCCGAAGACATCGACAATCAGGAACTGAAAGAACGGCTCGAACTGTCCTACGACATCGTGCGGTCCAAGCTGCCAGCGAAAGTGCGCAAGGAGCTACCGGGACGCCAGACAAAAGGGAGCGGCTAACATGTTTCCCGCACCGATCGAGAAAACCAGCCCTGCATTCCAGTGGGCCTACAAGGTGTTCCTGCCGATTTCGCTGTTCATCTGGCTGCTGCCGCTCCTGGCGATCCTGGCGACATCGATCCGACCTGCCGAGGACATCAACTCCGGCAATGTCTTCGGCATTCCCTCTGAGTTCAATTTGATCGAGAACTACACGGCCGTCTTCACACAGTCGGAAGCGCTGCAGTACTTCCAAAACTCCATCTTCATCACGGTGCCGACGGTGATCATTGCCGTTTCGCTGGCCTGCTTGGCAGGCTATGCGCTGGCCGTTTACCGGTTCAAGGCTGCTTTGCCGCTGTTCTTTATTTTCGTTGCCGGCAACTTCGTGCCGTTCCAGATTCTCATGGTTCCGGTCCGCGATCTCTCGGTGCGCACGGGCCTCTATGACACCGTGACAGGGCTCGTGCTCTTCCACGCCGCGTTCCAAGCCGGATTCTGCACGCTTTTCATGCGCAACTTCATCAAGGCGCTGCCCTATGAACTGATTGAATCGGCACGGATCGAGGGCGTCGGCGAGTTTCGAATTTTCTGGCACTTGGTTCTGCCGCTCGTCCGACCGGCGATTGCCGCGCTTGCAGTATTGATCTTCACCTTCGTGTGGAACGACTTCTTCTGGGCAACCGTCCTGACCCAGGGCGAATCCTCTAAGCCGATCACCGCCGGCGTCCGCGCCCTCAATGGACAGTTCGTAAACCGCTGGCATCTTGTCTCGGCGGCATCGCTCATGGCGGCGATACCACCCGTCTTGATGTTCTTCCTGGCGCAAAAACACTTCATTGCCGGGCTCACGCTCGGCGCGACAAAGGGCTGATAGGGTCTAGCGATGCGGGATCGCGCGGCCGGGACTCTTGCGACCTGGCGTCTCGACAGTCCGGGACAGACGCTAGCCTTCGCCAGTCTCGATGGTCGTCTACCGGTTTGTATCCACTGGGGCGCATCGCTTGCCGAAGACGAAGACCTGGCGGCGCTGACCGCCGCACTCGCTCCGCCACGCACCCCGGCGATGCTGGATGCACCGATGGAGGCGAGCCTGTGCCCGGAGGCTGGCTGGGCGTTTCCCGGCACACCTGGTCTCGTCGGCCACCGCGAGAACGGAACGGGGAGCACGAAGCAGTTCCAATTGGTCTCGGTCGAAACCGAGCACGGGCTCGTGTTCCATGCCGAAGAAGTCGCGCGCGGCCTGACGCTTTCAATTCACGTCGCGCTCGACCCATCGGCGAACAGCATCACGGCCTACTCGGAACTCACCAATACGGGCGACGCACCCTATTGGCTGGACTGGCTTGCCGCGCCCGTTCTGCCGCTCAATCCTGCGGCGCTGTCGCTCATCGACTTCGCCGGACGCTGGACGCGAGAGTTTCGCCCGGAGACCGTCGCGATAACGCAGGGCCAGCACGTCCGCGAAAATCGCCGCGGTCGCACCGCCCACGATCACTTCCCGGCCTTTATCGTCCCGCTTCCGAATTGCACCCATGTCGCGGGCGAGGCCTACGCGGTTCACCTTGCCTGGTCCGGCAATCACCGCATGGCGGTCGAGCGCCTGCCTGATGGACGCGGCCAGATTCAGGCGGGCGCCTTCTTGGAGCCGGGCGAGATGCGCTTGCTGCCCGGCGAGTCGTTCAAGACGCCCAAAATCGTCGCGACCTATTCCGGTTCGGGACTCAACGGCGTCATGCGGACGTTTCACCGCCACATGCGCCAGGTCGTCCGTTTTCCCGACCCGAAGCGCCCGCGCCCGGTGCACTTCAACTGCTGGGAGGCGGTTTATTTCGATCACGAGCTGTCAGTGCTCAAAGACCTTGCCGACGAGGCAGCGGCTCTCGGTGTCGAGCGCTTCGTGCTCGATGACGGCTGGTTCAAAGGCCGCGATGACGATACCAAGGCCCTTGGCGACTGGACGGTCGACCGCCGCAAGTATCCAGATGGCTTGACCCCGTTGATCGACCATGTGCAGGGCCTGGGCATGACGTTCGGCCTTTGGGTCGAACCGGAAATGGTCAGTCCGGAGTCGGATCTCGCGCGCGCCCATCCTGAGTGGCTGATCAAGCCGGAAGACTACATCGAGATACGCGGCCGCAATCAGCATCTCTTGGACCTCACAAACCCCGACGTTGTCGAATACCTTACCGGATGCCTTGGCGCGCTTTTGTCGGAGTATTCCATCGACTATCTCAAATGGGACATGAACCGCGATCTGGCTCTGGCCCTCGATGCGTCCGGGCGGCCGCTGACACACCGCCAAACCCTGGCGCTTTATGCCCTGATCGACCGTATCCGAGTGGCGCACCCGGCCGTCGAGATCGAAACATGCGCCTCCGGCGGTGCCCGGCTCGATGCGGAAATCCTGGCGCGTACCCACCGGGTCTGGCTGTCCGATTCCAACGATGCACGATTGCGCGCCGAGATGCAGCACGAGGCCATGCTTTTCCTGCCGCCCGAGATCGTCGGTAGCCATGTCGGTCCACGCCGCTGCCACACGTCGGGCCGTGTCCTGCCCATGGGATTTCGTTGCGGGGTCGCGCTTGGCGGACACTTTGGTATCGAGGCCGATCTCCGTGAGCTTGATGCTGGTGAATCAGACCGCCTGCGCTCCGCCATCGCCTATTATAAGGCCCATCGCGGCTGGGTGCATGGTGGCAACAGCCATCGGCTCGACACAAGCGACAAGAGCCGTATCGCTCATATGGTCGTCTCTGAGGAGACGAATCGCTTCATCCTGTTCGACGCCCATCTGGACGTTGCGCCACGCACGGCGAGCCCGGCGCTGCGGCTCGCCGGATTGGACCCCGACCGGGCGTATCGTTTGGCGCTTGAAAATCAGCAGGACATCGATCCAATCATTTGCCGGGATTATGCATCGCCGCTTGTCAATGATGACGGTCTCGTGTTGTCGGGTCGGGCGCTCATGACAGCCGGCATCGTCTTACCGAACGCCCTGCCGGACACCGCCTGGATCGTGACCGGCGAGGCCACAGACTGAGGACGCCATGGAACCGAGTACCATCTTCCCGGACCTGAAAGACAAATCCGTGTTCATCACCGGCGGCGGATCGGGGATCGGCGCCTATCTGACCGACGGGTTCCTCAAACAAGGCGCCAGGGTCGCATTCGTTGGCCAAAATCCGGAAACCAATGCCGCCCACTGCGACGCGATGGAGAAAAAGCATGGGCAGCGCCCGTTGTTCATCCAGTGCGATATTCGCGACATCCCTGCGCTTCAGGCGGCGATTGGCGAAGCGGCAGCACAACAGGGTGACATCCAGGTTCTGGTCAACAACGCCGCCAACGACACCCGCCACACGCTCATGGACTACGCCCCCGACGACTGGGACGACACCATGAACATCAACCTGCGACCGCACTTCTTCACGGCACAGGCCGTGGCGCCGGGCATGAAGGCAATGGGCGGCGGAGCAATCGTCAACTACTCCTCGATTTCCTATCTTCTCGCCAATCCCGAATATCCAGCCTATGGCACTGCCAAGGCCGCGATCGTGGGTCTAACCCGCCTGCTCGCCAACGAACTTGGCCCCGACAACATCCGCGTGAACTGCATCCTGCCGGGCTGGGTGATGACAGAGCGCCAGAAGCGGCTGTGGGTCACGGATGAGGGCATAGAGGCGACGTTGAAGGGCCAAGCACTCAAAGAGCTTATTCAGCCCGAAGATATGATCGGCCCCTGCCTGTTTCTCGCCTCCGACGCCGCGCGGATGATGACCGCGCAAACGATGATCGTCGACGCGGGTTGGGTCTAGGATCCGTATTCAATTGAGTCGTGTGTTCTGTTTGGAGAGAGCCGTTCAGATGCAAGCAAACCGAACGAAGGACAGGCCTAAGTCTATACGAGAGAGGTTGGCACGGCAGATGGACGGCTCTGGTCAAACCCATCGGGCGCGGCGGATTTCGCCCCTTACGGCGTTGCAAGCCCTTGAAAGTCGGCCAGACGTCCTGCGGTCTTGCGCCTTGTCAGAAGCGAAATCCGACACGCGCAGAACGCATGACCTAATTGAGTACGGACCCTAGAACGACATGAGCGCGCCGGAAGACCATAGGGTTGACTGGATCGGTGTCGATTGGGGCACGACCCATATGCGGCTCTACGCCTTCGATGCCAACGATCGAATCGTCGCCTCCTGCGACGACGGACCGGGCATGAACGCGATCGCGCCTCATGAGTTCGCGACCGCGCTCGCAGGTTTAGTGGGACGTGTTTGCGCCGAAGATACGATCCCGCCCGTGCTCATGTGCGGCATGGTCGGAAGCCGTCAGGGTTGGGCCGAGGCCACCTATCTGAACCTGCCCGTGCGCCTTGACGACATCGCCGCCAAGGCCGTCACCATCCCAATCGATGCACCTTTTTCCGAGGTCCGTATTCTACCCGGCATTGCCAAGCGCGATCCCAATGCCCCCGACGTGGTACGCGGCGAGGAAACGCAAGCGCTCGGCTATGCAGCGACGCACGGCTCGGGAGATGCCACGCTTTGCATGCCTGGAACCCATTCCAAATGGCTGCGCTTGTCCGGCGACACAGTTACCGGCGTCCGGACGTTCATGACCGGCGAGCTTTTCGCCCTTCTCGCTGAGCGGTCCATCCTGCGCCATTCTGTGACCGCGGAGGCTTTCGACATGGATGCGTTTATTGGTGGAGTTCACGACGGTGCCGAAGCAAGGAGCGCCGTCTTGTCCCACCTCTTCGCCCTTCGCGCCGGGCATCTGCTCTTCGATCAACACGCCGAGCGACAAAGGGCCAGGCTTTCGGGTCTGCTGATCGGCGCCGAATTGGCGGCGGCGCTGCCACAGGCGCATAGCGAAACGATCGCCGTCATCGGCGGTGCGCCCTTGACGGCACTCTACGGCGATGCGCTCGGCGCTCTCGGCCGAAGAGCGTACGTCCACGACGGCAATGCCATGGTCGCGACCGGACTTGCCCACGCCTATCGGCGCTCAAAGGTCCTTGCGCGGCGCGCGTCATGAGCGCATTGCCCTTAATCGCCATCCTGCGCGGTATTGCACCCGGTGAAGCCGTTGACGTTGGCCAAGCCCTGATCGACGCCGGTATCACGCGGGTCGAGGTACCGCTCAACTCGCCTGAGCCATTGGAGAGCATTGGCCGCATGGCGAAGGCCTTTGCCGGGCGCGCCGAGATCGGTGCCGGCACGGTCTTGACCGTCGATGATGTCGACGCCGTGCATGCGGCCGGCGGTCGGTTCATCGTTTCGCCAAACACCGACAGCGCTGTCATACGCCGAACCCGCTCCCGTGATATGGGATCGTGGCCTGGCGCATTCACTGCAAGCGAATGCTTCGCGGCGCTCGCGGCGGGCGCGACGGGTTTGAAGATCTTTCCGGCGCAAGCCCTTGGCGCGAACGGGATCAAAGCCCTAAAGGCCGTTTTGCCTCAATCGTGTCCGGTTTATGCCGTCGGCGGCGTCGATGCGGCGGATTTCGCTGCCTATCGGGCCGCCGGTGCGACCGGTTTCGGCCTTGGATCGAGCCTCTACCGTCCGGGCGACACGGCCGATAAGGTCGGCGAGAGAGCGCGCGCAACCGTAAGCGCTTGGAGGGCGTGTGAGTGACAGACGAGGCAAGTGTATTGATCGACGCCGGAAACACCCTCGGCGAGGGGCCGTTGTGGCACCCAAAGGCTGAGCGCCTGTTCTGGTTCGACATCATCGAGCGCACCATGTTCGCTTCAGATGCCAGGGGTGGCTCTGTCTCCTCCTGGACCTTTGATGACCGAGTTTCGGCAGCCGGATGGATCGACGAGACAACACTCTTGATCGCTTCCGAGCGGGCGCTGTTCACGTTCGACGTCCAATCAGGCCGGTCAGACACCGTCATCGACCTAGAGGCCGACAACCCCAACACGCGGTCAAATGACGGCCGCGCCGACCCCCGTGGCGGCTTCTGGATCGGCACTATGGGCCTTAACGCCGAGCGCGACGCCGGCGCGATTTATCGCTATTGTCGGGGCAATCTCGTCAAGCTCATGGACCGCGTCACCGTGCCCAACTCCATCTGCTTCTCACCTGACGGCGAAACCGCGTATTTCACTGACTCCCGAAAGGGTCAGGTCATGCGCTGGGGCCTTGACCCGGCCACCGGAGACCCAGTCGGCACGCCATCGATCTTCGTCGATCTCTCAGGCGAGCCGTTCGTGCCCGATGGCAGCGTGACCGATGCTGACGGTTTTCTGTGGAATGCCGAATGGCGGGGCGGTCGCGTGACTCGATATCGCCCCGACGGCACGGTCGATCGGCGCATCGCCCTGTCCGCCCCAAACGCCACGTGCCCGGCTTTTGGCGGGCCCGGTCTTCAACGGCTCTTCGTGACGTCCGCCCGTCAGGCCATGAGCGAGGATGATTTGAAAAACGCGCCACAATCCGGCGCACTCTTTTCGGTCGATCCAGGCGTGACCGGATGGCCGGAGCCACGCGTGCTGCTTTGAGGCCCTCATGACCCGTCCAACGCTTGGCGTGTGCTATTACCCCGAGCACTGGCCCGAGAGCCAATGGGCCGAAGATGCCCGCCGCATGTCAGCGCTCGGCCTGACCTATGTCCGGGTTGGCGAGTTTGCCTGGTCGCACCTGGAGCCGGAGCCCGGCGCGGTCGATGCCACCTGGTTACGGCACGCGATAGAAACGCTGGCCAGCGCCGGTCTGAAAGTCGTGCTTGGAACCCCGACCGCGACGCCGCCCAAATGGCTGGTCGATTCCATGCCGGACATGGTGGCGATCGACGAGATGGGCCGGCCGCGACGGTTTGGATCGCGACGGCACTACTGCTTCTCCCATGCCGGCTATCGCCGGGAGTGCATCCGCATCGTCGAGGCGCTCGCACGCCGGCTCGGCGATCATCCCGGCATCGCGGCCTGGCAGACCGACAATGAATATGGTTGTCACAATACGGTCCTGTCCTATTCCGCGTCCGCGCTCGAAGGATTCAGGGACTGGCTCAAGGAGCGTTACGGCGACATCGGCGCGTTGAACGACGCTTGGGGCACGGCGTTCTGGTCGATGACGTATCGCAGTTTTGCCGAGATCGACCTGCCGAACCTGACCGTCACAGAGGCGCATCCGGCGCACCGGCTCGATTTTTGGCGGTATAGCTCCGACCAGGTTGCGACTTTTGACGCCGCGCAAGTCGACATCCTGCGCCGCTTCAGCCCCGGCCGACTGATCCTGCATAACTATATGGGCCGGTTCGCGGACTTCGATCACTTCAAGGTCGCCGCCGAGCACGACGGCGCGACCTGGGATTCTTATCCGATCGGCTTCCTGTCCGAACGTCGCGAGCGGGAACCGGAACACGCCGCGCACTTCGTGCGCCAGGGCGATCCGGATTTCCAGGCTTTTCATCACGACCTCTACCGCGCCGCCGGTCGCGGCAGGCTCTGGGTGATGGAGCAGCAGCCGGGGCCGGTCAACTGGGCGCCATGGAACCCGGCACCGCTTCCTGGCATGGTCCGCCTGTGGTCGATGGAAGCTTTTGCCCACGGCGCCGAGACCGTGTCCTATTTCCGCTGGCGACAGGCGCCGTTCGGCCAGGAGCAAATGCACACGGGCCTTTTGCGGCCGGATTCAAGCCATGACGCCGCCGTGGCCGAAGTCTCAAGCCTCGTCGCGGATATCGCTTCACTCGGCACGTTCGAAGAGGCCAGTCAGGCGCCGGTCGCCATCGTCTTCGATTATCCCTCCGACTGGGCATGGCGGATTCAGCCACAAGGCGCCGACTTCAACTATTCCGACCTCATCTTCGAAACCTATCGCGCGTTGCGGCGGGCCGGGTTGACCATCGACATCCTATCGTCGCGTGCCGAGGATTGGAGCGGATATCACGCCGTCTTCGTGCCGGGTCTCTTTGCCTGGACGCGCGAGACGCTGAAGGCGTTGAGCCGGTTCGAAGGGGTGACCATTATCGGCCCGCGCACTGGATCGCGCGATCGGAATTTCCGGATTCCCGACGACCTGCCGCCGATCTTGCCCGAACATATCTTGAATGCGCGCGTCATTACGACCCAGTCGCTGCCGCCGGAGGTCGCGATCGATGCCGGTGGACGCAATGGGCATTTCATCCGGTGGTTCGAGACGCTCGCCCACGGTGATGGCGTCGAGCCTGTCTTCAATACGCCGGAAGGACCGGGCCTGCTTCGACAGGACCGGATCCGTTATCTCGCTGGCTGGCCGGACACGAAGCTGTTCGACCGCATTGTCGCCGATGTCGCCGCCGACACCGGGATCGCCATTACGGCGCTGCCGGATGGCCTCAGACGGCGGGAGTTGGGATCTTGGCGGTTCTGGTTCAACTATGCGCCAACGCCGGTCGATATCCGCCGCCATGGGGCCAAGAAGCCCATTCTTCTCGACGGCCCGGTCCTCAAACCGGCTGGTATCGCCCTGGAGCAACGCGGCTAAGAGATCGGTGCCGCCTACATCCCGGCTCTGAGCGCCGCCGTGTGAACCGGCGCATCCCAGTAGCCGGCCATCTCGTCGTCGAGCCGCGTGACGGTGATCGAACAGCCCTGCATCTCCAGCGACGTCACGTAGTCGCCGACCAGCGATCGCGCGACCGAATAACCGTCTTTCTCGAGTCTGGCACGGGCGGCATTGTAGACCAGATAAAGCTCCATTGCCGGCGTGCCGCCGAAGCCGTTGACAAAAAGAAGCGCCGGCCCACCGCTCGCGTCGAAATCGCCAAGAATGGCATCCATCATGTCGGCGACAATGGCATCGGCCGGTTTGTGCGGTACACGTTTACGCCCCGGTTCGCCATGAATGCCGACGCCCATTTCGATTTCGTCGTCGCCGATATCGAATGTCGGCTTGCCGGCGGCGGGCACCGTGCAGCTCGTCAGCGCCACACCCATCGAGCGTGTCGCGGCATTGACCCGGTCGCCGAGCGCCTTCAGCGACGCAAGATCGGCACCGGCTTCGGCCGCCGCGCCGACAATCTTCTCGACAACCACGGTACCGGCCACGCCGCGCCGGCCGGTGGTAAAGAGCGAGTCCTCGACGGCGACATCGTCATTGGTCAGGACCGTCATGACATCGCCCGACGCCATCTCCGCCGCCATCTCAAAGTTCATGACGTCGCCTTCGTAGTTCTTCACGATGTAGAGGACGCCACCGCCGGTCTCGACAGCTTCGGCTGCGGCCAGCATCTGATCGGGCGTCGGCGACGTGAAGACCTCGCCGGGGCAGGCGGCATCCAACATGCCGTGGCCGACAAACCCGGCGTGCAATGGCTCATGTCCCGATCCGCCACCCGAGATCAGCGCAGGCTTGCCTTGCTTCAGTGCTGCCCGGCGAACGAATTTACCGTCCTCGCCCATCGTCACGAGATCCGCATGGGCCGCGCAGAACCCGGTCAGGCTTTCGCGTAGGATCGTGTCGACGCCGTTCATCAATTTCTTCATCTCAAGCCTCCGTTCGGAATTGCGCGGCCGACCACGACCGGATGATCCGTTTAACCCGCCCGACCGCCGAGGGAACGACCGAAATCGATCGAAGACCCGTCGCCAAAAGCGCCGGCAACACGCGCGGGTCGGCTGCCGCATCGCCGCACAAACTGACCGGAATGCCCATCCGCTTGGCGGCATCAACGGTCATCGCGATCAATTTGAGGACGGCCGGATCGGCGGCATCTTGAAGTGCCGCGACGTCCGACGAGTCCCGTGACGCTGCCATGACATATTGGGTCAAGTCGTTCGAGCCGATTGAAACGAAATCGGTGGTGAATCGCTCAAGCGTCAGCGCCGCGGACGGCACTTCGACCATCATGCCGACCGCCGGCCGCGAACCCTCGTCAGACACCAATCCATCAACAAGCCGGTTTACCGTCGTCATCTCATCGGGGATCGAAACCATCGGCACCATGATGCGAAGCGATCCGACAGGTGCCGCCCTGACGAGCGCACGCAACTGTGTCTCGAACACAGCATGCCGCGCGAGACTGAGCCGAATGCCGCGCAAGCCCAAGAATGGGTTACCTTCGCCGTCAAGCGTATAGCCAGCTATCGGCTTGTCACCGCCGGCATCGAGCGTGCGGATCGTCACCGGCTTGCCCTTTGCCCAGATCAGAATCCGTTCATAGGCCGCCGCCTGTTCATCCTCGTCCGGCAAACCATCCCGATTGCTGAACAAGAACTCCGTGCGAACCAGACCGACGCCGTCGCAGATCGTTGGATCGATCTCATCGAGCTCGGCCGGCCCGGCAATGTTGATATGAACCTCGACCGGTTCGCCATCGGCAGTGATCGCCGGTTCCGCGAGCTGGTTGGCGTCTGCGGCACTTTGACGGGATTGTTCGGCCAAACGGTCCCGGCTTCGCCTCGCTGTTTGCGCGTCCGGGTCGAGCGTCAACGTTCCGGCTTCACCGTCGAGAATGGCGGTCTCACCGTCGGCGGCCTTTATGGGACCGAGTCCAACCGCCATTGGAATGTCTCGGGCCCTGGCAAGGATGGCGACATGCGCCGTTGGGCTGCCGGTCGATAGCGCGATCGCCTGCCCGTTCCGCCACTGGATCGAAAGGAACGCGGAGGGCGTCAAATCGTCGGCGATCAAAACGCCGTTGTCTGGCAATTCGAGCACGTCCTCGTCATCGCCCGAAAGAGCGCGGACGACACGTTCCTTCAAATCGCGCAGATCGGAGGCGCGCGCCGCGAAATAGTCGTCACCCGAAGCTTCATAGTCCGCTGCCATCTCGTCCATGACTTCGGCGAACGCCACATCGGCCGCCGAGCCGTTCGCGATGCGCGCGATTGCCGGCTCAATCAGCGCGTCATCTTCCAGCATGGCGAACTGAAACTCTAAGATCGCCGCGCCTTCCGGGTTGGTGTCCTCGACCCGGGTGATCAAATCGCCAATCGCCGCGGCGGCACTTGCGACCGCCGCCTTGAGCGCCGCGATTTCCTCATCGGGCGAGCCGACATCGCGAGCCATCGCGGCGATCCGATCCGACACGACGACCACGCCGATCGCCAAGCCCGGCGAAGCGGGTTGGCCGGAGTACCGCACCTCGCTCGCCATGGCGTTCAGTCGTCCAGGCCGAAGTCGTTTTCGACCAAAGCAACCAAGTCGGCGACGGCAGCATCTGCACCTTCGCCCTCGGCGCGGAAGTAGAGTGTCGTGTCCTTCGGCGCCTTCATGGCCATGACCTTGACGATGCTCTTGGCATCGATCCAGGGACCATCGGCCGCCTGCGCCAGTTCAATCGCGGCACCGTGGCTTTTGGCCAATTTTGTCAGTGCCACGGACGGGCGGGCGTGCAGCCCGACGTCATGGGTCATGAACACCGAAGCTTCGGCAGACGATACATCGCTCACGGCGACAGCTCCTCCGCCGTCTGTTTGACCTCCTCCAAACTGCTGCCGCCCCAGGCTTCGGTTGCCGCGATGACTGCACCCTCGACTAGAGGCGCATTCAGGATCGCGATCTTGTTGGCTCTGTCGTCGTCGAGCATTTCAATCGCCATCTCGCTGTTGGTTTCAGCACCGCCCAGATCGGTCAGGATAGCAACGCCGGCAGCCGACCACGCGTCGTCAATAGCCGCCATGATCTTGCCGACATCGGTGCCAAGCCCGCCGTCCGGATCGCCACCGCACCAGGCAAGCGGAACATCGCTGCCAACCATCTGGCGCACCATGTCCGCTGCGCCTTCGGCGACCTTGGCGGAATGCGAGACGATCACGATTCCCACCTTGTCGCTCACGACAGAGCCTCGCAGACCGCGTTGATGATGAGTTGGCTCGACCGGGCGCCTGGATCCATGTGGCCAACCGAGCGCTCACCCAGAAACGAGGCCCGGCCCTTCGTCGCCTGCATGGGGATCGTGGCGGCGGCCGCCGTCTCAGCCGTGTCGCAGATCGTGTCGAGATCGCCGCCGGCGGCCAGCGCCACCTGAACCGGGATCAGCACGTCAAGCATAGTTTTTTGCCCTGCCTCAGACTTGCCCCGCGCCTTCACCGCATCAATGGCCTCGCCGAACGCCGTTGCCAACGATGTTTGATCGAGCGTCTCGGGCCAAGCCTTGCCAAGCCCCATGAACAGGGTGCCATAAAGCGGCCCCGACGCCCCACCGACCTTCATGACAAGCTGCATCCCGGCCGCCTTCAGCGCCTCGCCGACCGGTTTCGCCGTGATTTGATCGAGGTCGGACACGACAGCCTCAAACCCGCGCTTCATATTGACGCCGTGGTCTCCATCGCCGATGGCCTGATCGAGATCGGTCAACTCATCGGCATGGGCGATGACGACGTTCGACACCGCCTCAATCAGCGCTTTGAGATCCGGTCCGGTCATGCGGCGGCTCCGCTCGGCTCACGCTCCGTCACACGGAAACCCATCGGGCGTTGCCCCTCGACGACTTCACCGCGGCTTCGATGAAAGCGATTCCCTCGACACCGTCGTCGACCGTCGGGAAATGAACCGCCGGGTCGAGGGTCCGCCCCTCTCGCTTGGCACGGATGGCGGCGGCGACCTCCGAGTAGATATTGGCGAAGCCCTCCAGATAGCCCTCGGGATGGCCGGGCGGCACGCGTGTCATGCGCCCCGCCGCGTCGCCAGACCCAGCGCCGCCTCTAGTGATCAGCCGTTTTGGTTCCCCAAGCGGCGTGAACCAGAGATAGTTCGGGTCTTCCTGGCTCCATTCAAGCCCGCCCTTAGTGCCATAGATCCTCAAGCGCAGCGCGTTCTCGTTGCCGACGGCAACCTGGCTTGCCCACAACATGCCCCGCGCACCGCCCTTGAAGCGCAGCATCACGTGCGTGTTGTCGTCAAGCGGCCGGCCTTCAACGAAGGTCGTCAGATCGGCGGCCACGCTGTCGAGTTCAAGCCCGCTGACATAAGTCGCCAATTGCAACGCATGCGTACCGATATCGCCGATCGCACCGCCGGCGCCGGCTTGGGCCGGATCGGTGCGCCAGGCCGCCTGTTTCTGACCGGTGTCTTCCAGCTTCGAAGCCAGCCAGTCCTGCGGATACTCGGCCTGAACCACCCGGATGGTCCCAAGTTCGCCGTTCGCCACCATCTCCCGCGCATGACGCGTCATCGGGTAGCCTGAGTAGTTGTGGGTCAGCGCGAAGATGCAGCCGCTGTCGGCGACAATCTGCTTCAGCTTGGACGCTTCTTTGGAATTCAGCACCAATGGCTTGTCGCAGATAACATGGATGCCGGCGCGCAGAAACGCCTTGGCGACTGGAAAGTGCATATGGTTCGGCGTGACGATCGACACCGCCTCAATGCCATCGCGCAAGCGTCGCTCGCGCTTCGCCATGTCCTGATAGCTGCCATAGGCCCGTTTCGGGTCAAGCCCGAGTTCAAGACCCGACGCAATCGCCCGCTCCGGGTCGGACGACAGCGCGCCGGCCACCAGCGTGTAATTGTCGTCGATCCTGGACGCGATGCGATGCACGCCGCCGATAAAGGCGCCCTGCCCGCCACCGACCATGCCGAGACGGATGCGGTCGCCATAGGGGCTGCCGGATTTCCCTTCGATCGCCATCGCCGCCTCCCTATCGAATGCCAAGCATGCGCTTGAGCATGCGCTTGTCGGTGTCCCCGCCGGCAAAGTCGTCGAAGGCCGTTTCCGTCACGCGGATGATGTGATCCGCAATGAACGGTGCGCCCTCCGCAGCGCCGTCTTCGGGATGTTTCAAACAGCACTCCCACTCCAAGACCGCCCATGAATCGTAGTCATAGCCCGCAAGCTTGGAAAAGATCGCCGCGAAGTCGACCTGGCCGTCGCCGAGGGACCGAAACCGCCCGGCGCGATTGAGCCATGGCTGGAACCCGGAATAGACTCCTTGCCGGCCGTCCGGATTCAGCTCCGCATCCTTTACATGATAGGCACAGATGCGCTCGTGGTAGATATCGATGAAGGCCAGATAGTCGAGTGCCTGGAGCACGAAGTGCGACGGATCGTAGTTGATCTGGCAGCGCCTGTGGCCCTTCAGCTTGTCGAGGAACATCTCAAACGTCGCGCCGTCAAAGACGTCCTCGCCTGGATGAATTTCGAACCCGACGTCGACGCCCGCATCGTCAAAAGCGTTCAACAGCGGCTTCCAGCGCTTGGCCAACTCCGTGAACGCCATGTCGATGAGCCCGTCCGGGCGCTGTGGCCAGGGATAGGCGAACGGCCAGGCGAGCGCGCCCGGAAAGCTGACATGGGTGGAAAGCCCGAGATTCTCAGACGCCTTGGCCGCCATAAGCACCTGTTCCACCGCCCATTTCTGGCGTTCTTTCGGCTTGCCGTGAACCTCCGGCGGCGCGAAAGCGTCGAACGCCTCGTTGAACGCCGGATTGACCGCCACTAACTGGCCCTGGATATGGGTCGAAAGGTCGGTGATCTCGACACCGGAGTCGGCGCAAACCCCCTTCACCTCGTCGCAATAGGTCTTGGACTCCGCCGCCCTCTTCAGATCGAACAGGCGACCATCCCAGGACGGGATTTGCACGCCCTTATAGCCCAGCCCGGCCGCCCATTTCGTGATCGCCGGAAGCGAATTGAACGGCGCCTCGTCGCCAGCGAACTGGGCGAGAAAGATCGCCGGCCCCTTCATCGTCTTTGCCATCGGTCCTGTCCTCCCTGATTGCCGCCGCTCAGGAGAAGCGGTTCAGCATGTTCTCAAGATATTCCTGTCTGCCGGAACGCGGCTGCGGATTGATCTCCTCCGCATCGACCCGTGCCGCAATGGCGTCAAGCGTCGTCTCACCGTTCAGCATCGCCCGTGCCGCGCCGTTCGTCCAGCCGGCATAGCGTTCTTCAACATGCGCGTCGAGCCCGCCGTCCTCGACAATCGCCGCCGCATTCAATAGCGCCCGCGCGATCGCATCCATCGAGCCGACATGGGCGTGAACCAGGTCTTCCGGATCGAGCGATTGCCGGCGGATCTTGGCATCGAAGTTGAGCCCGCCCGTGGTGAAGCCGCCGGCACGGATAACCTCAAGCAGCGTCAGCGTCAGTTCTGGTACATTCATGGCGAACTGGTCGGTGTCCCAGCCCGACTGGTAGTCGCCGCGATTGATGTCGAGCGAGCCGAACACACCAAGCGCCGAGGCCAGAGCGATCTCGTGCTCGACGGTATGGCCGGCGAGGATCGCATGGTTCTGCTCGATGTTGACCCTCACCTCGTTCTCCAAGCCGTGGGCGCAAAGAAAGCCGTAAACATTGCCGACATCGTAGTCGTATTGATGTTTCGTCGGCTCTTGCGGTTTCGGCTCGATCAGGATCGTACCCTTGAACCCGATCTTGTGTTTGTAGTCGACCACCATCGACAGAAATCGACCGGCCTGGTCGAGTTCCTGCTTGAGACGTGTATTGACCAGGGTCTCGTACCCCTCGCGGCCGCCCCACAGCACATAGTTCTGCCCGCCCAGATCCTTCGTCACGTCCATGCAGTTCTTCACCTGCGCGGCGGCATAGGCGAAGACATCCGGGTCGGGATTGGTCGCGGCGCCTGCCATGTAGCGGCGGTTTGAAAACAGATTGGCCGTGCCCCAGAGAAGCTTTGTTCTGTGGGTCTCCATCTTCGCGGCCAAGACCTCCGCGATCGCACGCACATTGCGGTTGGATTCGGCAAGCGTCGCGCCCTCCGGCGCGATATCGCGGTCGTGGAAACAGAAAAAGGGAATGCCCAGAATATCGAAGAGTTCAAAGGCCACATCGGCCTTGAGCCTCGCCGCATCCATTGGGTCGCCCTTGAACTGGCTCTCGAACCAAGGCCGGATGAAGGTATCCCCGCCGAAGGGATCGATACCGGTGCCGCAGAACGAGTGCCAATAAGCGACGGCGAAGCGCAGGTGTTCCTCCATGCGCTTGCCAAGCACTGTCCGGTCGGGATCGTACCAGCGAAAGGCGAACGGGTTGGTGCTCTCCGGCCCTTCGTATCGGATCGGCGCGATGTCGCCAAAAAACCGGGTGCTCATGATGTCATCACCTCATTCAATGCGGGATAAAGGGCGCGGTATCGGGATCGCCGGTCGGCGTATTGCTCGACCAGACCGGGATCGGGTTCAACCGATGCGACGACGGGCTGCGGCGTGCAGACCGAAGCAGGGTCGGCATTCTCGGCCGCGCAGATGGCCAACCGAGCCGCGCCGTAGGCCGCGCCGAAATCGCCGTCTTTCAAAACATCCAGCGGCGCGTTCAGCACAGAAGCCAAAACGGTCAGCCAAAGCGTGGATTTCGATCCACCGCCGATCGCCGCGGCGCGGTCAAGCGTAGTGCCGGCTGCCACAAGCGCATCCTTACAATCAGCAAACGCAAAAGCGACACCCTCAAGCACGGCCTGCGTCAGGTCCGAGCGCGCGGAGGCCTGGGCCAGCCCGACAAAGGCGCCCCGCGCATCGGGATCGTTGTGCGGTGTGCGCTCGCCGGAGAGATAGGGCAGGAAGGTGACCGGTGACGGTCCGCCGACCGTCTCGCCCAGCTCCGCTGTCAGCGCCGGCGCATCGACGCCGGTCATGCGCGCCAGCCATTCGAGGCTGTCGGCCGCCGACAGGATCACACCCATCTGATGCCAAGTGTCGGGAACGGCATGGCAGAAGGCGTGAACGGCATTGTCCGTGTTCGGCGAGAACCGTGCGTTGGACACAAAGAGCACGCCCGACGTTCCCAACGACGCGAAGGCCGCGCCCGGTTTGACGGCACCGATGCCGCAGGCCGATGCCGCATTGTCGCCGCCACCCCCGGCAACAACCGGGGCTTCGGCAATGCCCCATTCCTCACAAAGATCGGACCGCAGCCGACCTGCCGCTGCGCTTCCCTCGACCAGCGCCGGCATATGACCGCGCGTCAAACCCGTGGCCTCGAGCAGCTCATCGGACCAGACCCGTGCGGCTACGTCGAGCCACAGCGTGCCGGCGGAATCCGACATGTCGGAAAGATACTCGCCGGTCAGCTTCAGCCGAACATAGTCCTTCGGCAACAGCACTTTTGCGACCTTCTCGAAGGTCTCCGGCTCGTGCTTCTTCACCCAGGCCAGCTTCGGCGCGGTGAAGCCCGGCATCGCGATATTGCCGGCAATCTCCCGCAGCCGGGAACAGGCCGCTTCCAACTCCGCACATTCGGCCCCGGAGCGACCGTCGTTCCACAGAATCGCCGGACGAAGTGGAGTATCGGCAGCGTCAAGAAGCGTCGCGCCGTGCATCTGTCCCGAAAGACCGATGCCACGCACCCGCGATAGTGCGGCGCGATTCTCCTGGCTGATCGCGCCAACGGCCCTTTGCGTCGCCGCCCACCAATCTTCCGGATCCTGCTCCGACCAGCTGGGTTTCGGCCGCGACACGGAGAGCGGCGCCGAGGCGTCGGCCACCATCTCCTGATCCTCGTCAAGAAGCACCGCCTTTACCGATGACGTACCGATATCCAGCCCCAGATAGGCGGTGCTCACGGCAGGTTCTCCTTCACGAACACATCGTTTCGGATGCGCTCCTGGCCGACGATGATCGGCGTGTCGTCGCACAGCGCTCTCAGCACACGCAGAACGCTGCGCGCCTCGTGCCCGGGATCCTGATTGATGACCGCGTCCATCGTGCCCGACAAAAGCGCGCGGCGATTGGCCTCGGTCAGTTCGTGGCCGATGAACACGACGTCCGCAGCCTTTCCGGCACTCTCAAGCGCCTCGATGATGCCGCGATTGCCCGCGCCGACATTGTAAACACCAATCAGATCAGGCGTTTCGGCGATCAGTGCGCGGGTGACATCGGCGACACGCTCATAGTCGTCACGCGCCTCGCGAACCGGCAGAACTTCCAAATGCGGAAAGTCGGCGCCGATGACCTGTTCGAAACCGGCCTGGCGCTCGACATGATCGCGCAAGTGCACGGACCCGGCGATCAAACCGATCTTGCCGGACCTGGAGCCGATGAACCGGCCGAGAAGCGTTGCTGCGGTTCGCCCGGCGGCAACATTCGCCGGCCCCACATAGTGCGATCGCCGCGACTGCGGGACGTCGGATACGAGCGTGACCACCTTTGTGCCGTCCGCCACCAAATCGTCGACGGCTTCGCGGATGACCGGATTGTCCAGGGCAACGACCGCGACACCGTCGGCCGTACCCCTCAAGCTCGCAAGCGAGGCGGCCAATACCGGCGCTGAAAAGACATCGGTCTCGACGATGCGGACATGGCCTCGCGCATGCTGCGGCTGTTCCGCCGCTTCCAGGACCTCGCATTTCAACTGGTGCATGAAGGCGTTGCTGCCTTTCGGCAGAACGATCGCGAACTGGTACTGCTTCTGGCTACCGAGATGGGCCGACAGACTGTCCGGCGCGTAGGCCAAGGCGGCAATGGCCTGTTCCACCTTCTCGACGGTTTCCCCGCGCACACCCGGCCGCTTGTTGAGAACGCGGTCGACCGTGGCGACGCTGACGCCCGCCTTTTTAGCGACATCCTGCAATGTCGCGCGCATGGCCTTCCCCGCCCTGGTTGGCCCGGCCGGTTACACCCGTCCGGATTGTTGTTCTGAGCGTATGTTCGCCGCCGCCGCTGATCAAGATCAATCAACGGATTGATTGAATTCCATCATAGATTAAACGCAGCGGCCGCCATCGACTTCCATGCACACGCCGGTGAGAAACTGCGCCTCGTCCGACGACAGGAAAAGCGCCGCCTGGGCGACATCTTCAGGCGTTGAGAACCGTCCAAGGGGGATGGTTGCGCGAAAGGCTTCGCGCATCTCCGGCGTATCCTCGCCAAGGAACATCGCGGTCAGTCCGGTCTCGCCGACCACGGGATTCAGCGCGTTCACCCGAATGCCGTTGGGCGCAAGCTCCACCGCCATCGACTTCGTCAGCGTGATGACCGCGCCCTTAGACCCATTGTACCAGGTCAGACCCGGACGCGGACGCACCCCGGCAGTCGACGCGATGTTGAGGATGGATGCGCCCCTTGTCATGTGCGGCACGGCGTGAACGGCCATCAAGTAAAGGCTCTTCACGTTCACCGCGAACACGCGGTCGAACGTGTCTTCGTCCACCTCCAGCATATCGCCGCGCCGATGCGTGGTGCCGGCATTGTTGACGACGATGTCGGGAGCGCCAAGCCGCGCTCGAACGGCATCGACCATAGCCTTAACGCTCTCGCCGCTCGCGACATCCGCTTCGACCGCGATCGCCTCATGGCCAGCGTCTGTCAACGCCTGCGCAACGGCAGCGGCGGCATCGGACTTCAGATCGACGACGGCGACACCGGCGCCTTCGGCGGCGAACCGCTGCGCGATCGCGGCGCCGAATCCTGACCCCGCCCCGGTGACGATCGCGGTTTTGCCTTCCAAGCGCATCCTAATCCCTCACGCTTTGCCGAGCGGTTCGATCTGCCGGCCGTCGGCATCGAAATTACCCGGATCGAGCCAGGCTTCGAACTTTCGCCGCCGGTCCGGCCACTCATGATCGAGCATGGAAAACCATGCCGAATCCCGATTGCGCCCCTTCACCACCATATGCTGGCGAAACACGCCCTCGAAGGTGAATCCGAGCCGCTCCGCCGCCCGCCTGGACGCATCGTTGGCGGCATTGCATTTCCACTCGTAGCGGCGATACCCGAGATCGTCGAAGACATGTCTTGCCATCAGCGCCATCGCTTCGGTGGCGCCCGGTGTGCGCTGCAGGCGCGGCGTGTAGCAGATATGGCCGACCTCGATGACGCCCTGCGGCGGTTCGATGCGCAGGAAACTGGCGACCCCGACCGCATCGCCGCTCGCCTTGTCGATGATCGCGAAAAACAACGGATCGCTGCTTGCCGCCTGTGCGGCGATGTGGTCGCGATAGGCATCAAGCGAGTCGTAGGGGCCGTAGGGCAGATAATCCCATATCCGGCCGTCCGGATCGCCCGACCGATGGGCTTCGAACATGGCTTCGGCATGGCGCTCAGCATCGAGTGGCTCAAGGCGCACCAGCCGACCGTCATGGGCGATACGCTGCGGCGCGGCACAGCCCTGCCAATTCTCGACCACGTCGCCTACGCCCATGCCTCTCGATCCGGATTTCGGTTGCAAGGCGCCTGTGATACGGCCAAACCAGGGGCCGGACAAGCAGGGTGGATGTCATGACAACAACGATTGCCGCGTTCGATCGGATCGGCGAGGAGAACGCGTTTGCGGTTCTTGCCCGCGCGACAGCGCTTGCGAACGAAGGCCGCAACATCATCAATCTCGGTATCGGTCAGCCCGATTTCCAGACCCCGCCGCACATCGTAGAGGCGGCCATCAAGGCTCTGCGCGACGGCCATCACGGCTATACGCCGGCGACTGGCATCCTGCCCTTGCGCGAAGCGGTCGCGGTCGACCTGCATAGACGTCTGAATGTCGAGGTGTCGCCGGATGACGTCCTGATCGTGCCGGGCGGCAAAGTCACCATGTTCATGGCGATCCTTATGTTCGGCGAGCCGGGAATGGAGATCATGTATCCGGATCCCGGTTTTCCGATCTATCGCTCCATGATCGAGTTCACCGGCGCCACGCCGGTGCCGATCCCGATCCGTGAAGAAAACGGCTTCGCCTTCTCCGCCGCGGAGACCCTATCGCTGATCGCGCCGAAGACACGGCTCATCATCATCAACTCGCCGGCCAACCCGACCGGCGGCGTCACACCCGCCAGCGAGATCGACGCATTGGTGGATGGACTTGCCGCCCATCCCGACGTCGCGATCATGTCCGACGAGATCTACGGCCAGATGACCTTTGACGGCCTAGAGCATCGCTCGCTTTTGACCTATCCGTCGATCCGCGACCGGTTGATCCTGCTCGATGGCTGGTCGAAGACCTACGCGATGACCGGCTGGCGGATGGGCTATTCGGTGTGGCCGGCCGACCTTTACGACAAGGCGCGCAAGCTCGCGGTCAACTCCTATTCCTGCGTCAACGCGGCGGCGCAGTTCGCAGGGCTAGCGGCGCTGACCGGCCCGCAGGAGTGCATTGACGAGATGATGCAAGCCTTCGCGGCGCGGCGGACGATCGTCGTCGACGGCCTGAACGCGCTGCCGGGCATGTCCTGCGTCAACCCGGAGGGCGCATTTTATGCCTTCCCGAACATCAAGGCGACCGGCTGGCAAGCCAAGCCCCTCGCCTCGGCGCTGCTGGAAGAGGCCGGCGTCGCGGTCATCGGCGGGCCGGATTTTGGCATTCTCGGCGAAGGGTATCTGCGCCTCTCCTATGCCAACTCGGCGGAGAACATCGAACGGGCCCTTGAGCGCATGGCGGATTTCCTCACCGCGCATCCAGAAGTGGCTGCGGGCGACTGACGACGAAACACAGACTTAGACGCGAATTTCCCTTGAGTTGGCCCGACAAGGCACGCCCGGCCTACTCCTCTTTCAGCGACTGGATATAGGCATAAAGGTCGGCGATCTGCTGGCGGCTGGGTTCGATCCCCACCATGCCGGGATGCGGCGAAGCGAAGACGGCCTGGAACCGTTCCGGCGTCAGGTCATCACGCGCCGCCAACGCCTGAAACGTCGGCACTTGCGCGGCGCTCGCCGTCTCCGGCGCGGCCTCGACCACATGGCAGTTGACGCACCAGGTTTGCGCTAAATCGCCGCCGCGGTCCGCCTCACCAAACTCCGCCGCACCGGCCGTTGTCAGCCCCATCAAAACGGCCAATGCCGCCCACCCAAATCGCTTCATTCTGATCCTCAATCGCCATACGAAAAGTCTAATTAAAACTGGAGATAAATGTGCGCCTTGCCCTCAATCAAATATCAGGTCGCGTCGGCTAGGGTGCCCCACATGGTTCCTCTTCACGCCATCGTCCCAACCGTCGTTGTCGCTTGCCTCACCCTGCCCCCTCTAGCCGAGGCAAGCGACACGACGGCGAAGCGCATCGGCAACTGGATCGCCAACGAAGCGGACTGCACGATCTCGGCCAGCTTTCGCAACGGCCGGTCGTTGATCATCGGATCAGACGGCCAAGGCAACCTGTCGTTGGCGCTTCGCTCGATCCATTGGAACCTGCCGGACAACTACTCCAACACATTGCTCTACTGGGCCGACAGCGACGACCCCCAGCGCGCGTCCGCCCGCGAGATCAACACGCAGACGCTTTCCATTCGGGTCAACGATCCCTCATGGATCACCATGGCGTTGAAATACACGCGCGGCATCAGCTTTGCCTTCGGCGAAAAGTCCTACCGCTTCCCGATCACCCATGGCGACCGGGCGGCCGCCTGGATCACCGACTGCACGGGAATCGCGCTCAGGCCGCCAATCCGCGGCAACGGCAATCGCCTGGCCGTTCTGGCTGACGATCCCCAGACCGCAGAATCACCGTCGTTTTGGCTCCAGCCTTTCGTGGTACCCAGCGACACCACGCGATATGAGTTCCGTCCCATTTCCAGCCGCGCTGCCGATCGCGGTCAAGACGTGGCCGAGGGACACGGCGCGGCAGCGACAACGATGGTCATATCGATGCTCACGCGCGCGGGCATCGAGGACTTCGACGTCGACGTCCCGCAAGACAAAAACGCATGGGCCGTTCCAGTCGACGCCGTCTGGCGCAGTGTGGATCGGCATGGCGCCGTTCGGCTCTATGACACGATGACGCCAGACCGCGTCTATTCCGAGCGGCGCAAGATCGTCGCCCACGACAAGCTGGAATGCCTGGGCGCCTTTCAGGCGACTCGCCTGCCGTTTGCCAATGACCAGGTCACCGGGTTCATGACGGTCTGCCAGGAGAAAACCGGACAGGATGCGGCAACCCGAACCTATATCGTCGCGGCGGCTCGCACGGGCGAGCATTTTGCATTCATGACAGCCTATGAGGGCGATCCGACCGACAACATCTGGCCCGAGACGGCCAGTCTCGCGATGGCGGCCGGTGCCGTTGCCCGTGAGTGGAAGGGAACCTAACCTCGCGCTGCCTCGCCCTCCTGGATCGCGGTCCATATCGCAAGCGGCGTCATCGGCATGTCGACATGGGTGATGCCGTAAGCGCGATGCAGCGCATCCACGACGGCATTGACCAGCGCCGGACAGGCGCCGATCGAACCGGCCTCCCCGGCGCCCTTCATGCCAAGCGCATTGGTCTTGCAGGGAATATTGCGGGTCATGAACTCCGGCACGGGAGAATCGTCGGCGCGCGGCATGCAGTAGTCCATGAAGCTGGCCGTCAAAAGCTGGCCCGCATCGTCATACGCGGTTTGCTCCAGCATCGCCTGACCGATCCCTTGGACAACGCCGCCATGGATTTGGCCCTCAAGCATGATCGGATTGAGCACCACGCCGAAGTCGTCGACAATCACATAGTTGACGATGTCGATAGCACCCGTCGCCTTGTCGATCTCCACTTCAATGGCGTGTGTGCCGTTCGGAAAGGTCGGCTCCGGGGGCTGCCAGTCTTCGGTTTCTTCCCGCGCTTGCGGATCGAGATCGGCGACAATGGACGCCAGGGAAATTGCTCGGTCGGTGCCGGCGACGACGACCTGACCGCCGACCAAATCGAGGTCGCCGGGATCGGCCTCAAGCTCATCAGCGGCCTTCGATCGAATTCGGTCCGCGAGCGTCTCGCTGGCAATCGCCACCGACGACCCGCCGACCGGGATCGAGCGTGATCCGCCGGTGCCATAGCCCCGGTCGATAAGATCGGTGTCGCCTTGAACCGTGCGCACCTTGTCGAGCGGAATGCCGAGCTTTTCGTTGACGAGCTGCGAATAGGCAGTGTCATGGCCCTGACCCATCGACTGGGTACCGATATAGATCGTCGCCCCGCCGGTGTCGTCGAGTACGACCCGCGCGAACTCGGGCGATCCGGCGGCACAGGCCTCGATATAGGAGGCAAACCCGAAGCCGCGCAGTTTGCCGTCGGTCCTGGCCTGCGCCGCCCTTTCATCGAAGCCGGCGCGGTCGGCCCCCTCAAGCGCCAGGTGCATCAGCGCTGAGAAATCGCCGGTATCGTAGGTGCGGCCTGTCGCCGTTTGATAAGGCATCTGGTCCGGCGTGATAAAATTGCGGTCGCGCAGAACATCTGGCGCGATGCCAAGCTCGAGCGCCGCCTTGTCGACCAGCCGCTCGATCAGATAGGCCGCCTCCGGCCGCCCGGCACCACGATAGGCGTCGACCGGAACCGTGTTGGTATAGACGCCACGCAGGCGGACATGTGCCGTTGGAATTCGATAGCAGCCAGCAAGCATGACCGCGCCGATCCATGGGATGAACGGTCCGAGCTGCGAGAGGTAGGCCCCCATATTGGCGAGCGTATCGACCTTGAGCGCCAGGAAGGTGCCGTCGCCGTCGACAGCCAGCTCGGCCTTCGAGATATTGTCGCGGCCGTGATGATCGGCGACGAAATGGTCGCTCCTTGACGCGATCCAGCGCACCGGGCGACCAAGTTTTTCCGCCGCGAACAGCGTCAGCCCATATTCCCGATAGGTGAAATACTTGGTGCCGAAGCCACCGCCGACATGCGGGGTTACGACGCGAATGAGCGCCGGATCGATCTTCAAGATATGCTCGGCCAGAATCGGTTGGATTAGGTGCACGCCCTGCGACGAAGCCGTCAGCGTATATCGTCCCGATTCAGTGTCGTACTCCGCCACGCAACCGCGCGTTTCCATGTAGTTGGTCACGACCCGGTTGTTGACGAGTTCGAGCGAGATCACACGCTCCGCCTTCGCGAACGCCGCGTCTGTTGATGCCTTGTCGCCGAGATCGGCATCGAAAGCGACATTGCCGCCAAGATCGGGCCAAATCGCCGGCCCACCGGAGAGCGCCGCCTTGATATCGACAACGACAGGTTTGTCATCGAATTCGATCGCGATCGCATCGGCCGCATCGGCGGCCTCCGCGGCACTTTCGGCCACGACCATGGCCACCGCATCGCCGACGAAGCGCACCGTATCGCGCGCCAGTGGCGGAAAGTCGGGCACTGTCGGCCAACTATCGTCGCTGTTCTTGATCTTGCCGATGCAGGGCTGCGACCCGAGCGCGATGACGTCTTCAGCCGTATAGATCGCAATGACGCCCGGCAGGGCGCGCGCGGCCTCCAAGTTGTCGAGCGTGAATGTCGCGTGCGCGACCGGGGAGCGGACGAACACGGCGTGGGCCAGGCCCTCAGGCGCGATATCGGCGAGATAGCGCCCTTGCCCGGTGATCAAAGCATGGTCTTCTTTACGGCGCGGTGCGGCGCCGATGCCGAAGCGTTCCGGTTTCATCGCAGCATCCAAGTCATGAGTGGCAAGGATCGCGCATCGCAGCGCGCGTGTTCGTGGAGGTCTTCAGTATATAGTCACCATTGCCTCATCGGGAAGTCGCCGCGTCATCGCGAATGGCTGCCTCGATCGCTTCCATATCATCATCCGATAGGCCGAAATGGTGGCCAATCTCATGGATCAGCACATGCGCCACGACATGGCCGAGCGTCTCGTCGTGCTCGGACCAGTAGTCGAGGATGGGGCGACGATAGAGCCAAATATGATTGGGAAGCGCCCCCGTCGCCGGCACGGCCTCCGCCTGCGCCAGACCAACCCCCTCGAAGAGCCCGAGAAGATCGAAAGCGGTTTGGCAGTTCATCGCTTTCAGAACGTCTTCGGTCGGGAAGTCGGCGACCTCGATGATGATCTCGCCGGTCAGCGCGCGAAACGTCTCCGGCAACGCCCGATAGGCGGCATTGGCAAGAGTGACGAAGCCATCGAGATCGGGCGCCTTCGCGCCAGCCCAGTCACGACCGGTCTCAGCCATCCTAGAGGTAAGTGACCGCGAGGTAGTACATCAGTGCAAACAGGAAGAGCATCGACAGCGCCCGGCCGATCCGCCGGCCCCATAGCTCGCTTCGGTCGTCTTCAGGCGCGTCCTTGGCCATGAAATGATCGCGCGCCCGGTTTGCGACGCGCGCTGTCGACGATCCGCCGATCGATTCTGAGTCCCGCGCCACCCGCTCCAGGATTTTCTCCGCCTCTTCCTGACGTGAATCCTTCGGTGGCTCTTTCTCGGTCATGGTCCAATCCTCATGCGGCGAAGTCGACCGCCGGTCCCCCGGGCACGATACCATGGGGATTGCGCTTCGGGCTCGGTGAAAAATAGCCGCGCTTATAAAGATCGAGTTTGACGGTGTCCGCGACGCCCGGCAGCGCATAGATCGCCCGCGCGAAGCGCCATAGATTGGGATAGTCGATCAGCCGCCGAATGTTGCATTTAAAGGCGCCGAAATAGGCGACATCAAAGCGCGCAAGTGTCGGGAAGAGCCGAAGATCGGCCTCGGTCACGCGGTCGCCGGTCAGATACGCGGTTCTCGCCAGTTGAGCCTCGATGGTGTCGAGCGTTTCGAAGACATCGGTTACGGCCTCGTCATAGGCGGCCTGGGACGTCGCGAAGCCAGCGCGATAAACGCCATTGTTGAGCTTGGGATGGATCAGGGCGTTCCACCGGTCGATGTCGCCCGCCAGATCGGCTGGATAGAGCCGCGGAGCCTGCGGTGCACAGTCCACAAACGCAGTGTCCAGCATCCGCACAATGTCCGCGGACTCATTGGAGACTATCCGCTCGGTGTCCAGATCCCACAGCACCGGCACGGTCACCCGGCCGGAGGCGCTGGGATCGCCGCGCGTATAGACCTCGTGCAAGCTATGGCTGCCGTAGAGTTTGTCTGCAAACGCAGGATCGTCCGCGAAAACCCATCCCTGGTCGGTGCGCCGGGGCGCGCAGATGGAGATCGGCAAAAGCGCCTCCAGCCGCTTGAACGCACGCGCCAACAATGTCCGATGCGCCCAAGGGCAATTCCACGCGACATAGAGGTGATAGCGATCCGGCTCGGCCCGAAATCCGGGCTGGCCATCCGGTCCGGGCGATCCGTCCGCCGTCAGCCAGTTGCGATAGAGGGTCTCAGCGCGAGTCCATCGACCGTCCGGTGCAGCGGCCGCAATCTCGTCGGTAATCCATTGGCCATCGACCAGCTTGCCCATGGCAACTAACCCGCCGGCCACTCCCGGATATCGACGAAATGACCGGCGATTGCGGCGGCGGCGGCCATCGCGGGCGACACCAAGTGCGTGCGACCCTTAAAGCCCTGACGGCCCTCGAAATTGCGGTTCGATGTCGACGCGCAACGCTCCTCGGGCCTCAACTTGTCGGCATTCATTGCCAGACACATCGAACAGCCCGGCTCGCGCCACTCGAAGCCGGCCTCAACGAAGATCTTATCGAGACCTTCCTGCTCGGCCTGCGCCTTCACCAGGCCGGAGCCGGGCACGACCATCGCATCGACGCTCTCCGCAACCTTGTTATCGCCGATCACCGCCGCGGCAGCGCGCAGGTCCTCGATCCGCCCATTCGTGCATGATCCGATAAACACCCGATCAAGCCCGATGTCGGTCATCTTGGTGCCGGGCGCGAGACCCATATAGGTCAGCGCCCGCCATTTCGACGCCCGCTTGGTCTCGTCTTCGATTTCATCCGGATCGGGCACCGAGCCGGTCACGGCAACGACGTCCTCAGGCGACGAACCCCATGTGACGATCGGCGGCAAACTGGCGGCATCGAGCCGCACTTCGCTGTCGAACACGGCGCCATCGTCGGAGTGCAACGTCTCCCAATAGCGCATCGCCATGTCCCAGGCACCACCCTTAGGCGCGCGCGGCCGTCCCTTGATGTAAGCGAAGGTGGCTTCGTCCGGCGCGATCAAACCGGCACGAGCGCCACCCTCGATCGACATGTTGCAGACCGTCATGCGGCCTTCCATGGTCAGCGCCCTGATGGCCTTGCCGGCATACTCGATGACATGTCCCGTGCCGCCGGCCGTGCCGATCTCTCCAATGATGGCGAGGATGATATCCTTCGCGGTCACCCCGTCCGGCAGCGCGCCGTCGACGGTGACCCGCATGTTTTTGGCCTTCTTCTGGATCAGTGTCTGGGTCGCCAGAACATGCTCGACTTCAGATGTCCCGATGCCGTGCGCCAGTGCGCCGAATGCGCCATGGGTCGATGTGTGGCTGTCGCCGCACACAATCGTCATGCCTGGAAGAGTGAAGCCCTGTTCAGGCCCGACAATGTGGACGATGCCCTGACGGATATCGACTTCGTTGTAGTATTCGATGCCGAACTCAGCCGCGTTGTCGGCGAGCGCCTGGACCTGGATCGCCGACTCGGGATCGTCGATGCCGCCGCTGCGGTCGGTCGTCGGCACGTTGTGGTCGACAACGGCCAGCGTCTTTTGCGGCGCGCGCACGGGCCGGCCGGTCATGCGAAGCCCCTCGAACGCCTGCGGGCTCGTGACCTCGTGGACAAGATGCCGGTCGATGTAGAGGAGGCAGGTGCCGTCGTCCTGTGCGTCGACCAAATGGTCGTCCCAAATCTTGTCGTAAAGCGTACGTGCGGCCATCGGCCGAACCTCCAACTCAGCTGTGTCGTCCCAAACGGACAGTTGCGGGTGATATGGGGCAGACCGGCCGCACCGGTCAAGATGTTGGCGTGGCTGGCAGGCATGCCCGGTGCCTGATAAGCAAAGACATGACCGTGCGCACGCTTCTTTCCTGCTTTCTCGTTGCCGTCTTGGCTGACGTAGCTGCGGCCGATTGCCGCGATGAGACGGCGCTTGGGCGGGCGTTCGTCGTCTGCACGTTCGATCCGGCCCGCGACCGCATCGTCACGGCCCTAAACAACGAGGCTGGCGTACCCTATGGGCGCTTTCGCCCCTTCGTTGACGCCGAACAGGCGCGCGGCCGGACCGTGCGCTTCGCCATGAATGGCGGGATGTACGACGATGCCAAAGCGCCGATCGGTCTTTACGTTCAGGACGGCAAGGAACTCAAATCGGCGAACACACGGCCCGGCCCCGGCAATTTTCATATGCTGCCGAACGGTGTCTTTTATGTGCGCGGCGATACCGCCGGCGTGATGGAAACACGCGCTTTCGTCGATGCCGGGATCGAGCCGGACTTCGCCACTCAATCTGGCCCTATGCTTCTGATCGACGGACAGTTCCATCCACGCTTCTTGAAGAATTCCGGCTCCCGGAAATACCGCAATGGCGTCGGCATTGTCGCCGACAACGGCGCGGCCGCCTTCGCGATCTCCAAAGAACCCGTAACCTTTTGGGAATTCGCCGCCCTTTACCGCGACCGCCTCGGCTGCCGGGACGCGCTCTTTCTGGACGGCACCATCTCCAGCCTTTACGCGCCCGACATCGGCCGGCGAGACTTCCTCTACCCCATCGGGCCGATCATCGCGGTGGTAGACTAAAAAGGGCGGCTCGGGGCCGCCCTTCATCCTGCGCTTATGGCGCGGCTCAGTCTTTCTTGTCTTCGCCCTCGGCGGCGGCCTCCTCGGCCGGCGCTTCGGCTTCCGCAGGCGCTTCCCCGGCGGGCGTCTCAGGCGCTGCAGCGGCAGCCTCGGCAGCTTCTTCCTCGGCGGCAGCAACAACCGCTTCTTCCGCTGTCGATTCCGCCATCAAGGCGACAGCCTGCGCGACCCAGTCCTCGCGCTCGATCCGGCCCTTGAAATCCAGCCGATCATCGACCTTGGCGATATCGTCATCGGTGAACGCGGCAATCTGCTCATACTTTGTGATGCCGAGCTTGTTCAGCTTCTCGACCAGCACCGGACCGACGCCGGAAATCTTGGTGAGATCGTCCGGCTCGCCCCCCGGTGCCTTGAACAAGGGTCCTGCTGCCTTCTCGGCGGCCGCCTTCGCGGCGGCTTCCTTGCCGGCCCGGCTGCGATCGACTCGCTCGGGGATACGCGCCGACTTACCGCGCCGACCGCGCAGATAATAGAGCTTCGCCCGCCGGACCTTGCCGCGCCGCACGACCTGGATGGACTCAATCAGCGGCGAATAGACCGGAAACACCCGCTCCACGCCCTCGCCATAGGAAATCTTGCGGACCGTGAAATTCTCGTTCACGCCGCCGCCGGCTCGCGCGATGCACACGCCTTCATAAGCCTGAACGCGCGAGCGCGAGCCTTCCACGACCTTGACGCTGACCCGCACCGTGTCGCCCGGCTGGAACTCGGGGATTTCGCGCTTGGCGGCAAGCTCGGCCGCATGCTCCTGTTCGAGCTGTTCAACGATATTCATGACATATCACCTGACAGAAGGGGCCGCGTCGCGCGGCGCCTCGAAACGCCTAACCGTTTTCGGATTCAAAAGTCGGCAGGCTCCATACGCCATTCCCGCTTATTTGTCACCCTTTGAATCGCGCAATTCCTCTTGCGCCGCCCACAAATCGGGCCGCCGCTCGCGGGTCAGTTTCTCAGCTTCATCGCGCCGCCAACGCGCGACCGCCGCATGGTCACCGGAGGTCAGTACGTCGGGAATGGTTTGACCCTCGAAATCCTGCGGCCGGGTATAGTGTGGGTACTCCAGAAGACCAGCCTCGAAACTCTCTTCGTCGCCGGACGCGTCCGCACCCATGACACCCGGCAAGAGACGAACGCAGGCCTCCATCAGCGCCATCGCCGCGACTTCGCCGCCGGCGAGCACGAAATCACCTATAGAGACCTCGTCCAAGCCGCGCGTGTCGATGACCCGTTGATCGATCCCCTCGAACCGGCCGCAGACGAGCAAGACCCCCGGCCCTTCGGCAAGTTTGTGCACGCGTGCTTGCGTCAAAGGTCGTCCGCGCGCCGAAAGGCAAAGCCGAGGACGCGGATCGTCCGGCAGCGTCGCGGCGTCAACCGCATCGGCAAGGACATCGGCGCGCAAAACCATGCCCGGTCCGCCACCCGCCGGCGTATCGTCGACCGAATTGTGGCGACCACGTCCGAACGCGCGAAGATCGTAGGTCTCCAGCCGCCAAAGCCCGGACTCCAGCGCCTTGCCGACCAGGCTTGCGGCCAGAATCCCCGGAAACCGATCCGGATGCAGTGTGATCACACTCACGTGCCACGGCGCGGTCATGGGCTTTCGTCCTCATCCGCGCTTGTGTCTGCGAACGCTTCGAATCCGCGAATTGCAACAAATCCGGCGTCGATATCGACCTGCGGAACGGCGTCGCGTGTGAACGGCACCATGACGCTTTTCCCACCGGCCTTCGGCGCAACATCCAAGATATCGCCAGCGCCGAAATCATACACGCCGTCGACGTGACCGATGGCTGCGCCCGTCTCATCGCGCGCCTCCAACCCAACCAGATCGGTATGGTAGAACGTGTCGGGATCGTCGTCCGGCGGCAGCTGCGATCGCTCGGCGTAAAGCTCCGTGCCGTTCAATGCCTCCGCCGCCGCACGGTCGCCGACCCCCTCGATACGCGCAACGACGACCTCCTTACCCGGCCGAACATCGGTAAGCCTGTAGGTCCGGCCGGACGGGTCGGTCAAAGGACCGTAGTCGGCAATTGACAGAGGATCGGCGGTGAACGCCTTGATGCGAACCTGACCGGCAACGCCGTGGGCGCGGCCGATCCGTCCCATCAAGACTTTCTTGTCCGCCGTCATGTCATACGGACCGGGTTATGCGTCGGCCTTGGTCTCCTCAGCCGGCGCGTCTTCGGCGGCAGGCGCCTCTTCAGCCGGCGCATCCTCTGCTGGCGCATCGGCCTCGGCAGCGGTCTCCTCAGCCGGTGCGTCCTCGACCGGTGCATCGGCTTCGGCAGCAGCCTCTTCGGTCGGAGCCTCTTCAGCGGGAGCCTCTTGGGCGGCAGCGGCCTCTTCCTCGGCTGCCGCGGCGGCTTCCTTCGCGTCTTCCTCCGCCTGGCGAGCCGCTTCGAGACGCTCCTGCGCCTTCTTACCCGGCAGCGCCTTTTGCGGGTTGTTGCGCGGCGCGCGCTTCAAGATGTCGGCATCGTCGAGGAAGCGGTGCACCCGGTCCGTCGGCTTGGCGCCCTTCGACATCCAATACTGAATGCGCTCGCCATCAAGCGTGACGCGCGCGTCGGAGCCTTTCGGCTGAAGCGGATCGTAGCTCCCGACCTTTTCGATAAAGCGGCCATCGCGTGGGCTGCGGGCTTCGGCGACGACGATGCGGTAGTAGGGGCGTTTTTTCGCCCCGCCGCGGGACAGTCTGATTTTCAGGGCCATGGGGTTGTTTCTCCTAATGAATATCCATGTCTCTAGAAGGGTGGGTGCGCGCCGTCAGCGGCGCAGGCTTTCGTGGTGCCGGATCACTTCCTTGACAATGAAAGCCAGGAACTTCTCGGCGAAATCGGGATCGAGATTGGCGTCGGCCGCAAGCTTGCGCAGCCGGGCGACCTGCCGGGCCTCGCGTTCCGGGTCGGCCGGCGGCAGATCGTGTTCGGCCTTGTAAAGACCGACCCGCTTAGTGCAGCGAAAGCGCTCGGCCAGGATATGAACGAGCGCCGCGTCGATATTGTCGATGGACGCGCGCAGTTCCGCCAATTCGCCGTTTTCCTCGCTCATGCGGCGTCCTTTCCAGGTGCAATGCCAATCGCCTCGGGGCTTGGATGGCGGTAGACCTCCGACACTTCGTTGCGCAGGACGATCGTGCCCTCCAGCGTCGCACCAAGTCTGAGAGCGACGCGCTTCGATGGCTCGTTTTCGGGATCGATATAGCTGACGGCCGTCGTCCAGCCGCACTCCTCGTAATAGTAATGCCGCGCCCGGGCGACGGCTTCGGTGATGATGCCGCGCCCGCGCGCGTCTGGCACCAGCCACCAGCCAAGCTCGTTTTCCGGCCAGTCGAAGGGCAGATACGCGCCTGCGGCACCGCAGAACCGGCCGGTCGCCTTGTCCTCGATCGCCCACTGCCCGAAGCCTCTGAGCACCCAGTGGCCCATGTAGATCGCCATGGCCCGCCAAGCATGAATCGCATCGCCGGGCCCGCCGGTGAAGCGGGACTCCGGATCGGCATAGTATGCGGTGAACGCACCATGATCCTCCGGGCGCACCGCCCGCAGCACCAGTCGCTCGGTCTCAAGCGTGGGGATAGCGACGGTCGTCATTTCTTCTTCCCCGGAAGACCGGGCAGATCGCCCGGTAAGCCTGGCAGCGGCGCCTTGCCGCCGAGACCGGGAAGCGCCCCAGGCACACCACCGAGACCGGGCGGCAGCGCATCGGGAAGCCCACCAGGCAGACCACCGCCCTTGGCCATATCCTCCAGCATCGCCGGATCAGGCTGCGGACCGCCGCCGAAAAGCCCGGCAAGGCCGCCCTTGCGCTTGCCCATCTTCTTCATCATGTCGGCCATCTGGCGATGCATTTTCAGGAGTCGATTGACGTCCTGCACCTCGGTGCCCGAGCCTGCGGCAATCCGCTTGCGCCGGCTGGCCTTGATGATTTCCGGCTTGCGCCGCTCACGCGGGGTCATCGACGAGATGATCGCCTGCTGGCGCTTGATCACCGACTCGTCGAGATTAGCGGCGTCGAGTTGCTTCTTGACCTTGCCGATGCCAGGCAAGAGGCCCATCAGCCCCGACATGCCGCCCATTTTCTGCATCTGCTTAAGCTGGTCGCCCAGGTCTTCGAGATCGAACGCGCCCTTTTGCAGCTTGCGCGCCATCGCCTCGGCTTTGTCCTGGTCGATCTCGGCCGCCGCCTTCTCGACCAGTGAGACAATGTCGCCCATGCCCAGGATGCGCGACGCGATACGCTCGGGATGAAAGTCCTCAAGCGCATCCCACTTTTCGCCGACGCCCATCAGCTTGATCGGCTTGCCCGTGACCGCGCGCATGGAAAGCGCCGCGCCGCCGCGCCCATCGCCATCGATGCGGGTTAGCACGATGCCGGTGACCTCAAGTCGCTCGTTGAAGGCACGCGCCGTGTTGACGGCGTCCTGGCCGGTCAGCGCGTCGGCGACCAGCAGGATCTCGTGCGGATCGGTCTCGGCCCTGACGGCGGCGACTTCGGCCATCAACTCTTCGTCGATGGTCGTGCGGCCGGCGGTGTCGAGCAGCACGACATCGTAGCCGCCAAGCTTCGCCGATTGCTGCGCACGCGCGGCGATCTGTGTCGCCGATTGACCCTCGACGATCGGCAGCACGTCGACACCGACCTGCTCGCCCAGCACCCGCAACTGTTCCATCGCCGCCGGCCGACGCGTGTCGAGCGAGGCCATGAGAACCTTCTTCTTGTCCCGCTCGGTGAGCCGATAGGCGATCTTCGCCGTTGTCGTCGTCTTGCCCGAGCCCTGCAGGCCGACCATGAGGATCGGAACGGGCGGCGCTGCCGCCAATGACAGGGGCACGGCATCGCGGCCCAGCATGTCGACCAGCGCGTCGTTGACGATCTTGACGACCATCTGGCCGGGCGTGACCGACTTCACGACCTCGACGCCGACGGCGCGCTCACGCACGGTCTCGGTGAAGTCCTTGACCACATCGAGCGCCACATCGGCCTCGATCAGCGCTCGGCGCACCTCGCGCAGCGCGGTGTTGACATCCGCCTCCGACAGCGCGCCGCGCTTGGTCAGCGTGTCGAAAATGCCGGACAGGCGGTCTTGCAGGCTTTCAAACATGATTATCGCGCCTCCGTCTCACGCACGGGCTGTCCGCCCGTATATTGCAGACAGGCATCCTTCCATACGTTGTCGGCGCGCATCGCCATAACAAGTCCCATTCCATAGCCAAACGCGCCCGCGGGCGCACAGCGCTGGCGGACGTTTGCTTCCGGGCTCTCTTTAGACCTTTGCGGGGCCCGGGCGGCGGTTGTTTCGATCTCGATCTTTGAAATCGCCGCTGTCGATAGGCCTCGGACAGGGCGATGTCAAGGCGAGCCGGCGCTTCTCGATGTTCCCTGCTAGATATCCTCTGTCGGCGTTTGCCGCGCCAAGTAGGCGAGGAAGAGGGCCATGACCGCGCAGACGACGAAAGAGACGACGACCGGCGTGGCGGTCCCGTCATAGACCCGGCCGACGACGACCGCGACAACCACGGCAATCAGGCTGGAGACGGACGAGACGACAGATGTTCCGATCCCGGCGATGCGGCCCAGCGGCTGCATCGCCAACGCGTTGAGGTCGCCAAACAGGATCCCGATTGACGCGAACATCGCAAAAAAGCCGACCATGAAAACCCAAAAGGGCGGAATGCCGCTGTAAGCCAGGGTCACGGCCAGAAGCGCAAGCCCGCACGCGATCAGCCAGACCAGGCTGTAGACGGACAGGCGATACATGCCGAACCGCATGACCAGGCGCGCATTGGCCATGGACGCCAGGCCAAGACCGAACGCAAGGATCGCGAAATAGAGCGGAAACCCGGCCTCCGCGTCGTAGAGATCGCGAAACAGCGCTTCGGACGTGGAGAGGTAAAGCAGAAAAGCGCCGAACACGAAGCCGACAGCCACCGTATGCGCCATGACGCCAGGATGGCTGAAGATGAGCCGCGCATTTGCCAGAAGCGGCCCGACAACAATCGGGATCCGGCGCTCGCGCGGCAGCGTTTCCGATTGCCGCGCCATCAGCCAAGCGGCGCTGACAAAGGCGGCGGCGACAAAGACGACGAAAATCATCCTCCAGTGCGCCAGGATCAAAATGCCCTGGCCGATCGCCGGCGCCACCATCGGCACAAGGATGAAGACCATGAAGATAATCGACAGGATGCGCGCCATGGCGTCGCCGCGATACTGATCCCGGATCAAGGCGCGCGCCGCGATCTTCGGACCTGACGCCCCAAAGCCCTGGATGATCCGGCCAGCCAGCATCATCTCCATCGACATGGCCGTTGCCGCGACAACCGCGCCGACCGCATAGATGGCCAGGCCGATCACGATGGCGCCCTTTCGGCCGATCGCGTCGGACAGCGGTCCGAAGACAATTTCGCCGAACACCATGCCGAAGATGAACAGCGAGATGATGAGCTGCGTGTTGTTGGGATTGTCCACGCCCAGGTCTTGTCCGATTTCCGACAACGCCGGCAGCATGGCGTCGATGCTGAGTGCCGTCAGCGACGTGATCAGCGAAAACAAGATCACGAACTCCGTCAGTGTCAGCGGTGCTTTCGGCATTCACGCAGGCTCGTTGGCGAGGATCAGGAGTGTCGCATTCCCGGTATCAGCCGCGAATGCTTGCTGGGCTGGCGCCCGGCCTCGGAATTCGCCATATACATGGCAATCGAACCGATTGCGATGCGATGATGACGAACGCCATCCCTTTTTCGAAGATGAACGGCCTCGGCAACGACTTTGTCGTCGTCGACGCGCGGTCATCGCCGATGCGGTTTTCCGGCGAACAGATCGCGCGGATCGCCGATAGGGACACAGGCATTGGCTGCGATCAGTTCATCGTCATGGAAAACGTGGCTGGTGCGCCGGACATCGACGTCTTCATGCGCATCTACAACCAGGAAGGCTTCGAGGTCGACGCCTGCGGAAACGCCACGCGCTGCATCGGCCGTGTCATCATGGACGAAAAGGCGGCCACGACCGCGACCGTGATGACCAATGCCGGCGTGCTCTTTGTGTCGGAAGGCGAGGTGCCCGGCACGGTCACCGTCGACATGGGCGTACCGAAATTCGGCTGGGACGAAATCCCGCTGGCGGAACAGTTTCACGATACCACCGGGATCGAACTGCAACTCGGACCGATCGACGCACCGCTGATCCACACGCCGTCCGTCGTCAATGTCGGCAATCCGCATGCGGTGTTCTGGGTCAACAATCTCGACGTCGTCGATCTCGCTAAGGCCGGACCGCTCCTGGAGAACCATCCGATGTTTCCCGAGCGCGCCAATATTTCGCTGGCCCTGGTCGAGTCGCCGACGCGCATCCGGCTCAAGGTCTGGGAGCGCGGCGCTGGGCTGACCCGCGCTTGCGGAACCGCGGCCTGCGCGGCGGCCGTCTGTGGCGCGCGCAAGCGCCTGACGGAACGCGCGGTCGAGATCGTATTGCCAGGCGGTCCGCTCGCCATCGACTGGCGCGAGGACACGGGTCGCATCCTGATGACCGGTCCCTATGCACACGATTATGACGGCGAAATTCCGGCGTCGCTGATCAGCTAATCGGCACCAGCGGGTGCAGGAGAATGAAGAACTCCGGCATCGGCGACACATCGAGAAGGTTGACGTCAAACTCCACATCGCCGCCCGGATCGACGCTACCGTCGCGAAACCGCAAACGATCATAGGGCTCCTGGGCGGCCATCAAATGGCGGAACCGGTTTGAGCGGATGTGACGGTCCGCGAACGTCTGCATCTGATCGAAGGACAGTCCATCGCCATAGACGCTTGGTTCGTCGCGTACCTGCTGAAGCTCGAAATCAAATCCGACCCAGGGAAAACGGCTGTCATTGATGATGACGGTCTTGATCGCCGACCGGAAGAAGAACGGATTGGACATCGTGAAGGGCCGGTTCGACGTGTCATCGGCAAAGCGGATAACGAGCACGACAGGATCGACGTGCGCTAGGCGCTGAACGAGGACGATGGGATCCTCTTCCGTGCCGGCACCCGACACAGACAGGATCTCGAATCCGCCCAGTTCGTCGGAGAAGATAAGGCCGCCAGCCCGATTTGCCTCTTCGCCCAAAGCCGGCAGGCACAGCGCAATCGCCATGATCAGCGCGCCGAGGGGTTTGAAAATGCCGGTCAGCGACCCCATAACCCGGCCATAATATCTCGAAATTGAATGTCAGTCGTGTAAAAAGGCCGCGAAATATCGCCACTGCTGCCAAAGTGTCGCCCGTGACGAAACCGGAAATCATCACGTTCGGTTGCCGACTGAACGCCTATGAATCGGAAGTCATCCGCCGTGAGGCGGAGGCAGCCGGGCTCGACAATGCGGTCATCGTCAACACCTGCGCCGTCACGGCAGAAGCGACCCGCCAGGCCAGGCAGACGATCCGACGGGCCCGACGCGAGCACCCGGATGCGCGCATCATCGTGACCGGCTGTGCCGCGCAGATCGAGCCCGAGACATTTGCCGAAATGGAAGCGGTGGACGCCGTTATCGGCAACCAGGAAAAGCTCGATCCCGGGACCTATCGAGCGCTCGATTTCGGCGCCCTCGACAGCGAACGCGTCATCGTCAACGACATCATGGCCGTCACGGAAACCGCCGCGCACATGGTCGAGCATTTCGATGACGGCGTCGGCGGACGGCGCGCGCGGGCCTTCGTGCAAGTGCAAAACGGCTGCGACCACCGCTGCACGTTTTGCATTATCCCCTATGGACGGGGCAATTCGCGCTCCGTGCCCATGGGTGCGGTGGTCGACGAGATTCGGTCGCTGGTCGAGAACGGCTATGCTGAGATCGTGCTCACCGGCGTCGACATCACCGCCTATGGCCGCGACCTGCCGGGAGCGCCGAGCCTCGGCACGCTGGCTAGGGCCATCCTCAAGGCGGTGCCCGACCTGCCGCGCCTTCGATTGTCGTCCATCGATTCCATCGAAGCCGACCCCGCGCTCATGGCGGCGCTTGCCGACGAGGACCGGCTGATGCCGCATCTGCATCTGTCGCTTCAGTCCGGCGACGACATGATCTTGAAACGCATGAAGCGCCGGCACTCCCGCGCCGATACGGTCCGGTTCTGCGATGAGGCCCGCCGATTACGACCGGATGTCGTCTTCGGCGCCGACATCATCGCCGGCTTTCCGACCGAAACCGAAGCGATGTTCGAAAACTCACTATCGATTGTCGAGGACTGCGGCCTCGTCCACCTCCATGTCTTCCCGTTTTCGCCGCGCGAGGGCACGCCTGCGGCGCGCATGCCGCAGCTTGACCGCGGCGTGATCAAAGCGCGCGCCCAGCGCCTGCGCGAGCGTGGTGACGCGGCTTATGTCGCCCATCTGGATCGCCAGGTCGGCCGGACCCTGCAGGTGCTTGCAGAGCGCAGCGATAAGGGCCTGACAGAAGCCTTCATGCCGGTTCGCCTCATGAACGCCGAACCCGGTCGCATCCAAATCGTGCGGATTGCCGGTCATGACGGCCAGTCTCTGCTGGCCGAGGCGGCCTGATGGCCGACGGCAAACCGGGGCTGCTTAAGCGGTTTCTGGGCGGCAAGCCAGGCAACGAGGGCGCAGAAACGCCTCCCCCAGTCGCGCCGACACCCGACGACGCGACAGTGGCCTCGGCCCCTCACGACGCCTCAGCGGCCAGCGAAGCACCGGAACCCGGCAACACCGGCTGGTTCTCGCGCCTGCGCGCCGGTCTGTCGCGTTCATCGTCGCAGCTTGGCCAATCGCTCACCGGCATCTTCACTAAGAAGAAGCTCGACCAGGCGATGCTGGACGACCTCGAGGATGCCCTGCTTCAGGCCGATCTCGGTCTGGAAACCGCCATGGCGATCACCGAAACGCTCGCCAAGGACCGCTTCGACAAGGATATCAGCGTTGACGAGGTCCGCACGGTTCTGGCGACGGAGATCGGCAGCGTGCTGCAACCGGTGGCCAAGCCGCTTGAGATCGACCGGGGCGCCAAGCCGCATGTTATCCTCGTCGTCGGTGTCAACGGATCGGGCAAGACGACGACGCTCGGCAAGCTGGCGCACCGGTTCAAGGCCGAGGGCCTTTCCGTCATGATGGCGGCCGGTGATACCTTCCGCGCCGCCGCCATCGAGCAGCTCAAGGTCTGGGGCGAAAGGACCGGGACGCCGGTGATCGCGCGCGACCAGGGTGCTGATGCCTCCGGCCTTGCCTTCGATGCGCTGAACGAGGCCAAGACCGCCAACACAGACGTCTTGATGATCGATACCGCCGGGCGCCTTCAGAACAAGACCGAACTGATGGCCGAACTCGAAAAGGTCGTGCGCGTGCTGAAGAAGCAGGACCCTTCGGCGCCCCACTCCGTGCTTCTGGTGCTCGACGCGACGACCGGTCAAAACGCGCTTCAGCAAGCGGAGATCTTCGGCAAGATCGCTGGTGTCACCGGTCTCGTCATGACAAAGCTCGACGGGACGGCGAAGGGCGGCATCCTGGTGGCGATCGCGGCCAAGCACAAACTGCCGGTGCACTTCATCGGTGTCGGCGAGGCACTTGACGATCTGCAACCCTTTGAGGCCGCCGATTTCGCCAACGCGATTGCGGGGCTGGCGGAATGAGCGCGTCGGCAAAGCAGGAAAACCCGGTCCTTAAGCTCTTGCTGGAATTGGGGCCGCTGATCGCCTTCTTCATCACCAATGCGCGCGCCGGCATCTTGACCGCCACGGCCGTCTTCATGGTGGCGGTGACGATCTCGCTGATCGCGTCCTACGCGCTCAACCGCCGGATCGCGGTCATGCCGCTCGTCTCCGGCGTCGTGGTCCTGGTCTTCGGCGGACTCACGCTGTTTCTTCAAGATGAACTGTTCATCAAGCTGAAGCCAACCATCGTCAACGTGCTGTTCGGCTCGATCCTGATTGGCGGACTGCTTGCGAACCGCTCGCTGCTGCGCATCGTCTTCGATGCTGTCTTCGACCTGACGGAAGAAGGCTGGCGCAAGCTCACCTGGCGCTGGGGGATTTTCTTCTTTTTCCTGGCAGCGCTGAACGAAGTCATCTGGCGCACGCAGTCGACCGATTTCTGGGTCGCCTTCAAGGTCTGGGGCATGATGCCGATCACGCTTATCTTCACGCTGGCCCAAATGCCGCTGATTACGCGCTATTCGACGGAGACGGAAGAAGGCTGACCGGCTGGATCGGAATGAGTTCAAACTGAATCATTCCCCTCCTTCGTCATCCCGGTCGCGGTGCAGCGTCTTGACGGTGCACCGCAGAACCGGGATCGCGTTGTTAACAAAGGGGGTACCCGACCTCGAACGATCCCGGATCAACGCCGCGGCATGTCATGCCGCGACGCGTCCGGGATGACGCATTGGAGGATGGCCCCGAACCTTATGTGCGGTTCTCGGCCGAGAGCCCGTCTCTAAGTCCCTGCTTTTGCCTCTTCCAGCACCGGAATAATGCTGTCGCGCAGGTCTCGCGCGCCGAACGGACCGACATGTTTATGGATGATCGCGCCCGTCGCATCGACGATGAAGGTTTCCGGCACGCCATAAACGCCCCAGTCGATTGCGGCCATACCGCGCCGATCGGTGCCAACGGCGGAGAATGGATTGCCGAATTCGCCCAAAAACCGGCGGGCATTCGCGGCGGTGTCCTTGTAGTTGATGCCAACGACCCGATAACCGCGCTCTTCCAGCTCTAGCAGCATCGGGTTCTCGTCGCGGCACGGCAAACACCACGACGCCCAGACATTGACGACCGTCACCTCGCCCTTCAAGTCCTCAGTCGCCAGGCCCGGAACGGGAGCGCCATCCTTGGTTAGACCCTCGACGGCCGGAAGCGCGAACTCGGGCGCCGGTTGACCGATCAAAGCGGAGGGAATTTTCGACGGATCGCCCGCGAACAAGCGGATAAAAAACAGCCCGGCGAGCGCCACGAAGACGGCGAGAGGCGCCAAGACGATCAAGCGCCGCAGCAACAACCCGCCGGGAGCCGGAGCGTCTTCGCTTGGCGCGGTCATCCCGTATCCCACTCCGGCCGATCGTCAGGCGCGGATCGCTGACTGCGCCGTGTCACGCCCGTCTCTTCCAACGCCTTCAGCTTGCGCACCTGACCGCGATAATCGGCGATCACGATAAACGTCATCCCGCCGACGGCGATTAGCGTCGCGAGATAAGCGAAAAGAATGAAGCCGCCGTGCTCGCCAAGCATCACTCCGCGGCCTCCGGCCTGAAGCTGGCGCCGCTTTCGGCGCGTTGCGCGGTCAAAACGGTCATCGTGCGAATGCGCCGGCGCAGGATTTCGGCGCGCATGGCCGTGAGATGCAGACAGATGAACAAGACCGTGAAGGCAACGGCGGACGTGAGCAGCGGCCACAAAATGGTCGGATGGATCGTGGGGCCATCGAAACGCACGACGCTTGCCGGCTGATGCAGGGTGTTCCACCAGTCGACCGAAAACTTGATGATCGGAATGTTGACGAAACCGACCAACACCAAGACGGCGACGATGCGTGCGGCCCGGCCCGGGTCTTCAAACGCGTTTTGCAACGCGATCAGGCCCAAATACATCAGGAAGAGCACGAGCACGGACGTCAGCCGCGCATCCCAGACCCACCATGTGCCCCACATGGGTTTGCCCCACAGCGCGCCGGTCATCAGGGCCACTGCGGTAAACACCGCGCCGATCGGCGCTGCCGCCTTTATCGAAACGTCTGCCAGCGGGTGGCGCCAGACCAAGGTGCCGAGCGCCGACACCGCCATCAGGGCATAACATCCCATGGCCAGCCAGGCGGCCGGCACGTGGATGAACATGATGCGCACCGTGTTGCCCTGCTGATAGTCCTGCGGCGCGACGAAAAAAGCCATCCAGGCCGATAAAACCAAAAGGACGAGCGCGCTCGCCCACAAAACGGGTAGCGCCCGGCCCGTATAGCCGAGAAAGACCGTGGGATTAGCGAGCTTCCACATCAGAATCTATTTAAACTCCTGCGGACGCGGCGGCAAATGCGGTTTGTCAAACATTCCCGTTACCCGCGCGCCGCGCGAAGCGCCGCTGCCGCCGCAAAGGGCGCAATTGCCACGCTTGCCAGCGATGCCGCGAGAAGCAACAGAAGCGGCGTTCGAAATGGCAATCCGTCGACAACCGCACCGTTGACGGCGCCGATCCCGAAGATCAGCACCGGCAGCGTAAGCGGCACGATCAGGATCGCCAAAAGCAGGCTTCCGCGCCGCACGGTAACCGTCAGCGCTGCGCCGATCGCGCCGATCATCGTCAAGGCCGGCGATCCGACGAGCACGGTAAGGATCGTGGCACCCAGCGCCGTCGGCGACACGTTCAAAAACAAGCCCATGAGGGGCGCCGCGACAATCAGCGGTACCACCGCCGTCAGCCAGTGCGCCAAGCATTTGGCGAGCACCAGAAGTTCCAATGGAAGCCCGGATAGGGTGAGGAGATCGAGCGCGCCGTCGTCATGGTCGGCCTGAAACAGGCGATCGAGCGCCAGAAGCGTCGACAACAGGACGCCGATCCACAAAAACGCCGGCCCAAGACGCGCCAACAGATTGAGATCGGGGCCGATGCCGAGCGGTAGCGCAACGATCACGATCAAGAAGAACATCACGCCGAGCAACGCACCGCTGCCGGCCGAGAACGCGAGCGCGACATCGCGTCGCACGAGGGTGAAGAACGGCGTCATCACGCTGCACCCACGCTAAGCGCCAGGGTTTTCGCGGGCTTGCTGGGCAGTGTTTGGTGGGTCGCGGCGATCGCCATCCCACCGCGCTCTAGATGGTCATCGAGAAGAGTACCGAGCATCGCCTCGCCGGCGGCATCCAGCGCCGCAGTCGGCTCATCGAGGAGCCAGACCGGGCGGCGCACCGCGATCGTCCGCGCAAGCGCCAGGCGCCGCCGTTGTCCTGCCGAAAGAGCTGCTGTCGGGATTGCGCCGAGCCCGCCAAGCCCAACGGCATCCAGCGCTGCGTCTATGTCGCCGCGCCCGTTCCAATACCCTGTCCAGAATGCCAGATCCTGACGAACGGAGAACCCCGATTTCACCGCGTCCTGATGGCCCACATAGTGTAGTGCGCCGGCAAGGTCGTCGCCGCCCGCCGGCCCTTGATAGTCGAGCCGGCCGGCGATCGGCGCAAGCAGACCGGCGATCAGGCGCAGCAGTGTTGACTTGCCAGCGCCGTTCGGTCCGGTGACCGCCATGAGCTCGCCGGCCCCGACGGCAAAGCCCAGATCGGAAAACACCGTCCGACCGCCACGCCGACACGCGAGGCCCTCGCCGACCAAGCTGAGCCGGCTGTCCTTCATCTCAACCGCCACGCCCCTTTTGTCCCTGGCTCGATTGATAAACCAGCAAGACTGGTAAATTCCTTGGAACGAATTTAAAAGACCAGCATTCGACATTGTCGCCGCTGTCTGATCTCATGGACGCGGTCGATCCGGTCGCCGCAGTACCGGGCCGATGCCGCGCCAAGCGCTTGAAGAAAGGCCAATTCCTCGTGAGCACCGCCCCCTCTCTCGATAGTTTTAACTGCCGTCGCACGCTTTCCGTGAACGGTAAGGATTATGTCTATTTCGACCTCAAGGTCGCAGAGGAAAACGGCCTTGAAGGCATATCGCGCTTGCCGTTCTCGCTGAAGGTGCTCCTGGAGAACCTCCTGCGCTACGAGGACGGTCGATCGGTCATCGCCGACGATATTCGCGCCATCGCAGCGTGGCTTGAAACCCGCACCTCACATCACGAGATCGCCTATCGCCCGGCGCGCGTGCTGATGCAGGACTTCACCGGCGTGCCCGCCGTCGTCGACCTGGCCGCCATGCGCGACGCGATGGATGCGATGGGCGGCGACCCGAACAAGATCAACCCGCTGTCGCCCGTCGATCTCGTTATCGACCACTCCGTTATGGTCGACTTCTTCGGCCAGTCGGATTCTTTCAAGCTGAACGTCGACAAAGAATATGAGCGCAACGGCGAACGCTACGAGTTCCTGCGCTGGGGTTCGCTGGCCTTCGACAATTTCCGCGTCGTGCCACCAGGCACCGGCATTTGCCACCAGGTAAACCTGGAATATCTGTCACAGACGGTCTGGACCCGCGACATCGGCGGCGAGACCTATGCTTTCCCCGACACGTTGGTCGGTACCGATTCCCACACCACGATGGTGAACGGGCTTTCCGTGCTCGGCTGGGGCGTCGGTGGCATCGAAGCGGAGGCCGCCATGCTCGGCCAGCCAGTCTCGATGCTGATTCCCGAGGTCATCGGCTTCAAACTGACGGGCAAGCTCAACGAGGGCGTGACCGCGACCGACCTGGTGCTGACCGTAACCGAGGCACTGAGGGCGCGCGGCGTCGTCGGCAAGTTCGTCGAATTCTACGGTCCGGGCCTCGACGATCTCTCACTGGAAGACCAGGCAACGATCGCCAACATGGCGCCCGAATACGGAGCGACCTGCGGCTTTTTCCCGATCGATACCGATACGCTGGCCTTCCTGGACGCGACCGGCCGGGACGAGGATCGAATCGCGCTGGTCGAAGCCTATGCCAAAGCGCAGGGCATGTACCGCGAGACTGACACGCCCGATCCGATTTTTACCGATGCTCTCGCTCTTGATTTGAAAGACGTCGAGCCGTCGCTTGCCGGACCTAAGCGGCCGCAGGACCGTGTCGCCTTGAAATCCGCCGCATCGGCCTTCGCCCAGACGATGGAGAGCGAGTTCAAGAAAGGCGCGGAGAAGGACAAACGGGTCAAGGTCGAGGGCGAAAACTTCGATCTCGGCCATGGCGACGTAGTGATCGCGGCGATCACGTCTTGCACCAACACCTCCAATCCCAGTGTCATGATCGGCGCCGGTCTGGTTGCGCGCAATGCCGTTGAGCGAGGAATGACGGTCAAACCTTGGGTCAAGACCTCGCTGGCGCCGGGCTCGCAGGTTGTCACCGAATATCTGGCCAAGTCCGATTTGCAGAAACATCTCGACACGCTCGGCTTCGACTTGGTCGGCTATGGCTGCACGACCTGTATCGGCAACTCCGGTCCGCTGCCTGAAGCGATCTCCAAGGCCGTCAACGATAACGACCTTGTTGCCTGTTCGGTGTTGTCCGGCAACCGCAATTTCGAAGGCCGGGTCAATCCGGATGTGCGCGCCAACTACTTGGCCTCGCCGCCGCTCGTCGTTGCCTATGCGCTTGCCGGCTCGCTCAATGTCGATCTCTTCAACGATCCGCTCGGCGAGGACCGGGACGGCAATCCTGTCTACTTGAAGGACATCTGGCCGAGCCAGGCGGAGATCGCCGACACGGTGCGCGACAGCGTGACCCGCTCGATGTTCGAGACGCGTTATGGCGACGTCTTCAAGGGCGACGAGCAGTGGCAGAAGATCGATGTCGACGGCAGCCTGACCTATGGCTGGAACACGGGATCGACCTATGTCCAGCACCCGCCCTATTTCGAAGGCATGAAAATGGAGCCGGACGAAATCAGCGACATTGAAAACGCTCGTGTCCTTGGCTTGTTCCTCGATTCCATCACGACCGACCACATCTCGCCTGCTGGCGCCTTCAAGAAAGAGTCACCCGCCGGTGAATACCTGCTTGAGCGCCAGGTCCGGCCGGGGGATTTCAATTCCTACGGCTCACGGCGCGGCAATCATGAAGTGATGATGCGCGGCACGTTCGCCAATATCCGTATCAAGAACCAGATGGTGGCCGGCGTCGAGGGCGGTTACACGATCCACCATCCATCCGGCGATCAGTTGGCGATCTACGACGCGGCGATGCGCTACAAGGCCGAGGGCGTGCCCCTCGTGATCATGGCCGGCAAGGAATACGGCACCGGGTCATCCCGTGACTGGGCCGCGAAGGGCACACGGCTCCTAGGCGTTCGCGCCGTCATCGCCCAATCGTTCGAGCGCATCCACCGCTCCAACCTGGTGGGCATGGGTGTTCTACCCTTGATGTTCGAAGACGGCACATCTTGGCAGTCGCTAGGCGTGAAGGGCGACGAGATCATCTCGATCAAGGGCCTCGACGAGCTGGCGCCGCGCATAACGATGGCGGCGGAGATCGCCTTCGCGGACGGGCGCACGGAAACCGTGCCGCTGCTTTGTCGCATCGATACCCTCGACGAACTCGACTACTACAAAAACGGCGGCATCCTGCACTACGTCTTGCGCAATCTCGCCAAGGCCGCCTGACGATCCGTCACCCAAATCGACCGACCCCGCCACGCGGATCACCTACCGCTGGCGGGGCGTCACTCCAACGTGACTGGTACTTGAAGGCGGGACCGTCTATCCCTTAGCCAACCTAACATGTGGCAATTCGACGCAGCTCTTCCATGACTCTATTCAATCGACACATCCTGGCCGCGCTCGTCGCCGCGATGTGGTCCGCACCGAACGTCGCCTTGGCGGACAACGTCACCGTCGTGGAGCTGTTCACCAGTCAGGGATGTTCGTCCTGTCCGCCAGCCGACTCCCTGCTTGGCGAGCTGGCCGAGCGCGACGACCTGGTCGCGCTGTCGCTGCCCGTCGACTACTGGGATTATCTCGGCTGGAAGGACTCCTTCGGCAGCCCGAAGCATTCCGCGCGCCAGAAGTCCTATGCACTCACGCGCGGTGATCGGGCGGTCTACACGCCGCAGGTCGTCATAAACGGCGAGCGCCATGTCGTCGGCAGCGATCGGCGCGAACTGAAAGCCGCGCTTGCCGCCGCTGCCGGTAATGCGATCGATGTCGGTCTAGAGGTCAATGAGCGAACCATCGACATCACGCTGCCGGACGCCTCGGGCGAGCGGCGACGCGGCACGATCTGGCTTGCCGGGTTCTCGTCGGCAGAGCCGGTCGAAATCGGTCGCGGTGAAAATGCGGGTCGCACGGTCACCTATCATAACGTGGTACGCAAGCTGATCAGGGTCGGCGAATGGAACGGCGAAGCGCTTTCGCTCAGTGTCAAGCGGAGCGATATCTGGGCCGACAAGATGAGCGGCTGCGCCGTCATCGTTCAGGAAGACCGTTATGGCGGCATTGGCCCCGTCTTGGGCGCCGCCCTCGTCGTCGAATAGCTGACGCGGACATCCGCCCAACAGAAAACGGCCACCCGGGGCAAGGGTGGCCGTTTCCGCATTCCAAGGTCTGGACAGACCAAATGTGTCTTGGCTTGGAGCCGATGAGCACGGGGCGATTGAGACCGCAGGGGGCTGGGGGGCTGAAAACTGCCGCCTCCCTCGCCCGAACTCTGAGACAACGATCACAGTGTTCCCAAACAGAATGGCCAGAGATGGATCGAAATGCGGCGAAACTTTGAAACTTTCCCCGCATGGTTGCGTCAAGGGACATCGCCGATGATCGATCCGAAACGCGCCAAAGACGATCCCGCGATCGGAGGAATCCGATAGGCCTTTCGCCGCCCGTACATTTGTGTGACGATAGAATAACAAACCGCCCATGAGAGGAGGCGCCATGAGCGACGGCGAACCCATAGAGCTTCACCACCGGCACGTCGGTGCGACGGCCGGTGGCCATGAGTTTAGTCCTGCATCCGCCCCGTCTCGCTCTGGGTCGAGCCGGTGGTCGGTTTTCTTCAACCGTCGTGAACTTGATACGATTTTGCGCGTCTACGGCCATAAGGTTGCCGCTGGCGAGTGGCGTGATTACGCCATCGACCAGACTGGCGACGAGGCCATTTTCTCCGTCTTCCGGCGTACGTCCGAAATGCCGCTCTATCGCATCGTGAAAGCGCCAAAGGACGCCCGGCGCCAGGGCGCCTATCGGGTGATCAGCGCCAGCGGCATGATCTTGAAGCGCGGTCACGACCTCACACAGGTGCTAAGGGCCATACAAAAGCGGCGTTTGAAACTGGTCGGCGCCTAGCGCGCCCTGACGTGCATTAGAGCGACGGCGGTGTCGTTGCGCCGTCCCCAAGCGTGCGCTGCATCAGCACGCAGTCCAGCCAGCGTTCATGCTTGTAGCCGACATCGCTGAACGTGCCGACCTGGCGAAAGCCGAGCGCGGCATGGAGTTTGACGGAAGCGGTGTTCTCCGAATCCCCGATGACGGCGATGATCTGCCGATAACCGTCCCGCTCGGCCGTCTCGACTAACCGTTCAAGCAGCGCTCGACCGACACCCTTTTGCCGATGCGCACCGTCGACATAGACGGAGATTTCCAGGGTCGATGCGTAGCCGGGGCGTTTGTTGAACGGCGCGAAGTAGGCGAAGCCGGTGACATGGTCGTTCTCTTCCGCCACCAGGAAAGACTCCCGATCCAGACCGTCCGCCGCATGGCGGCGCGTCATTTCCGCGACATCCGGCGGCTCGATCTCGAACGACCCCGTGCCCTTCCGGACTGCCTCCGCATAGATCGCGGTAATGACCGGAAGGTCGCCCGGAGTGGCAGGACGTATCTGCATGATCGATTTGTGACGGATGCCGAAAAATCAGGCAAGGCGAATTTTTAGGCAAGAAAAAGCCCGGCCGAAGCCGGGCTCTTTCCGTGAGTGCGTGAAGCGTTATTCGCCGCGCATGATCCCGAGAATGTTCAGGATGTGAATGAACATCACGACGAACGAGCCATAGAGCGAAAATGCTCCGAAGATCGCCTTGCGATTGGCACCATCCGAATTATCGCCCGAATGGTACATCTCCTTGATCATCTGCGTCTCGAATGCCGTGATGCCGGCGAAGACGAGCACGACCAGACCCGACGTCACGAGGCTGAACAGCGTGCTTTGCAGGAAGAAGATGTTGACCAGAATGGCAATCAGCAAGCCGATGGTCGCCATCAGGAAAAACGTCCCAAAACCCGACAGATCGCGCTTGGTCGTATAGCCGAACAGGCTGACCGCGCCGAACGTTGCCGATGTGATGAAGAACGCCTGGGCGATCGTGCGGCCGCCGTCGAACGCCATGAAGGCGTAGATCATCGGCGAAATGAGAAGGCCCCACAGGACCGCATAGGTCCAGTAGGCGGCATGGGCCATCAAAGTCGAGCCGGAGAAAATAGCCCGCGGCGCAAAGAAGCCAAGACCCAGAATGCCGGCAAACAGAACCCACTTCATCGGCCCCATCGCAATGGTCTGCATCAGTGCCGGATTAACCGCCATGAACAGGGTGACGATAGCCGTAACCGCCACACCCAAAGCCATCAGGTTATAGACTTTGAGCATGTAGGCGCGCAGACCCTCGTCCATCACGCCGGTGTCGGTCCGGCCAATCGCCCGATCAAGACCGTAGGATTGACGATTTGGTTCAGCCATCGAAGAAACCTCTTGGTTCGGTGTCATAGATTATGGGGAAACCCCCAACTCGGTCGGGAATATGGGGATAATACGTATGAAAGGCAAGGTTTTCCGGGTTTAGAGCCGTCACCCTGCGGTCTTTTGTCACGATAGGGTTTCTATTTCGAAAAACGGCGATGCGCCGGTCCGCGATCAATCGGGTCGCGGCAGGACTCGATGCAGATCGGACCCATTCGTTTTCAGCCACGTTTTGGCGCGATCCATGTCCGGATCGAGCCGCTCGACCAGCGTCCAAAACGCCGGTCCATGGTTCATCTCGACCAGATGCGCCACCTCGTGGGCCGCCACATAGGCAAGCACATGCGGCGGTGCCATGATCAGCCGCCAGGAAAAACTAAGCGCACCGGACTCCGCGCACGAACCCCAACGGGATCGTGTATCGCGAACCGTGATCCGGCCCGGCACCACGTCAAGTGCGTCGGCGTGGATAGCGACGGCTTGCTCAAAGTCGCCGCGCGCCTCGCGCTTCAACCAGTCTTTGGCCTTGCGGTCCAAGCTTTCTTCCGGACCCGGAACAATAAGTGTGGCCGGCATCCGATCACTCAGCCGCGCTGCACCGCGCTTGTCGGGGTGGTGCCGCAAAACATGATCGACGCCCCGTAGGGGAATGATGGCACCGTCCCGCGCCACGACGATTGGGGCCGCATCCCGCAACCGCTCGGCGATCCAGTCGGCCCGACTGGCGACGAAGTCTTCGATCGCCGCCCGTCGCAAGCCCTTTGGAACGGTCACCACTGCACGCTGATCGGTTTTTGAGAGGCGCAGGATCATCCGCCGCGCGCGCGCATGGCGCCGCACATCGACGATCAAAGGACCCTGCGGCCCGTCAATCGTCAACGGCGCATCGGAGGGCTTTCCTCGACCGGACTGTCGTGAGAACAGACCGAAGACCATGCATGGATTGTCCTGCTCGCGGCCGGAATGCGAATCAGTCCGGCACGATCATCGTACAACGCTATCGATTGTCGATCACGAACCGGCGAGAGCGCGGGCCTGCCCGATCCAATCGTCGCGCTCGATGCGCCCCTTGAAGCTGAGCTTCTCGTCGACGGCCGACCGATCCGCCTGCGTCCACTTGGCGATCTGCCAGAAGTGGTAAATGCCAAGATCGTTGAGCGTTTTTGCGAGCCTTGGTCCAATGCCGGCGATTTGGGTCAAGTCGTCGACCTTGCCGTTAGGCTTTTGAAGAAACACGCCGTTGGCTTTGTTCGTCGCCTTGGAACCGGTCGCGCGCCGCGCCTTCGGTTTTTCGATAACACCAATCTCTCCAGCCGTGGCTGCTACCCTGCCGTTCGGGCGCGTTGGCGACCGACGATTACGGCTATCGCGCGATTTTCGGATCGCCGGATCGTTGGTGAGAATGAAATCGCTGATCCGCGGTGCGATATCGGCGCGAAAGCGCGAGCCATTGAAAACGCCGTAATGGCCGACGCGCGGCTGCTCGTAGTGCACTTTCTTGGCGTCGGGCAAATTCGAGCAGAGCTTGTGCGCGGCGCGAGTCTGACCGATGCCGGAAATGTCGTCCCGCTCACCCTCGACGGTCATCAACGCGGTCTCGGTGATCTTGCTGCAATCGACCCTCGTCCCGCGATGCCTGAGCTGCCCTTTCGGCAGGGAGTGACGGACGAAAACCTCTTCGACGGTCTGCAGATAGAACTCCGCGGACAGGTCCATGACCGCGAGATATTCGTCGTAGAATTCCTTGTGTTTTTCCGCCGAGTCGCCATCACCTTCGATAAGGTGCTTGAAGAAATCACGATGCGCCGACAGATGGCGGTCGAGATTCATGCTCATGAAGCCAGTGAGTTGCAAAAAGCCCGGATAAACGTCACGCATGACACCGGGATGAGGGAACGGAACTTTCGTAATCACATTGCGCGCGAACCATTCGGTTCCGCGCTCCTCGGCCAATAAATTGACGGCGGTCGGATTCTCACGCGTGTCGACCGGCCCGCCCATCAGCGTCATTGACAGCGGCGCATAGGGGTCCTCGCGCGCCGCCATCAAGGCGACGGCTGCCAGCACCGGCACGCTCGGCTGGCAGACGGCCATGACATGCGTGTTGCCGCCGAGGCAGTGCAGCATGTTGATGATGTAGTCGATATAGTCGTCGAGATCGAAGCGGCCCTCGCCGATCGGCACCATGCGAGCGTCCACCCAATCGGTGATGTAGACATCGTGCTTGGGCAGCATGTCCGCCACCGTGCCGCGCAAAAGCGTGGCGTAATGGCCGGACATCGGCGCCACGATCAGGAGCTTGGGTTGCTCCGGCGTCGTACCGACCTTGTCGAAATGGATGAGATTGCAGAACGGCTGCGACCAGACCGCATTCTTTTGCACCGCCATCTTTCGACCGCCGACGGTCGTCGACTCGATATCGAAATCCGGTTTGCCGTAGCGCCGCGTCACCCGCTCGAACAGTTCGCACCAGGCGGCGATGCTTTTGCCGACATGGGTCTGCGAAACCGGGTTAAGGGGATTCTTGAAATAAAGCCGCGTCACGTCTGCAGCTGCCCGCGCTGGACTAAGCGCGGCATGGTTCAATTCGTACAACAGATAGGATTGCAAGACGGATCTCCGCGGTGCCTATTGCACTGCAACATAGACCGGGTAACGGGCTGGGGCAACAGCGCCATCCCCAACAGATATCAGGCAAAAGTCTAACGAAACGGGATCTAAAGATCGTAAACGGAGCGCTTTTCGGCTGGAAATCGGCCGTCGCGTCGATAGGGTCACGGCCATGACACCATTTCGTCAAACGGATAGAACCGGCCGTCGCCTGCGCCTGGAAACCCTGACTCAGCTGCGCTGGTTCGGGGTTTTGGGCCAAATCGCCGCTGTCGCCGTCACTAGTGGCGTTTTGGGACTGAGCATCCCACTCATCCCATGCGCGCTGCTGATCGCGGCTTCGGCGGCTCTCAATCTCTATCTTCAGAACCGTTATCCGGAGAGCCAGAGGCTAACGCCGAGGTCGGGCGGGCTGCTCTTGGCGTTCGACGTCGTCCAGTTGTCCGCCCTCCTCTTTTTGACCGGCGGGCTGGAGAATCCGTTCGCGTTTTTGTTGCTGGTGTCCGTGATCATCTCCGCGAATTCTTTGCCGTCGCGTATCACCATCCTTTTGGTGGTCTTGGTCGCGATACTGGCAACGATTCTGGCCATCTATCACTTGCCGTTTCCGCTGCCGGCGGACGATCCGGCGCAGTTTCCGGTTCTTTACAGAGTCGGCGTCTGGTTGGCGCTGTTGTTCGGTTTGGGCTTCACCGCGATCTATACCTGGCGCACATCGGAGGACGACCGGCGCTTGAGCGAAGCCTTCACGGCGACCGAATTGGCGCTGGCGCGCGAGCGCCATTTGCAAGCGCTTGATGGCCTGGCATCCGCCATCGCTCACGCTCTGGCGACACCCTTGTCGACAATCGCCGTCATTGCCGGCGAGATGACCAAAACGCACGACGAAAAGGGTCCTCAGGCGGACGACGCAGCGCTCCTCAAGGCCGAGACGCAACGATGCCGCGATATTCTCGCCGAGATGAGTTCGCTCAACTACGACGAAAAACCTGCGATTCTTGAACGCGTACCGCTATCGCTGTTCGTTGCGGAAGCCGCGGAACCCTATCGCGACGTTGGTATCGCGATCGAAATTCGGTCTGAGGCTGACGAACGCAGCGCCGAGCCGATCATGCTGCGCAACCCGACCCTTGCCTACAGTGTCGCCAACTTCATCGACAACGCCGTGGCGTTCGCCCGCCATGCCGTCGTGCTCACCGCTGGCTGGACCCAGGACACCGTCCGGCTAACGATCGCCGATGACGGACCCGGTTTCGCCCGCGACATTCTCGGTCGACTGGGCGATCCCTACGTCACGTCGCGATCGCGCAAAGCCGGTGAAGAGTCCGCCGGGTTGGACGGAATGGGTCTCGGTTTCTTCATCGCGAAGACAATCCTGGAGCGTCAAGGCGCCAGACTGTTGGCGCGAAACGCACAGCCGCCGAACACCGGTGCCATCGTGACCATTACCTGGCCGCGCACGATATTCGAGGCCGAAATCATCGGCAGCGACAATCCAGATCACACCGACGGCATCGAAGTGTCGAATGAGACTCGTCTCGGCGAGATTCAGCCCTAAATACGCTATTGTCTTTAACTTCGCCCGGACAGCGGGGACGGCTCGGAGTGAAGAAATGGACAGTACGAAGTGGAGGACGGGATGACCTACCAGGCTGTTTCAAGCACAGCCCAAAACCGAGCCGATTTCGACGATCGTTCGCTCGTCATTGTCGATGACGACCGGTCGTTCGCGCAACGTCTTGCCCGAGCCATGGAGACCCGGGGATTTGAGGTTACGGTGGCGGAAACGATCGACGAGGGTCGCCGTGTCCTCAGCGAAGCGAGCCCAGCCTATGCGGTCGTCGATATGCGTGTCGGCAATGGTAACGGGCTTGATCTGATCTATCAGCTGAAACAGCGGCGTCCCGATGCCCGGCCGATCATCTTGACCGGATATGGCAACATTGCATCCGCCGTTTCAGCGATAAAGCTCGGCGCAATCGATTATCTCGCCAAGCCCGCCGACGCGGACGACATCTATGCGGCTCTAACCGCGCCGCCGGACACGCGCCCACAGCCACCGGTCAATCCGATGTCGGCCGAGCGGGTGCGCTGGGAGCACATTCAGCGTGTTTATGAACTGTGCGGCCGAAACGTGTCGGAGACCGCGAGGCGCCTCAACATGCACCGCCGCACATTGCAGCGCATCTTGTCGAAACGCGCGCCCGTCTAGAGCATGTTTCCGGAAAGTGGGCGCAGTTTTCGGACAAGAACATGCTCAAAATCAAAGAGATAGTGCATTTCCGGTGACTCGATTTTCACCGGAAATGCGCTAAGCGAAGTCGGATAGAGCGGCGCCGACTCCCATCAATCGGCCAGTGGCAGCGCGCGCGAAGCGCAAAGTGACCGCCTTTCGCCGCGCCGCTGATAACTTGTGCATCGGCGCGTCGCGCACGATGTCGGCGCCATAGGCATCCGCGATGATGAGGCCGGTATCCTCCGGCAAGATTTCCGTTGGCAAGTCGGGCGGCACGGCGAAGAAGAACGCATCGCAGTAATCGCGATAGTCCGGCCATTTCCCATCGGTGCGAAAGTCCTGAACGCTGGACTTAATCTCGACGATCCAGATGTGTCCGCTTCGATCGATGGCCGCAATATCGGCCCGCCGTCCCGACGCCAGCACAAACTCCGGCAAAGCTGCGAAGTCCCGCTGCACCAATAATCCGCAAACACCGCGCTGAACGCCGCGCGCGGTTTCCGATTGTCGACCATCGTCGGGAAGCGACGGCGTAACTGGACTGTCCATGGACATGAACAAAGAGTGCCACGATTCCCTTGGCCGCCAAAAGGTCGGCCTGACAACACCCAAACGGTCGTGTAATCGTCGGGATCTCCGGCGGCGACCGGCCAACATGCAGGAGAGCGGGCATGAACGTGAATGACGACTTCGCCAAGCGTGCGAGCGTGATCGGCGCGAAAGACCGTTTCGTGCCCTCCCCGGTGTCGGGCGTGGAGCGTTTAATGCTTGACCGCGTCGGCGGCGAGGTCGCCCGCGCGACGTCGATTGTCCGGTTCGTCCCGGGCTCCGCGTTCATGGAGCACACACACGGCGGAGGCGAGGAGTTCCTGGTTCTTGACGGCGTGTTTCAAGACGAGAGCGGCGACTTTCCAGCCGGCAGTTACGTCCGCAATCCGCCGACCACACATCACACGCCGGCGTCGCGCGACGGGTGCTTGCTCTTCGTGAAGCTCTGGCAGTTCGATCCCCAAGACCGCACCGAGGTGCGAATTGACACGTCGGCAAAATCGTTCGAGCCGCTCGGCTCACAAACGGGCGTTGCGATCCTGTCCTTGTTTTCCGACAACACCGAAACTGTGGCGCTTGAACGATGGCCCGCCGAAGCTTCGATCCAACGCCATTGTCCAGGAGGTTGCGAGCTTCTCGTGCTTGAGGGCCAGATGGCGGAGAACGGCGAGGTTTTTTCCAAGCATGACTGGCTGCGCCTGCCGGCTGATGCCACCTTGTCCGCCAAGGCCGGAGCCGCAGGATGTACAGTGTGGATCAAAACCGGCCATTTGCGCACCGTAACGATGCCGCCGAAGGCCGCATGAGCATGGCAATTCCTGAACGGCCCGAAGGGCGCTATCGCCACTATAAAGGCGGACTCTATCGCGTCATCGGCATCGCCCGCCACAGCGAAAGCCGCGAGCAGCTCGTCGTCTACGTGGCTGAAACCGACGCGGCTGAGATGTGGGTTCGCCCGGCATCGATGTTCTTTGAATCCATCGAGATCGAAGGGCGCCGATTGCCGCGATTCACCCGCCTCGATTGACCGGTCAGTTCCCCGACCTTTCGACGCTTTGCATTAGGTTGAATTTAACCAACTCGATGCAACTCTTATTAGGTAATTACACCGATAACTTGCATATCGATAAATTCGTTATCGGCTGGGGCATCATGAAAACACTCTATGCAACGATCGGATCGGGCAACTGCTACAAAGCCCATCTGGTTATGGGTCAGTTGGGGATCGCCTACAACTGTGAGTGGATCGACGTTCTCAAGGGCGAGACGCGGTCGCCTGATTATCTGAAGATCAATCCGGCTGGAACCGTGCCGTTTCTGAAACTCGAGGACGGTCGCGGCATCGGCGAATCGAATGCCATGCTCTGGTTCCTCGCCGCTGGAACACATCTCTTTCCCCAAACGCTCTATGACGAAGCCAAGGCTTTGGAGTGGATGGTCATCGAGCAGACACGCCTGGAACCGAAAATCTCACCGGCCCGTTTCTTCACGACTATCGTTCCAGAGAAACGCGACGAAATGGCCGAGGCGATCGCCAAATGGCAGGACGAAGGCCATGCCGGGCTATCGCGACTGGATGCGCACCTTGCCAACCGTGATTTCATTGTGGGCGAGGCATACTCCATCGCCGACATCGCGCTTTACGGCTACGTCCACGTGGCGGACGAGGGTGGTTTCGACATGGATCGCTACCGTCATGTCCAGGCCTGGCTGCGCCGCGTTGCCTCCACGCCGGGCTATCGCCCAATGACAGAATTCTTGATGGCTGCGTAGTTCATCTTTCGCTGCTCCCTCAATCAAACAACATCGTATGACCGATCTGACCTCAAAACTCGGCGACACAGCAACACTCTCCCTCCTTTACTTCGCGACGGAGGCCATGGCGCGTGTCTCAACGCCGTTCTGGGTTTTCGACATCGACAATTCCCGCGTTGTCTGGGCCAACGCGCCGGCGATCGAGCTGTGGCAAGCGGACTCGCTTGAGGAACTGACGGCACGCGACATGGGCGCTGACATGTCCGTCGGCGTCCGGACACGGCTCAGCCAATACCAGGAAGATTTCGAGGCCAATCACGACAGTTTCAACGAGCTTTGGACCCTTTATCCCAACGGCACCCCACGGTCGGTCCGCGTCCTGTTCAGCGGCTTCCGATTAGAGGACGGCCGCATGGGCATGTTGTGCGAGGCACGAGACGAAAACAACGAAACGCCTGAATCGCTGCGCAGCGCCGAAGCCCTTCTCCACACATCGGTGATGATCGCGCAGTACGCCGACGACGGCACGCTGCTCTATTCCAATCCGGCAGCCCGCGCCAGCCATCGCAACCCGAACGAATGCCTGAAGGATCGTTTCGCCGATCAGGCCGAATATGAAACATTGGCCAATCGCCTCGCTCGCCACGGCGAATGTCGTATGGCGGCGCGCGTGCAGACCACGCACGGTGTACGCTGGCATGAGATCACCGCTCGGGAGTGCAGCGATGCGGTGACCGGCGGCAAGGCCTACCTCTTGACGGAAAGCGATATCTCCGACCTCAAGGAAACCGAGCGGCGTGTACGCTATCTCGCTGATCACGACGTGCTCACCGGTCTGCCAAACCGCAACTACGTTCAAAATCACCTGCCGCACGAAATCCTTGAAGCCCAGACCAATAACCGGTCGATGGCCTTCATGATTCTCGATCTGGATCGGTTCAAATCGATCAATGACCTGCTCGGTCACGCGGCCGGGGATGAACTTCTTGTCAAGGTCGGCACCCGGCTGAAGCGGCTTTGCGGGGACGATGGCCTTGTCGCCCGTCTTGGCGGCGACGAATTTCTCATCTGTGTCTACGATGCCGATCGCATGGACAGGCATCGCGATCTCGGAGAGGCAATTCTTGAGGCCTTCCGCGAAGAGATCGTCATACGCGCGCACAAGTTCGCGGTCACGCCGAGCATTGGCGTCAGCCGGCTGCCGAACGATGGTGCGGATCTGTCCACGCTGTTGGTCAACGCCGACCTGGCGCTTTACGAGGCCAAGCAGTCAGGACGCAACACATCCATTGTCTTCTCACCCGCCCTACAGCGACGGCATGAGGAGCAGCTTAAGCTCGAAGCCGACCTACAAAAGGCGATCGAGAACCAGGAATTCGAGATGTTCTTCCAGCCGCGGCTCGAAACAGCCAGCGGCGAGATCGTCGGTGCCGAGGGCCTGATACGCTGGCGCCACCCGAGTCGCGGGCTCCTCGAACCGCGCGAGTTCATTCCCGTTTGTGAAGAAACCGGCCTCATCAACGAGATCGGGGTTTGGGTCATCAATCAGATTGGCATGGAGCAAAAACGCCTTGCCGACGATGGCCACGACATCATGCTTTCGCTGAATCTTTCGCCACGCCAGTTCAGCGACCCAAAACTGTCCAACGCCATCTTTGAACTCGATCGTGTGACGGGCTGCGAGCCCGGTAAGATTGAATTGGAAATCACCGAGTCCATGCTAATGGGCGACGATGACTCCGTCATTCAGCAGCTATCGGCGTTCCGCGATAAGGGGTTCAAGATCGCCATCGATGACTTTGGCACCGGTTTCTGCAACCTCGCCTACATTCAGCGCTACCCGATCACCAGCCTGAAGATCGACCGCTCCTTCATCACCAACATCGAAGTGAACGGTGCGGTGACGAGCCTCATCATGTCGCTTTGCCATCTCATCGGCGTCAAGGCTGTCGCGGAGGGTGTCGAAACGGAAAGTCAACTCGCCTGGCTGCAATCCAAGAACTGCGACGAATATCAGGGCTATCTGTTTAGCCCGCCGGTGCCTCTCGACGATTTCGTCAATCTGCTGAAGGGTCGCAAGCCGGCGCCCGACAATCTAGTCTTCCTCGATCGCGCGCAGGCTTGACCGAACCGACGAAGCGGCGTCGCTAGGATGCCGCGGCATCGCCCGCGCCCATGCGCCGTATTTCAGGCGCAGCGGGAGGCGACGCGAAAAGCGCCTCATAGTCACGAATGCCAACGCCGTGCGACAGGCCGAGCGAGATCGCCTGAACCAAGAGCCGTGCGGCTTCCGGCCGTATCGCGCCGGTGCCGTCACCATCATCCGAATCCATCCGCCCGGCAAGGTGGAGTAGATTAGAAGCAACATGGGTCATTTCGTCGCCGGAATGCTCTGCTGGGCTTGTCGTCAGCCTCTGCCGCATCCAGGTCGCGACGATGCGCTCCGCATGGCGCGTGCTTTCAGCGGCGTCCATCGAAAAGGGATGCGTGCTATCACTCTCGTGGGCTGCAAGAGGGCCGCCTGCGACAGCCGCGTTCAGCGGTTGCGACAGTTTGGAGCCATCGCGATAAAGCGCGACCGCCTTGAGCCCGAGATCGGCCGCGCGCCGGAATGCGCGTTCGCACTCCGGCACCGTCGTGCCGCTCGGCATGTTGACCGTCTTGGAAATCGCGCCGGAGACGAAAGGCTGAACCGCAGCCATCATATAGAGGTGTGCATCGACCGACAGAAAGCGTGTCCCGTCTGATCCGCAACGCACCGAACAATCGAACACTGGAAGATGGCGAGGATTGAGACCCGGCGCACCCTCGACCGTCAAATGCCCGTAGCAATAACGATTGGCTTCGGCGACCTCCTGCTCGGTGAAGCCTAAAGACGCGAGGAGATCGAAACTTGGTTCGTTCAGTTCTTCCGCTGGCCGGCCAAGCGCCCGCGCACAGAAGCTGAGACCGAGCTTGGCGGGCGTAAACGCCGCCTTGAGGCTGTGAGCCGCATCCAGCGCATTGTCGGCGGCTTTGAGCATTTGATCCGTAAAGCCCCGCGCTCGCAGCGTCTCGTGATTGATGAATGGCGCGCCGTGCAGCGACGGATTGCCAACGGCATGTCTTGTAATCGCTGCAATTGCGTCCGCTGAGTACCCGAGACTTTCCAACGCGTCTGGAACGCAGCGATTGACGATCATCAAATCGCCGCCGCCTGCCATCTGCTTGTGCTTCACCAGCGCGAAGTCGGGTTCGATTCCCATCGTGTCGCAATCCATCAGGAGGCTGATCGTTCCGGTCGGGGCGATGACCGTTGCCTGGGCGTTGCGGAAGCCATGGCGTTCGCCCAAGTGCAGTGCTCGGTCCCAGGCCTCGCGCGCCCGATCGATGAGCTGGCGATTACGGCACGCGTAGCCGGACAAAGGCACCGGCAGTACATTGAGCGCCTCGTAACCGTCACGACGTCCGTGTGCGGCGCGGCGATGATTGCGAATAACCCTCAGCATAGCCGATCGGTTTTCGGCATAGCCTGAAAACGCGCCGATCTCGGCGGCGATCTCCGCTGAGGTCGCATAGGCGAGCCCGGTCAGCAGCGCGGTCAATGCGGCAGCCGTCTCCCGCCCCTCATCGGAATCGTAAGCAATACCGGAGGCCATCAGCAAACCGCCGAGATTACTGAAGCCAAGTCCAAGCGGCCGATAAGCCGCCGTCCGCTCGGCGATGCGCGCCGAGGGGTAAAGCGCCAGGGATACGGAGATTTCCAGCGCCAGCGTCTGGAGCCTGACCGCCTGCTCGAAGGCATCGAAATCGACGTCCATGTCCCTTGTCGCGAACGCACGCAGATTGAGCGAAGCGAGTGTCGTGCCCGTATCGTCGAGAAACAGAAACTCCGAGCACGAATTCGACCCGTTGATCCGTTCGGTCTCGGGGCAGGTGTGCCAGGCATTGATCGTGGTGTCGTACTGGATGCCAGGATCCGCCGAAGCCCAGGCGGCGCGGGCAATTTTCGACCAGAGCGTCTGCGCGTCGACGCGCTCGGCGACATCACCGGTCGAGCGGTTGATCAGCGACCAGTCGCTGCCGGCATCGACCGCGGCCAAGAATGCATCCGTGACCCGAATGGAGTTGTTGGAATTCTGGCCGGAGACAGAGCTATAGGCATCTGAATCCCAGTTGATGTCGAATTCTTCGAAGTCGTGCCAATCCGAGCCATGCTTGGCGAGATCGATGGCACTCAGGATCGCATTATCGGGAACATTGTGTGCCCGCGCGCGCAGCACCGCGGACTTGAAGGCCGTATCGTCCGGCTCGCCATCCGTCAGCGATGCGACATTGGCACTATTGCGGAAGGCGTCAAAAACGCCGTGCAGCAATCTGTTACACAGGCGCGAGCCGGACACCAGCGAGGCGACCTTGCGCTCCTCGCGCACCTTCCAGTCGACGTAGTCCTCAATTTCGGGATGGTCCGCGTCGACGATGACCATTTTCGATGAGCGGCGCGTCGAGCCTTTGGCGGTGACCAAAGCGGCGGCGCGATCCGACGCCTTGAGCGCCGCCAGCAGGCCGGACGATGTCCCGCCATTGGCCAGGCTCTCGGATCGGCTGCGCAAGGTTGAGAAGTTCGCACCGGTCCCCGAACCGAACTTTGCAATTTTCGCCTCGTTGGAGATGAGGTCGATGACGCCGCCGTCACGGACCAGGTCGTCGCGCACCGACTGAATGAAGCAAGAATGGACGAACGATTGCTCCGACGCCGACGCGGCCGGCCGGGCGCGGCCATCCGATTCGTCGGCAACAAAATAGCCCTCGCCGGTGTGATCGATCCCATAGGCCCAGTGGAGACCCGTGTTGAACCATTGCGGCGAGTTCGGCGCCGCCATCTGGTGGGCCAGCATATAGCGAAGCTCGTCGTAGAAGGCGCGCGCGTCGTCCTCCGTATCGAAGTAGCCAGCCTTCCAACCGGAATAGGTCCAGGCGCCGACGATGCGGCGAAAGACCTGTCTGGCATCGTTCTCAACGCCATACCGATAGTTCTCCGGCAGGTTCGCGAGCTCCTCTTCATCGGGCACGTGGCGCCACAGCCATTCAGGGACACCATGCTCGGGAACCGACGTCAGGACCGTCGGTATGCCCGCCTTTCGGCAGTATTTCCGCGCCAATATATCGGCCGCCGTGCCGCTCCACTGGCTTGGAACCGCCACCGAGTCGAACTTGAACGCGATCGAGCCATCGAGATTCCGGATCTCGACAGGACGCGTTTCAAAGGTCAAATCATGGAAAACCGGCCGATCCTCGGCCGTAAAATGCCGCACAACACGCATGACCGTTTACTGACTCCGCCTCTCAATTCGCTCCGCCGCGAACGCAGCCATCCCGTCGGTCTTACGCAATCGGACCGCAACCTTAGCGATTACTCTATCGTAAGACAAAACACTACTTAAAGTTCTGATTGGGCGCATCTATGGTTAAATTATGGGCTGTCCGTGGCACTACTATTTCTTTTGGAAGCGTAGGTCACATGCATTACACACGATTAAAGCATATTGAATTCAAAGCCTTAGATGGTAACATCATTCCGAATGAGAGATCCTGAGGCAGGTCATCCCCAGGCACACCGATCTACTAACGGTTGTCACAACCATATGCGGCAGAGGATAAAATGTTCGCGCGACCGATCTCCGTTCGCCAGCACATAACCTCCGGTCACATTGGAGAATGCGCCATCCTGGGTCCGCTACGGTCCGATCTGACCCTTGCGTCAGTCTTGGCAGAGTGATTTACACACGGGCCATGACAAATTTTTTGCATCAAGGCGACTTGCCTACCGACGTCGACCTTGGCGCCGTCGTCGCAGTCGACACAGAAACCCTTGGCCTCAACCCGCATCGCGACCGGCTATGCCTTGTCCAAGTGTCCAGCGGCGATGGCAATGCTCACCTCGTGCAAATCGCTGCCGGCCAGACCGAGGCGCCGCGACTATCGGCCATGTTGACCGATCCCGCAGTCGTGAAACTCTTCCATTTTGCGCGGTTCGACTTGGCTGTTCTATCCAATGCTTTCGGCATCACGATCGGGTCGGTCTACTGCACGAAGATCGCATCGAAATTGACGCGGACCTACACCGACCGGCACAGCTTGAAAGACCTCTGCCGCGAGTTGCTCGATATTGATATATCGAAGCAGCAGCAAAGCTCGGATTGGGGCGCGGACGCGCTTAGCGAAGCGCAATTGGCGTATGCGGCCTCCGATGTGCTCTATCTGCATGCGCTGAAGGCGGAGCTTGATCGGCTGTTGGCACGCGAGGGTCGGGCGGATCTGGCGAAAGCCTGCTTCGATTTCCTGCCGGCGCGTGCGGCCCTCGATCTGACGGGATGGCCGGACACCGATATTTTCGCGCACTCATAGCGCGTCCGCGCTCGCGAATCTAACGCTTGCGGTTTGCCCAGATTTACCCATCTTCTTAAGCAATGAAGTGCGGCGAAAACGAACAAACGCGCGATGACCGAGCTTGCCTTTGACAATTCACCGCAACGTGCCCGCGCATTTCGGGTTGCGCGCCGACACACGGCGTTGGTGCGGATCCTGCGCTTCGCGCTACCGACGGGTCTCGTGGTCGTCGTTTTCGCATTTATCGCGAGCGTCATCCTGGAATCGGTGCCGGAGTTCTCAGATTTTAGCTTCGACAATCTGAAGATCAGCGATGGCGCATTGGTCATGGAGGGGCCGCGCCTGTCGGGAATGGACCGCAATGCGCGCGACTACACGCTTGCCGCCGATCAGGCCTCGCAGACTATCGGCCAGACAGACATCGTCGACCTTGACGGGATCGACGCGATTATGAGCGTCGACCAAGACACAAGCGTGCGTATTGTTTCTGCCAAGGGAACATTCAATCAGGCAACCGAGTCGCTCTATCTTTTTGGCGGTGTAAATGTCTCGACCAATACCGGCTACAATGTCGAGTTGGTTGATGCCACCGTCGACTTGACGGCGGGAACGGTGAATTCCGACGAACCCGTCGCGATCGATATGTTGAATGGCACGCTTGAGGCGACCGGCGTGGAGATCATTGACCGTGGAGAGATCGTGACATTCAAGGGACGGATCAACATGGTGCTCCAGATCCACGGCGGCGAGGACGAATGACGCTGGTGTCTTACCCAATTCAGCCAAGCGGCCTTGGACAGCTTGCGTTGAGTATGGTCTTGGCGTTGATGTTCGCGGCGTTCGCGACTTCACCGGCTGAAGCACAGCAAGGTTTCGCGGATTCGATGTCCGGATTCTCCGCCAGCAGCAACGAACCGATCTCTATTGAAGCGGATTCTCTGGAAGTCCGCGACGGCGACAAGGTCGCCACCTTTATCGGCAACGTCATCGTTACCCAAGGCGAAACCGTGATGCAGACGGCCAAGCTCAAGGTCTTCTACTCCGGCTCGGCGCAGGGCGCCGGCGATCAGGACATCGAACGGCTTGAAACGGAAGGCCGCGTCGTTGTGAGTTCCGGCGATCAAAAGGCAAGCGGCGATCTGGGCGTCTTCGATGCCGCCAAGGACACGATCACATTGTCCGGCAATGTCGTTCTGTCGCAGGGCGAGAACGTCATCCAAGGCGATACGCTGTTTGTCGATCTCGCTGCTGGAACGTCCTACGTCCTATCGGAAAGCTCACAGGAACGGGGCCGTGTGCGCGGCCTTTTCACGCCGAATCGCGATCAAACCCAACCGGCGCCGGCTGAAGACGCAACGCAATAAAGCGACGGTGTCCGCGCGCAAACAGGCTGCGGACAGATCGCCGCGTCTTTCCCTTCATGGTCGATTAACGGCTGACGCGCTAGGTCTTCTATGCAAGAAAGGGGCCGATTTGGCGGCAAGACCAGGCGATTCATGGTGAACCTCGACAGATTCGGTCTGAAATCGAAGCCTCGACCGGCATCCGACGACATCGTGCCGGACCTTCTGGTGCCCGCCCTTTCACCGGACCTGGAGCCTTATCCCCACAATCCGCAGACCGCACCGTCGGTCAACACGCTCGCCGTCGTCGGGTTGGAAAAAAGCTTCAAAAACCGCAGGGTCGTTTCTGGCGCCAGTCTGGAAGTGCATCCGGGCGAAGCCGTCGGTCTGCTCGGCCCAAACGGTGCCGGCAAGACGACGATCTTTTACATGATCACCGGCCTAATCGCCGCCGACAAAGGCCGGATCGTGCTCGATGGGCATGATATTACCGCGCTGCCAATGTATCGACGCGCCCGGTTGGGTATTGGCTATCTCCCGCAGGAGCCTTCGATTTTTCGCGGCCTCAACGTCGAGCAGAACATTCTCGCCGTTCTCGAAGTGACCGAACCGAACCGCAAGAAACGCAAGGCGCGGCTGGACGAGTTGATGGACGAGTTCTCCATCACGCGGCTGCGCAAATCGCCATCAATCGCGCTGTCGGGCGGCGAACGTCGTCGCGTGGAGATCGCGCGAGCGCTCGCATCAAAGCCGACCTTCATGCTCCTTGATGAACCCTTCGCCGGCATCGATCCGATCGCCGTCGGCGATATTCAGGCACTTGTCCGGCACCTGACCGAGCGTGGTATCGGTGTTCTCATCACCGATCACAATGTGCGCGAAACGCTTGGGCTCATCGACCGTGCCTACATCATTCACGACGGCGCGGTTTTGATGGAAGGCAAGCCGGACGAGATCGTCGCGTCCGACGAGGTCCGCCGCCTCTATCTCGGCGAGGACTTTTCGCTCTAGCCGGGCGAACCGCGAGCCGAGATGGCGCTGTCTCCAAAACTCGAACTCCGGCAAGGCCAGTCCCTGGTCCTGACGCCGCAACTGCAGCAGGCGATCAAGATGCTGCAGCTGTCGAGTCTAGACCTCGTGGCTTATGTCGAGGCCGAGTTGGAGCGCAATCCACTGCTTGAACGCGACGCCGACGACGAAAGCGACGACCGAGATGCCGCAACGGCGTCGGAGCCTTCGACCGACGATGCAGGGGAGATCGACACCGATTGGGTTGCCGATTCTGTCGGCGAGGCCACGGAATCGATCGCGGAACATGTCGATGCCGAACCCGAGGCGCTCTACCCAGAAGACAGCGCAGCCGACAGCGTTCCAGACATGAGCCCGGCCCCGCCCGCAGACATGGCCGGCATTCGCGGCTCCAACGGGTCGGCCGTGCCCGAAGGCGGCGCAGACTTTACCGATTACACCGCACCGCAAGAGACCCTCTTCGATCATCTGAACGCGCAATTAGCGCTTTGCGGGTTTGCCGCCGGCGACGCCCTCATCGCCCGTGCGCTGATCGATCTGATCGATGAAGCGGGTTATCTGACGGAGCCGATTGACGCCATTGCCGATCGCCTCGATGCGCCGCTTGAACAGGTAGAGGCCGTTCTGGAGCGCCTTCAGGGCTTTGAGCCGACCGGCCTCTTTGCCCGGTCGCTTGCCGAGTGTCTGGAACTGCAATTGCGCGAGCGCGGCCGCTTCGATCCGGCAATGGCCGCGCTCATCGCTCACCTGGATCTCCTGGCCAAACGGGAGCTCAGCGAACTCAAGGCGGTGTGCGGTGTCGACGACGACGACCTGGCGGACATGGTCGGCGAAATCCGGGCGCTCAATCCAAAGCCCGGCCTGGCGTTCGGCGGGGAAGCAGGACAAGCAATCGTTCCCGACATTTTCGTCACCGCCCGGCCCGATGGCAGCTGGGCCATCCAGCTCAACAGCGATGTCCTGCCCCGCATTCTTGTCAACCAGACCTATTATGCGACGGTGTCCCGCACTGCACGGCGCGATGCCGACAAGACGTTTCTTTCGACCTGCCTGCAAGACGCCAATTGGCTCGTTAAGAGTCTAGAGCAACGCGCGCGGACGATCCTGAAAGTCGCAACCGAAATCGTCCGCCAGCAAGACGGCTTCCTGGCCTACGGGATCACCCATCTCAGGCCACTTAATCTGCGCACCGTCGCCGATGCGGTTGGGATGCACGAATCGACCGTCAGCCGCGTCACGTCGAACAAGTATATGGCGACACCGCGCGGTATCTTTGAGCTGAAATACTTCTTCACCGCCGCCATCCCGGCCACCGGCGCGGGAGAGGCCGTGTCCGCCGAGGCGGTGCGTCACAGAATTCGCGACATGATCGAGGCGGAATCGCCCGCAGCCATCTTGTCCGACGACACGATCGTAAAAATGCTGCGCGATGCAGGCATCGACATCGCCCGTCGCACGGTCGCAAAATATCGGGAATCGATGCGAATTCCCTCCTCTGTCCAGCGCCGACGCGAAAAGCGATCCGTGATCTGATGAGACCGACCAGGGGTGCGGGCTTTGGTTGACTCGCCATGGCCCCACACTTACGGTTTGGACAAAGAATGCATGTCGGGCAATGCGGATTTAAGAGCGGGTTCGGGACCGTTTCAGCCGGACCGAGATGATGAAAACCCGGGTTATCTGGTGCATCGGGCATTATGACCATTCAAATCATTGGAAAGAACATCGACGTCGGCGAGGCGCTGCGCGAACGCGTCGACGACCGACTGGATCTCGCCGCTGGAAAGTACTTCGATGGCGGCTATTCAGCCCATGTTTCAATGGAAAAATCCCGGTCCGGATTTACCGCTGATTGTACCATCCACCTTGACACCGGGATCGCTCTTCAGGCCCACGGCGAGGGCGGCGATGCATACCACGCCTTCGACCGGGCGGCTGAGCGCCTTGAAACACGGCTACGACGCTACAAGCGACGGCTGAAGAATCACAATACGCGCGGTCCGGCGGAAGACGCGATTTCCTATCTTATCGCGCCCCAGGGCGAGGATAAGGACGACGATCCAGCCGACGACAATCCTGTTATCATCGCCGAAACGCCGTCGCGCATCCCCGTTCTCACGGTCGCCGACGCCGTTATGGCGCTCGATCTGGGCGAAGCGCCTACCGTTGTGTTTCGCCATGCCGGATCGGGCCGCATGAACGTCGTTTACCGGCGGAATGACGGTCATGTGAGTTGGGTCGATCCGCAAGTCAGCGAAACGAAAGCCGACTGAGGCCTATTGTGGATATTGCAGATTTTATCAGCAAGGACAGTGTGCTGGTCGGCCTGCGGGCCAACTCCAAGAAGCAATTGTTGACCGAGCTTGCTGAAAAAGCCGCGCGCGCCTTGAACCTGGACGATCGGATTGTCTTCGATACGCTGCTTCAGCGCGAGAGGCTTGGGTCCACCGGGATTGGATCGGGTGTCGCCATTCCCCACGGAAAACTGCACGAGATCGACCGTATCCATGGCATGGCCGTCAAGCTTGAGGCGCCGATCGATTTCGACGCGGACGACGAGCAGCCGGTCGACACGGTGTTCCTTTTGCTGGCGCCGGAAACCGCCGGTGCCGATCATCTCAAGGCGCTGGCCCGTATTTCAAGGCTCGTTCGTCAACCCGAGTTCTTGGACAAGATCCGTAGCGCGCGCTCGGCCGACGCGCTTTACGACGTGCTCACCGGCGCGGAAGCCCGCGACGCCGCTTAAGTTCGCCTCTATCCTGGGGTCCATACTCAGTGAAGCGTGACCGGGCTCAAATCGAGCGTGGCCATGTTGGCGAGCGCGGCCTGCGCCGTTTCGGCGAGCGCGATCGGCGTGCCATCGGCGCGAAATACGGCAAACACAGCCACGTCAGGCGCCAGTTCCGGAGCGGTCGGAAAGCGCGCGCGGATTTCCTGTCCGGTCATCCGGCGAAAGTAGGCCCATTCGGTTCCGCCCAAAGCGGCGAGCGCCTCGGGACTGATCTCGATACGGTCGGCGAGATTGCCAACGGTGTCGGGCAACGCTTTGAAATCGGTCATCACAATACCTCCGGTGTGGCAGGCTACTCGGACTTAATCTCGATACGGCGCGTCATCGACTGTGGTTCAGGCCGTGTCAGATCAACGGAAAGTAAGCCATCCTTCAAATCGGCGCCGACGACTTCGATACCGTCGACGAGGACGAACACGCGCTGAAACTGACGCGCCGCGATACCGCGATGCAGATAGGTCCGATCGGAATCCTCGGCTTGGCGGCCGCGAATGATCAGCTGGTTCTTTTCAACCGCCACATCCAGATCGTCCCGCGCGAACCCGGCAACCGCCAATGTGATCCGCAGCCGGTCGCCCGCTTCGTCGTCTGTGATCCGCTCGATATTGTAAGGCGGATAGCCATCGCCGCCCGATTTCGTAATCCGATCGAGTAGCTGCTCGATATCCTCAAAGCCGAGGAGATATGGACTGTTCAATACACCCATCGAGACATCCTCCGTCCCATACAGTCGGCGACCCGACATGTCTGATGGTTAGGCGCAAGCGTCATGCCCGCGCCCCGCGTTCTTACGAAAGCAACGCTTCAATGAGATGGTCGTCTAGTGCCGGTGTTTCAAGACGCCCACGATAAGCCAGACCAACGGTCCGTCGAAGTTACGACGTCCAGCCGCTCACCGCTTTCGTCTCCAGGAACTCCTCAAGACCGTAGACGCCGCCCTCGCGCCCATTGCCGGATTCCTTGTAGCCGCCAAACGGCGCTTCGTCCGGCAGCGATTGGCCATTGATCTGCACATTGCCCGCCCGCAGCTTGCGCGACACGCGCTTTGCCCGATCCGGATCACCGGTCTGGACATAGGCGGCAAGCCCATAGTCCGTGTCGTTGGCGATAGCGACCGCTTCGTCTTCGCTCTCGAAGGGGATCATCGCGAGCACCGGGCCGAAGATCTCTTCCCGCGCGATCGTCATGTCGTTGTTGACGTCGGCGAAGATGGTCGGCCGGACATAGTAGCCGCGGTTAAAACCCTCCGGTCGGCCCGGCCCGCCGATCACGAGGCGCGCTCCCTCATCGATGCCAGCCTCAATCAGCCCTTGCACCTTGTTGTACTGCGTTTCCGACACCAGCGGCCCGATATGCCGGCCTTCTTCCGCAGGATCGCCGACTTCCGTCGATTCGGCCGCTTGACGCGCGATATCGACCGCGTCTTCGTAAATTGTCCGCTCGACCAGCATCCGGGTCGGCGCGTTGCACGATTGGCCGGTGTTGTTGAAGCAATGGCGCACGCCTCGGGTCACCGCCTTCGGCAGATCGGAATCGGCGAACACGATGTTCGGCGACTTGCCGCCAAGTTCGAGCGTCACGCGCTTGACCGTGTCGGCACTCGCCTTGGTGACGGCGATACCGGCCCGGGTCGAGCCGGTCAGACTCATCATGGTGATATCCGGGTGCCGGGCCATCGCCTCGCCGACGACCGGACCCTCGCCGTTGACCAGATTGAAGACCCCGGCCGGGAAACCCGCCTCGTCCATCATCTCCGCGAACAGCATCGAGGAGATAGGCGCGATCTCCGATGGCTTAAGCACCATGGTGCAGCCGGCAGCGACCGCCGGAACCACCTTCAGCGACACCTGGTTCATCGGCCAGTTCCACGGCGTGATCAGGCCGACGACACCGATCGGCTCGCGCAAGATGCGGATGGATTCATCGTTTGGATCGAGTTTGTGCTCGAAGGGAAAGGTCTTCAGGATTTCGATCGTGGATTTGATCGGTCCAAGACCCGCCGCCGCCTGTGCCACCTTGGCGAGCGTCTTCGGCGCGCCCATTTCCTTCGAGATCGCGTCTGCCATTTCGTCGTAGCGGCGCTCGTAAACCTCGCCAAGCTTGGCCAAGAGCGCGATACGGTCCTCAGGCGTCGATTGGCTCCAGGTGATGAACGCTTTGTCCGCCGCCTTCACCGCGCGGTCGAGATCGGCTTCCGACCCCATCGATACGACTGCGAACGGCGTTTCGTCGGCAGGATTGATAACTTCCAGCTCATTGGGCTCGAGCGGCGCGGCCCACTGTCCGTCGATATAGAAGTTCGTCAGGCGATCCATGTCCGTCTCCCGTGCGATCCGCCGGCGCCATGGCCGGACATTGTGTTCGTTTCGTCCACGACATAGACCATGGCGATGGCGTCGCCAAGACGAGATCGACGCGGCATCCATTCGTCTGCAAAAAGGATCGCCATGGCATTTGTCGCGCGCGCGTCACGATGCGGTTGGCATCGGATTCGAGCGCGATGAGGACGGCAAGCCGGCTCCCGACCCCGAAGTCGACGCTATTGCATAAGAGGCGGCCGCCTCAGCGTCGTCGCCAATGATGGACTGAAAGCGCTAGGCCGCCTCGATCCATTTGATCGAACAGCCCATCGACGGAATTTGCTCTGCCGGCCCTTTGCCGGTCTCGGCCACCTGTTTCATTGCTTCAAAGAGATCGCGACGCAGATCGTCCGGGGCCGGCGAGGCGCGCGACGCATCGAGTCTGCCGCGATACTGCAGTCCGCCATCGGCATCGAAGCCGAAGAAGTCGGGCGTGCAAATCGCGTCATAGGCCCGTGCGACCGATTGATCCTCATCGTGCAGGTAAGGAAACGGGAAGCCCTTGGCGTCCGACAAGCGCTTCATGTTGTCGAAGGAGTCGTCTGGATAATTCTTCGCGTCGTTGGAGCAGATAGCCGCGACACCGATGCCGAGCGCTTGAAGGTCCTTAGCGTCCCGGATCATCTTGTCGAGCACCGCCTTCACATAGGGACAGTGGTTGCAGATGAACATGATCAGCGTGCCCTTGGGTCCGCTGACGTCGGCGAGCGAGTAGGTCTTGCCGTCGACACCCGGCAGGCTGAAATCGGGCGCCTGCCAGCCGAAATCGCAAATCGGAGTTTGCATTGCCATCGTTTGCCTCCTGCTTCTGCCGTTCCCATTAAGCGTTGCCGAACAATAGCTCCAACACCGGCACCCGCTGCCGGGCACTAGATAAACCGATTGTCGGAAAAATTGGAGCGGGCGATGAGATTTGAACTCACGACCCCAACCTTGGCAAGGTTGTGCTCTACCCCTGAGCTACGCCCGCGCTCCGTTTGGCGTCCGGTCCGGACTCGCGCGTTATTGCGCAAGATTGCGGTGAATGCAATAGGAACGCCGATGCGCCTGCGACATGAGCAGCGCGTGATTAAGAGACCCTTTCAGGAGCACCGAATGCCGGCCACGCCAGACGATCTGTTCAAGCGATTGGAAGCGCTGGACATCGAGACAACGACGGTCTCGCATCCCCCTTTATTCACCGTGGCGGAATCGCAGGCGCTGCGTGGTTCGCTCCCAGGCGGCCACTGCAAGAACCTGTTTTTGAAGGACAAAAAGGGCCAATTCTGGCTCGTGGTCTGCCTTGAAGATGCAGCGATCAATCTCAAATCGCTGGACAAGATCATCGGATCGGCACGCCTGTCATTTGCCAAAGCCGACTACTTGATGGACAAGCTCGGCGTTGAGCCTGGCGCAGTCACGCCCTTCGCGCTGATCAATGACGGTTCACAGGATGTCAACGTCGTGCTTGACGCGGCCATGCTTGAGCATGATGTGTTGAACTACCATCCGCTGACCAATGACCGCACGACGGCAATTCGCCGCAACGACCTGATCGCCTTCATCAAGGCCTGCGGTCACGAGCCGGCGGTCGTTGCCGTCGAGGAGGCATGAGCCGACACCGAGGACGTACACAATGAGCGAGCTTTATATTCCAGGCGCAACGCCCACCGCGCAGCCTGCCGGTTCGGACGGCGATCTGATCGTCGACACGACGACGGAGCGATTCAAGGAAGACGTCATCGACGCGTCGATGTCCGTTCCCGTGCTGGTCGACTTTTGGGCGCCATGGTGCGGTCCCTGCAAGCAACTGACGCCGACGCTGGAAAAAGCCGTCAAAGCGGCCAAGGGACGGGTGAAGCTCGTCAAGATGAACATCGACGAACACCCACAGATCGCCGGCCAGCTCAACGTTCAATCGATTCCGACCGTCTTCGTCTTCGCCGGCGGCCAGCCGGTCGACGGCTTCATGGGCGCAGTGCCGGAATCGCAAATCAATGCGCTGATCGACAAGGTGGCGGGAGCGGCGGAGCCATCCTCGGAGGACGAAGCGCTGGCCGAGGCCGATCGCCTGTTCGCGGCGGGTGCGCTGACAGAGGCCGCGCAGATCTACGCGCGCGCCCTCCAAGTCAGCCCTCAAAACCCAGTCGCGATCGGTGGCGTCGCCCGGTGCCTGGTGCAAACCGGCGATCTGGAGCGCGCGCGCCAAACGCTAGGCCTCACGCCCCCCGAGGCAGAGAACCACGCTGCAATCATTGCCGCCAAGGCTGCGCTTGAGCTGGCCGAATCGGCCGCCGAACTCGGCGATCCAGCCGTTTTACTTGCCAAACTCGATGCCGATCCAAGCGACCACCAAGCGCGCTATGACCTGGCGCGTGTCCTCCACGCCAAGGGAGAAAATTCGGCTGCCATCAACGAACTCCTTGAAATTGTCCGCGCGGACCGCAATTGGTCAGCTAGTGCGGCAAGAAAACTGTTGCTGCAGTTCTTCGAGGCCTGGGGGCCGCAATCGGAGTTGACGAAGGATGGCAGGCGCCGGCTTTCGGCTCTGTTGTTCTCGTGAAAGCGAACCCGGGTCAGGCTTGAAGAGGAAGCCAGATGACTTTTGGGTCCAGATTGCAATCAGCGGAAGATTTTCCCGCGAGCGTCCCGGTTTTTCCGCTCACTGCGGCCTTGCTTTTGCCGCGCGGCACAATGCCGCTCAATATCTTTGAGCCGCGTTATCTGACAATGGTCGACGACGCGCTGCGATCCGAGCGGTTGATCGGCATGATCCAGCCGCAGGCAGCCGTGACGACCGGCAGCGCGCCGGAGTCGCCGGCTGGAAAAACCGATTTGTGCACGGTCGGTTGTCTCGGTCGCATCACCGGATTCCAGGAATCCGATGACGATCGATATCTCATCACACTGCGCGGTGTGTGTCGGTTTCGGATCGAGAACGAGATCGACGCGGTGACGCCTTATCGCCAATACCGCATCGATGTGCGGGCTTTCACGAACGATCTTTGCGCATGCTCCGGCGAAGACGCAGTCGACCGCAACCGGCTGTTGGAGACGTTCCGCGCCTATCTGGACGCAAACGATATGGAGGCCGACTGGCCGAGCGTGCTTCAAGCCAACACCGAAGCGCTGGTCAACGCCCTGTCGATGATGAGCCCCTACGGTCCGCGCGAAAAGCAGGCCCTGCTCGAAGCGGTTGACTTAAAGTCGCGCGCCGACATGTTGATCGCGATGACGGAGATGACGCTTCACGAAACGGGCGGGCCGTCGAGCGAGCATTTGCAGTAGGCGCAGAGCGATGAGCGAACACACGGTCGATCCGAAACTCTTGGAGATCCTGGTCTGTCCGGTGACCAAGAAGGCGCTGGAGTATGACAAGGAGCACCAGGAGCTGATCAGCCGGGATGCAAAGCTCGCCTATCCGATCCGCGACGGTATTCCGATCATGTTGCCGGAAGAAGCCCGGCCGCTCGAAGACTAAAGGACCTCGCCACGTAGCAGACGCGGCATCGATCCACCCGTACCGGCTGCCTCTCCGATCATGATGCGCTTGAGCGCCGGCAGGCGATCGACGATCCCCATGCCGAAATCGCGGATCATGCGGACGGGCGCCAGGTCGGTACCGAACAGACGATTGAGACCATCGGTGGCCACGGCCATCTGGACGACATCGAAGCGCCGCCAGCGCTGATAGCCTTCAAGGGTGGCGAGCGACCCCGGATCAAGACCCAACCGCACGGCATCGGCGACCACTTCGGCAAGGGCTGCGACATCGCGCAGGCCGAGATTCAATCCCTGGCCAGCCAACGGATGGATGACGTGCGCGGCATCGCCCGCAAGCGCAACGCGTGGCGCGATGTAATCGCGCGCCAGCATGAGTTTAAGCGGATAGGACTCCACTGGTCCCTCAATTGCGATCGCGCCATAGTGCGGCGGAACGCGCATCAGCAGCTCCGCCTGAAGTTCGTCGCGCGACAGAGCCAGAAGCCGCCGCGCGGCGGCGCTCTTCTCGGTCCACACCAAGGACGAGCGATCGCCCTTCAATGGCAGAATCGCGAATGGTCCGGAAGGCAGGAAGTGTTCTTCGGCGCGACCGTCATGCGGGTTTTCGTGGCGCAGTTCCGTCACCAGGCCGAACTGATCGTAGTCCCAGCCGACTGTCTTGATGCCAGCCATGGCGCGCACCTTCGAATTGGCGCCATCGGCGGCGACGACTAGGCGAGCCGTCAGGGTCTCTCCAGTCTCTAGTGAAACGGTCGTGGGGCCGTCGGCGGTCAGCGAGACGATGCTCGTACCCTGATGGACGGTAATGTCCGATGCCGCGATTGCCGTGTTCAACGCTTCCGACAGCTCACGATTCGGCACCATGTAGGCAAAGGGATCGCCATCGGGGAGTGTCGTATCGAAGGTCAAGAACACCGGCCGGATCGGATCCGCGAGCGCTGAATCGGTCACCTCCATAGTGGAAATCGGCTGCGCCGCGTCGACAACCGAGGGCCAGATGTCGAGCGTGTCGAGCATCCGAACGATCGCCGCGGCGAGCGCGGACGATCGCTGGTCGCCGGGTTCTGGCGCATCGGCCGGCCGGCGGTCGACAAGAGCGATGCGACCGGCGTCCGCGTCGGCAAGCGCAAGCGCCAAGACGCGCCCGACGGTCCCGCCGCCGGAGATAATGACGTCGAAATCTGATGTGTCGGCCATGCCCCAGACTATCCCGTAGGCCGTCGCGCCGGCAAGCGATCAAGGCGTTGTGCGTGGGCCTGGAGCATGCCGTTGCGACAGCTTGACATGACGTTTACGTCAGCGTCATCTCTCGCCATGGACGACGACAAGCCGCAATCAGATCCGGTCGCCAGGCTCCTGTCGATCCTCGATCTGGAGCCGCTAGAACACAATCTGTTCCGCGGGACCAGCCCTGATACGGGTTGGCAGCGTGTCTTCGGCGGCTTGGTGATTGCGCAATCCCTGATGGCCGCGACACGAACCGTCGACGCCGACCGGCCCGCACACTCGTTGCACGGCTACTTCATGCGGCCCGGCGATCCAGGCACGCCGATCATATACGATGTCGACCGTATTCGAGACGGCAAGTCGTTCACGACACGCCGCGTCGTCGCGATCCAGCACGGCAAGGCCATCTTCTCCATGTCGGCGTCGTTTCAACGTGTCGAGGAGGGCCTGGAACATCAGTTCGACATGCTGGACGTTCCACAACCGGAAGACCTGCCGAGCGAGCAGGACTTGAAGGACAAGTTCATCGACGTCGTCCCGGAGAACGTGCGGCGCTATTGGGAGCGCAAGCGGCCAATCGAAATGCGGCCGACGGACCTGACCAATTTCGTCTCCTCCAAGAAGCTTCCGCCGCACCAGCATGTCTGGTTCCGCACCACGGGTGCCCTGCCGAAAGATCCCATCATTCAACGCTGTGTTCTGGCCTACGCATCCGACATGACGCTCCTCAACACGTCACTCTACGCCCATGGCCGATCGATCTTCGATCCTGACCTTCAAGTCGCAAGCCTCGACCACGCCTTGTGGATGCACCATCCGATCGTTCTCGACGACTGGGTGCTTTACACCCAGGACAGCCCGGCCGCGTCTGGCGCCCGCGGCTTCACGCGCGGTTTGATCTATCGCCGCGATGGGCGATTGCTGGCCTCGGTTGCCCAGGAAGGCCTGATCCGGGTTCGGACCAAGTAACCGTTTTGCCTAATAGTTAGGCAATATAGGCTCTTAAAACACCTCGGATTGCGTTCCTATTCGGTTTTGCCTAATAGTTAGGCAAATATCATCCCAACGTCGATCGATTCCCAAAGATCGTCAGAATTTCCTAAATAATTGCAATGGTTTAAAGGCGTCTCTCGAAACTGGCACGAAGCTTGATTCCCCCTGCGCGGTTGGCGTCTGTCGACGCTCGAACGAGCAACGGGGTAGCATTCATGAAAATTGTGATGGCAATCATCAAGCCATTCAAACTCGACGAGGTGCGGGACTCTCTCACCAATATTGGTGTGCAGGGCCTCACCGTCACCGAGGTCAAAGGGTATGGCCGCCAAAAGGGCCACACGGAAATCTATCGCGGCACCGAATATGCCGTCAGTTTCCTGCCGAAACTAAAGATCGAAGTCGCGGTTCCCGAAGAATCCGTCGAGCCGGTCGTCGAAGCCATTCAGGGTGCCGCTAAGACCGGCCAAATCGGCGACGGAAAGATCTTTGTCTACGCCATCGACCAGGCCGTCCGTATTCGGACCGGCGAAGCCGATACCGACGCGCTCTAAGCGTCTTCTCCCATCCATGAAAGGGGTCACTATGCGTACCACATACTCTCACCTTGCGCGTCTCGGTGCATTTGCGACCGCCGGCGTCTTAGCGGCGTCACCGGCGCTTGCACAGGACGCCGCGCCGGCCGGCGTAACGCCGGAAACGGCTTTCGTCTTCAATACGTTCCTGTTCCTCGTTGGTGGTTTTCTCGTCATGTGGATGGCCGCCGGTTTTGCCATGCTGGAGGCGGGCCTCGTCCGGTCCAAGAACGTCTCCATGCAATGCGTGAAGAATATCGCACTCTACTCAATCGCCGGCCTGATGTTTTGGGTCTGCGGCTATAGCGTCATGTATACCGGCGTCGATGGCGGCTTCATCGGCACCTTCGCGCCTTATGCCTGGGACCCGGTCGGCGGCGGCGAGGACACCGCCGCATTGCTCGACACAGGCTATTCGACCGCATCGGACTGGTTCTTCCAGATGGTGTTCTGCGCCACCACCGCGTCGATCGTCTCCGGCACCTTGGCCGAGCGTATCAAACTGTGGCCGTTCCTAATCTTCGTCGCGATCCTGACCGGCGTTCTTTATCCGATCACCGGCGCCTGGCAGTGGGGCGGTGGTTGGCTGGCCGAGATGGGCTTTTCCGATTTCGCCGGCTCGACGCTCGTGCACTCCGTCGGCGGCTGGGCTGCGTTGACGGGTGCCATCCTGCTCGGCGCGCGCAAGGGCAAATATGGCGATAGCGGCATGGTGCATCCCATGCCCGGCTCATCCATGCCGCTTGCGACGCTTGGCACGTTCATCCTGTGGCTCGGCTGGTTCGGCTTCAACGGCGGTTCGCAGTTGGCCATGGGCAGCCTCGGCGACGTTGCCGACGTGTCGCGCATCTTCGCCAACACGAACCTTGCTGCCGCTGCCGGTGTGGTTGCAGCGATGATCCTGATGCAGGTGCTCTATAAGAAGATCGACATCACCATGGCCCTGAACGGCGCGCTTGCCGGCCTGGTTGCCATCACCGCCGAGCCGCTCAATCCGTCGCCCCTGATGGCGATCATCATCGGTGGCATTGGCGGCGTCATTGTCGTCTTCGCCGTCCCGGCGCTTGACAAGATGAAGATCGACGACGTCGTCGGCGCCATTCCGGTCCACCTTCTGGCCGGCATCTGGGGCACGCTCGCCGTGCCGCTCACCAATGGCGACGCCAACATCGTCACCCAGTTCATCGGCGTGGCAGCGATCGGTGCCTTCGCCGTCGTGACATCGGGGGTCATCTGGTTCGCACTCAAGATGACGATGGGCATCCGGGTCTCGGACGAAGAAGAGGCGCTTGGCCTCGACAAAACCGAGATCGGTGTCGAAGCCTATCCGGAGTTCGGACAAGGCAGTCAGCGCGTCTAGACATGGTCCCGAAAAGTGGGCACCGGTTTTCGGATAAGACCATGCCCAAGAGACCCTAAGTCGCAACCGACGCACAAATCGAACCCCGCCGGGAGGTATCCCGGCGGGGTTTTCGGTTGAGTGTTTTCAGCTTGACTGACGCGGCTCGATCCGCGTTCCGTCGGTCACCTTGTCGCTGGGATGAAGCACCACCTGGTCGCTCTCTTCCAGTCCCGACAAGACCTCCGCGTGAACGGCGTTGCGGGCGCCGAGCTCAACCGTGGTGGTCACCGCCGATCCCTCCATGACCCGAAACACCGCCCAGTCCTGTCCCACCCGGAAGAGCGCACCAAGCGGCACCCGAAGCGCATCGTCTTCCCGACGTGTGATGATTTCCACGAAGACGCGATAATCGTGACCAAGGCGCTCATAAGCCTCTCGCGGCGCGTCCAGATCGAGCACCGTGTTGACCCGTTGCTCCTCGATGCCCAAGGACGACACCTTGGTGAACCCAACCGGATCGACGCGGCGCACGACCGCATCGAGCGCCGCTCCGCCGCCCCAACTGATCACCCGCGCCGTTGCCTGGTCGGGCACCTTGACGGCATCGCTCGACAGCAGATCGACGACAATCTCGATATCCGTCGGATCGCCGATCTCGGCCAACAGCGCGCCCGTTCGCACGACTTGTTCGCTCTTCGTCGGGATCGACAGCGCGACGCCGCTTTGCGGCGCCATAACGGTGACGCAACACAGGTCCCGTTCGTCCGGGTCGGCAGCTTCGCCGGGCTGAATCAGACGCGCCTGCGCACTGGCGCGCTCGCTTCGTCGCAGATTTAACGTCGCAAGTGACTGCGTCAGCTCCGCCTCGCGCATTTCGACATCGATCGTTGCCCGCTCGAACGCCTTGCTCGAAATCGTGTTGCGCTCGATCAACTGTTCCGCTCGCGCCAGGTCCGACCGCGCCAGGCGCAATTCCGATTGCGCGCGCGAAACCTCGGCCTCGGCGAGACTGACTGCCGCCTGGGCGGCATCGGCGGCCGCCTCCAGTTCGCGCCGCGTGCGTTGGTTCAAGAAGGGCGGATCTTCCGGCTGGATCAGCGCGATGACCGTCTCGCCGCGAACCACCGGATCGCCGACCTCGAGCGCCGACCGGTCGACCCGGCCGCTGATCGGAGCGAAGACCTTGTAGACCTCGCGGATATTGGTCACGCCCTCCTCCTCGATCGTCACTTCGATGGCGCCGCGATCGACGCTGGCGATGTCGGCCGGAACAGGGTTGGGGCGCAGCGCAAGGACAAAGAATCCAATCGCTCCCACCGCTATTGCGACGAATATCAGCCGTTTGGTCCATGCCGCTGCCATGTCGTCATTCCCTTGTTTTCAAGACGCGGATCATGTCGAGCTGCTGGACCCGGCGCCAGATAATGAAACCCGACGCCAGAACGGCGGTCAGGGTCACCATGCTGCCGATCGCGAACGTATCGGTGTTGATGATCAGCGGCAGGCGAAAGAGGTCGTTCTCAGCGCCGTTCACCACCAGCCACGCGATACCGGCACCGATCAGCCATCCAACGGGTTGGGCGAGCGCCACGATTACACCCAGTTCGACCGCCAAGACCCCGAACACTTCGCCCGGCGTGAATCCGAGAACCCGCAGACTCGCCAGCTCGCGCGCGCGTTCCGACAATTGAATACGCGCCGAATTGTAGACGACCCCAAAAGCAATCACGATCGACAAAACGACATAGACGGTCATCATGATCGTGATGTTTTCGTCGATCGTTTCACCGAATTTCTGCCGGCTCACATCGAGCAGAACCAGATTGGTGATATTGGGGATGGTCTTGATCGCGCCGTAAAGCGTGTCCAAGGCCATCGGATCGATCATCACATTGGCGCCACTTACCCGAGGCCCCTCCCCGGCAAGCCGGTCGAGCGCCGCCAGGTCCATGAACGCCGTGAGGCCGAAAAAGCCCGGAACGATGTCGGTGACGGGAACCTCTGCGGTCCGGCGCTTACCCTGCAGGAAGCGGACTTCGATCAGATCGCCGCGCCGCGCCTTCAAAAGGCTGGCGACCCGTTCTGACAGCGTCAGTCCGGTCTCCGCCAAGACGACTTTCTCGCCGTCAATCGTCACGACTCGCGACAACGATGCGTTCTGCGCCTTTCCGGCAATCCCCAGCCGACGTTCGACATGCCCATGACGCATCGTTACCGCCACTTCGCGGGCTGGCTCGGCGCGCAATACGCCCGGCAGCTGACCAATGGCCTGCATAACCGAGGGACCGCGCTCATCGGTGAACGTGATCACCGCGTCCTGTCGCTCCGACTGAAAGTAGAGCCAGTCTATGAGAAATTCCGTCGAGTCGTTGAAGAACAAGGAGGTCACCATGAGCCCCACGGCAAAGGCCATGCCGAGCGTCGTCAGCGCGGACCGCAAGGGACGGCGAACCAGGTGCCGCAGGCCCATAACCGTGAGCCGCGAAAACGGCTTCAACAGGCCGATGCGCTCCGACAGCAACCGGCGATAGACCGTCGGCGCAGGCGGTTGCATGGCGACGGCAGGGGGCAAGACGACGGTCGACCAGACCGCTCTGATCCCGCCTGCGACGGCCGCGACGACGGACACGCCGGCGGCGATGACGTAGATGTCGGTATGCAGTCGGAAAATCAGGAACGGGAAATGGAAGAACTCCGCGTAAAGCGCGAATAGTCCGCGCCCCATCCATGTGCCCGCCACGAAGCCGATCGCAATACCGACCATCGAAATCGCAATCACCAGCTTGATGTAGTGCACGGCAACGGCGAAAGACGAGTAGCCGACCGCCTTGAAGAGGCCGATCTGTTCGCGCTCAAGCGCAATTAGCCGGGACAGGATCATGTTGATCAAGAAGGCCGACACCAGCAGGAATATCGGCGGAATGACCCGCGCCATGGCCTGGAGTTGCTGAAGCTCACCATCGATGAATGCATTCGACAACTGGTCTTTACGCGCAATCGCGCCGGTTCCCCCGTAGCGACCGAGCAGACCGTCAAGTTCATCGATCACGGCCTGCTCGTTGGTCCCCTTCAACAGGCGCAAGGTGACGTCGTTGAATGCCCCGTCCAGATCGAGAAGGCCGCGCAGCGCATGTTCGGAGAAAAAGAGGATTCCGAAGCGACGATTGTCCGGGAACATGTCGCCCGGTCCCAGCGCATAGATGAATTCCGGCGACATAACCAAGCCTGAAATCCGCAAGGTTTGCTTCGTGCCGTCGAGAATGGCTTTCAGCGTCGAGCCAACTTCGAAGCCGTTGGCCTTCGCGAAGGCTTCGTTGACGGCGATCTCCGTCGTGCTGCCGGGCGTCGGCAAGCGGCCACGGCGCACCAAAGGCACGTTGACGACGGCATCTCGATAATCCGGCAGGGAAAGAGCGTATCCGGCGGCGGGCTCCCGCATGCCCTCAATGTCAAGCAGCACGCCGCTCACCGCGCGCAGCTCCACGGCTGCGACGCCCGGGATTTGCGCTATACGATCCTTGAGCGACAGCGGCGCGCGCTTCAGCGTCGCGTATATGTCTCCGAAGCGGTGACGGTCATAGTAGGCGTCACGGGTTTCGACCAGGGAGCGATAAGCACCGGTCGAGATAATGAGCGTCGCCACGCCACACGCCATGACGAGTGCGATGGCCAAGGCCTGTGCCCACATTCGGTAGAGGTCGCGAACCACTTTTTTATCGAGGACCCGCATCACATCACCAGGTCAGCTCTTCCGGCTCTAGCCGAGTGTCATTCATCGTCATGTTGACGATTTTTCCGTCGACAAACGAGAACACCCGATGAGCCATCTTCTGAATGCCGGCATTGTGGGTGATGATCGCGGTCGTCGTCCCAAGCGTGTCGTTGATGGTTTCAAGCGCCTTGAGCACCGTGATGCCTGTTGTCGAGTCGAGCGCCCCGGTCGGTTCGTCGCAAAGAAGCACATCAGGGCGCTTCGCGATCGCGCGGGCAATCGCCACCCGCTGCTGCTCCCCGCCCGACAGCTGGGCCGGAAAATGTTCCATGCGATCCGCCAGATCGACCATGGCGAGCGCTTCCTGCGGTCGCATCGGGTCGCGGGAAATTTCTGTCACAAGGGCGACGTTTTCGAGAGCCGTCAGACTCGGGATGAGATTGTAGAACTGAAAAACGAAACCGACATAGTCGCGCCGAAAACGCGTTAGCTGCCGCTCGCCCGCGCTCGTCAGATCGGTGTCGCGAAACGTCACGCGACCGGAGGTTGCGACATCAAGCCCGCCCAAGATATTCAAAAGCGTCGACTTTCCTGAGCCCGACGGTCCGAGCATGACCGCAAGCTCGCCCTCGTAGAGGACGGCATTGGCGCCTCGAAGCGCATACACTTCGACCTCGCCTGTGCGGTAGATCTTGGTCACGTCCTCAACGGTGAAGACCGGAACGCTCACGAGAATTGTCCCTTCGTCACAAGCCGCTCCCACGCCCGGTCCAGCAAGACCAAGTGCTGACGGCCGCGGCAATGATCTATCACAAATCCCGCACGGGCGTTGAGCCCGCCAGGGTTAATCGGCCCTTAACTGGCAATCGCTAGCGTTCGAACGATGCGCGACGGCGATTTTCAGCGGCTGGCATGACCGATCCCACTTTTCTTGATGAACCGAGCTTTATCGACGTGCTCAAGCGCGGCCTACGGCACCGTCTTTTGGAGTTCGCTGGCCTTGTTCTCTTGATCATCGTCGGCGCAGCGGCGGCTACGCTGGCGTCCTGGTCGATCGCCGATCCTAGCTTGTCGCACGCAACGGCGAACGATCCGCAAAATTGGCTGGGTCGACCGGGCGCGATCGCGTCCGATTTGATGATCCAGCTTCTGGGTATCGGATCCGGGCTGTTTCTCTTGCCGCCCCTGGCCTGGGCGCTGCGCCTGTTCAGCCATCGCGGATTACCCCACCGCTTCAAGTCGCCGGTTTGGTGGCTGGTGGGCACAGTGGCGGGCGCTGCTGCGTTGTCGGCGTTTCCCATCATCGGAACCTGGCCGTTGCCGACCGGGTTGGGCGGCCTTTTCGGCGATTCGATCCTGCTCTATCCCGAGGCCTTCTTCGCCGCCTTCTTGGGGGGGTTCGGCACAGTCGTCGCCGGGATCATCTTCGCCGGCATCGCACTCGGCTTTCTATGGACGGCAGCCGGCCTGCCGGGTGCTGCGGTCTTTTCTCTGCTTGAGAGGCGCCACGACGACGAAAGCGAGATCGACGAAGACGACCGTGCGCCAATCGTCATCGCGAACCCCAACCCCGAACCCGAGCCGGATTGGGAAGAGGATGAAACACCCAACCGGGGCATCAACATTGTCGGCGCCGCGATGCACACTGTGTTGAGCACACGCGCCGCGCTCAAGCGCAACCTCGCAAAGACAAGCCTCACGCCGCGCGGTTTGGCGCGCGCCGTTCGCGACACGCTCGCAGACGATGGCGAGCCAATCATTCCAATCACCGATCGAGTCGAGCCTGTCTTGGCGGATACGGATGCGGTCGTCGCGGACGAGTGGGACGACGAGATCGAAACTGAATTCACGGTCGACGATGAGACAATCATCCGCCCCCCGAATGCCCCAAAGCAGCGCGTTAAACCGCAGGTCGGCGCGCTGAAGAAAAGCAAGCGCGCCGCGCGCGAGGCCCAGCCTACGCTCTGGCCAAGCGAATCCTTTCAGCTGCCGCCCCTGCATCTGTTGAACGAGCCGAAAGTGGTGTCTGAGGACGCCTCCATGTCGGAGGACGCGCTAGAACAAAATGCCCGTCTGCTTGAAGGCGTTTTGGATGATTTCGGTGTGCGCGGTGAGATCGTCCAAGTACGGCCGGGCCCAGTGGTCACGCTCTACGAGCTGGAACCGGCGCCGGGTACCAAATCGTCCAGGGTCATCGGTCTTGCCGACGATATCGCGCGGTCCATGAGCGCGATCTCGGCCCGTGTGTCCGTCATTCCCGGCCGCAATGCCATCGGCATCGAACTTCCAAACTCGACCCGCCAGACCGTTTACCTGCGCGAACAATTGGCATCGCGCGATTTCGAAGGCTCGAAATCGCGGATCGCACTGTCGCTCGGAAAGACAATCGGCGGCGAGCCGGTCATCGCCGACCTCGCTCGCATGCCGCACCTCTTGATCGCCGGCACGACTGGCTCGGGCAAATCGGTCGCGATCAATACGATGATCCTGTCCGTGCTCTACCGGATGACGCCGGAACAGTGCCGGATGATCATGATCGACCCGAAAATGCTGGAACTGTCCGTCTATGACGGCATCCCGCACCTGCTCTCGCCGGTCGTCACCGACCCGAAAAAGGCCGTCGTCGCGCTGAAGTGGACGGTCCGGGAGATGGAAGACCGCTACAAAAAGATGTCGAAACTCGGCGTCCGCAATATCGACGGCTTCAACACCCGCGTCGCTCAGGCGCAGAAGAAGGGCGAAGTCATCACGCGCACGGTGCAGACCGGCTTCAACCGCGAGACCGGCGAAGCGATCTTCGAGACCGAGGAACTCGATCTCGAACCGATGCCATTCATCGTCGTGGTGATCGACGAAATGGCCGACTTGATGATGGTCGCCGGCAAGGACATCGAAGGCGCCGTCCAGCGGCTGGCGCAAATGGCGCGCGCCGCCGGTATCCACGTCATCATGGCGACCCAGCGCCCCTCGGTCGATGTGATCACCGGCACGATCAAAGCCAATTTCCCGACGCGGATTTCGTTCCAGGTCACCTCGAAAATCGATTCCAGGACCATTCTCGGCGAGATGGGCGCCGAGCAGCTTCTAGGCCAGGGCGATATGTTGTTCATGGCAGGCGGCGGCCGTATCAAGCGCGTTCACGGACCCTTCGTTTCGGACGAAGAAGTCGAGGAGGTCGTGGCCTTCCTGAAGGCGCAGGGCACGCCGGAATACCTCGATGCGATTACCGAAGAGGTCGAGGATGAAGAGGGCGGCGGTGGAATCGACGGTCTCTCCGCGCTGTCGGAATCGAACGATCTCTACGACAAGGCCGTGGCCATCGTGCTGCGCGACAAGAAGGCCTCGACAAGTTATGTGCAGCGGCGGCTTTCAATCGGTTACAATCGCGCCGCCTCGCTGATCGAGCGCATGGAGCAGGAAGGCGTGATTTCGGCCGCCAACCATGCCGGCAAGCGCGAAATCCTGGTCGACAACAACCAGCCGGAAGACCATCTGTGACGCGGGCCGGTCCGACGCATCGTCAATCCGCCGCAATTGCGCGCCACATCTAAGAGCCAAGACATCGAACTGGACGCCCCGATGATCGCGCTGAACCGCCGCCGCTTTTTGACCGGATTGGGCCATACCGCCATTGCCGCGGCGCTTCCCGCCGTCGTCCAAAGGCCAGGGACAGCCTTTGCGGCATTCGACCAGGTCCAGACACAGCTCATTCGCGACATCAACACGAGGTTCAACGCGGTTGACCTGATGGAAGGTGATTTCGTCCAAATCGGTCCCAATGGCGAACGCGCGGAAGGAAAGTTCTTCCTCTGGAAGCCAGGGCGGATGCGGTTCGAGTATCGTCCTCCGAGCCCGCTTTTGATCGTCGCCAACGGCCGTTGGGTCGGAATTTCCGACATGCGCGAGCGCACGACGCAACGCTATCCGCTGCGCACGACGCCCCTGAAGCTACTTTTGTCCGACGACATCGACCTCTTCAAAGACGCCGATATCCGGGCGGTTTCGGCCGATGCCGATTTCGTCACGCTAGTGCTTGAAGAAAGCCGGGGCGAAGCGATCGGCTCGCTGACGATGATGTTCGATACGACCACCCTGGCGCTCCGCCAATGGATCGTCACCGACGCGCAAGGGCTCGATACGACAATCGCGCTCTACAACACAGAAACCGGCCGAAAGCGCGAAAAAAAGATGTTCGTTATCCCGGATTACGACCGGATTCGCGACTGATTCCTCGACCTGAGAGCGCCTCACATTCGTGTGAGGCAAACAACGAAATCGATTCCCGTGTTGATTTGTACCAACCGCCTTCCCAAATTGTGAGGAGGCGGCCATCGCGCAACACCCTCGGTAGTGCCCCCCGTCTACACCGAGAGATGGCCGCAGGCGTCGGAATTCCCTCCCGGCGTCACCGCAGTAATTGCGGATGAGCGCCTGGTCACCCCCGAGACCAGGCGCTCTTTCTTTGCTGTAACGGCAACGAATCGAACCGCAGCTTGGCTTTCGTGCAGCATGGCGCTAGGCAGGACTATGATCGCTTAAGGAACCTGCCATGCCGTTTTCCATTGCCACCTGGAACATCAATTCCGTTCGCTTGCGCGAGCCGATCGTTACGCGCCTGTTGAAAGCCGAAAAGCCCGACATCTTGTGTCTGCAAGAAATCAAGTGCCGTGAGGACCAGTTTCCACTGAAGGGCTTTGCAAAACTGGGCTACACCCATGTCGCGATCCATGGCCAGACCGGCTATCACGGCGTTGCCACGTTATCGCGCCATCCCTTCGCCGCCACCGAACGCCAGGGCTTTTGCGGCAAGGATGACGCCCGCCATGTTGCAGTGACCGTGGATACGAAGGCCGGACCGCTCACGATCGACAATTTCTATATCCCGTCCGGTGGCGATATCCCCGATCCTTCTGAAAACGACAAATTCGCGCATAAACTCTCCTTTCTGGAGGAATTCACGGCCTGGGGCGCCGAGCGCGCCAACGGTGCCGGACGCGTCGCGGTTGGCGACTTCAACATCGCACCCCATCCGGACGATGTCTGGTCGCACAAACAGCTCTTGAAGGTCGTCTCCCACACACCGGTTGAGACGGACGCCCTCAACAGGGCTCAAGAGGTCGGATCGTGGCGCGATGTGGTGCGCGATCATCTTCCGGTCCCTGAAAAGGTCTTTACCTGGTGGAGCTACCGCGCCCGCGACTGGTCCGCGTCGAACCGCGGCCGTCGCCTTGACCACATCTGGTCGGATCCCGCGACGGCCGGGCGCTCGACGGGCGTGCGTGTCCTGCGCGATGCGCGCGACTGGCCCAAACCGTCGGACCACGTGCCGGTCATCGCGACGTTTGACCTATAGGAGATTGAATCAGGCTGCCCGCAGGATCTCTTCGGCGCGGTTCAGTTCCGACATGAAGCGCTTGAGGTCTTCGCTTAGCGTGGTGTGCAGGCGCCGCGCGGCATCCGGATACTCGGCCAGCACACGCATGACGTTGTAGCGCTTGATGCTAAGAACGGTCGAACTGGTCAGCGCCTGGGCATCCACCGCACGGTTCGTTTCCGACAACAAGGCCATCGGTCCAATCAGCGAGCCCGACCGCACGACATCCCGGGTCAGCCTGAGACCGGTCCGGTCGGAAGACAACTCGATCGTTCCCTCGACCACCAAGAACGCCCCGTCCGCATCCTCATCCATCTGAAACAGCGTTGCTCCGCGTTCCAGCGCAATAAGATCGGATCCGAACGCGATCAGGCGAATCTGCTGATCGGCGAACGCACGAAAGAATGGCAGGCGCGCCAACATGTTGGCGTGTTGCTCAAGGCTCATCCCGGATGCCCCGTCCCCGTACTTCGGCTTACCCGGTCACACCCGGTAAACCCTAAGGAAGCAGTTTATAGCCTCCGGTCTCCGTGACAAGCAACTCTGCGTTGGAGGGATCGGGTTCGATTTTTTGCCGCAATCGATAAATGTGGGTTTCAAGCGTGTGTGTCGTCACGCCTGAGTTGTAGCCCCAAACCTCCTGGAGCAGGATTTCGCGGCTAACGGCCTTTTCGCCGGCCCGGTAGAGATATTTCAGGATCGAGGTTTCCTTCTCCGTCAGGCGCACTTTGGACCCGGCCTCGGTCAAAAGAAGCTTGGCGCTCGGACGGAAGGAATATGGCCCGATCGTGAAGACCGCATCCTCGCTTTGTTCGTGCTGACGCAATTGCGCTCGAATGCGAGCCAAGAGCACGGCGAACCGGAACGGCTTGGTGACATAGTCGTTGGCGCCCGACTCCAGACCAAGAATCGTGTCGGAGTCGGAGTCCTGGCCGGTCAGCATGATGACCGGCGAGCGCAGTCCGTTCTTGCGTAGCACTTTGCAGGCTTCGCGTCCGTCCATGTCGGGCAGCCCGACATCGAGAATCACGAGATCGATGTGTTCCGCCTTGGCTAGTTCGATGCCGTCGCGCGCGTTCTCAACGCCCGCGGTCTCGAACTCATCGTGCAGCGACAATTGCTCCTCCAACGACTCACGCAAATCCGTGTCATCGTCGATGAGCAGAATTTTTCTTTTGTTTCCCATGACAGCCCTTGATCCATCTGCCGGATTCCGGCATGGCCGCGATGTGCAGGTAGGGGCGGCTGGGACCCTCCCGCAAGATCGAATCATTGTAATCGCTCATGACATTTTCGTCATCAGCCTGTGAGGATCGCGTGACGCATGTGGATGTTTGGCCGGACGGCCATCCGGGAACTAAGGGACGCCTTCGTGTCGCGGGCCGCATTCATTCTTGCGCCCTCGGCCGTTCCGGAATCGTCATGGTCAAGCGCGAGGGTGATGGCGGCACGCCCGTTGGGACATTTCCGATCCGCCGGATTCACTTCAGGCCGGACCGTGTGACACGGCCATCGTCGCGCCTGCCGGTGCGCGCGCTTCGACCGGATGACGGCTGGTGCGACGACACGGGTCACCCCGCCTACAACCGTTTGATTGCTCGTCCTTTCCCGGTCAGCCACGAGGTGATGTGGCGGGACGATCGCCTTTACGATGTCGTGCTGGAGCTAGGTTACAACGATGCGCCACCGCGTCCAGGTCTGGGCAGCGCGATCTTCCTGCACATCGCGAAGCCAAGTTACCCGCCGACCGAAGGCTGCGTTGCGGTATCCCCAGCGACCATGCGGGAGCTTCTCAGGTCGATCCGGCCGGGATCCATGGTGCGCGTTGGCCGATCGCCGTCAGAATAAGTCAGCCACGCGGGCCGAAAATAGCGCTGCCGACGCGGATCTGGGTGGCGCCAAGACCGATCGCCGTCTCGAAATCGGCGCTCATGCCCATGCTTCTGCCCTCGACGCCAGCCTCGAAAGCCAGTTTGTCGAGAAGCGCGAAGTGCAGCGCCGGCTCCTCTTCGATCGGCGGAATACACATCAGGCCCGCCACATTCAGCCCAAGCGTATCGCGGCACATGGCCGCGAAGGACGCGGTCTCCGCCGGCGAAACGCCGGCCTTTTGCGGTTCTTCGCCGGTGTTGACCTGGACGAAAACGGTCAGCGCTTTTCCAGTCTTCTCGCATTCGGTGGCGATCGCTCTGGCGATCTTCTCGCGATCGACGCTTTCGATCACATCGAAAAGCGCCACCGCCTCCTTGGTCTTGTTAGACTGAAGCGGACCAATCAGATGCAATTGGATACCGGGCGTCTCAGCCTTCAATGCCGGCCACTTTCCCAGTGCTTCCTGCACGCGGTTCTCGCCGAAGACCCGTTGTCCGGCACGAATCACCGGCCTGATTGCCGACGCGTCAAATGTCTTCGACACCGCGACCAACACTACTTCGGAGGGTTCGCGGCCCGTTTCCTCGCATCGTTTGGCGATTTTATCGCGAACCGCCTGCAACCGATCCGTTGCTGAAGCATCGATCGCTGTGTCCTGCGGCATCCTTCCTCGCCCAAAGCCCAAAAACGGTTGACGGATATGGGGGTTTTAGGCCTCATACGCGCCGCAAAATCAAGTTTGGTCTCCCGAAGGTGAAGTCCGGCATGACGACGGAGCGGTACAACCCCCGCGACGCGGAAAAAAAGTGGCAAGAGGTCTGGGCCGAGCGCCAAACGTTCAAGACCGATGCCGACGACGACCGCGAAAACTACTACGTGCTGGAGATGTTTCCTTACCCTTCAGGGCGCATCCACATGGGCCATGTGCGCAACTACACGATGGGCGATGTCGTGGCGCGCTACAAGTCGGCCAAGGGGTTCAACGTGCTTCATCCCATGGGTTGGGATGCGTTCGGGATGCCGGCTGAAAATGCCGCCATGGAGCGCGGCGTTCATCCGGCGAAATGGACCTATGAAAACATCGCGACCATGCGGGCCCAGCTTCAGGCAATGGGATTGTCGCTCGACTGGGATCGCGAGTTCGCCACCTGCGATCCCGAGTACTACGCGCAGCAGCAAAGTCTCTTCGTGGATTTTCTGGAAGCCGGTTTTGTCGACCGCAAGAACCGCAAGGTGAATTGGGACCCCGTCGACAACACGGTGCTCGCGAACGAGCAGGTGATCGACGGGCGCGGCTGGCGGTCCGGCGCGCTGGTCGAGCAGCGTGAGCTGACGCAGTGGTTTTTCAAGATCACCGACTTCGCCGAAGATTTGCTGGCCTCAATCGCCACACTCGACAATTGGCCCGACAAGGTTCGCCTCATGCAGGAGAACTGGATCGGCCGGTCCGAGGGTCTGTTGATCCGCTTCGAGTTCGAAGCGGACACCAAGCCGGACGGTTTGGACACCCTCGATGTTTACACCACCCGACACGACACGCTTTACGGCGCCAGTTTCATGGCCGTGGCCTCGGACCACCCGCTGGCAAGGATCGTTGCGGAAGCGAATCGAGATGCGGCGGCCTTCGTTGCCGAGTGCCAGCGCATGGGCACCAGTCTGGCCGATGTTCAGGCGGCCGAAAAGAAGGGGTATGACACCGGCGTCCGGGTTCAGCATCCGGTTGTCGACGGCGCCACGCTGCCTGTCTACATCGCCAACTTTATCCTGATGGACTATGGCACGGGAGCCATCTTCGGCTGCCCCGGCCACGATCAGCGCGATCTGGACTTCGCCAACGCGTATGGCCTGCCAGTCATACCGGTGGTACTACCGCCGGATACGGCGGCAGACGCGTTTGCCATCACCGAAACCGCTTATACCGGAGACGGAACGATGGTGAACTCGGATATGCTGAACGGCCTGACCATTCCAGATGCCAAGGAAAAAATGGCGCGGGAACTGGAAGGTCGACAGGTCGCCGGCGGTCCACAAGGCACACGGCAGGTGAACTACCGATTGCGTGACTGGGGCATATCCCGCCAGCGCTATTGGGGCTGTCCGATTCCAGTCGTCCATTGCGACAAATGCGGTATCGTTCCGGTTCCGAAATCCGAACTTCCGGTACGGCTGCCCGAGGATGTCAGTTTCGACAAGCCGGGCAATCCGCTCGACCACCATCCAAGCTGGAAGCGCGTATCCTGCCCGGCTTGCGGCGGTGACGCCGTGCGCGAAACCGATACCATGGACACCTTCGTCGATTCATCCTGGTACTTCGCGCGCTTCACGGCACCGCGCGCCGAAACGCCGACCGAAGCAAAGGCGATGGATGCGTGGCTTCCCGTAGACCAGTATATCGGTGGTGTCGAGCACGCGATCCTGCATCTGCTCTACTCGCGCTTCTTCAGCCGCATCATGCGCCGAACCGGGCATGGCGGACCGGATGAACCGTTTGACGGCATGTTCACTCAGGGCATGGTGTGTCACGAGACCTACAAGGACCAAGCCGGACAATGGGTGTTTCCGCATGACGTGATCGTCAAAGACGGAAAAGCCACGCATGCCGAGACCGACGCGCCGATCACGGTCGGCGGCGTTGAATCGATGTCAAAATCGAAGAAAAACGTCGTCGATCCTGACCAGATCGTGGCGCGATATGGCGCAGATACGGCCCGCTGGTTCATGCTGTCCGACACGCCGCCGGAGCGCGACATTGTCTGGACAGACGCAGGAATCGAGGGCGCCTGGCGCTTTGTGCAGCGCCTATGGCGTTTCATCAACGATGTAGCGCCGAACGTTGCCGGTGCGCCGGCCGATTGTCCCGCTGAGATTGACGCCGATGCGCTCGCCATCCGCAAGGCCACACACGGTGCCGTCGCGTCCGTCGAGGACCACGTCGAGCGCCTTCATTTCAACAGCGCGGTGGCACAGATCTACGAGCTGTTCAACACGCTAAGCACCGCTTGGGGGAAGGCCGGGGCGAAAACCGTTGCTGATCGCAGCGATCTTAAATTCGCCTTTGCGGAAAGTCTCGACCGCTTGATTAGGCTGTTTCACCCCATGATGCCGCATCTGGGCGAGGAGTGCTGGCGCGTGCTAGGCCATGAAACCTTGCTGTCCCGGCAGCCTTGGCCCGCGTTCGATCCCGAATTGTTGGTCGAAAACACGATCACATTGCCGGTCCAGGTCAATGGCAAGCGCCGCGGTGAGGTCACGATCGGGCGCGATGCCGACCGCGAAGCCATCGAAGCGGCCGCCTTGAGCATTGACGGCGTGATCCGTGCGATGGATGGTAAGACCGCACGCAAAATCATCGTGGTGCCGGAGAGGATCGTCAATGTCGTCGTCTAACGCATTCGTCTCCCGGCGTGCGCTTCTTCGCCAATTCACACACATCGGCGCCGCCGGTTTGTTGCTTTCGGGATGCGGCTTTGCGCCTGTCCATAAAACAACACCCGGCGCCGCCAACGTGCGTTCGGAGCTCGCCAATGTCTATATCGCCGAGGCACCTGATCGCGTCACTCAGGTGCTGCGCAACGAGTTGCTGTTCCTGTTCAACCAGAACGCCTCGACGTCGCGCTCCGATGCCAGCCACGAACTGCGCGTGACGACCAACGGCGTAACGCAAGGCGCCATCGTGACGCGCACCGGCGTTGCAGCGGCGCGTATCTATACGCTGAGCGCCAGTTACGTGTTGTACGACTTAACAGGCGAAGGGAAAGAAAGCGTCCTCAGCGGCAAAACAGAATCGCAGGCGAGCTTCGACGTTTTCGATCAGCAATATGCCAACGTGCGCGCCGAACGGGACGCCGAAAACCGTGCCGCAGCCGATGTGGCTCGCCTCATCAACGATCGAATTTCGACCTATTTCGCGACGCGTCCGCTTTAGGCGAAGCCATCCGAAACGCACCATGACGAGCCTTAAATCCGCCGCGATTCCAGATTTCCTCGCCAAACCGGACCCGCGTCGGCCGATCGTCCTGTTTTATGGACCCGATCAAGGCCTGTCGTCACAAAGAGCCGCCGCACTAGCTCAAACGCTTGCTCATAACGCGCCCGAATCGATTATGCGGCTGGACGGCGACGCCTTGGCGGTGGATCCCGGCCGTCTTGCCGAGCACGCCCATGCACAAAACCTGTTCGCCCCAGTTCGCGTCATCCGTGTGCGCGACGGCGTTCAAAGCCTGATGCCGTCGATCAAACCGCTTCTGGCGGATCCGCCAAGCGATGTCGCGATCCTCATTGAGGCTGGAGATCTGAAGAAAGGCGCGCCGCTTCGCAAAGCCGTCGAGGAATCGAACGTCGCCGTCGCAATTGCAAGTTATCCCGACACCGATCGCGATATCGGTCGTCTCATCGATGATATGGTTTTGTCCGCCGACAAGTCGATTGCACCTCTGGCCCGCGATACCCTGATCGAACGGCTCGGGAGCGACCATGCGGTCTCTCGGTCTGAGATCGAGAAGCTTCTGACTTATGTCGGCGATCAAAAGACCATTGATGACGTCGACATTGCCGCCGTTTGTGGCGACAGCGCTGCGGCTCGACTGGATGCTTTCAGCGATGCCATCGGCAGCGGGTTGCCGGACGCAGCGCTCGATCATCTGCGTCGGCTGGCTGGCGAAGGCGTTGATGAGTCGCGCCTCCTCACCGCGCTAATCCGACATTTTACCAATCTTTACAAAGTATTAACGCTGAAAGCCGACGGCGAAACGATCCAGGACGCACTTCGCTCGTTTCGGCCGCCGCTACACTATCGGCAACGCGATGCACTTCAGATCCACGCCAAGACTTGGTCGCGCGCAGCCGTCGAGACGGCACTGATGTTGCTGTATTCGGCGCTCAGCGATAGCCGGCGCGACGCTGACTTGGCACCGATCATTGCCTCTCGTGTCGCGCTAAGGCTGGCCGAGACGGCACGTCGCAGCGCGCGATAAACTATCCGCGCAGGAGCGTGCAGACCGCGTCAAGCTGCTCCAGTGTCGAATAGGCGATCCGAACTTCGCCCTTGCCGTTGCGATCATCGATCCGAACGATGAGCCCAAGCGCTTCAGAGAGTTGATCCTGAAGCATCCGCGTATCGGCATCCATCCCAATGCCGCCGTCGGCATCGCCTGCCGGCGCTTCGCTTGGCGGGCTTGACGCTTTCTCGGACGGCCTTTGCGCCGTCTTGACGTCTTCCACCTCCGGATCGCGGGCCAGGACCTCCGCGTCGCGCACGCTCATCTCGCCCTCGATAATGCGCTGCGCCAAAGCCTCGGGATCGTCGGCCGTGATCAAGGTGCGGGCATGGCCGGCCGTCAGCGCGCCACTTTCGATATGTGCGACAACGCTTTCGGGCAGCTTTAGAAGCCGCAATGTGTTGGCGACATGGCTTCGGCTCTTGCCGATCATCTCCGCCATATCCGTTTGCGTGTAGCCGAATTCGTCGATCAGTCGTTGATAGCCTGATGCTTCTTCGATGGCGTTCAGATCGGTGCGCTGAACGTTCTCGACGATCGCCACCTCCAGCGCCTCGCGCTCGGACATTTCGACAATGATGACGGGCACATCGGACAGCCCGGCCTTTTGCGCGGCCCGCCAGCGACGCTCGCCAGCGATGATTTCATAGGGCTCCTGGGGTCCGGTTGTCGGCCGCACCAGAATCGGTTGCACGATGCCCTTGGCGCGAACCGATTGTGTGAGATCGTCCAAATCTGCGGCGTTGAAATTCCGCCGCGGATTGTTCGGGTTCGGCGCGATAAACTCGATCGGTACTTTGCGCTGTCCCCGCGCCCGGTCGATCGCCTCCGACTCCGTTTGCACCTCACCAATCAACGCGGCCAAACCGCGACCGAGCCGTGTCCGCTGCTTATCGTCATTCATCGTCGATATCGCCCTTCCCTGCCGGCCTTTCGCCGAATTGTCGACCGCCTACGCGGCTTCCAAAGCACGTTCCTTTTGAATGATCTCGGTGGCCAGGCGTACATAAGCTTGGCTGCCGGCGCAATGGACATCATACAGCAAGACGGGTTTGCCGTGCGATGGCGCTTCTGAAACGCGGACATTGCGCGGAATGACGGTGTCGTACACGGCGTTGCCCATATATGCGCGAACATCGGCGACGACCTGGTTCGCCAGATTATTGCGCTTGTCGAACATCGTCAGAACGACGCCATGAATGCTCAGCGTCGGGTTCAGCGTTCGACGCACCTCTTCGACCGTCTTCAAGAGCTGGCTCAGGCCCTCCAGCGCGAAAAACTCGCATTGCAGCGGGACCAGAACGCTATCTGCGGCCGTCAGCGCATTGACTGTCAAAAGATTGAGCGATGGCGGGCAGTCGATGAGGACGTAATCAATGCTGGCGCTCGATCCGATCGACTCCGAATGTTCCGGATACGAATCTATACTTCTTTCTATTGGATTATTTCGCGAATGAATCGTTTTCAATCCGTCGATAGCGGCACGCAGCCGATAATTGCGGTCCGGCAACTCGGCGATTTCGAGTTCGACGCCAAGGAGATCGAGCGTGCTTGGCGCCACGTAGAGCCGCGGTACCAGCGTTGGGCGAACGGCCTCCCAGAGCGTGGCTTCGCCCATCATGACGTCATACGTCGAGATCTGGCGCTCGCCTCGATCGATACCCAAACCGGTACTGGCATTACCTTGTGGATCGACATCGATGACAAGCGCAGTTTTGCCAATCGCAGCCAACGCCGTGGCGAGATTGACGGCGGTCGTCGTTTTCCCAACTCCGCCTTTTTGATTAGCAAGTGTAATAACACGTGGCGTCGTCATTGCGCGCATCGCGACCTGGTGCTCTCGCTGCCTATCTGCCATCATCGGTTGCTCCGTCACGCCGCTTGAGCTCCGTAATTGTTAGCACCGTCCCGGTCGGATCACAGAGGCTTTTTTCGCGATTCGCAGAAAATTTCCAATCTCGATTTGCGTCGGTGACTTCATCCTCGACCGACTGCCCTTTCAAAAATATGCCAGTGGCGCCTCTCGATAACCACGGGACTGCATAGGTGAAGAGCGCGGTAAGCGGCGCTAACGCGCGCGACGTCACGCCGTCGATGAGCCCCACATCCTCAAAGTTCAGCGTCTCCAGGCGTCGTGTGAGGACAAGAGTATTGAGATCCAACGTTCGCGCAACTTCACGTAAAAACGCGGACTTCTTCCCATTGGCTTCGACGAGTATGGTCTTGCTCGATGGATCATCCGCCAGAAGTGTTGCGATCACGAGGCCGGGAAAGCCGGCGCCGCTTCCCATGTCGAGCCAGATGCGAGCGGCGGGTGCATGACGCAAGACCTGCGCACTATCGCAGAAATGTCGCGTCCAAATATCGTCGGCGGTCGACTGCCCGATGAGATTGATTCGACTTTGCCATCGTGTGAGTAGGTCCGCGTATACCTTCAGTCGGACCAACGTTTCACGTGAAACCAATTCCGGTCGGCCCTCCGATAGGACCTGGACATCCCGCTGAATGGCCTCGGTATTTCTCATACATCACGCGGACTGTGATGTGGTTTTCTTTAGATAGGCGTCGAGATAGATCATCGCACTTGGTGTCATGCCATCAATCCCCGCCGCATCCCGCAGCGTTTCGGGGCCGGATTCCTCAAGTTTTTTCCTGAGCTCCATCGAGAGTCCCGGGAGCGATAGAAAGTCCAGGTCGGTCGGGATACGCGTCGCCGCATTGCGCCGATAGGTCTCGATATCGCGCCGTTGACGACCCAAATAGACAGCATAGATCGCATCGGTCTGCACTTGACGCCGAAGCTCCGGGGAAATCGAGCCGAGGTCCGGCCAAAGCCCGATAAGCGTATCGAACGAAATATCGGGGTACGACAGGAGATCGTACGCGGTGCGCCACTGTCCGTCTCGGTTAACCTGAAGGCCATGCCGAAGTGCGGTATCGGGTGTGACACGGTATTCCTTCAGCGTCTGTGTGGCCCGATCAAGCGCGTCCCTTTTCGCGTGGAACGCTTTTGCGCGTTGCGCGCCAACGCAACCGACACGAAGGCCGATCTCCGTCAGGCGCTGATCGGCATTGTCGGCGCGCAACGAAAGCCGGTATTCGGCGCGCGACGTGAACATACGGTAGGGTTCGCGCGCGCCACGCTTGATCAGGTCATCGACCAGAACGCCGAGATAGCCATCGGCGCGATCGAAGATGATGGCATCCGATTGGCCAGCCTGTGCCGCCGCGTTCAGTCCCGCGATCAGTCCCTGTGCCGCCGCCTCTTCATACCCAGTCGTACCGTTGATCTGACCCGCAAGATAGAGGCCCGCAATCGATCGGACTTCGAGAGTGGGCAGCAGGCTTCGCGGATCGACATAGTCATACTCGATCGCATATCCGGGTTCTTCGATTTCAACTTTCTCTAGTCCGGGTATGGTTCGTACGAATGCCACTTGTACGTCTTCGGGAAGCGAGGTCGAAATGCCGTTGGGATAGATTCGATCCGTATCTAATCCCTCCGGTTCAAGAAAGATTTGATGACTATCGCGATCGGCAAATCGGACGATTTTGTCCTCGATCGATGGGCAATACCGCGGTCCGATGCCATCGATCTGCCCTGAGTACATGGCCGATCGATCAAGGTTGCCGGCAATGATGCGGTGCGTTTCCTCGTTCGTCCGCGTGATGTGGCAGTCCACTTGTGGCAGGCTAACGGCCTCAGTCAGCGCCGAAAAGAAAGTCGGATCGAGATCGCCAGGCTGACGATCCAGTCCTGACCAATCGATAGTCTTGCCATCGAGGCGCGGCGGTGTTCCGGTCTTCAATCGACCCATGGGGAGACCGGAATTGTAGAGAACGGATGAAAGAGCGTTGGCCGGCGCCTCGCCACGGCGTCCTGCTGGGATACGCTTTTTGCCAACATGGATCACGCCGCGCAGAAAAGTTCCGGTCGTGAGCACGACCGCACCACAGCGCAATACGGTCCCATCGCCAAGCCCTACCCCGCGAACGCAATGATCGTCGATGTCGAGTGTCGTAACCTCACCCTCGACGATGTCGAGGTTGTCGTAGGCGCGAAGAGCCGCTTGACTCGCGTCCTTGTAGACCTTGCGGTCGGCCTGTGCCCGCGGCCCTTGCACGGCCGCGCCCTTGCGGCGATTGAGCAAGCGAAATTGGATTCCGGCCGCGTCGGCGATGCGCCCCATCAATCCATCCAGCGCATCGATCTCCCGGACCAGATGCCCCTTGCCAAGGCCACCGATCGCTGGGTTGCACGACATCGTCCCAATCGCGTCGAAACTGTGCGTCGCAAGCGCCGTTCGAGCCCCCATACGCGCAGCGGCGGCTGCCGCCTCTAACCCGGCATGGCCGCCACCGACCACAATCACGTCGTAGGCCTTGGTCATCAGCTTACAGTCGCTTCCACTCGCTCATTGGCGCGCCGTATATACCTATTTTGCGTTTCACGTGAAACCCCATACGTAACCGACTGCATTGCGACCTATTTTCCCAAACAGAACTCGGAGAAGATCAGATCGAGTAGCATATCGGCGTCGACCGATCCTGTCAGACGGCCAAGGCTATCGACAGCCTGTCGAAGATTGTCGACGCGAATGTCAGTTAGAAGATCAGTGCCGGAGTTGTACCGCTTCAGGTGCCCGCACGCTTCGTTCAAGCATTGCCGATGACGTGCGCGTGTGATGAGTGCTGTTTCGCGGCCCGAGGTCTGGGTTTCTGCAAACGTCTTCAGTCGCCTTACGAGGTCGCTTATGCCGTCTCCCGTCTTTGCGGAGAGCTTGATCTCCGCGACCAGATCATCGTCAACGCTTCGATCGGATTTGTTCCCGACAACCCATATCGGCACTTTGCCGCCCGCCGACGCCGGTACTGGATCAGTGAGATCGACAAGCCAGATGATCAAATCCGCATTGGCCATCCGATCTTCAGCGCGTCGAACGCCCTCGCGCTCGATCGCGTCACTTGTCTCCTGAAGCCCGGCCGTATCGATCAGGGTGACGGCCGTGCCGGCCAGGTCGAGGTTGACCTCAAGCAGGTCGCGCGTGGTTCCAGCGATCGGCGACGTAATCGCGATGTCACGCGCCGCCAAACGATTGAGAAGGGTCGACTTTCCAGCATTCGGCGCGCCAGCGATGACAATCGTGAGCCCATCTCGAATACGTTCGCCGAGATGATTGTCGTCAAGAAGCGCGGCCATTTCCATCTGCAGAGCACGCGCGTCATGGGCGACCTCTTCGTCGATCGACTCCGTGATCTCGCCTTCGTCTGCGAAGTCAAATCCCGCCTCCGCCAAAGCGAGACAGCGGATAAGGCGCTGACGCCAATCTTCAATGCGACGATGGAAGGCGCCATCTAGCGATCGTATGGCTTGCAGGCGCTGCGACTTGGTTTCCGCCTCGACCAGGTCGGCAAGTCCCTCGATCTGTGTGAGGTCCAGCTTGCCGTTCTCGAATGCGCGCCGCGTGAATTCGCCCGGATCGGCCGGGCGCATGAGATCCATTCTGCCAAGCGCGTCGAGAAGTCCTTTGATGACGGCGCGACTGCCATGAACATGATATTCAACGCAATCCTCGCCGGTAAAACTCTTCGGTGCTTCAAAGGCAAGAACAAGAGCGCGATCGATGATGTCCCCATCCCGCGGATCACGCAAAGTTCTCAGAACAGGTTTCCGTGTCGGCAGCATCGCGCCCGTAAGGGTTTCCGCGCCTGCCCCGCTTTGAGGGCCGCTGGTTCGAATAACCGCAACCCCGGATTTCCCAGGCGGTGTCGAGACCGCGAAGATCGTGTCAGACATGGCGTGATACATCTCGTATAGAGGGGATCGGCATGTCGATGCCCCATCAGTATCTTCGATTTATGAATCGGTTGCACCAATCATCAAGCCCCTATCTGCTTCGGCATGAAGACAACCCAGTTCATTGGTGCAAATGGGGCCTGAAGCATTAGAAGGGGCACAACGAGACAACAAACCGATCGTCTCAAGCATCGGCTATACGGCTTGTCACTATTGCCAACTTATAGCGCCCGAATCTCTTGAAGACGACGAGACGGCCGACGTGCTGAACCAGCACTTAATCTCGATAAAAGTCGATCTCGAAGAGCGGCCGGATGTGGATCAAGTGCACATGTTGGCCCTTCACGCTTGGAGGGCGCAGCGCGGCTGGCCTTGGTCGATGTTTCCAAAGCCAGATGCCACGCCGTTTTGGGGTGGGACCTATGTTCCAAGAGTCCCGCGATATGGGCAGCTCGCATTAACACAGGTCCTCAATGCGATCATCGATCTATACCAGACGACGCCCAACAAAGTCGACCGAAACGGTTAGGAGCTTCGACGCATCTTGACGGAGAGCAAAACGTCAGCGACGGGTCGGACTCAATTCGACGACATAGTAGAGCCCGCCGCCAATCATGCTTGAATGCATCCGATCCCGTCCGCGATGGGACACGGCGCGTGCCAAAATCTCCCAACATCTCGCTCCTGGAGGTTTCGCACACAGGAAAACCTCCACGCCGCTCAGGTCGGTCACACACTCCCGACCATGGGCAATAGTGAAGCCTATGACCGCCTCGGCGGCGAGTTCGCACGCTATTGTTTTGATGAGATCTGGCTCATGCCGCATTTTCAAGCGATGCTCTACGTCAAGCGCCCAGCTCCTGCGATTGATGGCGTATGCGCCAAAAGCGCACGCGAATCCTCTGTTTGCTGAAAAGGTCGAAGAAGCCGCTGGCTGGCTCGAGCGCGATCTGACCGTCGACGGCAAGCACTATGTCTATCATCAAAGGCGATCGCGGATGCTCTGAGTCCCGGTTCTAAGCCATTCTGAAGCGCCTACAACATCAACGGGAGCGGCAATATCGAATTGAAGTCGATCCCGAACCTTTTGAAATCCAATCCTCAATACGGAACCGAATCGGAAAACCGGTTGCGCAAGAACCGAGAGATGCGCCTTGCGGCACGTAAGAAGCGTACTCCACGATCGCGCGACGGATAAAGCGCTGGCCGACTGGACCGGATATCTCGGTGAAGCTCGAGCCGTATACGGCTACCGTTTTACACGGCTCGAATGGTTCGCGGGATCGGGTGGGCTTTTCGTGGCCGCAGCTGACGACAACGGTATTATCCCCCGACCCCTTGCGGGAGCCGATGAAGCCACGTCAAACGCATGAGGGCCGGCGGCGCAGGCGTTCGTCTCCATGTGCTCTCGGGAAAATCGCACTATGGGGATCGCGCCAATGAGATCGTCGAGCGATGCGCCGATTAGGCCAAGAGGAATGTCTTTGGTATCGCGCTCTAAGGCTCTCAGACCGGCGCTAGACGCCCAGTCTAAGTATCTTGGAGGTGTCCTTTGTCGCAGACGCGTTCAAGGCCCTGCAGCAGCCGCTACAGCGACAAAGCTATGTGTTCATAGAGTCGAAGAACTCGGAATTGCTCTTCGTCTGCTTGAGCTTGTCGATGAGAAATTCGATGGCATCGACCGTTCCCATCGGCGCCAGAATGCGGCGCAGCACAAAAACTTTCTTGAGCTCGTCGGGCGGTACAAGGAGTTCTTCCTTCCGGGTGCCGGACTTTTGGATATCGATCGCCGGGAATGTTCGCTTGTCCGCGACCTTGCGATCAAGGACAATTTCCGAGTTGCCGGTGCCCTTGAACTCTTCGAAGATCACCTCATCCATGCGGCTACCGGTATCAATCAACGCCGTCGCGATGATGGTCAGCGATCCACCCTCTTCGATATTCCGCGCGGCGCCAAAGAACCGTTTTGGCCGCTGAAGAGCGTTAGCATCCACACCGCCGGTCAACACTTTGCCCGACGAGGGAACGACAGTGTTATAAGCTCGTCCGAGGCGCGTGATAGAATCAAGCAGGATCACGACATCCCGTCCATGCTCGACGAGCCGCTTGGCTTTTTCGATCACCATCTCCGCGACTTGTACGTGACGCGACGCCGGCTCATCGAATGTCGAAGACACGACCTCGCCGCGCACAGAGCGCTGCATGTCGGTCACTTCTTCCGGTCGCTCATCGATCAACAACACGATCAAGTAGCATTCTGGATGATTGGCAGTCACTGAATGCGCAATGTTCTGAAGGATGACGGTTTTGCCCGTCCGCGGCGGCGCGACGATAAGCGCACGCTGGCCTTTACCAAGCGGCGAAACGAGATCGATGACGCGCGCTGAACGATCCTTGATCGTCGGATCATCGATTTCCATCTTGATGCGTTCATCAGGATAGAGCGGCGTCAGATTATCGAAGTGAATCTTATGGCGCGCCTGCTCGGGATCCTCGAAATTGATCGCATTGACTTTCAAGAGCGCAAAGTATCGTTCGCCATCCTTTGGGCTGCGAATCTGGCCCTCGACCGTATCTCCGGTCCGCAGGCTGAACCGGCGAATCTGCGAGGGGCTGATATAGATATCATCGGGACCGGCAAGGTAGTTCGCGTCGGGAGAGCGCAGAAAGCCAAAACCGTCCTGCAACACCTCGACAACGCCTTCACCGATGATCTCGACATCCTGACCGGCAAGCTGCTTCAGGATCGCAAACATCAGTTCCTGTTTGCGAAGCGTGCTTGCGTTCTCGACGTCGAGGTCTTCCGCAAAAGCCAATAGCTCTGTCGGCGACTTGGCCTTAAGGTCCTTGAGTTTCATTTCCCGCATGGGGATAAGCATCACATGTTGTGGGAGAGATGGTGTGCCGGGGCGCGAATTGCTTCACGTGAAACACTGGAGTTGTTTTTGGTTTCCCGTGATCGGCTTGCCCTTCCCATACGCGAGGGCTGATGGGAATTCAACCCTTTTGTGGTGTCGCCTCTCGAAAAGTCATCAAAATGGCTTCACGACCGCAAAGATGACAATAGCGATCATAATGACCGTCGGGATTTCGTTGATTGCGCGGTAGAATCGCGTGCTACACGAATTGGCATCACGCGCGAATGATGCAACGCATCGCAGCAGGTAGATATGATACCCCGTCAGAAGCAAAACCAGGACGAGTTTGACGTGAAGCCAAATCGTTCCACTTCCGAATCCGATGCCGTAAATCAGAATTAGAACAAGCGCCAAGACCCACGAAACAATCATCGCCGGTGTCATGATTGCATAGGCCAATCGGCGCTCCATCACCTTGAATGTTTCCGACTGCACCGATCCTCGCTCGGCGTCCACGTGATAGACGAAGAGGCGCGGCAAGTAGAGAAGACCCGCCATCCATGCAATGACTGCTATGACATGAAATGCCTTGACCCAAAGATACCCCATCACGAGACAGGGACGAGATCGCGAACGCGTTTGACCAAATGGTGGACATGATCAATCGGCGTCGTCGGCAATATACCGTGGCCGAGATTAGTAATCCAAGGTCCCGCCATGAGTGAGGTAGACAATTGCTCGATCGCGCTGTCAATCGCATCGGGCCCGACGATAAGCGCGTCCGGATCGATATTGCCCTGTACCGCGACGTGTTGCTGGAGATCAGCAGCCGCCCAGGCAAGATCGATATCCGGATCAACCGAAACCCCAGCAACGCCGGGAATTTCAGCGATCTTTGGATAGCCGTCCGGCGCCTTTCGCGGAAACACGATGATGGGTGTCTGCGGGGAATGTGCCTTTAGAGCCTCGACGATCTTGGTAATCGGCTGAAGGCTCCAGCGATCGAAATCAGCCCCGTGCAGAACCTGCGCCCAACTTTCAAAGATCTGGACAATGTCTGCGCCGGCGTCGATCTGAGCGCATAGATAATCGATCGAAGCCTCGGTGAGCCGATCCACTATGCCTTGAAGCGCATCAGGATTGTTCCGGGCAAGATGACGTATCGGTGCGAGATCGGGTGTTCCTCGCCCCGCCACCATGTAGCTTCCAACCGTCCAAGGTGCACCACAAAACCCAATCACCGCTGTCTCGTCTGTGAGCGTCTGACGTAGCCGTCTCACGGTTTCGAATGACGGTTCCAGATGTGCGAGAAAAGACTGGCGGTCATAGTCAGGAAGCATCGTACTTGCATCGATCGGATCGAGTCGCGGTCCCTCGCCTTCGGCAAACCAAAGGTTCTGCCCCAATGCATGAGGGACAACGAGAATATCCGAGAACAGAATAGCGGCATCGAACTGGAAACGCCTGATCGGCTGAAGGGAGACCTCCGTTGCCATATCGGGATCGTAGCATAGGTCGAGAAACCCACCGGCCTTGGAGCGAAGGGCACGATATTCCGGCAGATAGCGACCAGCTTGGCGCATCAACCAAATGGGGGGCGGATGGACAATCTGACCGTTGAGAACTTGCAGGATTCGAGACATGAGAAAAGAAAAAATCTTGGTTTGAATTGCTATTGATTTTTATTGATGGGCTGGCGATGGGGATCGGTAAATCTCGACAGAATGTTCAGTCTCGATCGCGAATGAAACACATGGCATGACTGGCAGCCAAGGTCCACGGTGGAAATCATGGATTACGATAAATCACTGTAATCAATAGGGAAAATTTCGACGCTTCGAGCAGGATCATCTACTTTCCTGTGAAAATTCGGTAGATCGCATGAGGATAAACCCGTGACAATGCTGCACGTGGGATTAGGGGATGATTCCTCCCGGCAATCAACATGTTGATAGAAGCAACGGGCTCACGTGAAAAAACGGTACCGATCCGCCGGACATTGTGGTTATTCACATCTCGTCCGCGTATTTCGCGGTTATACGATCCAGGATTGACCGATGCCGACCCGGCGGGCGCGCAGCTTTTTCCATCTCCATATGGTGTCGGACGCGACCGGCGAAACCCTGCTTACGGTCGCACGTGCCGCGACAGCGCGCTATTTCGCGGTTCAGCCAATTGAGCATGTCTACCCCATGGTCCGAACGCGCCGGCAGCTTGAGACGGCGCTGGGGGAGATCGAGGAAGCGCCGGGCATCGTGCTTTACACCATGGTGGATACCGGGCTCTCGAAGCGGATAGATGATCGGTGTGCCGAGCTTGGATGTCCTGCCGTCTCGATCCTGGAACCCGTTCTAACGACGTTTCAGAACTATCTGGGCGCTGAACAGCGACCGCGCGTTGGTGCGCAATATGTTCTCGACGGCAATTACTACAAGCGCATCGACGCGCTCAACTACACGCTTGTTCACGATGACGGGCAGATGCCCGAGGGCTGGAACGAGGCGGATATCATCTTGGTTGGCATTAGCCGAACGTCAAAAACGCCAACCAGCATCTATCTGGCCAATCGCGGCTACAAGACCGCAAATGTCCCCATGGTGCCCGATGTACCCCTGCCCTCGGCCCTGTTTGACGCCGAAAATCCACTGATCGTTGGACTGGTCGCATCGGCTGAGAGAATTCGCCAGGTGCGCGAAAATCGGCTGTTGGGCCTTAATGCTGAAGTCGACACCACATATGTCGACAGGATCGCAATCGCCGATGAGATTGCAAAGAGCCGTCGATTTTTCCAACAAAATGCCTGGCCGGTCATCGATGTCTCGCGTCGTTCGATTGAGGAAACCGCGGCAACCGTCATTTCTCTCTATTCAAAGCGCGCGCAAGAGTCAGGCGCAGTCACGTGATGGATACTTCTGGCGCGCTGCAAACCGGACGGCGGCTCGTTCTCGCGTCTGCTTCCGAGGCGCGGCGGTCTCTCCTGGCAAACGCCGGACTGCGATTCGATGTGTGCCCAGCGAACATCGATGAGGAGGCCATCAGGGAAGCGATCCTCAAGGACACCGCCGTCACACCGGCCGATCTCGCCCAGATCTTGGCAGAGGCGAAGGCCGATGCGCTTGATGGCGACATACTCGACGCGATGGTCATCGGAAGCGACCAGACATTGGAGTTTGACGGACGACTGATATCAAAGGCGCCGACGATCGATGACGCCAGACGCCAGCTCTTGGCGATGCGCGGCAAATCCCATCAGCTTCATTCAGCAGCCACGCTCATGCGTGCTGGATCGGTCATCTGGCGCCACGTGGAAAGCGTGACAGTGACGCTGAGATCCTTCTCGCCGGAATTTCTGGGCCACTATCTGGCCCATATCGGCGACGCGGCGTGCCAGAGCGTCGGGGGTTATCAAATTGAAGGCGCCGGTGCGCAACTGATCGAACGTATCGAAGGAGATTACTTCGCGGTGCTCGGCTTGCCCCTTCTCCCACTTCTCCAAGCGTTACGTGAAAACGGTGCGTTGGAACGATGACCGATCATCCCAAAGCCTGTGTGATCGGCGATCCGGTCGAACACTCGCTTTCACCGATCATCCATGGCTATTGGCTTCGGCAGATGGGTATTGCCGGGCGATATGAAAAAGTCCGCGCGACGCCCGATGAATTCCCGTCGATATTGGAGCAGTTGGCGGCAAATGGATATTCCGGGGCCAACATCACGATTCCGCATAAAACCGCGGCCGCAGCGCTCGTCGACCAACTCCACCCGTCGGCATATGGAATGGGTGCGGTGAATACAATTTGGTATACAGATAATCGGCTTATCGGCGCAAATAGCGACGTTACGGGGTTCTTGGCCCATTTAGATGGAACGGTACCGAAATGGCGACAAACGGTATCGAACGCACTGGTCATTGGCGCTGGAGGTGCAGCGCGTGCGATCGTGGCCGGCCTATCGAATATCGATGGTATTTCCGTTTCGATTACGAATCGAACATTGGAAAACATGGTAAGACTGATAGGCGATTTGGAAGCCAATGCGTCGATCATCGATTGGCATGATCGCGTCGAAGCACTACCCGATGTCGATCTTGTGGTGAACACGACATCGCTCGGGATGGCCGGGCAGCCATCCTTGGACCTGGATCTTACGTCCGCGTCCTCAACTGCGATTGTCTCCGATATTGTCTACACGCCGCTGGAAACGCCGCTCCTGGCGGCCGCGCGAGCGCGTGATCTCCGAACAGTCGATGGGCTAGGCATGCTGCTACACCAAGCGGTTCTTGGGTTTGAAAAATGGTTCGGTCAGACGCCGGTCGTGGACCAGGGGCTGCGCGACGATGTTCGTGCGCATCTCGCGGCCCGGGCGTAACTGCGCGCCATGACCATCATCGGCCTGACCGGCTCAATCGGCATGGGAAAGACCACCACCGCCGGCATGTTTCGCACATGCGGCATTCCCGTGCACGACGCCGACGCAACCGTGCATAGGCTTTACAATGGCCGCGCTGCTCCGGCGATCGAAAGGGAATTCCCAGGCAGCACTTCGCCGTCGGGGGTCGATCGGGCCGAGCTTTCGCGGATGATTGTCGGCCGGCCGGACAAGCTGGCAAAGCTGGAGTCCATCGTCCATCCGCTTGTGAGGGAAGAAGAGGCGTCGGCGGTTGCCGCAGCCAAGGCGAAGGGCCATCGCCACATGGTTCTCGACATACCGCTGCTCCTTGAAACTGGCTCTGACCGACGCTGCGATGTCATTGTCGTTGTCACAGCAGACGCCGCGGTCCAACGCAAAAGAGTGCTGGTCAGACCCGGTATGACCGAAGAGAAGTTTGAGGCTCTGCTTGCAAACCAATGGTCGGACTCAAGAAAGCGACGTGCTGCGCATTTTCTTGTGAATTCAGGGTATGGCCATGAAAGTGCGATGCGCCAGGTGTATGATATTGTGTGTGCCGTGCAGATGATCAGAGCATGAAAATGTTGGATCGGTGCCGAATCGATAGAGGAAAATTATGAGGGAAATCGTTCTCGATACGGAAACGACCGGGCTAGATCCAAAGACCGGCGATCGGATCGTGGAGATCGGCTGCGTCGAGCTTGTTAACCATATTCCAAGCGGCGAGGCGTTTCACGAATACATGAACCCGGAGCGCTCGATGCCGCAGGAGGCCTATCGGGTACACGGGCTTTCAGACGATTTTCTGGCCGATAAACCGAAGTTTGAGGCCATAGCCGAGCGATTTTTAGCGTTCATCAAGGGCGCGCGGCTGGTCATTCACAATGCGAGCTTCGACATCGGTTTCCTGAATGCGGAGTTAACCCGTCTGAACCACGATCCAATCCCGATGCATCAGGTCGTCGACACGCTCGACCTGGCGCGGCGCAAGCATCCAGGTGCGCAGAATAATCTCGACGCGCTCTGCAATCGTTACGGAATCGATTCAAGCCATAGAGATAAACACGGCGCGCTGCTCGATGCCGATCTTCTGGCGCATGTCTACATCGAACTTATCGGCGGGCGTCAGTCGGCGCTCGATCTGGACAGTACCAAGGCTGTCGCGGGCAGGGCACGCACGTCACAATCGTCCGCTGGCCGACCAACGCCGTTGGAACAGCGGCTGAGCCCAGACGATCTGGAGCGCCATCGCAGTTTCGTCGAAGGTTTGGGCGAGGCGCCCGTGTGGGCCCATTTTGATCGTGAGATCGCCAGCGACGGGGCGAAGTAGGGGGTCAACGCGCGTTTTTGTCCCGTGGATGCGGGTTATCGAAAGGGCGGAACCCTATGCGGTGCCTTGAACGGGACTGGTCTCTGCGTCCTGCGCCGCCTTAGCCTGTTCCAGTTTCTGTCGGTAGAGAACCGAGAAATCGATCGGATCAATGAGCAGGGGCGGGAATCCGCCGTTGCGCGTTGCCTCGGCGATGATTTGACGCGCGAAGGGGAATAGGATCCGCGGGCATTCGATCATGACGAGCGGATGAAGGTTCTCTTCTGGCACATTCTGGATCTTGAAGATGCCGCCATAGTTTAGCTCAACGGCGAAGACGACGGTTTCCGCGTCGTCATTCTCACCGGCCTTCGCTTTCGCCTTGGCCTCGACCGCAAGATCCACCTCGAACATGTCAGTGCCAAGCGGTTTGGCGTTGACGTTCACGTTGATCTCGATCTTGGGATTGCTGTTTTGCTGGGTCAGTGAGCGAGGCGCATGCGGGTTCTCGAAGGAGAGATCTTTGACGTATTGCGTCAGAACGCCCAGGCTCGGAACGGCTGCCTCGTTCTGGCCGCCATTCCCAGTGTTGGCGGCACCTGTCTCTTGATCTGCCATTGATGTTCCAGTGCAAGTCGGCCGCCAACGAGGCGCGCCAGTGTTAAATCGCGGCTTCGGCTAACATGTGCGCCCAACCGAGACAAGTCGACGGCCGAAATTCCGGATGTTAGCGACCGGTCGACGCCGAATCATCGACATCGATCTCGATCGCCTCGCCGTCGATCACACCCGCTTCGTGCGCGTGCTGTGCGTGACCGGATGTCGCAACGGTGACGCGGCCGGATCCGACGATCCACTCTAGCAGCCTGCGTCCGATGGTCTGCCGGATCGCGGGGACGAAGAGCAGAAAACCCAGCGCATCGGTCATGAAACCCGGCGTCAGCAGCAAGACGGCAGCGACCAGGAGAAACAATCCATCGGCAAGGCGGCCGAGCGGCATGCGGCCGGCGTCCATTTCAGCCCGCGCCCGCGCTAAGACCGACAAGCCTTGCTGGCGCAACAGCACCGTTCCAATCATCGCGGTCAAAACGACAAGACCAAGTGTGGCCCAAATACCGATTTGACCGCCAATTGTGATGAAGAGGGCGATCTCAATGATCGGGACCGTCACAAACAGAACAAAGGGAATCAGATTAATCACGCAGAATCGTCCAAATCGCGACGCGGCCGGTCTGGAATAGACCGCCGGTCAGCATACATATAGTGACATATAGGCAATTAAAGCGCACAATTGCATCTCGCTAGGCGGATGGCGCGGAGACAGGACAAAATTATTCACCGTGCCATCTCGACTTCGATGCCGAAAACGGCGATGACACAATGGGGAGCGCGTGTGTTTGGCGCTTGGCCGTTGGCCGTAGCGCCCACTATTCCGTTTGGTCCAAGCTCGAACTGAAGACATGAACGCTGTATTCGACGTCTACACACTGATCTTTCTTGTTGTCGCCGTGGTGATCTTTCTACGGTTGCGCAATGTTCTGGGCCGTCGCACCGGCAATGAACGGCCACCGTTCGATCCGTTAGCCCGCAGCGGCAAGCCGCAAAAAAGCGGCGCCAATGACGACAAGGTCGTCGCCATGCCGCAGCGAGGCGGCGAGGCGCCGCCGCGGCAAGTGACCGGTCCGCCTGACGACGAGGAGATCGATCCATGGCGCGGCATTGCCGAGCCGGATTCCGACTTGGCGAAACAGCTCAACAAGGTCCGTGCGGTCGATCCAAGCTTCGACGGTCCGGATTTCCTCAATGGCGCGCGGATCGCCTATGAGATGATCGTAACCGCCTTCGCCGAAGGCGATCGAAAGACGCTGCGACCGCTCCTAAGCCCGGACGTTTATGACGGTTTCGTCGCTGCGATCGCCGATCGCGAGGAGCGTGGTGAAATTATCGAATCGCGGTTCATTGGCATCGACTCGGCGGATATCGAAGCGGCCGAAATCAAAAGCGAGCAAGCCCAGGTCACCGTGCGTTTCAAGAGTTCGCTCGTATCTGTGACGCGTGACAAGGCCGGGGAGGTCGTCGATGGCGATCCGAAAGCCGTCTCCGATGTCACCGACGTTTGGACCTTCGCCCGGCCCCTCGGCTCCCGCGATCCGAACTGGCAGTTGGTCGCGACTGAATCCGCCTGATCCGTGCAAGGCTATGTGGCGGGACGTTTATTGGCGTTCAGCCTTTGCGTCTCGACATGGCTTTTGTCCGGCTTTGCCATGGCGTGTGCCACTATGAGCGCGTCGACAAAGGCCACGCTGAAGCCCATCCCGTTCTCAGCGCTCACTGGCTGGGCGGACGATGATGTCGCGGCAGCCTTTGCGCCGTTCTTGCGAACCTGCACACGCATCCAAGACGCCGGCGCAGCGCCCCGACCGGCTGTTGCGCCGGATTCAAGCCTGCTCTCCGTGTGTAAGATCGCAGCAGCGCTTGGCGCGAACCCGAACCCGCGGACGATCCGAACTTTCTTCGAGGCCCATTTCGCGCCGCATGAGATCGTTGCGCCTACATCGAAGCTGACAGCGTACTACGAACCCGTCGTTGAAGGCGCACGCACGCCGACGGATCGGTTTCGCCATCCGCTCTACACGAAGCCAGACGATCTCGTGACGGCAGCGGACGCAGCCGAAACGAGTATTGTCTTACCGCACGGCCTTGAAGCGGCGCAGCGACAAGGCGAAGGATTGGCGCCTTACGCCACAAGGGCCGAGATCGACGCTGGCGCTTTGGCCGGCAAGGGGCTGGAGCTCATCTATCTCGCCGATGCCGCCGATGCCTATTTCGTCCACATCCAGGGATCGACTCGCGTGCGGCTACCGGACGGCACACTGGAGCGCTATGGCTTCGCCGCGAAAAACGGCCATCCCTACCGCTCCGTCGGCCGCGCTCTGCTGGACAGCGGCACCATTCCGCCAGAAGCGGCGACGGCCGAAGACGTCAAGGCTTGGATGCGCGCCAATCCCAAGAGCGCCCGCACATTCATGCAGGTGAATCCCTCCTATGTTTTTTTCCAAAGGATCGAGGGCCTCGATACAGATCTCGGTCCGATCGGCGGCGCCGGCGTGCCGCTGACGTCGGGGCGCAGCCTAGCCGTCGATCATACGCTTCACGCCTATGGCTTGCCGTTTTGGATCGAGTCCCAACTCCCGGTCGGCGAGGGCGGGCGCATGGCGTCGTTCAGACGATTGATGATCGCGCAGGACACCGGCGCCGCGATCACCGGTCCGGCGCGCGGCGATCTCTTTTGGGGCACGGGCCCCGAAGCCGGTGCGATCGCCGGGCGCGTCAACAATCCGGGCCGGTTCGTGGTGCTTCTGCCATGCGGGGCCGGGGAATGAGCGAGCGAAAGCCGCCTGGACCGATCCCGAAGGATCATGCGTTGTGGATCTCGTATGCCCGCGAGGTCGCGCCCTTGCATCGCAAGGATGCGCCTCCCGTTTCGGACGAGGCCGCTCGAAAACCACAGAAAGAAGCCGCAGACACGCGGCGGTCAGCACAATCCGCCCCACCGCAGCGTCCGACGGCACCCACCGGCCTCGATCGCAAGACTCGTCAGAAGGTGACGCGCGGCCGCATGGCGATCGAAGCGACGATTGATCTCCACGGCATGCGGCAGGCGGAGGCGCATCAAGCCCTCGTTCGCTTCATCAAGGCATCGAGCGCCGCCGGGCGTGGCATCGTCCTGGTGATCACCGGGAAGGGTCGAACACCGGGCACAGATGAACCCTGGTGGCAGGCGCGCGAAAGCGGCGTCTTGCGTCGTCTGGTTCCGGACTGGCTGAGACAGGCCGATCTCTCGCCGCTCGTCGTTGGCTATGAACCCGCCGCGCGCAATCATGGCGGCGACGGCGCTTTCTACGTTCGTCTTCGTAGACGTCGCTAGAGCATGGTCGCGAAAAGGCGGGATGGGTTCTCGGATAAGAACTTGCGCTAAAGAATATAGCGGCTGAGATCGGCGTTCTTGGCGAGATCGCCGATATTTCGCTCGACGAACTCCGCATCGATCGTGATCTCTTCGCCGGACCGGTCCGGTGCGGTGAACGAAATCTCGTCGAGCACCCGCTCCATCACCGTTTGCAGGCGCCTTGCGCCGATGTTCTCCACGGTCGAATTGATCTCCACGGCAAGCGTCGCGATGGCGTCGACGGCATCGTCGGTAAATGTCAGCTCAAGCTCCTCCGTCGCCATCAGCGCGACATACTGCTTGATGAGACAAGCCTCGGTCTCCGTCAGAATGCGCCGGAAGTCCTCCTTGTCGAGGGGTCGCAACTCGACCCGGATTGGCAGTCGGCCCTGAAGCTCCGGCAACAGGTCCGACGGCTTGGCGATATGAAACGCGCCAGACGCGATGAAGAGGATATGGTCCGTCTTCACCGGCCCGTGCTTGGTCGCCACCGTCGTGCCCTCGATCAGCGGCAAGAGGTCGCGCTGCACGCCTTCCCGCGACACGTCGCCGGCGCGGCCTTCGCGGGCGCAGATCTTGTCGATCTCGTCGAGGAAGACGATACCGTTGTTCTCGGTGATCGAGACCGCTTCCTGAATGAGCTGGTCCTCATCGAGAAGCTTATCGGATTCCTCTGCGATCAGCAGTTCGTAAGAGTCCTTGACCAGGACGCGGCGCGTCTTGGTGCGGCCGCCGAACGCCTTGCCCAGCATGTCGTTCAAATTGATCATGCCGATATTGGCGCCGGGCATGCCCGGGATTTCGAGACCGCCGAGCCCGCCGCCGGTGTCGCGCACCTCGACTTCGATTTCCTTGTCGTCGAGTTCGCCTGAGCGCAATTTCTGACGGAAGGAATCGCGCGTTGATTTCGATGCGGTTTCCCCGACCAGCGCATCGACCACGCGCTCTTCGGCGTTGAGGTGGGCGCGGGCCGACACGCCTTTGCGCTTGGTCTCGCGCACCAGGCCAATCGCGGCTTCGACCAGGTCGCGGACAATCTGTTCGACATCGCGGCCGACATAGCCGACTTCGGTGAACTTGGTTGCCTCGACCTTGATAAATGGCGCATTGGCCAGCTTGGCGAGCCGGCGGGAAATCTCCGTCTTGCCGACGCCGGTCGGTCCGATCATGAGGATGTTCTTCGGCAGCACCTCCTCGCGCATCGTGTCGTCCAGCCGCTGCCGTCGCCAGCGATTGCGCAACGCGATGGCGACCGCGCGCTTGGCGTCCTTCTGGCCGATAATGAACCGGTCCAGCTCGGAGACGATCTCGCGGGGCGAAAAGTCGGTCATGATGAGGGGCTCAAACGAAAGACAGACTCAAGCGGCATCGAGACTCTCGATAACCAGCTGCGTGTTGGTATAGACACAAATGTCAGCGGCGATCGCCATCGCCTTGCGGGCGATGTCTTCGGCGGAGTCGTCCGTGTCGGCCAGCGCCCGTGCGGCCGCCAGGGCGTAGTTGCCGCCGGACCCGATCGCCATGATGCCGTCTTCCGGCTCCAGGACATCGCCGGTGCCGGTCAGAACCAGGCTGACCGACTTGTCCGCCACCAGCATCATCGCTTCCAGGCGGCGCAGATAACGGTCCGTGCGCCAATCCTTTGCCATCTCGACGCACGCCCGCGTCAGCTGTCCCGGATACTGCTCAAGCTTGCTCTCAAGCCGCTCAAACAGCGTGAACGCATCCGCCGTCGCTCCGGCGAAGCCGCCGATCACGTCACCATTGGCAAGCGGCCGCACCTTCTTCGCATTGTGCTTGATCACCGTCTGGCCAAGACTCACCTGACCGTCGCCGGCGATCACCACTTTGCCACCCTTTCGGATGGTCAGGATTGTGGTGCCGTGCCAGGTCGGGAGCGGCGCGGTCGGCGATGAGCCGGCATTTGTCATGAAGGTCTCCGGAGCGTCAATGCGCCCCTATGTAGGCCGTTTGCCGACAAACGCAAATCTTCTCTTTCGTGTCATCGCGAGTGGCCACGGCTGGGACTTCTTGCTAAAAGCCGTCGCGATCAATACCGAGACCGAATACGTTCGCCGTTATGCGCCAAGCCACGATTACCCGCGAAACCCGCGAAACCCAGATTACCGTGTCGGTCGACCTCGACGGCACTGGCAAGTCGACGATTCAAACTGGCGTCGGCTTTCTCGATCACATGCTCGATCAAATCGCACGCCACGGCCTGTTCGATCTGACGGTGGAGGCCAAGGGCGATCTCCACATCGACGATCACCACACGGTGGAAGATATCGGGATAACCCTGGGACAAGCTGTGGCACAAGCACTTGGCGACAAGCGCGGCATTCGCCGCTATGCCGCCGTGACACTGCCCATGGATGAAGCGCTTTCTCGCGTCGCCCTCGATTTCTCGGGCCGGCCAGTTCTAGTGTGGCGGGTTGGGTTTTCCCGCGACAAGATCGGCACGCTTGATACCGAGCTGGTGCGCGAGTGGTTTCACGCCTTTGCGATGAACGCCGGCCTGACGCTGCATGTGGAAACGTTTTACGGCGACAATGCACACCACGTCGCGGAGAGTTGCTTCAAGGGACTGGCGCGCGCGCTTCGTCAAGCCGTTGAAATCGATCCGCGCGATGCCGACCGAGTGCCGTCCACCAAAGGCTCGCTTTAGGACCGATGGCGAAAACATTCACAATTCATCTGCCGCCAGGCGGCGCAGCGCGAACGATTGCCGGCGCCGACACTTTGATCTTCGTGAAGGACGGCTTCGTCTGGCTCGCGTTCCTGTTTCCGATCCTGTGGATGCTCTTTCACTTCATGGGATGGCCGATCCTTGGCTATCTCGCGCTCATTTTGGTCGCGGAGGTCATACTCGTCATGCTGGATGCCAGCGATGCCGCGATGATTGCCGCAGCACTGCTGCTTCAGATCGTGTTCGGCTTCGAAGCGAACGCTGTCCGGCGCTGGAGCCTCAAGCGGAAGGGCTGGCAGCTGATCGGTGTCGTCAACGGACGCGATCTGTCGGAAGCGGAGGAAAAGGCGTTCGATTGGTGGCTGTCCGGCGCCTTACGCGGCGTAGCACCGGTCGAGATCGCGATGGAGCCTGACGCCGAGCCGCAAGACGAGCCGGAGGTCATTGGTCTGTTTCCATCGCCCGAGGCTAAAACTTGACGACAGCCATCATCGATTACGGCTCGGGCAATTTGCGTTCGGCTGAAAAGGCATTTGCGCGCGCTGCTGAGGAAAATGGGGCCGATGCCGATGTCCGGGTCACGCGAGAACCGGATACGGTAGCCGGCGCGGACCGCATCGTTTTACCCGGTGTCGGCGCGTTCGCCGACTGCGCCGAAGGGCTGGATGCGGTTCCGGGACTTGCCACCGCGCTAACGGAAGCCGTTGTTGACAAGGGTCGACCGTTTCTTGGCATCTGCGTTGGCATGCAGTTGATGGCCACGCGCGGCGAGGAGCGTCGCACAACACCGGGGTTCGACTGGATACCGGGTGCAGTGCGGCGGATTACGCCCAGCGATCCGGCGCTGAAAATCCCCCATATGGGCTGGAACACGATCGAAGCCCAACCGCACGCGCTTCTGGCTGGGATCGAGACCGGTCGGGATGGCCTGCATGCCTATTTCGTCCACTCCTTTCATTTGGAGGCGGACGATCCCGCGCATGTTGTGGCGACGGCCGACTATGGCGGACCGGTTACCGCGATCGTCGCGCGCGACAATCTCTTCGGCACCCAGTTTCACCCGGAGAAGAGTCAGACGCTGGGCCTGAAGTTGATCGCCAATTTCCTGTCCTGGGCGCCGTAACCTGATACGCCAAGGAGCGCGCGAACCCGAAGGGTTCATACGGTCGAATGGCCATCGGCCAGCCGGACCCCGGGCGGTCCAGCGGACCATCCCGAACGCACTCAAAATTCAGCAAATGGCCTCATCCGAATTTGCCGCTTCACACATGCGGGTTCAATTCGGCTCTGTGATCCGTTGCGTAGCAAATCGCCGGCCAAACAAGAAATCTAGTGACACGAAACCGGGTCCCCGAAGAACCAGGAACAAGAGCAAGAATACCCACAGTGCCCTTTGATCGAGGATCACGGCGTTGGACAGATTGTCGAACCACGCGCCGATCGTGGCGGCATCGACACCGTGAAACGCGATGTCCACATAGCTCTGGACGATGATGAAAACGATCATTCCGAGCGCCGCCAGTCGCGTAAACAAGCCGATCACAATCAAGATGGGCAGAATAACCTCAGCGTAGGAGCCAGCGTAAACAATAAGCCCGTAGGGAAAAAAGGCGACTTGTGACGCGTCATAACCCGCCGCCTCTACAATCGGCGGCACAATCTGAAAATAGGCCGCATCCGCAATCGAAAACGGTCCGCCTTCGAACTTTGTGAGCGCGGAATTCATGAAGTACATGAAGAGGACACCGGCAAAAACGACCCGGGCCGCAAGACCCATGAGCCACCCGTCGGTTGCCCGGTCCAACGAATCAACGAGCGTTTTATGAAGGTTGAAAAGCCCTGAAATCATCGATTGCCCCCTGGGGTAGGCCGCTCGATGGCCATGACGCAGCCGGTCTCGAACAGGCCCGATAGATGAAGCGATAGATCAAATTCCGAAACCTGATCGGCCGCTACATCTGCGGCCGATTGAAGCGTCTGGCCCCTCATCAGGCCCGCAAGAAACTCTCCAGCCCCGCCTGAAAGCGCGCGCGTATTTACCTCGATTGCGGGTCGCACGACAAGCGCGTCTTCACTGGCAGAGATATCCGGCGGACTTAGTTCGGAGCGCCCCGTGCAGTCTGCCCAGATCGAGACAATTGGATACTTCGAACGCACCAAATGCGTAGAGGGATGAAATGTGAACCTCACATCTCCGACGTCTTCGGGTGGAATGTCGCCAAGCTTTTCGATCGGCACTGATGTTGCGTCCGCTGCGTGATACGCTTGAAGCTGCGCCCATTCGAGCCGGGCAATGTCGGCGAGATAGGGCACCTGGCTCGCCGGCGGAAAATCCGATAGGAAATAGGCAAAATCGCCTCCGAAGCGAAAGAGCAGCGGTGATCTGGGCGGGAATTGCACGGCGAATTCGCGCGCCGTTGCCCTGAAGAACTCCGATCCGACAAGTGCCTCCACGGCCGGATAGGTCGCAGCTAACGCATCAATCTCCGCAGTCGCGACATTGTTGCGGTAGACATTGAAGCGTTTGATCGGCGGTACCGAACCTGGATGTGTCACGTCCTCGGGCACCGGGCCGTCTGGGCGACGCAAGGACGCGGCGAACGCACGTTGTTGTTTAGACAGCGATGGCACCACGTCGATCCGCCGACTTTTCACCTAACAGGATCGCTTCTGCCGCCAAAGCCTCGTTGAACAGGGTTTGCCAGTCTGGGATGTCGGTATCCCACTCGACCAATGTCGGAAGCGCACCCGCGCTCCGAATGGTCCGGTCATAGAGCGCCCATACGGGATCCGCAACCGCACGGTCATGCGCATCGATCAACAGCAAGCACCCCTCATCGTCGCTGTCTGGTGCGTGCCCTCCCAGATGAATCTCGCCAACGCTTTCAAGCGGGAACGCATCCAGATAGGCATGAGCCGACATGTCGTGATTTGCAGCCGATACGAAGACATTGTTGACGTCGAGCAGCAGTCCACACCCCGTGCGTTTGGAAACTTCGGACAGAAACTCCACCTCGCTCATCGTGCTCGTCTGAAAGGCAATATAGGTCGACGGGTTCTCAAGAAGCATCTGCCGTCCAAGAACGGTCTGTACTTCGTCGATGTGGTTGCAAACGGTTTGAAGAGTTTCCCGATTGTAGGGGACCGGCAGCAGGTCGGTCAGGTAGATATCTTCATGTGTGGACCATGCCAAATGCTCCGAAAACAGCCCCGGTTCGTATCGGTCCACCAGTTTTTTCAAGCGAAGAAGGTGATCTTGGTCAAGTGGCTGAGACGCACCTATCGAAAGACCGACACCATGCAGGGATAGCGGCCATTCACGTCTTATCCGGGTCAGATAATGGTGCGGCGCACCTCCGTCCCCCATGTAGTTTTCCGCATGCACCTCGAACCATCCGATGTCCGGTTTGACGGACAGGATGTCTTCGTAGTGCTCTGCCTTCAGGCCGACGCCGGCGCGTGAGGGAATTTCCGCAGCGATCATTGGATTGATGATGGGCATTGATGGCGGACCGCATCTGACTGACGCGATCCGCCACAATCATGATCAGGTTGGAAGGTCGCGATCGAGCTGCTCAAGCGATCCCGTCCGGTCGCCAGGAAGTTCAAACTGGGCGTTCGCTTCCTCGACGCCATATTTCACGCAGTCGCCCTTGGGGACAAGTGTCCAGGCATTGCCTTGATAGTCGACGGTCGACGTTCCGGCGCAAGTCGTTCCCGGGCCGGCAGCGCAGTCGTTCTGGCCTTTAAGCGAAATGCCGTAACATTTTTCCTTCGCTTGTGCGTCAGCTGTCGTCGGTGTGCCCGCAGCACCCACAGCGACTGCCACCGCGCCTGCAATCGCGGCCGCCGTGAAGTGTTTTGTTGACTTGGCCATTTAGGAGTCTCCTCTTTTCAGCATTTTGGGATAGCGACAAGAAACATGTAAATCGGATGAACCGGTGTCAATCCGACTCCGGGGCAAGCGTGGTATAGGTGCCATTGTTGGCGTCGATCGCGGTCCAGAGCTTATCAGAAGCCGGTGCAGTCTCCTTCGACGACCAATTGTTGTCGGCAGTTTCGATGAATCCCGTGATGTCTTCTTCCCAGAAGTTCACGACGTTCGGCGTGATATTCAGGTAAAGCTTGCCGTCGACGATACGCCACAGATTCGGGTTAGCCGGCACCTTGCCTCCTTTCGCAAGTCCGTATGCGCAATGGCCGTCGTATTGTGGCGCATACTTCTCAGGATTCGCCAGGAATCTGTCGCGGTTTTCCTCACTTGCAAATGCCCATTTGGCACCATTCCAATCAGCCGTGATCGACGCCTTGCCGGGGATCGCGGACGGCTGTTTCGACCCGACCGCCGATTGTTCCAGAGAGAAATACGCGACCGGATCATAGCCAGACACTGCAAACCCGGTTTCGTCGACATATTGCTGACCCGCATATGCTTGCGAATACGCAATCACGGCGAGAAAAGCGCCAGACAAATATGATGAAATACGTTTCCGCATCTTGCGCACTCCTGATTTGGGGCGGGAACAGTGGCAAACGGTCAAAGCCCCGGGGAATCTCGACCGTGACGACTGCGAAAAATCGGGAACTCCCCAGAGAAAGCAACTCAACGTCAAACACAAAATCGTGTGGAACGTATGACGACGGGCATTTTCAACGCCAGCTCCTACCAAGAGATCGCAACACCCCCTGGCAAGGCCATCCATCATGTCTCCAAAGCGGGGATAAGTCTGTCTACTGAGGCGCCTGCGCATGAACTGCGCAACCCGGAAGGCACCTGAAGTGGCGCTCTCCCATAATGCCCGGACAAAGCGGGGTGAACTCCAATATGGCTCGAAAGCCTACCTCAGGGAGGGCTACTTTTCAGGGGGGCAGGCCAATAACAAGGAAACTTATCAGGAAAGTGGTGCGGGTGGTGAGACTCGAACTCACACTCCCTTGCGGGAACCAGATTTTGCTTACCAACTACGGCTTTCGCCGCTCCGCCAGATGGCGGATTTGTGGTCTGGACTTTCTCTTCACCTTACCCCGGATGCGCTCCGCGGCTTAGGTGGGTGCCGTCAAGTCTCTACACCTTTCCCTGATCGGGACTTGGCTCGGGATTGGCATCAGCCGGACTGGAAGCGTTCCCCGAATTTGACACCTGCACTGACCGGGTTTCCCCGGCAAGGACCCCATACGAAGTCTGGCGCGTCTACCAGTTCCGCCACACCCGCACGGCGGCCTTCATACGCGCAAACGCTGGCGGCGCCAAGAGTGTTTGACGAGGATTGAGGCAAAGGCCGCGCTAGGCGCAGTGGGCAGCGTCCGGTGACCAGCGATGGATGACGACCGAGGGGTCGGCCGACAACCGCGCGCGGGCAGAAAGCCACATCTTCCGCCATGCATCGGGGTCACGCAGTTCGGTTTCCGGATGCGCTCGGCTGCGTGCGACGAAATCCGGGAACATCGGCCGGCCGGTCGGCTCGCCAGTGACGCTGTAGCGCACATCGAAGCTCCACCTGATGCCGGGCGTGCGATTTTCCAGCGAGCCGTGGATCGTGAGCGGATGGAAAAGGATGACGCCGCCAGACTTGACCGGTAGCGGCCGCGCCGCGTCCTCGTCGAAGAACCGCGTCGGGATGCCGACCTGCGGGTTGGGGCAGTGAAGCTTCATCTCGCCCTTGTGGCTTTTTGGGATGACCTGGAGACAGCCATTCTCCACGGTCGCATCGGTGACGGCGATCCAGGCCGTGATCATGCGGGTGCGGTCGGCCTCTTCCAGCGTCACGGCGCGGTCTTGGTGCCAATCCGTCGAGGTCAGATGCGCTCGGATTTCGCCGGCTTTGATATCTGCGGCCGGCGGCTTGATGCGGACATGCTGGATCGGATTGGAGACGATCTCCGGCCCGATCAGATCTTCCACCACGTCGAGCAGGCGGTCATGGCTCAAGAGACCGAAGGCAGCCGGTCCGGCATGAAACGGCAGGTCCGGCGCGATCGGTCCGCCGGGAAGCGAGATGTCCATGGGCTGGAAATACTCAAGTCCGGCGCGGTAGGCGGCGATGATTTGATCATCGAAGCTCGCGCTGATCAGTGCGGGATCGAGCTTCCCTTCCGAGACCCAATCGGCCACGAGGCCTGACATCAACGCTTCGTATTCCGCGATCAGCGGATCGAGACAGCTTTCCCGATCGATCACATCCTCAACGACCAGATAGCCGTTCTCATCGAAAAAGCGATGTTGGTCGGCGCTCAACATGGGAGGCTCCGCGTAGTCGTGCGTCTGGCGCAGTATGCCGTCGCTGGCCGGCCAATGAAAGCTGACATCGCCGTATAGATTCGCGCTTGTGCGGATCGGCGCTTCTGTGACAGGGGTTGCGCGACAACCAAGAACAACAAGGACATTCATCATGAGGGCAGGGGTCATCGGTCTTGGCGATATGGGGTCCGGCCTCGCCAAGAACCTCATCGCGGCCGGCTTCGAGACGTGCGGTCTCGATCTCAGTCCAGCGCGCGTTGAGGCATTCAAAGTGCTCGGCGGCCAGCCGATGGAGTCCGCCGCCGAGGTTGGCCGAAACGCTGACATCGTCTTCGTCATGGTGATGAACGGCGATCAGGCGAAACAGGTCATTCTCGGTGATGACGCAAGCGCCGGACTTGTCTCGACCATGCAGTCCGGCGGCATCGTCATGCTGACGGCGACGATCAAGGCCGGCGAGGCGCGTGAGATTGCGGCCGGTCTTGAGGGATCCGGGATAGATTTGATCGACAGTCCCGTCAGCGGCGGATTTCCAGGCGCGCAAGGCGGCACGTTGACGCTGATGGCGGCTGGCAGCGACGATGCGCTCGAGCGGGCGAAGCGAGCGATGGAGGCCGTCGGCGGAACGATCCACGTCGTCGGATCAGAGGCAGGTATGGGTCAGACCGTCAAAGCCTGTCTGCAATCGCTCATCGGCGCGATCTTTTCCGCGACCTTCGAGGCGTCGGCACTTGCCGCCAAGGCCGGTGTGTCGGGCCAGGTGATCCACGATGTGTTTTCGACATCGTCGGCTGGCTGCGGTCTTGTGAAGACCTCGCTTTCGAACATCATCGATCGCAAGTTCGAGGGCACCGGCAGCCACATCAACACGATGTACAAGGACCTGACCATTGCCATGGACCTCGCACGCGATCTGGGTGTTCCTCTGTTCACTGCGGCGACGGCCATGCAGCTTTTCCAGGCCGGCAAGACGAAGTATCCCGATGGCGACAATTGGATCGTCACGAAAGTGATGGAAGACATCATCGGCGCGGAGCTCAATCGATAGCGCGCTGAGCAATCGCAGACCGTTTCAATTGCAGGCTTCCGTCAGCACATACATCGTCTTTCTACCGACCGTGGCATAGGCGGCGCGAACATGTTAGAGCGCCGACAAAATGCGATTGTCAGCCTCGGAGTTCATGTCCGACACGATTCATTCCGCCGCGCCGCGCAAGACGACGGCTCTGCTCGACGCGCTTGTTGCCGAAGTCATCGCCGCCAAGGGCGACGGCGCGACGATCACGCTCGGCGAGTTGATCGACCAGTTGAAGGAGCGGGCGATCGGTCTCGTGCTCCTCATTCTTGCGCTGCCCTGCTGCCTTCCCTTTGTCTACGGTGTGCCCCAGGCGGTGGCATTGCCCATGCTGTTCTTCGCTGGGCAAATGGCGATCGGCCGGCGCACGTTGTGGCTGCCGGAGAACTTGCGCGCGCGAAGCTTCCAGGTCGCGACATTGAAAGACATCATCGACCGCGGGCGCCGCTACATCGGCTGGTTCGAGGCCGTGGCACATCCGCGTCTCGCCGCGCTCACCTCGCCGACGGGAACGACGATCGTCGGGGCACTGCTTCTCATCCCGACGGCCTCGATCCTCGTTCCGCTTCCGCTGACCAACACCGTGCCCGGCGCCGGCGTCGCCATTGCCTCGGTCGGCTTGATCGAGCGTGACGGCCTTCTCGTGCTGTTCGGACTGCTTGTCGGGCTGGTCTGGGTCGCGATCCTGGTGATCGGCGGACCAGCGGCGATCTACTGGCTGGTTAACCAAGTCCGATGATCGGCGTCCTTCGACAGTTCAGTGGCACCCAATTCGCGCTCGCCGCTCTAGGGCTGGCGGCGCTCACGATCGCCGGCGCCTGGGCCTTCGAGATCGTCGGCGGGTATCAGCCCTGCGCGCTATGCCTGACGCAGCGCAACCCCTATTACTTTGGCATCCCGCTCCTCGCGATTGCGGTACTAATCGCGGTGCGAGGCTCGCATCGAGGCGCGCTCCGAACACTTCTGGGCCTGGCCACTGCCGTGTTTCTCGTCGGAGCTGGCTACGGCGTCTATCATTCGGGTGTCGAATGGGGATGGTGGCCGGGGCCTGCGGCCTGCGGTGCCGGCAGCGATACGGCGGAGTCCGTCGGCGACCTTTTGACGCAGCTTGAAACGGTGCAGATCATCCGCTGCGACGAGGTCCAGTGGCGCGCCTTCGGGCTCACCTTCGCCAACTACAATGTGCTGATTTCGCTGGCGATCGCCATGCTGTCGCTTGGCGCGCTCAGCCGAACCTACGGTTCCAGTTCGGTATCCCAGTAGAGGAAGTCGAGCCAGCTTTCGTGCAAATGGTTCGGCGGGAACAGCCGTCCATTGCTGTGAAGGTCCTGCATCGTGGGCCGATAAGGCGGCTGCGCCGGCCACATTTTGGCGTCATCCGGCATCTTGCCGCCCTTCCTCAAATTGCAGGGCGCGCAGGCCGCGACGACATTTTCCCAAGTCGTCTGACCGCCGCGCGAGCGTGGGATCAGGTGGTCGAAGGTCAGGTCGTTCGCGGCGCCGCAATACTGGCAGGTGAAGCGGTCGCGCAGGAAGACGTTGAAGCGCGTAAAGGCCGGGTGCCGGGTGGGCCGAATATAGTCTTTCAGCGCCACCACGCTCGGCAGCTGCATTTCAAAGCTCGGACTGTGCACCACCTTGTCGTAGTGCTCGACGATATTCACCCGGTCAAGGAACACCGCCTTGATGGCATCCTGCCAGGACCAGAGCGACAAGGGGAAGTACGAGAGCGGACGATAATCGGCATTCAACACGAGCGCGGGACACGCGTCGGGCGAAACGTGGACAGTCAACTTCGGCTCCCCATCATGATTCGCACTCCTGAGCGTTTGCGCCGCGACACTCTACAGGCTTCATGTCATACGTGTGAAGCCTTTGTTGGGATTTCATTAACCAATTCAAACCGGTGTCGCATCCTTGCCGCGACCGGTTGCCGCATAGTAGGCCCAAAACAGGCGTGCCGCTGTCGCACGCCAAGGCGACCAGCGCTCCGACATGGCGTAGAGATCCTTTTCCCCTGGCCGCTCGCCGAGGTCGAACGCATGTTGGATGGCGTTCTGCAGAGCCACGTCGCGGGCGGGAAAAAGATCTGGGTGCCCGCAGCAGAACATCAAATAGACTTCGGCCGTCCAGGGACCGATGCCGTGAAGCGCAGTCATGGCAGCGATCGCATCGGTGCCGTCGAGGCGGGCAACGGCGTCTAGATCGAAGCCATCGACGATTGCTTGCGACACCGCCCGCAACGTCTTTTGCTTGGGTCGCGACAAGCCGGCCTCGCGGAGTGCATCGTCATCGACCCGACAAAAGACGGTTGCCTCGAATGGATCGACGGCCTGTGTGAGACGCCCCCAGATCGCGTTGGCGCTGGCCTTTGAGACCTGCTGTGAAACGACAATTTCGGCGAGGCCGCGAAAACCGGGCGCCGCACGACGCAACGGCACTGCGCCGGCAACCTTGAGCACCTTGGCAAGGCGCTTGTCGGCCGTGGTCAGCCCTTTCAGGGCGTCAGCAATGTCCGCGTCGCAATCGATGATGCGCATCCCGGCCGGCCGCCTTATGGTGAATTTGTCTTCTTCGACGGATCATAGCGCCCTCAGTCCCGATGTCATCCCGACACGTTTTTCGCTTCGCGCCGAGCCCGAACGGGCTGCTGCATCTCGGCCATGCCTATTCGGCGATCCTCAATTTTGATCTGGCGCGCCGCACCGGCGGTCGGTTTCTGGTCCGCATCGAAGATATTGATCTGGGTCGGGCACGGCCGGAATTCGAGCAGCAGATCTATGAGGATCTCGCCTGGCTCGGGCTTCAATGGGAAGAGCCGGTTTTGCGCCAGTCGACACGGTTCTCGGTCTATGAAGAGGCCCTCGACCGATTGCGTGCGCTGGACCTCGTCTATCCCTGCTATGCCACACGGGCCGAGATCCGCGCTGCTGTTGCCGCAAAGACAGGCGACTGGCCCAGCGATCCCGATGGTCAGCCGCACTACCCCGGTCTGTGGCGCGACCCGCCACGCACGGCGCTGTTGCGCAGGAAGGCCGAGGACGCACCGTTCGCCCTTCGCCTAAAAATCGACGCAGCAATGAGGACCGCCGGACTCGATCCGGGCGCCGCGGTCGCTTGGCAGGAGACCGATGGACAATTCACCTCCGAGGCTTCGGCGCGACCTGCTGACTGGGGCGATGTGGTGATCGCCCGCAAGGATATCCCGACCAGCTATCACTTGGCCGTGGTCGTCGACGACGCGGCCCAGGGGATCACCGATGTCGTGCGCGGTTTCGACCTGAAGCCGGCGACGGCATTGCACCGCCTGCTGCAGACATTGCTCGGTCTTCCGGAACCTGTTTATCGACACCATCGACTGATTCTGGACGATCGCGGCGAGAAGCTTTCAAAGAGCCGCGACAGCGAGACATTGTCAGCGCTCCGCGACAGCGGCATGTTGCCGTCCGATGTTCGCCGGCGCATCGATCTGCCTTATGAGATCATGGCGCCGGAATGATCCTGAGCCACAGAGAGACCGTGACGACGGCGATAGCCGAAGAGACAGCGATGGCGCTGGACGACATGCGCATGCCGGTGCCGTAGCGCACGGCGACGAGATATGAATTGACGCCGCAGGGCGCCGCCGCGAACAGGAGCGCCGCTCCGAGCCAAACGGCCGGCAGATCGAACACAAGCGTGCCCAGGACAAGAACGATAAGCGGATGCGCGACCAGCTTCAGGCTGGTGATGCTTAATGTCGCGCGCAGGTCGCCGGCAATGCCATAGCGGCGAAGCGCCAGGCCCAATGAAAACAATGCGACCGTGCCCGCCGTGTCGGCGATCGCGTCGATCAAATCCTTGCCCGGGCCGCCAAGCGGCAATCCCGATGCCTGCCAAAGCGCACCGGCTGCCAGGCCGATGATGATGGGATGCAGAGCGATCGACCGAATGATCGCCTTGCCCGTAACGAACCAATCGCGCCCTTCCGTCTTCGCCAATTCCATCAGCACGGCGGCGACTGTCATCATCAGCGGCAAGTGGATCAACAAGAGCGTGACGAGCGGAACCTCGCCGGCCTCGCCGTAGACGGCGAGGACGAGGGGGATGCCGACGAGCACCGTATTGGACTGCGACGCTGTAAATCCGGCGACGGTGCCGGTTTCCAAGTCGCGCCCGAGCCATCTCATGATGAGTGCCGTGGCGCCGATCCAAGACACCGCCACGCCAGCGAAATAAGTCAGCCAATAGGGCCAGGGCGAAATCGCCGGCCAGAAGCCCTCGGCGATGATCCGAAACAAGAGGCAGGGGATCGCGATCGTGTAGGCGAACGCCGACAGACCTTCGGCCACAGTGTCCGACAAAAGCCCCGTCAGTCGCGCGAGATAACCCGCGCCGATCAACCCGAATACGGGTAGAATAATGGCTGCGATATCGCCGATGCCCATGGAGACCCCGAGGCGCCGAAGTGGCACCCAGGGGTGGTTAGGGGCTGGCCGTCAACGGGTCAAGTTTAGGGCTGGGCATTGCCCGATGGTCCGGCGTTGAGATGGGTCCATTGTAGCCACCCGAGGACGGGCACCAGGGTTCCGATGGCAAATGTGTATTTAGAACCCTTGCCGCTGATTTCGCGGAGATTGTCGCTGAACTGGCGGCCGGCGATTGAGAAAGCGGCGATCGAGCCGGTCATCCACCTCGACAACAACATCGGGCATCCACAAGGCCTCCGGCAGGATAGTCACCTGGCCCCGATCGACATCGCCGGATGACGCCGCGAAACGTCCATTGGCAGTGTAGGCGGACGGGGACAGTGCGTCGCTCGACTGGACTGTGACCGGACCGTGTGGCGCGTAGATAACAATGGGCGGATCATCTGGAAGACCGCCGGCGTCGGCGGGCGCGGCGGACAAAGCCGCGACGTTGAGAGCGATGGCGATGTAAGCCCAGTTCCGCATGGTTCGAACCCTCATACCGGGGGGTGTGGACTGTTTCGCATCCGAATCGCCCCGCATTCGCACAATCGCGAACGTTTCCGAAGACGAAGCAAGTCTCGTGCCGACGCCCGTTACGCGGCTTGATCGCCCTGCCGTTCGACGATCGCGACGATATCGTTGATGATCTCCGTGATTTGGAAGTCCTTCGGCGTATAGACCGCAGCGACGCCTGCCGATTTGAGGGTCTCCTCGTCCTCCGGCGGGATGATTCCGCCGACGACGACGGGAACGCGGGACAGTCCGAGGCCGCGCATTCGGTCCATGATCTCGGTGACGAGCGGGACGTGCGAGCCGGAAAGAATCGACAGACCGACGGCATGAACGCCTTCCTCCATCGCCGCATTGGCGATTTCAGCGGGTGTCAGACGGATGCCTTCGTAGACGACGTCCATGCCGCAATCCCGCGCCCGGACCGCGATCTGCTCGGCGCCGTTGGAGTGGCCGTCGAGACCCGGCTTGCCGACCAGGAACTTTAGGCGGCGGCCGAGCTTCTGCGAAACCGCCTCGACCCGTGTGCGCACGTCCTCCAAATCGCCTTCGGGCGCAGAAGCCGCCGCAGCCACGCCGGTCGGTGCGCGATATTCGCCAAAGACCGTCCGCATCACCTGACCCCATTCGCCGGTCGTCGCACCTGCTTTCGCGCAGGCGATCGACGCGGGCATGATGTTCTCGCCGGCACGGGCGGCAGCTTCCAAGTCGCCCAGCGCCGTGTCGACGGCCGATGTGTCGCGTGCCGCCCGCCACGCCGCCAGGCGCTCGATCTGTTCGGCCTCCGCAGCCGGATCGACGGTCAGGATATCGCCCTCGCCTGCCGTCAAAGGCGACGGTTCGGTTTCAGCGTAGGCATTGACACCCACGACAATCTGTTCGCCGGCTTCGATCGCGGCCAGCCGCTTCGTGTTTGAGGCCACCAGCGCACGCTTCATGTATGAAGTCTCGATCGCGGCCACGGCCCCGCCCATCTCGTCGATCTTGGCCAGTTCGGCGCGCGCTTCGGTCTTTAGACGCTCGACGGTTTCATCGATCACCGTCGATCCGTCGAAAATGTCGCCATACTCAAGAAGGTCGGTCTCGTGGGCTACGATCTGTTGAAGCCTGAGCGACCATTGTTGATCCCACGGCCTTGGTAGGCCAAGCGCCTCGTTCCACGCGGGCAGCTGCACAGCGCGCGCTCTGGCCTTCTTCGACAAGGTGACCGCCAGCATTTCCAGGAGAATGCGGTAGACATTGTTTTCCGGCTGCTGCTCGGTCAGTCCCAGTGAGTTGACCTGGACGCCATAGCGAAAGCGTCGGTAGCGCTCGTCCTCGACGCCGTATCGGTCGCGACAGATATCGTCCCATAGGTCGACAAACGCCCGCATCTTACATATTTCGGTTACGAAACGAATGCCGGCGTTGACGAAGAACGAGATCCGGCCGACGACCTTCGGGAAGTCCGCGTCCGGCACCTGGCCGCCCTGCTTCACCGCGTCAAGCACGGCGATCGCCGTCGCCAACGCATAGGAGAGTTCCTGCACCGGCGTCGCGCCAGCCTCCTGCAAGTGATAGGAGCAGACATTCATCGGGTTCCAGCGCGGCAGCTCCCGATAGCTGAAACTGATCATATCGGTGATCAGTTTGACGCTCGGCCGGGGGGGAAAAACATACGTCCCGCGCGACAGATATTCTTTGATGATGTCGTTTTGCGTCGTTCCGGAAAGATCGGCGCGATCGACGCCTTGCTCCTCCGCCGCGGCGATATAGAGCGCCAGGAGCCAGGCCGCCGTGGCGTTGATCGTCATTGAGGTGTTCATCTGGTCAAGCGGGATACCGTCGAACAGCGTCCGCATGTCGCCTAGATGCGAAATCGGCACGCCAACCTTTCCCACCTCGCCCCGCGCCAACTCGGCATCGCTGTCGTAGCCGGTCTGGGTCGGCAGGTCGAACGCGACCGAAAGACCGGTCTGACCTTTTTCAAGGTTCTTGCGATAGAGCGCATTCGATGCGGCGGCCGTCGAATGGCCCGCATAAGTGCGAAAAATCCAGGGTTTGTCGCGTTGGCTAGATTGGTCCGTGTCAGTCGTCATCGCTGCGCCTACCCTCGCTGATGGCTCTATGCCATCCGCGAGCATACTGCGCTGCAACAAATCCGGCCAGTAGCTATTCCGTCTAGGTGCGGTGCGTTGCGCTTAAACGGAAATGCGCGATTTGACGAAACACCAGAGCAAAAGCGTCCAAATGGCGCAGCCGGTGGCCAGCGCAATGGCACGAAGATAGTCCTGAAACAGATTTGTTCCCATGTAGACGGCTAACATCAGTCCGGCGACCGCTCCGACGCTCAAAAGGAGCGTATTACCGATCGTCCCGGCGCCGTTGTCGCGCATGGCATTGTCCAAAAGCCACCCGCCGGCGACGCAAAGCGCAAGGCAAAAGCCCAGCAAATACAAAGGAATATCGCCAAAGAGCTCGAGGATCATGGCCTCTCTCCAGAGCTAACACATCGTAAATCTAGCACGCAGCCTCTAAACGAATCGTATCCGGACAAAGGTCGAATCGCTGCGACTGCGAAGTTTTGCTTTAATGCAGTGCACAAAAAGGGCATCTTATCCGGCGATAGCCTTGGACCGGCGAAGGACGAAACAATGGCAACGGCAGTAGCAGAAGCGGCGGCACCCGAGTATGAGGCGCCGATCAAGGACCTCTACGATATCGGCGAAATTCCGCCGCTCGGCCATGTTCCGGAGAAGATGCACGCTTGGGCGATCCGTCGCGAGCGCCACGGTCCGCCCGAAGATGCCATGCAGATCGAGGTGGTTCCGACCTGGCCGGTTGGCGATGATGAGGTGTTGATCCTCGTGATGGCGGCCGGCGTCAATTACAACGGAATCTGGGCCGGTCTTGGCGAGCCGATTTCGCCCTTCGACGGCCATGGCGCGCCCTATCACATCGCCGGCTCCGACGCGTCGGGGATTGTGTGGGCGGTTGGCTCCAAGGTGAAGCGCTGGAAAGTTGGCGATGAAGTCGTTGTGCACTGCAACCAAGACGACGGCGATGACGAGGAGTGCAATGGCGGCGATCCAATGTTCTCGCAGTCGCAGCGCATTTGGGGCTACGAGACGCCGGACGGTTCCTTCGCACAATTCACGCGCGTTCAGGCACGCCAGCTCATGCCCCGGCCAAGACACCTAAGCTGGGAAGAAGCGGCCTGCTACACGCTGACATTGGCCACGGCCTATCGCATGCTCTTTGGGCACCGGCCGCATATTCTAAGGCCGGGCGATAACGTTCTGGTCTGGGGCGCTTCGGGCGGCCTGGGCGTATTCGCGGTTCAAATTTGCGCGGCCGCCGGCGCCAATGCGATCGGCGTTATCTCCGGCGACGACAAGCGCGACTTCGTCATGTCGCTGGGCGCCAAGGGCGTCATCAACCGTAAGGACTTCGACTGTTGGGGCCAGCTTCCGCCGGTTAATTCGGAGGATTACAAGACCTGGTTCGGCGGAGTACGCAAGTTCGGCAAGGCGATCTGGGATATCACCGGCAAGGGCGTGAACGTCGACATTGTCTTTGAACACCCAGGCGAAGCGACGTTTCCCGTATCCACTTTCGTGGTCAAGCGCGGCGGCATGGTGGTGATCTGCGCCGGCACGACGGGCTTCAACCTAACCATGGACGCTCGCTATGTCTGGATGCATCAAAAGCGCATCCAAGGCTCCCACTTCGCGCATCTGAAACAAGCCGCCGCCGCCAACAAGCTCGTCATTGAGCGGCGCATCGATCCGACCATGTCGGAGGTTTTTGCCTGGGCCGATATCCCCAAAGCCCACACCAAAATGTGGCAGAACAAACATGCGCCGGGCAACATGGCGGTCCTCGTCAATGCCCAGCGGACGGGTCTGCGGACGTTCGAAGACGTTTTGGCGGCGTCGGGCACCTAGCGGCCGGTAGTGTTGTCTATGCGGGGCTAACCGCTGGCTGAGATTTGCACACCGGCCACTGTGCGGGTTTGCCAATCCGGCACCGATACATCACACTCCCGAATCGGGCGGGCCAAGTCACGTTCTGGCCCGGCGCGTAGGCGATTGGGTTCAAATTCGGAGCGACCAATGACGGGCGCGATCGGCCGAACGACCGTCGGCCTCTTCATTCTTGCGGGATCGGTGAGCGGCGCCTGGGCGAGCGATCCCGCTTCGGGCCTCTTTTCACCCAGCGTTTACGACTGGTCGGGTGCCTATTTCGGTGTTCATGCCGGTGGCAAGATCTCGTCGGAGACCGAGTTTCACAGCGACGATGTCAACGGCGATACCAATCTGGATATCGCGGGCGGTGCGATCGGGATCTATGCCGGATACAACTGGCAGCACGGCCGCTGGGTCATCGGCCTGGAAGGCGACGTCTCGGCGGTGTTCAGCGCGGACGATTCGCGTACAGTCCAAGTTGTGACCGGTGGCGGACTTGTCGCCAGCCGCTACGCCGCGGACCTAACCTTCAATGGCAATCTGCGTGGACGGGTCGGCTACGCCTTTGACCGGCTTTTGCCCTTTGTCGCCGTCGGCGTCAGCGCCGCGCGCTATGAAGCCGAGATCGTCATTCCGACGGTCGGACGAGAGTCCGAGGATGCCCTCTTCATCGAGTATTCGCTGGGCGCCGGCATCGACTACGCGCTCAGGCACAATGTCCTCCTTCGGATCGAGTACATCTACGAGCATTTCGACCGCGAGGACCTGTTCTCGATCATCGATGCCGAGCAAGCGCTTAAACCGCACATAGTGCGCGGCGGCGTAGCCGTGAAATTCGGCGCTCTGTGAAGGAGGAACGCGGACTTGCCGCAATCGCTCCTGCGCATTACCTTGGACGAATCGTCAACAAGCGAAAGGAGGTGATCTGATGTCGAGTGAGATTCACGTGCGGAAACCGCGGTCTGGATCGTTTACGGGTGCATCGGAGCAGCCTCTGGTGCTTCGGTAGACGATCGGGATTTCATCCGGGCTGACGGTTTCAGCCGGACTCACGGAAAGGCCGCCCTAGAGGCGGCCTTTCTTATTCTTCCATCTTCAACGCTTGAATGAACGCGTCCTGCGGGATTTCCACCTTGCCGAACTGGCGCATCTTCTTCTTGCCCTTCTTTTGCGCCTCCAGCAGCTTGCGCTTGCGCGACACGTCGCCGCCATAGCATTTCGCCGTCACGTCTTTTCGAAGCGCCCGGATCGTTTCGCGGGCGATGATCTTGCCGCCGATCGCCGCCTGAACCGGGATCTGGAACAGATGGCGCGGGATCAGCTCCTTCAGCTTCTCGCACATCGCTCGGCCGCGCGTTTCGGCCGCCGACCGGTGCACCAGCATGGAGAGCGCGTCGACCGGCTCGCCGTTGACTAGAATCTGCATCTTGACCAGGTCGCCGGCCTGAAGACCGGTGATCACGTAGTCGAAGCTCGCATAGCCCTTTGAGATCGATTTCAGCCGGTCGTAGAAATCGAAGACAACCTCATTGAGCGGTAGGTCGTATTTCAGCATCGCCCTCTGACCGACATAGGATAGGTCCTTCTGCACGCCGCGCCGGTCTTGGCAGAGCTTCAGGATCGGACCCAAATATTCGTCGGGCGTGAGAATCGTCGCTTCGATCCACGGTTCACGGATTTCGGCGATCTTCATGACGTCGGGCAGGTCGGCCGGGTTGTGCAGTTCCTCCGACGTGCCATCGCGCATCGCGACGTCGTAGACGACTGACGGCGCCGTTGCGACGAGATCGAGATCGAACTCGCGCTCCAGACGCTCCTGAATGATCTCCAGATGGAGAAGACCCAGGAAGCCGCAGCGAAAGCCGAAACCGAGCGCGGCGGACGTTTCCATCTCAAAAGAAAAGCTCGCATCGTTGAGCCGCAGTCGGCCCATCGCGGCCCGCAATGCTTCAAAGTCAGCGGCATCAACGGGGAAGAGACCGCAAAAGACCACCGGCTGAGCCGGCCGAAAGCCGGGCAAGGGGGCGTCGGTCGGATTGCGGTCGTCGGTGATCGTGTCGCCGACGCGTGTGTCGGCGACTTCTTTGATCGACGCCGTGATAAAACCAATTTCACCGGGGCCGAGCGCTTTGACGTCGATGAGTTTCGGGGTGAAGACACCGACCTTGTCGATCGTGTAGGTCGCGCCGGTCCCCATCATGCGGACCTTTTGGCCCTTCTTGATCGTGCCATCGATGACGCGGATCAGCACGATCACGCCGAGATAAGCATCGTACCAGGAGTCGACCAGCATCGCTTTCAGCGTTGCGTCGGCGTTGCCGCGGGGCGGTGGCAGTCGGGTGACGATCCCTTCCAGCACGTCCTCGATACCGAGTCCGGTTTTTGCAGAGATCTCAATCGCATCCGATGCGTCGAGGCCGATGACATCCTCGATTTGAGTGCGCACGCGGTCAGGCTCGGCCGCTGGCAGGTCGATCTTGTTCAGGACCGGGACGATTTCGTGGTCGACCTCGATCGCCTGGTACACGTTAGCGAGCGTCTGCGCCTCGACGCCCTGTGAGGCATCGACGACAAGCAACGAACCTTCGCACGCCGCCAGCGACCGGTTGACCTCATAGGCGAAATCGACATGGCCGGGTGTGTCGATGAGGTTCAACGTATAGGTCTCGCCATCTTTGGCCTTGTAGATAAGGCGCACCGTCTGCGCCTTGATCGTGATGCCGCGCTCGCGCTCGATGTCCATGGAATCGAGGACCTGCTCCTTCATCTCGCGCGCGGAAAGCGAGCCGGTCGTCTGAATCAACCGGTCGGCCAGCGTCGACTTGCCATGGTCGATATGAGCGACAATGGCGAAGTTTCGAATGGTCGGGATGTCGCTTGCGCCAGTTTCGGTGTTGGCGCGGTCAAGCGTTTGGGTCATGGCGCGCTAGATAACACCCGCCATGCCCGTCGAAAAGGGGCCGCTTTGGCGCTTGTGCCCTATATGGTCATGACGATCCGACCGTCGATCGCGCCGGCCTCCATACGCTCGAAAATCGAATTGATATCGTCCAGCTTCTCGGTCGTAAAATGTGCGCCGACCTTGCCTTCGGCGGCGAAGTCGAGCGCCTCGGTCAAGTCCTGTCGCGTGCCGACGATGGAGCCGCGAATGGTCTTGCGAAAGAGCACGGTCTCGAAGACGGGGACCGGGAAATCGCCGGGCGGCAGCCCAACCATGGACATTGTCCCGCCCCGTGCGAGCATGCCGATCGCCTGTTTGAAGGGTTCGAGCGCGACGGCGGTGATCAGGACACCCTCCGCGCCGCCGCCCTTTTGAACTTCGGCGACGACATCGGTTTTGGTCGCGTTCAAAGCCATATCGGCGCCGAGCGACTTCGCGAGCGCGAGTTTCCGATCGTCGATGTCGACGGCAATCACATGCAAACCCATCGCCTTGGCGTATTGTACCGCCATGTGCCCTAGGCCGCCGATACCGGAAATCACGACCGTCTGGCCGGGCCGGGTGTCGGTTTCCTTCAGGCCTTTGTAGACGGTAACGCCGGCGCAAAGCACAGGTGCTGCCGCATCGAGGGCCACGCCGTCCGGCAGGTGTCCAACATAGTTCGGATCGGCCAGCACATATTCGGCAAAGCCGCCATTGACGCTGTAGCCGGTGTTCTGCTGGTCGGCGCAAAGGGTCTCCCAGCCGGTCGTGCAATGGCGGCAATGGCCACAGGCCGTATGCAGCCAGGGCACGCCGACCCTGTCGCCCTCTTTAACTGCAGTGACACCGGCGCCGACACCGTCCACGACGCCGACGCCTTCATGTCCGGGGATGAACGGTGGTTGCGGCCTGACGGGCCAATCCCCACGCGCGGCGTGAAGGTCCGTGTGGCAAACGCCGCTCGCTTCGATCTTGACGCGGATTTTGCCCGGGAGAACATCTGGCTTTTCGACGTCGCGAATCTCGAGCGGCTTGTCGAACGCATGAACGACGGCAGCTTTCATCGTGGCTGTCATGGCAAGGTCCTTGACGCTTGATCTCGATAGAGGGAGTCGGAATTTTGATGAGGAAGAATTGGAGGCCGGCGCGAAACCGTCTTTGATCTCGCTCAGCCATCGCTGCCGAAATTTTAGTCAGCGTTGGGACCACGCCAGCGGGTGCCATTGATTCAGGACAATTTCTTCTGGCGTCCAATGGCCATACTGGCAGAAAGGGTACCACCTTGGGAGAGCGTCAAATGTACTCTACGGTTCTGGTTGCCATCGACGGATCGGGTCACGCGAAAAAAGCGGCACAGCACGCCGCCGGCATCGCCGCGAAGTTCGGCGCCAAGCTCATTGTGATGACCGCGAACGAGGGACGTTTATCGGGCGCATTGCAGGAGTTTGCCGAGACGGAAGATCTGTCGGTCAGTGAGGTTTGCGATCGCGTCAACGAGAGCGCGTCAACGGTCGCGCAGGAGGAGGGCGTCGCGAAGATCGATAACATCGTGGCCGTGGGCGATCCCGCCGAGGCCATTCTCAAGACGGCGGACCTGCACAAGGCCGATCTGATCGTCGTCGGCACCCGTGGTCTTGGGCCACTTCAGGGCATGTTGCTGGGGTCCGTGGCGCGCAAGGTCGTGCAATTGTCGCAGCGCCCCTGCCTCGTCGTCCACGAATAAGGCGTTCCGTTTCGCTTGGGCTTTACGCTGCGGCCGGCCAGCCGACCCGGCCGAGCCCGGGTAGCTTGATAGCGGGTCGGCGCACGTCGAGCCCGAGCGTCGATCCGAGAACGTGGAACTCCAAACCTTCCACCCAGCCAAGCGCGACACCGGCATAGCCTTTTGCAGACAGTTGCCAGCCAGTGTTCGATGGCGTCGGCATGATCGAAAGCCAGGTCTCGGCGAAGTCCTTGCCGACGGCCAGCGGCGATAGGTGCGGATCGAAGCCCGGCACCTGGCGCGCGATGAAGGCGACGAACGTGTTGGAATTCGGACCAGGCCACAATCCGTAGCCACCATGATCGCCATAGGGATAGGTTTCGACGGCTGCCACAATATCCGGGATCATCGCCTCCGCCGCTGCGCCGCGCACGTCGTAGACAATATCCGGATCGCGCCCGAACCAGCGGCCGTCGGGCGGAAACGCGTTCACCCGCAGCGGCCGCCCCCAGCCCATGACGTCGAAGCGCAGATATTGGTCGGCACCTGCCGGTTTCACGACGATCCAGGAATGAACGGCGAAAATGCCGCGCCAGCGATAAGCCCGGCTGGCAAAAACCTGCACCACGGCCTCAGGCGTCGCCGCGGGATCGGGCGAAAGACCGGATGGCGAGCGATCCGCTCGGCTCCAATGCGACTGCTTGGCCGACAACGCGTAGGACGCGGCCGACACGAGAACCGGTGCAATCAACAGGACGGCAATGCCGAGGAGTACGCTGCGCATGGCCGGTCAGATAGGTGCCGATGTCCGGAACCGCAAATCAAACCTTCACGAGCGCAAGGTCTGTCCGCGCTAAAGCCGCTGTAGCAACTCCGCCGTTGGATAGGAGTCGGGCGGCAAACCCAGCCGGATCTGTTCCGCTTTCACGGCCGCGCGCGTGTTGGCGCCGATGATGCCGTCGATCTTGCCGACATCGTAGCCCCGGCTAGCCAGACGCTGTTGCAGAGCTTTCACCTGGTCGATCGACAGCGGCGTAACGCCCTTGCCTGGATCGACCTTGCGTGCGCCGGCGAGGCGCGTGGCGAAATAGGCAGCGGTGACCGTGTAGACGGCGGACTGGTTCCATTCCAGATAGATGCGGAAATTCGGATAGGCCAAGAACGCCGGTCCGTTGCGGCCCATGGGCAGGACGAGCGAAGCCGCGAGATTATCGCCCGGGAGCGGCGATCCGTCGCGCCGGGCAACGCCCCAGGCCTGCCACTGACTGCGTGGATGACTGATGTAAAGGTCCGCCTCCTGCCACGGCACGCCGTCGGAGACACGCACTTCCTCAAGCCAGGGCTCGCCGGCGCGCCAGCCGAGCCCACGGATGAAATTCGCGGTCGATGCAATAACATCCGCTTTGCTGCCCTTGAGATCGACCCGGCCATCTCCGTCGGCGTCGACACCGAAGCGCAGATAATCGCCAGGCAGGAACTGGGTCTGGCCGATCTCACCCGCCCAGGCGCCGACCATCTGGCTGAGCGGTAGATCGCCCCGATCGACGAGCTGGCCGGCGGCAATCAATTGCGGCCTGAAAAGCTGAGGGCGACGACAGTCATAGGCCAGGGTGGCAAGTGCATTGATGGTGTTGAAATCGCCTTGAACGGCGCCGAAATCGGTCTCCAGTCCCCAGAACCCCGTGATCACCGCGCCAGGGACGCCATACTCGCTTTCGGCGGCGGCGAATTGGCTGGCATAGGTCTTGAGATGCTGTTTGCCGACCGTTAGCCGGTTGGAGCTGACCATGCGGCCGGAAAACTTCAAGAAGCTTTGCGCGAACACGCCTTGCCCGCGATCACGTGAGATGACCCGTTTGCTGTAACGCGCACCGGACAGAGCCGATAGACCGCGCTCGCCGACCCCACTGGCGCGCGCTTCGTCCAAGACGCCATTCAGCCAGGTGCCGTAATCGCCGCCGCATTGCTGCGCCAGCGCCGGCCCGGCGGCCGCCGTCAAGATGACCGCAAAAGTAAGAGAAATCCTTCGCACTGCTCGTCGTCCTCCCATCGATCCCGAATCAGTGATTCATCCGGAAGATGTAGCCGTTAGTCGATGAAGGTCAATTGACGGCGCTATTGCGGCGCGGAGATGACGGCGAGTACGATCCCAAGCCCGACCACAGCCATCCAGATCGATCGTCTCAGACCGACGGGCTCCTTCAGCCAGACCCAGGCGGTCAGTGCCGTGACCGCCGAAAACGCAGAGAACCCGATGGCAGCGCCAACCCGGCCCACGCCCTGGGAGCCGATGAGAAAACTGGCCAGCGCCAATGTCTCTAACGCGGATTGAAGAACCACGAGGCGCAGCGTCGGCCCATCGGGCCAGCGCCGGGTCCGGCCGCGCGCACTCTCGATGGCGAAGAGTCCGAAGACGCCGATCAGCGCAAACGCCCGGTTGAGGTAAAGCGCGCCCATCACCCCGATAAGGTCGCCGGCCTCCTGGGCCAGGAACATGCGAACCGCAATCGTCGTGCCTGCGGCGAGGCCCAGCAACGCGGTGATCCGCAAATGCGCGGCGGTGTACGTCTCGCCGGTCCGTCCGCGCCGCGCCAACATGGCGACGCCGAAGAAAACCAAAAGGGCCGCTAGTCCCTGCTGCCAGACAAACGGGGCGCCGAAGGCAACATTGAGCGCAACCAGGATGATCGAGAAAACGGATGCGGACGGCGAAGCCACCGATACCGGTCCGCGCGCCAGGGCGAGGTAGATGAAGTTGAGCGCAATCAGCGTCAAGATGCCGGAGATCGCGGACGCGATCCAAGCATAGGCGTGCCAGACCGGCCAGCCGTCCGTCGCGATCATCCAGACGGTCAGGATCGCCGTCGAAAACCCCATGACCGCCAGAAAGAGGACGGACATGGACACGCGCTGGGCAGTCACCCGCGCGATGCAGTCCGAAACACCGATGAAAGACGCGCCAAGCCCGCCCCATACTACGCCTAGCACGCCAGCTCCCCTTACTCTTGCCACCCAGTGTCGGTCTCAATAGACGCGTTCGGCAAAGGTTTCCAGGCGAGATGCCAGCCTAGCCTGTCTTCGAGGAGCCGCCGGCAATGTCCTCCAGGATGGGACAGTCTGGCCGGCCGTCACCATGGCAGTTCGCGGCCAGATGCTCCAATGTTCTTGCCATGGCATCGAGTTCGGTGATCTTGGCGCGCAACTCGCCGATGTGCTCCAGCGCCAGCGCCTTGACTTCGGCGCTGGCCCGATCGCGGTCCTGCCACAGCGCGATCAGCTTGCCGATCTGATCGATCGAGAAGCCAAGATCGCGGGCGCGACGTACGAAGCGCAGAAGGTGCACGTCGTTCTCCGCGTAAACGCGATAGCCGGATTCCGTCCGCGCGACCGGACCGATCAGGCCGATTTCCTCGTAATACCGGATCATCTTTGCAGAGACACCGGTCGCTGTCGCGGCGCTACTGATATTCATGTCGTCTCTCTCCCCAATTCACGCGCTGGTGAGAACCGGGTTAGACGCAGCGCGTTGCCGACAACGAACAGGCTAGAGAGCGCCATGGCGCCGGCCGCGATCATCGGCGACAACCGCCAACCAAAGGCGGGATAAAACACACCGGCTGCCACGGGGATCAAAAGCGTATTGTAGCCGAAGGCCCAAAAGAGGTTCTGTCGAATGTTGCGCATCACCGCGCGCGACAGAGCGACAGCTCGCGGAACACCCGCCAAGTCCCCGGCAACAAGCACGACATCGGCGCTTTCGATCGCGACATCCGTACCAGTCCCGATCGCGATGCCGACATCGGCTGTCGCCAAGGCCGGTGCGTCATTGATGCCGTCGCCAACGAAAGCGATCCGCTTGCCGGTCGCCTTCAAATCGGCGACGACGGAAGCCTTGCCCTCCGGCAATACCTCGGCAACCACATTGTCGATCCCCATCCGCGCTGCAACGGCCTCCGCCGTCGCGCGGTTATCGCCGGTGATCATCACAATGCCGAGGCCCAGGTGGTGCAAGGCCTTGATGGCCTCCGGCGTGCTTGGCCGCACGGGATCGGCGACGGCGATAACGGCGACGACTTTTGCATCGATGGCGACGAGGAAGGCCGTTCGACCGTCGATTGAAAACGCGCGTGCCTGAGCAGCGAGGTCCCCGAGCGGTATGCCGATCCGTTCCATCAGACGCGCCGATCCAACTGCGACCTGGCGACCATCGACCGTTCCCGTCACGCCGTGACCTGCTATCGCCGAGAAATCGATTGGATCCGACAACTCGACGCCAGCTTCCGTCGCGGCCGAGACAACCGCGTTGCCGATTGGATGTTCGGAGCGCCGCTCCAGCGATCCGGCGAACCGCAAGACTTCGGCCTCTGAGACACCCGGTGCGCAATGGATGTCCGTGACCTCCGGCACACCCGCTGTCAGGGTTCCGGTCTTGTCGACGGCCACGATGTCGACGGAGGCGAGGGACTGCAGCGCGTCGCCCTTTCGAAACAGCACACCCAACTCGGCGGCGCGACCAAGTCCGGCGATGATCGAGGTCGGCGTCGCCAGACCCATGGCACAGGGACAGGCGATGATGAGCACGGCGACGGCGCTGACAAGGGCGAATGGCAGCCCCGACAGGCTCGCCAGCGCGAACCAGATGACGAAGGTGACAAGCGCAATCGCCAGCACGGCGGGCACAAACCAGCCCGTCACCCTGTCGACCAGCGCTTGGATCGGAAGTTTGGCGCCCTGAGCGCGGCGCACGGTTTCGACGATGCGCGCGAGCACAGTTTCCGCGCCGACAGCCGTCGCGACATAGTCGAACGTGCCGGTCGTATTCAGCGTGCCACCGACGACGCCATCGCCAGGTCCGATGCGAACCGGCATCGGTTCGCCGGTCAGCATGGCCTGATCGACATGGGACTCTCCAGACAACACCCGGCCGTCGACCGGAATGCGGTCGCCCGGTCGAATGACGATCCGGTCGCCGACCGTAAGATCGTCGATGGACACTTTGCGCTCGCCGGCATCGCGCACAACGATTGCCGTTTCGGGCCTGAGGTTTTGCAGCCGAGCAATGGCCTGTCCGGTTCGCCCCTTGGCGCGATCTTCCAACGCGCGCCCGATTAGGATCAGCGTGACGATCACGGCGGCGGCTTCGAAATAGACGCTTCGGCTCGCTGCCGGGAGAAGAGTGGGAACGAAGGTGACCACGGTCGAATAGGACCAAGCTGCGCCGGTTCCAAGCGCCACCAGGGCATCCATGTCCGGTCGCCCGTGAAAAAGCGCCGGTATACCGCGTCGAAAGAACCGCAATCCCGGTCCGAACAACACAAGCGACGCGAGGACGAACTGGGCGATCAGATAGGTCGAGTGGCCGATCGCAACCGTGATGAGGGCATGCAAGCCGGGAATGAAGTGGCCGCCCATCTCTGCCAGAAACAGCGGCAAGGTCAGCGCGGCCGCCAGAAGCGCATCGCGCCAGGTGTCCATTGGCGCCACGCGATCCGCCGGCTGCTCAGCCATATCGACCAGTGTCGCCGGATAGCCGGCTTCGGCCAGGGTCTCCGCGATCGTCAACGCGGCGCCTTTGTCGCGTATATCGACCCGCACTTCCTTGCGCGTCAGGTCGACGACCGCGTTGTGGATCGCCGGGTGGTTAGCCAACGCCTTCTCGATCCGCCCAACACAGGATGCGCAGGACATAGCGTCGATCTGATAGACGACTGGCGCTTTTTCGGCGGTCGCGCTCACGCAATGAAACCCTGGAGCCAATGACCGCTGGAATATAAAGCTTCCCATGATGGTAAGGTCAAGGTCACCCGGCGAACATCTGCCACGCCGAGTCTGCTCCGCTGTCTCGATTAGGGTGCGCGCGGGCGTTGTCATAAAACGGTGTCTTTGCAGCCGCTAAATCGCCGGCAGTTCATCGCATCCCTTCGCAGCCAGTTTTTGCGATCACTCCAATCGTCTAGACGTCGACGGTCCGCCTGTGGTCAACTCTTGCGTGAAGGGATAAGCGGCGAAGGCTGCGATGACGTTGAAACCCGAATGACGACCCTTCATTGGAGGCGAACATGAAACTCACGAAAAAACTAATGGTGGCGGCTATGGCCGTCGTTTGGGCGATGCCAGCAAGCGCTCAAACCGAAATCGAATGGTGGCACGCCTTCACCGGGCGCTTGGGCGAGTTGCTAGCCAAGCAGGTGGAGGACTTTAACGCCTCGCAGTCCGATTACAAGGTCGTTGCCACGCACAAGGGCAATTATTCCGAGACGCTGAATGCCGGTATCGCGGCGTTCCGTGCCGGCGAACAACCCCATATCCTGCAAGTCTTCGAGGTCGGTACGGCGACCATGATGGCTGCGGGCGGCGCCATCAAGCCCGTCTACGAAGTGATGGCCGAAGCTGGTGCCGAATTCGATCCGGAGTCTTACCTTGCGGCAGTTGCCGGTTATTACACGACGACGGACGGCGATATGCTTTCGCTGCCCTATAACAGCTCGACACCGGTGCTTTATCTCAATCAGGACGCGCTTCAGGCCGCTGGATTGGATCCGCAGGCGCGGCCTAAGACCTGGCCTGAAGTCGAAGAGATTTTGAAAGCGCTCAAGGCCTCCGGTCACGAATGCCCGCTCACCACGGCCTGGCAATCCTGGGTGCACCTGGAGAACTTCTCCGCCTATCACGATGTGCCTTTCGCCTCGAAAGAGAACGGCTTCTCGGCGCTAGACACCGAGCTGCGGTTTAACGGCGAACTGCAAGTCACGCATATCGGCAAGATGGGTGAATGGGCCAAGGACGGTCTCTTCATCTACTCCGGTCGCCGCAACGAGGGCGGCGCTCGATTCCGGTCAGGTGAATGCGCGTTGTTCACCGAATCGTCCGCCGGCTATGCCGGTGTGAAGGCGGAAGCCCAGTTTCCGTTCACCGTCACAAACCTGCCCTACTGGGAAGCCGGCGGCGCGCCACAGAACACCATTATCGGCGGTGCCTCACTATGGGTGATGACCGGCCACTCGCCTGAGGAGTACAAGGCAGTTGCGGCCTTCTTGTCCTTCCTGTCGACCTCCGGCGTCCAGGCCGCCTGGCATCAGAACACGGGCTATCTACCGATCACGACTGCAGCCTATGAGCAGACGAAGTCGGAAGGCTTCTACGATGCCAATCCTGGCACCGACATCGCCATCATCCAGATGACGGGTAAGGCACCGACAGCGAACTCCAAAGGTTTGCGGCTCGGCTCCTTCGATCAGATTCGCGGCATTATCGACGAAGAGTTGGAAGCAGTCTGGTCGGGCAACAAAACCGCGCAGGAAGCGCTTGATGCTGCCGTGGAACGCGGCAATCAGCTTCTGCGTCGTTTCGAGCGCGCCAACCAGTAAGGCAATCTGCAGCAGTCGGGGGCGCTGGCCCCCGGCTGTGCGTCCGACCGCGAAGTCTTCATGGAAAAGCGCGTCACGTTCAGCCACAAGGCGCTGCCGTACCTGCTCGTCGCGCCGCAGCTTGTCATCACTTTCGTATTTTTCCTGTGGCCGGCCAGCCAGGCGATTTGGCAGTCGTTGTTCCTGCCCGATCCGTTCGGTCTCTCGTCCGAGTTCGTCGGGCTGGAGAACTTCCGCTTTCTCTTCGGCGACCGCTATTACTTGGAGTCGTTCACGACCACGGCGATCTTTTCGCTCGCGGTAACCGCGCTCTCCATGTCCTCCGCATTGCTTTTGGCGGTCATGGCCGATCGCGTCATCCGTGGCGCGACAGCCTATAAAACCCTACTGATCTGGCCCTATGCCGTCGCCCCTGCGATTGCTGGCGTGATGTGGTTGTTCATGTTTAATCCATCGATCGGGCTGATCGCGTACTACTTGAAATTCCTGGGCTACAACTGGAACCATGTGCTGAACGGCGGCGAAGCGATGTTCCTTGTCGTCGTTGCGGCGTCGTGGAAGCAGATCAGCTACAATTTTCTGTTCTTCCTGGCCGGCCTCCAGGCCATTCCGAAATCGCTGATTGAGGCCGCGGCCATAGACGGCGCGGGCCGGACCTATCGGTTCTGGACGATCATCTTCCCGCTTCTGTCGCCGACAACGTTTTTCTTGCTGGTCGTCAACATCGTCTACGCCTTCTTCGAGACCTTCGGCATCATCCATACGGTCACGGCCGGCGGTCCTGAGCGATCGACGACCATCCTGGTCTACAAGATTTACGCCGACGGCTTTGTCGGTCAGGACCTGGGATCGTCCGCCGCTCAATCCGTCATTTTAATGGTCGTCGTGGCCATCCTCACCGTCGTCCAGTTCCGCTTCATCGAGCGGCGGGTGCACTACTAGGGATCGGCGGGATGGTTGAAAAACGAGGTATCGGTTTCTTTCTCACCCACGCGGTGTTGATCCTTGGGATCGCCGTCGTCGGCCTGCCGATCTACCTCACACTTGTCGGCTCGACAGTCACGCAGCAGGACATCATTCAACCGCCTCTGCCGCTCGTTCCCGGGCCGCATCTGGTCAAGAACTACTCCGACGCACTGTTCTCCGGCGTAAACGTCCCCGTCATGCGCATGCTGGCTAATTCCATGGTCATGGCGTTGGGGATTGCGATCGGCAAGATCGTGATTTCGATCCTGTCGGCCTATGCGATCGTCTATTTCCGCTTTCCGTTCCGCATGTTCGCGTTCTGGACGATCTTCATTACGTTGATGCTACCGGTGGAAGTGCGCATCGTCCCGACCTTTGAAGTCGCGGCCGACCTCGGACTGTTGAATTCCTATGCCGGCCTGACCCTGCCCTTGATCGCTTCGGCGACCGCCACCTTCTTGTTTCGACAGTTCTTCTTGACCGTGCCCGACGAACTCGTCGAGGCGGCGCGTATCGACGGCGCCGGCCCAGTCCGGTTCTTCAAGGACATTCTCCTTCCCCTGTCGCGGACGAACATCGCCGCGCTCTTCGTCATCCTCTTCATCTTCGGTTGGAACCAGTATTTATGGCCGCTTCTCATAACAACCGAGCCTGAAATGAACACAATCGTGGTCGGCATCAAGCAGATGCTGCCGACGGCCGATGATTGGGGCAACTGGCCCGTGACGATGGCGACGGCGATGTTGGCCATGATCCCGCCGGTCTTCGTCGTGGTGGTGATGCAGCGCCTCTTCGTCAAAGGTCTGATCGAGACGGAGAAGTAACGCGAATGGCAGAAATCAAACTCAGCGACCTGCGCAAAAGCTACGGCCGAACAGAGGTCCTCCATGGTATCGACCTGGAGGTGGCCGACGGCGAGTTCATCGTCATCGTCGGTCCGTCCGGCTGCGGCAAGTCGACCCTTTTGCGCATGGTTGCCGGGCTCGAAACGGTGACGGCCGGCTCGATCGAGATCGCCGGTCGTGCCGTCAACGATGTCGAGCCCAAGGATCGCGACATCGCCATGGTGTTTCAGACCTATGCGCTTTATCCGCACATGTCCGTTTTCGGGAATATGGCCTATGGGCTGAAGATCGCCGGCCTGTCGAAATCCGAGATCGACGAGCGCGTTCAAAAGGCCGCCCGCATGTTGGAGCTTTCTGAGCTTCTCGAACGAAAGCCCCGTCAGCTGTCCGGCGGTCAGCGCCAGCGGGTTGCCATGGGGCGGGCCATCGTCCGCGATCCGAGCGCCTTTCTGTTCGACGAGCCGCTGTCCAATCTGGACGCGAAACTGCGCGTTCAAATGCGCCTGGAGATCAAGCAACTCCAGCGCTCGCTCGGCACAACCTCGCTCTATGTCACCCACGACCAGGTCGAGGCCATGACGCTGGCCGATCGTCTCGTAGTCATGAATGCCGGCGTGGCGGAGCAGATCGATACACCGATTTCGGTTTACGAGCATCCAGCCAGCACCTTCGTCGCCGGCTTCATCGGCTCGCCGGCAATGAACTTTCTGAACGCAACGGTCGGATCGAACGGTGCGTCACTGGATCTCACAGAAGGTGGGTCGATCGCTCTCGAAGCAGCAGAATTGGCCAAGAATGGCGGACGAGATGTCGTTGCCGGCATCCGTCCCGAACACGTTGAGACTGCGTCCTCCGAGAAAGCGCAGCTGACACTTCACGTGACCGCGGTCGAAACGCTGGGCGCCGACACCCTCGCCCATGGTGGCGTCAATGGTCCTGGAACCGGGTTCACGGTGCGCCTGGCCGGTACGGCAAAGGTCCAGGAGGGCGACGCCGTGCCGCTTGCCATCGCGCCGGGTGCGCTCCATCTCTTTGAGCGAGACAGCGGTCGACGTATCGCCGATGTATGAGGCAAAACGAAAATGGCGCGGCCCAATGCAACGCTTCGAGCTTAAGGGGCTTGCGTCCGCCGCGTCGAAATGGATGAATAGCATTTGACCAATTCCGCGCGGCGATCGCGCCAATCACACAACAACGACATATCTCGACGGGGAGGGTTCAGTGGCAACAGTATCAATGACGGTGAACGGCAAGGCGGTTCAGGCAACGGTCGAAGACCGAACCTTGCTGGTCGATCTCTTGCGCGAGACTCTCGGCCTGACGGGAACCCATGTTGGCTGCGACACATCACAGTGTGGCGCCTGCGTGATCCACATGAACGGTCGTGCGGTGAAGGCCTGCACGAAACTCGCAGCGCAGGCCGAAGGTGCCGACATCACGACCATCGAAGGCTTGGCCACCGACGGGGCGCTGCATCCGATGCAGGAAGCCTTTCGCGAGCATCATGGCTTGCAGTGCGGGTTCTGTACCCCCGGCATGATCATGTCGGCCGTCGAAATGATTGATCGGCTGGGCTCCGATATCGACGAAGCCACGATCCGCGAGCAGCTTGAAGGCAATATCTGTCGCTGCACCGGCTACCACAACATCGTCAAAGCTATTCAATCCGCCGCCGGCCAGATGGGCTCGAACGCCTAGTCTGCCGGACAACAAACAACGCGGAACTGATGATTTTCGAGGAGACGTCACGATGGGTGCAGAAGGAATCGGCGCGCGGGTCAAGCGCAAGGAAGACAAGCGGTTCATTACCGGCCTGGGCAAGTACACCGACGATGTAGAACTCCCGCGCGCGACGCACGCGGCTTTCGTGCGGTCGGAGCACGCGCATGCGAGGATCGGCGGCATCGATGCGTCCGCCGCCAAGGCGATGCCGGGTGTCGTCGACGTGCTGACCGGCGATCAACTTGTCGCCGATGGCATCGGCAATCTGATTTGCGGCTGGGCGATCTCGTCGAAAGACGGCTCGCCGATGAACATGGGCGCCTATCGGGCACTTGAGCATGAGATCGTGCGCCATGTCGGCCAGGCGATCGCCGTGGTTATCGCGGAGACCGACAGTCAGGCCCGCGATGCTGCGGAGGCGGTCAGTGTTAGCTACGAAGAGCTTCCGGCTGTCGCCTCCGTTGAGGACGCGCTGAAGGCCGGCGCGCCGCAACTTCACCCCGAAGCCGCCGGCAATCTGATCTACGACTGGGAGATCGGCGACAAGGCGGCCGTCGACTCAGCGCTTTCAGGTGCCGCCCATGTCACCCGCATGGAGATCACCAACAACCGTCTGGCGCCGAACGCCATGGAGCCGCGCGCCGCTCTCGCCTCCTACGATCCGGCGGAGGAGCACTACACGCTCTACACCACCAGCCAGAACCCGCACGTGGCGCGTCTGGTGCTGTCGGCGTTTTATGCCGTCGCGCCCGAGCACAAGCTGCGCGTGATCGCGCCCGATGTCGGTGGTGGATTCGGATCGAAAATCTACATCTATCCCGAAGAAATCGTCTGTCTGTGGGCGTCGAAGAAGATCGGCGGGCGGCCGGTCAAGTGGACGGCGCAGAGGGCGGAATCCTTCGTCACCGATGCCCATGGCCGCGACCACGTCACCGTCGCCGAAATGGCCTTCGATGCCGACAACAAGATCATCGGCTTCAAGGTCAACACCAAGGCGAACTTCGGCGCTTATATGTCGCTGTTCTCGTCCTGCGTGCCGACCTATCTCTACGCTACGCTGTTGTCGGGCCAGTACAATATCCCGGCGATCTATTGCGACGTTCAGGCCGTCTACACCAACACGGTGCCGGTCGACGCTTATCGCGGCGCCGGTCGGCCCGAGGCGACCTATGTCGTCGAGCGGATGATGGAAACGGCCGCGCGCGAGCTGGGCGTCGATCCGACCGATCTTCGCGCCAAGAACTTCATCCAGGAGTTCCCACACCAGACGCCGGTGATCATGTGCTACGACGCCGGCGGTTACGATGCCCACATGGCAGCCGCCAAGGAAGCTATCGACTATGCCGGCTTCCCGGCCCGCAAGGCGGAAGCAGCCTCAAGGGGCAAGCTGCGCGGCATCGGCACGTCCTGTTACATCGAGGCCTGCGGCATCGCGCCATCGGCCGCCGTCGGATCGCTGGGCGCTGGCGTGGGCTTATGGGAATCGGCCGAAGTGCGGGTCAATCCGGTCGGCACGATCGAGATCCTTACCGGTTCGCACAGCCACGGCCAGAGCCATGAAACGACGTTCGCCCAGGTTGTCGCCGACCGGCTCGGCGTTCCGATCGACACGGTCGCGATCGTCCACGGCGATACCGACAAGGTGCAGTTCGGCATGGGCACCTACGGGTCCCGGTCCGGCGCCGTCGGCATGAGCGCCATCGTCAAGGCGATGGAAAAGGTCGAGGCGAAGGCGAAGAAGATCGCCGCCCACCTGCTTGAGGCCGACGAGGGTGACATCGTCATCGAAAATGGCGAGTTCAAGGTTGCCGGCACCGACCAGGCGAAGACCATGACCGATATCGGCCTTGCTGCCTACACGGCCCACAACCTGCCGGAAGGCATGGAGCCGGGGCTGAAGGAGGGCGCGTTCTACGATCCGACCAACTTCACCTTCCCGGCCGGCACCTATATGTGCGAGGTCGAGATCGACCCGGCGACCGGCCAGACGGAGATCGTCAACTTCGTCGCCGCCGACGACTTTGGCACGATCATCAACCCAATGGTGGTCGAGGGCCAGGTGCATGGCGGTCTGGTTCAAGGTATCGGCCAGGCGCTTCTGGAGAACGCGGTCTATGACGACTCCGGTCAGCTCCTGTCGGGCTCCTACATGGACTATTGCATGCCGCGCGCCGATGACGTCCCGTCGTTCGAGGTCCGCCACACGACGACCGTGTGTCCGGGCAATCCGCTCGGCATGAAGGGTTGCGGCGAGGCCGGCGCCATCGGGTCGCCGCCGGCGGTCATCAACGCGGTCACCGACGCGATCGGCAACAACGATCTGTCCATGCCGGCGACACCGGAAAAGGTGTGGTCGGCCATCGGCGCTGCCGGCATGCCGCAGGCGGCTGAGTAATAGCGAGGCCCGAAAAGCGGGGACCGGTTTTCGGGCAAGCCGAGCGATGAAAGAAATGACGCGCCGATAAGGAACCCGTAGGGAGAAATCCAAGAGGCGCGGAGCGCTCGCAGAGCGCGACAGGGAAGGAAACAAAGAGGCGAGGAGTGCCGATAGGCACGACCGGGAGAACAAAAATGTATCAGACCACGTATCATAAAGCCGCCAGCGTCGCCGAGGCCGTATCGCTGTTGTCGGGCGCTGAGGACGGCAAACTTTTGGCCGGCGGCCACACGTTGCTTCCGACGATGAAACAGCGTCTCGCCTCACCGTCGGATATCATCGACATCACCGGCATTGCCGAACTGAACGGCATCGATGCCAGCGGCGACACCGTGACCGTCGGCGCGGCGACGCCCCACGCCGATGTCGAGACCTCGGCGGCGGTCAAGGGCGCTATCCCGGCGCTGGCCGCGCTGGCCGGCACGATCGGCGATCCGCATGTCAGGAATGTCGGAACGCTCGGCGGCTCCATCGCCAACGCGGACCCGGCGGCCGACTATCCGGGCGCCGTATTGGGCTTGGGCGCGACGGTCCACACCAATCAGCGCACGATTGCGGCCGACGACTTCTTCACCGGCCTATTCGAAACGGCGCTCAATGACGACGAGATCATCACGTCGGTCGCCTTCCCGGTTCCGGCGCAGGCGGCCTACGCGAAGTTCCCGAACCCCGCCTCGCGCTATTCGATGACGGGCGTGTTCGTCGCCAAGATGAAGGACGGCTCGGTGCGCGTCGCCGTCACGGGCGCCGGCGATGATGGCGTGTTCCGCTCATCGGCGTTGGAGGCCGCTTTGTCGTCGAACTGGTCGGCGGACGCGGTCGACGGGGTGGATATCTCAGCGGACGGCCTTTTGTCCGACATCCACGCCTCGGCGGCCTATCGCGCCAATTTGATCAAGCAAATGGCCAAGCGCGCCGTCGCTGCGGCTTAGGGACGCTGTTTCTTTACGCTCGCTGCGCTCGGGTGCTTTCTTTTCCAGGCGCATAATCCTTGCGCTTTCCGTATCACGTCACCTAGCCCATAACCCCGACGAGCGCAGCGAGGCGGATCAGGATTATGGGCCAAGAAAAGATTTCGCTCACGGCCATTCCTCGCCTGCGGCGAGGGCCTCCGCGAGGGCACGCCATAAGGCGCGACGGCCATTCGGCCTTGCCTCGCTACGCTCGGGTTTCATATCACGTCACCTAGCCCATAACCCCGACGAGCGCAGCGAGGCGGATCAGAATTATGGGCCAAGCAAAGATTTCGCTCACGGCCATTCCTCGCCTGCGGCGAGGGCCTCCGCGAGGGCGCGCCATAAGGCGCGACGGCCATTCGGCCTTGCCTCGCTACGCTCGGTTCCGCTTTTCGCCGTCCCGGAAGGCGCGAAGCGACTATCCGGGACCTCGTCTCATGTGGCTGCGGCGAGGTCCCGGCTCTCCGCTCCACTCCGGCCGGGACTGTGACCAAGGGAATGAGCCGCTTTGAACGCATTCCGCCTTATCGCTTTGTAAAGACTACGCCCGATCTCCGCCTCTTTGGTCCTTGATCGTTAGGACTTCCCCGCTAAGGATCGCCGACACGGTAGAGTTGTAGCGATTCGGGGAGTGGCGTGCGCGGTTTGGAGAGTTTCAGGCGATGGCGCCGATTGGGGAATGGGTGTGCCAGTCGCTTTGACCGGCGATGGCGCTTGGCACTCTCTTGGATGCGCGCTACCCATCGCGGCCGTTCCGACCGCAAGGGTGCGGTTGAATTTTCCTTTGGGCAGATCACCGCGGCCGCGGTCAGATGGAGGGCTGTGCGCGCGGGGCCACCGAACGTGGCTGCTGTTGCGGTACTTTTGTTAGTCTTATCGTCTCTGGCTGCGCTTGCGGATCGGATTCCTGGGACCGCTGCGAGCGGCCGGCATGTGTATTTCACCGAGGATATGAGCTCGGTAAGCATCGAACTCACGGCTGTGAACGAGCGCTACCATCAACACATAAGCCTCCCACGGGCATTCTTGTATTTTGTGCCGGGATACAGAGATCCACCTCACAGAGAATTGCCTGACGAAGTATCGTCAGATTCCGCTTTCCTCGTGATGACATTTGATGGTGATCCGCTTTCGATCGCGGTCAGGGCGCTTCAAATCGCATACTACCAAAGGGAAGACAAAGAGAGACACAGGCTGGGCAGTGCAACCGCCGTCAAACAATTACGGCCGGAGACCGCTTGGGTGCGCATGAGCGCATCGCTTTTTACCGAAGAGAGAGCTTGTATACTATGAGCATAGGAATAGATATAACAAATTAAAGAAGATGAATGACTCGATCAACATGCTAGAATATTACATTAATCCGAATATTGGCCCACTTTTTTACGGAGATCATGAGTCGGATGAATTTTTGCGCATAAAATGCTTAGCCGGGTTAAATGATATCCAGTATTGTAAATACTTCTTTTTTATCAGCAGAAATATTTCAGCGGATGCCAGCTTTTTGGACCTGCGCCGCCATGGCGGACGTGATTTTGCGAATGAGAAAATTCGACAGATCCGAAAGGTGCTTTGCCCTCGCATCGGCTGCGACGGCGTCGGAGAGAATGGGGAATTCCTGCTCTGGCACGGAATTGAAACGGGAGAATAGCGATGACGGTTACCCAATTGACACAGGCACTCGGCACCTCTCCACTAAAGCGTCTTCAGATACTCCACCAACGTATCCTTGTCCTCGTCGGAGAGCGTCGTGCCGTAGACATGGCCGCCCTTGCCGTTGCCGCGCTCGGTGGTGTCGAGCCTGAAGACACGCGGGCACGCTGCCGACTGGCCGGTTGAGACGAAGCCGACATTGACCGGATCGTAGAGATCGCAGCCGCGCCAGAAGACCTCGGGCCGTTCGTCCTCGGGCTTCAAGAGATCGCGCAGCGATGGGACCGCGCCATTGTGGAGATAGGGTCCGCGCAGCCAGATGCCGTCGAGCGGCTGGCTCGCATAGCCGATATCCTTGACCATGTCCTTGCGGAACACGCCGATCTCCTCCGCCTTGGCATTGGTCGCATCGGCGTGTTCCTGCTGCCACGTGTCGAAGCGTTCGCGGTCCGTGCCGATCTCCTCGATCGGGACGACCTTGCCGAAATAGGTGCCGCCCTCGGCGTGGCAGTCGGCGCAGTTGGCATTGAACACCACGCGGCCGATCGCCGCTTTTTCGCGGTCGACCGGGAACGGATACTTCGGCGCCTTCTTCGCCCGCAGGAAGGTGCGCATACGCTCCATGAGCGCTGTCACGCGCTCCGGCGGCGCGCCGAGACCGAGCGCGGAATCGATGAAGACGGCGAGCGGGTCTTGCGTCTCGCCGGCCCAGTTCAGCGACTGGCCTTCGCGAACGGACATGTTCCAGATCGACGGGAAGTCGGCATTGTCGACCGTGCCGTCGTCCTCAAGACCGACCAGGTTGAACTTGGTGAGATTAAACGGCCCGTCGCGACCGGGACCCCAGGCGGGGCGGCCCTCGGCGTGCATCCAGGCAAACTCCTCCGCCTGCTCCAGGATCCGCTTCTTGGCAATCGGCAGGATCGCGAACCGGTAGATCAGCTTGTCGTCGAAGCGCAGGTCGAAATTGCGCGCCATTTCCGGGATCAGGATATCGGCGCTCCAGCGTGGGTCTCTCGCGGCAGCCTCCAGGAAATCGAGAAATGCCATCACATTGGTCGTGTGCGACGGCCCGGTCGGCACGACGACCGGGATCGCGTCCGGTTCGGTGCGATAGGTTGCGGCGTGGCAGACGCCGCAGTTCTGCGTGATGCGCTCGAACCCCATCACCTTTTTTGAGAAGCCAACGGGCAGTTCGCGGCCTTGTTCCCACGGAATACCGAGCGCCCGATAGCCGCCCGGTCCCGGCAGAAGGTCGGCAAAGACCCGCGGCAGGGCGTGGAACAGGGGATAGGGGATGCCGCGATCCCATTCGGATTCGAGCGAGCCGTATTTGAACCACTCCTCCGCCATGTCGGTGCAGACCTGGTCGCGGCGGCTTTCCTCGACATCGCCGCACACGTCCTGGGGAACGATCCGGAAGAACTTGATATAGGCATAGCCGGCGCCAGCCAGCGCGATCACGCTCAAAAGCATGATCATGTCGGCAAGTTTGCGCCAAAACCCACGCTTTTTCTTTGGTTTAGCTGATGTCGTCGCTTCGGCGGTCGCCATGGCCCTGACCCTCAACAGACCCTAAAACGTCTTTAGGTATTCGATCAGCGCGCGCTTATCGCTGTCGGCAAGCGTCGTGCCGTAGAGATGCCCACCGCTACCATTGCCCTTGCAGACGCCGCCGTCGCATGTGCCGTTGTTGTTCGGCGCGTTGCCACCGCATTGGGCGCGGCCTGCCTGGTCGGTCATGAAGCAGAAGAGATGGCGGCGCTCATCCGCGGGCAGTCGGATCGACCGGGACTCGAAGCCGACATTGACCGGATCGTAGCGATCGCTGCCCCGATAGAAGGCCTTCGGTCGGTCGGCTGGGTCTTGAAGCATGTTCCACAGCGTCGGCACCGACCCGTTGTGCAGATAAGGCGCGCGCAGCCAGAGGCCGTCGAGCGGTGCGTTGGCGTAGCCTTGGGTCTTGCGGAAGTTCTGGAAGCGTTCCTCGCCGTAAGACGCGTAGAGCATGTTTTGATTGTAGGCGAGGTCGAGCGTGTAGTTGTCGAGCCGATAGCGATCGGTCGCGATTTGGGCGATCGGCGTGACCGTCCCGACATCGTCGCCGGAGAAATCGCGGCCGGTCACACCATGACAGCTCGCGCAGTTCGCGAGGTAGATCGACCGCCCGCGCTCAGCGATTTCGGAATCGAAATGATCTGGAAACAGATCGGCAAACTTTGGTGGTTCGGCGTCCAAGAGCCAGTCTTCCATGACTTTGATGGACCGGCGATCAAGCAGTGGCGGCAAAGCGCCGGTGCCGAAAGCGGCGGAGCGGTTGCGTTCTTCAACCTTCGTGTTGTTGCCGTCCCAGTGAAGCTGCATGCCCTGCCGCTGCCGTTGCAGCCAGACCGATGGAAAGTCGACGACGCCGATCCGCTCGTTCTCCGGCACTTGGTTGGGCGGCCAGTTGAACAGCGCCTTGGCCGGCGAGAACGTGTCGAACCGGCCCGGTCCAAACGCCGGCTCGTGCGCGGCGAATTGAAAACGATCGGCAATCGTCAAGATGCGCTGGCGGACCTGATAGACGGCGAAGAACTTGAAGATCAGCCGGTTGATCCAGTCGAGCTCGACATCGAGCGCGTCGATCTGGCCGATGATGTCCTCCGGCGTGAACCGCTCGTCGATGGCCGCAGCGATCATGAAGTCCTGAAAGGCCTGAAGGTCGAGGGTGTTCGCCGGCATGCCGGCATAGATCACCGGCGCGCCATCGCCGGCCGGCCGCACCTGGCCGGCATGACACGAGGCGCAATTTACGAAGATGCGCTCGATACCCTGGTAGTTCCGAAGCGCCGTACCGACCGGGCGCTCGCGCCGGAGTTCGGGTGGCAGATCGTTCTCGTCCTCATAAAGGAATCCGAACGCCGCCCACCCTTCGTCTTCGCGGCCTTCCGGCATGTGGTCGCGAAAGAGCACCGGCATGATCTTCCAGATCGCGTAAGGGAAGCCGAAATTGCGGTCGCCGCCGGTCGATCCGTATTTGAAATGGGCGACCGGGTCGTCGAAGGCCTCCGCCCGGTCCGTCAAAAGGCGGACCGCCATATAGGCACCGAACACGACAACCGCGACGCCGGCCAAAACCGAGAGTCGCTTGAACCAACGCCACAGGAAACTCATCATGACTCGCCCCCCTGCGTCATGACCCTTGGTCCATCTTATCGAGAAGGGCGGCAACAATCACCCGTCGCTGGAACGGACCTTCGGCGAAAATCTCTGGGGGCAGATCTTCGATGGCCGTGTCGAGCGAGGCCACGTCATCGATCACAGAGATCGTTGCCGTGATCGCTGCCCAGGGTTCGTCAAGCGCAAGTGTGAGAGACGAGAGACGCTCGCCGGTGGCAAGCCGTGCAGGTGCGCCGGTACCCTGATGAAGGGCAAGCGTTAACGTGTTGCCACTGCGCGATGACGTGTCATCGGCGATCTGTACGCGATGAAGCGGCGCGCGGTCGACCAGTCGAAGCGTGTCGATCCGCCCGCCGACAATGCGCTCATCGTCCAATTGAACGAAGCCGGAGAGTTGCAGGGCTTCGTTTGTTTCGCAGTCGAATCGAACCTCGTCGGGCCGTGTGTCATGCCGTGCGAGCCGCGCAACGCAAGCGGACTGAAATCGCTGCCGCTCACCGTCGCGTGTCATCAATCGAGAAGCGATCGCCGCGATATCGCGATCGGGAAGAAGCATCGCGAGGGAGCGAACGGCCCTGTGCATATCGGCAATTCGATCGCCGGACACTGGCCAGATTATCCGGCTTGGGCGCGCTGTCTCGGGATCGAAAACACCGGCGGCCTGAACGATGTCGCCGGGGGCGATGCCGGCCTCAAGGTCAACTGCCGGGTTACGGCTCGGGATTTGAAAATCGGCAAGCGCGAAACCCTGAGGCCAATCCGCATTAAGCCGCTCCTGGAGTGTTTCCGCCAGTTCGCCATGGTCGGCAACGGCCCGGTCGCCGCCCAGGCGAAAACGGAGAGCGGTCGTCAGGAGCCCGGTTCGGCAGCGCCGCGCCCGGTCGCCGGGGTCGCACACCTCGCGCCACAGCCATTGTGCTGCAATTAGGTCGTTGGCGCGGGCGACCGACTGATCGAAGGCGTCTGGCTCATCGATCCCTCGCCTGACGGGAATACCGTGGAACGTATCGCCTAGACCGGTAAGCCGCGCCGAAATCGCCGGGTTGCCGTTCGTCTCGTCCCAAAGCGGCGCGGAAAAGATTGGTGCACCGCCTTGATGACAGGTAAGGCAGATGTCCCGGTCCACGGGTGCGAAGATGTTCGGTTGATCGGCGCTGTAGTCTTCGATCGTTCGGAACTCGAACTGGCCGCTTTCCTCGCTGAACGCGATGGCCTCGATGATACCCGATGCCGGTTGGAAGCCGAGGAACACGCGGTCTTTCAATGCCGGGCCCGCGCCCGCATCCTGATCCACCGCGACGACGATCCGGGGCGATACGAAATAGTCCGGATCGGCGGAAAACCGCTGAAGGGAACGACCGATCGGGATCAGCGCGGTTCGCACCTGAGCCGGCGCGATGCGCGCATTGAGCGCCGCAACAAGGGCTTCAAACGGATAGGGCGTCCCGCCGCTTGCTTCGCTGAAGATTTCATCAAGTGCTGACACCGGCGTTTCCGCCTGGGCCGCGCCGATCGACAGGCCAACCGTCAGCGCGGTGACCAATGCAGCACGGCGTGTGCGCGGGGCGGTCATGACAGTCCTATTGGACCGCCGCTTGGCGCGCCTGCTCGCCAATCCAGCAATCCTCGGCGACATCGCCGCCGCCCATAAAGTCAGCCGCGCCGGCCTCTGCGACCTCTGGATTGTAGAGCGTGAAGTTCAACAGAAACGCTTTGTGGACATAGGCCCGGCCCAGATAAAAGCCCGGCCGGACCATCCTGATCTCGTCGCGCACCTGTAGGCCGCCGCGTCCGGCGAGACTGTCGGGGCCTTTTTGATAGCCGGCGATCTCGTCGGAGAACATGTAGTCGATGATGATCGATTCGCGCCGACCGTCGAGGAGGCTCTGGCCGCAATAGAGCTTCGCCGGGAAGACTAGCCAGACATTCGTCGTGGGCCGGAAATATTTAAGCCAGCCCTCGCGCGGCACGTTCGCGGTCAGCAGCGCATCCGGATTGTCGATCAGGGCTTCCAGCGGTCTGAAGTCCTCGATGAAATTCCGCAGGACCCGCTCCTCGCGATAAAACATCTTGCCCTTCCAAAGCGCGCGGCCGAGCTTTTCGGCGATCTCGATCTTGCGCCCCGCCAAGCGGCCCTTGAAGCCGCCAACGATCTCCTCAAGGCGCGGCTCCAGGTCGCCCTCCTCGCCGCGCGGGAAGAACAAATCGCCAAGATAAGCGCCATCGGGGATCGGTCCGGCGGCCAGCCGTCCGTAAATCTGATCGATCTCTTCCTGGTTGAGCGACCGCAGATTGTCCGGCGTCAGCGCCATCAAATCGGCGCGCGAGAGCGGGAGGTCGGACTCCACCCGCGCGAAATCGACCCGGAAGACCTTCGCCGGATTATCCGGATCCTTCAAACTGTCGTCGGTAAGAGGCGCGAAGGGAACGTCGGGCCGTGTCGCCTGAACGAGTTCTTGCGAGCCGGAGTAAAGCAGGCCGGCGGCGCCGATCAGCACGATCGCCACGCCGAGAATACCGATAAAAACGGGACGAACCATCAACCGCCTCCACTCACAAGGTCGCAACGAAGGCGATCAGCGCCTGCTTCTCGCGGTCGCTCAAGCCCTCGCCGAAACGGTGACCGGCGTTTTCGATGCGGTCGAGAACATTGGAGTAATAGCCCTGAACGAACTCGTCCCGGACCGTGAGCAGGGACTGATCGGTCGAGGCTTGAACGACATCGGTCTGACCCAGCGCCAGTTTCAAAACCGTCCGCCCGGCCATCTTCTCAAGACCTTCGCGAATCTCCAGAAGACCCGCACGTAGTTCGTCGCGGCGCTCCGGCGTCAGGTTTTCTGTGTATTTCGCATCGAACCGGTCGGGATCGGTCTTCACAAGGACCAGATCCTGGATCAGATCCTTGTAGCGCAGAGAATTGACCGAAACCGCCGGGAACCCTCTTGGGATCGTGATCGAAAGGCCCAGTTCCCGGTCGCCGATCTTGATGTCCGGCGCGACGTCTATGATGAGATCGCGGTCGAGCAGGAACATTTTCGGCGTCCGAACTTCCGGATTAAGCAAAAGCTCCATCGAGGCCTTGTAAAGCTGGTAACGACCCTCGACGGAGGGATCGAACGCCCAGCAATTGGGTGGATCGGCGAGCGGTTGGCCGCCGTCGTCGACATAGGGCGAGCGATAGAAATCGACTGCGCGATCGCTTGGCTTGCCGCAGATTTCAGGGCCGATCGCGTTGTTGTGCATGAACGGCGCGTGCGCCCAGGTCGAAAGCAGCGAAATGTTGCGATAGTAGCCGCGCCCGGCGTTCGACATCACTTCCGGCCGGTTCGGGTCGTGCGCGCGCTCGTGCAGGTCGAGCGAGGCATATTGCTCCCAAACCCGTGTCTTCATGTGGTTGGAGTGAAGCGAGCGGGCACTGTAGGTGCCGATTTCCGTCGCCGGCGAGAGTTGGTCGTTGCCGAGCCAATCGAGCCTGAGCGTTGGATCATCCGGGTCGGTGGCGGTGAAGTCGACATTGTCGTAGGGCCCAGGCTGGCTCGAATGGCACCGGGCACAGGTCTGCGCGAACACCGCGCGGCCTTCTTCGACGGCACCGTCGAAGTATTCGTCGTCAAGGGCAACTTCCAGGTCGCGCGGGCTATCGAGGCCCCGCGCCTGCCACAAATCGGTCGGTCTTGCGGTCAGGAAGAAAGCCTTGATGTCGTCCAGCCGGTCCTCGATTGCCCGGAAACTGGCGCAGTCGCGGCGACAAATGCCGATGTCGAATGGCGTTTGGCCATAATTGCGCTGTGCCGGGTCGGCGGCGCGCAGGTCCGGGATATGGTTCATCCAGCACTGTTCGGCGCAAGAGCCGATGTTGAAATAGACGCGTTGGATCGCTTCGTTGAAGCCGATGGAATCCTCGCCGCCTTTCAGCACGAAGGGCACGTCCTCAACCTTCTCGGAGCGCTCCCAGCACTTACCGGCCTTGCCTGGCTCGCACCAGCAGGCATCCGGGTCGGCGTCGACGGCGCACATCTCGGTCTTGCGCCATTTCAAGACCCGCTGCTCGAACACCGGCCGGCGGGCAAAATTGATGATGGCGTTCATCGTGCCTGGATTGGACACAAGGTCCATCGGCAATGCGGAGGTGTCGACAATGCCGGGCCGGGCGCGGGCGACAAGCTGCCACTCAAGCCGGTGCTGCGACAGGCCCGATCCGAGCATCTCGGAAATGCGGCTGTACTGATTGCCGACCAGGCCCTTGATGTTTTCCCAGGCCGGATTGTCCGGGTCAGCCGGCGGATTGAGCGGATCGTAGGCGATGTGACAGGCGCCACAGGCCATGCCGATGCGGAACGGCGGCTCCACCGAGCCATCCATGATCCTGTTCATGCGGCCATCGGGATCGTTCGGATCGGGCGACAGCATGTTGCGGTAGCCGTCCCAGGACGCCGGCGATCCGTTCAGTCGCGTCCAAGCATCGGCGTCGAAGCGGGGGTTCGGAAACTTCCGCAAGCCGAGTGCGCCGGTCGAGGTTCCAAAGTGCAGATCACAGGAATCCTGCCGTTGATCGACGTCGCCATGTGGCGTCGCCGTGTCGAACGGTCCGTCGACGAAGTCGCAGGCCGGGTCGCGATATCCTTCGCGGCCAACGAAGGCCAAAAGCTCGTCGTCGCCCGGACACCATTGAAACCCATAGGTCTCCTCAAGCGATTGAGCGGGGCAGTTTTCGTCGCCGGGCACGCAGCAGTCGGGATTGGGGATCGCGCCCCAGGCATTGAAGAGGTCACCCTTCTTCTCGGCGGCCAGCACCTTATACCAGTCGATCACCGCACCCAGGCGCTGCGGATAGGAATAGGTGAAGAAGCGGTCGTTGAAGGCCGTGGCGAACAGCCAGATTTCCCGGCCGGCTCGCTCCGATGGCGAGTAGATCGAATCGGTCGCGGCATAGTCTTCGCTCAACATGCTTTGCGCGCGCGCCGGCGATGCCGATCCAACAATGGACAGAAAAACAAAGACAAGAATTATCGAAATCAGTCGCATGAACCGCTCCCGTCGCCGTCCAAGCCACCGAGGGTCAGGGTGTCAGCCACGTCCCGCCTCCCGGCAACTTCGCATGGACCGAAAGCTGCGCCATTGCCCCTGACACAACTGTTGGCATGCTAACATGCCGCGACGTCATGGCAACCTTTGCGCGCAATTGCCGCAGTGCTTTTCGTGTGTGGTCGACACGCTTGCGCTCGAAGCGATCGTTTGCGTCAGTGACCTGCGGGAATGAGGCTCTCTGCCATGAGGTCTTCGACGAAAAGGCTGAGCAGTTGCGTTCTGCCGTTCACGCCGGCCTTGCGGTAGATCGCGTTGCACTGCGCCTTAACTGTCCCCTCCTTTGTCTCCCGAACGCGTGCAATCTCGGCGACCGGCAAGCCCTTGATGGCCAGCAGCGCCACGTCGCGCTCGGCTTCGGTCAGGCTCCAGGTCTCGAAGTGTTCCCGCAGCAGGTCGGAAAACGCGCCCGATGCCGCCTTGATTTGATGCTCCATCCGCTGCTGACGGCGCAGGATTTTTCGGATTTCCAATCCGGTGAGCACGAGACCGAGGATCAGGGCGATCACGACCAGATATTCGAACAAATCCGTGTCCTTGACGCCAAGCGCTTGCTCCCAGCCCATCACGTCCGCGACCGCGTCCCCGAGGAAAAACAGGACGCAGAACGCCTGCAGCGTGAACAAGGCAAAAAGGCTGATATGGCGTCCAGGTTCGGTCATTGGAATCTCTTGGCTTGAATATCGCGCGTCCTTGAGTCGGTCTCGGGCCAGAGCACAAGGCGCCTGGCCCGAACCGCATGACGATCAGTCGTTGTCATCGTCAACGTCGTCTTTTTCGATCTCAATCTCGATCACTTCGCCCGTTTCAGTGGCGATCTCGATCTCGTAGGCGATTGAATCCTTCGTCGCCTCGACTTCGATTTCGTCGCCCTCGACCTCGATCTCTTCGATCACGTAGCCGTCCTGTTCAAGCATGGCGCGGATTTCCTCTTCCGTCGAGCCAAGCTTGTCACCCACCGTCACGCTGGCAAACGCGAGCGCTGGCGCCAGGGCAAGTGCCAGAACGGCGGCCGAGCCTTTGAGTCGATTGGATGTGATAAACGATTTCGTCATTTGGGGTCTCCATTGGTTCAAGTTGACGTGCGCCCGCTCCGTGCGGGCCGACCCGAACTAGGTGCTGAAGCGCCCTCACCCCATTGCCAAAAAGCTTATGTCTTTCAGCCTATAACCAAAGTTTAGGCGCCTAGCGCCTCTTCACGCGATAGTGCGTCGGGCTTTCGCCGAAACGTGCCTTGAACCGGCGGGAAAACACCGATGGCGCGCTAAAGCCGGTTCGCACGCCGATCTCGCCGACCGAAAGACTGGTATCGCGCACCATGCGGCGCGCCGCCTCAAGGCGCAGATCGCGATAATAGCGGCCCGGACTGCGGCCGAGCGCGGATCGGAACAAATCGTCCAGCGTGCGTGTCGACACCGATAGCCGCTTTGCGATCGCCGGAAGCGTCAGTGGCTCGTCAAGCGCGCCCGTCATCAGGTCGATTGCCGCCGCAACGCGCGGCTCGTGGCCGCCGAGCCGGCCTGTGGACACCAGTGGCTGCGCGTCGGTGCCGGAATGGGCGGCGTCGTAGATGAAGACGCTCGCCACCGACAGTGCCAGCGGCATGTCCCAGCGCGCCTGGATCAAGTGCAGCATCAAATCGAAAGACGGCGATGCACCCCCGGCCGTGAAGACCGGAGGATCGACGACGAAGCGATCCGCCCGCACATCCGTTTCGGGAAACCGCGCGGCGAAGTCCTCCAAATCCTCCCAGTGCGTGGTCGCGGATTTGCCGTCGAGCAGCCCTGCCCGGGCCAGCAGCCAACTGCCGGCTTCCACACCGCCGATCATGGCGAACCGCCGCAACGCGGACGACAGATATCGCAATCTGCCGCGCTCGACGTGACTGGCCTGTCGAAACCCGGCGATGATGATCAAAAGGTCGCCCGCCGACCGTTCGCCGAAGGTGCCGTCGGCGGCGATCGGCACGCCGCACGTCGTCATCGCCGGACTGCCATCCAAAGTCTCGATCCGCCAGGAAAACAACACCCGGTCGGCGACCCGATTGGCGGCCCGCATCGGATCGACTGTGGAAGCAACCGACATGATCGATGAATCCGGAACGACCAACAAAGTGGCTGAAAGCGGCTGATTGGACGGTGCGAACAAAGACATTGCGAAAATAATCAAGTATTTCGCTGAATTCGTCAAACATAGACGGAGAATCTCGTCAACATGACCGCTAAAGAGGGAGGAATCGCGATGGCATTGTCGGTCAACCGCGCCGTTTTCATCACCTGTGCGCTCACCGGGTCGGGCGACACGGTCGGCCGGTCCGACAAGGTGCCTGTGACACCGCGACAGATCGCCGACGCCGCGATCGAGGCCGCCGAGGCGGGCGCGGCGATCGCCCATATCCATGTCCGCGACCCTGACACCGGCAAACCGTCGCGCGATCCGGCGCTCTATCGCGAGACGGTGGACCTGATCCGTGCGTCCGGCGTCGACATGGTGCTGAACCTAACCGCCGGCATGGGGGGCGATCTGGTACTCGGCTCGCCGGACCGTCCCCTGCCGCCCGATGATGCCGGCACCGACATGGCGAGCGCTGAGGAGCGCCTCGTTCATATCGCCGAGATCAAGCCTGAAATCTGCACCCTCGACTGCGGCACGATGAATTTCGGCGAAGGCGACTACGTGATGACCAATACGCCGGCCATGCTGAAAGCGATGGCCGCGCGCATTCAAGCGCTCGGCGTGCGTCCCGAAATCGAGATCTTCGATGGCGGTCATCTGGTGCTGGCCAAGTGGCTGAAGGATCAAGGACTGATCGACGATCCCGTCATGGTGCAGTTGTGCATGGGCATTCCCTGGGGCGCACCGGACGATATCCCGACCTTGATGGCCCTGGTCGGCAATCTACCGGAAGACTGGACGTTTTCCGCGTTCTCCATCGGCCGCAATCAACTGGCTTATACGGCGCTCGCAGCGCTTGCCGGCGGCAACATCCGCGTCGGTCTGGAAGACAATCTCTGGCTTGAAAAGGGCGTGTTGGCGACCAATGGCGATTTGGTGGCGCGCGCTGTAACCATCGCAGAATCAATGGGTTGCGCCATACTCGGCCCCGATGAGGTGCGTCAGAAACTCATGCTTCAAAAGCGCTGGGCATGATATGAGTAGTATTAATAAAATAGCTGTCGTCGGTGGCGGCGTTATCGGCGGCGGTTGGGCGGCCCGGTTCGTTCAAAACGGTATCGATGTCGATGTTTTCGATCCGGCGCCGGACGCCGAGAATACCATATCGGCATTACTGCGGGACGCTGAGCGGGCCTTTAAGGCGCTCTTTCCGAAGGCCAGGTGGATGCCCGGCCAGATGCGGTACTGCGCCAGCATCGCCGACGCCGTCGCCGATGCCGACATGGTCGTCGAATCGGTGCCGGAGCGTCTCGACATCAAGCAATCCGTCTATGCGGAGATCGAGGCCGCAGCCTCAAAGGAAACGATTATCACGTCCTCGACGTCTGGCCTTCGTCCGACGGCACTCCAGGCCGAGATGATCCATCCTGAGCGCTTGATTGTCGCTCATCCGTTCAATCCGGTTTATCTCATTCCGCTGGTCGAGCTGGTTGCGGGTGAGCGATCCGACGATGCGGTCGTTGCGCGGGCGGCCGACCTCTACACGGCGCTCGGCATGAAACCGCTCGTCGTGCGCAAGGAAATCGATGCTTTCATCGCCGACCGGCTGTTGGAGGCCATGTGGCGCGAGGCCCTCTGGCTGGTGAAGGACGGTGTCGCGACGACGTCCGAGATCGACGACGCGATCCGCTTCGGCTTCGGCCTGCGTTTCGCGCAGATGGGGTTGTTCGAGACCTATCGGATCGCCGGTGGCGCGGCCGGCATGCGCCATTTCCTGGCGCAGTTCGGTCCGACATTGGCGTGGCCCTGGTCCTATTTGACCAATGTTCCGGAGTTCACGGACGACCTCGTCGAGACGATCGCCGGTCAATCCGATGCCCAGTCCGGCGATCGCACGCTTTCCGACCTGGCGCGCAAGCGTGACGACAATCTGGTCGCGATCCTTGCCGCCCTCCGTGAAACTGGCTGGGGTGCTGGCGAAACGGTCGGTGAACACGCTGCGCGTCTGGCTGACCGGCCATCTGCGGGGAACTGACCATGGATTTTGCCCTTTCCGACGAACAACGCCTGTTGGTCGACACGGTTCGCAGCTTTGTCGAGACGGAGATCTATCCCCACGAGGCGGAGATCGATCGCACGGGCAAGGTGCCGCCGGAGCTTGGCGAAGAGATCAAGCAGAAATGCATCGATCTGGGTTTTTATGCCGCGAACATGCCCGCCGAAGTTGGCGGCGGCGGCCTGGATTTTCTCAATTTCACGCTTCTGGAACGCGAGCTTGGCCGCGGCACGATGGCACTGACCGTGTTTTTCGGCCGGCCGTCGGCGATCCTGATGGCTTGCGAAGGGGATCAGCGCGACCGTTATCTTAATCCCGCTGTCACCGGCGAGAAGATCGACGCTTTGGCGATGACCGAACCGGACGCCGGTTCCGATCTACGCGGCATGAAGTGCATGGCCAAGAAAGATGGTTTGGACTGGATCATATCGGGTACGAAACATTTTATCTCGCATGCCGATATTGCCGATTTCGTCATCCTGTTCGCTGCGACGGGCGAAGACGACACGCCGCGCGGCAAGAAGAAGCGGATCACCTGCTTTCTGGTCGATCGCGGCACGCCCGGCTTCGAGATCCGACCGGGCTATAACTCCGTCAGCCATCGCGGCTATCACAACACGATCCTGTCCTTTGATGAATGCCGTATCCCCCAGGATCAGGTTCTGGGCGCCGTGGACGGCGGTTTCGAGTTGGCCAATGAATGGCTTTTCGCAACGCGACTGACCGTTGCCGCCATGGCGGTTGGGCGCGCCCGACGTGCCTTCGAGCTGGCTCTGCCCCAGGCGGCGGAGCGGCGGCAATTCGGTCAGCCGATCGGTCGGTTTCAGGGCGTGGCCTTCAAGCTTGCCGACATGATCACCGAGATCGATGCGGCCGATTGGCTGACCCTTGCCGCGGCCTGGCGCCTCGATCAGGGCCTGCCCGCCGAGCGTGAGATCGCCTCGGCAAAGCTCTACGCGACGGAGATGCTGGCGCGGGTAACCGACGAGGCGATCCAGGTCTTCGGCGGCATGGGCCTGATGGACGATCTGCCGCTGGCTCGCTTTTGGCGCGACGCGCGTGTCGAGCGCATCTGGGACGGGACGTCGGAGATCCAGCGTCACATCATCGGTCGCGAACTGTTGCGGCCGCTTGGCGCCTGAGCGATGACCGGTCATCGCCTCGACCGCCTGCTGCGTCCGAAGTCAATCGCCGTCTTCGGCGGCGCGTGGGCGGAAAACGTCGTCGTTGAGTGCCGAAAGTTAGGGTTCTCCGGCGACATTTGGCCGGTTCATCCGTCTCGCGAAAGCATCGGAGGATGCCCCGCCTTTCGCGATCTTTCGGCGCTGCCTGGCAGCGTCGACGCGGCATTTATCGGCGTCAATCGCGACCGGACCATCAAGATCGTCGCGGGCCTCGCGGAGGCTGGCGCTGGCGGTGCCGTTTGCTTTGCGTCCGGCTTCAGCGAAACCGGGGCCCATGGCGCGGCACGTCAGGCGGCGCTGCTCGCGGCCGCAGGCGCCATGCCGGTGCTGGGGCCGAATTGCTACGGTTTCCTCAATTGTCTCGACCGCGTGTCGCTCTGGCCGGACCAGCACGGTTGCGAGCCGGTGGACAAGGGCGTCGCACTGGTCATGCAATCATCGAATATCGCGATCAATGCCACCATGCAGCGGCGAGGTCTGCCGGTGGCTTACGTCGCAACGGTGGGCAATCAGGCGCAGATCGGCCTCGCCGCACTCGCCGACGCCATCTCGGCCGATCCGCGCGTGACGGCGATCGGGTTTCTCATTGAGGGGATCGGCGATCTGGCCGCGTTCGAGGCCTTCGCGATAGCGGCGCGGCGCGCCCGCAAACCTGTCGTCGCCGTCAAAATCGGACGAAGCGAGGCGGGTCGTGCGTCGACCGTCAGCCACACGGCGGCGCTTGTCGGCGAGGATGCCGGCGCTGAGGCGTTGTTCGAACGGCTCGGCATCGCCCGCGTCGCCACGATACCGACCCTTTTGGAGACATTGAAGCTTCTCCATGTCCACGGTCCACTTAGCGGTAATCGGTTGATATCGTTGAGTTGTTCCGGTGGCGAAGCGGGCATGATCGCCGATCTGGCGGACCCGGCTGGGTTGTCTTTTCCGGAATTCGAAGAGCCGATTCGAGAAAAGCTCGCCGAAATCCTCGGTCCCAAGGTCGCCATCGCCAATCCGCTCGACTATCACACCTATATCTGGAACGACGTGCCGAAACTGACCCGGCTCTTTGCCCGAGCGTTCCAGACATCCGCCGAGTTCGGTCTTCTCGTCATGGACCTGCCGCGCGCCGACCGATGCAATCCGGCGTCGTGGATGACAACGGTGTCGGCATTCGAAACGGCTGCGGAACAAGCCGCTATTCCACTTGCTCTTGTGTCGGTCGTTCCCGAGAATCTGCCGGAAGACCTTTGCCGCAAACTAACCGCGCGCGGTATTGCGCCGCTGAACGGTCTCGATACAGCGGCCCAGGCCGTCGCCGCGGCCGCCATGATCGGTGCCGCATGGCAGCAGTCTGAACCGGTGCCGGTCATCGTTCCACCCCCCGAATCACCGCCGTCGAGCCGGACACTCACGGAGGCCGAGGCGAAGATGGCGCTCGTTTCCCATGGTGTGGACTGTCCACGTGGACAGGTCGCACCGTCCACGGACTGTCTCACGACGACCGCCGCTGCCATCGGCTATCCGGTTGTCCTGAAGGGAGAGGGCGCCGCGCACAAGTCCGAGGCCGGTCTGGTCGCGCTCAACATCGACAACGAAGCCGCTCTTCTCGCGGCGGCGCAAAAGATGGCCGGCACGACGGGCGGCTTCCTTATCGAGGAAATGGTGACAGGCGCGATTGCCGAACTGCTCGTCGGCGTGATCCGCGATCCGGCCCATGGCTTCGTGCTGACGATCGGTGCTGGGGGGATCTATACCGAAGTCCTGGACGATAGCGCTGTTCGCCTGCTGCCGGTCCGGTGCGACGATATTCGCGCGGCGATCGCGTCGCTGCGGATCGCGCCAATCCTGAACGGCGCGCGGGGGCGCCCCGCCGCGAACATCGACGCCGTCGTTGATGCTATTCTAGCCGTCGCGCGCTATGCCGGCGATCATGCCGACCGTCTCGAAGAACTCGAAATCAACCCGCTCATCGTCACCGAGGACCGCGCGATCATTGCCGACGCCTTGATCCGCCTGAGGGAGGACCGCTCATGACCGCACATCCCATCAAGACCCGGCGCGATGGCGCCGTCCTTGAAGTGACCATCGACCGACCCAAGGCGAACGCCATCGATCTCGCCACCAGCCGGATCATGGGCGATATCTTCGCCGACTTCCGCGACGACACGGACCTGCGCGTCGCAATCGTCACCGGTGCCGGTGAAAAGTTCTTCTGCCCCGGCTGGGACCTAAAGGCTGCGGCGGACGGCGACGAAGTCGACGGCGACTACGGTCAGGGCGGGTTCGGTGGGCTTCAGGAACTCCCCAACATGAACAAACCGGTGATCGCGGCCGTCAACGGCATCTGCTGCGGCGGCGGACTGGAGATCGCTCTTTCGACCGACATCATTCTGGCGGCCGATCACGCCACCTTCGCCCTGCCGGAGATCCGTTCCGGCACGATTGCCGATGCGGCATCGATCAGGCTGCCGAAGCGCATCCCGTATCACATCGCCATGGAGATGCTGATGACGGGCCGCTGGCTCGACGCCGAGGAAGCGCACCGCTGGGGCTTGGTCAATCGCGTAGCGGCCGCCGATGCGCTGATGGATGAGGCACGCCAAATGGCGGCCATGATCGCCGCAGGACCGCCATTGGTCATGGCCGCGATCAAGGAAGTCGTCCGCGAAGCTGAGGCGATGCGTTTCAACGATGCGCTCAATCGGGTGACCAAACGGCAGTTTCAAACCGTCGACAGGCTTTATGGCAGCGAGGACCTTCATGAGGGCTTTAGGGCCTTTGCCGAAAAGCGCGACCCGGTCTGGCGCGGCCGATGACGATGCGACGACACCGCATGACCTTGAATTGAAAGCCAAAATCCCGCAACTATGTGCGCCGCACCATAAACTCGGTTCGGCGCATGCTGAAAGCCCGCATCATTCCCTGCCTCGACGTCAAGGACGGTCGTGTCGTAAAGGGTGTCAACTTCGTCGATCTGCGCGACGCCGGCGATCCGGTCGAGGCGGCCATCGCCTATGACGCGGCCGGTGCCGACGAACTGTGCTTTCTCGACATAACCGCCAGTCACGAAGACCGGGCCATCTTGCTCGATGTCGTGAAAGCCACCGCGGAACATTGTTTCATGCCCGTAACGGTTGGCGGCGGCGTTCGGACTTTGGACGATATCCGCGCGCTGCTTCTAGCCGGTGCCGACAAGGTTTCGATCAACACGGCGGCGGTCAAGGACCCGGACTTCGTGCGCCGGGCGGCGGAGAAATTCGGCGATCAGTGCATTGTCGTGGCCATCGACGCCAAGCGTGTGTCTGCCAACGACGAAACGCCGCGCTGGGAGATCTTCACCCATGGCGGACGCACGCCGACGGGGATCGACGCGATCGAATTCGCGCGAAAGGTGGCAATGCTCGGCGCCGGGGAAATCCTACTGACCTCCATGGATCGCGACGGCACGCGCATTGGATATGACGTGGCCTTGACCCGTGCCGTTGCCGACGCCGTGCCGATTCCGGTTATTGCGTCGGGCGGTGTCGGCACGCTCGATCACTTGGTCGAAGGCATCCGCGACGGCGGTGCGACGGCGGTGCTCGCCGCCTCGATCTTTCATTTCGGCGATCACACGATCGCCGAGGCCAAGGCGCACATGGCCACCGCCGGGCTAGCCATGCGCATGGATGCCGGTGCGGCATGAGCGATGACACTCTCAGTTTGCTTGTCGCGACGATCCGCCAGCGGTGGACCGCCGACGCGGATGCGTCCTACACCAAAACCCTTTTGGACGCTGGCACTGCCATGTGCGCGCAAAAGTTCGGCGAGGAAGCGGTTGAGACTGTCATTGCCGCAATGTCTGAGGACTCTGGCGCACTAAAGGCCGAAGCCGCCGACGCCATCTACCATCTCCTGGTTCTTCTGGAATCCGCCGGCGTCGATTTTAACGACGTTCTGGCGGAACTGGAGGGCCGGACCGGTCAATCCGGACATGCGGAAAAAGCCGCCCGAGGCGGCAAGGCGGGATAGCAAACGCCATGCCGCAACGGGGACAACGCTTCAAGGACGACATCACCCGCAACGGCTTATCGCCTTATCGCGTGTTCAGGCGCCTGGAATGGGCGGGTCTGCGCGCCGACACGCCAATGACACTGACCGCAGAGCAGCTCGACGCCCTGCGCGGCCTGAACGAGCCGATCTCGCTCGAAGAGGTCGAAGAGATCTATCTCGCCGTCGCCCGATTGCTGCGCCTCTACATCACGGCGACCGCAGGATTGTTCGATGTCACCGGGCGGTTCCTGGGCGGCGATGGCGCCAAGACCCCATACATCATCGGCATGGCCGGCAGCGTCGCCGTCGGCAAGTCGACGGCCGCCCGCGTCCTGCGCGCCCTCCTTGCCCGCCTGCCCAACGCGCCGAAAGTCGACCTCATCACGACCGACGGCTTTCTGCATCCCAACGCCGTTCTTGAAGCCGAAGGACTGATGAACCGGAAGGGGTTTCCCGAGAGCTACGATGTCGGCACGCTCCTGCGGTTCCTGACCGACATCAAGGCGGGCGTTCGCAATGTCGAGGCGCCGAAATACTCACACCTGGTTTATGACGTGTTGGCCGATGAGAAGACTGTCGTCGATCAGCCGGATGTGCTGATCGTCGAGGGCTTGAACGTGCTTCAGCCCGCCCGACTGCCCCGCGACGGCAAGGCCATCCCATTCGTCTCCGATTTCTTCGATTTTTCGATCTATATCGACGCCGATGCGAGCCACGCGGCGGAGTGGTATGTGTCGCGCTTTATGCGGCTACGCGAGACGGCGTTCTCCGATCCGCGCTCCTTCTTTCACCGCTACGCCAGCCTCACCGACGAGGAAGCGCGGGAAACGAGCTTGAAGATCTGGAACACGATCAATCTGCCCAATTTGCGGGAAAACATCCTGCCGACGCGTCAGCGCGCCGATCTCATTCTGCACAAGGGGCCGGATCACAGCGTCGAAGCGGTGGCCCTTCGGCGGCTGTAGGGCCGGTTGCGCAACTAGAATGGGATAAAGTTCGGCCTGTTTACTTCGCGCGTCTTCCCGGATGCGCTGCGGCATGAAATGCTGCGCCGATCCGGGATCGTTCGACGTCAGACACCTGCGTCCATGATGACGATGGAGGGGATACTCCATTTGGACGCATTCCGCTTTAGATCGCGATGCCGGCCTGGCGCGCATCGTCCGCAAGATTGACCTGCGGACGCGGTCCAATCTGCTCGATCGACCGCGCGGCGGCCAGCGCGCCCAGGTCCTGCGATACGGCATGCGGCAAATCATGGGTCAAACCATAGAGAAATCCGGCCGCGAACAGATCGCCGGCGCCGGTCAAGTCGGCGATCTGCTCCACCGGGCGCGCGCCGACGGTTGACGTCGTCTCGCCTTCCACGACCATGGAGCCGTGCTCGCTCATCGTGACGATCCCAAGCGCCGCATCGGCGCGCAAGGCCGTGATCGCCGTATCGAAATCGGCCGTTTGATAGAGCGCGCGCACCTCGTGCTCGTTGGCAAAGACGATATCGACGGTTCCTGACCGAATGAGGTCGAGGAATTCCGACCGCCAGCGGTCCACACAGAAGGAGTCGGACAGCGTGATCGCCATTCGGCGACCGTTGGCATGGGCGATGTCCGCCGCCTTGCGCAGCGCGTTTTTGGCGCGCGGCGGGTCCCACAGATAGCCTTCGAAATAGATAACGGCGCTGGAGGCGGCCACGTCGTCATCGATATCCTCCGGGCCGAGTTCGACGCAGGCACCGAGATACGTGTTCATCGTGCGCTCACCGTCGGGGGTGATGAGAATCATCGAACGCGCCGTCGGCGCGCCATCAAGCAGCGGCGCGGTTCGGAAGTGCACGCCCTGCGCGGTCATGTCGTGGCGATAGACGGTGCCAAGGGCGTCGTCGGCGATTTTGCCGGCATAGGCCGAGCGACCGCCCAGGCTCGCGATCCCGGCGGCGGTGTTGCCGGCCGAGCCGCCTGACGCCTCGATCGCCGGCCCCATGGCGGAGTAGAGCGTTTCGGCCCGTTCCGCATCGATGAGATTCATCGATCCTTTGGCGAGGCCTTCCTGGACGAGGAAATCGTCATCGGACCGGGCGAGAATATCGACAATGGCATTGCCGATGGACAGCACATCGAACTGGCTGGTCATGAGAACTCCGCGAACGCGTCAACACCGCGCCACCGGCTAGACGATAGCGGGAGCAGTTGCAAGGCCGCCTTTCTGTCAGTCGGCGATGCGGGCGACGCGACAGTGCTTGTATCGTGCGCGGCTTGCGCCTATCTCGACCCTGAACCTTTCTCGGACCGCTGCATGATCCGCGCCGCGCGCACTGCCTTCAACGACATTTGGTCACCGCCGTTTCGCTCCGTCTTTTGGAAGGCGCTGGGGCTGACGGTTCTGTTGCTGGTGGTGGCCTGGATCGGGTTGAATGGGCTTTTGAGCGTCGTCCTGGTCGTTCCCTATCCCTGGCTGGAAACGCTGATCGCTTTCGTCGCCGGCTTCGGTTCGATCATCATGCTGGCATTCTTGATCGCGCCGATCACTGCACTGATCGCCAGCCTGTTTCTCGACGACGTCGCCGATGTCGTGGAAGACACCCACTATCCGCTCGATCCCGCTGGGCATCCGTTGCCGATGGGCGCGGCGATGGTTCAGGCCGCCAAGTTCGCGCTGGTCGTCGTCGGGGTGAACATCGGCGTGCTCTTGCTGGCGCTCTTGCCGGGCATCAACTTCATCGCCTTCTTCGTTGCGAATGGCTATCTGCTCGGCCGGGAGTATTTCGAGCTGGCCGCGCTTCGGCACATGACGGTCGAGGATGTCGCCGAATTGAGGCGCGCCAAGGGTGCTCAGGTTTTCCTGGGCGGCCTCATCATTGCGGGCTTTCTGGCCGTGCCGCTTTTGAACCTTTTGACGCCGCTCTTCGCCACGGCCTTCATGGTCCATCTTGTCAAGGCCATCCGGGCGGGACGGGTCTGAAGCCAAATCCGAAAAGTGGGAACCGGTTTTCGGACCAATCAAGCGACAATTGAGGACTCTAACCCGGCGCCGGTGTCTTTTCCTTGTGTTGGCACAAATCCTCGACCGGACAACGCCAGCATTCGGGCTTGCGCGCCTTGCACAAATAGCGCCCGTGCAGGATCAACCAGTGATGCGCGTGTAGCCGGTAGGCATCGGGAACCACTTTTTCCAGCGTCAACTCCACGTCAAGCGGCGTCTTGCCGGGTGCCAGTCCCGTCCGGTTCCCGACCCGAAAGAGATGGGTGTCGACGGCGATCGTCGGTTGGCCGAAGGCGATGTTGAGGACGACGTTGGCCGTCTTGCGGCCGACGCCGGGCAGGGCCTCCAGCGCCTCACGCGTGTCCGGCACCGTTCCGCCGTGCTCGTCGATCAAGGTGCGGCACAGCGCCATCACGTTCTTCGCCTTGTTGCGATAAAGGCCGATGGTTTTGATGTATTCGCGCAGCCGCTCCTCGCCGAGCGCTAGGATTTTTTCCGGCGTGTCGGCGACGGCGAAAAGCGGACCCGTTGCTTTGTTGACGCCCACATCGGTTGCCTGGGCCGAGAGGACCACAGCAACCAGCAATGTGAACGGATTGACATAGTTCAGTTCGCCCTTGGGCTCCGGATCGATCGCCTTTAGGCGAAAGAAGAACGCCTCGATCTCCTCCGGCTTCAATCGGGATCGCCTTGAAGGCTTTCGCCGCCTGGCTTTGGTGAGTTTCGCGGCGGAAGGCTGGTCTTGCGGCATCGGGTCTCTATACTCCAGGGCGATGACGAATGCAGCCGCTTATCCACGACAGACCACGCCGCTTTTCGCCGCGACGCTGACCCCGCACCGCTCGATGGCGCACAACCAACTGCTTTTGGCGGTCGCTGTCTTTGCCGGTGTGTGTTCGATACCGGCCGCGGTCTTTCTGGCCATGGGCGCATGGCCGATCGTCGGATTTCTGGGTCTCGATGTCTTGATCATTTTCCTGGCGTTTAGGGCCAACCGAAATGCCGCGCGCGCCTATGAGACCGTGGTCCTGACGCCGGAAAGCCTGACCATCCGCCATGTGACGGCGGCGGGCAAGGCGCGCCAGTTCGTGCTTGACCCAAACTGGGCGCGGCTTGCGGTCGAGCGCACCGAGGACGGCGTACAGGACATCGTCGTTTCAGTGCGCGATAAGGCGGTGGCGATCGGGCGTTTCCTGCCGCCGGGTGAGAAGGAAACGTTCGCTGAAGCCTTCGCGCCGGCGCTTCGAAAGGTCTCGCTGTTTAGTCGTTAGTCGGCGCACAAGAAACGGGTGGTTCCGGCCTGTCGGCGGTCATAACTTGCCGCTAGGATTAAGGATCATCACCATGCGCGACACACACGACATGACCATGCCCGACACGACGTCAATCTCCGCCAGCGACACCATGGCGGATTACCGGATCGTTTCACAGGCGATCGAGTATCTTTCCGAGACCTGGCGCGACCAGCCTGGCCTCGATGCGCTGGCTCGCGAGATCGGTCACAGCCCCTCGCACATCCAGCGCGTGTTCACGCGTTTCGCCGGCCTGTCGCCGAAAGCGTTCGTCCAGGCGATCACCATCGACAGCGCTCGCAAGCTCTTGCGCGAGTCCGCCAGCGTGCTGGACACGGCCTATGAGGTTGGCCTCTCCGGTCCCGGCCGTCTGCACGACCTTTTCGTCACCTACGACGCCATGTCGCCGGGCGAATACAAGGCGCGGGGTGCCGGACTCGAAATCGTCTACGGCTTCCACGCCTCGCCCTTTGGCCGCGCGCTGATCATGGCAACCAATCGTGGCCTGGCCGGCCTGGCATTCGCCGAAGAGGGCGGTGAAGAGGCAACCTTCGAAGATATGGCCAGCCGCTGGCCGGCGGCGCAGTTCAAGCGCGACGACGCGGCGACCGCATCGTATGTAACCCGTATCTTCGATCCGGACGCCTGGCAGCCGGACCAACCCTTGCGTCTGGTTTTCATCGGTTCCGATTTCGAAGTGAAAGTCTGGGAAACGCTTTTGCGCATTCCCATGGGCCGGGCGACGAGCTATTCCGATATCGCCAGCCACCTCGGCAAGCCGAACGCGGCGCGCGCCGTCGGTTCGGCGGTCGGCCGCAACCCGCTCTCCTTCATCGTCCCGTGCCATCGCGTGCTCGGCAAGTCCGGCGGGCTGTGCGGTTATCACTGGGGCGTAACGCGTAAGAAGGCGATTCTGGGCTGGGAAGCCGGGCTGGCGAACGCGGCTTAGGGGGAAGCGGGTCAAGTAGAAGCATTCCCCTTCTTGGGTCATCCCGGGCGCGGTGTAGCACCTTGGTGATGCACCGCAGAACCGGGATCGTTTTGTCAAAACGCAAACCTCGAACATCGAAAGATCCCGGATCAGCGCATCAGCATTTCATGCTGCAGCGCGTCCGGGATGACGCGTCGGAGCATGGTCCCGAAAAGTGCGTGCGGTTTTCGGACAAGAACATGCTCAAAATCAAAGAGATAGAGCATTTCCGGTGACTCGACTTTCACCGGAGATGCTCTAGGTCCTCTCCGCTTTCTCAGGAAGAGCCAAACCGGCCTCGGCCATAACGGCGAGCGTGGACTTGCCGGCGTCCTGGATGGGTCCGGAGTTGTCGACATCGACGACATCGGCGCCGGCGATCCGAAAGGCCAGCGATTCCGCCAGGCGGTCGTCGACAGCGCTGTCCGTCGACCGGCCCCGGTCTTCCAGCCGGCGGCGAAGTTCGGCTTCCGACACCGTCAAGTTGATGAATTGGACCCGCTCGAACCGCGCCCGGATCGCATCGACAGACCGTCTGGAGCCGTTGGCGATCGCCGCGCCGCCTGAGGTTAAATGCCCCGCGATGGCGATCGGCCATCCATAGGCGTGGCCATGCGCCCGCCAGGTGATCGCGAACTGGCCGTCTTGTTCGGCGCGGTCGAACGCCGCCGATGACATCGTATCATGGGCCTCGTGCGCGGCATTGGACGTGCGCGTGACGGTTCGGCGCACGAAAACAATCGATGGATCGCCGGCGAGCCGGTCCTTCAGCCAGGCGATCAGCGTATCCTTGCCGGATCCGCTCGGCCCAACGACCACAAAAAGCGGCCCCGGCTGCACCATCGACCCGGCCTCACACGACCCGGTCGCCCTGCCGCCACACGGTGCGGACGACTGGCACGTCGCCATCGCGTCGCACGCGAACGACATCGGCGCGCAGGCCCGGTGCGATGCGGCCGCGATCGTCGAGCCCGACCGCTTTGGAGGGCGTGGCGGTGACCATGGCGATAGCGGCAGGCAGCGTGATCGCTTCGATCGCGTCGGCCAGCAGGAATGGCGCATAGATCAGACTGAACGGCACATAGTCGGACGACAGCACATCCAGCACGTCGTCCTCGGCCAGATCCTTGGCCGCGACATTGCCGGAATGGGAGCCGCCCCGCACAATATTAGGTGCGCCCATCAAGACACTCATGCCGGTGTTGTGGGAGGCGCGCGCCGCTTCCAGACTGGTCGGAAACTCCGCCAGGCGAACGCCGAAGCCGATGGCCTCTTCGACGTGCGCCGTCGTCGCATCGTCGTGGCTCGCTATCGCAATGCCGCGGGCATTGCAGGCCGCCGCTATCGCTTGGCGATGCGCCGCCGAATAGGTTGCCGAAGCCTCTTGCCGGCGGCGGATGAAATGGGCGAACTGCTCATCGCTCAGGCCGCGCTTGGTCTTGTAGTACAGCTCATACTGATCGAGCGTTTGAAACTGCCGCTGCCCCGGCGCATGGTCCATCAGCGAGGCCAGCTTTACATAGGGGTCGTCGTCGAACAGCTTGAAGTGTTCAAGCACATCGGCGGCAGACACTTCGCAGCGCAGGTGGATGAGGTGCTCGGCGCGCAGCCGGCCCTCTTCCTGCGATGCCTCGAGCGCATCCGCCAGGTAGCGGATTTCGGTGCCGTTGAACCCGTCTTCCTCGTCGGAACCGAGGCGCAGGCAATCGAAGACGGTGGTGATACCGGACGCCGCGATCTGCGAATCGTGGGCCTGGATCGCCGCGGTCATATTCCAGCGCACACCGGGTCGTGGGGCGTAGTGGCTTTCCATATGATCGGTGTGCAGCTCGACCAAGCCGGGGATCAGGAAGTCGCCATCCATCGATTCGCCGACGCCGACTGGTCCCGTGCCGATGTCGGCAATCCGGCCGTCGCGCATGACCAGCGCGCCCTCGACAACGTCGTCTTCCAGGACGATACGGGCGTTTGAAAGAACGGTCTCAGCGGCCATGGTCGCGCTCGGGTTAGCCAGTTAGAGCAAGCGGCAAGCGGTGCCGCGCCATGAAGGGCGTGTCGGGTTCGTCTTCGACGAAGACCGTGACCGCGTCGACAAGAAGCGGCGCGCCGAGAACCGGTTCGAAATAGGATCGAAGCACGGCCTCGACAGCGTCTTGCGCGTCGGCGGCGACCGGTCCCGTCAGCGTCATGTGGAATCGGAACGCATCGAATACATAGGGGTAGCCCCAGCGGTCAAGATAGTCGCGCTCCGTGTCGCTGAGACGATCGACATTGCGCTTGGCGATCTCGGCCTCGGTAAGCGGCGCACGGAACGTGTCGAAGTCCTGCACCAATGCAGCGGCAAGGGCGTGGAGCGCCGGCACGGGGGCGGACGGCAGGAGCGCGAAGAACGACCCAAGTCGTCCGACGGCCAACGGTGGGATCTCAAACGCCGGCAGTTCGGCGCAGAACGCTTCGAGATCGTCCAAAAGAGCTGTCTTGGACGCGCCATAGGCGAGGCGGAACGGCGCCTTCAGTGTTCCGTGAAACCCGTAGCGGCGTGGAAACGCGACACAGCGCCCCCAGTCATGCGGGTCCAGCGCGGCGACTGGGCAATCGGTTGTCTGGCCGGAAAACGCATCCCGCCCAAGCCAGCGCGCCGCGCTCATGGTCAAAGGGTGATCGGGCGGCGGCGTGAAATAAAGGGCATAGCGACGGGTGTTGGCGCCCGCACTTTCCATCCGGCTTACGTCGTTTGCTTGGGTCACGGCGCTCTTGGGTTGGTGGTGCCGATCGGGCGCCCGCACGGGGCGGTCGAAATCGAATCGAAGACATACACCACGATCGGGATGAGAATGACCATAGTGGCGACGTTTTCCCAATCCTGATTGGGGCGCACGGCCTTCCGCAGCTTCAACCCGATGCCGCCCGCATCGACCGCGCCGACAATCCGGGACGACGCGAGGCGACGATGATTCTATGTGAGAGCGTTCCGCTCTAGCCGGCCGGTTCTGTTGGCGCGCACCACCGCTCAATCATGCGCGCGAGCGCGCGCGGTTCGAGCGGTTTGGTCAGGTGATCGTTCATGCCGGCGGCTTGGCAGGCCCGCCGATCCTCAGGAAACGCGTTGGCGGTCAGCGCGATGATCGGCACCGCCCCGCCGTGCGGCAGCGCGCGGATGTCGCGGGTCGCGGCAAGGCCGTCCTTGCCGGGCATGTGAACGTCCATCAAGATCAGATCGAAGGGCGTATCCTTTGGGTTCGCCAGGGCCCGCACCGCGTCTTCGCCGTTCTTGACCAAGGTCACGCTGTGGCCGCTGCGGGTCAAAAGGGTCTGGGCCAAGAGCGCGTTGATGTCGTTGTCCTCGGCCAACAGAATGCGCAGGCTCTGTCCGGACACGACGGCCAGTTCATCATCGTCGTGCGATGCGGCGTAGTCCGGCGCATCCTTGCCGGTCACGACCCGCCAGAAGGAGTCCGGGCGCACCGGCCGAACGAGATAGGATTGAAAGCCGCGCGCGCTGAGCGCCTCGACCCGCTTTTTCTCGCCGGGCTTGATCAGTGAGATCTTGCGGTTGAATTCGAGACCTGCGAACCGGTCGGGCGCTTTGGAATCCACCGGCGCGACCAGATCGGCATCGGCAATCAGGATCGTCGGGTGGAAGACCTCCGCAATCGTCGTGAAGTCGGAATCGCCGCGCGCAATGTCCGCTGCACCGCCGAAATCTGTGGCCAGCGCCCGCAAAACGGCAGCCTCGACAACCGTATCCGACGCGATCAGGACACGCTGGCCAAGCAGCGGTTTATGACACCTGACGACATTGTCCTTTGAGACGCGGATCGGGATGTCGACGGTGAAAGTCGCGCCCTTGCCCACGTCGCTCTCGACCCTGATCCAGCCGCCAAGTGCATGTGCGACCTTTTGCGAAATCGTCAGCCCGAGACCCGTTCCGCCGTGCTGGCGGGCGAGCGAGCCGTCGCCTTGTTCGAACTCCTGGAAGATGATCGCCCGCTCGGTGTCCGACAGGCCGGGTCCGGTATCGGTCACCGAAAGATGCAGCATATCGCCGCCATCCCGTTCGATGTCGATCACGACGCCGCCGGTGTCGGTGAACTTCACGGCGTTGCCGGCGAGATTGAGCAGCACCTGGCGCACGCGCTGATCGTCGGTGATCACGCGCTGCGGGACGTCGGGCGCAATCCGCCAGGCGATCTCCAGACCCTTGTCATGGGCTTTGGGCGCCAGAAGCTCCACGACATCTTGAACGATCGCCGTAAGGTCCACCGGGCCGTTGACGATGTCGAGATGGCCGGCCTCGATCTTGGAGAAGTCGAGGATATCGTTGATGAGGGCGAGAAGGCTCTGGCCCGACGTCGCGATGGCGCGGGAATAGGTTTTTTGCTCCGGTGTGAGTGGCGTTGCGCCCAAAAGGCCGGTCATGCCCAGTATGCCGTTGAGCGGTGTGCGGATCTCATGGCTCATCGTGGCCAGGAACTTCGATTTGGCCGCGTTGGCGCTTTCCGCCTGCTGCCTGGCGTCGGCCAGCAGCTTCTCTGCCGCCTTTCGCTCGGTCACGTCGCGCCCGACGATCTGCTGGGCGTCGTGGCCGCCGCCATAGATCGGGATCGTCTCCCAGTCGAACCATCTGGGTCCCTGTGCCGTCTCGACCAGGATATCGCCATCCAAGGGTGCGGCGTCGGCGCCGTCCGACGGCGTGCCGGGGGCGCTCTCCAACGGTGTTCCCCGTGCCGTGATCTTCGGCTCGAATGGGCTCCCCTCGATGTCCCCGCGCCTTAGACCGAAAACCGTCAAGAACGTGTCATTGGCGAATGTGATCCGGCCTTCGCTGTCGACGCGATAAATAACGTCGCGGTGGTGATCGAGAAGCTCCCGATAGCGCTCTAGGATCTGAACCAGTTCCCAGTTTTGGTCCTTGACCTGTTCAAGCGTTCCAACGCCCGGATCGGCCTCGCCGTCCGGCTTGGACTCCTTGGGCGTAGCCTGGCTGGGCGGCCATGTGAGCATGGGCTCGTTCGCCGGCGCACCGACGATCCACCCGCGCCATAAGCCGAAAAGGCCGACGGTCGCAAGGAGCCCGGTCGCCAGGACGGTCGCGAACGGACCGATATGGTCAGGCAGCGCTTCCGTCAAAATAAGGACGCCGGCAAGCGCCAATGCGGCGAGCCCGACAGCGAGCGCCGCGAATGCCGCGGTACGGCGGCTTGGCGGTGTGCGCCAGCCGGCAAACCATCGATTGAAGGTGGCCGGGGGGCGGCAATGCGGGTCCGTCGCCTTCATCGCGAACTTCGCACGAAGCAGGCTCTGCCGGTTCTGCCGGAGGCTCTCAAAGGCAATACGGCGGCGCCCGGCCGTTATATGGCTGCGAATAGGATGCACGCGCTACTTGGTCCTTGTCGCTTTGCCCAGACGACGACCGTACCATCAACGCGTTGGTGAAGTGTTACCGGTTTAGTCTCGTTTTATGGGGCTCTAAGCAGCGGCAAGCGCGGCGTTCTGGAAGCGGAACCGATAGGCGAGCGCCTCGGCGACATGCGGACGGGCTATGGCCTCGGCGCCCGACAGATCGGCCAGCGTGCGCGACAGTCTGAGCACCCGGTGATAGCCGCGCGCGGAGAGCCGCAAGCGATCGGCAGCATCGCGCAGGAGCGCCAGGCCGGCGCCGTCGAGTGCCGCCACCTCGTCGAGCGCGGCAGGCGGGCAGGCGGCGTTGGTGCGCACGCCGGCAAGACCGAGCGCGGCATAGCGTTCGGCTTGGACCGCGCGGGCGGCGACTACCCGCTCGCGGACATCGGCGCTCGTTTCCGCGCCGGCCGGGGCCATCATGTCGACGGCCGACACCGGCGGGATGTCGACATGCATGTCGATGCGGTCGAGGAAGGGCCCCGACAACCGCGCCTGATAGCTTTCCGCGCAGCGCTCGCCCTGGCGGCAGGTGTGGCCCGGCTCCCCGGCGTAGCCGCATTTGCACGGGTTCATCGCGGCGACGAGCTGGAAGCGGGACGGGTAGGCGACGCGAAAGTTCGCCCGCGCAATGACGGTTTCGCCGTTTTCGAGCGGCTGGCGCAGGGAATCGAGCACTTGCGGCGAGAATTCCGGCAACTCGTCGAGAAAGAGCACGCCGTTATGGGCGAGCGCCGCCTCGCCGGGAGTCGCCCTGGCGCCGCCGCCGACCATCGCCGCCATGGAGGCGGAATGGTGCGGCGCCCGGAACGGCCGCACCTGGGTCAACGCGCCGCCGACCAGATCGCCGGCAACGCTCCTGATCATGGCCGTTTCAAGCATCTCCGCCGGTGTCATAGGCGGCAGGATCGAGGCAAGGCGCGACGCCAGCATGGATTTGCCGGCGCCCGGCGTGCCGACGAAAAGGAGGTTGTGACCGCCGGCCGCGGCGATTTCGAGCGCCCGCTTGCCGGCCTCCTGGCCCCTGATGTCGGCCAGATCGCCGATGGTCGCCGCACCGTCGCCAAGCGCCGGGCGCGGCTGGTCGAGCACCTGCCGGCCCTCGATATGATTGATGAGCTGGCCGAGATCGCCGGGCGCGGTAATCGTAAGGTCTTCGCCGGCCCAGGCGGCCTCCGCACCGCAGCTTTTCGGGCACAACAGCGAGCGGCCCATGGCGTGCGCGGCCATCGCCGCCGGCAGCGCACCCGACACCGGCGCGATCGAGCCGTCGAGACCCAGTTCCCCGATGACAACGAATTCGTCCAAGATGTCGGCCGGAATGGCGCCGGTCTCGGCCAGAAGGCCGACGGCGATCGGCAGGTCGAAATGGCTGCCGACCTTTTGCAGGTCGGCCGGGGCGAGGTTGACAGTGATGCGGCGGGCCGGAAGCGCCAGCCCGATGGCCGACAGCGCGGCGCGCACCCGTTCGCGGCTTTCGCCGACCGCCTTGTCCGGCAGGCCGACAATGGTGAAGGCCGGCAGGCCCGGCGCGATATGGACCTGAACGTCGATTGGCCGCGCCTCGACGCCCAAAAACGCGACACTCGCCACATGCGAGACCATGGCTCACCTCCCGTCAGGAGTGTAGCGTCAGGCGGTGAGCGACGTCAAGAACATTTAGTGAACAAATGCCTTCTAGTCGGATCTGTTGACTCTCGAGCAGAACTTCATGTGCCCAAGAGGGTTAATGGAAGCTAATGGAAGCTAATGGAAGCTAATGGAAGCTAATGGAGGGTAATGGAGCCTAGCTGCCTGGTCCCAAATCCTACATGGCTCTTTCAGCATCCTTCTTGGAAGCAGCGGCTTTGATCGCGTTGATCCAAACCGCGAAAGACTTAGTTGGAAGCCGATAGAACCCTCGACGTGCTTCGTCCGAAATGACGATCTCTCTGTCGCGCAACGCCTTTAGAGCATTCGTGACACTCGTCTCAGATACACCCGACTCCTTGATAATTGTCTTTCGGGCCACCCAGCCATCCCCGTGCTCAGCCATTGAGTCCAGCACCCTTCTGTAGTCTTCTGACGAAATTCTCGCGTTGTACATCTGGCTAAAGAATTTATCTCCGAGCTGAGAAAGTGCCCCATTCTCATCAAATGCACCGTATACGACGTCATCAAAATCAATTATCTCATCCGAATCATATTCGAATGCGCTATAAGCAAACTGCTGCACGAAATGCGGATACCCCTCTGAAAGCTCGGCTAGAAAATCCAATGCATCTTCTTCAACAGCAGTAACTTCAGAGTTTACGTTGTTGGCCTTCTCGAGCCCCAGGTTAACTACCTTCTTTCTTTCATTAAACTCCAAAGGCTCTAGTAGCATGATATGGAAGAGTCTCGGGGATGATTCGTGGCTCTCTCTGAGCTTTGCGAGAAGTGTTGGAAGGCCTGCAAGCCCGAAAAGAACATTATAGCAACGCTCACGCGCAAGCCTTTCGCAAGTAAACTTAATAATTCGACCAAGCTCGGCTTCTAACGGAGGTGCATCAGCTTCATCTATGAGTAACAGTATTCCATCTATCGATCCTGTAGATTGAAAAAGAAATTTGGATACCCTGCTGATAAACTCATCCATTATCTCCTCAACATCTATATTTTCTATAGAAACAGGTTTATTATATTTAATACCCAAGATTTCCCAGTTGGTGATCCAATCCCAGAATTCACTTGCATTTTTCAACAGATCATCGTGTTTATTTAGTTCTAATCTCAATCCTCTTCCCAGGCTCTTAACAATATCAAGATTCGACCTGCAACCGCTGAAATCGATAAAGACCGTAAGAAATTTAAACATTTGTTGATCTGGAGTGGCAAATTCACCGTTTGCTAAATCCTTTACATAATCGAGTAGCGACGTTTTGCCGATTCCACGTTCGCCATGCACCAAAAAATGCAAAGGATTCCCATTCTTTGCTTGGAGCAGAGACTGTTCAATCGCATCCAGTTCCTTACCGCGACCGACGAACATACCTGGGACGACGGGATTGTTGGGGCGGAATGGATTGAATCGCATTGCTTGATTGCCGAGTTTAAAAGTTATTTAAACGGCTAGATCGACATACCCGCCAGAGGGCGGGAATCTACTGATTGGTCGATTGATTCGACACTAAAACATTATACTTATCTGGATGATTTGAGTGCAACTTGCATGTGGGTCGTGGTTTACGACTGCACCTCCACCGCGTCCCACACCAGCGCCGCGATATCGGCGCCGCCGAAGGCCTTCACCTCGCGGATGCCGGTCGGTGAGGTAACGTTGATCTCGGTCAGATAATCGCCGATCACGTCGATGCCGACGAAGATGAACCCGCGCGCCTTCAGGTCCGGGCCGATGCGCGCGCAAATCTCCCGCTCCCGGTCCGTTAGCTCCGTCGGCACGGGCTTCCCGCCAACATGCAAATTGGAGCGCGCCTCGCCCGGCGCCGGCAGGCGATTGATCGCGCCGACCGGCTCGCCGTCGACCAGGATGATGCGCTTGTCGCCGGCCCGCACATCCGGCAGATAGCGCTGGATGACGAACGGCTCGCGAAAGTTCTCCTCGAACAGTTCGACCAGCGCCGCCAGGTTTTGATCGCCGGCCGACAACAGGAACACGCCGGCCCCGCCATTGCCGTAAAGCGGCTTGATGATGATGTCGCCATGGGCCTCGCGAAAGGCCAGGATTTCCGCCCGGTCGCGGGTGATCAGCGTCGGCGGCATGAGGTCCGGATAATCGCACACAAAGAGCTTTTCCGGCGCGTTGCGCACCTCTTTCGGGTCATTGACAACAAGCGTCTTCGGGTGCACCCGCTCCAGCAGATGAGTGGCGGAGATGTAGCTCATGTCGAAGGGCGGGTCCTGGCGCATCAGGACCACATCGAAATCGGCGAGCGAGCGCCGCTCCGCCGCGCCAAGCTCCACATGGCGCCCAACCTCGTCACGCAGCACCTCAACAGGCCGACCGTTCGCAGAAACTACCCCGTCCGACATCGCAAGCGCGTTCGGCTGATAGACGAATAGCGCATGGCCGCGCGCCTGCGCCTCCAGCATCAGCGCGAAGGTCGAGTCGCCCTTGATATCGATGGTCTCGATCGGGTCCATCTGGACCGCTACGGTGAGCGCCACGCGGCATCCCCTCTTCAAACAACGTCAGGTGAAATCGACGTCGGCCTGAAACGCATCGACGATATGTCGTGTCTGGCCGCCCGGCGCAAGCAGGACGACGTCGAAGCGCATATCGCGGTTGGCGAAGTCGGGATGATCGGCGCACCAGATATCCGCCGCCTGGGCGATCCGTTTTTGCTGGCGTGGGCTGACGGCCTCCGCCGCGCCATCGAGCGTGCGGCGTCGTTTCACCTCGACAAAGGCAACCAGATCGTCGCGCGCGGCGATCAGATCGATCTCGCCGGTGGCGGTGCGGACCCGTTCGCCGACAATGGCAAAACCCCGATCGCGATAAAGCGCAGCGGCGCGGGCTTCGGCGTCGATCCCGCGGCGATAGGCGGCCTTGCGGGCGGCGGTGCCGGTCACGTCTTCCGGCCTTTCAGCGCCAGCGCCCGGTCGTAGACTGTCTTGCGTGGCAAGCCGGTTTCGGCGGTGACCGCGGCAACCGCGTCGCGCATCGTCTGGCCGGTGAGCGCGTCCGTCAGCAAGGCATCAAGGTCGATTGCCTCCGATGCGGTGTCATCTCCGCGCTCGACCAGAATGACGATCTCGCCCTTGACCGCCTTCCGACCGGCGAACTCAAAAGCCAAGTTCGATAACGATGCGCGAACGACCTCCTCGTGCCGCTTGGTTAATTCGCGCGCGACCGCCGCCGTTCGGTCGCCAAGAACCGTCGCCATATCCTTCAGGCACGCGACCAGCCGATGCGGCGCTTCATAGACGACGAGTGTGGCCGGTTCGTCCTTCAGGGCTTCAAGCCGTTTCCGGCGCGCGGTTGTCTTCGTCGGCAAGAACCCCGCGAAGAACACCGCGTCGGTTGCGATACCGGCGACCGACAATGCGCCGGTCAGCGCTGACGCCCCGGGAACCACATGAACCGGATGTCCGGCGGCTCGCGCCGCGTCGACAAGGCGATAGCCGGGGTCGGAGATGAGCGGTGTGCCGGCATCGGAGACGAGCGCGACCGCCTCGCCGGCGGCCAGCGCATCGAGCACGGTCGGCAGCACGCGCGCGGCGTTTTGGTCGTGATAGGCCGAAAGCGTCGTCGCGATCCCGTAATGGCCGGTGAGCCGCCGCGTGATCCGTGTGTCCTCGCACAGCACCTGGTCGGCCCCGGCCAGTGTTTGCAGCGCGCGTACCGTGATATCGCCCAGATTGCCGATCGGCGTCGCCACGACATGAAGACCCGGCGCCGCCGACGGGGCACTGAAGGTTTGCCCCAGTAACGTAAAGTTACCCACGGCTTGGCGCCCGGAAGTCTTTGCGTTTTCAAGACTCATACGTTGCAAAGACAGGTCCTTTCGCCTTACGGTCCGATGACGATTCGGTATTGTCCGCCGATCAACGGCATCGTGGCAAGGGTGATGGCCACGCCGGTCGGCTCAACGGCTGGGAGGGACCGAATGGCCAGCCCCGTTTCGCGTAACCGCAGCAGTCTCTTGCGGACATTTTCAATGGTTGCACGACGCCGTGTCGTGTCGGGCGCCGCGCTTTTCGGCGTAGCGCTTGTTGTCGCTGCTTGTAGCGCCGGCGGATTCTCGCGCCTTGGCACGATCGACGGCGCGGCACCGGATGCCGCGCCGGTTACCGGCGAGGTCATCGGCACCGGTTCGGTGCGTGTGGCGCTTCTGGTTCCAGCATCCGGCGGCGGCAACACAGGTGCCATCGCGCGGGGCCTGCGCAACGCCGCCGAGCTTGCGGTCGGTGATTTTTCCGCAGCCGATATCCAGGTCATCGTGAAGGATACGCAAGGCTCGCCCGCCGGCGCTCAAGCGGCGGCGCAAGCGGCCGTCTCCGAAGGCGCGGAACTGATCCTCGGGCCATTGATCTCGTCGTCCGTTTCGGCGGCCGCCTCCGTGGCTCGTGGCGCGAATGTGCCGATCATCGCGTTTTCCACCGACACGAGCGTTGCCGGCCAGGGGGTCTACCTGCTGAGCTTCCTGCCGCAAAACGATATCCGCCGCGTCGTCAACTACGCCCACGGCCAGGGGCGTCGTAGTCATGCCGCGCTGTTGCCCGACAACGCCTATGGTCGCGTGGTCGAAGGCGCCTTCCGGGAGACGGCAGCGGCGCGGGGAACCCGTGTGGTCGCAATCGAGCGATACTCCAACAACCAAGCCGCCGTCGTTGGACCGGCGCAGAGCCTGGCCGCGAGCGCGGTCGGCAATGCCGATGCGCTCTTGATGCCGGATGGATCCGGCGCGGTCGCGGCCATCACACCGATCTTGTCGACACAGGGCGTGAACCCGCAATCCATCAAGCTGCTTGGCTCCGGTCAGTGGAATTCGACCGCGTTTCGCCAGAATCCGTTCCTCCAGGGTGCCTGGTATCCGGCGCCCGATCCGACCGGCTGGACGAATTTCGTGTCGCGCTATCAAGCGAAATTCGGGTCCGCGCCGCCGCGCCTTGCGTCGCTCTCTTACGACGCCGTGAGCCTTGCGGCCGCATTGACCCGCGCGCCGGCCGGGCGGCGATACACCGATGGCGTGTTGACCAATCCGAGCGGCTTTTCCGGCATCGATGGAATTTTCCGGTTCAAGCGCGACGGCAGCAACGAGCGCGGCCTGGCGATCCTCGAAATCACCGCCGGTGGAGGGACCAGAACGGTCGATCCGGCGCCGAAGCGGTTCGGTCTGCTGGGTAGCTAGTCTGCAGCGCCAACGGCCATCAAATCGACGACGAGCCGGTTGAGCACCGGCCGGCCCCTGTCGGTCGCGTGCAACCGCCCTTCGCTCTGCGCGACAAAGCCCTGATCGGAAAGGCTGGCCACGACCTCTGAAGCGAGCGGCCTGCCGGCAATCCTCTCGTAGCGTGCCAGATCGATGCCGGCATCGATCCGCAGACCCATCATCAAGAGTTCGTCCGCTGCCTCGGCTCGGCTCGCGCGACGATAAGCGCTGGTTCCATGACCGTGTCGCTCCACGGCATCGCGCCAGGTTTCCGGGTGCGCGAGACGCACGGTTTCGATGCGGCGGCCGTCACGCCAAAAGCGGCCATGGGCGCCCGGCCCGACACCGATGAAATCACCGCACTGCCAGTAGATCAGATTGTGGCGGGACTCCGCTCCCGGCCTGGCATGGTTGGAGACCTCATAGGCTGGAAGTCCAGCCGCGTCGCACAGCGCCTGTGTCGCCTCGTAGAGCGTGGCGCTCGTGTCCGCATCGGGAACCGGAAGTCGTCCCGCATTGTGCAGCGCGTGAAACGGTGTCCCTGGCTCGATTGTGAGCTGGTAAAGCGACAGGTGAGCGGGTTTGCGCGCCAGCGCCTGCGACAATTCATCGGTCCAAGCGCTCACGGATTGGCCGGGCCGGGCATAGATCAGATCGAAGGAGACACGGTCGAAAATATCGTTCGCGATATCGACCGCATCAAGCGCTTCCGCCGCTGTATGCAGCCGGCCAAGCGCCTGCAAGTCCTTGTCGTTCAAGGCCTGAACGCCAAGCGAGACGCGATTGACGCCGGCAGCTCGGTAGGCTTCGAAGCGCTCGGCCTCGACGCTGGTCGGGTTGGCCTCCAAGGTGATTTCGACGTCCTCGGCGAGCGGCCAGCAATCGCGCACGGCATCCAGAATGGTCGCGACCGTGTCCGCAGCCATCAACGACGGGGTTCCGCCACCGAGAAAAACGCTCCCGACGACGCGACCTTCATGGCCTGCCGCCGCCTGATTCAGCTCTTGAACGAATGCCGCCGCATAGCGGCTCTGATCGACGCCGTCATGCCGAACATGGGAATTGAAGTCGCAATAGGGGCACTTCGCCGCGCAAAACGGCCAGTGGACATAGATCCCGAAATCCGGGTCCTCGGTCATTGCGCCCCGAAGACGGCCCCGGCGAATTTCGCGAACGCGCGCGAACGGTGCGACAGGCCGAGATCGCCGCGCCCCGCCTCCCAGGCGTGTTTCTCGCTGGCCGGCATCTCTCCAAAGGTCACGTCATATCCATCTGGCTTGAAAACCGGATCATAGCCGAAGCCTTTGTCGCCACGCGGCGGCCACACCAGGGTTCCGTCGACCTCGCCGCGAAAATATTCCGCATGGCCGTCGGGCCAGCACAGACAGAGTACGGCAACGAACCGAGCGGTTCGTTTCTGCTCTTCGGTTGCGCCGGCGGCCTGAAGCCGCTCCTCTACATTGCGCATGGCCATGGTGAAATCGCGGCTGCCATCAGGCAGTTTGGCCCAATCCGCTGTGTGCACGCCGGGATCGCCACCAAGCGCGTCGACGCACAGACCGGAATCGTCCGAGAGCGCCGGCAAGCCCGTCGCGACAGTCGCCGCGTACGCCTTCGTATAGGCATTTTCCTCAAACGTCGTTCCGTTTTCCTCCGGTTCCGGCAACCCGCGCTCGGCCGCGGACACGACGGTGATGCCGAACGGTTCGATCAGGTCGACGATCTCGCGTATCTTGCCGGCATTGTGGCTGGCGACCAGGAGTTCGCGATCCGTGAAGGGCCGGGTCTCAGCCATCGTCAGGCGATGGTCAGCTTTTGCATCGACACCAGTTCGCCAATCCCGTGTCGGGCAAGCGCCAGCAACGCGGCGAACTCGTCCTCGCTGAACGGCTTGCCCTCCGCCGTCGCCTGGACTTCGACGAGCCCGCCGGCACCCGTCATGACGAAATTGGCGTCGGTCTCGGCGTCGGAATCTTCTAGATAGTCGAGATCGAGGACAGGCGTGTCCTTGTAGATGCCGCAGGATACCGCCGCGATGTGATCGGTGATCGCCGTCGGCTGGACCATGTCGCGCGCCGCCATCCACTGGACGCAGTCGTGCAGCGCCACCCAAGCCCCGGTGATCGCCGCCGTCCGCGTGCCGCCATCGGCCTGGATGACGTCGCAATCGACACTGATTTGCCGTTCTCCAAGTGCTTCCAAGTCGATCACGGCGCGCAGCGACCGACCGATCAGCCGTTGGATTTCCTGGGTGCGACCGGATTGTTTGCCGGCAGCCGCCTCCCGCCGCATGCGCTCGGTCGTCGAGCGCGGCAACATGCCGTACTCCGCCGTCACCCAGCCGCGACCGCCGCCCCGCAACCAGGGCGGTACACGGTCCTCCAGGCTCGCCGTACACAGCACATGAGTGTCGCCGAATTTGACGAAACACGAGCCTTCGGCATGGCGCGAACAGCGCCGCTCAAGCGACACGCGCCGCATTTCGTTGGGTTGCCGTTCGGAAGGGCGCATGACGGCCGCATCTCCTTAAGGAACAAACGCCGCCGTCATAAGCCGGCTGGCGCGCCCCGTAAAGCCGGTTCGCCCGATGGGCGTCCGGATTGACGGCCATGGGGAGGAATCCCTACATATCTGCCACGTCAGACCGACCCAAAGGCCATGAACCAAGCACCGAGCCTTACCGAACTGGACCAGCGATCGCGTGAGATATTCCGTCAGATCGTCCAGGCCTATATCGAAACCGGCGATCCCTCCGGCTCACGCAACATTTCGCGCTCGCTGCCGATGACCCTTTCGCCGGCATCGGTGCGCAATGTGATGGCGGACTTGGAGGCCCTCGGTCTGATCTATGCGCCGCACACCAGTGCCGGCCGACTGCCGACAGAAACCGGTCTCAGGCTGTTCGTCGACGGTATGATGGAGGTTGGCGACCTGGCGCCCGATGAGCGGCAGAAGATCGAAAAGCAGGTGGCCGGCGATACCGCCACCACGTCCATAGAATCGTTGTTGAACGAAGCCAGTCAGCTTCTCTCGGGGCTATCGCTTGGCGCAGGTGTCGTGCTGGCTAACAAGGCCGACAGCCCGGTCCAGCACATCGAGTTCGTGCGGATCGACCCGACGCGGGCGCTTGTGGTTCTGGTCGGCGATGGCGGCAAGGTGGAGAATCGGATCATCGATCTGCCGCCCGGCCTGCCGACCTCGGCCCTGACCGAGGCATCGAATTATCTCAACGCCCACTTGAATGGCGGCACGCTGTCGCAACTGCGCGCTGCGATCGAGAAGTTGCGCGCCGACCGGAAATCCGAGCTGGATGCCTTGACGGAGAAGATTGTCGACGCCGGCCTCGCCGTTTGGGCCGGCGGCGACGACGTCGATGCGCCGAAATTGATCGTGCGCGGCCGCTCCAACCTTCTCTCCGAGGCCAGCGCCCAGGACGACCTGGAGCGGATCCGGATGCTTTTTGACGATCTGGAGACGAAGGATGCCTTGGTCCGTCTCCTTTCGGCATCCGAGGACGCCGACGGCGTGCGCATCTTCATCGGATCGGAGAACAAGCTCTTTTCCCTTTCCGGCTCATCGCTGATCGTCTCGCCCTATCGCGATGGCGGCAAGCAGATCGTCGGCGTTCTGGGCGTCATCGGCCCGACGCGGCTCAACTATGCGCGTATCATTCCCATGGTCGACTACACCGCCAAATTGGTCGGGGAGCTTCTGGCGCAATCGCGCCTCGCGCCAAGCGATCTTCAAACTTGATTTTTTGGCCCCGACAGTCGATATGCGCGGGCACCGCCTGAACAAAATGCGCAGCGAGACGTGACGACAATGGACGAACCGACACCGTCGAAACCGGAAACCGAGGCGTCAGTCAAACCGGAGCCTGAGGCGGCTACGCCGGAGGTTGAGCAAGAGAACGCAGCCGAGACGCCTGAGAGTGCTTGGTCGTCTGGCGCCGAGGCGGAGCGGATCGCTGAACTGGAAGCGGAAAACGCCGACGTCAAGGATCGGTTGCTGCGCCTGGCCGCCGACATGGAGAACCTGCGCCGGCGGACCGAAAAAGACGTGCGCGACGCTAGCCAGTATGCCATCGCGAAGTTTGCCCGCGACGTGGTGAGCGTTGGCGATAACCTGCAGCGTGCGCTTGATTCCGTGCCCATCGAGGACCGGGAGGCGGCGGAGGCAGGGTTGAAGGCACTTCTTGAGGGCGTCGACATGACAGCCCGTGACCTCGACAACATGCTCGGGCGGCACGGCATCACCCGGATTGATCCCAAGGGCGAGAAATTCGATCCCAACAGCCATGAAGCCGTCTTCCAAGTGCCCGACGAGACCGTGCCGGCCGGGACCGTCGCGCAAGTCATGCAGCCGGGCTACACGATCGGCGACAGGGTCCTGCGTCCGGCCATGGTCGGCGTGTCGGCTGGCGGTCCGAAAGAGGCCCCCGTAACTGACGAGGCCGGCGAAGCGGCTCCCGAAGCCGAGGACGCAGCGACCTCGCAGGACGACACCGTACCGCCCGGATCGACGGTCGACAAAACCGCTTGACCCATACCGGCTCTGAACGCCGGCCTCATTTCAGCCCGCATGTCCTGGTCTCCTTCGATTGTCACTTGCGTGCCATAGTTTTGTTGTTAAGCTGTGGCTTAATTAAGAATGCAGGTAGGGGAGCCGCAACATGACCGGACATGGACACTTCCACTGGAACGAATTGATGACCCGCGACCCGGCGGGCGCGAAAAAGTTCTATGGCGACACGATCGGATGGACATTCGATGACGTGCCGATGCCCGAAGGCATCTACACGGTGTGCATGGACGGCGAGACGCCGGTCGGCGGGATTTTCGACATGAACGGCATGGACCAGATGGAGGGCATTCCGTCCCACTGGTTCGCCTATCTCTCCGTCGACGACATCGACGCGCGGTTGGCTAAAGCCAAAGCCGCGGGCGCGACGGTCATGCGCGAGCCGTTCGATGTCGAAGGCGTCGGCCGCATCGCCATCATTCAGCAGCCGGATGGCGCGGCGATCGGATGGATGACCCCGGCTCCGCCTCCGGCGTAGGTGCTGCGGTCAAACCGCTTCGGTGACCCGCCGCAGCGTCAAGTTGATCCGCCCGCCGCCTTTGAGAAGCGTCGAGGTATCGGGAACAATCCGATCGATGCCGTGATAGGCAAGGCGTGCGGGCCCCGCCAGCACGATGGCATCGCCGGATGACAACTTGACCGAGCGGGTCGGCGCCTTGCGCTCTTGCCCGCCGACGCGAAAGACACCGGTGTCGCCGAGCGACATCGACACAACCGGCGCCGCAAATTCCTCTTCGTCTGAGTCCTTGTGCAGGCCCATGCGGGCTTTCGGGCCGTAGAAGTTGATGAGACACGCCTCCGGCGGCGCATCGAAGTCCGCCAGGTCCGACCAGGCCGCCATCAAGGCGTCCGGGATCGCCGGCCACGGCTGGCCGGTGACGGGGTGGGTTGGCTGATAGCGATAGCCGCCGTCCTTGTCCGATACCCAGCCGAGTGGACCGCAATTCGTCATCTTGACTGAGAAGGGCTTTCCCGTTCTGGGCATCGTCGGCGCAAAGAGCGGCGCCTCGGCGACGATCTTTCTCAGCGTGTCGCGCAAGGCTTCTTGTGCCGCGCGGTCGAGATAGCCGGGCAGATATGTGACGCCGTCGGCAATCGTCATGGCCATCGCGTCAATTCTCCCGACGTTTCGACATAAGAACCGCTCACGCCACCCTTACGTATCGAGTTCAATTGCTGAACTGCCGAAGGGCCTTCTTCCATGACCGCCCCCATCCACACAAGTCTATACGCCCTCCTGTCGGCGGTCCTCTTCGTCTATCTGTCGTCGCGCGTGATCCGGACCCGTCGAACGGCCCGGGTCGCGGTTGGCACCGGCGACGATGCGGCGCTGCTGCGCGCGACACGAGTCCATGGAAATTTCGCTGAATACGCGCCCTTTACCTTGCTCCTGATCGCACTCGCTGAGCTCAATGGTGCTTGGCCCATGCTTATTCACGCGCTCGGCCTTCTTCTAGTCGCCGGACGTGCGGCCCATGCCTACGGGCTTGCGCCAACGAAGGATAAGTTCGACTTCCGAGTGCGTGGCATGGCGATGACCTTTTTCGCGCTGATCGGGGCAGCGGTAACCGCTGCAATCTTTGCGGTTTTGCAGCTTCTTGGCGGCTGATCGCGGCTTGCGCGCAAGCACCGGCTTTCCTATATACCGCGCGAGGTCTTCCGTCTTTTGGGCGGGGGTTTTGTCCACGTATGGGGACCGGCGACACGAAGGTCCGCGCGCTCCAGGCGACAGGCCGGAGCGTGCGTGCGACGCCTGAACGGGTCCGGTCGGTCCGCCAAGACATGAGGTAAATGAACATGGCGAAGGTAATCGGCATCGACCTCGGCACGACGAATTCGTGTGTCGCGGTCATGGACGGCAAGGATCCAAAGGTCATTGAGAACGCCGAGGGCGCGCGCACGACCCCCTCAATGGTCGCGTTTTCCAGCGACAATGAGCGGCTCGTGGGCCTGCCCGCCAAGCGCCAGGCGGTCACCAATCCGGAAAACACCTTGTTCGCGGTCAAGCGGCTGATCGGTCGCCGCTACGACGACCCGACGGTGAAAAAGGACCAGAAGCTGGTCCCCTACAAGATCGTCAAGGCCGACAACGGCGACGCCTGGGTCGAGGCCAATAGCGAAGCCTATTCGCCGTCGCAGGTCTCCGCCTTCATTCTGCAAAAGATGAAGGAGACGGCCGAGGGTTATCTCGGCGAGAAAGTCGAGCAGGCGGTCATCACCGTTCCGGCCTACTTCAACGACGCCCAGCGCCAGGCGACCAAGGATGCCGGCAAGTTCGCCGGTCTGGAAGTGCTGCGCATCATCAACGAGCCGACCGCTGCCGCGCTGGCCTACGGTCTCGACAAGAAAGAAGGCAAGACCATCGCCGTCTACGATCTGGGCGGCGGCACGTTCGACATCTCGATCCTTGAGATCGGCGATGGCGTCTTCGAAGTGAAGTCGACCAATGGCGACACCTTCCTCGGCGGCGAGGATTTCGACATGCGCCTGGTCGAGTACCTGGCCGAGGAGTTCAAGAAAGAACAGGGCATCGACCTAAAGGCCGACAAGCTCGCCCTTCAGCGCCTGAAGGAGGCCGCCGAAAAGGCGAAGATCGAGCTGTCCTCGTCGAGCCAGACCGAGGTCAACCTGCCGTTTATCACGGCCGACCAGTCCGGCCCGAAACACCTCACCATCAAGCTCACCCGCGCCAAGCTCGAAGCCTTGGTCGACGATCTGGTGCAAAAGACCATCAAACCGTGCCAGGCCGCGCTCAAGGATGCCAGCATCTCGGCCGGCGAGATCGACGAAGTGATCCTGGTCGGCGGTATGACGCGCATGCCGAAGGTTCAAGAGGCGGTGAAGGACTTCTTCGGCAAGGAACCGCACAAAGGCGTCAACCCGGACGAGGTCGTCGCCATGGGCGCGGCTATCCAGGCCGGCGTCTTGCAGGGCGACGTCAAGGACGTTCTGCTTCTCGACGTTACGCCGTTGTCGCTCGGTATTGAGACGCTGGGCGGTGTCTTCACCCGGCTGATCGACCGCAACACGACGATCCCGACCAAGAAGAGCCAGGTGTTCTCGACCGCTGAAGACAACCAGTCGGCCGTCACCATTCGGGTCTTCCAGGGTGAGCGTGAAATGGCCGCCGACAACAAGATGCTCGGCCAGTTCGACCTGGTCGGCATTCCGCCGGCACCGCGTGGCATGCCCCAGATCGAGGTGACCTTCGACATCGACGCTAACGGCATCGTCAATGTTTCGGCCAAGGACAAGGGCACCGGCAAGGAGCAGCAGATCCGCATCCAGGCCTCCGGCGGATTGTCCGACGACGACATCGAATCGATGGTGAAGGATGCCGAGTCGCACGCCGAGGAAGACAAGAAAAAGCGCGAGCTGGTTGAAGCCAAGAACCAGGGCGAGGCGCTTGTCCACTCGACCGAGAAGTCGATGGCCGAGGTCGGCGACAAGCTCGAAGAGGCCGACAAGACCGCGATCGAAGAGGCGGTTGCCGCTTTGAAGACCGCGCTTGAAGGTGAGGACAAGGACGACATCGACGCCAAGCTTCAGGCGCTCGCTCAGGCTTCCATGAAGCTCGGCGAGGCCGTCTATGCCCAAAGCCAGGCGGAAGCCGCCGAAGCGGCTGAAGCGGACGGTGACGACAACGGTGGCGGCGATGCCGACGCGGGCGAAGATGTCGTCGATGCCGATTTCGAAGACATTTCGGACGACGACGACGAAGACCAGAAAAAGTCGGCGTGACCGGCCGATCCTCGCTCTGTTGCCCGGGCCGGTGCCATGACGCCGGCCGCGGGCGGACAGCTTTCCGACACGACCGACAGGTTCGCGAGTTCCCGTTGGCGACAATGACAGCGCGCAATTGGGCCGCGAGACGTTGACCCATGGCCAAACGTGATTTTTACGAGACCCTCGGTGTCGCTAAAGGCGCTGACGAGAAGGATCTCAAATCGGCGTTCCGCAAGCTTGCCAAGCAATATCACCCCGATGCCAATCCCGGCGATGGCGAAGCGGAAAAGAAGTTCAAGGAAATCAACGAAGCGTATGACACGCTGAAAGACCCGCAAAAGCGTGCGGCCTACGACCAGTTCGGCCATGCCGCCTTTGAAGGCGGCGGTTTCGGCGGTGCCGGCGGTCCCGGCTTCGGACCGGAATTCGGCTCGTCGATGTCGGACATTTTCGACGATCTGTTCGGCGAATTCATGGGCGGCGGTCGGCGTGGCGCCGGTCGGCGCGGCGGTGTCAATCGTGGCGCTGATCTGCGCTACAACATGGATGTCACGCTGGAGGAGGCCTATAGCGGCAGGACGGCGCAAATCCGCGTGCCGTCGCGGGTCGTCTGTGACGTGTGCTCAGGGTCTGGCGCCAAACCGGGAACCAGTCCGACCACCTGTCAGACCTGTGGCGGTCATGGCAAGGTTCGCGCCAGCCAGGGCTTCTTCTCCATCGAGCGGACGTGCCCGACCTGCCAGGGGCGCGGCCAGATCATCGAAGACCCTTGCACCAATTGCGCCGGTACGGGTCGTATGGTGAAGGAGCGGACCCTTTCGGTGAACATTCCGGCCGGTGTCGAAGACGGCACACGCATCCGGCTTGCCAACGAAGGCGAGGCTGGGTTGCATGGCGGACCGTCCGGCGATCTCTACATCTTCCTGTCGATCAAGCCGCATAGCGTCTTCCAGCGCGACGGCGCGGACATCTTTTGCCGCGTGCCAATCTCGATGACGACGGCGGCCCTTGGCGGGTCAATCGAGGTGCCGACCATCGATGGCGGTCGGACGCGCGTCAAAATCCCGGATGGCACCCAAACCGGCAAGCAGTTTCGCTTAAGGGCGAAGGGGATGCCGGTGTTACGCTCCAACCAGTCCGGCGACATGTACATCCAAGTGAATGTCGAAACGCCGACCAGCCTGTCGAAGCGCCAACGTGAAATCTTGAAGGAATTCGAAGAGTTATCGGGTGACGCGACAAACCCGGAATCGCGCGGGTTCTTCTCCAAGGCGAAGGATTTTTGGGACGGTTTGAGCGACTGATCGATGCGTCGTCTCGCAGCTTGTCGCATGCGGGGCGCCGAACTAAGGTGACCGGACAAGGATAACAATCCGGCTTGGCGTCAACGGAGTTCGAGATGACACTACGATCCCTGGCCGCGACGGTCTTCGGAGTGACGGCGGCCGCGATACTGATTGCTAGCCCTGCGTTCGCTGGGTTTGAAGCCCTGGCGGGACGCTGGCAATCGGAGCCGATCGTCATTGACAGTGCTCCGGCCTGTGCGCCTGAGACCATTGCGGTTACGATCGCCGGCAATTCCGACAAACCCGATATCGTCATCAAGGCTGGCTCGGCCGTCGATCTCGATACCACGCTCGCCAAGGGCGAAGATGGCGCGGTTTTCGTCGAGCAATCCGGCTGGCTGAAGCGCTTCGGTATGTCGGACGAAACCCAGCGCGATGCGTTTATGAATCTGGAACCCGTGCTGTGGGCCCGGGAAACGGGAACCGGCGTGGTCATCTATCGGGCGCGCATTCAAGACAACGGCACGCTCAATCTGTTTCGCCTGGCGCTTGAGCCGGTCGACGGCGGGATTGCGGCCACACTTGAGCTCGCCGAGGGGGACTGTCGGGTGGAACCCTTCACGACCTCGCTGATCGCCCGATAGGACCCGTCATGATGTTCTTGCGCACTCTCGTCCTAGCCGTTGCCGCCTTCATTGTCGCTCCGGCCACGGCAATCGAACTCGAACAACTCGAAGGCATCTATGTCGGCATCACCGAGGACTTCGATGGTGATGGCCACAAGCTCGCCGAGCGCCATGTCGACATGGTGCTGACCAAGCACGGTGCCAAAGGCTTCAAGATCGACTTGACCAGCGTCTTGCTCGTCGACGGGCGCCGCGATGTCCCAGGCGTCCGCAGGCGCGTCTATAGCGCTCAGTTCGAGCCATCGGAAAAGGGCGACTTCTTTCTGGCGACTTCGCCGTTCGATCCCTTCGTTGAGCGCGAGTCGGAAGAGATGATCGCCGGCGAGCCGCTGGAATGGGCGCAGATCGACGGCGACAGCCTGGTCATCTATACGCTCGCTGTTCTGAACGACGGTCGCTACGAGCTTCAGGTCTATGAGCGCGCGTTCAATGGCGATACGATCAAGACGCTTTACGAGCGCCATTTGGACGGTGTGTTGCAACGCCAAACCGTCGGTCAGATGGTACGTTCCGATTGAGCGCGCCTTCGGTTCGAGAACGGCTCATCGTCCCGCTGGACGTTCCCTCCGTCGAGGATGCGTGGGGGCTCGTCGACCGGCTTGGCGATACCGCCTGTCATTATAAGATCGGTCATGCCCTGCAGTTTTGCGGCGGGCTCGATCTCGCGCGCGATCTTGTCCGTGACGGCAACCGGGTTTTTCTCGACGTCAAGCTGCACGACATTCCGAATACGATCGAAAACGGTGTTGCTCGCATTCGCGATCTAGGCGTTGGATTTGTCACGGTCCACGCCTATCCGCAAACCATGGCCGCCGCCCAACATGCCGCACAAGGATCATCGCTTCAGATTCTAGGCGTCACGGTCCTCACCAGCATGGCCGACGCCGACCTGACGGAGGCCGGCTATGCGATGTCGGTCGCCGATCTGGTTCGGCAAAGAGCGCGACAGGCGGCCGATGTCGGTGTTACCGGCGTAGTCTGCGCACCGCCGGATTTGGCGATGATCCGCGAGGATGTCGGCGATGACCTTCAACTGGTGACGCCCGGTGTGCGGCCCGCTGGGAGCGAGGCTGGCGATCAGAAGCGGGTTGCGACGCCCGGCGAGGCGATTGCTGCCGGTGCCGACTATCTGGTCGTCGGTCGGCCGATCTATGCGGCACCTGATCCGGCCGCTGCCGCGCGGTCGGTGATCGAGGAGATCACACAGGCTTTGGGAGAGCGGAATGCCTAAGGGATATTGGATCGGGCGCATCGATGTCAGCGACCCCGAAGCCTACAAGAAATACGTTGCCGCCAACGCCGAGGCGTTTGGAAAATATGGCGGTCGTTTCCTGGTGCGCGGCGGCCAGTTCGAAGCTATGGAGGGATCGTCGCGCCAGCGCAACGTGGTGCTTGAGTTCGACTCCTATGAAGCGGCGCTTGCCTGCTACAATTCGCCGGAATACGCGAAGGCGAAGGCGTTTAGAACAGACGCCTCAGAGGGCGAGCTTGTCGTCATCGAAGGCTACGATCCGTAGTCCCGCGCTCTGGTAGTCGCTAAGCGCACCTGCTATAGCGAGCCTCCGATCTAACCGAGTTAGGGTCAGGACCCATTAATGTCATCCATTCTGCGCGAGCGAATTTGGCCGCTGAACAGGAGCGAAGGTGAAGGAAATGTGGTTCATTTTCAAGGCTTTGCGACGTATTCAGCGGCCAAAGGCGCCGCGCCCTTCGGGTTTGGCGGCAGACACCGGACCAGGATCGCTCAATGCTCGAAAAGGCAACCAGCCTTTCCTTGCGCTTGAGCGATCCTGCTCCAGTACCTGTCGCCAAACAGAATTGTATGAGATTAATGAGTCCTGACCCTAATCCAAGTCGAAATGCCGCCTATTGAAGACGCCATGAAACTCGTCGTCGTCGGCGCCGCCGGCCGCATGGGCCGAGCGCTGATTGCGGCCATCGCCGGCAATGACCGCACGACGCTACACGCCGCCATCGAGCGGGAGGGCGCCAGCGAACTTGGACAGGACGCCGGCACGCTTGCCGGCATCGGCGCCCTTGGCGTTTCCGTCAGCGACGATCCGCTTACCGCTTTCGTCGGCGCCGAAGGCGTGCTCGACTTCACCATCCCGCAAGCGACGGTTGCCTTCGCCGAGATCACGGCCCAGGCCCGCATCGTCCATGTCATCGGAACGACGGGGTTCGCCGGGGATGACCTAAGTGCACTCAAGGCGGCCGCCCGCCACGCGACGATCATCCGCTCCGGCAATATGAGCCTGGGCGTCAATCTGCTCGCCAATTTGACGGCACGCGTCGCGCGGGCGCTGGACGAAGATTTCGATATCGAGGTCTTGGAAATGCATCACCGGCATAAGGTCGACGCACCCTCAGGCACGGCATTGCTTTTGGGCGAGGCGGCCGCCTCGGGCCGCAACATCGCCTTGTCTGAGAGGTCTGTCAGGGTGCGCGACGGCCAAACCGGCCCACGCGGGCGGGGTGATATAGGCTTTGCAACCCTGCGCGGCGGGTCGGTCGTCGGTGAGCATTCCGTCATCTTCGCCGCTGACGGCGAACGCATCGAACTGACCCACAAAGCCACCGATCGCGGCCTCTTTGCCCGTGGTGCGCTGGCGGCGGCGCTGTGGGGGAGGGGCAAGAAACCCGGACAATACTCCATGGCCGACGTCCTCGGCCTCACGGACGAATAGGAGACGCCAGTCATGGACCGACTTCTCGTGCTCGTGCGCCACGGCCAGAGCGAATGGAACCTGAAAAACCTGTTCACCGGCTGGACCGATGTCGGCTTGACCGAACAGGGGATTGCCGAGGCGCGTCAGGCCGGACGTTCGCTAAAGGACTTGCAGCTAGAGTTCGACGTTGCTTACACATCCGTGCTCATCCGCGCTCAGAAGACACTCGATCTGATGCTGGAGGAGATGGGCGTCGCCGATCTGCCGATCGAGCGCGACCAGGCGCTGAATGAGCGCGACTATGGCGATCTCACCGGCCTCAACAAGGACGACGCCCGCGTTAAATGGGGGGAGGAGCAGGTGCACATCTGGCGCCGCTCGTTCGATGTCGCGCCGCCGGGCGGCGAGAGCTTGAAAATGACGGCCGAGCGGGTGCTACCCTATTTCACGGCCCATATCCTGCCGCGCGTCATCGCCGGTGAGCGGGTGCTGGTCTCCGCCCATGGCAATTCGTTGCGGGCCCTCATCATGCACTTGGAGGGTTTGTCCGGCGAGGAGATCGTCAAGCGCGAGTTGGCGACCGGTGTCCCGATCATCTATCGGCTGAACGAGGACGGCTCCGTCGCTGAAAAGCAGGACCTAACGGCTTAAGTGCCCCGGGTCTCATTCGCTGTCGAGCGGTCGAAGCTTGCCAGAAGCGGCGGCAGGAAGAATAAGACGCCGACCCACGCTGCGAACAAGATCATCAGCGTCAACACGCCGAGCTGGTGATTGACCAAGAAGCCGGAAAAACAGAGCGCCAGGAAACCGCTGGCGATTGAAAGCGTCGTCGCGGTGACAGCGATGCCGACTGTCCTGAAGCTCTCGGCGATCGCATCCTCGACGCTGAGGCCCTCAACCCGACGAAACCGATTGTATTTGGCGAGCACGTGGACCGTGTCGTCAACGATGATGCCAAAAGTCAGCGCCATGACGACCGTCGCAACGAACGTCATTTCGCCGAAGGCCAGGCCCCAAAACCCGTAGGCGAAGAGCAGCGGCGCGAGATTTGGGATCAGGCTGAGCACACCGCGACGGGCATTGCCGAGTGCAACGAAGAGAATACCGGAGACGAGGAGAAGCGCGGCGAGGGTTCCGATCATCATCGGCCGAAGGTTTCGCTCGGAGAGATAGGCCGCCAGAAGCGTCGTGCCGGCTGCGCCCGTCGAAAGGCTTGGTACATTCTCGGCAAGCCAGCCGTCTGCCTCGGCCGCAAAGTCCCTAATTTGGCTAGAGCTGACCTTGGCCAGCACCACGGAAAGTGCAATCGCCTCGGCCTCCGTCCCCACGTTTGAGGCAGGCCTGTTGACCCGGTCGACAAGAGGATGCGCCTGCAGCCAGTCCACGAAGGCATCCAATTGCGCTTGGATGGGCGGTCCGCCGCCCTCAAGGACGCTCGCGTCCGCGATCGGGAACTGCAACACGCTCAGTCCGGTCAGGCGCTCCTCCATGAAGTCGGTGTCGCGCCGGAACTCGAACCGTTCAGAGAAATAGTGCGAGAACCGGTCGTCGAAGCGCAGCTTCGTGGTTCCCCACGCAGCACCGGCGGATAGGGCGACCAGCACGACAATCAGCACCGCCCGTTGCCGCACGACAACATGGCCGAGCGATGCCATGCCGGCCTCCATGCCCGTCCGTCGCGAGGCTGATCCCATGGGGATGACCGACACCAGGGCCGGCAAGAGCGTGAATGCCAGGATGGCAGTGGTCCCAAGACCGAGCGCGATCAAGTTTCCGAGCTGCCGAAACGGTGGAGAATCGGAAAAGTTCAGGCACAAGAACGAGATGATGGTGGTGAGTGTCGCCAGGCCGATCGGGAAGGCATTGATCCGAACCGCCAGGACTAACGCCTGGATGGCGTCTCCCGTCGCGCGAACATTCTGCTGCCAGGCCATTAGCAGATGGATGCAGGTTGCGACAGCCAGGCCGAGCAGGATCATCGGCGTGGCGCTCGTGACACCGTTGAGACTGAGCCCCAGCCAGCCGGCCGCGCCCATGGTGATGGTCGTCGCGGCTCCCAGCACGATCAAGAGAACGATCGTCGCGCGGATCGACTGTAGGCAGAAAAGGAGAAGCGCCATCAAGAGGAGGCCCTGAAACGGCGCCAGCCAGATGATGTCCTCCACGATCGCCTGCATGAAGGCCGCGTCCATCGCGGCCTCGCCGGACAGCCGATAGTCGATCTCCGGATTATCTGATTTGAGCGCGCTCTTGAGCTGCTGGATATCGTCGATGACGGAGACGACGCTGTGCTTCGTTGGATCGATAAGCCCAATGACCGCGCTGACGCCTCCGTCGGCGGACATCAGCGATCTCAAAGCGTCCTGGTCGCGCCGCCAGTAGATTTCGATCAGTTGCGCCTTCGCTTCGATCGGAATCGTGCGGTCGGTGTTTGAGCCGGTCGAATCGGAAAACACCGGCAGGTTGGTGACCGAGTGGACGCTCTCCACGCCTGACATATCTTGGAGGCGATCGGTGGCCGTCGCGACAGCCGAGAGAAATTCTGGCGCAAGCACATCGCCGTCCGCCGGAGCCAGCATCAAGACAGCGCTGACCGCGCGTCCGTGCGCGTCCTCGAAAGCTTCGAGCTTCACCCGCTCCGGATTGTCCTTTGCGAAGTAGGCGCGCGGATCGGGATCGAATCGCAGACTGATGGCGCCCGCGCCGACCGCGATTGTGACCGCCGCGACGATGACGAAAATCAGCCATCGAAAGCGAACCATGGCGGCGACCAGAACGCCAGCGCCCCCCTGCGCCGCATCGACAGTTTTGGTGCTATGTTCCAATTATGCCCGCCAAATGAAGACGTTGCAGAAACCGCGCTTGCCTTTTGCCATGCGATCTTTCACGATGTTGGCGGGCTGACGTGAGGGAAGGTCGAAGGACCTGTCAGTCCGAAATACTCGATGTAGAATCACCAAAGGGGGGTGAGGTGTCAAACATCGTAGGGCGAAGCATCCTTGCATGTGGCCTGTCGGGCCTCGTTTTCGTTGGCTTGACCAGCACCGTCGAGAGCGCCGGCTTTTATGTACGCGAGCAATCGGTCTCCGCCATGTCGACCGGGTTTGCCGGGTCGGCGTCGCGAGGCACCGATTCAAGTCATCTGTTTTTCAACCCGGCGACGATCATCGAAAATGAGAATCTCGATATCACCGGCGACTTTCGCCTGTTTCATCCGCATGTCGAGATAGACCGGACCACAGCGACCTCGGCGCTCGGTCTGCCGGTGATGGGTACGACCAGCACCGGTAACATGGCCAATCTGGCGATCGCGCCGTCGTTCTTCGCCAGCTATGCGGTGACGGACCGCTTCAGTGTCGGCATCGGCGGCACCGGGCCGTTCGCCGTGGTGATCGATTCCAACCCGATGTGGGCCGGACGTTTCCATCTCTTGGAAACGGATATGCGCACCTACAACGTCAATCCGGTCATCGCCTTCAAGGTCGCCGAATGGCTGACGGTCGGGGCCGGTTTGCAGGCCCAATATTTCGATGCGGAGCTTCGCAACGCCCAGATTTTTCCCGTGCCGCCGGCGTTTGTGGAAACCGTCGGCTTTCTGGAGGGCGACTCCTGGGACTTTGGTTTCACGGCCGGGGCGTTGCTGAAACCGCTTGAAAGCACGACCATCGGCATCGGTTATCGGTCGCGCATCAAACATGAGCTTGATGGCTCGGCCGGCGTCATTCCGACGGTCGCGCCGATCGAGAGCACGACGTTCGATGTAACGACACCGGACGTCCTGACCGCCAGCATCTCTCATCGCTTCAACGACTACGTCACCGTTCACGGCACGTTCGAGTGGGTCAACTGGAGCCTTTTCAAGGATATCACGGTGGAGTTCGCGTCCGGGAGGCCGAACGAGGTGCGCCCCCAGGACTGGGAAGACACCTATTCCGGTTTCGTCGGTGCCAGCGTGATGGTGCTTCCCAACACGACGATCAGCGCGGGCGCCGGTTACACGACCGCCGTCTCCGACGGCACGACGACCAGCATCTCGCCGGACGGCGACCGGACGACCGTGGCGATCGGCATCACGCAGAAGATTTCCGAGCTGGCGACCGTCAAGGTCAGCTACGCTCACGTGTTCTTCTCAGACACCAATATGAACATTGTCTCGCCGACCGCGGGCACGATGCGCGGACAGTCGAACATCGATCTCGATATCTTAGGCGCCAGCCTGACGTTGACCTGGTGAGCCACCTGTGAACGAAAAACCCGCCGGCGTTTGCCGGCGGGTTTAACTTGGATCGCACCGTACCGATTACTCGGCCGGTTCTTCTTCCTTGATTTCCTCGCCGGTCTCCTGGTCGACCACTTTCATCGACAGGCGGACCTTGCCGCGATCGTCAAAGCCCATCAGCTTGACGAACACCTCATCGCCTTCCTTGACGATATCGGTCGTCTGGTTCACCCGCTGAGGCGCGAGCTGCGAGATGTGGACCAGGCCGTCCTTCGGCCCGTAGAAGTTGACGAAAGCGCCGAAGTCGACGGTCTTGACCACTTTGCCCTTATAGATCTCGCCGACTTCCGGATCGGTCGCCACCATCTTGATCCAGTCAAGGGCAGCCTCGATCGAGCTGGCATCGTTGGACGCAACCGTCACGGTGCCGTCGTCCTCGACATTGATCTTGGCGCCGGTCTTCTCGACGATCTCGCGGATCACCTTGCCGCCGGTGCCGATCACATCGCGGATGCGGTCGGTGGCGATCTTGATCGTTTCGATGCGCGGCGCGAACTCGCCGACATCCTCACGTGCTGTGTCGAGCGCCTTCGCCATCTCGCCGAGAATGTGCATGCGGCCGCCCTTCGCCTGGTCGAGCGCCACCTGCATGATTTCCTCGGTGATACCGGCGATCTTGATGTCCATCTGGAGCGAAGTCACGCCATTCGCGGTGCCTGCCACCTTGAAGTCCATGTCGCCCAGATGGTCCTCGTCGCCGAGAATGTCGGACAGAACGGCGAACTTTTCGCCTTCCAGGATCAAGCCCATGGCGATGCCGGCAATCGGCGCCTTGAGCGGCACGCCGGCGTCCATCAAGGACAAAGACGTACCGCAGACGGTCGCCATCGACGAGGAACCGTTCGATTCGGTGATCTCAGACACCACCCGGATCGTGTAAGGGAACTCCTCCTTGGTCGGCAGCATCGGCCGAACCGCCCGCCAGGCGAGCTTGCCGTGACCGATCTCGCGCCGTCCGGCGCCGCCCATGCGCCCGGTCTCGCCGACCGAATAGGGCGGGAAGTTGTAGTGAAGCAGGAAGTGCTCCTTGTAGGTCCCGTCCAGCGAGTCCACGAACTGCTCGTCCTCGCCGGTTCCAAGCGTGGCAACCACGATCGCCTGGGTCTCGCCGCGCGTGAAGAGCGCCGAACCATGGGTGCGCGGAAACACGCCGGCTTCGGCGACGATCGGACGGACATCGGCCAGGCCACGGCCATCGATACGAACCTTGTCATCGAGGATCGACCAGCGGACGATCGACGCTTCAAGGTCCTTCAGGACACCGCCAACCTGAGTCGAGGTCGGTCCACCCTCGATCTGTTCGCCGTCAGGGAAATAGTGCGCTTTGACCTTCTCCTTGGCGGCGTCCACAGCGTCGCGACGCTCGGTCTTCTCGCTGATCTTGTAAGCCGCGCGCAGATCGGCTTCGGCGATCTCGCGGGCCTTGGCCTCGATCTCGGAGGTATCGGCCGGCGCGAAGTCGCGCGGTTCGCTGGCCGCTTTCTCGGCCAGGCGAATGATCGCCTCAATCACCGGCTGGAAGCCCTGATGGCCGAACATGACGGCCTTCAGCATGGTCTCTTCCGACAGTTCCTGGGCTTCCGACTCGACCATCAAGACGGCATCGGATGTGCCGGCGACGACCAGGTCGAGGTTGGATTCCGGCAGCTCGTCGGTCTGCGGGTTGAGCACGAACTCACCGTTGATATAGCCGACGCGCGCGCCGCCGATCGGGCCCATGAAGGGCACGCCCGACAGGGTCAACGCAGCCGAGGCCGCCACCATGCCGACGACGTCCGGATCGTTTTCCAGATCGTGCTGCAGCACGGTGATGATGACCTGGGTATCGTTCTTGTAGCCCTTGACGAAAAGCGGGCGGATCGGCCGGTCGATGAGACGCGAGGTGAGCGTTTCCTTTTCCGTCGGCCGGCCTTCGCGCTTGAAGTAGCCGCCCGGAATACGGCCGGCGGCGAAGTATTTTTCCTGATAGTTGACCGTCAGCGGGAAGAAATCGAGCCCCGGCTTCGGCTGCTTTTCCGACACGACGGTGGCGAGCACCACGGTGTCGCCATAGGTGGCCAGAACCGCGCCATCGGCCTGGCGGGCGATGCGCCCGGTCTCAAGCGTCAGCGTGCGGCCGCCCCAGTCGAGCGTTTCGGTTTGAGTGTTGAACATGGAATGTTGTCCTTTCGCGTGTTCGGACGAGCCTGAACGCGCCATGGACAAGATAGCCGGGCGCTTCTTCGCAACGCCCTATCGGGCGTCTTTGCGAAGCAACCGGCAATCCTGCCATGGCACCATTTGGAATCGTCCTGCGTGCGTCAGCGCGCGGGGCCCATCCCCACGCGCAAGGTGGGATGGCCTAGCGGCGGATCCCGAGCCGCTTGATCAGCGACTGATAGCGTTCGGCGTCCTTCACCTTGACATAGTCAAGCAGGCGTCGACGCTGGCTCACGAGCTTCAAAAGCCCGCGGCGCGAGTGATTGTCCTTCTTGTGACCCTTGAAGTGCTCCGTCAGGTTGACGATGCGTTCTGTCAGGATAGCAACCTGGACTTCCGGCGAACCTGTGTCGCCGTCTTTGGTGCCGAACTCTTTGATCAGCTCGGCCTTGCGTTCGATCGTGATCGACATCGGGTATCCTCTTCACCGGACGGCTTCTCTAGCCGCCGAAATTGAAAACACGGGTGGGCTTGAACGATCCCTGTTCGACCTGGCCGAGCGCCACAGGGCGTCCACGCGCTGTGGCATAGGCCGGGCCGGAGACGATGGGAGCGTCAGAACCCTTGATCAGGACCGGCTGACCATGTCTGAGCCGGGCCGCATCTTCGCCACCGAAGGCCAGGGCCGGGATGTCGTCCAGCGCGGTCTCGATGGGCAGAAGAAATTGCGCCGGATCGACCGGCGCGGTGGCCTTATGCCCGAGTTCTTCGAATTTTTCCAGCGAAATCGCATCGCTTTCGTCGAACGGTCCAACGGCGGTTCTGCGAAGCGCCACCACATGGCCACATGTGCCCAGTCGGCGTGCCATGTCGCGCGCCAGCGCCCGCACATAAGTGCCCTTGCCGCAGGCGGTCTCGAACTCCCCATGATCGGCATCGGGGCTGGCCACAAACGACAGATCCTCGATCTCGACCGGGCGTGGTTCCAGGTCGACCGCGACGCCGGCGCGGGCAAGGTCGTAGGCCCGCTCGCCATCGACCTTGATCGCCGAATAGGCGGGCGGCGTCTGCTTGATCGTGCCGGTGAACTCGGAAAGAACTGCCTCAATGTCAGCTTCGTTCGGCCGGACATCGCTGGTTTCGACGGACGCGCCATCGGCGTCGTCGGTGTCGGTCTCAACGCCCCAACGGACCGTGAAGCGATAGACCTTCTGGCCATCCATCGCGAACGGCACCGTTTTCGTCGCCTCGCCGAAAGCAAGCGGCAGAATGCCGGATGCGAGCGGGTCGAGCGTGCCGGCGTGTCCGGCCTTTTTGGGTCGGATCAAGCGCTTGACGATGCCAAGCGCCTTGGTGGAGGTCATGCCGACGGGCTTGTCGAGGACGATCCAGCCATGAATGGCACGCTTTTGCGATGCGGACATGTGGAAGTTTTACGACGGCCGGCGATGATCTTGGCTGGCAAGCAGGGCGTCGATGCGGCCGGCCTCCTCAAAGCTCGTGTCGAGCCGAAAACGCAATTCCGGTAGGAATTTCAGCGTGATACCATGTGCGATTTCACGCCTGAGCGTCGGAGCCTCGCGCGCCAGTGCCTTAACGACCCGATCTTGACCCTCGCCGCCAAGCGGCATGACGAAGACAGTGGCGATCTTCAGATCCGGACTCATGCGCACCTCCGGCACGGTGATCACCAGGCCGGAGAGATCGGGATCGCGCATGTCGCCGCGCGCCAGGATATCGGACAGCGCATGACGAATAACCTCGCCGACGCGAAGCTGGCGCTGTGACGGGGCACCGCCGCGCTCCGTTTGAAACCGTTTTCCCATCGCGGAATCCCTTCACCGCGCCCTTGCGACTGCAAGACGCTGCACTCGGCTCGACCGACGCTAGAGCGTCCGAGCCACCTCTTCGACGCGGAAACACTCGATCACGTCGCCAACGCGCATGTCCTGGTAGTTGGCGAACGCCATGCCGCACTCCTGACCGCCCGGAACCGAGTTGACGTCGTCCTTGAAGCGTTTGAGCTGCGCCAATTCGCCTTCGTGGATCACAACGCTGTCGCGGATCAAACGAACGGCGGCGCCGCGCTCGACGCTGCCCTCCGTCACCCGGCAGCCGGCGATCTTGCCGACCTTGGAGACATTGAAGATTTCCAGGATCTCGGCATTGCCCAGGAACGTCTCGCGGCGCTCCGGCGACAACATGCCGGACATGGCCGCCTTCACATCGTCGACCAGGTCATAAATGACGTTGTAGTAACGGATCTCGATACCCTCGGCCTCGGCCGCGTCGCGTGCCTGTTTGTTGGCGCGCACATTGAAGCCGATAATGGCCGCGTCGGAGGCTGCCGCCAGGGACACATCGGACTCGGTGATGCCGCCAACGCCGGACAGGATCACCCGCGCCGCGACCTCGTCGGTCGCCATCTTGTCGAGCGCGCCGACAATCGCTTCGCCCGACCCCTGGACGTCGGCCTTGATGAGAAGCGGGAATTCGGAACGACCGGCCTCCTGGAGCTTCGACATCATCTGCTCCAGCGAGCCCCTGGCGCCGAGACCGCGAGCGGCGGCTTCCTGGCGCGCCTGGCGCTGACGGTACTCTGTAATCTCGCGGGCGCGGGCCTCCGTTTCGACAACGGCAAACGGATCGCCGGCTGCCGGTGCTCCGGTGAAACCCAGAACCTCGACCGGCGTCGCCGGACCGGCCTCGTCGACCTGTTCGCCGGTATCGGATATCAGTGCGCGCACCTTCGCCCACTCGGCACCGGCAACCAGAATGTCGCCTTTCCTGAGCGTTCCGGTCTGAACCAGCACCGTGCCCACCGGCCCCCGGCCCTTGTCGAGTTTCGCCTCGATCACGATGCCCCGTGCGGCGCGTTTCGGATTGGCTTTGAGCTCAAGAATCTCCGCCTGAAGCGTGATCGCCTCAAGCAGCGTGTCCAATCCCTGCTTCTTCAGCGCCGAAACCTCGACCTCCTGGACATCGCCCGACATCGATTCAACAACGATTTCGTGCTGCAGCAGGTCGAGTTTGACCTTGTTCGGATCGGCGGATTCCTTGTCGATCTTGTTGATCGCAACGATGAGCGGCACTTCGGCCGCCTTGGCGTGATTGATCGCCTCGACCGTTTGCGGCATGACGCCGTCATCGGCCGCGACAACGAGCACGACGATATCGGTCACGCGCGCCCCCCGAGCCCGCATCGCGGTGAACGCCTCGTGGCCCGGCGTATCGATGAAGGTGATCTTGGCGCCGGCGTGTTCGACCTGATAGGCGCCGATATGCTGGGTGATGCCGCCGGCCTCGCCGCTGACCACATTGGTTTCGCGCAGCGCATCGAGAAGCGATGTCTTGCCGTGGTCGACGTGACCCATGATGGTGACCACCGGCGGACGCGAGTCCGTCGCGCCCTCGTCCTCGACGATATCGAAGACACCTTCTTCGACGTCGGCTTCCGAGACGCGCTTGACCGTGTGACCCATCTCCTCCGCGATCAACTGCGCCGTGTCGGCGTCGATCGTGTCGGTGATCTTCATCATCTGGCCTTGCTTCATCAAAAACTTTATGACTTCAACGCCACGCTCGGCCATGCGATTGGCCAGTTCCTGGATCGTGATCGTTTCCGGAATGATGATTTCGCGGACCTTGCGCTCGCGCGGGCCTTGTTCCTCCAGCGCACGCTTTTCGCGCTCACGCTTGCGACGGACGGCCGCCAGCGACCGGCCCCGTTCCGAATCCTCGTCGAACGCGGTTGTAACCGTGATCTTGCCCCGCCGGCGGTCTTCGCCACCGCGCGGCGGACGGGTGTCGGCCTTCGCGCGCTTCAGACGCTGCGCCTCGCGGGACGCCTCTTCCAGCGACAAGCCACGGCCCTGCGGCTTTCCGGCGCCGCGGGAAGCAGGCGCGGCGACGGCCGGCGAGGGCTCCGGTTCACCGAGCCGTTCGCGTGCCTCGCGCTCGGCCTTGCGGCGGGCTTCCTCGTCGACCTTGCGACGAGCTTCTTCCTCTAATCGCCGGCGTTCCGCTTCCTCATGCTCGCGCGCCAAGCGTTCAGCCTCTTCAGCCCGACGCTTGGACTCCTCGATGGCATGTTCGCGCTCAACGACCTCGCGCTCGCGCGCATCGGCCAGCGCCTGCATACGCGCATCCTGCTCCTCCGTCGTGAGCGTCTTGAGAACCATCCCTGGACGTTCGCTCGACGGTGCCTCGGTTGGCGTCGTCGCCGGGCGTTCGCGTGCTTCGACCTTGACCGGCGCCTTCACTGGAGCCTCGGCGACCGTCGGCTCCGGCGTTTCGCCTGGCTTGGTGATCCGGCGCCGCTTCTTCTCCACCACAACGGCTTTGGATCGGCCATGCGAGAAGCTTTGACGCACCGTGCCTTTTTCGACGGTACGGCCAAGCGAAAGCGTCTTTTTTGCCGGCGACACGGTCAGTGTCTTATCGGTCGTGTTCTTCGATTCACTCATCTCACATCCGGTCTTGCTTCAGTGGTTGCCACGGCATGGTGCCCGGGCCCGGTGCCGCCGCTGCCCTGAATTCCGTCAGGTTCTTGACGATAGCGCATCAGCCGATCGACCGCCGCCACAAACGCGTCGGTCGCCGGAGATTTCAATCCAGCAGCATGTACCACATTTAGTCGGCCCAATGCCAAGCTCAATTCGTCGATTGCAAATTCTGTGATCGCTGAGGTCGCTGCGGACTGTGCCTTGCGATCGAGTTTTCGGCACCCATCGGCGGCTGCATCGGCACCGTGAAGGAGAACGGCGACGGTATCCCGCCCGAGTGCCTCGGCGACCGCATCGAACCCCGTGACAACGGCGCCCGCCTTGTTGGCGAGCGACAAAGCAGCCAGCGCCCGCGCGCGCAACAGATCCTGCACCCGGTCCGCGAGGTCCGGCGGCGTGCTGACGGATCGCTTTAAGGCGCGCGCGAAAATGGATTTTCGCGTCGCTTGTGCAATGGCGGCATGCCGGGCTTCAATCCACACGCCCCGCCCGGGCAGAGCACGTTTCAAGTCGGGTGTTATGGTTCCGGTCGGATCGGCGACGAAACGGATCAGACGCGCGGTCGGTAAGACCGCGCGGGTCAGCGCGCAGCGGCGCTCCTGTCCGTTTTTGCCGGTCCTATCCATGCGTGCCGGGTCATCTCCCTTACGCGTCCGCCGGAGCGGCAGCGTCAGTGGCCGCCGTCTCGTCGGACTCGTCTTCTGTAGCCTCGTCTTCGTCTTCCTCAGCTTGCGCGGCCGCCAGATCGGCTTCAGTGATCCAGCCGGCCTTGAGCCGGGCAGCCACGACGATCGCTTCGGCCTCTTCGCGACTCAGATCGAAGTCGTCGAGGATGCCGGGTTCGCGCCGGGTTTCGCCATCGACCCGCTCGACATAGCCGATCAAGTCGTCGGTGGCGCAGCCAGCCAGGTCTTCCAGCGTTTTGACGTCGTCGCTGCCAAGCGCGACAAGCATCGCATTCGAAAGGCCGGGAACTTCCTTGACGGTGTCCTCGACGCCCAGTTCGCGCCGCTTAGCGTCCAATTCGGCTTCGAGCGCTTCCAGATAATCCCGCGCCCGCAACTGAATCTCAGACGCCGTCTCGTCGTCGAAGCCCTCGATAGAGGCGATTTCATCGATCTCGACATAGGCGACTTCTTCGAGCGACGTGAAGCCCTCCGACGCCAGCAACTGGCCGACCACTTCGTCGACATTGAGCGCCGACATGAAGATTTCGGTGCGGTCGGTGAACTCCTTCTGCCGGCGCTCCGACTCCTCGGCTTCAGTCAAAATATCGATGTCCCATCCAGTGAGCTGCGAGGCCAAGCGGACATTCTGACCACGGCGACCGATCGCCAGAGACAGCTGGTCGTCGGGAACGACGACCTCGATCCGCTGCGCGTCCTCGTCGAGCACGACCTTCACAACCTCGGCCGGTTGCAGCGCGTTGACGACGAAGGTCGCGGCATCGGGCGACCAGGGAATGATGTCGATCTTCTCGCCCTGCAACTCGTTGACAACGGCCTGCACCCTGCTGCCGCGCATACCGACGCAGGCGCCGACGGGATCAATGGACGAGTCGTTCGACAGAACGGCAATCTTGGCGCGCGAGCCCGGATCGCGCGCGACGGCGCGAATCTCGATGATGCCGTCGTAGATCTCAGGCACTTCCATCGTGAACAGTTTGGCCATGAATTGCGGATGGGTCCGCGACAGGAAAATCTGCGGTCCGCGCGGTTCGCGCCGAACGTCGTAGATGTAGGCGCGGATGCGATCGCCATAGCGATAGTTTTCGCGCGGGATCAGTTCGTCGCGGCGCACCACGGCCTCGCCACGGCCGAGATCCACGACCACATTACCGTACTCCACGCGCTTGACCGAGCCGTTGACGATCTCCGAAATCCGGTCCTTGTACTCTTCGTATTGCCGCTCGCGCTCGGCGTCGCGGACCTTTTGCACGATAACCTGCTTGGCGTTTTGCGCTGCGACGCGGCCATATTCCATGGGCGGCAAGGGATCGAGAATGATGTCGCCGACCTCGGCCGCAGGATTGCGGTCGCGCGCCATCTCAAGGGAAATCTCCTTGGAGATGTCCTCAATGGTCTCGACAACCTGAAGCCGACGATTGAGCCTGGTCTCGCCGGTCTTGGGGTTGATCTCCGCCTCGATATCAGTCTCTTGGCCGTAGCGCGAGCGGGCCGCCTTTTGGATGGCGTCCTCCATCGCTTCGATCACGATCGTGCGGTCGATCGATTTCTCGCGCGCGACCGCGTCGGCAATCTGTAAGAGTTCCAGTCGATTGGCGCTTACACCGGCCATCGTCGTGCTCCCTAATCGCGGCGGGGTGCGAGCACCCCATCCTAAAGTCCGTGGCGCCTATGCTTTCAGCGCCTGTTTCCCTGCCTTAAGCGACGCGCGCAACAAGGCATCGTTCATTACCAGTTTCGCTTCGGCCATGTCGGCGACTGCAAGGCCCGTCGTTTCGGATCCCGCCTCACCGCTCATACCGACCGATACGATGCCGTCGGCATACCCTTCGATCACGCCGCGAAAGCGACGACGCCCGTCGATCAGACGCGACATTTCGATCTTCGCTTCGTGTCCGATCCAGCGTTCAAAATCGCTGGCGCGAACGAGAACCCGGTCGATCCCCGGCGACGACACCTCCAGGTGATAGGCCCGGTCGAGCGGGTCTTCAACATCGAAGACCGCCGACAGATCGCGGCTGACGTCGGCGCAATCGTCCACCGTGACTTCGCCGTCGGCCTTGTCGATCATCACCTGCACCGTCAGACCGTCCCGCCCCGAGATTCGAACCCGAACCAACCGACATCCGAATCCCTCGCAAACCGGTTCCGCGATTGTCGCGACCCGTGCTTCAAGTCCGCTTTCGGTAATCAAACGAGGCTCGCTCATTCATCCTACTGCGTCGTCTGTCCCGATAACCGATAAAGGGTCCGCGAGCGGGTTTGTGGACAACACCACCACCCACTCCCATCAAACCGTCGGTTAAAGGGAAGTTGAGTGGTGTATAGGGGCGAAACGGCGAAGTTTCAAGGCAGAAAGCGCACTGTGGCATGGTGCGCTCCCACGCGGTTGTTAGGGCGCAAGCAGGAATGTCAGATAGTGGCCGCGTCGTCCTTCGCGCAAGGCTTTGGCCTCGTATCGCGTTCCGGGCCAACCAGGCCAGGGCGTGCGCCAATCGGCCGCTGTGGACGCCTGCCAGGAAAAGCGGCCGTGTCGCCGAACCTCAAAGAGGGTCCATGCGATATAGCTATCGATATCGCTAGCGAAACGGAACGCGCCTCCCGGCCTGAGCACGCGCGCCAGCCGATCCAGGCTCTGGGCATTGACGAAGCGTCGCTTCCAATGTCGCTTCTTCGGCCAAGGGTCAGGGTAAAGCAGATCGATCCGGTCGACGCTTTCGCTTGGCAGCCAGTCGAGCAGATCGCGGGCGTCGTGGTCGTGAATGCGGACATTGTCGAGATCATGCTCAACGACGGCGCGAACCAGCTTTGCCACGCCGTTGACGAAGGGCTCTGACCCGATGAACCCGACACGAGGGGTGTTCCGGGCTCCGGCTACGAGATGCTCGCCGCCGCCAAAGCCGATTTCCAGGACGACCGCATCCACCGATTTCGGAAAGAGCGCGGTGAGCTTTTCCGGCGCCGGCTGCGCGAGATCGAGTCTGAGCCGGGGCAGGTGGTCGCGCATGAGCCGCAGGGCGCGCGGCGACAGGCTATGTCCTTTGGCGCGGCCGTAAAGCCGCGCCGCGCCGTCATGGTTCAGCAGCCCTTTCAGGCTTGCTTCAGCGCTGTCTTCAGCGGCTTCACGAGGTCGGTCTTTTCCCATGAGAACGAGCCATCGCGCCCAGGTTTGCGGCCGAAATGGCCATAGGCCGCCGTCTTCGCATAGATCGGCTTGTTCAGGTCGAGGTGCTTGCGAATGCCGGAGGGCGAAAGATCCATGACCGCTCGGATGGCGTCCTCGATCTGATGCTCGGTGACATGCCGTCCCGTGCCGTCGAGGTCAACATAAACCGAGAGCGGCTGAGCCACGCCGATCGCGTAGGAGAGCTGGATCGTGCAGCGTTCAGCCAGCTTCGCGGCGACGACATTCTTGGCGAGATAGCGTGCGGCGTAGGCGGCCGAGCGGTCGACCTTGGTCGTGTCCTTGCCGGAAAACGCACCGCCGCCATGCGGCGCTGAGCCGCCATAGGTATCGACGATGATCTTACGACCGGTCAGCCCGGCATCGCCGTCTGGCCCGCCGATCACGAACTTGCCGGTTGGATTGACGTACCAGTTGCAATCGTCGGCGATCTTCAGGTCGCCGAGCGCTTCCCGAATATAGGGCTCAACGACGCTGCGAACCTTTTTGGAATCCCAGCTCTCGTCGAAGTGCTGGGTCGAAAGCACGATCTGCGTGACCTCCTGGGGCACGCCGTCCTCGTAGCGCACGGTAACCTGGCTCTTGGCGTCCGGTCCAAGCTTGCCGGCCTCGCCGTTGTTGGCGTGGCGCGCGTCGGCCAGAAGCTCCAGGATTTTATGGCTGTAGTAGATCGGGGCCGGCATGAGATCGGCCGTTTCATTGCAGGCATAGCCGAACATGATGCCCTGGTCGCCGGCGCCCTCCTCGCCCTGCCGATCGGCGGCGCTGTCAACGCCCTGCGCGATATCGGCGGACTGGCCATGCAGCAAGACGTCGATCCGGGCGGTCTTCCAGTGAAAGCCCGCCTGTTCGTAGCCGATCTTGCGAATTGCCCGCCGTGCGGCGGACCGGATGCGGCCCGGGGCAACCATCGGCGCTCCGTTGCCGTCGGTGACGATGTTGCCGGACTTGTCCTTCTTAAGGAGCGTTTCGGGAACACGCACCTCGCCGGCGATGACGACGCGATTGGTCGTGGTCAGCGTTTCGCAAGCGACGCGGACATCCCAGGGATCCATCCCTGTCTTGCGCGCTTCCCGATAAACGAGGTCGACAATCTCGTCGGAAATCCGATCGCACACCTTGTCGGGATGGCCCTCGGAGACGGATTCACTCGTAAACAGATAGGATCGTGACATGTCCGCAGCATTCTCAATCTTAGGAAGAGGGCCGCGTTGTGGCAGTCAGGTGATGACAGGTCAAGGCTGTCTTTTCCGGACCAGCGCCGTGGCTGGTCCGGTCGTCGGCGTCACTCGGGCTCGGCGTCAGAGTCCGAAATAGCTTTGACGAGGTCGACGATCCTGCGCCGCACCGCCGTATCCTCGATCCTTAGGAACGCCTTGACCAATTGCAGGCCGTCGGACGAGTTGATCAGGTCGAGGACATAGCTTGGAGACGGCGACTCGCCGAAGCCCTCGCTCTCGACTTCAGCACCGGCATCCATGTCGTCGAAGAAATACGAAACCGGGACTTCCAGAATTGTCGAAATCTGATGCAGGCGGCTGGCGCCGATGCGATTCACGCCTTTCTCGTATTTCTGGACTTGCTGAAACGTCAGTTTAAGTTGTTCGCCAAGCTTTTCTTGGCTCATGCCAAGCAATAGTCGCCGAAGCCGTACACGCGATCCGACGTGTACATCGATGGGATTTGGCCGTTTTGTCACCTTTGAGACCTCTTTGCGTTCGGTCCCCACCATCCCGCAGATTCAGTTTTTAATCGAATTGAGCGCAACTTATGCGATCTCACGCAATGATTGAAATGCGTCCTGTTGGTAATATTAATACGAACATCGCGCAACAGTGAATTCAAAGACTTACGCGTTGATCCTCAGACTTTTTGTCTGGTTTTGCCGATCATTGCACCGGTAAAACACAGGCCAAGTGCGCCAAAGAAGACTACTAAACCATAGCGCGAAGCCGGTGGCGGCTCGATGGCCTCGGGCAAGTCGACATCCACGACGCCTCGCGTGTTCAAGGGGATACGCTCGACGATCCGGCCATAGGGATCGATGAGCGCCGATATACCGGTGTTCGCGACGCGAACAAGCGGCAAGCCTTCCTCGGCGGCGCGGACTCTCGCTTGATGAAAATGCTGGCGTGGGCCGGCGGTGTCGCCGAACCAGGCATCGTTCGTCAGGTTCAAGAGCCAGGCCGGCCGGTCGTCGCGGCTGATGACGGCATTCGAGAAAATCACCTCGTAACAGATCAAAACGCGCACCGGTGGAAGACCGGGCACGTCAAGCAGATCGGCATTCCTGCCGGGAACGAATGTGCCGGGCAGGGTCACCAGGCGTCTTATGCCGAGTTGATTCAAGAGCCGTTCAAGCGGCAACATCTCGCCAAAGGGGACCAGCCTGTTCTTGTCGTAGCGCGCGGCGATCGTGCCGGCGTCGTCGATCAAGTACGCACTGTTCGTGTAGTAGATTTCATCGCTGGTCGCGTCGCGCTCAGCACCGTTCGATCCCGTAATCAAGTATCGACCGACCGGCAAAAGGTCGGCGATGGAGCCGAGCGCGCCTGGCTCTTGCGCCAAAAAGAACGGGACAGCCGCCTCGGGCCAGATCGCCGCCGTCACGTCCCGCAAGGCGTTTGGGGGTTCGCCACGTGTCTGAGCCAAGAAGTCGGCGAAAATCGCCGCGCGGTTCTCAGGGCGCCACTTTTGATCCTGTGCGATGTTCGGTTGAACCAATCGCAGCCGCGTCTCCGTGAGCGCGACATCGCCCGATGACTCCAAGCGCCAGGCGCCATAGCCGACCAGACCGACAAGGGTCAGACCGGCCAATATCATTGGGAAAGACGACCGATTTTCGTCGGCCAGCGTCGCCGGCGCAGCAGCAACGGCAATCGTCACGAATGTCAGGCCATATATCCCGATGAGCGATGCCGCCTGCATTGGCCAATCATGGACGGTCGCCGCATAGCCGATGAGGTTCCACGGGAACCCCGTCAAGATGTGACCGCGCAGCCATTCCGCAGCGCCCAGACCGAACGCCAGCGCCAGGACGCGCCAGGCTGTTTCCGACCAGAAAATACGAGCGAGTGTCGTGCCGACCGCAAAGAAGAGCGCAAGGCCGGCCGGCATTGCGACCACGGCAAATGGCATCATCCAGCCGAAGACGTCGCTGTCGACCAAAAACGCCTGGCCGATCCAATAAAGCCCGGCCAGGAAATACCCAAACCCGAACCACCAGCCGGTCGCGAAAGCCGGCCAGTAGAGCCGGACCCGTCCCTTCTCGTTCGAATCGACGGCGCCGTCGAGGAGCCAGACCAGGACAGGAAAGGTCAAGAACAAGATGAGCGGAAAGCTCACCGGCGGCAAGGCCAGCGCCGATACGCCACCGGCCAAGCCGGCCAGGATTGCCCTTTGCCATCCCCAAAGGAGCATGATCCGCGCGGCGACAGCATTCATGGGCGACGAGACCTGCCGGTTTCAACGCTGGCGGAATCGAACGGTGACTAGCCCGCTAGCGATTTTCACGCTCAGGCCTCGCAGATTCGGCGAGTGTATTCAATCCGTTGGGCCAGGGTCAGGACCTATTAATCTCATGCCATTCTGTTTGGCGACAGGTGTTGGAGCAGGGTCGTTCAAGCGCAAGGAAAGGCTGGTTGCCTTTTCGAGCATTGAGCGGGCCTGCGCCGGTGTCTGCCGCCAAACCCGAAGGGCGCGGCGCCTTTGGCCGCTGAGTACGTCGCAAAGCTTTGAAAATGAACCACATTTCCTGCACCTTCGCTCCTGCTCAGCAGCCAAATTCGCGCGCGCAGAATGGATGACATTAATAGGTCCTGACCCTAAGTCGCGCCGCCATTCGGAACGCGGCGGTGGATTTTGAGCCGCTTAATGCGGCGCGGGTCGGCTTCCACGACCTCCAACTCGACCTGACCCGCATAGGGCACCAGCTCGCCGCGCACGGGAATGCGCCCCGTCAACATGAAGACCAGGCCGCCGAGCGTGTCGATCTCGTCCGATCCTTCGTGGGCCGAAAAATCGATCCCGGTTTCCGCCGACAAGTCCTCGATGGGTGCGCGCGCATCAACGATCAGCGATCCGTCGGTGGCGGTGCGGATCATCGTATCCTCATCGTCGTCGTGCTCGTCTTCGATCTCGCCGACAATCTCCTCCATGAGATCTTCGATGGTCACGAGGCCGTCGGTGCCGCCATACTCATCGATGACGATGGCCATGTGCACCCGTGTCGCCTGCATCTGTGCCAGCAAGTCGAGTGCCGGCATGGATGGGGGAACGAACAAGACCGTACGGATCAGCTTAGTCGCGTCGAGCGGCCGATTGAGCTTGAACTGTTTCAGATCAAGACCGCCGGGCAGCGGCGTCTTGCGCGCCGCCAGCTGCGCCTTGGACAAAGCAGCGCTGCCCGTAATGGCATTCATGACATCTTTGATGTGCACCATGCCGACCGGCTCATCCAGGGTCTCGCGGAAGACCGGAATGCGCGAGTGCCCGGCCGATTGGAACACACGCAAAAGTTCGCCCAGGGAAATCGTCGAGTCGACAGCGATAATGTCGACGCGTGGCACCATCGCATCGTCGACCCGCCGCTCGCGCAAGCCCAGGATGTTACGCAGGATCGTGCGTTCTTCCGGTGAAAACTGATCGGACCCGGCGGTTTGCTCGTCCGCTTCAAGCGCGTCGGCGATATCCTCGCGCAGGGATGTGACCGAGCGCAGGCCTACGACCGTCAAGAGTCGGTTGACGATCGATTCGCCCGACTTAGACGGATCGTGGCCGTTGGCACTGCTAGTCGTTGCCTCTGCCTGGATCGGTGTAGTTCGTTGCGGCCCTGGTTCCGGGTCCGCCGGCGCTTCTGCCGTCTCTTCTTTGTCATGGCGCTCTGGGGCGCCGGATTGTATCTCTGCCATGTCTCTTTCGTCAGACGTCAAAACGCTACGGACCGGTCTGGACAAGTGCGCTTCGATAGGGATCGGCGATCCCAAGTCGATCAAGCAGCCTAGTCTCCAGCGCTTCCATTTCGGCCGCGTCATTGGCCGATTGATGATCATACCCTAAAAGGTGCAAGAAACCATGAATGACGAGATGGGATAAGTGATCCTCAAGCGCAAGCCCCTGCGCCTTTGCCTCGCGCCGCACGGTATCCAGGGAAATCACGATATCGCCAAGATGGGGCGATAGCGGCATCGCCTGAAGGTCGTCTTGCAGTTCGACCAGTGTCACGTCCTGCGGAAAGGACAGCACATTGGTCGCGGAATCCTTGCCGCGATAGTCGGCATTCAAGTTGCGGACAAACTCGTCGCCGGCAACGAGCACGCTGACCTCGGCATCGGTCGTCGGCGTCATGGCATCCCAGGCCGCAGTCAAAGCTCTCTGGATCGTCGACGACACAGAGTCGGTTGCTGCGTTCTCACCGGTGATGTCGATTTGAAGCAGGGTCATGCTTAGGTCGGGAGCGTATCCTCGCCCTTGTGCGCCGTCGCTTTGTCATAAGCCTCGACGATCTGGCTGACCAGCGGGTGGCGGACAACGTCCGATTTGTCGAACATGATTTGCGCGATGTCGGAAACGTTCTTCAGGACCTGCCGCGCCTCGGCCAGTCCGGAGGTCTGGCCCGCCGGCAAGTCGGTCTGGCTCGGATCGCCGGTCACGATCATCCGGCCGTTCTCGCCGAGCCGGGTCAGGAACATTTTCATCTGCATCGGCGTGGTGTTTTGCGCCTCGTCGAGAATGACGGCGGCGTTCGCAAGGGTTCGGCCGCGCATGAAAGCAAGCGGTGCGATTTCGATCACGCCGGACTGGATGTCGCGCTCCACCTGCTCCGGCGGCATGACGTCATATAAAGCGTCGTAGAGCGGTCGGAGATACGGGTCGACCTTGTCTTTCATGTCGCCTGGCAAGAAACCGAGACGTTCCCCGGCTTCCACGGCCGGGCGCGACAGGACAATGCGCTCGACGATCTTGCGCTCCAAGAGCGCGGCCGCGTGAGCGACGGCCAGATAGGTCTTGCCGGTGCCGGCGGGCCCGAGCGCGAAAACCATTTCGTGTTCTTGGAGCGCCTCGATATAGGCGTTCTGATTGGGCGAACGGGCGCGGATGACGCGCTTGCGCGTCACAATCTCGGCAGTCGCCGGCAATCGGTGGGTTCGGCCGTCCCCGTCGTCGTCTTGGCTTTCCACCTTCCTGGCAAGACGGATGGCGCCGTCCACTTCGCCAAGCGTGACGGCGTGGCCGTCAAGGGCACGCTCCTCCAGTCCGGCCATGATCGCGATGGCGCGGTTCAGCGTTTCCTCATCGCCCGTCAGCGTCACGTGGTTGCCATGTGCGACAGCTTCGATGCCGAGGCGCTGTTCGATCAGGGCGAGGTTCTGATCGAACTGGCCGAAGACTTCGCTTGCGACACGGTTGTTGGCGAGGGAAAAAACCTGCGACTCGACACCAGGGCGGATTTCGACGTGGCGTTCGGATTTCAAGCAGGAACCTCCAAGCTGGCGGTTGATGCCGCCGATGCCATAGGACGATCGGCGAGCAGGCTATTGGGACCGGCCGTTGTGATTCTAACGGACTCAATGCGACCGAACAGTGACTCGTCACCATTGACCACAACCGGCTGCAGATAAGGCGACCGGCCAATGACCTGGCCGGGCTTGCGGCCGGACTTCTCGTAGAGCACCGACAGCGTACGGCCTTCCAGGCTCTTGGCGAACGTCGCTTGTTGTTCGCGCAGGAGCGCTTGAAGGCGCGCGAGTCGTTCCGCCTTCACCGCCTCATCGATCTGATCGTCTGCCTCGGCGGCTGGCGTGCCGGGTCGCGGGCTGTATTTGAAGGAATAGGCCTGAGCGAATCCAACCGCGGACACCAGGTCGAGCGTGTCCTCGAAGTCGGCGTCCGTCTCGCCAGGAAAGCCGACGATGAAATCGGACGAGAGCGCCAGATCCGGCTTGGCGGCGCGCAATTTGTCGATGATCGCGAAGTAGTCCGCTCGTGTGTGCTGCCGGTTCATGGCCTTCAAGATGCGATCGGAACCTGACTGCACGGGCAAGTGCAGATAGGGCATCAAGATATCGATGTCGCGATGGGCCGCGATCAGCGCATCATCCATGTCGCGCGGGTGGCTGGTCGTGTAGCGCAGTCGGTCAAGGCCGTCGATTTCGGCAAGTGCCTCTAGAAGGCGCGCCAGCGACCAGTCGCGCCCGTCTGGTCCGACGCCGTGATAGGCGTTGACGTTCTGGCCAAGCAGCGTGATCTCCCGTACGCCCATCGCCACCAGACGGCGCGCCTCGTGGATCACCTTTTCGACCGGGCGCGAGACCTCCGCACCCCTTGTGTAGGGCACGACGCAGAACGTGCAGAACTTGTCGCAGCCTTCCTGCACCGTCACGAACGCCGTGCGTCCGCGTGCCTCGGTTCGGGTGCGCGCAGGCGCCGGCATGTGATCGAACTTGTCCTCGGCTGGAAACTCCGTGTCGACGACCTTGGCGCCGGTCTCGACCGTTGCCAGGAAATCCGGCAAACGATGATACGACTGCGGGCCGAAAACCATGTCGACAACGGGTGCGCGAGCGATGATCTCCTCGCCCTCTGCCTGAGCCACGCAGCCGGCAACGGCAATCGTGGTCTTGCCGCTTTGCTTGATTGAACGCAGCCGGCCCAGTTCGGAGTAAACCTTCTCGGCGGCTTTTTCCCGGATATGACAGGTGTTCAAGATGATGAGATCGGCACCGTCAGGCGTATCGACCGCGCGATAGCCATCGCGTTCCAAGATGTCCGCCATGCGCGATGAATCGTAGACATTCATCTGGCATCCATAGGACTTGATGAAAACGGTCTTTTCGGCTCGGCTCATGGCGCGTCGGGTGTTCACTGGGATTGGATTGTCACGTCAACAGGCGGCCGCCGAAGTTGGCGGCGTCGAAACGGCAACTGCGTTGGCACGGTCGTCAACCGGTCTCCATGCGCGTGAGCTACCCACCTAGGGGACAATCTGCCGTACCGTTATCGGGTTTTTCGCGCTTTGAACAGAGGCGCCGTCACCGGTCCTTATCGGCATCGTCGAGCGGCTCGCAGTAAAGCTCAAGGCGATGACCGACGATACGATAGCCCAACTCGTTTGCGATCCGCTCCTGAAGACGCTCGATCTCGGCGTTCTGGAACTCCAGAACACGGCCCGTCTCAATATCGATGAGATGATCGTGATGTTCCCGTTCGGCTCTCTCGTAACGGGCGCGGCCGTCGCCGAATTCATGGCGCTCGATAATGCCTTCGTCCTCGAACAGGCGAACGGTGCGGTAAACCGTCGACAGAGAAATGTTGGCATCGAGGGACTGTGCCCGTTGAAACAGCTCTTCGACGTCCGGGTGATCGGTCGCCGCCGAAAGAACATGTGCGACCGTCCGGCGCTGGCCGGTCATCCGCAATCCCTTTTCGGCGCAAGCGCGCTCAATCGCCGTCAACGTCTTGGGTTTAGCCATTTTCACACGGGCGCATGTCGATCGCGGCAGACCTTAGGGACTGCTGGAGGCTCCGTCCAGCATGCGGCGCATGAGGAGTGCGTCGGTACGACGACCATCGGCATGGCGGTAGTAGGAGGGCCGACGTCCGGCCGGTCGAAAGTCGCGAGACCGGTATAGGCGGAGCGCGGCGTCATTGTTCTCGTCGACCTCCAGGAAAAGAGCGGCCACGCTGTCGCGCCGCAAGTCTTCGATCACACGGCTCAAAAGGTGCCCCGCCAGTCCGCGCCGGCGATGATCCGCCCTGGTGACGATGTCGATCACTTCCGCCTCATCCGCGACGGCCTGGATCATCAAGAAGCAGATCAGCTGCCCGTGTTGGTCCTTAAGGCCGTGAGCCGTGATGGAACCCTGGTCCAACAGGTCCGGCTTTCCGCCGAGGGCAGTAATGCCGTCCGCATCTTCGCCGCCAAGCGAGACAAAATCCAATGTCATCGCCGTGCAATCCGGGCGGCGGTCTGTGGCTTGGCGTCCGGGGGGCGCAGGTAGAGGGGTGTTGCCGGTGCGACGGCCGGGTCGCAAGCCGCGCCCAGTGTCGCGATCGTTGCAAGATTCGCGTTGGTCACTTCGCTTATGACGGTCAATCGTCCTTCAGTCGCGTCCGCGACCATGGCGGCACCGCTTCCCGCCACGCGGCGGACTCCATCGGGGATAGCGTTCACTGCATCGTCAATGTCGACGGCGGCAGGCGTTGCTCCGATTCCCTGCTCATCGAACGATTGGACAAAGACCTGCCCACGCCGCGCATCAAGGGCGACCGCCATTGGATCTTGTTCTCCAAGACTGGCGCGCAAGGCGTCAAACACGGTCACGCCGACGGCCGGGCACTGCGCCGCCAGCGCAAGCCCGCGCGCTGCGGCGATGCCGATCCGCACACCTGTGAACGAACCCGGACCGCGAACGACCGCGATACGATCCACGACCGTCCAAGTGGAGGCCGCATCCGACATCACCGCATCGACCATGGGCAACAGCGCCTCGGCGTGTCCCCGCGCCATCGCTTCCGACCGAGAGACGATCTCAATCGGTGCGTCGTCGACGTCGAAGAGCCCGACAGCGCACCGCGTGCCGGCTGTATCGATGACGAGTATGCGCATTGGCGCTTTACAAGATGCTGCAGAAGTCAGCGAAGTCGAAGCGCGGCGCGCGTGGTCGCAACGCTGAGGGATCGCCATGCCCAAGACTGCAGACGAAGTTCGACTTGATCGACGTGCCGGCGAAGAATTCCGCGTCAATCCCGTCATTGTCGAAGCCCGACATCGGCCCGGTATCGAGGCCAAGCGCGCGGGCGGCGATGATCAGATAGGCGCCTTGCAGGCTGGAATTGCGGAACGCCGTATCGGCGATCGCCTTGGGCTTACCCGCAAACCAGGAGCGGGCATCGGTGTGTGGGAAGAGGCGGGGCAGTTGCTCATAGAACTCCTGATCCGACCCGACGATGACGGTCGCCGGCGCGGCATTGACCTTGGCGCGATTGCCCTCCGCCATCAACGGAACCAGGCGCGCTTTGCCTTCGGCCGACCTCACGAAGACGAGCCGTGCGGGCGAACAGTTCGCGCTGGTTGGACCGAGTTTGACCAGATCGGCCAGTGCTCTCAGTGTTGTGTCCGAAACCGGCTCGTCGGTCCATCTGCTGTGGGTGCGTGCCGTGCGAAAGATCTGATCGAGAGCGGCGTCGGAAAGCGGGCCGGACATAGGCAAGCTCCAATCGGTGCAAGTTGAAGGGTGAACCTAATCAAAAACCGGCGTCTGAATAAGACGCCGGTTCGGTTTTTCAAATCACAATCCGCGAGGGCTTAGACCGGTCGGACCTCACTCACATCCGGAAGAAAGTGCCGCAAGAGGTTCTCGATGCCATGCTTCAGTGTCGCGGTCGATGACGGGCAGCCCGAACAGGCGCCCTGCATGTGCAAATAGACAATGCCGTCCTTGAAGCCGCGAAACGTAATGTCGCCGCCATCCTGCGCAACCGCCGGGCGCACGCGGGTCTCAAGGAGCTGCTTGATGGTCTCTACGGTCTGAGTATCGGCCTCTTCGAAGAATTCGTCACCCTGCGTGTCTTCAGGCGCAGCGTTCGCGGCCATGAGCGGCGCACCGGACATATAGTGCTCCATGATCGTGCCCAGAATCGCCGGCTTCAGGTGCTGCCACTCGGCCTCGCCCTTGGTGACGGTGATAAAATCCGAGCCGAAGAACACGCCCGTGATGCCGTCGATCGCGAAAAGCTGGCTGGCGAGTGGTGATTGTTCTGCTGTCTCTGAATCTCGGAAGTCAGCGGTGCCGTCCGTCAAAACGGCACGACCGGGCAGAAACTTCAGCGTTGCGGGGTTCGGCGTCGCTTCGGTTTGGATAAACATGATGGCTTTTCCGTAGGTCTTTTCACCGGCCCAAATGGCCTGGATCGCACTAGACTCTAATCTAGCTTAGAATCATTCAAAAACAAGGGGCGCAATCGCCAATCCGATCACTTATGACAGCGCCTCTAGGTCCTCGTTGGACAGCGTGCCTGGCACCACGGTCACCGGAATCGACAGCGCGGCCGCGCCGCGATTAGCAAACAGCGAGACCAACGGTCCCGGCCCTTCCTTACCGCTCGCGGCCCCCAAAACCAGTATGGCGATGTCCTCGTCCTCATCGATGAGCGCCTGAATCTCGTCAGCGGCATAGCCCTCGCGAACGACGCATTCCGGCTCGATATTGGTGTGATCGCGAGCGCTTTCGGCGGCTCTCTCAATCAGCGCTCGGGCCTCCTCAAGCGCGTCTTCGCGCATGATCTGCTCGACTCCCATCCAGTGTTGGAAATCGGCAGGCGGCACGACGGTGAGGATAACGAGCGCACCGCCGCTGCGATCGGCGCGCCGGGCCGCGAAATAGAGTGCCCGGTCGCACTCGACGGTATCGTCGATGACCACCAGGAACTTGCGCTTATGGCCTTCTTCGGCGCTTCGGCGGCGTTTGCTCATGCTTCTTCATGCTGCCATTGCTTGAGTCCAGGGTCCATACTCAATTACATCATGCGTTCTGCGCGTGTCGGATTTCGTTCCTGACAAGGCGCAAGACCGCAGGACGTCTGGCTGACTTTCAAGGGCTTGTAACGCCGTCAGGGGCAAAATCCGCCGCGCCCAAAGGGTTTGAAGAGAGCCGTCCATCTGCCGCGCAAACCTCT
>JANQPO010000005.1 GCA_028289445.1 Tepidamorphaceae bacterium
AGAGGTTTGCGCGGCAGATGGACGGCTCTCTTCAAACCCTTTGGGCGCGGCGGATTTTGCCCCTGACGGCGTTACAAGCCCTTGAAAGTCAGCCAGACGCCCTGCGGTCTTGCGCCTTGTCAGAAGCGAAATCCGACACGCGCAGAACGCATGACCTAGTTGAGTACGGACCCTAAATGGACGGTATTGCGCAACTGCTGGCAGGCTTCGCCTCGGCCCTAACGCTGTCGAAGCTCGGTTACTGTTTTTTCGGCGTCATGATGGGCATGCTCATGGGGGTTCTGCCCGGTATCGGCGCCATGGCCACGATCGCGATGCTGCTGCCGATCACCTTTTACGTGCCGCCGGATAGCGGCCTGATCATGCTGGCCGGGATCTATTATGGCGCCCAATATGGCGGGAGCGTCGCCTCCATACTCCTGAACCTGCCGGGCACGCCGTCGTCCGCGATAATCTGCCTCGACGGGTACCCGATGAAAAACCAGGGGCGCGCCGGCCCGGCCATCTTTTTGACGACAATCGCGTCATTCGCCGGCAGCCTTATCGCGATTGCCCTGCTGGTTGGCGCGGCACCTTCCGTCGCGAGGCTCGCGCTCAAGTTCGGTGCGGCCGATTATTTTTCGCTGATGATTGTCGGTCTTGTCGCCGCGGCTTCACTGACCCGGTTCGGGATCGCACGAGGGCTTGCCATGTCCACCCTCGGGCTCGCGCTTGGGCTGATCGGTACGGACGTGGCTACCGGCACGTTCCGCTACACGTTCGACAATATGCAACTCGCCGATGGGCTGAGCGTTGTCGCCATGGCCATGGGTTTGTTTGGTGTTGCCGAGATCATTCACATGGTCGGTACCCGCGCCGCACGCCATGGTGCTGTCACCAAGGTCTCGCTGAGGGATCTTGTGCCGTCGAGGGTCGATCTGGAGCAAACTCCCGGGCCCATCGTGCGCGGCGGCTTACTTGGAGCCGTTGTGGGGGCCTTGCCGGGCACGGGCGCGTCCATCGGCGCGTTCATGGCCTACGGGTTGGAAAAGCGTATTTCCCGTGAGCCGGAGAAATTCGGTACCGGGCACGTGCCGGGCATCGTCGCGCCCGAGGCGGCGAACAACTCCGCGGCACAGGCCTCCTTCATTCCAACCCTCACTTTGGGCGTGCCGGGTGATCCGGTCCTGGCGCTGATGATGACCGCACTGATCATTCACGGCATTCAGCCGGGACCGACGATGATTGCTGAGTATCCGGACATTTACTGGGGTCTGGTTGCGAGCTTCGTCATCGGCAATGTGTTGCTGTTGATTTTGAACCTGCCGCTGATCGGCATCTGGGTCCGGCTTTTGCAGGTGTCTTACCGCTTACTGTTTCCTGTGGTCATCACACTGATTTGCATCGGTGTTTTTGCGGTGGGCAACAGCCCGTTCCATGTCATGCAGGTCGTCGTCTTCGGCATCGTCGGATATGCGATGCGACTTGTGCGGCTGGAGCCTGCGCCTGTTCTTCTTGGCTTTGTGCTTGGTCCCATGGTCGAGGAGAATTTCCGCCGGGCACTGCAATTGTCGCGGGGCGATCTCATGGTTTTTCTGGAGCGTCCGGCCTCCTGCACGATGCTCGCATTTGCCTTGTTCATCGTCCTTTTCTCCCTTTGGACGAGCCACAGAAACGCCCAGTTGCAGAGAGTAAGCCAATGAGCGTACGCAGGCCCAACATATTGCTCATTTCAACCGATCAGCAGCGCGCGGACCATCTTGGCTGCTATGGCGCGCGCTATTTGCGAACACCGAATATCGATAGCCTCGCCGCTGCAGGCACCCGATACAATCGCGCCTATGTGGCCTCACCGGTTTGCATGCCGAACCGATCCAGCATCGCCACCGGTCGCGTGCCGTCGCTCCATGGCGTGCGGCACAACGGCCTGAACCTCTCGCTCAGCAATCGCACATTTGCCGATGTGCTCCGCGATGCCGGGTACCGCACCTCGCTTTCTGGGAAGGCCCATTTTCAGTGCGTTACCCAAAACGCAGCACGCCTTAAAGGGGATCGCGGCAATCAGGCCCAACATGCCCGCCCGGGCCGCTACGATCAGGAACTCGGTCCGCTCTGGCGCCAAAACCCCGAGCGGGACATAGACCTGCCATACTACGGTTTGGAACATGTCGATCTCGCGGTCGGCCATGGCGACCAGGTGGATGGGCACTACAATCGCTGGGTCGCGAGCCAGGGTGCCGATCTGGAGGCCTTGCGCGGCGCTGAAAATGCCGGTGAAGGCAGCAATTGTCCTTTGTTTCAGGCTTGGCGCACCAGGGTGCCGGAAGAGCTATACCCCACACGCTACGTGCAGAAGATGACCGAGGAGGCGTTGGCCCGCTATGCGCAAGACGCCTCGCAACCGTTCTTCCACTGGGCAAGTTTTTGCGACCCGCACCATCCGTTCACGCCGCCGGGGCGCTATTGGGACATGTATTCCCCCGACGACGTAACGCTGCCGGCGTCGTTTTCTTCGAATACACCGGGCAGTTGGGCATCGAAGCTCCGGGACCTCCGCGCGGCAGGGCACGTGGATTTGTCCGGCACAGCAGCGCTCGCCGCCACCGAGACGGAACTTCGCTGGGCGACGGCGCTGACCTTCGGGCTGATAACCATGGTCGATGATGCGGTCGGCGCGATACTGGACACACTCAAGCGTAACGGTCAGGACCGCGACACGATCGTGATCTTTCTTGCAGATCACGGTGATCTGATGGGGGATCACGGGCTGATATTCAAAGGGCCGTTCCACTATCAAAGCATCATCCGCATGCCGCTTATCTGGCACGATCCCAGGCGCCCCGAAGGCAACGTCCGTGAGGACTTGGTGAGCGCTGTGGACGTGTCGGCGTCCATTTTGGACGCTGCTGGTGTATCCGCATTTCAAGGTCTGAACGGGCGCAGCTTCTTGCGCGCTCCGGGTTTTTCCGAACGCGATGCCGTTTTGATCGAAGACGAAATTCAAGCCGATCTGCCCTTCACGAATGTGCGCGGCCGTGCCCGCACGCTCGTTACGCGAAAGTGGCGGCTCACCGTCTACGACGGCGTGGAGAACGGCGAACTGATCGACCTCGTGGACGACCCCATGGAGACGACCAACAGGTGGGATGACCCCACCGCTTCGTCCGTGCGCTCAGAGCTGACTGAGCGACTGTTGCGAGAGATGCTTGCGCATTCCGAGACAGGGAGACTGCCAGAATTCGCAGCTTAATGGCTTTACCGCCAAAACGACCCAAAAGGAGGAAATCATGGGAATTCTCAAGAAACTATCCATAGCATTGGCCATCGCGGCTACCTCGGCGATTCCGGCACTAGCTGAATATCCGGACCGACCGGTGACGCTTGTGGTGGGATCGGTTCCGGGCTCGGGGCCTGACTTTCTTGCCCGTGCCATGAGCGAAGAACTGGCGGCTGAACTGGGCCAGCCCATTGTGGTGGAAAATCAGCCTGGTGCCGCGGGCAACGTAGCCGCTGCCGCAATCTCCCGTGGTACGCCCGACGGCTATCGTATCTTTATCGGCGTCATCAACTTGGCGATCGCCACCTGGCTGCCGGCAAAGCCTCCATTCGATCCGGCGACCGATTTCGCTTTCGTCGGCCGGGTTGGCGCCATTCCGGACGTCATCGCCGTAAACAAATCCCTCGGCATCAACACGATCGACGAACTGATCGAAAAGGCAAAGGCAGCACCGGGCGACTTGAACTACTCGTCTCCGGGCGTCGGCTCGATGCAGCATATGGCAGCCGACGCGCTTTCCAGAGAAGTGGGAATCGACATCTTTCATGTGCCCTACAAAGGCGGCAAATCCGCAACAACCGGGCTTCTCTCCAATGAGGTCGAAATCGGCTTTCTAGGTTTTCCGCCGGTGATCTCGCTGATCGAATCCGGCGATGTCGTTGCGCTTGCGGTTTCAAGTGCGGAGGAATCTCCACTTCTGCCGGGTGTTCCGACTTTGACCAGCACCGTCATGCCTGGATATGTGGCCGAAGCCTGGTACGGCCTGTTTCTGCCAAAGGGCACGTCGGACGATATTGTGAACACGGTCAACGCTGCGCTGAATGCTGCGCTTGCAAAGCCGGTTGTCGCTGAACGCTTTGCGCAAAAGGGTGCAGTGATACAGACGTCGACGCCTCAAGAATTCGCCGATTTCGTAGCGGCTGAATCCCAACGGTGGAAGTCGAAGCTCGAAGACTTGGGGCTTGCCGGCACGCGTTGATTTGGTGCCCACACCGAGCGAGCTGGCGCGCTTTGAGGCGTGCCAGCTTCAAAAGTTCTACTGGAGCTCGGTAGAAACAACTGCAGAGACAGAGCCAGAGCCGGGGCAGCAAGAACTGCCGCGATCTTGCGAACTCCGCCTTTCGGGCCAATCGCTGGGACAAGTGCTGCAACGTCCCAGATGGCATGTGCGCTTTGCCGCCAATTGCGGACGCCATGAGTTCAACCGGCGAACGTCAGCAATGGGCCGAAAGTCCTGATTGGCGAGCTACCGTGCTTGAATATCTCTTGCCGCATCGATGGCCGAGAATGCGGCTCCATGGACCGTTGACTGTGCATCTCCTCCAAGCGCTTCACCCGCAAAGAAGACTTTGCCAGCCATCGGAGCCAGAATATCGTCGACGCCCTGCCACCCGTGGTTGGTCATGGAATAGCTGCCCATGATGAACCGCTCATTGCTCCAGTTTTGCACTTTGCCAGCAATGAACGTGCGGGAAACCACTGAACCGAAAATGTCCTCCAACTCGGCCAGAACCTCGCGCAGCAGTGTTTCGTCATCGAGCGATGCGCGGGGCAAAGCGGAATCTGAAACGGCGAACAAACCCAGGACGTTGTCCGTTGTGGGCTTCCCAAAAGCTGCGTCATAGTAGATCTTTTGAGCCCAGGTGTCCGCAAGCGCGGACAGCCTTGGCCCTTCCATCAAGATGTCGGGATAGAAGCGTTCTTTAAATTTCAGAAAGACCTTAAAGCCGCTTCCAAAGTCAATGTCTTGAAGTTCACGGATATGTGGCGGGGTAAGATCCGGTGAGAAACCAATATTGCCCCTCTGCAGAACGGAAAGTGGCACTGTCACCAGCGCCTTGTCGGCTTCATAGACACGGCCATTGCGCAAATGAACTGCAACACCGCCGCTGTTCGAGGCTATGTGCGATACGGGCACATTGAGTTCCATCGTGTCTTGTATCGTCGGCACGATGAACCGCTCAAAGAAGCCGTACCACGTGGTGTCATGGAACTTCACTTCTCGGTATGTGTATCGAAGCGTGTCAAAACTGCTCAGCCGGCCGTTGTGCCAAAACTGATAAGTCTGTGGCCTGTACTCTATGGTCCCAACATCAAGATCCGTTTCGCCCTTGCCGACGATCTGGCCAAGAATTGTCGGTTCGTCATGTATCCACTCTGCCCCCAGGTCGAGAGGAACCTCTGAAAACCCGGTCAGACGCTTTAGGCGTCCGCCCCAACGGTTCGAGGCCTCCACGATACGGACTCCCACGCCAGCTGATTTCAGGTGGTATGCGGCCGTCAAACCAGCCGCGCCGGCGCCAATCACGATAACGTTCTGTTTCGGCTGTGCCCGAATGTGGCTGGGCGCGGCAACAAGCGTTGCTACGGACAACTTGGTGAAAGTCCTACGATCCATCATTGAGAAACATTGTGTCTTGGCCACGTTAAGGGTCAACCGACTTGGCACATCCACTATAACCAAGCAGTGCATTCAAGCCGGGCATCCAACCGTCAGTCTTGTCCGAGCAACGATAATCTGGCTGATCTGGCTGAATCGATTGGTGATTGGACGCAATGTCAGCTTCTCTTAGGGGCGTGCAGCGTCACGTTCTCGCAGAACGGCAGCGATGGGCCGATATTTGGCATAACATCCATGTTCTCTGTGTGCTGATTGCGCGCGTACGCATTCGTTGGGTTGAGCACATAGATGTGTAATGGCCGGATTAGGATCATCGCGTACAAGTGTCGAGGGTCTTCAACACCGGAAGCGCATTTAGGTGATGGAATTTGTTTTTGCCTACATAGCTGGCCTGCTCACGCTGATTAATCCGTGTGTGTTACCCGTGCTGCCCATCGTTCTGGTTGGCGCACTGAATGCCAGCAAAGCCGGACCGATTGCCTTGGCCGGCGGTATGAGTATGTCGTTTGTCACGTTTGGCGTGCTGGTCACCGCTTTCGGCTCAAGCGTTGGACTTACTCACGAGAGCATTGCGCAAATCGGTGCGTTCCTGATGATCGCCTTTGGGGCGATCCTAGTCACCCCGATGTTTGCGCGGCGCTTTGAAGTGGCCACAGCCGGTATCGCTTCGGGTGCTGATGCGCAGATGAATGATCTTGATGCGGGATCGTTACGCGGTCAGTTTCTCGGCGGTCTTCTGCTCGGCACGGTGTGGTCACCCTGCATTGGCCCAACTCTCGGCGGGGCCATCGCTCTCGCATCCCAGGGAGAGCATCTCGGATTTGTGACGCTGATCATGATTGCGTTTTCGCTTGGCGTCTCTACGTTCGTTGTCGGTTTGGGCTTTGGCGCGCGGGAGACCCTTCGTGCACGCACGATGGCCTTTGGCAGGCTTGCCGAACGCTCCAAACCGATTATCGGCGCCACCTTTATCGCAGTCGGTTTGATGCTGTCTTTCAAGCTTCACCACATACTCGAAGGTTGGTTGTTGAACATGATGCCGATCTGGCTCCAAGACCTCTCTGTCACCTTCTGAAGAAAGGACATCGATCTATGAAAAGACGCACCTTCCTCGCGGCAACCGCATCATTCGTCGTGCTGCCCATGGCCGTCAAAGCTTCGACATATGTCAACTACAGCCCTGGCCTGATTCAAAAGGCCCTGAGCCAGGGTAAGACTCTGTTTGTCGATTATTCCGCGTCCTGGTGTGGCACCTGTAAACGTCAAGAACGGGTCATAGACGCGCTTCGGGCGAACAATCCAGCCTACGACGATGCGATGACGTTCGTGAAGGTTGATTGGGACACGTTCAGAAATCATGAGGTCACGACGTCACGCCGAATCCCGCGTCGCTCGACACTGCTTGTCTTGCGCGGCGAAGCCGAACTGGGTCGCGTAGTTGCCGGCACATCGCAGGCCCAAATCAAAGCGCTGATGGACAAGGGCCTTTGAGCGGAACCGGCTGGTCTGCGCCAGGCGTGTTCCGCCCTTGCATGCACCAGTTGCCGACGGCAACTCTGCGGATGCTCGCATCGCGCCGCCACACGGGTTTCTTGAGCAACGTGACGATCAAGCGGCTGAATAGTCGATGGCTTCGCTCCACTCAGGCGAGGTGTGGCGATCCCAATAGGCACTGGTCAGCCGCATCGTGATGGGCCCAGGCTTGCCGGTACCGATGGCCTGATCGTTGGTGCGGGTGAGCGGAATGATCCCGCCGGCCGTTGACGTGACGAACGCTTCGTCGGCGTCCATCAACTCCCGGGCGGTGACTTTTCGCTCTTCCACCGGCAAGCCTTCCGGCGCACACAGCGCGATCACCGTCTCGCGCGTGATCCCCTCAAGGACGCCGTCGTCGGGCGTTGCGAGCTTGCCGCCATTCACGACGAATAGATTGAAGCCGGGTCCCTCTGTGAGATTGCCGTCCCTATCGCGCAGCAGCGGAACATCGCAGTCGGTGTCATAGGCCTCGAACAGGCCGCAGACCATGTCCAGCCATTGGTAATTCTTGATCGTTGGATCGAACGAGTTGGGTGGGATACGAACGCGGTCGCTCACAACGGCGTGCAGGCCGCGCAGCATCTGCTCCGGCCTGGCGATAGAGCCCAAGGCCACGGCAAAAGCCATCAGGCGGTTTTCCGCGTGGCGCGGGTCGCGGCTGAATGTCGGTGAGGTGCCGCGCGTGCACACAACTTCGACATAGGCGCGCTTCAGACCGGACAGCGCGACGCAGTTGTGAAGTATCCGTACAATTTCTTCGCGCGAACAGGGCGCCGACAGTCGAAGCCCCTCCATACTGGCAAAGAACCGATCAAGATGCCGGTCGAGCCGAAAGAACCGCCCGTCCCAGACATGCACAACGTCATAGGTGGCATCGGAGCGCAGGAAGCCCCAGTCGAGGATCGACACCTTCGCCTCGCGGACATCGAAGTACTGCCCGTCGGCGTAGGCAACGCCCGGTGGGTAGGTGTGCGGATCGCGATAAGATGTCGATAGCGTCGGCCTTTGCGACATGGGGACCTCCCGATAGAGCATGGTTCATTCATACTTGAGCCGAATGGCCAGTAATTTCGCCCAGATTTATGATACAAGCGGGGAGTCAATGCGTTCTTGGGGCACATCATGGGTGAATTTCCCAAACTTGACGAGACGGACCGGCTGCTGCTCGCAGAGGTTCAGATCGACAATCGACAGTCAATCGAGGCGCTGAGCGAGAAGGTCAACGCCTCCCCCTCGGCGGTTCAGCGACGACTTGCGAAAATGCGAGCATCGGGCGTGATCGAAGCCGATATCTCGATCGTGTCGCCTGAAGCGATGGGCTGGCCGATGACCTTCATCGTAGAGGTCGGACTGGAACGCGAACGGATCGACTTGCTGGACGCGTTTCGTGACACGATGCGCAACCTCGACGAGGTGCAGCAATGCTACTACGTCACAGGTAATATCGACTTCATCTTGATTGTCTCGACCAAAGATATGCGCACCTATGAGGAGTTTTCGCGGCGGGTGTTTTCGGAGAACCCCAACATCCGAACCTACGCGTCTCACGTCGTCGTCGATTGCGTGAAGAGCGGGCGGCAGATGGCGGTGGATGGCTCACAGCGCAGGGAGGCATGAAGGGATTGGTCGACAGCATCAGCCAGTTGGCGATGTCTGTCCAAAGACCCGCCATTCCCAGTTAGGAAAGGGGATCGACGCCGATAACAAATGGGTGGATCGCGATAAGCGCAAAGAACAGACCGACGCCCAATGCGATCCGAATTGCGAACGTGCTGATGTAACTTGGTCTCGGGATGATGTTGCCGCGCTGAACAAGCATTGAGAGACGTTGCCACTGCTCTCCCATTTCCCGCTGCCGCCGCCGGTTCACCATGCGCCCGCCGACAAGGGCAAAGGCCGCGAAGCTTCCAAACAAGAGAACATGCGCCAGGTCGCCGTTCGATACGAAATGCGCCGTTGCCCAAAGCGCCAGAGCCATTAGCAACGGATGGCGGGTCCAGCGAACGATGCCTGGACGATTGGGGTCGAAGGCCTCATTCGCCGAACCGCCGAATGAGAATGGGTTTGGCCGGGCGATCGACACCGCCAAGATCAGACAGACCGGCAGCATCACGGCGAGCGTCACATGTGACTGCCATGGGGCCCATGGCCAGAGCTCGACATAGGGCGCGCGACCGGCAGCGACGATGAGCCACCACAGGACCGCCAACGACAAGGCCGAGTAGAGAATTGCGAAAGCCTTGGCGCCCACGCGCAACACGATCCAGGGTTTGACCGGCGGACGGACCGGGATCGAATGGCTTGCAAAGAAGATCAAGAAGGCGAGGATGAATTCGGCCCAAGCCACCGGTCAGCCGTCCTTACGGGCCTGAAGAAGGAGCGGTCCGTAAAGCACGATGAAACTACCGAAGGCACTGATCCAACAAAGACCGGAGATCGTGTGCAGAGCCTGTCCAGCGCCTGGAAACAGTCCGGCACACAGACGCGCCGCAACTGCGCAAATCAGTAGCAGGTAGAGCGCGGCGGTCCCCGGCCCTGCGTGTAGGGCCTGTCCTGTATGCCCAAGCGTCGCGCGCGTCATGACCGCCAGCGTCATCAGCCCAATGCCACCGGCCATCCAAAGATGCTGTGCTGCCTGTGTGGATACGGTGTCTGGCGACAGGTTCGCGGCGCCGAGGGCGATAGAGCCCAGCGGCACGAAGGCGTAGCCCATATGCAGAACCCAAACCAGCGGTTCGCCGGCGGTCCTGATCCCGGCCCACCGAGATAGGCGAGCAACGTGCAATATACCGGCGACAGTCAGCACGATTCCCGACACAGTTGCTTCCGGCATCGCCGCCCAAAAAACGAGGGCGACTAAGAGGGCACTGAGCGCGACTTTGTCGAACTGCGCAAAGGACGCTGGCAACGTTCGTTCATCGCGGTTCGCAAGCCAGTTTCGAGTGAAGGAGGGAACGATGCGACCGCCGATGACCGCGATCATCATCATCCCTGCGGCAAGGCCAATGCGAACGCCCGCACCGTTAGCTGGGTCGCTGCCTGCTTGCGCCTCCCAATGGAAAACAGCGTTTCCTGTGATCAATGCCAGCAGCAACGCCAGGATGGGGAGATTGCGCCAATTGCGTCCTATGACGATCTCGCGCGCGATCGCTGCCGCGAGCGTCATTGGCATCGCAAGATCGATGAGCGCCACAAACATCGGCGCCAGATGTGCGGACATGGCGATCGCCAGACGACCCGCGACCCAGAGTCCAAACAGGAATCCAAGAGGCACACCGGTGATCGGCAGCCGTCCTGTCCAATTGGGCACCGCCGTCAGGAGAAATCCGGCAACCGTAGCGGTGAGGTACCCAAACAGGAACTCATGGGCGTGCCAGGACACTGGATCGAGCGTCGTTGGCAGTGACGCTGTCCCAGTCAACAGACCGAGCCACATCGCCATTGCGATCACTGCCCAGAGCGCCGCGCCCAGGAAGAAGGGACGGAAGCCATAAGACAGAACGGCCGGTCCGCGCCATGCCCGCATACGCTCAGCGCTGGTCGCCAAGACGGTGGTCCTTCCTTGGAGGCAGTGCGCAGTCGGCAAGGCTGAACCGGTTCAAATCTGCCAAGAAGCTTTGCTTGGCGCCGGCTAGGATCCCCTTCAGCCTGCAGGCAGGAGTGATGATGCATGCCCCACCATCTTCGGCGAAACACTCAACCATCACGCTTCGGCGCTCCAGAACCGCGACGATGTCGCCGAGGCGCAGGCTTTCGGCGGGATGCGCAAGAACAGCACCACCTCCTACTCCGCGCCGCGTCTCAATAACTCCGGCAGTGGCGAGTGTGGCCACAGCTTTGGTCAGATGATTGCGGGAAATGCCGAACTCTTTAGCGATATCCGCCGTTGAATGCGCCTGGTCGGGTTCGCTTGCGATCCGCATGAGCGCGCGAAGCCCGAAATCTGTGAATTTCGTCAGACGCATCGGAAAGTTTGCCGGAATGCTCAAAATCAAATTGCGATCCAGATGTATCAGCGATAATTGGCATTGGAAATACCAATTTATCCGTAGAGTTGAATCGCTGTCGTGAAGTCATGTGGATGTCTGAGATGAGCCCCCGACGGACGATGTGGTTTGCCATCGGTACGGTGGCATTGACTTTGGGCTTCATTGGCATTGCGCTGCCCGTCTTGCCGACGACTCCCTTTGTGCTGCTTGCGGCTTTCGCGTTCGGGAAAAGTGCACCCGCCATTTCCAATTGGCTAGAAACCAGTCAAACGTTTGGCCCGATCATCGCTGACTGGCGAGATCGCGGCGCCATCGCTCCGCGTTTCAAGATACTCGCTATCTCGATGATGGCGGGTGTCTTGCTGCTGAGTGTCGCGCTATCCGCCGCCGTGATCGTCCTGTTCGTCCAGGCCGTGTGCATGGCAGGAGCGGCGGCATTCATCCTCAGCCGACCGAGCAGCTGATCGGCTCCGCCGCACCACTCACTACTGCGTCGCGTCGGCTTCTCGCCACCAGGTGTCAATGACCCCAGGCACGTGACCTGAGAGCGGGGGATAACGCAGGGCGGTCTGATGTGCGACCCAGACGGAGGACGACTGCCAGAGCGGCACGATATAGTGGCCATGCCGAAGGACACGGTCGAAGGCTCGGGCTGCCGGAATGAGATCATCCTCCGTCCGTGCCGCCGTCATCGCCGCGAGTGCCGCATCAAGTGCCGGATCCTTGGCGCCGGCAAGCGCATAACTGCCCTTACGGTCGGCAAGCGCGCTTCCCCAAAGAAGTGTTTCGGCCAGGCCGGGAAGTTTCGACGGGCTCCAGCCGAGAACGGTCATGTCGAAATCGTGGTCCAAGATGCGCCGCGCCGCTGACGCGGGATCCATCGTGCGATAGTCCAGCGTGATCCCGAGCTTCTCTAGCGTTTGGGCATAGGGGCCAAGCACCCGATCCATCGCCGGTTCGCGATAGATCAGATCGATGCGCCACGGTGCGTCAGTTCCGGGGTCGATGCGTAGGCCATCGCGAACGACGAAGCCGGCTTGGTCGAGCAGAGCGGCTGCTTCCGAAAGACGCTCGCGCTGAGATCGCCCCAACATGCCGGCCGGTCCCGGACTTGCCTGTATTTCGGACGGTAGGTCGCCGAGATAGGCGTTCACCAATGCCTGCTCGGCATCGTCAATCGTATAGCGTGCCGCGAGTTGGCTATCGCCGAAGATGCTTTCGAGTGGCTTATAGAGCCCAGCGAACAGCGTCTCGATCGTAAAGTCGGGATCGTAGGCGAGCGCGAGTGCGCGTCGAACACGGCGATCGGCGAAACTGGGTCGGCGGAGATTGAAGACAAGGGTTTGCAGTCGCCGCGGCATGTCCAACGCGAATTCGGACTTATCGATCTGCCCGTCGCGTAGAAGAGCGCCGTTGTAACCGGTTGCCCAAAGGATCGCATTCGTCTCTTGCCGCAGGTCGAAATCACCGGCCTTAAACGCCTCAAGCGCAACACGATTGTCGCGGTAGTAGTCAACCTCGATTCGATCGAAATTCCACCGGCCCCGGTTGACCGCTAGATCGGCGCCCCAGTAATCGGACACCCGCTCCAGAACCAAGGTCTTTCCGGGATCGACGCTGAGAACACGATAGGGTCCGCTTCCGACTGGCGGCGCCTCGCTAGCATCGGCGACACTGCGCTTCCGCCAATAGTGCACCGGGTGGACTGGCAGCGTGCCGACCAGCGAGATGAAATTTCGATCCGGCGGGCCGTCTCTTCGAAACTCAACCGTTTGCAGGTTCGGCGCTTCGACACTGACGGCACGCAAGACCTGACGGTAAAACGGCGCGCCTTGCGCCTTCAACGTTTCGAAGGTGAAGACAACATCGTCGCTAGTGATCGGCTTACCGTCGTGCCATCGCGCTTCCGGACGCAACGTAAAGGTCACATGGCGCCAATCGTCCGCAACCGCGATCGTTTCGGCCAGCAATCCGTAGTAAGATGCCGGTTCATCAGCGGCGGCGACCACCAGCCGGTCGTATATTATGCGGATGTCCGCCGGTGTGGATCCCGGATAGCGAAGCGTGTTGGTGCTGTCGAAGGTCTCGACCCGGCCGAGGCGCAACGCACCACCCTTCGGCGCATTCGGATTGACATAGGCGAAGTGGGTAAAGTCTTCCGGATAGGCAGCGGCGCCAAGAGGCGAGAAGGCGTGCGTACCTTTAGGTTCCGCATGCGCCGCCGCGAACGCCATCACCGCCAGGGATAGCGCGAAGAGGCAGGCTCGCTTCCGGCCGCCCCCCCCCCCGTGTCATCGGCTGACGACTTCGGATACCGGGGCGATTCCGGCTATCCGTCCGGCGCATTCTTCCGCATTAAGAAACTGGCCGTCGACCCGGCAGATGCCGACCACAAACCGGTAGGCATTGACGGAGTCGCAGGGTGCGTTCGGCGCATCGAATATCGCGGTCGTACTGTCGCCCGGCTGTGCATTCAGAAGCGATCCGCCCTTGCTTTGACCCACAGCATCGTCACCGCTCATAAGAACGAGATGTCCGTTGATCTCATCCAGCGCGCCATCGGTCGCATTCGAGACCATCAGCGTGGTCGTGCAATAGTAGTCCCGGGTTCCGGTATCCACGATCGATAGCTCGAAATCTGCCGCGCTCGCGCCCGAAACCGTACCTAACGCAATGGCCGCCGCTAAGGCCGCAGCACCCTTTCGCCCAACATTCATTGCCCGATCTCCTGGAGAACCGTGAACCCTTCAAACTCGGGATGGCCGTCGTAGAGCGGTTTGTTTCCACCCGCATCCCGATGTGCTGCCCGGAATGCCTCGGACCGGGTCCATGCAGAAAATGCATCCTCCGACGCCCAGATCGTGTGTGATGAGTAAAGGATGTGATCGTCGCGCTCTGGACCGCGCAGAAGGTGAAAGCTCATGAAGCCAGGGACTTTGTCCAGGTGTACTTCGCGATTGAGCCAAACTTGCTCGAAATCGGCTTCACTTCCCTTTCGAACCTTGAATCGGTTCATGGCAATGAACTTCATGGTCCTACCTTTTCGTGGTTTCTGCGGCTGCGCAGAGGATGTCTTTAGTTCATCGTTGCGGGCCAGCCGGTCTTCCAGTGTCCAGTGAACCGCGGACACGTCGCAGCAGTCGGGGCCGCACAACACGATCTGGTGGAGCAGATCTTCCGTATCCCGATCGCGACCATCGGAGTTCGTCATGATCGACCCTCCGTCGGAGACAGGTCGGCCAGCGCCGCGCGGAGCGCGGATTGACTTGATGTGCGCAGCGGCAGGAACGGCTTACCGTGAAGCCGGCATTTGCGCTTGGCGCGCAAACACGCATCATGGCTGACGCAATCGATGGGGCAGAGGACGCAATCGACCGACGGCAATAAATGATCGATGCGCCGGACGGCATCTTCCATTCCGCCGTCATGATGCACCAACTCGGCTTCGAACTCCGCCGCAACCGCCTTGAGGCGATCGACCTGGCCAGAGAGCCCACCGATATAGAGAATGGTGCGTCCGGCAATGGACTGTTGCTCGACGCCGTCTCGTGTCGCATCCGGCAGGATCTCAATCTGATCCTTGCGCCGCGAAATTTTGCGATTCCGGGTGTTTTGGGCACTTGAGAGCGCGGCTTCCGCCTGCCGTGCGCGAACACGCGTGGCCATCAACGCGCGTTCCAGCCGACCCAGCTTTTTCTTGAGCTTTTTGGTGTCGATTTCTTCAACGCCGGCGGTTGCCTGCGCGGCCCGGGCTTTGGCGAGCGCATCGCGTAGGCTTGCGACTTCCTCGTCACGTTCACCGAGTGCGGTCCGCAAGCCGGCCTCGACACGCTGCGCGCGCTCCGACGCCTCTTGCAGTTGATCCTGCAGCGCAACGGCCTGAATGGTTCGCCGCCGATAGCCGGACCCCGCGAGGTGAGACAGCATATGGACTTCGCCAAAGATCGCGTGGCGGAGGTCGCGGTCGATATGGCCGGACGTCATGAACGCCCAATAAGCGCCCGTGATCATTCCGCGATCGCGCATGTCCTCCCAGAGCCTACACTGCTCCAGTTGGGTCTTGGCACGAGACACGCGGCGCAGGGCGCCTGCGTAGCGCTTGTCCATCAGTTTCTGGAACGCCCGCGCAAATGGCGTGTCTTTCGTACACTCACGAACCAACACACCGTGGATCGTATAGTCGGCCTTCGATAAATCGACCGGCGCTTTGACGCGGGACGCGAGGTCGCGAATATCTTGCACCGACGCGCAGGTGCCGATCACCGAACAGTGAATATTGTCCCGGCATTCCCACAATCGAATGCGACGTGGCGGCGGTGCGTCGTCTTGCGGCAGCGCAATATCTATTGCTGGCTGTAGGCTCGCCGATGCAACGACGGACTTCGATAGGTCAAATTTTGGTGGTGGCGGCTTCTTCATGTTGGAAGCCACCTGCCCGAAAACTTGGATGGATCAGGCGCCGCAGAAAAACCCGGACAAGGCGTCTCGGGCCGCCTAGCATCACGCCACAGGAGAGCCAATTTCATCGTCACGCTCCAATCAACGGAGTTCAAGGCCCCGCCATCGATGCGTCGCGAGCTTGCGGAACTGACTGTTGGGCGTCAACGAAAATCAGCGGTTTTTCGAATTAGAATATTTAGAAAGACCCGTTGGTTGATGGCCTATCCCGAGCCAAGCACTCCACTGGCTTGTCCGATGATCGGTGGGATCAGCCCCACCTGAGTGGTCCGGTTTGAGCGTTGCTGCATGACCGGCCTCTGGTCTTTCGGGACGATGGTTTTGGGGGCTGGTGGACGATGGCCCAGTGCGCTGTGCGGTCGTTGAGAACCGGGTCGTTCAGCTTAACTGTCGTAGTGGCGGCTCAGGATAACCGATTGTGCCGTGGTTATCTCAGCGCAAATATTTGTTTTGTTGGGTTTCTGGTGCTGCCGGAGAGATTTGAACTCTCGACCTCTCCCTTACCAAGGGAGTGCTCTACCCCTGAGCTACGGCAGCTTCGGCTGTGGAATGGCACGGCTACTTGCCACAGGGCCGCGCGTTCCGCAAGCAACCTTGCGGCAAATCCACGACGCGCTACCATACCGCAATCTCGTTAAGGGCCCATGAGCGCAAAGACACCCTCTGAAACGGATTCTGCCGGCAAGGCCGGCGCGACGGCGGACCGCAAAGCCCGGCTGGCCGCGCAGCTGCGCGCCAATTTGCGCCGGCGCAAAGACCAGGCCCGCCAGCGCCGCGAAAACGACACAGACGACACCTAGCGTCTGCCCTTCGTTGCGCGTAGTGCGCTGAATAACCGATGCCGCAACCGTCACGCACGGCGCAAACGTTCATTAAGCATCCTGTTTGATGTTGCGCGCTCGGGGCTGGCCCGGCTATGCAGCGGGCTTCACTTTCGGAGGGATCGGGATGGACAGAATTCGCATTGTTGGCGGACACCGCCTCAACGGCACGATTCCGATCTCCGGTGCCAAGAATGCTGCCCTGCCTTTGATGATCTCCAGTCTCCTCACCGGCGAGACGCTGGTCCTGGAGAACGTTCCCAATCTCGCCGACGTGGCCCTGCTAACGCGGATCCTCGCCAATCACGGCGTCGACGTGACTCTGGAAGGCAAGCGAAAGTCCGCCAAACCCGCAACCGGTCAGACCTTGCGGATCAATGCGGCAGAGATCGTCGACACCACGGCGCCTTATGATCTTGTTTCGCGCATGCGGGCGAGCTTTTGGGTTCTTGGTCCTTTGCTGGCCCGCTGCGGCGAGGCCCGTGTGTCGCTCCCCGGAGGCTGCGCGATTGGTACGCGCCCCGTCGATCTTCACCTTATGGGATTAGAGGCACTCGGCGCCGATATCGCCATCGACAACGGCTATGTCGTTGCCAGCGCCAAGGACGGCCTCAAAGGTGCTCACATCACATTTGAGAAGGTCTCCGTCGGCGCGACCCACAATGTCATGATGGCGGCCACAATGGCCAAAGGCGAAACGGTTATGGAAAACGCTGCAAGGGAGCCTGAAGTCGTCGATGTCGCCGAGTGCTTGCAAAAGATGGGCGCCCGGATCTCCGGCGCTGGTACCGACACCATCAGGATCCTTGGAGTCGACCGCTTGATCGGCGCACGCCATGCGGTCCTTCCGGATCGTATCGAGACCGGCACTTACGCGATGGCGGTCGCCGCAACCGGCGGCTCGGTCCATTTGGCCGGCGCCCAGCCGCGGCTTTTGGAAGCGGCCCTCGACGTTCTGCGCAGTGCCGGCGTCGAGATTAGTGAGACCAATGATGGCATCACGGTGTCGCGCAATGGCGCCGGGCTCAGGCCGGTGGATGTGGAAACGGCTCCGTTTCCAGGCTTCCCGACCGACCTTCAAGCACAGCTCATGGCGCTAATGCTGAAAGCCGATGGAACCAGCACGATTGCGGAGAAGATCTTCGAGAACCGCTTCATGCATGTCGGTGAACTGGCGCGCCTTGGCGCCGACATTTCGCTGGATGGTGACACGGCAACGGTGCGCGGCACTGAACACTTGAAAGGTGCCCCGGTGATGGCGACCGATCTGAGGGCCTCTGTCTCGCTGGTTATCGCCGCGCTGGTGTCGGAAGGTGAGACGATGGTCAACCGGGTCTACCACCTCGACCGTGGCTTTGAGAGACTGGAAGAAAAGTTGACTGCCTGTGGCGCTGATATCGTCCGGCTCTCGGGCTGACTGTCGGCCATTGCATCGAGGGGTTTGCGTCGCTACCTAAGGGCGGATGAAACCGACCCTTTGGATACGATGACACCACTGAAACTCATTGCCCTTGACGCCGACGACTTGGAGATTCTTTCAGCGCACGTCCAGGATGCCGTGTTGAAGGTCAAGGACATCGTTTTCTTGCCCACCGACAATCGGTTCGCGCTGGCCATGAACCGCTATGACCGGTCGGGATCGGCCGGCGAGCGGCGCCAGGCGATCATGCATTTCGAAAGGGTCGGCGTGGTCCGCCAGCGGCGTATTCGTCGCGACGCGCCCGAGGGTATTCTCAACCTACTCGCGATCACCTTTAAGCCCGCAGAGGAGCCGGGCGGTGTCATCTCCTTGATGTTTTCGGGCGGCGGCGAGATCGAGCTTCACGTCGAGTGTATCGAGGCCCGCCTCACCGACACAGGGTCGGCCTGGAAAACGCCCAACACACCGCACCATCCAGCCCTCGATGACGAGGCGCGGCCGGAGGGCTAAATGCCTATAGGCCGGACGCCGCTGACCGGTTATGGTCCGGGCCAATTCTCACACTTAGCGCTCGCACGGTGAATTGGAGACGCATATGGCACTGGTCGCTATGGCAGTATTCCTCATCATTACCTTTTTGATCGCCTATGCCGGTCATCGGCTCGCGGCGCGAAAGGGCCGGAATGCGTATGGTTGGGCCTTCGCTTGCGCCCTCCTACCACCCGTCGTTTTACTACTGGCCTTGTTGCCAAGCCGAAAGGCTCCGCCACCCGATCGGATGGATCCGTCAAGTCTGCCGCGGTCATCGACCGACAAGCCGCATTCACCCGGTTCCGACCAATCCCAGCGGCAAGCTTTGGCGAACGCGTAGATGCGGGTCCAACCGTTCACGCTCGGCTGAGACCGGACGATCTCGCCATGCCCATCCGACTAAATGCAGCACAGGACGATTTCGAGGCAGCGTTCTCCGCCTTTCTCGCGACAAAACGGGAAGTGTCCGAGGATGTTGACGCGGCGGCAGCCGAGATCATCGCCGATGTGCGCGCTCAGGGCGATGCCGCGCTCGCGCGCTTGACTCGACGCTTCGATCGCGTCGATCTCGACGAGAAAGGACTGGCGATAGGTCAAGCCGAGATCGATGCCGCGAAGCAGCACGCCGAACCAGCGGCGGTAAAGGCGCTTGAATTCGCCAGGGCAAGGATCGAGGCGCATCATCGGAGGCAACTGCCCGAAGATCAGCGGTATCGCGACGACGCAGGGGTCGAACTCGGACATCGGTGGACGGCGATTGAGGCCGTCGGCCTTTATGTGCCCGGCGGTCTGGCAAGCTATCCAAGTTCGGTCTTGATGAATGCCATTCCGGCCAAGGTCGCCGGCGTCGACCGCTTGGCGATGACCGTTCCAACGCCCGACGGTGCCATTGATCCGCTCGTATTGGTCGCGGCGGATTTGGCCGGCGTCGATGAGATTTACCGGGTCGGCGGCGCGCAGGCGATCGCAGCGATGGCCTATGGGACTGAGACGATTGCCGCCGTGGCGAAGATCGTGGGCCCCGGCAATGCCTATGTCGCGGCCGCCAAGCGCCGGGTGTTTGGAACGGTCGGCATCGACATGATCGCCGGCCCGTCCGAGGTCTTGGTAATCGCGACCGGTGAAAACAATCCCGACTGGATTGCAGCCGATCTCTTGGCCCAGGCCGAGCACGACGAGGTCGCCCAATCGATGCTGATCACCGACGATGCGGACTTCGCCAAAACCGTCGCCGACGCCGTCGACCGCCAGCTCGCAACCCTCGACCGCGCCGCAATCGCCGGCGCCAGTTGGCGCGATTTCGGCGCAATCATCGTGGTGCCGAACCTCGATATTGCCGCGCGGCTGGCGGATCGGATCGCGCCGGAGCATTTGGAACTCGCCGTATCCGATCCCGAATCGCTCTTTGCATCGATCCGCAACGCCGGTGCGGTCTTCCTCGGTGCGCATACACCTGAGGCGATCGGCGACTATGTCGGCGGCACCAACCATGTCCTGCCGACCGCCCGTTCGGCTCGGTTCGCCTCCGGCCTGTCGGTGCTTGATTTCATGAAGCGAACGTCGGTGCTTCGCTGCGATACGGACAGTCTGCGGGCGCTCGCCGGCCCGGCCATCGCCCTCGGTGAGGCCGAGGGACTGCAAGCGCACGCCCGGTCGGTGGCGATCCGCCAGAACCCGGCGGACTGACCGTGGGCGGCGATGCCAAAAAGCAACTGATCGCGATTGATCTCGACGAAGCGGTCTTCGAGAACGCCAGCCGCGATGTCGAGCATGAACGGCAGGTGGCGATTTTCGACCTTTTGGAAGACAACACATTCGGTGTGGTCGGTCATGACGGTGGGCCCTATCGCCTGCGACTTTCCATTCAGGATCGCAAACTGGTGTTCGACATTCGCCTGGAGGACGAGACGCCGGTTACCGCCTTCATCTTCGCGCTTGGCCCATTTCGCCGGATCGTGAAGGATTATTTCCTGGTCTGCGAGAGCTATTTCGAGGCGATCAAGACGGCTTCACCGTCGAAGATCGAAGCCGTCGATATGGGTCGGCGGGGGCTGCACAATGAGGGGTCGCAGGTCCTGCTCGACCGGCTCACCGACAAGATTGAAACGGATTTCGACACGGCGCGGCGGCTGTTCACGCTGATTTGCGCGCTTCATTGGCGGGGCTAATGATCGACTCTCCCGCCCTCGGCGCCGACAGTCAGCCGGGATCGGTGTTGTTCGTTTGCGGCCAAAACGTCATTCGATCGCCCATGGCGTCCGAGATCACGCGCTATTTGTTCCCAAAGCGCGTCTATGCCAAATCGGCCGGCGTTCGGGCCGGCGAGAAGGATGGCTTTGCCATTGCCGTCATGGACGAGATCGGGCTCGACGTCGAGCGCCACACACCGCTTCAGCTGGATGACATCGAGGACACTGCCTTCGACTTGATTGTCACGTTGGCGCCGGAGGCTCACCACAAGGCGCTCGAATTCACCCGGTCCATGGCCATCGATGTCGAGTATTGGCCAACGGAGGATCCCTCGATCGCCGTCGGATCGCGCGAACAGCGCCTTGACGCCTACCGCCGTGTGCGCGATGGGCTTATGCAGCGCATCAAAACGCGCTTCGGCTGGAGGCCTGGTCCAGCGGTCTAGCGTCGTGACGGCTGATTTCAGCCGGTTCACATTGTCTAGGCTTTCGGCTAGGGTCCGCGGCCGAGACCGACAGGAAAGGACATTCGCCGTATGGCAAAAGAAGAGCTTCTGGAGTTCCCCGGGGTCGTGACCGAGCTGCTGCCGAACGCCACCTTCAGGGTTAAGCTCGAGAACGAACACGTTATCACCGCCCACACCGCTGGACGGATGCGAAAGAACCGCATTCGCGTTCTGGCCGGCGACAAGGTTCTGGTCGAAATGACGCCCTACGACCTGACCAAGGGCCGGATCACCTATCGCTTCAAATAAGTCGACGCTCCATGGCCGCAGAATCGCGCCTCATCCTGGCCAGCGCATCGCCGCGTCGGCTGGGGCTCCTACAGCAGGTCGGCGTCGAGCCGGACCTGCTGCGGCCGTCGGAGATCGATGAGACGCCGCAAAAGGCCGAATTGCCTCGGGCGCTGGCGACCCGGCTGGCGCAGGAAAAGGCCGAACGCGCATTGGAACGCGCCAAGCGGGCTGAAGAAGCGGATGATGCCTATGTGCTTGCCGCTGACACGGTCGTGGCTGTCGGCCGGCGCATCCTCCCCAAGCCGGAGATGACCGACGAAGCCAGTCAGTGCCTGCGTCTCTTGTCGGGCCGCTCGCACAGGGTCTTCACAAGCGTTTGCCTGATCACACCGGCCGGCAAACAGCGCGCGCGGTTGGTGGAAAGCCGTGTCCGCTTCAAACGGTTGTCGCGTCAGGAAATGGAAACCTACATCGCCACCGACGAATGGCGCGGCAAGGCTGGAGGCTACGCCATTCAAGGACTGGCCGGCGCTTTCGTCGTCAAACTCATGGGATCCTACACAAATATCGTCGGCATGCCGCTTCACGAGACGATGACGCTGCTCGAGGGCGAGGGCTATCCGGTCGTCGCCAATTGGCTCTTGCGGATGTAGGCGGGATGGCCGCCTCCCAGAACCGCTCGGCCGCCTGCCCAATCTGCGGCAAACCCATGGCGCAGGTCTATCGGCCGTTCTGCTCGAAACGCTGTGCCGACGTGGACCTCAACCGTTGGCTAACGGGCCGCTATGCCGTGCCCGCGATTGAGGACGAGGCCGATGCCGACGACATGCGGATGGCGACGGAAGGGAAGGGTGAGCGGACATCTGGACAGGGTGAAGAGGAGCCTCTATAAGCCGCGAGGTTCGGCGCCAAGGCGCCCGAGCCGGCCCGCCAAACCCGCGGCCAAGCCCAGGTAGCTCAGTTGGTAGAGCAGCGGACTGAAAATCCGCGTGTCGGTGGTTCGATTCCGCCCCTGGGCACCATTTCTTTATTATTTTCAGTAGTTTGTGCGTAGATTTGATTTGTTCGACTTCCGCAATTAGCCTTTCACAAAGCTTGCACAATGTGAGAGGTCGAGGCGGATGGCGGAGAAGCACACGATATTGGGCGGCAAGGTGCACGTATACAAACGACCCGAAAGCCCAATTTGGCAGTGCTCAACGTACTTCGCGGGCAAAAATCGACGTGTGAGCACAAAGGAAAAGAGCCTCGCTAGGGCGAAGGACTATGCCGAGGATTGGTATCTTGAGTTGCGTGGCAAGGGCGCCCGAGGAGAGATCAAAAACGAAAAGACTTTCAAAGAGGCTGCAGAGCGGTTTGTGCTCGAATATGAGGTCGTGACCGAAGGTGAACGTAACGCCAAATACGTTCAGGATCACCGGAGCCGATTACGAAACCACCTCACGCCCTTCTTCGGATCAATGGGCCTCTCCGAAATCACGGCTGGTCTCGTGCAGGACTACCGAATGCATCGGATGCTGCCTACTGATGGGAATAGAGTACCCGCTAGAAGCACTCTGCATCATGAGATTGTAACACTTCGACAGGTGCTCAAAACCGCTCTGCGTCACAACTGGATGTCCAGCTTGCCCGATATCTCCGCGCCATACCGGGCGTCCAGTAAGGTGTCGCATCGCGCCTGGTTTTCGCCGGATGAGTACCGGAAGCTCTATGAAGCCACACGCGAAAATGTCAAAGCAGCAAACGGAAGGCCGTGGCACTGGGCAGCTGCCCAACTTCACGACAAAGTCCTGTTTATGGCAAACACCGGTATTCGTCCCGACGAGGCCAACTGGCTTGAATACCGCGATGTCGAGATCGCCGAAGATGACGCCACCGGCGAGACGATCCTCGAGATTGAGGTGCGCGGCAAGCGCGGTGTGGGGTACTGCAAAAGCACCACCGGTGCTGTTCGTCCCTTTGAGCGGATGGTTGAGCGTAACCAACCGAAACCGAACGACCGCCTCTTTCCGGTTGACCACAAGCGCCAGTTCAACCGCATACTCGACGAACTTGGCTTGAAGTTCGACCGAGACGGAAACCGCCGCACTCTCTACAGCTTGCGCCACAGCTACATTAGCTTCCGGCTTATGGAGGGTGCCGACATCTATCAGATTGCTAAGAACTGCCGCACCAGTGTCGAGATGATCGAAAAGCACTACGCCGCGCACCTCAAGAACCAGCTCGATGCAGCAGCAATAAACGTGCGAAGACAGAAGTAGCGGGAGAACTTGGACTATCCCCAACTACATTCTTTGAAATGCTACTGAATATTAGTCTCTAAATATTTTTCAATGAGTATTATTAGTGCGCCGATTTGGCAATTCTTGACCTGCCATGATGGCGTCCCTGGACGTGCCAATTCGGCGTGTCAGGATTTGCCACGACCGACCTTGGGAACAACGAGGTTGAGTTCGTAAACGTTGACGCGACCTTGTCCGCGCTTCTTGATTTTCAAGAACTGCTCCTGCTCCAACTCCTTGACGTATCGGACGACACTGCGGAGCCCGGAGCCCATATCTTTCGCGAGCGTTTGCTGTCCCGGAAAGCAGAAGTCATTTTGCCACGCGTAGCTCAACAGCATAGTGTATGCGAGCTTCGCGCCGGGAGATATCTTCTTTGATTTGAGAACGACGTTCGGAACTTGGGTGAAGCCGTTCTGCGTGAGAAAGTCCGCTCCACGCAAAACAATATTGCGATCTCGAATGACTTCGCTGATTGATCGAGCTTTACCGTGTCGGCGCTCCTCCATTCAAAATATTATATACCATTTGTTGCAATCTGACGCGTAGCTGCGCTGCGCGCAGATGGCCAATCATTACATTGCAGGTGAATATCAATTCAGGCAATCATGTGAATGAAGACCAATGTGTCCGGTCAAAAAGGGTACTCAAATGCTCAAGGCAGAAATTGAGGATGCAAAACGGGCGGTAAATACGGATCGTGTTCAGATCACTATTGGTGAAGTTGCAACTATGTATTCCTCCGAAGAACTGAATATCCTTCCAGATTTTCAGCGCTTGCACCGTTGGAGTTTAGAGAAGAAGTCGAACTTCGTTGAGTCTGTTCTGATTGGAATTCCTATTCCTCCCGTCTTTGTATTTGAAACAGATGTGGGAACGTGGGAACTCGTTGACGGTCTCCAGCGCGTTTCAACCATTCTCGAGTTTATGGGAGTGCTGAAAGATGTCGACAATCCCGAGGCCACAAAGCGAAGCGTCCTTGCCGGAACTAAGTACCTACCAAGCCTTGAAGGGGTGGCATGGGAAGCTCGGAATCCGGAAGAATCCAACCTCGAAAAAGCGATGCAGCTATTTTTCCGCCGAGCCCGGCTCGACTTTGAGATCTTGAAACACCCCAGCGATCCCAAGACAAAATATGATCTCTTTCAAAGGCTCAACCGCGGCGGTGCCTATGCAAATGAGCAGGAGGTGCGGACGTGTTCTATGGTTTTGGCGGATGAGACCTTCACCCAACTGCTAAAAGATATTGCCGGGCAAGAGGAAATTCAGACGCTTTTCAGGGTAACGGCGGATCAGCACAAGAAACAACGTGATCTCGAGTATCTTGTTCGATTGATTGTTCACACATTCGTTGGCTATTCGAGCAAGATGGATATCGAAGAATATTTCAGCAATGGCATCCTCAAAGTCATCGAAGACGAACGTCAGGCGGAGGCGATCGAGACTGTGAATTGGGTAACTGAGACGCTGAGGCGCGTAGGTGGCGATGACGTCATGCTTCCAGCTGAAGGTGTTGGCGGCGCACCGCGTTTTTCTCTCCGTGCGCTCGAGGTGATTGCGGTGGGTGTTGCGAAAAACCGCGTTGCTCTCATGGCTAAAGCGGACTGTGATGAATTTGTTCGACAGCAGATTACCGGTTTTTGGCAACATCAGATTGTCACAGAGCTAAGCAGCGGCGGTATGCGTGGCACAACACGTATTCAACGTAGCGTTCCATTCGGTGAGCAATGGTTCAACCCGGATGTCCAAAACAATTGACGAGTTCTTTGACGACATCGACGCTGCGAGATCAATGCGCGTCAGGGAGTTGTCCGAGATAAAACGTCTCTTCGGGTCGTCCTCGTCAGCATCCGATCCGATGGGCGTTCATTCCAAGGCACTGGTGGTTCTGAGCTACGCAGCTTGGGAAGGTTTCTACAACGAGTGTGTCGACACGTACTGCGATTTCCTTCAGCTACAGGGCAAAAGGGTATCGGATGCAGGATGGAAGATGCTCGTAGGCGCCTTGGGGGCAGAGTTCGAGTCGCTGCGAAGCAGAGATCACTCCGCCGCCGCAAGGCGGGATTTCGTGGAAAGTCTCCGCGCTCGGCTGATTTGCGACTTTACGTCGTTCGACCGAACCACGGTTAAAGCAAGATCGAACCTCGACTGGGAGAAACTGGATCAGAATTTCCAGGTTTTAGACTTCGATCTTTCACCGTTTCAGGTACATCGCAACCGGTTGGACGTTGAAGTAGTAGGGTGGCGCCATGGTGCGGCGCATGGCAACGCACCCAACCTCGGTGTGTTAGACGCAGCATCACACATCTCACTGGTCGGTCAGATAATGTCGTTAGTTTCTGACGCGTTCCAATCGGCCATGGTTGAGCACATCTGATTGGCTGGTCTGCAAGCGGTGACGGTTTACGGCTGCGAGAAGACGCGAGCGCAAAAGAAGGCCAACCCTACCCTTGCTAGCTCCTATACGTGTCTGGCACGAAAAATTACTGTCCAAAATTCATTCGTGAACTCCATCGTGACCTACGTCTCCTAATGGATTGTGCTCGCTGCTTTCGCTAGCAATTCGCAATTGTTGCGCCTGGTGTTCTGCATTCAAACGAAAGGCGGTTATCACGTCCGTAAGCGCAGCCGTTGATTGACGTCTGTCGCGGAGCTCCTCCTGAAGGAACTCGATGATTCTGTTCTTTTCCTCGAGGCGCTCGCGATACTCTGAATTCAGCTCGGCATCGGAAAGAACCGGTGCGGACGGGTGTGAACGGGTGTGCGCCTGTTCGGGTATGTTCTCCTCCGAGGAATTTTGTTTTTCCAAGGTCAAACTGGTGTACACGGGTGTGGACCGGTCTTGACCTGTGTGCACCGGTTCGGAATCTCTGCGCGCTTCGAACTCCAGCTCTTGATCGATTTTTCGGTCCAGGGATTTGCGCTCTACCGACCACCTAAAGCCATTGTCAACGTCTTCGCGCCGAACCACCAGTTCGGCGTCTTGCGGCTCGCGAAACGACCGCATCGCCCACCTTCGAATAGTTTTGGGAGTACGGAGAAGTCCGGCATTGGCACAGTAGGTGACGGCTTCAGTTATGGTGAGCCATTCACCGTCCAAGTTTGCTCCGGGATGCACCTGTTCGGACATGTGTGCGCTACTGGTTTTGTTCTTTTCCATCCTTCAATTCTAGCACAAATAGTCGGAACTCAGTGTGCGACGTGGGGAAGTGTGCACGAGCTTGTTAAGGAAAAAACTCGATCTACATTAACCATGCGATTTCTAAGGGCTCAACCATGCCGGAGTGCAGCTTGATGAAGCTGTAAGCATTCTCCGCAATGCTGCACTATGCAGCACGCGAAGGGAACGACTTGGATGACAATGGGTTTCGTCCTTATGGATCCATCTGAGCCCAAGATGCTGGCCTGCTAAGTGGCGCCTCGGCTTCTCGAGGAAGGGGATTGGGGAACTGTGCTCGTGCTAGGTGCCCGTGACGAATATGGCGGAGAAAGGACGCGACCGCCTCGAGATCCTTTGCGGGCCTATTCACCGGACTCAGTATACCTACAGGCTTCCCAACCTCTTCTCTGACGATTCTTATGGGCTCAACGAGATCCGTATCATTAGAAATGACAGCCGCGACGTCAAATTCGTCGGTGAATGCATCTCTAACCAAATGCACCCCCAAATTTACATCGCTTCCTTTTTCTTCGGTCTTTACAACTCTGACGACACTAGGCCAAGGTTTGAATGGCGACTTTCCATCTTGCGGGGGCGGCGCTAATGCCGCGTAGGTTTTGTTTACGATAAAATTTCCGCGGAATATTTCCAACTCTGGAATTGTTAGAAGCGCGTCAAAATATATCTGTTGTCGTTTCGGGGCATCATGGTCTACCCTTGCAGAAACGCGTGCAGTATAATATTTAACTCCAATTATCGAGTTGCTATCATCTAATATTTCCTCAGCAAGTATCTTAACATTTAGCCATTTGTATTGCGGATTTTGCCTAAGCGCTCGATAATATAGATTAAACCCGTCAACATATACTATCGTTCTCATTGAAACCTCAAAAAGCAAAAGCTGCTTTGGATTGCTCCGCCGCAGCTTTTGAGCCTACGGCACGCCGTAGGTGGGTTCAAACACATATGATCAGAAGGAGGTCAAATTGCAACAAAGAACAGGAACTGCAATTTTTGAATATGGTAGCAACAAAAAACATTTTTGTTGCTACCATATTTTTGTGCCTTTGTCAAGTAGAGTTTCTCTTGACATTTCAGCCACAAATATGGGATCCAAACACGTCCTTTCGTTGCAAAAAAGTAAATGCAACAATGAATGAAAATGAACTAACTTACTACGAACAGCGCCTGCTGCGGGAGATCAAAGACGTCGAATCGAGAATCCGTGAGCTCCGGGATGAACGCTCAGCCCTCGAACGTCTGCTTGCAAATGCGAGGGGACGAGATCGGGTAATCGGTACGGTAAAGCGCAAAAATAGCGTTGATCGAGTGCTTGTCGAATCAACAGTTCTCGAAGCCCTCACGGACTCAGATGCACCGTTACGCTCATCCGAACTTTACCGGCGAGTTTCGTCTGTAGTGTTCTCTTTGAACGAGAACACCTTCCGCTCGTATCTTCATCGAATGAAACTGAGTGGCAAAATCGAAAACTTCCGCGGAATTCGCGGACGGTGGGCGATCCCAAATCAAATGAAAGACGAATGAGAGTTGCTGGATTCTCTGCTCTACTGTCCAACTATCGAACTTTCGCACAAGATATATGAAGCGAATGAACTCGGAAAAAACGGGTCAGCAGAGCCACATATTAGAACTTGGTGCGTGCTGCCAAATCAGAAGAAAAGCGCAATTATACCGGTTATGATCGCGATTTGACCGACGAGCATACCGGCTATCCAGCGTGTCTGACGGTGTAAATCCTCCTTTGTTGCAAGCGCCAAACGTGCTTCCTCTTTGGTGAGAATTTCATCGATTGCGTCACGGGCCTTATCCCGATCGACTCCCTGATCAATGAGCAAGTCGTATAGTTTGATTGCGGATGTAGTCATAGAATTATGAAGTTGTATGGTAATCATACCATAGGATCGGAAATAACGCGAAAGCGAAATCCGCGTCTTACTCCTGTTGCCAATGCTCCAAATTAGCGGAGATGGCCGAGGAAGATTTTCGAATCGTTTGTGGGTTTGAACAACACCAACGCCGTCTTTTGCCGGTCATCCGCGCATGAGCGGGCACTTAGCACATACTTGTTGGCGTCCGATTGTTCTCTATGCTACTCCGAATCCATGAATAAAGACTCGGCCGAGTTTGTAGATTCTTTGATCCAACGCCTGGGTCTCGTCAGGCAGCGGATGGAGAAGATTACACACGATTCTGCCCGATTGCTTGTGACGCCAAACCTCGGCGATGATGGTGGAGAGTGGCTTCAAAAATTTTCAGAACTCAGAGAGTTGGCTCAATCCTTACAAAAGTCAGCCAATTCCCTAGATAGCATTGTAGCGACTGTCGAAAGAGTCGTTACAGAGCTTGTGAACGAGAAGAAGTTCTGATGCTCGCTGAATTCATCACCAACAAGCTTCCCATTATCCTAATTTCATTGGTGGTTGCGCATCTAGTGTTTCGATGGTTGCGCACTCCGCTCATTTCTGAGGAGGAACGAGAAAATCAGCGGAAAGCCCAGTGGAAAGAAACCTACAAGGAGCTCCAAAAGTACAACACTGAATCGAAAAAGAAGGCCGAAGAATTTGCCGCTAGCGAGGTCAACATCCACTCCTTTACGGTCGAAGCCGGAAAGGGCGCGGATCGTGGTGCCGCCCTCATTGAGATCACATGGAGTGGCCCGGAGGGCAGCGAGTTGTTCGTTGCCAAGAGTGGCAGCAACTCCGGTCTAGAGACACGCGTCGAGGCTGTGCACAGATCTGATGATCGCATTGGTTACGAGAGGAACAAGACTCCCTTCAGGTTCACGCACCGACATGAAATCATAGGAGCGACATACCACTACTACGCCTGGATCGAATACCCGATCCAGTTTGAAGCGTACCCTATTCCATGGAGCTCGTTGGACACAGATGTTGAACTCCCGACTGAAAGAACCAACAAACGCGAAAACCGAAAAAGCCTCCTTGAATCCCGCAGCATCTCGATAGGCAAATCGGAAACAAAGTTAGAGTTCCTGCAACGAAAAAAGGAAGAGCACGCTCGCGAGCGTGCTCTTAGAGATGCCCTAAGAAGTGGCAAACGCGAGTCCAATCCAGCGCCTGAGTTTTCGACTGACACAATCGTCCAGCAGGTGCTGGATCAAATCAAAGAAGAGGCCGAACTGGCAGACAAAATCGATCAGACAATCGAAACACTTGGCCTCGATATCGAAGGTGCAGAACGCCTGGAAAACGAGATTATCGCTCGTTACTATGAATACAAAGAGGCAAGAAATTAGGCGTCGCTACATAGCGACGCCTGACATTTCGCGAAGGCTCAGAACTTGGTCCCAGGAGCTACAGAGGAAGTTATACTCTTGCATCACCCACAATTCCCATCCCGTAGGTTCATGAATACACCGCCTAATAGCGTACTCCGCAAGGTGCTCGATGAGCGACTGGACTGATGCAAACATCACTTCTGACGCTTCCCCATCGCCAGTACGCTCTCGTTCGATTACCTGGATAAACACAGCGCTGAGGCCCATCATGTGCGTGAGGAATGTGGCAAGTTCCTCTTGGGCTGCGAGCAATTCCTCGGCACTGCCGTTGCCGTCGCGGATCTCCCCTAATCCGATTGCAATCGCATGGATTTCCGCAGGCACCCGCGTGCCCGTCGTTCTATCATAATGAAAGGACATTCTATTCTCCGCCGATGCCGGCACTCCAAGACCATCTTAGAGTTGCCAGGACGACGGAGAATTGATGAAATTAAACCATGAATAGGCTAAGAAAGCAAATTTCGCGAATGGGCCGAGACCGATTTTCGCATCACCTAAGTATAGGTATTGATGGAAACGGTGATGAAATTTCTATTCCGTATAAGAGTCGTGCGGCACATTTACACGTAATTGGACGAACACGAAGCGGTAAGAGTCGCTTTTTGTCCGATTTAATCATACAAGATATTGCTAACAATCAAGGACTTTGTCTAATTGATCCGCACGGTGAACTAGTCGAGTACACGCTTGGTTGGCTTGCACGGAACAAGCTGATCCTACGCAGACGACAAATCCATCCCGTCTCATTTGACGATCCAAGCCACACGTTTTGCTTCAATCCCCTGCATATTAACGTCCCTGACGAGGCATACAGCGTGGCCAACTTGGTCACTGAATCGCTTTCAAAAGTGTACGGCAACACGGCTACGGAAACGCCGCTGATTGATGCCACACTCAATACCATTTTTACAATCCTCGCAGAGCGCGGGTTACCGTTGGCAGCAGCACAGTGGTTCGTAAGCGATCACGCCAGTGCCGTGCGGGATCGGCTCGTGGCAGGGCATCCTGACCCCTACTACCGAGCCCTGGGAGAGACCTTCTCGAATATGCAGCCGCGAGAGTATCGCGAGACGGTAGCGAGCACTGAACGGCGACTGCGCCAATTCATCGGCCGCCCGATCATGCGTCGCTTCTTCTCCCAAACCAAGAACACCATAGATTGGCGCGCTGCTATGGATGGGGGCGACGTTCTGCTTTTCAATCTCAAGCAGAACACGGTTGTGGATGCACGTCAGCTCCGGGCACTTGGAATGATGCTCACGGGAACCTTGGTTGACACAGCCTATTCAAGAGACCCCCGTCGCAATCCCCGCCCCTTCTATCTGTACATCGACGAAGTGCAGAACTTTGTCACAAACGACATCGATAACATCCTCTCGGAATGCTCCAAATTTGGCCTGTTTGTCACTGCCAGTCATCAGTACATACAGCAGCTCCGGGATGCCGGCGACCGCATTTCCTCGGCCATCATGGCCAATACCCTGCTGAAAGCCCTGTTCTCCATGTCGCACCAGGACGCCATGGAGTTTGTGGATGAGGCATTCGGCCATCAAATCGATCCCGAACGGCTTAAGGAAAAAGTGAAATCGCCGCATGTCGTTGGACACAGGCGCGCACGATTGGCTTCCGGCAGCACCACGTACACCATAGGCAAATCGAACTCTACGAACCGTGGAACAAGCGTTGGCGTGTCTGATGGGCGTTCCGCTACTTCAAGCTTTGCCAAATCTGTTATGGAATCCATAGCCGAAAGCGTAACCGAAACTTACGCAGTCAGCGATTCCAGCGGCACTAGCGCTACAAACATCGATAGCGCGTCAAGCGGATTGTCGCTTGGCGAAGTCACAATGTTCAACACTGACGGAGATGTAATTGGCTCAATCGGCAGTTTGGGAAACGTGACGGGCACGGCACAAGGATCCGGCGAAGGATCGTTTTCCGGCACGACCAATTCGTATGGAACGTCACGCTCACGGAGCCGAGCTCAAGGGACTGCTGAAACCTCCGGTCAAGCCGACACAGTTAGCCGTATGACCACGAGCGGGAGAAATGAAAGTTCATCAACTGGGGCCACCATTAGCTTTGGCTTTGCTGACGGCTGGAGCGAAGCCCTCCAACCCATAATCGAGTGGTTCAGTACACAAACGTGGAGCATTGAGGAGCAGCGCTATCTCTTTGCCAAACAAATCGCGCGCGCTCCGAAGCGGCAAGGACATTTCGTAGCGGTTGGCCATGGAACGATTCCGTTTCAAACGAGGAATCGGCCTGATTTGCCGGTGCTTGAGTTGGGTGAAGCGCGCCTCCTTACACGGCTGCGAGAAACTTCAGGTTGGTTCGTCTCGACGCGCGTCGCTATTGACAACGCAGATGACCTGTTGAGGTCACTTGGGGGCAAAGAACAGCAACGGTTGACGTTTGAACAAGAACACTCTGACTTTGGCGCGACGGGCGCTGCAGCGGATGATGATCTGTGGTCTTGACCAAGTGACACCGATAGGCAGCGTCCAGCGGAGCTCATCTGACGGCTAGAGAAAGGTGCGGTGAAGGCGTATGGCCGTATCGAAACACGGATTACGTGGATTGCAGCAATTGCCGTTGTTGACCGTTCCCGTCCAGCCAAATCGGCTCATGGAGAAAATCAGACGACAAAAACCGAGCGGCAGTGGTGTACAAGAATAGATTGCCGGGTATCAACTTCGCTGCGTGTTGCTGAAACACGTTTATGCAGGCGCGCATTCGATTATCCGTTCCTGTGGTCACGAAGAGCCGCTGAAATCCCGTATTTCCAAAAATCTGATGTACGAGTTTTCGATTGAAGATGTCTGCGTACCCTAGATCCTTTTGCAGGATTGACGCCTTGGTCATTGGGTTCTTGGTCGTGTATGGCTCGGTATCTTCGTCCCACTCGAGCGTCAACAACAGCGTCTTTTGATCCTCGATCCGTTCAATCCGAAATAGCCAATCGGACACTGTAGAACGTCGATAGCGCTTGCCATTAAGCCAGGTGAACTGCGTGGGAAATGACACGTGCTGTCCGCCAATCATGGTGGCCGCAGGTGAGGTAGCAATCACTTCAGCTGTTTGCTGCAAGCGGTAGCCCTGAACTTGGTTCAATCTCGTCTGAAACCGGACTTTGGCTTCTGCCACGCCAAGGATGTGTGCGATCTTCCCTGCATCTTTGAGCTCCCGATTCTTCCTCCCCCACTGGACAGTTCGCGGAATCGGCAGGCCTAGCGAATCCCGACAGTATCGCGCACCAACGTCACCTAAAGCATGAGGAGTGGGACGCTCTGTACCATAGGCATAAATCGATCTCGCAATCTCGGGCCGATCAAGGTACCGATGAGAACAAAGGTTGCGCAGGGATTTGTTAAAATCGCTTCGGCTACGCAATCCCGCGACACGCTGAAGCTGGTCTATTGTCGCAAGGCGGCAGTGATACGTCGTCTCAATCACCCGGCGATGCCAACTATCGGGTTTGATGACGAATTCACTTGTCGGTGTTTCGAATGAAAAGGTCGCTCTTCGCATGCAATCAGTTTAGCACGTCTGCTTAGGCGTGTTTCTTACTGGGTTCGTTAGCCTATAGCATAAGCCTCGGCCGCAAATCATCAGTCCAGGAGGCAAATCCTCCCGAGATTAGCGGACGTGAGACGGTGGCCCTCCATACGTTTTTGCTCCCTGATATCGGACTATGTTTTGGCCAATCCATTTAAGAGACAACTTGGCAATATGCGTTCAAACTATTTAGGCTCCGTTATACTCGGGCCTTGCAGATCGACTGGCCCATACACTTCTAGTTGATTTGGCAGCGCTTTGGCCCATTGTGAGATTGTACCGGCGCCGAGGCAAACCACCGTGTCGCCGGGTCGCACAAAATCGGCAACCGCCTTCGGGAGATCATCCGGGCCATTGATTGCCAGCGCGAAGCGGTGGCCAAGGTTGCGCAGCCCTTCGACTAGTGCGTCACGGTCAATCCCCGTGATAGGTGCCTCGCCAGCCTCGTACACAGGAGCTACTAGAACACCATCGGCTTCGTTGAAGCAGCGACAGAATTCTTCGAACAGATCTTGAAGGCGTGTATAACGATGCGGCTGCACTACAGCCAATACGCGCCCGGAGGTCACATCTCGCGCAGCTCTGAGGACTGCCGCTATCTCGACCGGATGGTGACCGTAATCGTCGTAAATGCTGACACCATTCCACTCGCCTGCAAGGGTGAATCGACGTCTAACCCCTTGAAATTCGTCAATCCCTCCTCGAATCACATCATCACCGATCCCCAATTGTGCTGCCACGGCGATTGCGGCTGCGGCATTCAATGCGTTGTGCAATCCAAGCATGGGCAACCTCAACCCGTCGATCACCCGATCAGTTGCATCAATCGGATTGCGGATACGTACGTCGAAAGAGCTGAAGCCTTCACCATATCGGGTATTCAGCAGCTGAACTTCGGCTTGCGAGCTTGTCCCGTAAGTAATGACACGTCTATCGTGGATCCGCTCGACTAACGTTTGAACCTCAGGATGGTCAATGCACATTACTGCGAAGCCGTAAAATGGTACGTTCTCAACGAACGCAAGGAAGGCTTCGCGCAGCCTATCGAAGCTCCCATAATGGTCCACATGTTCAGGATCGATATTGGTGACAACGGCGATATCCGAAGCCAATCTGACGAACGTAGTGTCCGCTTCATCTGCCTCAACCACCAACCAATCGCTTTCTCCCAAACGAGCATTGCTACCCAAGGTGTTTACTATGCCTGCTCTAATCACCGTCGGGTCAAGCCCGGTTCTGTAAAGAAGTTCCCCAATAATAGCTGTAGTTGTCGACTTGCCATGTGTACCGCCGACCGCAATGGTAGATTTCAAACGCGCCATTTCAGCAACAACGTCATTGCGACGAAGGACAGGAATCTTCCAATCACGGGCAGCGACCAACTCCGGGTTATCGTGTTGGATTGCTGCTGAAACCACAGCCACCTGCGCTCCCTTCAGATTTTCAGTCTTATGACCAATCTCGACGTCTACACCCAAACCACGCAATCGTCTAATATTTGCATTCTCGACGACGTCGGAACCTTGTACGTCATAGCCAAGCTGTACTAGCAATTCTGCAACGCCACTCACTCCAACACCGCCTATACCTATAAAATGATACGGTCCCACGTTTCTTGCACTTAGTTTAACAGGCTTCCCTGCAGGTATATCTATGTGCGTATGGTTGGCAAACCGCGCGTCAGTTCCAATGAGCCGCTCGGCCTGTTCAAAAAGCTCTTCCCTCTCAAGAAAACGCGCAATCGCTCTTTTCAAGAATGGTCGCCCCTCAATCACCTCAAATTGTTTTACAAGCTCTTCCTCTATTTCCTGCTTCTCCCCAACTATAAAGTGCCCTTCCTGCGAAACGAACGCAAATATCTCCAAGTCGCCCAATTGTCTATTGATCCTGCATTCTTTGGGTAATTCAATCTTTTCGACATGATCATAAAACTCTCTGAACCGAATAATTCTATTATTCTTCCCGATTTGATAAAATTGATCATTGCTCAGTCGCATTGAAAAAATCGGTGTACCAAAAGTTGGTGGCTTGCGCGCTGGCACAATGCTCATTGCCTGATATGGTGTCATTGCAACACGCCCTTCCGCTGCAAATAAATATGCGCAACGTCATAAATCGCACGTCGATCCTCCAAAGGTTGCGCCCGATAAGACGTATATGTAAGCGTTTCTATCGTAGTATTTGATACGATATTAATGTAGGAATCCATATCCGCTAAATCCTCCGGAACTATGCACGCCATTAATACATTTTCGTCAATCAACAAATCCATATTTATTTGCACTTCGATACAACTTCTTCGTATATCGTAAGGCGCGGACCCGCGATCCAAGCACCAATGGTAATAACTTTCTGCTTCGAATGAACCTGATGGAATATCGAGAGACTCAATAACTATATCTTTGTAGTAGTTCTCATTCGATTGGTAGAAGAATCTCACAAATCGTTGTATGTCTAATACCGATGTGCGCAACAAAAAATCATTCAACCTCGATCTTGGATTAAGATACCTCTTAAATATATCATTGCTCATTGCTCCACTATCAAACGGCATGATGCGAACCGGTTGAACTAATCGGTTGAAATTGAAAATAAGTGTGACGAGTTTAAGAGATGAAAGTGAATTTGGTATATTGATGCTATTTGGGCTATATCCCGGTATACCGTAGTACAAATATGTCAAATCTTGATTGTATACTGGGCACAATTGAGGCTTGCAACGACCGTCTTCACACATCGCACGAAACGAAAATCCGTCTGTGGTATGAAATAATGGCATAACCGGAAGCGCTGGAGCAGCAATGCTAACAAGATCCGATAGTCGTGAAAGAGGGGCCATAACCTCACAATACCGTGATGTGGACTGAGTTGCACTAAGAATCTGCCTCTGAATGCTCGAATTTCACAGTCCGTATCTTATCTTCCGCTGAATTATGTTCGGATAGGGATGTATTGAATTGATATTGCGTGGCGGGAACGTTTTTCGTGATATCTAGTCACATGCAGAGTATTATTTGTTTAATAGTTGTGTGGTGTGATGTTGCATTTGAATGAATGACTCGGCTTTTATCGTATTTGATACGGTGTTTGTAGGCCCGGACCTTGGGCATTTTATTGGCACCTAGGACCAAATCGCCTCCAAATTGTCGGTTTGTTTAACTTTCGCTTTGCTGTCTTGCTGCGGTTCGAAGAAGCGCCGCACTTTTTGACTGATTTCTTGCTGCGAGACTGACAACATTCGTTCCGATCTTACAACTATTTCTTGACCTCGATCGACTCCGGCGTTGTGTGGAGCAAGTCCCTTCAGAGGATAGGACGACAGCGTGGTCAGAAACTGATCAGGCTCTGTCGCCTGTAGCTCGGTCTCGATGTTGGCTACAGTGAAGCGAGGAGCCAAGTATCGCACATCGTCGGCACCAACGCGGCTGCAGATGATGACACCAGCGTGCAAAAGGCCAGATCGCACGCTGGCTGGTTCTCCGCCAATCTGATCGCACTCAACGACGACACCATGCTGGCCATATGCGGAGCTCAATAGTCTTGCGACAATTCGCTGCGGTAGGTGCGCGCTGCCGATCAGATGGAAGAAGAAGGGCACCTTTGCGCGTGCAGATTGCATGGCCAACTGTAGCCGAAAGATGAGCAAGCAGCTAAACAGCACCGCAGTTTCATGGCCCAGTGTTCGCCTCGAAACATCCGCAACGAGTACCTGACCGTCACGCACCAATCGCGGGATATCGAACCTCGCATTGGGCTGCGCAAGGCTGTGGCGCAAAATGGGATCACCGAGAAAGGCATGTAATCGTGTAAGGACAGATTGCACCTTGTCGCGCTGGTCGCGCTTTGAAAGCTGATCAAAGTTCCGCCAAAACATGCGCGTCAACGGATCCTGGCAGCGTGAAACTGATCGCCTCCGAAACTCGGTGTCTGTCAGGAATCTATACATCGCCAGCATGGAAACGTGCTTTCGATCTAGCAACACACGCACGGTGAATCGCATGAGATCAATCAAGAGCGGCGTCCGCTCATGGCTCAAATCCCAAATTGCACTAAACAACTCAACGAGCTCCTGGGCCGCCCGAGAACGAGCATCAGGTGCAACGCCAGCCAGCGGATTTAAGCCAAATGAGCGATACGAGTTTGCTGGAGCAAACCACCAGGTCTCCTGGAGCCTGTGGGCGGGCACTTGGTTAAGAAGCTCAGGGCCAAAGCTACCCGTTGTGTCAATTACCGCCACACCGGCTCCGGCCTCAATGTCCTGTACGATCAGATTCCAATGTAGAGCTTGCTTGTACGGTGAATCTGCCCCCATTAGCAGCACGTGCCCTGGGCGAAGGTAGCCTCGAAGCACCTGCGGTTCGGTCGCATGCCGGGACGTTGAGTCAGCAAATATCGCATCAAATTTTTCCATACCCTGAGACCGGATTCCGTCCACCAACCATTCGAAACGGTGCGGGTCGTTCGTCGGGGCTGGCTTGCGGATGCAACGTGGGCGGACTTCAACTACCGCCAAGAGCATAAATTGCTCGCGGGTACGGAAACCGGTCTCAAATGATCGAAACAGAAGGAACTTGCCGGCCCGTGGTCGCCACACCCTCGCTTCGCTCGGCAACCACTGCACTACTTATGCAACCCGTTGGGTGTTAACCGGCACACTCCCACTGAAAACTGCACAACAGATTTTGCCTAGCCACAAGATGCCTAACTATTTCCAATTTATATAATAGCAAAAGAAAACGCATTGTGGAGAAATAGTTATGTCGAAAAATGAATACATCGACTTTGATCAAACAAAAGCATCGCTCGATTTCTCTCGCGTTCTTGAGTTCTACAACATAAAGAGCTCCGGCTCCGGCAAGCAGCGGAAAATTAGCTGTCCATTCCATTCACCCGACAAGAATCCGTCATGCGGAGTGAATCTCACTAAAAAGGCCTTTCAATGCTTCAGCTGCAAAGCCAAGGGCAATATCCTTGCATTCGTAGCGATGAAAGAGAACTTGGATCCCGGCAACGTACACGATCTCAAAGCGGCCGCCGTCTTTGCCCTCAAGGAGATCATGCATCTAGATCCAGCAGACTTCAGCGGCGGTAGCTCCCGGGATCGAAAGCGGCCAAGGCTAGCTGATGCCTCAATGAACAGCGCCGCAAGGCAGACGCCACGCTCCTCGCGCCGCATGGCACGTCAAGCGGATGCGTCAGAGGAAAGTCAACCAAAAGTGCGACGGAATGAGCCTCTCGAGCTGAAACTGACGCTCGATACTGATCATCATTTCTTCTCCGATCACGGCATCAGCAGGGAGACCGTGGCGGCCTTTGGACTCGGGTATTGCAGCCGTGGTCTCATGAAAGGTCGCATTGCGATACCCATCCACAGTTCGGATGGCGAACTCGTCGCCTACGCTGGTCGCTGGGCAGACGAAGATCCCCCGCCAGGCACTGAGCGGTATAGGCTCCCGAAGAACTTTCATAAAAGCTTTGAGCTCTTCAACCTCCACCGTGCGGTTGGGATCGGCGGACGGCATCTGATCCTGGTTGAGGGCTATTGGAGTGCCATGCGGCTGCACCTCCTCGGCTTGCCGTGTGTTGCTTCGTTTGGATCCTCGGTGTCACCGGAGCAAGCTACCTTGATCCGGACCGCCGGCTTTCGATTCGTAACAGTTCTCTTTGACGGTGATGAAGGTGGACGCTCCGGGATTGATCAGGCGCTCCCGGTATTGGGGCGACAGGTCTATGCCCGCGCCCTCGAACTTCCGGAAGGCGAAAAACCCGACTCGCTACCCGAGGCGTTCTTCAACGCGTTGCGCTCTTCTCAGAAGTCGTAGATTCACCGACTCCACGTCCACCCAGGCGTGGAGTTTTTTCTCGGAGGGGAATACCCGGAGAGAACTAGACCCCACACTTGTTGCCCGCCGGTTCGGCTCACAAATTTCCCGCGTCAGACGGGAGTATTTTTGATTGCCGAAACGAGCGAGGCGACCGCAATCGACGGCCCCGGTGCGCCTCCCTAGCGAAATCCATACAATATGCCTTTAGTGCTATTGAATGGATAGTGGGACGGCGATTGCGGTCGCCTCGTGAGAGGCGGCAACAAGTGTGGGGAAATCGTTACTTTTCAGTGTTTTACTGAAAAGAACTGTCCCTTTCTTAGGAAAGGGGTGCAGCTAGGGTCCATGATTCCTTTGTCGAGCAGTCGATCACGGAAGCGACACGAAGATCATGCACACCATAAATCTCATACGCGAATGCGCGACATGGATTTGGCCGAATCCAAATCAGCTTACGTCAGTTCATCAAATGCCCTTGACGGCTCGGCTCCTGGTCACCGGATGATGACGACTACTTCACCACGAATGGCAGATTGGGTGGGGCTTGCCAGATCAAACTTCAGCACCAAAATCGGGAACACTGTGCCCCAACGATCTCATCAATGAAGCCAATATTTGGCGGCCAAAAAACCGAAACCGGGCAAGTAGCGTCAGTGTCACGCTCGAACTCAAGAGGACGCCGCTACCACGAATTTAGCTCGCTCACGCGTCAAAAAAAGTTCGCAATATCGACGCCTACAGACTCACGCAATGCCACAATACTTAAGTATAATTGTTGCTAACTAGAACGATGAAAATATTCATCCAATGCGTCTTTGAGAAACTCGTTGCGCCGAATGCACGTCACTCTCGCACCTGAGCATCTTTTAACTTTTTTTGATCGAATTTCTCTATACATCTTCCAAAAATCGTCAACTGTACTGCCATTTCCCAACTCCCTATTATACTTCACTATTTCTTCATCGCCTTCCGAAGCTATTCTGTCCAGTCTGGCAAAAACATCCCTAAATTCCGTAGACTCTATGTATTCATCGAATTTTACAAATACAAAACCATCCTTCGGTATACTACTATCACCCCCATTTTCACCAAAACCTTTTATTTCAAGAAACCTACCATTGGCGAAATCCTCAACCGACTCGTCAAAATCTTCCCAAAATTCAATATCATATTTCTTATTCACAGAAACAGAATTTTCGGAGGAAACGGTAATATCCACTATATATCCTATTGAAATGCTGTATGTAACGTCTACATCAACACCGTCTGCAGTAGTTGCTGTCACTGTATTTTTAATATCTCTTGTCTTTCTATCTATAAATAGTGAATCATTTATTTCTATTGAAGACGTTGGATTGACGTTTCCTGCATCATAGAGTACAGATTCAATCTTCTCATATTCTATATTTTCAGCGGCGACGCCCAACCCTAGGCGCTTTCCAATTTCAGATGGTGATCTCGACATTGAATCGGCTCTATATAAAAACTTGGGAACACGCGCAAGAATGGTTGTTTTATTGGAGCAGGCCTCGGAGTGATTGGAAATTTTGAACTTAATCGGAACTATGTACGTTGTGTCAGGTTCAAAAGGTAGGAAGAAGATAATATTACTTGCTTCATGACCGCTCATGAACTCAACGTCGATGTCTCGGATTATCGAATGGGCACTTCCATACAAATGAGTGTCGCCGGCCGATTGCACTACAGTGCTCATGTGCCCGGAAACGACCTTTTGGTGTGTAGGAAGTTTGTGGGTTTTCCTGCTAAAAAGCCATCTAAAGGGATTTCGCATGTTCATCATTGAATGGCTCATCGCCAATTGGCAGATCGCCTTCAGCGGGTTTGGTACAGCGGCGTTGGTGGCAACACTAAGTGTTTTCTTGAAAAAGCGAAAGAGTGGGAGGCGGCAGCCTGACCAGTCCGTCCACGCCGGAGACAACTCCATCGTCATTCAGTCAGGCAGAGACACAAATCAATCCAAGAAATAGTCTGCCGTCGTTCGACGTGTATTGTAGCGAGCGCCCAAGCATCGATGCCAAGTCAATAAAAAAGCGGAACACAGAACTTACACAAACTCTTACACAATTCTCCATTTTAGAGATTTAACCTACTGACTTTATTGAGTGCGACGTGGTCTGAAAATCCGCGTGTCGGTGGTTCGATTCCGCCCCTGGGCACCAACACCTCTTCCCATGGCTGAACATTGCGCCTCAAAAATTGAGCGATATTTGGGTACTATTGGATCTCATGTGAGCAGAGCGTCTCGCAGGGTAGTGTCTCAGTTTGAATTTCTTCTCTTATGAGGTCCACGCGGTCCCAGCTTCGGCGCGCGCTCATCGATCGGTGCCGCACTTCAATTTCTCATCCTGACCTGTGTCAGGCCGGGTGAGGTTCGCGGAGCAATACGTGATGAGTTCGACTTTGATAAGGCCGTTTGGCAGACCCCGGTCGAACGCATGAAGATGTGTCAGCCACATGTCGTTCCGCTCTCGGACCGGGGCCCTGGACGTCATCGAGGCGGCGCTTGCACATCAGTCAGATCATGATCGCGTAGTCTTAGCCAAACAAGACGCTAGGCTCGGTCCGGTACACCCTTCAGCAGCCATTCGCCCAAGCGCTTGTTGACATCGTCCTGCTCAAAGTAGTTCGTGTGATGCACAACCGAGGTCTCACCAAAATCCAAAATATTCTTTGACTTCAGGGCATTAGGCGTGATGTCGGCCATCGATGTGCAGTCGACCACGAGATCGTTCTCGTCTTGAAAGACAAAGTCAGCTGCCGCGTTCTTTATGCGTTCCTTTCCGCTTCGGAAAGCGCGCCAGAACTTCCAGCCCACATCGGTCGTCTCGAAATTGGCCTTAACGGCAAAGTACTCGTGGTCTGAGCGGATCGGCACCTCTTTCTGAAGCGCAATCAACTCGTGATTGTTTCCCACCCGCGACATGGCATCCAGGCCAGGCACTAGAGCGATTGCGGCGTCCGCCACCGGCGTTTTAGCCATCACCCGGGTGACCGAAGACACGCTTTCGAAAAGAACGGTCGCCACGGTGAATAACGGGCAAGCGCCTGCGACGAAGCTCGCACCCTTGCCAAATCTGGCGACCGCGCGGCTGTAGTTGGCCAACAGATTCATACTTTCGCGAATGTTGTGAGGCGAGGCTAGAGAGGTGCCCGCCATCGGCGAGGCCACGAAGACGATCCGCACTTTGCGCGTCATTTTTTTGTCAAAGACCTCCGCCCACCAACGCGTGACGAGCCCGCCGCGACTATGACAGATAACGTCAACCTCGGCATCGGAATCGTCGAGAAACCGTGCCAATTCGTTAGCGTTGAGCATCGGGCTGACCCCGAGCGTGCGGTGGTCGAAAGCGAGAATCTGATCGTACTTCTTCAAGGCTTCCGTCAGAAACTTATTGCCACCTGTCTTACTTTGTATCTTCTCAAAGATGTTATCGTTGTTGCTGAAAGTCCCATGCACGAACAAAAGGATGCGTCCCTGAGCGATGGCCGAGTTCTCCGGCTTGAAGCCATTCGGGGTCCAACTGCGTAGGCCCGTGATCGAATCGCCGTCACTGCAATTGGGCGTCATCTTGCGATCGGCCTTCTCCAGCGCTTCATAAACCTTGGAAGGGGGCAGGCGCTTGAGCGGCTTTCTCAGTAGTGTTTTGCCAGGCTGAATGCGCGGCCCCGAGTCACGGCGCGCACCCTTTGAGGCCAGAAAACCAGCCTGACTGGAGTCCTCTAGGTAAAGGATGCCATCGCGTTCGATGATCGACATCTGAGTGTCATTGTCGTCGGAATCGTGACTGGAGCGGCGCGCCTTGGATGCATTGGGCACACTGGCGAGTTCGAAATTGTGCAGGCGCGTTTCGTCCACGATCTGCTCGGCACCGGCAATCCAGAACTGGTCCTCGGCTGTGAGCGCTTCGCTTGATACTCCATGGGTCATGGCGTGCTGTCCTCAACTTGATAAGGAAGAGGGGTTGTGCCCAGCCTGCGAGCCTGTCGTATGCTCAGCATGCTGTCAAAATCCCAATCGCTCGATATACGATGCAAGCCGCTTTCCATTGCCGCCGCAAAGCTCTGGCTTTCAGGGATCAGGGTTGTTTCGACCGGCACAAGCGCACCTTGGTTCACAAGGTTCACAATTTCCACGTAATGTATCTTCTTGTATTGAAACGCTTTTGTATCGTTCTCTAAAAGCGTTGTGCCGTCCTGATCTAAGGCATCCGTATCCACGCTGACTGTTTCGGATAATCCGTGATCCTCGCGCGACAGTTCGAGGTCGGCTTGCTCGTTGGTCCAGTATCCAGTCAGAGCATGACCGTCGAGAAGGAACAAAACAGGGTAGAGACCGATATACTCAAGACACGCAGCATAGGTCAGTGCCAGATCAATGCAGGTCCCGCTTTGCTGTCGGATCACCTGCGACGGGCCACGCAACCTTTGCGACTTTTCAGAATAGGCGGGAGGCGGGTCCATATAGGCGATGTCGTAATTGTGCGCTAGCGCTGACCAGATCGCCTGCGCCTGCAATGTCACCTTCTCAACTTTGGCACTCTGGTACCCATCGAACTTTGCCTGGGCATCATCAGTAATAATCCGAAGATTGCGTCGCGCGTGTCCGACAATGTCTTGCACCGCGGGATCGAGTGGCAGCACAAATGACGGCAGCCACCGTCCGTCTTTCGTATTGTCTTTCCAATCGTTGATTGGGTGTACAACCACGCCATGGGTTTCGCTGTAGACCGGCTTTTCCTCGTATTGCACCTCAACGTAGATGGTTGTGTTGATACTCTCGCGAATGCCTTTCAGAAATCCCCAGGTCAGTGGAACTTGGATCATGTCATGGATGTCGAGCGATTCGACCACATCCAGCATCTTGCGACACCGAAAGGTCTCTGATCCGAACGTAAGTTCGACCAGGACCACAACATCCGGAAACCTCACGGCCTTTTTCGGAGCAAGGCGAAACTTGTGAAACAAACCGCGACCGTTGTGAAGGTTGGAGTAATTCAGTTCGGGATGTGGCCGGACTTCAACGTCGAGGTCGCTCCCACCCTTGGAAACGGGCGCTTCCTCCGGCTTCTTCGGTTCGGCGTGCTGAACTGTTTCAGACGTTGGGACGCCCGCGGCACCCGGCCGATAGGCCGACGCATCTGACCATAGGACGAGGTCGGTGGCATCCAAATCATCCTGTTGGTGGCTTAGGGCTTGAATGGTTCGATTGAAAGCGTCAAAGACTGAGACGCGCTCTTGCACAAGCAGTCGATAGAACATGAAGTAGAAGTTCTCGACATAGCTTTCATTCGACTGACCATGAATGCCCAGCCCAAAGCTGGCACCTTCAGCCACGCTTATGGCGGCGAGGCGCGCGGCGGAAAACTGACAGTTGAAGCTCACGAGCGTAGGGCTCTTGTCCGCCGAATTCAGAACCCGAGCCACGTCGCTGTAGTCGATGGATTCAGCCCGAAGTTCATCGCCAGACAAGTAAAAGCCATCGCGAGCTGTCTGTCTGAGAGAGTTGCCTTGTGGCTTCAGTGTCGGAGCTTGGCGGTTCAACGGGCTTTTGGACTGAAGCAGTGCGCGACCTTCGTGGCTATCTATTCCGCTCATATGAATGACATCTGGCTTCGTATCGCGCACGCGGGTTTCGAGCTCTTGGGTGGTCGGAGAATCCAACCAATCAAAGGCGTTCAGCCCCGGCTCGGGCGCCGTCTCAAAAAGGTGCCTGATGTGCTCGCGTTCGGCGTCGAACGTGTATTCGCCGCATAGCAGTCCTGGTTCAGACTGGATGAACAGCACGCGCCTCGTCGGCAATGAGGAATTTTTGACCCGCGCCTTGCGCTTGAGATGTCGGCTGATCGAGAGTTTAGTTCGTCCGTGCAACCCGCGCACCGCGCGAAGGATCACAAACTCCCATGGAAAGATCCGCTCGGCAAAACCCACATTCTCTTCTGAAAACTCAATCGCGACTTCAAGATGCTCTTGGACCGCAATCTCACGTATCTGCGCCTCGGTAACCCCGAGATCTTCTAAGTCGTCAATAGCTCTTTTCGTGTGCGCGTGGACGGCTTCCGGGTCTGTCAACCAACGCCGCTTAGATTTCACGATGCGGTTCCAGTAGGCGGCCCTGCCTCCCAATTCTTGCCGTCCGCGCAAATTGATTGCGGACGACCCACCAGGCCACCTTAAAACAACTTTGTATCTAGTCGGATGCTGCCAGGGTGAGCTCATGGTCTCAGTCCAACAATAGAAAGCTGCTCATTTCCGAAAGAACATCTCCTAAAGGCTAAGTTTAGGCGCAAAGCGGCAAAGGTGCGAGCATTTTGTAAACGCGCGCTGTCGTGTGCCGCACTCGGATGTATTCGTTCTGTTTTAGAGCCTATCGCAGCCCGTTACCGATCAAATGTAATGCGAAATTCGAAATAATAAGTGCCGTATATGGGGATGAGATCAATATTCATGTATTATTCACGCATTTTTCACGGAGTAATAATTGATGAATACAAGTAATTTCTGATAATTGTTATCTATTATTGTTCCACTTAGACAGTGATTTGGAGGGTGAATTGATAATTCCAGGAAAACCCAAGATTCACGGGCTGAAGGAAGATATCTTCATCGAAGGTGAGGGCAGTGGTCTTAGCAACGGCCTGACCGGCTTTCGCTTCTCGCGCATGTTCTCAAGCTTGCGCGGTCGGGGCATGTATCTCAAGGGAAGCGCCGCCGATGAAGTTGGCGGCGAGATGACAAATGGCGCAGGCGGCGATACGGCAATCAACGCTGGCTTTACCTATTTCGGCCAGTTCGTAGACCACGACATAACCGCAGACATTACCGCTGATAGCGGCGGAACCGCACCGGTCGACGACACCAGCCTGGTTCAGGGGCGTTCTCCCTCCCTCGATCTCGACAGCGTCTACGGCAGCACGGGATTGCCTGCGGAGGATTTGCAAGAAGATGGCTTCTTCCTCATCGCCGACACGTCCCCGGCAGGTGTCCCGGCGGATGCTTCAGCAGAGTTGGGGAGTATTGCGCAAAAGCCCCTACCTTTTGATTTGCCACGCCGCCGCGAGGGCGACACGCCATCCTTCAAGGCAATCATTGGTGACGATCGCAACGACGAGAATCTCGCCGTCGCGCAAACGCATCTTGTCTTCTTGAAATTCCACAACCGCGTCTTGAAGGTCTTGCAAGACTCTAACCCTGGCGATGAGCTGGATGATCTCATTCTTGAAGCGCGCCGTCTGGTTACACTCCATTACCAACATGTGGTTCTTCATGACTTTCTTGCCGCGGTTCTTGACAGGGCCGTGCATCGCAACGTCGTGATCGACCAGCGCCCGAACTATCTTTTTGGCGAATGCGCGGAAATTCCGACAATGCCGCTCGAATTCTCTGTCGCGGCGTACAGATTCGGCCATTCGTTGATACGAGAGACCTACGAGTGGAATGCTGTCTTTCGACAGGGAGGCTTCGGTCCGGCGACGTTCGGCAATCGAGCGGAAGACCCGTTTTCGCTGTTCAGATTCACGTCCAAGCGAACGAGTGATGACGCGGGTCTCGACGCGGATAATCCTCTCCCGACGAACTGGATCATCGATTGGCGGCGGTTCCTGAACTTTGCTGACACACCGTATTCGGGCCAGGTGGGTCATAACCATACCAGAGCCATTGACCCGAACCTTTCGCCGGGAATGGCCGCGGTTCCAATGGGTGTTGACGAACAGGGCAACATAAAACCCAGCATCAACCTGGCGGCGGCCAACCTGAAACGGGGCTCGCTACGCGGCATTCCGGCGGCACAGGACATCCTGAAGATCGCCACGGACGTGGATCCGCTCACCGAGCAGGAGATTTTCGCTGACCTTCCGACCGGGCTCGTTGATGCAATGCGTAAGTGGTGTTTCCACAAACGAACACCACTGTGGTTCTACATCCTTCAGGAGGCAAATGTCCGATCGAACGGACGGCGGCTTGGCCCACTTGGCAGTCGCATCGTTGCCGAGGCCTTCCTTGCCATTGCTAAGGGATCACGGACCAGCGTTTTCGCCGATGGCAACTCTGGAGTCTGGACACCGGCGGATTCTCCGCTGCGGCTATCGCACAACGGTAACTCCCGCGACGACCTAACGACCCTCGCAAAGATCATTGCCTTCGTCGACGAGGTCGATCCGCTGGTCAATCCACTTGAGGACCGCAGGCTCGCCTAGCGCGGGACGGGTTTGATCGAGACAAACTGAAATTGAGGGGATGAATCATGTTTCGTGGCAAAAGATCGACTATCAGCTGTGTGGTTCTCGCTGGCCTCATAACAGGCGCTTGTTCGGGAACGATCCACCGAAAGTCTCTTGTGAACGGAGAGGACATCCTCAGTGTCGACGCGCGGCAAAGGCTGGTCGTGACGGGCGAAGTGAATGACAAGATGTCCGGAACGGTCAAGGTGGCCTGCGCAGAGCCAAGCCCCGACGCAATTGTCGCGCGCGCTGAGGCTTTTGCAGCCAGAGGTAGCGGACCGTTCGGTGGCCAGAATGTCGCGGCAGGTCTGGCCGCGTCCAGCAATGAAGCGGCTGGCTCGATTGGCTTGAGAACTCAGCCAATCCAAATCCTGCGCGACGGGTACTACCGTCTCTGCGAAGCCTATCTGAACAGAGCGATCGAGAAGCAAGACTACGGAGACGCGCTCGATCAAATCGACGGCGTGATTGCCGTGGTCATGGCGATCGATGCCCTTGGCGGCACGGTCCAGGCTCCCTCGATTGTGCTGCAGCCAGGAGCTGTAACCGCCAACGTTTCCGGTGACGACGCAGCAGCCGGTACAACTCCGGCGGCGGTTGTAATTGAGAACAGCACTCTCGAAGACGGGAAGCTTTCCGATCGGCAGGCGATGGCGATCGAGAACATTACCCGTGCCTACATCAATCATGTCGCTGTACGTAACAAATTGAAACTACGAGGTAAATCCGGCCACAGCTTCTGATCTAACAGTCGGGACACGAGATCTTCGTCGCGATAGTGAATGGGGGGTCAGATGACAGGAAAAGCTCGACGGCAGGCCGTCATCGTCGTCCACGGTATGGGCGAGCAACGACCGATGGAAACGCTTCGATCCTTCGTTCGCACGGTTTGGCAGAAAGACGAAGCACAAAGGCCAGCCGGTCCCGCAGGTCAGAGGATGGCAAACGCGGACGGCAACACATACTGGGTGAAGCCCGACAAAAAGGCCGGTTCTTCTGAACTCGGTCGGGTCACCACTCCAAGGAACAAAGCGGGCATCCGTACGGATTTCTACGAGTTTTACTGGGCAGATATCACACGAGGTACGACAACACAGCACCTCGCAGGTTGGGTGAGGGGATTGCTCGTGCGTCCCTACTCATCCGTGCCATCACGGGTCAGGGTGATCTGGTGGACGCTTTGGGCTTTGGCGATCATTTTAGCTACGGCATTCTTGATATCCGTTCTGAAATCCTGGGGTGTCCACGAAATAGCTTGTTCTCCGCAGTCTAAAAACTTGATCTGTGTACTGGTGAACAACACTCTGAGCTGGTTCAGATTCATCGATGATCACATCGGCGTTTGGTTCAAGGTCGTCATCGCTGTGCCGGTGGTGGTCATAATCGTACGGGAGCTTGCATCCAGACCGGGCACAAACGAGTTCTACAACCCGCTTTCGTACATCACTCCCGCCGTCGTTATCTTCTTCACTTGTGCTGCGCTGCTCCTGATAGCTGAAGCAGAGGCTTACCTATTTTTGGGCTCTGTTTTTATTGGATCCCTGCTTCATCGAGGATTGGTACCTTATCTCGGTGACGTCGTACGCTACACCCAACCCAATCCGGAGAACATTCGGCAGCGTCGGGAAGTGGCGGAGCGCGGCTTGAAGCTTCTCCGCGACCTCCACGACAGCGGGAAGTACGATCGGATCGTCATCGCGGCGCACAGTCTGGGTTCGATCGTGGCCTACGATCTCTTGCGTCTATTCTGGACCGAATATGGCCCAAACGCTGCAAACGCGCCCTGTGCGCATGCTGAAGAGGCGCTTGCAGATCTAGACCAGTGGTTAGCCGATGTACGCCGCAAAGACAGCGATGGTTGGGATATCGAGGTGTTCCGTGATCGGCAGCACACGATTGCCGCAGCGCTTGCTTGTCGAGCCTGTGACTCGCCCAAGGAGCTCCCACCGCGCAAACCTTGGCTGATCACGGACTTTGTGACTTTGGGATCACCTTTGAGCCATGCAGATTTTCTGATCGCGAAAACTAAAGATGAATTGAGAACGATGGTAAGGGAGCGGCGCATGCCGACCTGCCCCCCCTTGTTCGAGTGTGATTCAGATAAGGGTGGAGCGGCCAGTTTCCGGTACGAGGATGACGGCCAGCGCTTACCTCATCATGCATCCGTATTCTCAGCTGTTCGATGGACCAACATTCATGACCAGCCGAACAGGTTTTTCTTTTTATTCGGAGACTTGGTTTCCGGTGAGGCCGGGCACCACTTCCGTGCTCACGGATGTGACCAGCATAGGGATGTGAGCGGGGTCAAGGATGTTAAAGTTTGGATTAAGGCGCGGCGCTTTGGCTTATGGCGGTCGCGTTTATTGACACATACGAAGTATTGGGCCTGGGAAAACACTTTGGGCAAAGAACTATTGCCCAGACATGTCGCTGTCTTGCGTAACGCGATCAACCTGCTGGATCAGTAGTGCCGAAACTTGGTGACCCGTGTGACGGATCACCTCTTCCGGGTTCGGGCACGGCTCCTCCCTGGTGCCCGAATCCGGTTATCTCTAGCACTCTATTCGACTTCGAGCGCTTGAAGACGTTCCCGGTCGATCAAGTCCTTATTGCGCATCAGACTGACTGGATAAGCCGGGTCGGATATCAAACGATCGATGGAAAAATCATCTTCGATAGCTTTCAGCCTGGTTGCTGATCGCTCGGCCATATTCTTTCGTCCAGTCAGCGCGTAGATGGCAGTCAAGTATCGGGCGGGGGGTTTGAAGTTCGGCGCTAGCGCTTGCGATGCCTCTCCCATGCGGACCGACTCCTCGAACCGGCCCGTCACCGCGGCAGTCAATGACCTCTGAAAATCGCCCCAATACTGGAAGCGAGTGCCCCGCGCGAGCGACTGGGCGATGACGGCCGAGTGATGGGCGCCTTCGACATCGTCGCAATAGAGTTCGGCGGCGGACAAGGACCACCACGCCAGTGGATTTGCTGGATTTGCTTTTACGGCCATCTTTGCCAGTTCGCCGCTCTGAATATAGTTTTTTGTTAAGACGCGGCGCGCGTTTGCAACCGCCGCCAACACGAAAGAATTGTTGGGTTCGAATTCCAGGGCGTAATTGCAACACTGATCCGCCTGTTCGACCAGCGCATCGGCATCGGCGCACCGGCGTTCCACAAACTGGATGGCGAAAAGATATGCGCGCCAAGCCTGAAACAGGCCGCGTCTTTCGATCTCGTATGCATCGGAAAGCAGTCTGTCCGCTTCTACAAGATCGCAATCGCGCAAGCCGAACATCTTTTGGATGGCAAGGCATGACAGTTGGTTTGCGTCCAAGCTACCGGACCGCATCGTACAATCCTGTTCGACAGTGTCGACGACATAGCCAACCGCCCGGTTGCTAAGGCCCAGCATTTCCACATCGTCGGAGATCGGTACTTCGACGCTTCTGGATTGAGCCGCATCTGACCAGATCTTTCGCCCGTCCATGTCCTCGATCGAAATGCGCATGCCCGTCGTTCCATCTGCGGGCGCGAATGACTGCAAGGAGATAGACAAGGTTCCAGGATGTGCTAGGGGCGTCGGGTCGCAAAGCGTCTCAATCGATGCAAACTCACGCAGCGACTTTGAGATCAAATCCGATAAAAGGTGCTCATCTAGTGCGTTCGAACTTCCGGGAGGCGACTCGGTTCGTAGAACCACGTTTGAGCGAATTCCCGCCGCGACGCTAGCCGACGTTGGCATTGCGGCGCCAAGAACTCGCCGCGCATGTCGCCGGCGCATTTCTGCTAGCCATCGACCAAAGACAGGATCGCGGATATCTAGACCTTCCAAGAATTCTCCTCTCGAAGTGTCCAAATGGTCCCCGAGCGATACCCTCTCCTTGACGAGTCCCACATATTGCCGATCAGCTACCAACACGTCGCTATAGTTGCCAAACGATTTGCGAATTTCAGACAAAGACTGCCGCAAGCTTGCCGCACTTTGTTCCCGGCCACGGTCACTCCAAAGAGTATCTTGCAGCCAGCCGCGCCCGCGCGATCCGTCTTCCGAAGTCAACAGGATCGCGAGCAATGCTTGTGATTTCTTGCCAGTGGGCGTGATATCCAGACCGCTCTTGGTCCTGATTGCGAAACGACCGTACAAAGTCGCTGCCAAGAGCTCATTGTCGTTCATGTGTCCGCCCCTCTAGTTGCCGGTGCAATTTCGCTCAGAACTGGATCACCGAAACTCCACCTCTTTATCTTGTCGCTTGATCTTATCGGATCCCGCACACACTCTCCGGAAGAATGCTAGGGCTTCTTTAGTGTCCAGTTGTTCCTCCCAAGACAAAGAATACGATCTTCGACAATTTGCCCAGAGCTCGTTACATCCAGCCGGAGCCGAGCACATTTCAGTCCATCAAGAAAACTATGACGATCCTTAACTGTCAATGAGGGGCCAGCATCGTGAATAATGCGTGAATTATGTACTTGAAGGTATTCATGCAATTGACTGTGACTGACCGAAACTTAAAACAAAGGAATTGCGAATACTAATATTGAGGTTTGGAAATGTTGACAGCAAGTGGTGGCGAGAGCGGCGGTGAAAGTGGTGGCGAGAGTGGCGGCGAAAGTGGTGGTGAGAGCGGCGGTGAAAGCCTCTCCGGCAGCGCTGCTCGTCATGCAGGTGGTGCCGCTTCGCGCGCATTGAGTTGGGCCCTAACGACAAGCGCCGATGGCGTCACCGGTTTCTGGGATCCTGATACAGAGAACATCGCGTCAACCCCACAAACCGCTGCTCTTGCGCCAGATGATACGAGTTATCTGACCTACAAACACCGGACGCTCGCAATCGGGTCGGAGTTGTGCCGACATATCCACGCGGTACCGGGTGAGGGGGCATATTCCGCGCATATTTGTTTCGACGATGCGAAGGTCTTTAGCGTTTCCAAGCCGGGCATCCAGACGCTTCGCAATCAGCTTCGGTGGCTAAGGACTTATGCCGATCTGCGGCCAGATCGGGTTACAGAAATCAATCTGCAGATCAGCGATATTCTGTCATTCTTCGGTGGTTGCGGTCTTCTAAATGTGCATGCGCGTAAGTATTCCCTTGAATTGATGAGCTTAGTGCAGAAGTTCACGTTGCAGATAGATATGCTGATAAAGCACTACTGCAGAACACCTAGACCGATAGACTTTTCGCCGAAGGTGTTCCCGATCATCCAGACACCGGATCATTCCACTTTCCCTTCCGGTCACGCGACCGAGGCATTCGCGTTGGCGACCGTTTTGCACCGGTTGATGACGGGCAAAGGCCCGATGGACGGGGTTAAAAACCGCGCGATGCCCTTTCTGATCGCCCATCGGATTGCGGTCGGTCGGACGATTGCTGGGGTACACTTTCCCGTTGATTCTGCCGCAGGCGCGCTCATGGGCTGTGTTATCGGCGAGGCAATTTTTGCGGCATCCAATACGGCCGATGAGGGTCCATCCGAACGTGGGTCGTTGCCACTTGTCGCGACCTTTGCAGTGAGCGGAGATGACAGCGCTGATCATCTCTTTAGAGACAGGCAGGATTTCGAACTAAATTGGCTTAAGCATAAGCTAGAGAAAGACCTAGGCAATCAGGCCGAGCCGGTCAGAACGCTGGCTCTGACATCGTGGTTGTGGCGGCAAGCGTCCTCGGAGTGGGCGCAATGAGGCACAAGTGGAAAGCCTGGAACGATAGCTGGGACCACGAAAATTCATCTCCCTATGTCGACTGGCTAGCGGCGCGCAGAAACTTTAAGCAACTGAAGCGGAATGACCTGGAATTCTATTTCGATGAACAGCGTCAGATCGAGGTGCATAGCCAGTCGTTCGCGGTCATAAAATCTAGCTTCGAACAGTTTGTCCAATTCGCGAAGAGTGAACCGGATACATTGGACGTGCGCACTCAGGCCTTGTTGCCGCGCGGTGCCGGGCGCGCGTTTCGCCGGGACTTTGGCGGCGATACCACGGCCAGGCTGCCAATGCCTAAATCGACCGTGCAGGAGTGTTTTGATGAGGATCTCTGGTCCCGCCAGGATCCGGATCAGCTTCCCGCCCCTCCGCCGATTGGCTCGGTCGTCCTGGGCGCAATCGACACCGGCATAGCGCTTGGTCACAGGAGATTCCAGCATAAGGATGGAACGACACGCATTCTGGCAGCATGGCAACAGAATGCGCCAGCTCATCCCAATCAATGCCATCTGCCTTTTGGTCGGGAATACTATGCGCCGGAGATCAATGCTCTGCTGAACAAGCATTGGCCTCGCAGACCGATTGGCGCATTTGATGAGGATGCGTTCAATCACGACACTGGCGTGCTTGGAATGCGCGAAATCCACGGACACCGGGAAGTGGCCATGCGTGCCGCTCATGGAACGCATGTCCTCGACCTCGCAGCGGGTGCTGACCCGGATAATCCAGACAACCTCCTAACGCACAAACTCGAGAAGATGCCAATAATCGCGGTTAACTTGCCGACCCGGCAAGTCCTCGGTCTGTCGGGCACTTTCCTCGAGTACTACGTAATCTTTGCGGCAAGCCGAATTGTGACGCTGGCTGACGCCCTCTGGCTGAAAGCCGTGGCGCAGAGTCCGGCTCTGGAATCTATTGATGGCAAACGCGGATACCGGATCGTCATCAATCTCTCTTTTGGCAAAAGTGCAGGGTCACCGGACGGTGACTCTGCCTTCCATGACTACATCGCGCGCCTAAATGAGGAACGCGAAGTGGAGGGATTCCACCCGGTCGAATTCATCATGCCCGCAGGCAACGACAATCTAAAGCGCTGTCATGCTAGCGTAGAACTCAAGAACAAAACGCCCGCCGCCATACGTTGGCGTATCAAGCCCGAAGATCGCTCGTGCAACTACCTTGAGATTTGGTCGGATACGTTCGATCCGGACGATGGAGCCTCGGTGGCTAAAAAGTTCAAGATTGGGATCGCGCCACCCGGTCATCCCGAGCTCCCGCTTACGGCTTGCGAGAACGGTGCGATGCTGGAACTGGGTGACTTCGTTGCCCGGGTCTATTGCCGGGAAAAGAAGCGTAGCGACGGCAAGGTTCGCGTTCACATCTTGCTTTGTACGGCACCGACATATTCGGTTTCGCCGGACGAAGTGACCGCACCCGCCGGTGTTTGGCTGATCACCGTCAAGGATGATTCCTCAAAAAACAGGACTGTATTATTCGGTGTGCAAACGGATCAGTCGGCGCGTGTCAGCTCGGCGACTGGGCTTCGTTCCTACCTGGACGACGATGACTATGAACGTTTCGACAAAAAGGGCCGCCTCGCCGACACATTCAGCTTCGAACCCGGTGAGCCCAGAGAAGATCAAGATGCTGGTTCAAAGGTGCGGCGCCATGGAACGATGAATGCGTTGGCAGGTTTTGACGACATCGCAGCCATCGGCGGTTATCGACTAAGTGATGGCAAACCGGCCGCGTACTCCGGGACCGGTGTCGGTCATCGTATCAGTCACAAGTCGAAAGGCGCCCCAACAATGGCGATGCCGAGCGATGATAGTTTCGCGCACCGGGGTCAACTCGCTGCCGGTTCCCGCGATGGGTCAGCGATCGCTATGAGCGGCACTAGCGCTGCCACAGCGCTTGCTACCCGTCATGTCATTTGGTCCTACTTGAACAGCAGATCTGCAGCTTCAAGAAGTCCTAGGGCAATTCTCTATAAAGATGCAGATTCAACCGATGAGGGAAAGGTAGAATTTCCCAAAGAAGTTGACATCGAGAAGATTGGCGGGGGCCGGCTGACCCCGCCCATTGCTCGCGACTCCCAGAAACTGCGGCGATCTTTCACCACCCGAGCGCAGTATTTTAAGAAATCGAATACGGGCTGATCAACGCCGCGTAACAAGACTAGAAATGCGGGGTGGTTCTGATCAGCCCCACCTCAGTGGTCCAGTTTGAATGTTAGTGCATGGCTATCGTCTGGTACAACGGGATGATGGTTTCCGGCGCAGGTGGTCGATATCCAAGAGCACTATGAGGGCGCTTGGTGTTGTAGTGACGCCGTCATTTTCTATGACGATCTGCGCTTCATAGGCCCCGCTCAATCGCCTGCAGGAGTCGGAAGCGCATTTTCCCGGTATTGCCGCGCAGCGAGATCACGAACCTTACTTGTCCATGATTGGCGGTGTTGGCAAAGCCCGCCAGGGTGCGGATTCTAGGCAGCGTGCCCGTCTTATAGCGCGATCCTTTCTTGGTCTTTCGAAGGAGCGCGGCATGAGGTGCAAAGTGATGGAGCAGCTCAGCGAGACCACGGGCCGTGAAACTGTTCTCTGGGCTGATTCCTGAACCTTCCTTGAGACGAATGGACTCTGTGAGGCCATGATCGTCCAGGATCTCGCGCGTAACCTGAAGCGATTTTTCAAGGTTCACGGGCCCGCCCAAGCGGTGCGCACCGATCTCCAAAAAGATCTGGTTGGCGATATAGTTGTTCGAACCGATCAGCAACAGGGTCAGGATTTCCGACAGGGTGCGCGACTGGCGGTGGACATAGATCGGCTCTAATCCGTCGGGGATGGCTCCAATCGAAATGTCGCCATCAATGCTCCCGCCAACCTGCTCGATAAAGGCGGCGAGCAACTCACCCGCATATCGCACACTGACCGAAGGGTCTTTCTGGGCAAGGCTGATGCGGCCGCGGCCGTTTGGGCCGCGCGCCCGGAACTGACTTATCGCAAGGGGCGTGATCGGTGTCTGCTTCTCAGCCGATCTGACGGTTTTACCGTTACGTACTGCATGGATGGTGTTGAAGTTCACTGCGAGGCCGACATTGAGCGCGTTATAGGCCTCGTTGTCGTCTTCGATGCCTGGAATGCGAATATCGTCAGGGTAGTAGCGCGCGTCGAGAACCATGCCTTTAAGCGGTTCCTCGCCGGCAGCGGCCATGAGCTTGGGGGCAAGCAACGCCAACTCCTCCGACACCAGGAACGGATCGCCACCTCCGCGCACATAAAGTACGCGATCGTCATCCAGGTAGAAGCGGGTCTCGAAGCGATAGTCCCCGCCTAAAACCTCCATGGCCAGCCAAGCGGTCACGACCTTGGCGACGGATGCCGGCACGAATTGCTCGTCGGCGTTTTGAGCGATCAGCTCGTTGCCGTCCTCATCAAGCACGAGCACCAGCGCCGAGGGTGCCATCGCTTTGATGGTCTCCTTGGCGCCGGCTTGGGCCTGGATGGGCGCCAGCAGCAAGGCGCATGCGAAAGCGAACAGATAGTGCAATACGGTCTCTCGCGGCTTGTGCGGACCCTAAAGCGGCAACGCCGTCGACCGCTTCATGGTCTCCATGGAAAGGCTCGATGTCACGCTGTAAATGCTGACGCGCTTGACCAGCGCTTTGTAAAATTCGTCGAAATCGCGGGTGGAGGGGACCTGAACCTTCAAAAGATAGTCGATTTCGCCGGCGAGTCGGTGCGCCTCGGTGATTTGGGGCAGGTCCCTGACAACTGCATAGAAGGTCTCGAGCCAGTTCGCGTCATGGGCGGATGTCTTGATCGCGATGAAGAAGGTTTCCGTCAGTCCGACCTTGGCGGGATCGACGATAACGGTGTTGCGCTCGATCACTTTGTCTTGCTGCATGCGCTGGATTCGGTTCCAGACCGCGGTTTTGGAGAGCCCCGCCTTTTGCGCAATCCGCTCCAAGGAGAGCGAGGCGTCGACCTGCAGAATCCGCAAGATCGTGCGGTCCGTCGCATCGATGGTTGGTGGCGTTCCGGCTCTGGCGGTATCGGCGGTCATTCTTTCACCTGATATCGACTAGAAGGAAACAATTTCCTCACAAATGCATCTCCAATTGCATAATGGCGGACGATTTTCCAGATTAATTCGCAACAATCGCCGTTTCGTTCCGATTCTTCAGCCAAGGCCTTCCTGTGACGCTCTCTGTCGAAACGCTTCAGGACCGCTACGGTCATCTGGCCGGCATCGATCTTTTGCGCCCGGTGATCGAGGGCGGCGTTGCCGGTGAGGTTGCGCTGACCTCGTCGTTCGGTGCGGAGTCGGCGGTGCTGTTGCACATGGCCGCGACGATCGACCCGGACGTCCCGGTAATCTTTCTGGACACCGGCAAGCTGTTTCCCGAGACGCTCAGCTATCACGAGGAGTTGGTTATCCGCTTCGGCTTGACGGATGTCCGAACCCGCAGGCCGGCGCTACCCGATCTACGCGGCCGCGATCCGGACGGTGTTCTGCATCGGACGGGTCCTGATGGCTGCTGCTCGCTGCGCAAGACGGAACCGCTTGGCCGCGCGCTAAAGGGTTTCGATGGCTGGATTTCCGGCCGCAAGCGGTTTCAGGCGACGAACCGCGCCGATGTGCCGGTGTTCGAGAACGACGCTGGTCGCATCAAGATCAATCCGCTCGCCACGTTCACGGCGAAGGATGTCGCAGATTATGCACGGGACCATGATCTGCCGCCGCATCCGCTGGTCGCCGACGGCTATCTTTCGATCGGCTGCGCGCCGTGCACGACACCGGTGAAGGCTGGCGAAGATGTGCGGACGGGCCGCTGGCGCGGGCGCGACAAAACCGAATGCGGCATCCACTTTACGGCCAACGGTCGCCCCTTGCGACAGGTAGTTGGGACAGTCTGATGCGGCATTTCCCGATCTTTCTCGATCTTCGCGGTGAGACCGTCGTCGTGTCCGGCGCCGGTGAGACGGCTGTCGCCAAGCTGCGCTTGATCTTGAAGACCGAGGCAACGGTCCGCGTCTTCGGCGCACCGGTGCACGAGACCGTGCGGCAATGGGTAGACAGCGATCAGATCACGTTGGTCGAGCGCGCCGTAAACACCAATGATTTGACGGACGCGCGCCTGGTCTATGCGGCGAATGGCGACGACGCCGAGGACCTTCGGGTCCGTCGACTGGCTGCGTCTGTGGGTGTCTTGGTCAATGTCGTCGACAATCTGGACGCCTCGGCGTTTATCACGCCGGCGATCGTCGACCGCGATCCGGTAACCGTTGCGATCGGAACCGAAGGAACCGCGCCGGTGCTGGCCCGTAAGATCAAGGCCGATGTCGAAGCCGGTCTGCCGCAAAGGTTGGGCATCCTCGCGCGGGCCGCTGCTGGTTTCCGCCACCGGGTCGAACGGGTTCTGCCCATGGGTCGGCGTCGCCGGCAGTTCTGGTCTCGCTATTTTGGTGGCGCGGGTGAGGCGGTGCTGGAAGCGCATGGTGAGCGCCATCTGCATGACCATTTGGAAAGCGCATTGCGCGCGCTTGTCCGCGAAGATCGCGAGCCTGGTCATGTCGCGCTGGTCGGCGCGGGCCCTGGCGATCCCGAACTCCTAACGCTCAAAGCCCGCAAGGCGCTCGATGAAGCAGACGTGGTGCTCTACGACCGGCTGGTCGATCCGCGCATTCTGGAGCTTGCGCGGCGCGAGGCGATCTTTATCGAAACCGGCAAGTCGGCTGGTGCAGCGAGCTGGTCACAAGACGATATCAATGCCGCAATGATCGAACATGCCCGCGACGGTCATCACGTGGTGCGGCTGAAGTCCGGTGATCCCCTGGTGTTCGGCCGGGCCGACGAGGAGATGGACGCGCTCACCGAAGCCGGTGTTTCTTTCTCGGTAGTGCCTGGGATCACGTCGGCCGTCGGTGCTGCGGCACAGGCCCGCGTGTCGCTGACGCGGCGCGGGCGAAATTCGTCCATTCGGCTCATCACCGCGCACGACGCGGAAGGTTTCGCAGAGCACGAATGGCGGCACCTGGCGGAGCAAGGAACGACGTTCGCTGTCTACATGGGTGTCAGGGCCGCGCGCTTCTTGCAGGGCCGCATGCTGCTCCACGGCGCCGACGCGTCGCTGCCGGTAACGGTGACGGAGAACATCTCCAGGCCAGACCAAATCCGCGTCGACACCACGCTGGGCCAGTTGGTCGACGCTATGTCGGATTCCGGCGTCAAAGGCCCTGCGATTCTTCTTGTCGGTCTCGCGGCCCGCGACGCCGACATCTCCACAATCACCCAGTCAGCGCCGCTCGAAGCGGCACATGCTTGAGTGTCGAGGATAAGGACCAGAACCATGGCCAAAGCGTTTTCACCGAAGATTGTCTCAGCGAACGATCTGATGTCCGGCTACACCATCTATTTGGGCGATGCCGGCTGGACCAGCGACATAGCTGACGCCGAGATTGCTCACGATCAGGCCACGGCCGATACCTTGTTGGCGGCCGCTGAGCGTCAGCCCGAAATCGCCGTTGGGCCTTATCTGGTCGACGTCACCGGTCATCTCGGCAGCGATCCCGCGCCGACGAAGTATCGCGAGGTCATCCGAGTGAGCGGCCCCACGGTCGGCGCGCTCAACAAGCTGCCGGAGGCCGCCGAGCAGCGCGCGGCCTGACCGCGCCCGCATTTTGAGGCAACGCCATGTATCGCTATGACGAATTCGACGAGTCCATGGTGCGGGCCCGCGTCGCGGAGTTTCGCGGCCAGGTCCAGCGCCGGGTCGACGGATCGCTGACGGAGGACGAGTTCAAGCCGCTGCGGCTGATGAACGGACTCTACCTCCAGCTCCACGCCTATATGCTACGCGTGGCGATCCCCTATGGCGCACTGTCCTCGGATCAGATGCGGCAGCTGGCGATGATCGCTGAGCGTTATGATCGCGGCTACGGCCATCTGACGACGCGGCAAAACATCCAGTATAATTGGCCAAAGCTCCCTGAGGTGCCGGATATCCTCGACGATCTGGCTGACGTGCAGATGCACGCCATCCAGACCTCGGGCAACTGCATCCGCAATGTGACCAGCGACCCGTTCGCCGGTGTCGCGGCTGACGAGTTAGAAGACCCGCGCCCGACGGCGGAACTGATCCGCCAGTGGTCGACCTTCCACCCGGAATTTTCTTTCTTGCCGCGTAAATTCAAGATCGCCATCACCGGATCGCCGAACGATCGCGCGGCTGTCTACTTCCACGATATCGGCCTGCGTATGGTGGCAGGCCCGGACGATGACGCCGGATATGAGGTGATCGTCGGCGGCGGGCAGGGACGCACGCCGATGATCGGCAAGGTCGTGCGCGACTTCCTGCCGCGCGAGGAGCTTTTGGGCTATCTGGAAGCGATCATGCGCGTCTACAACCTCTACGGCCGGCGCGACAACAAGTACAAGGCGCGCATCAAGATCTTGGTTCACGAGCTTGGGCTTGAGGCGTTCAAGGACGAGGTCGAAGCCGAATACAGCCGCAAACCGGACGCTGACAACGCACTCGCTGAAGCCGAGTTGCAGCGGATCGAGACCTATTTCGCACCGAAGGACTATGAGACGCGGCCGGATCGTTCCGAGATCTTCGAAGTTGCACGCCACAATGACCCGGCATTCGCCGCCTGGGCCGATCAGAATCTCTTCTCGCACAAGGTCGAGGGTTATGCAGCGGCGACCATCACGATCAAACGCGTCGGCGGCGAGCCGGGCGACGTGACAGCCGACGACATGCGCACGCTCGCCGATCTCGCCGACCGGTTCTCGTTCGGCGAAATGCGGGTGTCGCACGAGCAGAACATCGTCTTTTCGGACGTTCGCAAGGACGATCTCTATGATCTGTGGAAGGCGCTCGCCAAGGCCGAACTCGGTGACGCCAACAAAGGGTTGATCACCGATATCATTGCCTGCCCGGGGCTCGATTATTGTGCGCTGGCGACGGCACGATCGATCCCGATCGCGCAAAAGATTTCCACGGCCTTCGCAGACCCGATCCGCCAGCGAGATATCGGTCCGCTATCGATCAAGATCTCCGGCTGCATCAATGCCTGCGGCCACCATCATGTCGGCCATATCGGCATCTTGGGTCTCGATAAGGCCGGCGAGGAGTTTTACCAGATCACGCTCGGCGGCGATGCGACGGAGACGGCAGCGCTCGGCGAGCGGGCCGGACCCGGCTTCTCGTCTGATGAGGTGGCTGGCGCGATCGAGCGGGTCGTCGATCACTACCTGGACGTTCGTGACGGCGAGGACGAGACCTTCCTTGAGACCTGCCGCCGCCTCGGCCCCGACGCCTTCAAGGAGGCGCTTTATGCCGCTCATTAGGAAGGGCGTTACGGTCGAGGACGAGTGGACCACGCTCGCCAGCGACGACGACACCATCTTCGACGAAGAATTGCCGGCCGGCGATCTGATCGTGCCGCATCGCCGTCTTGCCTCGGCACGCCAGCGCAAACACGACGGCAAGCTCGGTGTCGCTATCGACAATGATCTGGACATCGGTGCGCTGGAGGCGCTGTTGGGTACCGTGGACCTCATCTCCGTCCCGTTTCCGGCATTTGGCGACGGCCGGGGGTTCTCGATCGCGAAGTCGCTGCGCAACACCGGCTTCACCGGTGTCCTGCGTGCCCACGGCCCGCTGATCGCGGATCAGGCAGCGTTCGCCGAGGCGTGCGGTTTCGATGAAATTGAGATCCCCGACGATCACGCGGAGCGCCAGCCCGTCGATCAGTATGCGACCGCGCGCACGGCGTTTCCGGCCCGCTATCAGGAAGCGTATGACGCAGCACCGCAGACGGTCTCGATTCTAAGCGCTCGGCACACCGCTAGGCATTAGCGCCAGCAACTGGTCAATCCAAAAGCGCGGTCAACGCCTCTAGCGTATCGGCTTCTCCCGGCGGCTTGTCGTCGCGGATGCGGTGAATGCGCGGAAAACGCATCGCCACCCCACTTTTGTGCCGGGTTGAGCGGTTGAGACCCTCGAACGCGACTTCCAAAACGAGCCCATGGTCCGGTTCCGCACGGACGGATCGGACGGGGCCGAACCGCTCCACCGTGTTGTCGCGCACATATTTGTCGAGCCGTTTCAATTCCTCGTCGGTGAAACCGAAATAGGCTTTTCCGACCGGCACCAGTTCCTGCCCGTTGTCGCCGGGCCGCCAGACGCCGAACGTATAGTCCGAATAAAACGACGATCGCTTGCCGTGACCGCGTTGGGCGTAGAGCAGAACGACATCGATCAGAAACGGATCGCGCTTCCATTTGAACCACGGTCCCTTGGGCCGGCCGGGCTGGTAGAGCGAGTCCCAGCGCTTCAGCATCAGCCCCTCGATCGCCGCATGCGGCGGGCTTTCGCGGTGTGCCGCTAAGTCATCCAATGACGCGAACGGTACCAGCGGCGAAAGGTCGAGCCGTTCGCCGCCATGTCGGGCGATAAAGGCCTCCAAGCGATTTCGTCGCACTTGAAAGGGCTCGCCGCGCAGGTCATTGCCGTCGGCCGTAAGCAAATCATAGGCGCGAATGAAAGCCGGATGACTGGCGAGCAGCTTGTTCGACACGGTCTTTCGGTTGAGCCGCTGCTGGAGGTCGCCGAACGGCGCCACGTCGCGTTCCGTATCCGGGCGCATGACGAGAAGCTCACCGTCGATAGCGCCCTCGAAATCGAGTGCGTCTAGTACGTCGGGAAAGGCGTCCGAGATATCATCGCCCGTCCGCGAATAGAGCCGCCGCTCACCGCCCTCGGCCGCCGCCTGGACCCTAATCCCGTCCCATTTCCATTCGGCCGCGAACTCTTCTGGCGCGATCGCAAGCTTACCGGCAATGTCGGCGTCCGCGCGCTCCGCTTTTTCCATCAGAGGATGGGCAAGCATGACTGGCCGGAACGGCGCGCTATGATTGGGCGCCGGCTTGTCGCCGCGGTCCTCCAACCAAGCAAAGAGATCGAGGTAGGGTGGCTCCAATCCATGCCAAAGCTCTTCAATCTCGACGATGTCCTTGCCGCCGAACTGCGCCAGTGCCTGTTTGGCAAGCCGTGCCGAGACACCGATCCTCAGCCCGCCCATGACGAGGCCGGGACCATCGGAACGCGACGCCTGATGAAGGGTTTCCACGACGTCGGCAACGGTCGGCACCCGATTGGCACGGGTCTCTGCTTCCGGCCAGACCAGTGAGACAGTCTCCGCCAGATCGCCGACATAGTCGTAGGAATAGGCAAAGAGCACCTGGTCGAGACGCTCCTCGACTAGCGTGCGGATCATGGCGGGCTTCACCGAGGCAATCTCCAGATCGCGGGTGATACCCGCCAGTGCGTAGCCACGATCCGGGTCGGGTGTGTCGCGGAAATAGTCAACTAGAAGGCGCAGCTTGCCGTTACGCTGCGGGGTCAAAACCAGCCGATCGAGGAGGGCGGCGAAGCGGTTCATTCGCTTTCATCCTCATAGCCGACGATATTGAGCGGCCGGGCAGCGATCCCTTGAAGCTCGCACCAGCGCACCAGTGCTTCCTCGCGGCCATGGGTCACCCAGACCTCGGACGGACCGATTTCGGTTATCGTGTCCGTCAGCTCGTCCCAGTCCGCGTGGTCGGAAAGAATCAGCGGCAGTTCAACACCGCGTTGCTTCGCCCGTTGGCGGATACGCATCCAGCCGGACGCGAAAGCGGGAAGGGGATCAGGAAACCGGCGCGCCCATTTGTCGTTCAATGAGGCTGGCGGCGCGACGATGACCGCGCCGGCGAATTGGTCCTTGTCATTGGTCTCAACAGTTGCCGGCAGGAGAGGCCCGAGGCTCACACCTTCGGATTCATAAAGATTGCAAAGCTTTTCGAGCGCGCCGTGGATATAGATCGGGGCATCATAGCCGGCATCGCGCAGCATGCGGATGACGCGCTGCGCCTTGCCGAGCGAGTAGGCACCGACCAGATGGGCGCGCTCCGTAAATTGCTGAAGCGAGGTCAACAGCTTGGCGATTTCATCGCCGGCATCGGGATGGCGAAAGACTGGCAAGGCGAAGGTTGCTTCCGTGATGAAAACGTCGCAGGGCACCGGGACGAACGGCGCGCAGGTCGGGTCGGCCGCGCGCTTGTAGTCGCCCGAAGCGACAATCCGCAGCCCATTCTTTTCCACGGCGATTTGCGCAGATCCCAACACATGGCCGGCCGGATGGAACGTCACATTGACCCCGTTGACCGTTGTCGCCTTGCCGAACACCGCCGCATCAGCGCGACCGGTAAACCCATCGCCATAGCGCGCCGCCATGATCGTCAGTGTTTCCGGTGTTGCGAGCACAGCGCCATGACCGGGGCGGGCGTGATCGGCATGTCCGTGTGTCACCAATGCCCGATCAACCGCACGAACCGGGTCGATGTAGAAATCGCCCGACGGGCAATAGAGCCCTGCCGGTGTCGGGTGAAGGAGGTCTTCGGCGCGCATGATCGCTATATAGCGCGGATGGATTGGAAACTTCACCCAAGCCTTCAATGCTGCCAGGGACTGCGTATAGTTCGCCCATGCTTGATCTAAGCGATGCCGTCGATCCGGTCCTGCCGCCCCGCTTTACCGACTGGTTTGAAAGCCGGGGATGGGCACCGCGGGCCCATCAGTTGGCGCTCTTGGATCACGCCCGGGCTGGGCGCTCTGCTCTTCTGATCGCGCCCACTGGGGCCGGCAAGACGCTGGCCGGCTTTTTGCCGAGCTTGATCGATCTGGCTGACCGCAAGCCCATCAAGCCTGGCGAGCACCGCAGCCTTCACACGCTCTACATCTCGCCGCTGAAGGCGCTCGCCGTGGATATCGCGCGCAATCTGGAAGCGCCGGTCGCCGAGATGGGTCTACCGATAACGGTCGAGACTCGCACCGGCGATACGCCAGGCCACAAACGTCAGCGCCAGCGCCGCGTGCCGCCAGATATCTTGATGACCACGCCGGAACAGGTCGCACTTCTGATCGCCAATGGCGATGCGCCGCGTTTCTTTAAAAGCCTGAAGACTGTCATCCTTGACGAGCTTCACGCCTTGGTCACCTCCAAGCGCGGCGATCTCTTGTCTTTGGGCCTGGCGCGCCTGCGCACTCTGGCGCCCGACTTGCGAACGGTCGGCCTCTCCGCGACGGTCGCCAATCCCGACGATTTGCGCAGCTATCTGGTGGCACAAGATGGCAGCACGCCGCTCGCTGACATCGTCGTCGCCGAAGGTGGCGCCGACGCCGACTTGTCCATCCTTTCGTCCGATGAACGGTTGCCCTGGTCGGGCCACTCGGCACGCTACGCCTTTGAGGAGATCTACGACGCGATCAGGCGGCACAAGACGACCCTGGTCTTTGTCAACACCCGCTCCCAGGCGGAGATGATCTTCCAGGCGCTGTGGCACATCAACGAGGACGATCTGCCGATCGCACTTCATCACGGCTCGCTCGACGCGGGCCAGCGCCGTAAGGTCGAGGCGGCGATGACCCGTGGCGATCTCCGCGCCGTGGTCTGCACTTCCACCCTCGATCTCGGCATTGACTGGGGCGATGTCGACCTGGTGGTCAACGTCGGCGCGCCGAAGGGTGCATCGCGGCTGGCCCAGCGGATCGGGCGCGCCAACCACCGCATGGACGAACCGTCAAAGGCGCTGCTGGTTCCCGCCAACCGGTTCGAGGTGCTGGAATGCCGTGCCGCTCTCGATGCCGCAAAGGCCGGTGAACAGGATACGCCACCGCTACGAACAGGCGCGCTCGATGTCTTGGCTCAGCATGTGCTCGGCTGCGCCGTGGCCGCGCCCTTCGATGCCGACCAGCTTTTTGCCGAGGTCAAGACCGCGATCCCCTATCGCGACCTTGAGCGCAATGCGTTCGACCGGATCGTCGACTTCGTCGCGACCGGCGGCTATGCGCTTAAGTCCTATGACCGCTACGCCCGCATTCGCCGGCGCCAAGATGGTCTGTGGCGCGTCGCCAATCCGCAGATTGCCCAACAATACCGATTGAACGTCGGCACAATCGTGGAAATGCCGATGCTGAAAGTGCGCTGGGCACGACGGGCAGGGGGCACTGGCCCGCTCCGGTCAGGACCGCCGCTCGGGCAAATCGAGGAGTATTTCCTAGAGACGTTGGCGCCCGGAGACACATTTCTGTTCTCGGGCCAGGTCTTGAAACTGGAGGCCATACAGGACCAGGACGCACTGGTATCGAAAGCACCAGGTACCGATCCCAAAATTCCGGCCTATGCGGGCGGCAAATTCCCGCTGTCCACGTATCTGGCCGACCGGGTACGGGTCATGCTCGGATCGCCGAAGGCGTGGGACGGATTGCCGCATCAGGTGCGCGATTGGCTGAAGATCCAGCGCCTGCGCTCGGTCATCCCCAAGCGCGATCAGCTTCTGGTCGAGACCTTTCCGCGCGGCTCGAAATTCTATCTGGTTTGCTATCCCTTCGAAGGTCGCCTCGCCAATCAATCGCTCGGGATGCTCTTAACCCGACGTCTGGAGCGCGCCCGCGCCCGTCCGATGGGCTTCGTTGCCTCGGAGTATGCGCTCGCCATTTGGGGCCTGCGGGATATTGGTCAGATGCTGGCGCGGGATCAGCTATCGATTGACGCGCTCTTCGACGAGGACATGCTTGGCGACGATCTCGATGCTTGGATGGCCGAGTCCTATCTTTTGAAGCGGACATTTCGCGCTTGTGCGATCATCGCTGGACTGATCGAGCAGCGTCATCCGGGCAAGGAGAAGACCGGCCGGCAGATGACCGTCTCCTCAGACCTCATCTACGACGTGCTGCGCGAGCACGAGCCGGATCATATCCTCATGCAAGCAACCTGGGCCGACGCGGCGACGGGACTTCTCGATATCAGCCGACTTGGATCGATGCTGTCGCGGGTGAAGGGGCGAATCGTGCATAAACGGCTTGACCGTGTTTCGCCGCTGGCCGTTCCGGTGATGTTGGAGATTGGCCGCGAGCCGGTCTTCGGCGAAGCACAGGACGCGATTCTTGCCGAAGCGGCGGACGTCTTGATCGAAGAGGCGATGCAACTGGTATGACGGCAGTAGAATACGCCTCCGGTCCTGAGGAGCAGATCGACGAAACGCCGCTCACCGTTGCCGGCGTCGGCCTGATGCCGTTTTGCGACGGCACGCTCTATTGGCCCGGCGAGGACATGCTGATCGTCTCGGACCTGCATTTCGAGAAGGCTTCGTCCTATGCCGCGCGCGGCACGTTTCTGCCGCCCTACGATACTGCGGCAACCCTGTTGAAGCTGGCTCGCCGTATCGCGCTCGTCGATCCCAAGCGCGTGGTGACGCTGGGCGATAACTTTCACGATCGGCGCGGCGGCGAGCGCCTTGGCGAGCGTGATCGAGAGACGCTGGCGACGCTGCAAAAGGGCCGCGACTGGGTGTGGATCAGCGGCAATCACGATCCAGTCCCTCAGGTCGGCCTTAGCGGCGAGTGGTGCGAGACCCTGTCGGTGGGTCCTTTGATCTTTCGCCATGAACCGACTGCCGGCCGCTGCACCGGCGAACTTGCCGGGCACCTTCACCCCAGTGCCCGTGTCCGCGGTCGGCGTGGCAGCGTGCGCCGAGCCTGCTTTGCCGGCGACGGCACCCGGCTCGTCCTGCCGGCCTTCGGTTCAATGACCGGCGGGCTTAATGTCTTGGATACGGCGTTTCAGCCGCTGTTCAACCCCACAGTGCTCAAAGTCTGGGTTCTGGGGCAGGACCGCGTCTATGGCGTCCATGGCGACCGATTGGCCGGCGATAGGCGTTAGACCCTATCAGGCTTTAGTTGGATCAATTCTGTTTCGCGATTGGCGAGACGATCCGGTGGTGAAACGGGCGACGCGCGGTGCCGGCCCACCTGGCAAGACCGGTTCGCCGCCGGGCGGCCGCCAATCGGAAACCCGAAGGGACGGGCGCTTTTGCGCAAATATCGGCGCGAAGTCCCTCGACCGTATCCCGATACGCTCTTCGGTCCTTCACTTGATCTTGCCACGAAACCGCCCGGTCAGAATGGTTCAATCAAAGCCTGATAGGGTCTAAGCAACCTGCGGCAAAATACCGATCAGGCAAAGCACCGCGCCGAAGGTCAGCGCAACACGAAGGTCGCGGAACCAGGCGGGGATCAGACCACGGCGAAACGCCCGCACATCCCAATAGACCTGCGCGACAAACGCTGCGAGCAGCAGGGTCAAACTGGCGGCGTCCGGTAGCGCTAGCGCGCACCAGCCAGCAATCGGAGGCAAGGCGCTGAGCACGATATGACGGTTGCGGACGTCGCCGGCGAGCGGCGACAGCGCTACGCCCCAACGAATGCCGCCGAGAAACGACAAAATGACCGCGCCATAAGTCTTGGCGAGCATGGTCGGCTCAAGACCAAACGGAAGGGAAACGTCGAACCATGACGCGAGCGCCGCCACCGCGAACGGAATGAGGCCGCCATAGCCGATGATCGGCGCGAGGCCCGGCTGGCTCTCCGTCTCGATGGCTTGGTCGGACACTTCAGTCATGGCCTCATCCTAGCGGAAGGCAACCAATTCAGTCCTTGCGAAAGATCACGCCCGCCGCCCAGCCGGTGAAGAACGCGATCAGCACTGATGCGATGCCGTAAAGCAAAGAATACTCGTGTGCCAACTCATACATGAACTGCTCGAACCCTTCCTTGCGGACGGTGAATCCGAATGTCTCCGTCGCGAGTAGCACGCCATCCCGGAACAGATGAACGTCCCCCTTGAAGTTTCCGACCGTTACATTTTCCGGCAGCGGAATGGTGGCGGAAAACAGTGATGGGGCTAGGAATGTGACGGCGCCGGGCCGGTCATAATAAAGGCCTGCTTCTTTTTTCAGCCTGATCATGGCGTCGCGGAACAGTTTGTCTGAAAACTCCTCGTCCGAGTCCTGCGGCTGAAGGGTGAGATAGGATGTGCCGACCCCCTCGCGGGTGAGCATAATCGGGGCTGCCAAATCACCGAGCGCGCTCGAAGAGAGCATCGCATAGTATGACGGCGCGCCCGGAAACACCTCGGCCCGTCGATTAACCCAGATCCCGGCGACGCGTTCTTTCTTGCGCGTCACCACGTTGTTGCGTGGGCCGGTGACAACGATCGCGACATCATACTTGCCGCGCCGTGCCACGGTGCGGGCATCGCGCTCGATCGTCCCGAATATGGTGATCTCGCCGCCGGTGAAGCTGGAGGTGATGCCGAAATCCTTCGTCGACAGGCCGATGATGAGGGTCTCGGCGACAGCCGGGGCGGCCGACACCATGAGGGCCAAGGCGGCAAGGAGCGCGCGCATCAGTGCAGCCCTCCCGTGCCGATGGAGAAGAACTCGTCCGGCGTGACGATCAAATCGATGCCCAGGCGCAGGCAGACGACGAGGACGAGCAGCGCCAGCAGCGCACGCAGCTGTTCGCCGCGCAACTTATGGCCGGCGCGCGCGCCGAACTGGGCGCCGATCACACCGCCGACCATCAAGAGCAAGGCGAGGATCACATCGACGGTCTGGTTGGTCGTCGCATGAAGGATCGTCGTGAACGCGGTGACGAACACGATCTGAAACAAAGAAGTGCCGATGACCACATTGGTCGGCACCCGCAGCAGATAGATCATGGCCGGCACCATAATGAAGCCGCCGCCGACGCCCATGATCGCCGCCAAGATGCCGACGAACGCACCGAGCGTCATCACGGGTATAACGGACAGATAGAGCTTGGACTGCTTGAACCGAACCTTGAGCGGCAAGCCGTGGATCCAGGTGTGTTGCCCTGGTTTGCGCACGGTCGCCGGCTTGCCTTTGCTCTGGCGGCGGATGGCGCCGATGCTTTCGATCAGCATCAAGCCGCCGACGATTCCCAAGAATCCGACATAGAGCAGGGAGATGATGAGATCGAGTTGACCGACCGCACGCAGGAGCCGGAACACCTCGACGCCAAGCAGCGATCCGATGAGGCCGCCGGCGAGCAGAACTAGACCAAGCTTTACATCGACCGAGCGCCGCCTGAAATGGACGAGCGCGCCGGAAAACGACGAGGCAACGATCTGATTGGCTTCCGTCGCCACGGCGATTGCCGGTGGAATTCCGGAAAAAATCAAAAGCGGCGTCATTAGGAAACCGCCACCGACACCGAACATGCCTGACAAGAATCCGACCGCGCCGCCCATGCCCAAAATGACAAGGACGTTGACCGTCATCTCCGCAATTGGAAGATAAATCTGCATGCCGGGCCAACGCTTTCGTGGGACGGTGTCACAACATCGCGGCGGGACGCCACGTCGTGCGGAACCAGTGCCTTGTCCGTTAAACGCCGTGGCGAAGGGCTTGTCAAACCGCCCTGTGTTTAGCCGGTCGTGGCGGTCAGTTCTTGCAGAAGAAGCGGGCTGATCTCGCCGGTCTCAGGCAGTCCGACCTGGCGCTCGAAGGCGCGGATCGCCTCGATCGTTCGCGGCCCGACGATTCCGTCCGGCGCGCCTACGTCAAACCCGTTAGCGTTGAGCAGAATCTGCGCTTCTTTGATCAAGTTGATCCGGCTGTCGTCCTTCGCGGTACCGGTGGGCTCAGCACCCCAGCCATCGGCAGGCATCTGCACCGTATTGGCATTTTCGATCATTGGCTGCGGCTTCCAGCTTTGCACGGCCAAACGCGCCGCGACCAGGGTTTCCTCGTCAAGGCTCTTGGTCAGCTGGTCGCGTTTCTCCGCAGCGTCGCCGTCACCCTGCGCCGCAGCAAGCGCGAACCATTTGAATGACTCGGCTAGGTTCTGCTCCACACCCAGGCCCCTGGCCCTGAGGATGCCGAGATTGAACTGGCTGTCGGCGAGGCCAAGCTGCGCGGCACTCTCGAACCATTTCGCGGCAGCAGTATAGTCCGCACCTGTCTCATCGTTGACGAGGAGCACGGCCAAATTGTGCATCGCTTTGCGATTGCCCTGAACTGCACCCCGCTCATACCAAAGCTTCGCCAGCTCCAGGTCTTTCTGCGGTCCTTGCCCTTTTTCGTAGAGGCTGCCGAGCCGGTATTGCGCTGGCGCGAGGCCTTGGCCAGCAGCTCGCGCATACCATTCCGCCGCACGGAATAGATCGGACTGTAGCGCTGAATCATCGGCGAAGCGCGCCGCAACCTCGAACTGCGCAACCGGGTCGCCGGCAAGCGCCGCCTCGCGGAGCCTATCTGGGAAAAGCCCGTCAGGAAGATCGGCCGGGGGCAGATTGGTGGCGGTCGCGTCGATTGCCTGTGTTTCCACCGGGTCCGGTAACGCGGCATCTGCTGTCACGCCCGATCCAGGAAGCGAGATATCCGCTTCTGGCGCGCCTGCGGTTGGCGCAATCGTACCTTCACTTGGTGTGGTCTCAATGATCCGAACTGGATTCGGTGCGGTCGCGGCTTCCTCGACCGTCGGCTCGCCGGGCACTTGATCAACAGCGGTGGGCTCCAAAGAGCTTGAAACAACGGCGTCGGGAGCGTCGGATTGTTCGGGTCCCGACAGCAAGGAAAAGGCCTGCACACCGCCGAAGACAAGGAGTATAGCCAAAGCCGCATAAGTTACCGGCTTGCGCAGTTTTGACAGCCGGTCGCCAAAGCTGACACTTTCAGACGCAGCCCGAGCATCCTGCTCTTCCAGGTCGGCTTCCGCTGCGGCTTGGGCAGCGCGCCGCGCCGCTGCGATGAAGTCGGTCTGTCCGGACTGCTGACCGCGCTGGCGGTTCGGCGCGGTCGCGTCGCCCGCGAGAACGCGCGCCCGCTTCGGCGGCGACGGCTCTAGTGTCGGTTCGACGGCTGGCTCGATCGCCGATTCGTCTTTTTGCGGTTCCTCCGGCAGGGCTGGTTGGTCGTCCAGCGTGGGTGCCGACGCTTGTTGGGCTATCGGCGGCTCTTCCGATTTTCTGCCAAGCTTGAGGCTCGGCAGGCCGAAACGCCGCTTCTGCTGCCCTTGGACTTCTTCCTGCTTTTGCGCATGAACCATCAACGCTGTTTTGACCAGGTCGGACTGAGCGGCCGGTGAGGCCTGTGGTTCGGTTGCACTTGGCGGCGCGTCCGGCGGATCGAGCGGGCGGGGAAGATCGGGCGCAGTTGGCGTTGGCGCGGGCGCCGCCTGAGAAGTCAGTGCGTCAACCGACGGGTCCATTGTGCGCTCTGGCGCGTCAGGCTCGGCCGGCATGATGGGTTGTGCAGGTGCGGCTGCGGCGGGCGGTTGCGCCAGACGACCATCTTCAAGCGTCCGCATGCGCGCAACAATGTCATTCAATGTCTCGTGGACGGCGGCTAACGTCTCGCGCGTGCGACGATCGGCGTGGATCGATTGGTCATGAATCTCGCGGATGCGATCCTGCAGGTCATCGAAGACGCCGCCTGGCGTGCGGACGGAATCCGTTCCAGCCTCGACGATGGCTTGCCGTGCGGCATCCCGCGCGGCATCGATGGCCGTTGATTGTGTCGAATCAAGACGGCTGAACAGTGCTGTCAGATTCTTTTCAATCGCTTGGATCGCCTGGGCCTGGCTCTGCGTGTCGTCAATACGCGACGAAATAGCGGCGATCTGCGATTCCATTGCGCTCAGATCGCGCGGGTCGGCCCGGTCGCGACGGCGCATCGCGTTCAGATTGGCGTTCAGAACCTCAATTTGCTTGGTCAGACCATTGAGTTTCGCCGGGTTGACGTTTGCGGCGCCGTGGCTTTGTGCGTTCAGCCGATCGACCAGCTTGGCGATCCGATCTTCCATCGCCCGCGTGTCGGGCCGGTGCTGAGCGATCGCATTCTGAATATCGGCGCCCATACGCGCCAGCTTTGTCTCAAATGCCGCAAGGTCTGGCGCCCGATCTCTATTCTCGAGCGTTTTGTCGAGCCGTTCGGAAATCGCGTTGAGCTTATCTCCCAGTGCATGAATTTCGCTGGGGGGCGACGGTTGGACGACCAGCGATTTCACAATCCGGTCGCCGATGGCGTCGAGCCTGGCTTCCAAGTGCTCGGTGTCGGCCGACGGCGCGCTCTTGGCGGCAAGGCCACGCTCGATTTGGCGTCCGATCAGGTTGAGCTGGGCCTCGATGTTGGCCGTGTCCGCCGGCATGGGCCTGGCAAGCCCGGTCTCGATTCGCTTGTCGATGGCATTCAGCTTTGCCTCGATCGACGCGATCCCGGCGGTTCCCTTCAGCGCACGATCGACCTGGTCCGAAAGCGCCCGCAACCGCGTGTCCAGTTGGCTAAGCTCCAAGCCCGACGTTGCGCCCGCCGAAGACGCGATCCGATCGCCGATCTGCCGCATTTGGGTTTGAAGCGCATCGATATTGGGGATCCGCGCCTCGATTCCATGGTCGATCTTGGCAGCCAACGCATCCAACCGCGTCTTGATGGCATCGACCCGCGGGTCGGGTTTGGCGAGGCGGTCAGCCAGCGTATTGAGGCTCTGCGTGAGATCGGGATGCAGCCGATCCTGGCGTTCCAGAGCTTGGGCGACATGCGCCTCAAGCCGCGAAAAGCGCTGCGCGAGACGGTCTAAATCGGCGCGGGGCGCGGCGCCGGCTTCCTGCACCAAGGCAGCAAGGCTGTCCAATTGCCGGCCAACGGCGTCGAAATCCGGTTGGCGATCCATCAGCGCGCTATCAAGCTGGCGCGCCATCTGATCGAACCGGTGATCGAACTCCGAGGGGTGGTAGCCACCCGTCACTGTGTCTTCCAGCGCAACCTGGCGTGCCGCGATGTCGTTCACGGCCTGCTGCAGGTCCATGAATTCGTTTGTGGCTTGCGACAACTCCGCTTGCTGACGACGGGTGATATCGGCCATCGCATGGGTCTGCTCAGACACGATGCGCGATGTCAGCGCGTCTGGATCAAACGACCGCGTGACGGCATGAAGGCTTGATTCCATCTGCGCCAGCTTGTCGCCGATGGCGGCAATGAGCCGGTTCTCGCGATCAATATCGGCGCTGGGATCCGGCGTGGCCTCGACCCGGTGTTGCAGGGCATCGAGCTGGTCGGCGAGCTTGCTCAAAGTGGAGGTCAGTGCCGGGGGGACATCCACTTGCGGGGCAGGTGCGCGATCGCGGGCGTCGATCCGGGATCGCAGCGACGAAATCTGCTCCAAGATGGCTTCTTGGCGGTCACGGTCGGGTGCTGACTGCGGGAGAGGTTGCGCGACCATCGCGTTGACGTCTTCGACAAGCGGCGCGGTGCTTGACGATGCCGAAATCCGGTCGAGTTTGTCGTCGAGCGAGCCCAGGCGATTCTCGATGCTGGTCCAGGCGGACCGCGCATCGGATTCGGAGCGATCGAACCGGCGTGTCAGCGTATGAATTGCTTCCGCCAAATCCATGACGTCGTTTTCCAGCCGCCTCACGACAGGCGATCGGCTGTCATCGTCGCTTGAGAACCTGTCATCGGCCGGCGTTTGTAGCGCGCTCAGCGATTGAATGGAGCGCAGATGCTGGGCCATCTCCGAGAGCCTGGCCTCAAGCGTATCGAAATGCTCATCGAGATTGGCCGTGCCCGGCCCTGCGGCCATTGGCCGGCTCGTCATATGGCGGTCGCGAGCAGCACCCAGTTCAGACGCGGATTGCTGAATGACGGTGTTGAGCCATTGGCCCACGGTCATCCCGGCCTTGCGAGCCGCCTCCTTGGCGGTCTCGCGGGTGTTGGTCTCGATTCCTTTTACACTCCAGGGATTGGCCTGCTTCGTCCCCATAAACCCGTCCTGACGCGATTTTGACGTTCTGGCACCGACTCACACCCGACTGGATCGAACGCAAAAGACTGATGTGCGATTCGCTTTCGAGCCCCCCGAACCAAGCACCGAACTTGGTAAACAACGCGTTAACCACCGTCTAAGAACGGGACCGAATCACTGCGGATCACCATAGATCAATCTGGCCATTGATTTGAGTTGACGTAAACGTAAGCCTGCCTATATAGGCCTCAATATTCCACAAGAAGAGTTCCGGGTTCTGGAACCAAATCCAGTTGCAACGCATGCATCAGGGGAGGAGGCGATGCGTTTAGACGAGAGCGATATGACATCACGATTGATCGACCCGCTGGTTGAGCGGGAAAAGTTTTTGGCGACGCAACCCGGCGCCGAAGCTCCCGAATCCAAGAAGACAATGTTCACGATTGGCGAATTGGCGCGTGAGTTCGGTATCACGCTTCGCGCGTTGCGCTTCTACGAGGACAAGGGCTTGATCACGCCGCAGCGATCCGGCACGACCCGGCTCTATTCGCGCCGCGATCGCGCCCGGCTGAAATTGGTCCTGCTCGGGAAGCGCGTGGGGTTCTCGCTAGGCGATATCCGTGAGATCCTGGACCTTTACGATCTCCAAGACGGCCAGGCGACCCAGTTGCGCGTGGCGCGCGACCGCTTCGCAGAGCAAATTGTCAAACTGGAGAAACAGCGCAAGGCCATCGACGAAGCCCTCACCGATCTGCGCCGTGCCTCCAAGGCCGTCGACGACCTGTTGGCGCAAAAGGAGAAAGTCGCCAGTTAGCGCGTCAAGTCTGTTCTGATCTGTCGAGGGGTAACCGACATGCCGACCTACAAGGCTCCAGTGGACGATACGTTGTTCCTGCTGAATGACGTTTTGAAGATTGAACGCTACGGCAATATCCCCGGCTTCGCCGATGCGACGCCTGATGTCGTCAGGGCCATTCTTCAGGAAGGCGCGAAGCTTTGCGAAGACGTGCTGGCTCCCCTCAACCAGTCGGGTGATCGCGAGGGTTGCACGCGGCACGACGACGGCAGCGTGACGACACCTGAGGGCTTCAAGGGCGCCTACGATACGTTTGTCGAATCCGGCTGGATCGGGCTTGCGGCCGATCCCAACTATGGCGGCCAGGGCCTGCCCTATACGCTGGCCGCCGTGATCAACGAGTTCGTTTCGTCGGCCAACATGGCGTTCGGCATGTATCCGGGCCTGACCCAGGGCGCGATCGCGGCGATCCAGCTGCACGGCACCGACGATCAAAAGGCGACCTATTTGCCGAAGATGATCGCCGGCACCTGGTCCGGCACGATGAACCTGACCGAGCCGCACTGCGGCACCGACCTTGGGTTAATCAAGACCAAGGCTGTGCCGAACGGCGATGGCTCCTACAAGATTTCCGGCCAGAAGATTTTCATCTCCGCCGGCGAGCACGATCTGACCGAGAACATCGTCCATCTGGTTCTTGCCCGCATCGAGGGCGCACCGGAGGGCGTGAAGGGCATCTCGCTCTTTGTCGTGCCGAAATTCGTGCCCGACGCTGACGGCAACCCAGGCGAGCGCAACGGTGTCTCCTGTGGGTCCATCGAGGAGAAGATGGGCATCCACGCCAACGCCACATGCGTCATGAACTATGACGAGGCGACGGGCTGGCTGGTCGGCACGGAACACAAGGGCCTGCGCGCCATGTTCACGATGATGAACGAGGCGCGGCTCGGCGTCGGCATCCAGGGCCTCGCCCAGTCGGAGGTCGCTTACCAAAACGCGCTGGCCTACGCCAAAGAGCGGCTCCAGGGCCGGGCGCTGTCCGGCGCGCAAGCCGAGGACAAGCCCGCCGATCCGATCATCGTGCATCCCGACGTGCGGCGCGTGCTGATGAACGTCAAGGCTTTCAACGAGGCGGCGCGCGCGCTGGTTCTATGGACGGCGATCAAGGGCGATATCCACGCGCGCTCGGGTGACGAAACCGAGAGCCAAGCGGCGGATGACATGATGGGCCTTCTAACCCCGGTCATCAAAGGCGTTTTGACCGACAAGGGCTTCGAGAACGCCGTTAGCGCCCAGCAGCTCTATGGCGGCCATGGGTACATCGCCGAGTGGGGCATGGAACAGTTCGTTCGCGACGCTCGCATCGCGATGATCTACGAAGGCGCCAATGGCATTCAGGCGCTCGACCTGGTTGGCCGCAAGCTGCCGAAGGATGGCGGGCGTGCCATCATGGCCTTCTTCCAGGAGGTCGGAACCTTCGTGGAGGACCGCAAGGACGACGAGGCGCTTGCCGCCTATGTCGAGCCGCTGAAGAAGGCAGCAGAGGATCTTCAGGCCGCCACGATGTGGTTCATGAACAATGCCATGACCAAACCGAACAACGCCGGCGCTGGCTCGACCGATTATATGCACCTTCTCGGGCTCACGGCGCTTGCCTATATGTGGGCGCAGATTGCCGAGGCCGCGAACGAGAAACTCGCCGACGGCGCCAGCGACAACGCCGCCTTCTACGAGACAAAACTTGTCACCGGTCGCTATTTCATGGAGCGGGTCTTACCCGAAACGTCGGCTCACCTCGCCCGTATCTCTACCGGTGCCGATACGATGATGGCGCTCGACGCCGAGGCCTTCTAAGGCGGTAATGACCGTTCTCGACACGCCGAAGCCCGACTGGGTCACCGAGGATGTCGCGATCCTGCGCGAAGCCGCCGACCGCTTCTTCTGTGAGGAGTTAGCGCCGCACATCGACCGCTGGGAAGACGAGGAAATCATCGATCGCTGGGCGTGGGACAAGACCGGCGCGCAGGGGTTTCTCTGCCCAAGCGTTCCGGAAGAGTATGGCGGCCCCGGCGGCACGTTCGCCCACGAGGCGGCGATCACCGAGTCCCTGCAAATGGCCGGGCTCGACAGCTTCGGCGCGCCGCTCCATTCCGGCATCGTCACGCCCTACATCGTCCACTACGGCACCGAAGAGCAGAAGCGGCGCTGGCTGCCGAAATTGGTGTCAGGCGAAATGGTATCGGCCATTGCGATGTCCGAACCTGGCGCCGGGTCGGACCTTCAACGCGTGGCGACCACCGCGAAACGCGACGGCAATGGTTATGTCATCAATGGCGCCAAGACCTTCATCACCAATGGCCTCCATGCCGATCTGATTGTCGTCGTCGCTAAGACCGACCCGAGCGAAGGCGCCAAGGGAGTTTCGCTTTTCGTTGTCGAAACCGAGGGCCTCGACGGGTTTCGCCGCGGACGAAACCTGAAAAAGGTCGGCCAGAAAAGCCAAGACACCGCGGAGCTGTTCTTCGACGATGCGCGCGTGCCAGCAACTGCACTGCTCGGCACGGAGGAGGGCGAGGGCTTCTCGCAACTCATGCAGCAGTTGCCGCAAGAACGCTTGCTGATTGCCATTCACGCACAGACCTTTATCGAACGCGCTCTGGCGATGACGCTTAACTACGTCAAGGAGCGCGAGGCCTTCGGGCAGCCCATCATCGAATTCCAGAATACGCAGTTCAAGCTGGCGGAAGCCAAGACCGAAGCGACCATCGCGCGCGTTTTTCTCGACAACTGCATCGAGCGCCACATCGCCGGCGGCCTCGACACCACTACGGCATCCATGGCGAAATACTGGATCACCGACCTCCAGCAGAAAATTGTCGACGACTGTCTGCAAATGCATGGCGGCTATGGCTATATGGATGAGTATCCGATCTCGCGGCTCTTCCGGGACGGTCGGGTGCTGCGGATTTATGCCGGGACCAACGAAATCATGAAACTGCTTATCGCGCGGAGTTTGTGACCTGATGGCCGAGTACGATCTTCATTGTTTCGCGCAGTCCGGCAACGCCTACAAGGTGGCGCTGATGCTGCAGTTGAACGGCGCCGATTGGCAGCCGCATTTCGTTGACTTTTTCAACGGCGGCCATCGGACGCCGGACTATCTCGCCATCAATGAGATGGGAGAGGTTCCCGTGCTCCGGCACGGTGATGTCACGCTCAGCCAGACCGGCGTGATCCTTCACTATTTGGTCGATCAGTTCGGGACGTTCGGCGGTGAGACGCCGGAAGAAAAGCGCGAAATTCTGCGCTGGCTGTTCTGGGACAATCACAAGCTGACCAGCTACACGGCGACCCTGCGTTTCATGCGCATGTTCGCCAAGACCGGTGAGACCCCGGTGACTGAGTTTCTCGAAGGCCGGGCCAAGATCGCCTACAAGGTTCTCGACAATCACCTGAAAGGGAGCGACTGGGTGGCGGCACCCCGGGCGACCATCGCGGACCTGTCCTTGTGCGGGTATTTGTTCTGGCCGGATGAGATCGGTGCCGATTTTAGTGCATATGCAAATATCAATGCCTGGCTCGACCGCATCAAGGCCCTTGAGGGCTGGGTTCACCCTTACGATCTGATGCCGGGCCACCCGCTGCCGGAGACGGGCTGATGGCGCGGGAAAAGGCGAAGCGCTGGCCGCTGCCCAGACGATTCAACGTCGCGATGACCGAGGAGGCTTATACCCGGCTGCGCGCGCTGTCGGCGAAGACCGGTTACGGCAACAACTACCTCTTGACCATACTACTCGAAAACCTCGACCGCTTCGCTGACCGCGACAAGCTGAACGCGGTCTTCGAAGACATCTACGCTGAATACGGTCGTCCCGCGCCGGGTGGGATGGCAGGCGGCAAACCCTAACGCCGAAGGATCGGCCAGGAGGCGACGATGCCGAAGGGATATTGGATCGTACACGTGACGGTCACCGACCAGGCCAAGTATAAGGACTATCTCGCTGCGGACGCGGTCGCGTTCCAAAAGTACGGCGCCAAGCCGCTGGTGCGCGGCGGTCAGTTTCAGGCGCCTGAAGGCGAGAGCTATTCGCGTCATGTGGTGATCGAATTCGAGAGCTACGACAAGGCGATCGCCTGCTACGATTCACCGGAGTATCAGGCGGCGATTCCGCTCCGCCACGCGGCTTCGGAGTCGGAAATCGTCATCGTCGAGGGAACCGATTGAGCGCCCGCCGGCGCGTCTTTCCGGCACAGTGAGGAGGCAAACATGCCCGACGCATTCGTTTACGACCACGTCCGCACCCCACGCGGTCGCGGCAAGCCGGACGGATCGCTCCACGAGGTGACCGCGGTCAACCTTGCCAAGCACACCTTGGATGCCATCCGCGACCGCAATGATCTCGACACCAAGCAGGTCGATGACGTGGTCCTGGGTTGTGTCGACCCGGTGGGCGAGGCCGGCGGCGACATCGCCCGTGCTGCCGTGTTCGCCGCCGACTACGGCAATCATGTTCCAGGCGTTCAGATCAACCGTTTCTGCGCCTCCGGTCTCGACGCGATCAATTTCGGCGCTGCGCAGATCATGGCGGGCCAGCACGACATGGTCATCTCGGGTGGCGTTGAGTCGATGAGCCGTGTCGGCATCGGCGCCTCCGGCGGGGCTTGGCCCGTCGATCCGCAAGTGGCGTTGCCATCCTACTTCATGCCGCAGGGCATTTCCGCCGACCTGATCGCCACGAAGTACGGCTTTTCCCGCGACGACTGCGACGCCTATGCGGTGGAAAGCCAGAAGCGGGCCGCGAAATCGTGGGACGTGGGCAACTTCGATGACGCCGTGATCACGGTCAAGGACGTCAACGGCTTGAAGATCCTCGACACCGACGAGCATCGGCGACCGGATACGAATATGCAGTCGCTGGCCGCACTCAAGCCCTCTTTCGAGATCATGGGGCAGATGGGCGGTTTCAACGGCGTGGCTGTCCAGGCGCACCCGGAGGTCGAGAAGGTCAAGCACGTTCATCACGCGGGCAACTCGTCTGGCATCGTCGACGGCGCCGCCGCCGTCCTGATCGGCAACGCCAGGGCCGGCAAGAAGGCCGGCCTGAAGCCCCGCGCCAAGGTCCGCGCCTTTGCCAATATCGGATCGGAGCCGGCGCTTATGCTCACCGGCCCGATCGACGTAACGGAGAAACTCTTGAAGCGCGCCAAGATGTCGCTGGACGATATCGATCTGGTCGAGATCAACGAGGCGTTTGCCTCGGTCGTGCTGCGCTACATGCAGGCCTTCGATCTCGACCACGACAAGGTCAACGTGGCCGGCGGTGCGATCGCGCTCGGCCATCCGCTGGGTGCCACCGGCGCGATGATCTTCGGCACCGTGCTCGACGAACTGGAGCGGCGCGATCTGAACACGGCGCTGGTGACGCTGTGCATCGGTGCCGGCATGGGGACGGCGACGATTATCGAGCGGGTATAGTCATGCCAAAGGTCGACATCGACGCACTTCCGGAAATCAACCGAACGGGCTATCCAGCCCCTTTCGATGAGATCGTCAAAGGTCGCTTTCGCAAGAAACTCGGTGACGCGGGTGGACTCACACAGTTCGGCGTCAACCTGACTCGGTTGGAACCGGGCTCGGCCTCCGCACAACGCCACTGGCACCACAAGGAGGATGAACTGGTCTTCATCCTGTCGGGCGAGGCCGTGTTGATCGAGGATGAAGGCGAGACTGTGCTGAGAGCTGGCGATGCTGCCACGTTCAAGGCCGGCGTTCCGAACGGCCACCACTTGGTCAACCGCTCCGATTCCGATGTCATCTGCCTGGAGATTGGGTCGCGTTTGGCCCACGAAGTGGCCGACTATCCCGACATCGATCTTCATATCGACAGCAATGTCTTCACGCACAAAGACGGCACATCCTACTGAGCGGCCGCAGACAAGATTTTGAGGACGGCAGAGATGCACAACTTCACGATTGAAACGGACGCCGACGGGATCGCCCTAGTCACCTGGGCCATGGACGGCAAATCGATGAACGTCATCGACGCGTCGGTGATGGACGATTTTGGAACCTTGGTGGACACAGTCGAGAAGGATGACGCAATCAAGGGCGTCGTGTTGACATCGACGGGCGGCGCGGCGTTTTGCGCGGGTGCGGATCTCACCATGCTTGAAGGTCTGTTGACCCAGTTTCACGCCGAAAAGGACAGGGACCGCGACGCCGCCATGGAACGGATGTGGACCGAGGCGGCGCGACTGGGCCATATGCTGCGTCGGATCGAGACCGGCGGCAAGCCTTGGGTTGCCGCGCTCAACGGACTGGCGCTGGGCGGTGGCTTCGAGATCGCGCTGGCCTGCCATGCGCGGATCGCGGCCGACAATCCGAAGACCAAGATCGGCTTGCCCGAAGTCCGCGTCGGTCTTTTGCCCGGCGCCGGCGGCACACAGCGCCTGCCGCGGATGATCGACACGCAGGCGGCCATGGAAATGCTCCTTCAGGGCAAGCTCCACGGCCTTGATCGGGCAAAGGCGCTCGGTCTGGTCGATGCCGTCGTGCCGGCGAAGAAGCTGATCCCCGAAGCGAAGAAGGCGCTCGCTGACCTATCGCCGAAGAAGCCGTGGGACATGGACAAGTTCCGCGCACCCATCCGGGTCTACTCGGCGGCCGGCATGCAGCTCTTCCCGGCCGCCAACGCGATCACGCGACGCGAGACGGCCATGAACTATCCGGCGGCCCAGGCGATCCTGTCGTGCGTCTACGAAGGTCTCCAGATGCCGATGGACATAGCGCTTCGGATCGAAAGCCGCTACTTCGCTCACGTTCTCCAGACGCGCCAGGCGGAGGTCATGATCCGCTCACTGTTCGTGTCGAAGGGCGAACTGGAAAAGGGCGCCAGGCGACCCGCCGATGTGCCGCCCTCGAAGATCAAGAAGGTCGGCATCATCGGCGCGGGCTTCATGGGTGCCGGCATCGCCTATGTCACCGCCAAGGCCGGCATCAAGGTTGCGTTGATCGATCGCGACCAGGAAAGCGCCGACAAGGGCAAGGCGCATTCCGAGGCTTTGGTTCAAAAAGGCGTCTCGCGGCGCAAGACCACGGCAGAAGCGGGCCAGAAGCTGCTCGATCTGATCGAGCCGACTGCCGATTATGGCGCGCTGAAGGACTGCGATCTGGTCATCGAGGCGGTCTTTGAGGACCGCGACCTGAAGGCCAAGGTGATTGCGAACGCGGAAGCGGAGATGAAACGCGGCGCGATCTTTGGGACCAATACCTCGACCCTGCCGATCACCGGTCTCGCCAAGTCGGCCAAGAAGCCGAAGAACGTCGTCGGCATCCACTTCTTCTCGCCGGTCGACAAGATGATGTTGGTCGAAATCATCATGGGCAAGCGCACCAGCGACGCAGCTCTTGCGCGTGCACTCGACTATTGCCGGGCGATCAAGAAAACGCCAATCGTCGTCAACGACACACGCGGCTTCTACGCCAATCGCTGCGTCGGCAACTACATTCTCGAAGCCCATAAGATGGTGATGGAGGGCGTGCCGCCGGCGATGATCGAGACTGCCGCCAAAATGGCCGGCATGCCGGTCGGACCATTGGCGCTCAATGATGAAGTTGCGCTCGATCTTGCCTGGAAGATCGTGCAGGCGACGAAAAAGGACCTGGGCGACGCGGCCGTCGACCCGCAGCAAGAAGCGCTGCTTGAGGCAATGGTCATCAAGAGCGAGCGCCTTGGCCGCAAGAATGAAAAGGGCTTCTACGACTATGCGGGCCGCGACAAGGCGCTGTGGCCTGGCCTTACCGACATCGCGGAGCCGCGTCCGGCCGAAGATTTCGATTTCGATGAGTTGAAGAACCGGCTTTTGTGCACTCAGGCCTTGGAGGCCGCCCGCTGCTTTGCCGAAGGCGTCGTGACCGACGTGCGCGAGGCCGATGTCGGTTCGATTCTGGGCTTCGGCTTCGCGCCGTGGTCGGGTGGCACGCTGTCCTTCATCGATGGCATGGGTGCCAAGGCTTTCGTCGATCTTTGCGGCAAACTCGCCCGCAAGCACGGACCACGCTTTCGCGTCAACAAGCTCCTGCGCGAAATGGCGGCGAACGGTGAGACGTTCTACGGCCGCTTTCCGCCGGCAGGCCAGGAGAAGCTCGCCGCCTGACGCCGTCATAGTTTCGCCGGCCCTTGACACTATGGGAGGGCTGAAACCGAGGAAGGGTGCTGCCGATGTTGCGTTCAATCGGTCTTTGCTTGATTGCCGGCATGATGATCGCGCCGGTATCAGCCCAGGACCGGACCGAAGACGGCCGTTATCAATTGGAAAAGACCGACGACGGCTATCTGCGCTTGGATACACAGACTGGAGCAGTGTCGCATTGCCGTGGGACAGGCGGCGATTGGGCTTGCCGGTCGGTTGCCGACGATCGCGTCGCTCTTGAGGCGGAGATCGATCGTTTGTCGAGCGAGATCGCGGCCTTAAGAGGACGCGCGGGCGAAGACGCCGGGTCCGACGAGCCGATCTTCGATCTGCCCTCCCGCGAGGAAGTCGACGAACTGATGGACTTCATGGAAGATGTCATGGAGCGGTTCAATGAGATGGCGGACCGTTTGAATGAGGAGTTCAACCGGCCGAAACCGAAGATACCGCCAGAGAAGATCCCCGAGCCCGACAAAACATAGCGGCTTTGCCGGTCTTAATCCCGGATCATTGTTGTCTCGGCCGCCGTTCGCATCGCGTCTGAGAACCGGATGGCGCGGCGGGTCTCAAGACTCATGACCAAGGCCGTGACCTGTGTTGTTGCGAAGGCCGTCTTGGTTTCACTGTCGATGAAGACATGGCGAAAGGTGATGGTCGACCGGCTGACCGCAATGTGGCCGCTCAACAAGTGCAGGAGCTGGCCCGAGGTCGGACGCCGGCCAATCGACAACTTCATCTCCACCGCGACGCGGCCGCAGCCTTCGGCGTCGAGGAACGCCTTGGTGAAACCGGCATGGCTCCAGGCATGGGAGACGCCGTCGGTGACACGGGCGATGAAATGCTGATCGTCCATGACGCCTTCGGGCCCGCAATGGTGCGGCCCGACGATGCCCGTATAGGTCAAGCGGTAGCCTTTCGCGCGCAGTGCCGCGTCGTCCAGTGTCTTGCTGTCGAACGCGGCGGACAGGCTGCGCGGACGGGCCTCATCCGGTATTTCGACGTGTTCGAGCGCGTCGGGAACCGCATCCGCCGCATCCAGCGTATCGATCGCCGTAGCCAAAAGCGTGCCCGATTCCGCGTCGCGAAGCATATGAACGATCTGATCTGAGCCCTCTCCAGACGCGCCCGATTGCGCAGCCAGCAAATCGCCGGCGCTGCATTCCTTGTGGTAGCGGATGTGGCGCACCCGCAGCCGCTCCGCGCCCCACCGCTCGCCAACTCCGGCGTAAAGATGACGCGCCGCCAACTCGAAGCGCTGGACATAACCCTGCACATTCAAGTGGTCGTTTTCGTCGCACTCCCAGGTGTTGACGAATCCGCGATAGCTCTCGTGCATCTAGTCTTCAGCCCCCAGAAACGCATCCATGCGCGTAAGACTCTCTTCCGCCAACGCGCAATCGAAACCCTGGAACACGTGCGGCCCGCCCGGGAACACGGCAATCTCGGTTGCATTGCCCGCCGTCAGCCAGCGCTGCGCCATGAACAAGGAGTCGTCGAGCAAGGCATCGCGCGTGCCGATGGAGAACAACGCCAGTGGCAATCCTGTCAGATCGGCGTGAATCGGCGAGATGTCGGGATCCGTGTAATCGGCATCGTCGCCAACGAAGCACCGCCGGAAGTTCCGGATGTCCTTCGTCCTAAGAATCAGCGGCTCGTCGCCGAAGGTCCGGGCACTCGGCGTCATCGCCATGTCGTAACAGCCGGCGACCAGATTGGCTTTCGAAAACGGTGTCAGTCCGTGTCGGTCACGCAACCGCAACAGGGTGACGACGGATAGGTGCGCACCGGCTGATTCTCCACCAATCATGAGCTGGTCCGTACCGAACTCAGACTTGGCGTTCTGGGCGAGCCACAGAGCGGCAGCCTCGCAGTCATCCGGCCCGGCAGGATAGGGATGCTCCGGCGCCAAGCGATATTCGATCGATAGACAGGCAAGGCCGCAATTCTCCGCCAGCCGCTCCAAGCGCGGGTCCTGATCGGCTGCCGTTCCAACGGTCCAACCGCCACCATGCATATGGAGGTAAACACCGCGGGGTTGATCCGGCGCAATGAGCCGCAGGTCAAGCGGCCCGGCGGGACCATCGATGGTTAGGGTCCGCGCGTGATCCGAGCGCGGTGCAAGGGGAAACGGCCCCCTACCGGCGGCGCGGCGCGCGCGAATTTCGGCGGGTGTGAACGTCCATGGATCGGGCCCGGCCGCGAGCTTTTGGATGATGTCCGCGTTCAGCGCTCGCGTTTCAGCGGAAACGGCATCTGGCCGGAAAACCGCCGGATCGATCGAAAACATGAGACCCCCGAATGTGGCCGGGCGTCGCATTGATCGACACCGGCGTCCGCGCGATAACACCTGAACTGACGGCTGAAATCCAGCCCGTCCAACCAAATGAGAGGCGGTATGCGCCATCACCGTCAACATGGTCGAAATCCAGAAATTAAGTCCTGGACTGTATCCGAGCCGGATCAGCCGCTCCATCAGGCGATAGGCCGCCTTTCGATCGAGACATGGTCCAAGAGCTTCATCGATATCACCGGCCCCATCGACGCTTGGATTAATGAGATCGGAGCAAAGGACGGACTGATCACCGTCTTCATCCGCCACACCTCGGCGTCGCTGACGATTCAGGAGAATGCAGATACGGATGTGCAGCGCGATCTGCTCGATGCCCTCGATCGGTTAGCCCCTCAAGGTGCCGGCTATCGCCACAGCATGGAGGGACCGGACGATATGCCCGCCCATGTGAAATCAGCCTTAACCGCCACGAGCCTCGTCATTCCGGTGTTGGACGGTGCACTGGACCTTGGAACGTGGCAAGCGGTCTATGTGATCGAACATCGTGCCAGCAACCACACCCGCACCGTGACCTTGACCTATCAGGGCGGCTTCAAGAGGTTGGCACCATGAACGGGCTTCGCATTGCGGTCGGCCTGTGCGCGGCTGGCTTCGTAGGCCTCGTCGTTTGGGCTATTGGCACGGCATCGTTCGGCGCAAGCTTCGATCGGATCCTGGCCGATCCCTGGGGCCTCGTGACGCTGGCAGATCTCTATCTCGGATTCCTGATCGCCGCTGTGATCATCTGGTTCTTCGAAGCAGACCGGAGAATGGCCCTCCTATGGGTCGTGCCAATCTTCTTCCTCGGCAACGCCGTGACGGCGATCTGGCTGGTCTTGCGATTGCCCGAAATCGTGCGGCGGGCTGGCGGCCTCAGCGTTTCTTGAACCGCTCGGTGGCCCGAACCAGGCGATCGACAATACCGGGCTCCGACACGGCGTGACCGGCGTCTGGGATGATGTCGAGCGTCGCGTTTGGAAGGGCGCCGGCCAGGTCCCAGGCATTGCGCAACGGGGTCACGACGTCATACCGGCCGTGCACAATGGTCGTCGGGATGTGCCGGATTCTGTCGGCGTCATCCAATAGCTGGGTCTCGGTTCTCAAAAACCCACCGTGAAGGAAATAGTGACACTCGATCCGCGCAAATGCACGAGCGTTTTTGTCCGTTCCATAACTCTCCGCTCGGGCGGGGTTCTCGATCAGCGATAGCGTTCGGCCCTCCCACTGGGCCCACGTTCTTGCGGCGGTGCGCTGTACCGCCTCATCCGGGTCCGTCAGTCGGCGATAATAGGCGGCGATGAGATCGTGCCGCTCATCCTCCGGTATTGGTGCAACAAGCGCCTCAAAAGCATCCGGGAATATCTCGCTGGCGCCGAAATGGTAGAACCACCCGATTTCCGATTTGCGCAGCGTGAAGATCGAGCGCAGCACGAGTTCGGTTACACGATCGGGATGCGCCTCTGCATAGGCTAGCGCGAGCGTCGAGCCCCAGGAGCCGCCGAAGACCTGCCACCGTGCAATGCCCAGATGCACCCGCAGAGCTTCGATGTCGGCAACGAGATGCCAGGTCGTGTTTTTCTCAAGCGAGCCGTACGGCGTAGATCGGCCACATCCGCGCTGGTCGAACAGGATGATTCGATAGGCCTTCGGGTCATGCAAGCGCCGCAGCATGGGATTAATGCCGCTGCCCGGTCCGCCATGGAGAACCACGACAGGTTTGCCGTGGGGATTGCCGCATTGCTCGAAGTAAAGCGTGTGGCACTCGTCGACCGGCAGCGAGTCACTGCTGAACGGAAGAAGCCCATCGAAAGCGACGTGACGAGCGGAGACCATCAGGAATCGGGCACTGAGTCGGTTGAAGTCAGCCTCGTCAGCCGTACGGTGGAGACGCCGATAATCGTCAAGAAGCCAAGTGACAGCCCGATCAGCCCCGAGGCCAGCGGCATGATGCCGACCTGTGTCAGACCCGGGATGACTAGAGGTGTCCAGGGGTCACCGCCAATGCCGAATGACGTTCCCCACAGATAGAGCGTCGTTGAAAGAGATCCGGCCAGCATGCCGCATATCGCGCCGAACGCTGTTGCCCCGGGCCAAAATGCGCCAAGCACGAGCGCTGGAAAAAGGCCGGCTGCGGCAATCGGTATGGCCCATTGTGCGATCGTCTGGGCAGTGGCCGGCTGATCTCGAGCGACGGCGACCGCTGCGATGATCAAACTGGCTAGCATGAAGCGCGCAATGAGGAGCCGGCGGTTTGCCGTAGCGTGTCGATCGATAAGACGCACATGGATGTCATGGCTGAGACTGATGACGATCGCCATGAGCAGTGCGCTTGCAGTCGCCAACGCAGCTGCCAGAACGCCGGAAAAAAGTAAGACGGACGTGACCGTGGGCAAGCCGGCGATTGTCGGAAGGGCGAGTGTGAGGGCGGTTGGATCAACGGCAATGTCGCTGGCGGCCAAGACATGGCCCACTCCACCACAGGCGGCGAAGGCGTCATCCGGCGTTAGAATTGCTTGTCCGCACAGCGCTATCAAAGGTTCCCCGGTCCAGCGCGCTGCGTCAAACACCCAGTTGGCGTCGCGAATCAGATCGCCGACCATTAAACCCGGCAAGCTGCGCGTCACCTCCAACTGAGTGTAGAAGACATAAACCGGCGCCGTGGCCAGCACCAAGCCGATCAAAATCAGCCCCCAGAACCCAGACCAGCGCGCCGCCGATGGCGTCGGCGCCGTTCCGGCTCGCATCAGGATATGCGGCATTGCGGCCACGCCGCAGGCAAGCGTGGCGACGATGGCAATCCGGTTAAATCGGTCCAGTGGTTCGGCCAGCGGAGCAGCGACACCGGCCTGACCGAGTCCATTGGCGAGATTGCTCGCTTCGGCGTTCTCGATCATTGCCGACAATGTCGTCGTCGCAATGTAGGGCACAGGAATTCCGGTCTCGCGAAAAGCAATCCAGACCGCCGGCGTGAGAACGGCAATCATCAGGACAAGAAACTGAATGATCTGCGTCCATGTTGCCCCCCTCAGCCCGCCCGGTATTGTGCATATGGCGAGCAAAACAGCGGCAAAGACGATGGCTGTTTCCAGTTCGATGGCCAGAATGTTCGCAGCCACCGCGCTGCCGATCGCAATCTGGACAATCAACAGCGCCGCGCTGCAGGTAAAGACCAGGAGCGACGCCAACACGCGGACGCTAAGGCTATCAAACCGTTTTGCCAGAAAATCAGGCACGCTTGTCGCGCCCGCGCGGCGATAGGCCGACGCCAGGAAGATCGTCAAAAGGGCAAACCCTGCAAACACGCCCAACGCAGGCAGCGCGCCATCGAAGCCGGATGCAAAGATGTCACCGGCAAGTCCAAAGACGATGGCGACGGAAACGCCGGTGCCTGCCAAGACCATACCATTGTAGACCGAATGGACATTGGTATTGGCGGCAAAGAAAGCCGGTGCGCGAACGGTCCGGGCGATCAATCCCAATGCGACAATCATCGCAACGATGAACAGCACGAGAGCGATCGTGATCGTTTCAGCGCGAACGCCCGCATTCTCAAGGACGATCAGCAAGAGCACGAGCGCCGTGAGCGAGCCGATCATCACCGCAAGGATTTTCGCGAGGTTCGAGGTAATGGCGCTTACTCCCGTGCGGCTTTCATGGGACCCATCTGGCTCTATTCTTCAAACGGCTCGTCATCGGCCAAGCGGTCCATGCGGCGCGCAAAGAAGAAGACGATGACAGAGAGAATGATCCCGCCGAGAGGAAGTGCCAGCGCCTGATCCAGGGGAAGGCCCAGAAGCGCGTAGTGGGCGAGCACGGTAGAAAACACCGTGGGTATCAAGCACACCAAGGCGCACAAAGCGGCTGCCAAGCTTATCGCGACAGTGTTTCGCCGGTGCCTGATCCACAACGGAAGTCTAAACACGATCAAGTCTCCCTAGCGTCCCGCGCACCGCAACGGTTGCAGCCGCGTTGCTTTCATTGTCTTATTCCCTTCACGTCGCGATTTCGACAGCAAACGTTGGCGAAATGCGCCACGACACCGGATTTCTCGGTGGCTAGCGGGGGATGGCCATGGCTGATACGCAGGTTTTTGCAATTGCCGACGATCACCCGCTCTTTCGTGACGCGCTTAAAACAGCCCTGAAACCCGACTATCCGACGACCGAGATCCGCGAAGCCGGCAATCTGGACGATGTGAGCGCGCTGCTGGCGAATGGTGACGACATCGATCTCCTTCTGCTTGATCTCTCGATGCCGGGCGTGCGTGGCTATTCCGGACTGATCCTTTTGCGCACCCAATATCCCGCCGTGCCGGTCGTTGTCGTTTCGGCAAGCGCCGATCCACCCGTGATCCGCCGGTGCATCAACCTTGGGGCGTCCGGGTTCATTCCGAAATCGGCAAGCCCGGACATTATGCGGTCAGCCGTCGATGTCGTGTTGAAGGGCGGCATGTGGATCCCAGACGACATCGTTCTCGATATTGAGGATGAATCGGAGGAGGCAGAGCTGGCAGGTCGACTAGCGACGCTTACGCCTCAACAAGTGCGCGTGCTCATGATGCTGAGCGAAGGCTTGCTGAACAAACAGATTGCTTATGAGCTTGCGGTCTCAGAAGCGACCGTCAAGGCGCATGTCTCGGCAATCCTGCAAAAACTGGGCGTCGACAGTCGTACCCAGGCGGTCATCGCTGCGTCGCGCATCGAGGTCGGGCAATTTCGAAGCGCGCTTCACCCCGACCAGGATTAGGCTCAGCTATTCGGCCGCCTCCCGGCGCGCCGTTAACTGGTTTATCAAGGCGCGAAGCGCCGCAGGCTTAACCGGCTTGTGGAGCACCGGCACGCCCTTTTCCGCCGCCACGTCGCGCACGCTGGGTGTGCGATCGGCCGTTACAAGGATAGCCGGCAGGTCGCCACCGAACTTCCATCGCAAATCGACGACGGCGTCGAGACCGGTACCCCTGTCCAAGTGATAGTCCGCGAGGATGAGATCGATGTCCTCTCGTTCCGCCGACAGAAGGCGCACCGCTTCACGGGTATCGGCTGCCTTGAAAACACGACATCCCCAAGCCGAAAGAAGGGCATCCATTCCGTCAAGGATGCGGGCTTCATTGTCGATGCACAGAACCCGTAACCCGCCCAGATCGCCCCCGGTTGCCCCGGCCACTTGCCGTGTTGCCGCGACGGTCGTTGGCATTGCGGCCTTGGCTAGAGGCGCATCCACCGCGAACATCGATCCCCGCTTGGGCACGGAGACCACATCGATTGGATGATCGAGGACCTTGCACATGCGCTCAACGATCGAAAGGCCCAGGCCGATCCCGGGCAAAGCGTCGTGATCCTCCAAGCGTTGAAACTCCTTGAAGATCACGCCCTGTTTCGACAGCGGTATCCCGCTTCCGGTATCGTAGATGCGCAAACTGGCGCGACCGCCGCTCCGCCGCGCGCCAACGATTACGCGGCCGCCGTCGGTGTACTTGATCGCGTTGGAGACAAGGTTCTGTAGCACGCGACGCAGCAAACGCTGATCGGACCGAATCCTGAGGCTGCACGGCAAGACGCGCAGTTCGATGCCTTTCGCCCGCGCCACGGGCTCAAATGCGGTGCGCAGCTGATCGAAGAGGTCGTTGACAACGACAATTCCGGACTGTGCCCGGATTGCGCCTGCATCGAGCTTGGAGATGTCGAGAAGGGCGCCGAGAATGTCTTCCACCGCCTCCAGCGAGGCATCGACGTTCTTGACCAAATCCAAATCACCGCCGCCGTTTTCCACCATCGATGAGACATAGAGGCGGGCAGCATTGAGCGGCTGCATGACATCGTGGCCGGCCGCCGCCAGGAATCTGGTCTTTGAGACATTGGCTGCCTCTGCCGCATCGGTAGCTTGAGCGAGCGCGGCGTTCGCTCGGGTCAGTTCCTCGGTTCGCTCCCGCACGCGGCGCTCCAGCGTTGCGTTCGCGTGCGCCAGGGCCTCCTGCGCTGCGATACGCTCCGTGACATCGGAAAAGGTGAGCACGAAGCCGCCGTCGGGCATTGGATGTGTGCGGACCTCAAGCGTTACTCCCGAGACCTCCAGTCGCTCAAGATAGGGCGACATGGTGACGGTGACTTTTTCGATCCGGTTCGACACGATCCAGTCTGTCTGATGATCGCCAAGTTCGCCGGATTCTGCGCAGTGCCGGAGGACGTCCGATAACGGAACACCGACGACGCCGAACTCGGGCGGCAGGCTGAGCAGGGAACGGAATTGCCGATTCCAGCAAATTAGCTGCAGATTGGCGTTAAACACCGCGATGCCTTGTCCGACTTGATCGAGTGCGGTTTGAAGCAAATCGCGGTTCTGCTGAATGGCAGCAGACGCGTCGTCGAGAAGCTTCAGCGCATCCTGCGGACTGACGTTGTCGCGCTTCAGGAGCAACGAGAGCACGATGCGCGCGGAGGCGGCGCCGATCGCGCTCGCAAGCAAGCGCTCCGCATAGCGTAACAGTCCCAGATCCGCGTCGGCATTTGGCTCCAGAACCGTACTCTGCCGACGCGCATAGTCATTGAAGGCGCGGTCTGTGCGCTCGTGGCCCAGATAACCGGCAACCGCCATCTTGAGGGCGTCGATACGGATCGATGCCCGCAGGTTGCGCAGGCCAGGTGTCATATGCGCCCGGTCGGTGGGCACAAAGATGCCGGCCTGAAGGCGCTCGATGGGCATCGGTCTGCGCGCGCGCGACACCGCGACGAAAACCGTGATGTTGACGATGATCGACCAGAAGACTCCGTTGACCAGAGGCGCGACCTTGAAGCCGAGAATGGCTTCCGGGCGTAGCATGGTGATACCGAACGGTCCGGTTTCGAGGATCGTCATGTCGACGACGCCCGCGCGCGCCAAGGTCGGCAACATCAAGGTGTAGAACCACACACCTGTCCCGGCCAGCATGGCGGCGATCGCGCCGCGCGCCGTCGCTCCACGCCAGATCAGCCCGCCGAAAAAGGCAGGCGCCAGCTGCGCAATGGCGGCAAACGACAGAAGTCCGATGCTGGCAAGCGCCGATTCGCCGGCAAGCCTGGAGTATGCGTAAGCCAGAAGCAGGATCGCCAGGATGGCGGCGCGTCGGATGAACAAAACCCGCGCACCAATGCTTCGCGCCTTGGCTGCATCCGTATTGCCGCGCGTCAGCAGGAACGGCATGACCAGTTCGTTGGCCACCATGATCGAGACTGCGACCGTGGCTACGATCACCATCGCCGTTGCCGCCGACAAACCGCCGATAAACGTGAAGATCGTCACCCAATCGGCGTCTGCGGCGATCGGCAGGCGCAGCACATACATGTCCGCGTCGGCACCGGACCCGCCGAACACCAGCATGCCAGCGGCGGCGATCGGCAGCACGAAAATGTTGATGGCGATCAAATAGGCCGGGAACAGCCAGCGCGCGGCGCGCAGCTCCGCCTCGCGATTGTTCTCGACGACCAGAACATGGAATTGACGCGGCAACAAAACGATACAGACGAAGCTTAAAAGCGTCATGACGATGTAGCGCCCCGCATCCGGCGGGCTGAGCATGACGGCGCGGATATCGTCGCGAGCCATCGCCCGGGTGAACAAGTCGCCGAAGCCGTCGAACATGACGAAGGTGACGAACACGCCAACGGTCAAAAACGCAGCGAGCTTGATGAGCGATTCCACGGCAATCGCCAACATCAGACCGTTTTGGTGCTCAGTCGCCTCGATATGACGGGTGCCGAACAGAATGGCGAATATGGCGAGCGCCAACGCCACAAACAGTGCAACATCACCGATTATGGGAGGGCTGGCGATCAATTCGACATCAATCGTCGTTTCGGCGACGAGTGTCAGAAGCGATGCCGAAACGGCTTTAAGCTGCAGCGCGATGTAGGGGACCGTGCCGACGATCGCAATCACGGTCACGATTGCCGCGACAAGCTGGCTCTTGCCGTAGCGAGCGCCGATGAAGTCGGCAATGGACGTGATGTTCTGAGCCTTGGTGATCTCGACCACCCGGCGCAAGAGCGGATAGCCAAAAGCGATCATCAAGCCGGCGCCGATATAGATGGTTAGAAAGTCCGTTCCGGTCGTGCTGGCGAGACCAACCGAGCCGAAAAACGTCCAGGATGTGCAATAGACGCCAAGCGCCAGTGGATAAATCGCCGGATGCCGAACACCGGATCGCCCGTCGACCGGCTGGCGATCGCCATAGCTGGCAATCGCAAACAGCGCCGCCAGATAGACGGTCGCCACCAATATGACGATCCAACCTTGCACGTTTCCGTCCAGCTTTTTCGCCGGTCAACCGGTCTTGTGCACCGCACTTTGCCATTTCGCTCGTCAAAGGCAAGCCGCAGCGACCGCGCAAGGCGATCAGGCTGCCATCATGGATAACGACTGCCCTCCACATTGCATACGTAATCTCTTGTCTTGGTGGCAACGGTTTGCATAGGCTTCAGCTCCACCGCGCCCCGCGTTCAGCATGTGCTGACGCACGATGCGCGTCACCTAGAGGGAAACGCAATGCTTCAAGAGTTCAAGGAATTCGCCTTAAAGGGAAATGTCGTCGACATGGCGGTCGGTATCGTTATCGGCGGTGCGTTCGGCACGATCATCTCGTCGCTCGTCAACGACATCATCATGCCGCCGATCGGGCTGTTGCTGGGCGATGTCGACTTCGCCAACATCATGCTGATCCTGAAGGGTGAGGGGCCGTATCCAAGCGTTGAGGCCGCGCAAGAGGCCGGTGCCGTGACGATGAATGTCGGCTTGTTTGTCAATGCGGTCATCAGTTTCTTGATCGTCGCCTGGGCGCTGTTCATTGTGATCAAGGGCGTGAACAAGATGAAGCGCGAAGAGGAGGCCGCGCCACCGGCACCGGCCGAGCCGCCACGCAACGAGGTTTTGCTTGAGGAAATCCGCGATTTGCTGGCCAAATCCTAAATCGCCTTCAGGTTCTCGCCTTGCGGGCGAGGCTGCCAGGCGAGCCGTATGACCGATGCTCTGATCGCCGCGCTTCGACCGGAGGCGGGTGAGGCCCCGGAAAGCCAAATTGTCGCGGTCGTGAACCACGGCCGCGAGAAGCCTGACATCATCCCGCTCTGGGCAGGTGAGGGTGACTTGCCGACGCCAGATTTCATCTGCGAGGCGGCCACTCGGTCGTTGGCCGCGGGCGAGACCTTCTACACCTATCAGCGCGGCATTCCGGAGCTGCGTGCTGCGCTGGCCGATTACTATGAGAAGCACTTCGAGGTTCGCATGCCGGCAGAGCGCTTCATCGTGTGCGGCTCCGGCATGCAATCGATCCACATGGCCGTGCGCATGACGGCGGGAACAGGCGACACGATCGTCGTGCCGTCACCGACGTGGCCAAACGCACCGGCGAGCATCGAACTGAACGGTGCGAAGGCAAGAACCGTCCCCATGACCTTCGACGTGTCCGGCTGGACGCTCGATTTGCAGGCGGTGATGGATGCGTGCGATGCGACAACGAAGGCGATCTTCGTAAACTCGCCATCTAATCCGACGGGCTGGATCATGCCGCTCGACGATATGCGCGCGCTGCTTGATTTCGCGCGGGCACGAGGCCTCTGGATCATCGCCGACGAGATCTATACGCGCTACGTCTACGGCGACATGCCGCGCAGCCTCTCCTTCCTCGATATCGCGGATCCTGAAGATCGAATCCTCTACTGCAACACGTTTTCAAAGAACTGGGCGATGACCGGCTGGCGCGTCGGGTGGCTGGTGATTCCACAGGCGCTCGGCCAAGTTTGCGAGAATTTGATCCAGTACAATACGTCTGGCGTTCCCGCGTTCCTGCAACGTGCTTGCGTCGCAGCGCTCTCTCGCGGTGACGATTTCGTCGACTTTCAAGTCCGCCGAGCGCGTGAGGGGCGCGCGATCGTTTGCGACGCCCTATCGGCATCGAACCGGATCGAACTCGCTCGTCCGGGCGGCGCCTTCTACGCGTTCTTTGCCGTCACCGGCATCGACGACACGCGCGGTCTGGCGATCCGGTTGGTCGACGAAGCCGGCGTCGGACTTGCCCCTGGGGTCGCATTTGGCCCGGGTGGCGAGCGCTTCATGCGGTTGTGTTTTGCGCGTCACGCCGGCGATCTGTCAAAAGCCATGGACAGGCTGACGGATTGGCTGAACAACCATCCCGCCTGAAGGCGAGGTGGTGCGCCAGTTGCGTGACGCACCACGCTTCGATACCACCGGAGTAAGGGTTTTGCTCCGGAAACGGTTCTGATGGACGACGATCGCATCACCACGTCCGATGTACGCTTGGCTAGTCTCTTGGAGACGGCCGTCGACGGCATCATCATCGTCGATAGGTCGGGAACGATCCTGGTCTACAACGCCGCCTGTGAGCGGCTGTTCGGTTACACGGCGAACGAAGCGGTCGGTGCGAATGTCAAGTTGATCATGCCGTCGAGTTATGCCGACGCGCACGATGGCTACATGGAAAGTTATCTGACGACCGGTGAGCGTAAGATCATCGGTATCGGTCGTGAGGTTGCCGCGCGGCACAAGGACGGCACGGTTTTCCCGATCGAACTCTCCGTCGGTGACGCGAGACTTCCGGATCAGCGCCAGTTCATCGGCATTATGCGCGATCTTAGACCGCGTATGGAAAGCCAGCAGAGATTGAACGATCTGCAGGATCAGCTTGTGCATATGGCGCGGGTCTCCGCGATGGACGAGATGGGCGCAACACTCGCTCACGAGCTAAATCAGCCGCTGACTGCGATCATGCTCTATCTGGATGCGCTCAAGCGGGTCGCCGAGAAGCCGCCTGAGACGAGGCAAGATACGGGTACAGTGCTGGGTCAGATCGTCGAAAAGACTGTGCGCGAAGCTGATCGCGCCGGTGCGATCATCCGGCGCTTGCGACAATTCGTTGAGCGTAAAGAGACGGACCGGCAGTCCGTCGACCTTCGCCACGTTATTTCCGATGCCGTTGACTTGGCCAGTCTCGGCGCTCGCGCTCTTGGCATCGATGTGCGGGTCGAAAAAACTCCCGATCCGATAGTTTGCTTCGTTGATCCGATTCAAATCCAGCAGGTCATGATCAACCTTGTTCGCAACGCTATCGACGCGATCGGTGAGGCTCAATGCGGCCAAAGGGTTGATATCGCATGTTCCGTTTCCGGCGCTGAAGCCATTATGTCGGTATCCGACGATGGCCCTGGGATTGAGCCGGCTATCCGAGAAAAATTGTTCAAGGCGTTTACGACCACAAAGGAAAGCGGCTTAGGGATCGGGCTTGCCATCGCCCAGTCGATCGCTCAAAACCATGGCGGGACGCTGGCGGCTCAGGACCGTGACTCTGGTAGCGGAACGGTTTTCGAATTGCGCCTGCCGCTTGATGTCGATAACGCATCTGGGCCACAACAAGCCTGACGCGAGATTGGGACGGGACATCCGAATGGACGAGGCGCAGACAATCGATATCGTCGACGACGACGAAGCGGTCCGCGATGCGCTTGCCATGGTGTTCGAGGTCGAGGGCTTTCGCGTCAGAACATTTGCCGATGGCGCTGCATTCATGGGTACGGCGAAGGTTACGCCGCCGTCCGTCGTGCTGCTCGATGTTCATATGCCGGGCAAATCCGGGCTCGATATCCTGCATGATTTGACGAGCTCGAATTTTTCGGCGCCGATCTTCATCATCTCGGGTCAGGGCGACATTCCCATGGCTGTCCAGGCGATCAAAGACGGCGCCTTCGACTTCATCGAGAAGCCCTTTGAAGCAGAAACCGTCGTCGACAGCGTCCGTAATGCGTTAGCTCTGGCGTCAGGACCGCGCGCGCCGTCGGTTTCCGGTGATTTTCCGGGTCGCGAGACGCTGACGCCTCGTGAAATCGACGTGCTTGATCAGATCGCATCCGGACTGTCGAACAAAGAAGCGGCCCGCTGCCTTGGAATCTCGCCGCGCACGGTCGAAGTTCATCGCGCGCGCATCATGGAGAAAATCGGCGCGCGCAACGCCGCCGATCTCGTGCGCATCGTACTTTCACACTCCTAGGACATGACGCGTCGAAGCCTGCGACGTACGCAATTATCCGTATTGTTCGAAGTCAATGATAAGGCGACCGTGTCCCGCAAAAATGGGACAAACTGCGCATGGCAGCAGGACGATGACTGTTCACATAGTCGAGGACGACCGGGCGGTTGCCGACTCGCTCGCGCTTGTCCTGGCACAGATGGGTCATGCCGTTGAGATCTACAACGACGGGCGGACTTTTCTTCAGGCCGAGCTGTCGTCCGACGATAAGATCATCCTCGATCTGCACCTGCCCGACATGGCGGCAGCAACTATTCTCAGCCATGCCAAAGACCGCGGTACGGGCGTCATTGTGATCACCGCGCTTGGCAAATCCCAAATCGATCGAGAGATTCCTGGCTTCGATCCAGACCGCATCTTGCGCAAACCCATCGACCCGCAAATGCTGGCGCGCCTTTTGTAATCAGCTACGACGTTTTGGTTACGTGATTTCGCTTAAGTAGCGCTGCGAATTTATCGAGCCCCGGTTAACCCATACCTTTCCGTCAACAAGCGGTGCCAGCGGCACACGGCAAATCTGAATGACGGGAGGCCGGCCTCATGCGAAATGCTCCAGACGCGGACCTAGCTGCGATCGGTGGTGCAGCAGGCAGCGGTGTCTTATCCGAGAAGTCGCTACCGGAACCGCGCACCTTAACCAGCACTTCGGTTCGCCGCTCTGCTTTCGGCGCACATGAGACGGTAATCCTCGAAGGTGATCCGGCACGGTCCGTCTTCGAGGTGATCGAAGGCGCCGTCATGCTTTACAAGCTTCTGCCCGATGGCCGCCGGCAAGTTGTTGAACTTCTGGCGCCGGGCGACGTCTTTGGCTTCAGCTTGGGCAATGAATATGACTGCACTGCCGAGTGTCTAGTGGAAACCCGGCTCGCCGTCGTTCCCCATGAAACCGTGGCCCAGTGCCCAGAGTTGCAATGCCGGATGGCAAAGCGGTGCTTTGCTCAAGTCCAGGCTTTGCACAATCACGCGGTCTTGCTCGGCCGCAAATCGGCGATGGAGCGGGTCGCCAGCTTCATTGAGAACTTGGCGCGCACATCCGACGGTGATGCCATCCGGCTGACTATGACCCGCCAAGAAATTGCCGACTATCTGGGCTTGACGATCGAAACCGTCAGTCGCTCGTTTTCCGAGTTGCGCCGACGGGGCGTCGTTTCCTGCGAACGCCAGGACCTGATTCGCATTCCGAACCTCGATCGGATCGCGATGCTGACAGGCGCGTAACCTTCCTCCAGGAGTATTAATGCTCCAAGCCTGCCACTGCCGCCGCACTCACTTGGGTGCGGCGGTTTTTTCATAAGCCGAAGTGAAGCTGGCTGCCTCGGTCTTAGACAGCTTCGGAGTGTCGGGCCGCGCTGTCGTCGATATAGGCGTCGAACGCCGCCGCGGCGAGGCGCACAAAGGGCCGGCCCCTATGCGTCATCTTTAGAGTGTGGCCGTCATAGTCGAGCAGGCCCTTGTCGCGCAGCGAACTCAATCGGGATTCCGTCGGTCGCAAGAACCGGCGCGGACAATCCAGGTCAGTGGCCATGCGGTCCAAATCGACGCCGAAATCGCACATTAAGCGCTCGATGACGGCGCCACGGACCCGGTCCTCATCGCACAGGGCCTTCCCGCGTACCGTTGCAAGTTCGTCGGCCTCGATACGCTTGCGGTAGGTGATCATGTCCGGAGCGTTTTGGATGTATCCGCTCGGCAAACAGCCGATCGACGAGGCACCCAGACCGATAAGCGCGGGTGCGGCATCGGTCGTGTATCCTTGAAAATTGCGTGCCATCTCGCCGTTCCCGGCGGCGATCGCCAACGGATCGTCCGGCCTTGCGAAATGGTCGATGCCGATGCGCACATAGCCGGCACTTGTGAGCACGGCCGCTGCCTGTTCCGCCTGATCGAATCGCGCCTCCGCGTCAGGCAGAAGCGTTTCATCGATCAATTGCTGATTCTTCCGGAACCATGGCACATGCGCATAGCCGAACAGCGCGATACGCGCCGGCGCAAGCTCGACAGTCAACGCTGCGGTCCGTTTCACATCGTGCAGCGTTTGCGCTGGCAGGCCGTACATGAGATCGAAGTTGATGGCGTCGATCCCAACGGTCCTGAGCGCGGTCATCGCCTTGACCACCACACCGAACGGTTGGCGCCGGCCGATGTGGGTCTGAACACGCTGCGAGAACTCCTGAACGCCGAAGCTGGCGCGATTGACACCTGCTGCCGCCAATCGTTGTGCAAGATCGGAATCCACAGTGCGCGGGTCGAGCTCGATCGCATGTTCCAGGGATTCGGCGAATGCGAAATGCCGCCGCATGGCCTCGACAATGGCCGCGAATGTGGCAGCCGGCATCAGGCTCGGCGTGCCGCCGCCCCAATGAATGTGGTCTACCTGTTGCGGGCGCCCGATACCATCAGCGATAAGGCCGAGTTCAGCCTCAAGCAGTGCGCCATAGCTGGCGATGACATTCGGCTTGTTCACGACTTTGGTGTGGCAGCCACAATAGTGGCAAAGCGCCGTGCAAAACGGCACGTGCAGATAGAGCGATACGGGTTGTTCGGCATCGAGATCCGCGAGCCAGTCGGCGTAATCCTGCGGTCCGACGTCCGGTCCAAAATGCGGCGCCGTCGGATAGGATGTGTAGCGCGGCACCCGTTCTTGGCAGAGCGATGAAAGAGACTGATCCATATTATGCAGTCTGGCAATCGCGCCGTCTTGTGCGTTGATCTAACTCAACAGGGATCACGAATTGTGGACGAAATCGAAGGCGTTGCACGGGCGCAATATAGCAGCGGTCGCCGGCCTTTTGGCTGCTTACCTAGGCGGTTTCGTTGGTCTGGTCAGTGAGCGAATCCAGATTTCTCTCAGCCGCTAAGTAGTTGCCACTACGCATAAGCCCCAACCGCCTATAAAAGCCTGGCATAGCTGTTTAGAGTTGATCCAAGTCAACGCCGAAACAGCAGCAGATGCGCATGTTTGCTGCGCTGCAATATGACCGTTTCCACGGGGTAAACTATGTCGACTGGGCAAAACACATCGAAATCGCTGACAATGGGTGAGGGCGGTTTCATCGGGGTAATGGTTCTCACCGCGCTTCTGTGCTTCGTTATCGCGGGCCAGGCACTCGATATGCCGATGCGTATCCACACTGTGCTCGGTGCGCTGGCGGCCATGGCCGCGGCCTTCTTCACTCTCAACCGCTATTTCAAGCGGCCGGCGGAATTGCCGCCGCAGGAGATCGACGGCAAGCCGAACTACAATGACGGTGTCATCCGATTCCTGACGCTGATTTCCGTCTTCTGGGGCGTTGTCGGCTTTGTTGTCGGCCTGGTGATCGCGTTGCAGCTCGCGTTTCCGGCGCTCAACTTCGATGTGGAGTTCCTGTCTTTCTCACGTGTCCGGCCGCTCCATACCTCGGCCGTGATTTTCGCCTTCGGCGGCAATGTGCTCCTGGCGACATCCTTTTACGTCGTCCAGCGCTCGTGCCAAGCGCGACTCGCCGGCGACATTGCGCCTTGGTTCGTGGCGCTCGGCTATAACCTGTTCATCGTGATTGCCGCGACCGGCTATCTCCTGGGCGTGACCCAGTCGAAGGAATACGCCGAACCGGAATGGTATGCCGACCTGTGGCTGACCGTTGTCTGGGTCGTGTATCTGCTGGTCTTCCTCGCGACGCTGTGGAAGCGGAAAGAACCCCACATCTTCGTCGCCAACTGGTTCTATCTCGCCTTCATCGTCACCATCGCGATGCTGCATCTTGTCAACAATGCGGCCGTGCCGGTGTCGCTGTTCTCATCGAAGAGTGTGATTGTCTGGTCCGGCGTCCAAGACGCCATGGTGCAGTGGTGGTACGGCCATAACGCCGTCGGCTTCTTCCTGACAGCCGGCTTCCTGGCGATCATGTACTATTTCATTCCCAAGCGGGCGCAGCGGCCAATCTACTCCTATCGGCTGTCCATCGTCCACTTCTGGTCGCTGATCTTCCTCTACATCTGGGCCGGTCCACACCACCTGCACTACACCGCCCTGCCGCAGTGGGCGCAAACGCTGGGCATGACCTTCTCGGTGATCCTGTGGATGCCATCCTGGGGTGGCATGATCAACGGCCTGATGACGCTGTCGGGCGCCTGGGACAAGCTCAGGACCGACCCTGTGTTGCGCATGATGGTCGTTTCCGTGGCGTTCTACGGTATGTCGACCTTTGAAGGTCCGCTGATGTCGGTGCGCGCGGTGAACTCCCTGTCGCACTACACCGACTGGACCATCGGCCATGTGCACTCGGGCGCGCTCGGGTGGGTCGGCTTTATCTCGTTCGGCGCCATCTACTGCCTGGTGCCGTGGTTGTGGGGCCGCAAACAGCTCTACTCGCTCAAGCTCGTCGACTGGCACTTCTGGCTGTCGACCATCGGCATCGTGCTTTACATCACCGCGATGTGGGTGGCGGGTATCCTGCAAGGTCTGATGTGGCGGGCCTACACCGAGCTTGGTTTCCTCGAATACGCCTTCATCGAGACCGTCGAGGCCATGTACCCGTTCTATCTGATCCGGGCACTGGGTGGCGCGCTCTTCGTCGTCGGCTCATTCGTGTTCGCCTACAACATCTACATGACGATCCGCTACGGCGACCGCGAGGAGGCAGCGGCAGCGCCGTCCTCCGCGGCCGTTCCGGCGGAATAAGGGGATCGATCGATGTCTTTACTCAAACGACACGTCATTTTTGAGACCAACTCGATCCTCCTGACGATCGGTATCCTGTTCGTCGTGGCAATCGGTGGTCTGATCGAGATCGTGCCGCTCTACTATCTCAAGAGCACGATCGAGGAAGTGGAGGGCATGCGCCCCTACACGCCGCTCGAACTGGCTGGGCGCGACATCTACCTTCGCGAAGGCTGCTATGTCTGCCACTCGCAGATGATCCGCACCATGCGCGATGAGGTGGAACGCTACGGCCACTACTCGCTGGCGGCGGAGTCGATGTACGACCATCCGTTCCAGTGGGGCTCCAAGCGCTCCGGTCCCGATCTGGCCCGTGTCGGTGGCAAGTATTCCGACGACTGGCATGTCGAGCATCTGATCAATCCGCGCTCGGTGGTGCCGGCGTCGATCATGCCGGGCTACCCGCACCTGGCACAGCGCGAGCTGGAGACCAATGCGCTGAAGGCCAACTTGAATGCCAACCGGATTGTCGGTGTGCCCTACACGGATGCGCAGATCGAAAACACGATCGTTGATCTCAGGGCACAGACCAATCCCGATGACGACAATGTCGACGCGTTTATGGAACGCTATCCCGGTGCCCTGGTGCGCTCGTTTGACGGCGATACCGATCGCGTGACGGAGATGGAGGCGCTCGTTGCCTATCTCCAGATGCTCGGCACGCTGGTCGACTTTTCGCTCTATGACGACAAAGCCAATCTGAGGTAGGGGCGACGCGATGTATGAAACTCTCGCCAAATTCTCGCAGACCTGGGGCCTGCTCTACTTCGTCATCCTGTTTGCGGCCGTCCTGATTTATGCGCTGTGGCCGGCCAACAAGAAGCGCTTCGACGATGCCGCTTCGGTTCCGTTGAAGGAGGACTGATCCCATGGCCGACGAAACCAAAACGGGCGAAGACGTCCAAAGCTCCGGCGTGGGCACGACGGGCCATGAGTGGGACGGGATCCAGGAGTACAACAACCCGCTGCCGAAATGGTGGGTGTGGACGTTTTATGTGACGCTCCTGTGGAGCGTCGTCTATTGGATCCTGATGCCGTCGTTTCCGTTGATCTCGGATTATACGAAGGGCATTCGCGGTCATTCACAGCGCGCGGTCGTCGCTGAAGCGGTCGCCGAAGTCGAGGCGCTCAGGGCGCAAAACGGTTCGGCGCTCGAAGACGCTGAGTTGGAGGCGATCAAGGCCGACCCGGATATGTTGACGTTCGCCATGGCGAACGGTCGCGCGGCCTTCGGCGACAATTGCGCACCCTGCCACGGCACCGGCGCGGCTGGCTTTAAGGGCTATCCGAACCTCAACGACGACGATTGGCTTTGGGGCGGCACGTTGGAGGACATCCACACGACGCTGCTGCACGGCATCAACTGGGATCAGGACGACGATACCCGGTTCGGCGGCATGACCGCGTTCGGCGAGGAAGAGCTTTTGACCTCGGATGAGATCGCGACCGTTGCCAACTATGTCCGCTCGATCGCCGGGCTCGAGACTCGCGATGACGCCGATCTTGAGGCAGGGGCCACACTGTTTGAGGACAACTGTGCGGCCTGTCACGGCGAGAACGGCGCGGGCATGATCGAGACCGGGGCGCCCAATCTGACCGACGGCATCTGGCTCTTTGGGGCGGATGAGGCCGACATCATTGAGGGTGTCTATTTCGGTCGGCGCGGCGTTATGCCCGCTTGGGTCAACCGCCTCGATCCGGTAACGATCAAGTCGCTTGCCGTGTATGTCCATTCGCTCGGCGGTGGCCAATAGCCGCCGAGCCGACTGTTCGGAGCAATAAGCGCCGTGGCCGCCGATCCGTTAATCGCCGAGCTTGAGCAGCCGCTCTACAAGGAGCACGAAAAAGTCTATCCCCAGATGGTCCGCGGCCGTTACCGGCGGATCAAATGGGCGGTCATGGCTGTCACGCTCGGCATCTACTATGGCCTTCCCTTTGTCCGCTGGGACCGGGGACCGAACGCGCCCGATCAGGCCGTGCTCCTGGATCTGCCGGCACGGCGCTTCTATTTCTTCAGTATCGAGATTTGGCCGCAGGAGTTCTACTACGTTACCGGGCTCCTCGTCCTGGCGGCGATTGGTCTGTTCCTGGCCAACGCGATCGCCGGCCGGGTGTGGTGTGGCTACACGTGTCCGCAGACGGTTTGGACGGACCTGTTCATCGCCGTCGAAAACTTCTTCGAGGGCGATCGGCGGACCCGCATCCAGCTCGACAAGGGTCCGTGGACGACCGACAAGATCTTGCGCAAGGTCGGCAAGCATGGCGTTTGGCTCTTCATAGCCTGGTGGACCGGCGGTGCTTGGGTGCTCTACTTCGCCGACGCACCGACACTGGTCGTGGAACTGGCGACGGGCACGGCGCCGTTCCAGGCGTATCTGTGGATCGGAATCCTTACGGCAACGACCTACACACTGGCTGGACACGCCCGCGAGCAAGTCTGCATCTATATGTGTCCCTGGCCGCGCATTCAGGCAGCGCTGACCGACCAATACGCGCTAAACGTTACATACCGGACCGATCGCGGCGAACCGCGCGGATCTCTGAAGAAAATGCGGGCTAAGGAGGCCGCCGGCGAGCCTGTCGGCGATTGCATCGACTGCCATCAGTGCGTGTTTGCCTGTCCGACCGGGGTCGATATTCGCGACGGTATACAGCTGGGCTGCATTCAATGTGGACTGTGCATGGACGCCTGCGACACAGTGATGGACAAAATCGGCCGGCCGCGCGGTCTGATCGCCTATGACACCGACATGAACATCCAGGCGCGTGAAGAGGGGAAGCCGGAGGCCTTCCGCCCGATTCGCCCGCGAACCGTCATCTATGCCGGTGTCCTTGTGATCGCCGGCCTGGCGATGTTGTTCACGCTGGCGAATAGGCCGTTTGTCGACCTCACGGCGCAGCACGACCGCAACCCGCAATTCGTGCAATTGTCGGACGGCGGCGTGCGCAATGGTTTCCGCATAAACATTGCGAACAAGCGCCTTTTCCATCGCCGCTTTCTGGTTCAAGTGCGCGGGCTGGAGAACGCCAGTCTGTCCATTGTCGGAGCATCCGACGACATCGCCGGCACACCGGCGGTTGAAGTCGGGCCCGATCAGACGCATGATTTCCGGCTACTGGTCGCCGTACCGCGGGAGTATCTTCCCGACGAGCCATCGATGCCGATCCGAATTCGGATCATGGAGATGGAAACCGGCGAGGTTGCCGAGGCGCGAGATTTCTTCAAATCGCCGGGGGACCAATAGATGGAGAGCGTTATGGCCGGACCGGCCTCTCATTCCGGGCAGCAGAAGCGGAGCGGCAAGCCGCTGACCGGCCGCACGATCCTGATCTGGCTCGGTGCGTTTTTCGGCGTCATGCTGATCGCTAACGCATTTTTCGTCTATTTCGCACTCAGCAGCTTCCCGGGGGTGGAGGTCGAAAGCGCCTATCAGCGTGGTCAGAACTATGCGGCGGAGATCGCCGCCGCTGACGCCCAAAACGCCCGTGGCTGGCAGGTCGAGGTCGCGCTGTCCGAAGACGCCGGAAGCGCGCTCATACTGACGGCGGAGGCGCGAGATCAAGACCAAGGCGTGATTTCCGGTCTGACAATGTCCGCCGAACTGCGGCATCTGCGGGGTGCGGAGTTCGACACCGTTTTGAGGTTCACCGAAGTCGAGAGCGGCCGCTATGAGGCCCGCATCGGCGTCATTCCACGGGGCAGTTGGACGATGACACTCGAAGCCGAACAAGCCGGCGAGCGGGTCTATCGCTCCAAGAGCAAGATCTTCATTCAATAGGGCTGACGCCGATGAACGCGATGGCCGGCCAGATCGAGGGAACCCCGGTGGCGAAGGATTCCTTCGTCACGGCCTTGCCGGGCGGCCTCTGCCACCTCGATCTTGCCGTCGACGGCATGCATTGCGCCGGCTGTATGCGAAAGATCGAGAAAGCCGTCAGCGCGTTGCCCGGCGTCACGCTCGCGCGCGTCAACCTCACCGAAAAGCGCCTGGCCGTGGAATGGGCCGAGAACGCTCAGATCACGCCGACCGGCATCGTCGACACACTGCGCGGCGTTGGGTTTGCGGCCCATCCCTTCGATCCGGGCGTCAATACATCCGGTGACGGTGAGGACAAGCAGTTGATCAAGGCGATGGCGGTCGCCGGTTTCGCCGCCATGAACATCATGCTTCTGTCGGTGTCGGTTTGGTCCGGCAACGTTACAGACATCGCGTCTGAGACCCGCGACCTGTTTCACTGGATTTCAGCACTGATCGCGTTGCCGGCGGTCGCCTATGCCGGCCGGCCGTTTTTCGACAGCGCAGTCAAGGCGTTGCGCGCCCGTTCGCTCAACATGGATGTGCCGATTTCGCTGGCCGTCCTGCTGGCGCTGTTCGCTTCCGTGCTTCAGACCATGCGCAGCGCCGAACACGCTTACTTCGACTCCGCCGTCATGCTGCTGTTCTTCCTGCTTGTTGGGCGCACCCTCGATCAGGTGATGCGCCGGCGCACCCGCAACGCGGCCGAAACGCTTCTGGCGCTCAAGGGCGAGGCCGCCGACCGGGTCGATGCCGACGGCACCGTGCGGACCGTGCCACTTTCTGCGCTCGGGCCCGGCGACCGAGTGCATGTGGCGCAGGGGATGCGGTTTCCGGCCGACGGCGCGATCGATGCCGGTGAGGTCTTGGTCGACCAGAGCCTGGTGACCGGCGAGACCGACCCGGTGCGTTTGACCGAGGGCGATCCGGTCTATGCCGGCGCACTTGCCGTCGAAGGTGCGGCGACCGCCACCGTGACCGCGGCCGGCTCGGGCACATTGCTCGACGAGATCAATCGCCTGATGGAGCGGGCGCTGGAGAACCGCTCGCGCTACCTCCGCCTCGCCGATCGCGCGGCCAAGGCCTACGCGCCCGCTGTCCATATTTTGGCAGCGCTTGCCTTCGTTGGATGGCTGGCCATCGGCGCGCCGTGGCATCAAGCGTTGATGATTGCCGTTGCCGTTCTCATCATCACCTGCCCGTGCGCGCTCGGGTTGGCCGTGCCGGCTGCTCAGGTCGTGGCCTCCGGCGCCCTGTTCAAGGCGGGTCTTGTGGTCAATGCCGGTGACATGTTGGAGCGGTTGTCCGAGGTCGACACGGTTGTCTTCGACAAGACCGGAACGCTGACGCTGCCGAACTCGCACCTGCAAAACGCCAACGATATTCCGACCGATATCCTGGCGCGTGCGCGCCGGCTTGCCGGCGCCAGTCGGCACCCGCTCGCCCGCGCCCTGGCTGGAGATGTTGCGCCGATCGCCGGCGCCGTCGAAACGCCGGGGGAAGGCGTGGCGGCGACCGTCGACGGTATCGAGGTGCGCCTGGGAAGCCCGGCCTTTTGCGGCGACGACTCGGTCCAATCCGGAGAAGGCTCTGTCATCTGCTATCGTGAAGGGTCTAACCCGGCGATCCATTTCCGATTTGGCCAGACGCTGCGCTCCGATGCGCTTGAGACTGTCGCAGCGTTGAAGGCGCGGGGATTGTCTGTCGAGGTTCTCTCCGGCGACCGGGACGCGCCGGTCCGCACGGTCGCCGAAGCGCTTGGTGTCGACCATTGGCGGTCAGGTGCAAAGCCAGCAGAAAAGATCGCCCGTCTGAAGGCCCACGCCGACGCCGGCCGCAAGGTTTTGATGGTCGGCGACGGGCTGAATGATGCGCCTTCGCTGGCGGCCGCCCATGCGTCGCTGTCGCCGATCTCAGCCGTCCATGTCAGCCAGGCGGCCGCCGATGGCTTGATCCTTGGCGAACGGCTTTGGCCGGTCGTCACCGCCGTCGATACCGCGCGGCGGGCCAGCACGGTGATGCGGGAAAACATCGCGATCTCGTTCGCCTACAACATCATCGCGGTGCCGATTGCCGTTTTCGGATTCGTGACGCCCCTGATTGCGGCGATCGCGATGTCGGCATCGTCAATCGTTGTCACGCTGAACAGCTTGCGCGCGAAGACGCGGGGGACCAACTGAGATGGATGTCCTCTTGATACTCGTCCCAGCCGCCCTGTTCCTCGGGGGACTGGGGCTCGCCGCGTTCATTTGGGCGTTGAAGTCCGGGCAGTATGACGACCTCGACGGTGCCGCCTGGCGGGCCATCATGGACGACGAGGACGACGATCAGGACGACGCGGTGTCCCGGGTCCGAAACCAATAGATGACCGGCAGGGTCACCAGATACATCGTTATCCCGTAAACGGCCGATGGCAGCGAGAACGGCGGCAGTCCGCTGGCCGACTCCACGATCAGCGACCCCACCGTGATGCCGAGAGTCCCGTTCTGGATCCCCGTCTCAATCGCCACAGTCTTCACCTCCTTGCCGGGCAAGCCGAGCGCACGCGCGCTCAGTGTGCCGATCAAGAGCAGAGCAACGTTGAGGCTGATGAGGGCCGGGGCAAGCCGCGCCAGATTGTCGACGAACACGGACCAATTGGCCGCCAAAGCGCCGATGATGATGATGACGAAAAGCGCTCCGGCCACTTTCGAGAAGACAGGTTCAGCGCGATCCGCGAAACCGGTGGCGAACCGGCGTACGGCGACACCGATCAAAACAGGGACGGCAGTGATGAGGAACATGGAAAGTGCCAGCCGCGTCACGTCGATAGCCGGCGCCGTCTCGCCCATGAAATAGGTTACCGACCAGGCGACCAGGAGCGGGACCGTGAAGGTGGACAAGAGGCTGATGATTGCGGTCAGCGATACCGAGAGCGCCACTTCGCCGCGCGCGAACTTGGTCAAGATGTTGGTCGTCACACCACCGGGGCAAAACGCCAGGATCATGAAGCCGACGGCAAGCTCGGGCGGTAATCGAAAGGCGATGGCGAGCGCGAAGGCGACCACCGGCAGCAGGACAACCTGATTGAGTGCCCCGACCCCGAAGGCGAAGGGCCGGATCAAAACGCGCCGGAAGTCGTCGACCGTGAGGCCAAGGCCCAGCGAAAACATGATGACCGCCAGCGAAAGCGGCAAAAACACCGTCAAAAGAAGGCCCATGGCCCGCACCCCGTCCGTTATCGCGCCCCACCCTTGCCGGATGCCGGCGCGATATCAACCCATTGCGGTGCCCGTAAACAAAACCGGCGCCTCCTGTTGGGGGAGGCACCGGTTTCGGTTGGCTGATCCGGTGTTGACGAACTGGCGTTAGACCAAACCGCCTTTCGACCAGGGCAATTCGGTCGGGGTCTGACCGGTCGCCTGGCCGATCGCATTGGCGACGGCCGGGCCAATGGGTGGTGTGCCCGGTTCGCCGATGCCGGTTGGGGGTTCGGTGGAGGGTACGATGTGCACCTCGACGTCCGGCATATCGTCGATCCGCAGCGGCTCGTAGGTATCGAAGTTCGCCTGATCGACTTCACCGTCGGTGAAGGTGATCTCGTTGCGCATGACGGCACCGAGGCCGAAGCCGAGACCGCCCTCGACCTGACCGGCGATGTTGTCCGGATTGACGGGGATACCGCAGTCAACGGCCGCCACGACCTTTTCGACCTTCACGACCCCGTCGTTCATCGAGATTTCGGCAATCTCAGCAACGTAGGAGTTGAACGACTTATGCACGGCAACACCGCGATGGCGGCCGGCGCCAACGGGCTCCGTCCAGCCGGCCTTCTCGGCAGCCAGCTTCAGCACACCGGCCTTACGCGGATCATTGCCCAGATGCGCCAGGCGGAATTCGACCGGATCGACGCCGGCCGCCTTGGCGAGCGCATCCATCATCGTTTCCATGACATAGGCCGTGTGGGTGTGTCCTACGGATCGCCACCACAGCGGCGGAACGCCCACCGGCGGTGAATGCAACTCGACCTGCATGTTCGGGATCGAATAGGTCGTGTCGGCAATGCCCTCGACGGAGGTGTGATCGATGCCGTCTTGAACGATGAGGCTCTCGAACGCCGTGCCGGTGAAGATCGACTGACCGACGATGCGGTGATGCCAGCCGGTGATCTTCCCATCCTTCACGCCGGCACGGGCCTTGTGGACATACATCGGGCGATAATAGCCGCCCTTGATGTCGTCCTCGCGGGTCCACACGACCTTGATCGGCCGCGCTTCGCCCCAAATCTTGGCGAGTAACGCGGCCTCTACCGCATAGTCGGCATTGGTCGTCGCCCGCCGGCCGAACGAACCGCCGGCCCATTGGGTGTTGATCGTCACCTTGTCGGGCGTGATCTCAAGCACCGCCGCCGTCGCGCCCTGATCGATGGTCTGGATCTGCGATCCCGTCCAAAGCGTTGCCGTCTCGCCGTCGAAAAGAATGGTGATATCGAGCGGCTCCATCGGCGCATGCGCCAGGAAGGGGAAGGAATAGTCCATCTCGACAATGGTTTCCGCCTCAGCCAAACCGGCTTCGTAGTCCGCCGCATGAGCGACGGCACCCGGCGTCTCGGCAAGCGCCTTGAACTCAGCCAGGATCGCATCCGAACCGCGGGTCTCCGCGTTGCTGTCGTCCCACTCCATGACGAGCAAGTCGCGCGCCTTGATCGCCGGCCAGGTCGACTCGGCGAAGACCGCCACGCCGACCGGGGTTTCGCGCACGTCAACGACGCCGCGCACGGCCTTCGCTTCTGTCGCATCGACGGATTTCAACACCGCACCGAATTTCGGCGGGCGGGCGATGACCGCGACAAGTCGGTTTTCGACGTCGATATCCAGGCCGTAGGTGCGCGGTGCGCCCATGGTCTTGTTCGGAATGTCGAGGCGCGGAAAGTCCTTGCCGATATAGACCCACTGATCCGGTGTCTTGAGCGTCGGCTCGGCCGGCGGCTCCAGGCCGGACGCCGCTTCGGCGAAGTCGCCGAATGTGGCGGACTTGCCCGACCCATGGGTGATGGTGCCGTTTGCCACGGTGATTTCACCGGCTGGAACGCCCCAGGAATCGGCGGCGGCCGCCACCAGCATGGCCTTCGCCGCAGCGCCGGCCTTGCGATATTGCTCGAACGAGTTGGCGATCGCCGTCGATCCGCCCGTGCCCTGAACGCCGAACAGAAGGTTTTTGTAGACTTCCGGATGCGCCGGCGCGTGCTCCACGCGCATCTGCTCGACGCTCGCGTCAAGTTCCTCGGCCACGAGCGTCGCCAGCCCGGTGGCCGTGCCTTGGCCCTTGTCCAGGTGCTTGGAGAGCACGGTGACGATCCCGTCGCTATCGATCATGACGAACGGGTTGAACTGATCGTCGCCCGTCGCGGCCTTGGCACCCCGTGGGAACGAAAACCCGACGATCAGACCGACGCCGGCACCGCCGGTGACTGCCAGAAAACCGCGCCGGGTGAGCGGCGGGTTCGTCGCTTCAATGGCCTTTTCAAGATGATGCAACATGGATCAGGCCTCCATCAGGTCGGCGGCGCGATGGATCGCCTTGCGGATACGGTGATAGGTGGCACAGCGACAGGCGTTGCCGTACATGGCCGTGTCAATGTCCTCGTCCGTCGGCTTGGCGTTCTCGACCAGAAGCGCCGTGGCGGACATGATTTGCCCGGACTGACAATAGCCGCATTGCGGAACTTGAATCTCCTGCCATGCAGCGCGTACGGCATCGGCCGCCTTGCCTTCGATGGCCTCGATCGTTGTGATCTCGGTGCCTTCGGCGTCCTCAACGGTCGTCTGGCACGAGCGCATTGCGACGCCGTCGATGTGAACTGTGCAGGCGCCGCAAAGGGCTAAGCCGCAGCCGAATTTCGTTCCTGTCATACCGAGTTCGTCACGCAACGCCCAAAGCAGCGGCGTGTCGGCATCGACGTCGATATCGTGGGTCTGTCCATTCACGGTGAGCTGGACCATGCTCGTTCCTCCTCTGGTCGAGGGCTTCCCCTGATGCGCGTAAATAGGAACCAACATTGGCTGGAACCAGGAGTGGCATCAACTTTTTTGCGGTTTTTGCGATCACCAAATGTTTCAAGATGAGATTGCGCGTGCTGTCTGATATGACGCCATAAAAGACAACAAGACGGGGTATTGCATGAACCAGATTGATTTGGCGGGCCAAACCGCGATCGTGACCGGCGGAGCGCAAGGCATTGGCTTTGCCGTGGCTAAGAGGCTGGTTCAATCCGGCGCAAGGATTGCGATTTGGGACATGGACGGCGATTTGGCTGCCAAGGCTGCGGCGGAGCTTGGCTCCGGGACGGCCGCTGTCGCGGTCAACATCACGGATGTGGATGCTGTCAGCGCAGCGATGAGCGAGTCTGAGGCCGCAATCGGTCCGATGTCCATTCTGGTCAACTCGGCTGGCATCGCCGGCGCCAACGCGACGCTTGAGGATTATCCGATCGACGAGTGGAACCGGGTCATCGACATCAATGTCAACGGCACGTTCCTGGTCAATCGGGCGGTCGTTCCGGGCATGAAGGCAAGGGGCTACGGTCGGATCGTCAACATCGCGTCAGTCGCCGGCAAAGAAGGCAATCCGAACGCCAGCGCCTATTCCACCTCGAAGGCCGCCGTCATTGGTTTGACCAAATCCCTCGGCAAGGAGCTGGCCGACTACGACATTGCGGTGAACTGCGTGACCCCGGCCGCCGCGCGCACGCGCATCTTCGACCAAATGTCGGAGGAGCACATTGCCTATATGCTGTCGAAAATCCCGCGTGCCCGGTTCCTGGAGGTTGACGAGGCGGCGGCTATGATTGCCTGGCTCGTCTCGAAGGAAAACAGCTTCACGACGGCGTCGGTCTTCGACCTATCGGGTGGGCGTGCGACCTACTGACGGTTGCTAAAGCGGAATGAGTTTAAATGGAGTCATTCCCGTCCTTCGTCATCCCGGGCGCGGTGCAGCGCCTTGGCGTTGCGCCGCAGAACCGGGATCGCATTGTCAACAACGCGAGTACCAGATATCGAACGATCCCGGATCTGCGCAGCGGCATGTCATGCCGCAGCGTGTCCGGGATGACGCGTAAGGTGAGCGGACCTAAGCCCATTCCGCTCTAGACCGCGGGTTAGATCCGTCCTTCCTCGACCGCGAAACAGGCTGCTTCGCCGGTCTCAACGGGCTTGAGCACCGGTGTTTCGGCTCGGCAGCGGTCATTGGCAAAGGCGCAGCGCGGATGGAAGGCGCAACCGGACGGCGGATCGATCGGGTTGGGGATTTCTCCCTCGATCGGTTTATGGTCGCGGCCGGTCATCTCAAGGTCCGGCACGGCGTCGAGCAGCATCCGTGTGTAGGGATGCTGCGGATGAGTGAAAAGCGCCTTCGCCTCGGCGATCTCGACGAGGCGGCCGAGGTAAAGCACGCCGATGCGGGTCGCCATATGGCGCACGACTGACAGGTCATGGCTGATGAACAGATAGGTAAGGCCGAACTCGTCTTGCAAATCGCGCATCAAATTGAGGATTTGCGCTTGGACCGAGACGTCCAAGGCCGATGTCGGCTCGTCGCAGACGATGAACTCCGGCTTGGCTGACAGCGCCCGCGCGATTGCGACCCTTTGGCGCTGCCCGCCGGAGAACTCGTGCGGATACTTGGCCGCATCCGCCGCAGTCAGACCGACGGTTTCGAGTAGCTCATCGACGCGTTTGGCGGCGGACGCACTGTCCTTGGCGAGCCCGAACGCGCGCATCGGCTCGGCGATGATGTCGCCGACACGCCAGCGCGGATTGAGGCTGGCGAAGGGGTCTTGGAAGATCATCTGGAAGCGGCTGCGCATTTGACGCATCTGCGATCCGGAATCGAGCCGCAGCTCCGTCCCATCAAATGAGATCTTGCCCGCTGTTGGCGGGATTAGGCCAACGATAAGCTTGGCGATGGTTGATTTGCCCGATCCAGATTCGCCAACCAGGGCAAAGGTTTCGCCCTTATTGATTTCAAACGACACATCGTCGACGGCAATGAGGAATTTCCGCTCCTCACGCTCAAGCACCCGGTTGAGCCAGGGCTTCGACACATCGAAGGCGCGGCCGAGGTTTTCAACATTGACGAGGGCCTGGGTCACGGATGCGCCTCGCCATCATAAAGCCAGCACGCGACCTGGCGATCGCTGACAGGTTGCGGGTTCGGCCGCTCTGTCCGGCACCGTTCGAAGACTTTCGGACAGCGCGGATTGAAGGCGCACCCCGGCGGAATAGCAGTCAGGCGCGGCATCGAGCCTGGGATTTGTGTCAGGCGATCCTCGGCATGGGTCAGCGTCGGTATCGAACCCATGAGACCGTCGGTGTAGGGGTGTTTGGCGTCCTTCACCACGTCACGCACCGGGCCGATTTCAGCGATCCGGCCGGCATACATCACCGCGACGCGGTCGGCGGTCTCGGCAATGACGCCCATGTCGTGGGTGATCAGCATGACAGCGGCGCCATGTTCCGCGCACAACCGTTTCAATACGTCGATGATCTGCGCCTGAACGGAGACGTCGAGTGCGGTGGTCGGCTCGTCGGCGATAACGAGTTCCGGTTCGGCGGCGAGCGCCAGTGCAATCACGACACGCTGGCGCATCCCGCCGGAAAACTGGTGCGGATAGTCGTCGATGCGCCGCGCGGCGGCCGGAATGCCGACTTCGTCGAGCAGTCCGATTGCCCGGTCGCGGGCAGCGCGCTCTGACAGTGGCAGGTGGGTGCGGATCGTCTCGACCAGCTGTTCGGCGATGGTGTAAAGCGGGTTGAGCGAGGTCAGCGGGTCCTGAAACACGACGCCGATCTTCTTGCCGCGGACACGCCGCATGGCATCCAGCGAAAGATTATCGATGCGCTCGCCAGCCAGATGAACCGTTCCGCCGGCGATATGGCCGGGTGGTTCGATCAGGCCGATGATCGCGGACCCGGTCATCGATTTGCCGGCGCCGGATTCACCGACAATGCCCAAAACCTCACCGCGATGGACGGCGAACGATATGCCATCGACCGCCGTCAGCGTGCCTTTGCGGGTCGGAAACTCGACGACCAGGTCATGAACCTCAAGCAGCGCTTCGGTCATCGCCTTACCGGAGCTTCGGATTGAGCGCATCGCGCAGCCAGTCGCCAAGGAGATTGACGGCGAGCACGAGAATGGCAAGCGCGATGCCGGGGAAGATGGTGATCCACCATTCGCCGGAGAACAGGAAATCGTTGCCGATACGGATCAGCGTGCCAAGCGACGGTTGGGTGGGCGGAATGCCGACGCCAAGGAAGGAGAGGGTGGCTTCGGTGATGATCGCCAGCGCCAGATTGATCGTGGCGACCACCAGCACCGGCCCCATGACGTTGGGCAACACATGGCGCGCCATGATGATGGCCGGATGTAGCCCGATCAGACGCGCGGCCTGGACGTATTCCTTGTTCTTCTCAACCAGCGTCGATGATCGCACCGTGCGTGCGTATTGCACCCAGAACGACAGGCCGATGGAGGCGACCAATACGTAAAAGGCCGATTCCTCGCGATTGATCCCGCCGAGCACGCCGCGCACTGAACCATCGATCAACAGTGCGATCAAAATCGCCGGAAAGGTGAGCTGCACATCAGCGATCCGCATGATGATGGAGTCGGTGCGCCCGCCGACATAGCCGGAGACGAGACCGAGCGTGATGCCGAGAAAGGCTGCCAACAGCACCGAGACGAAACCGACGGCAAGCGAGATGCGCGATCCATAAAGAATGGCCGACAGAACATCGCGGCCCTGATCGTCTGTCCCCAGCACAAACGTCGTCGTCCCGCCCTCGATCCACGCCGGGGGATTGAGGGAATCGAGGAGCGAAAGGCTCGCCAGATCGGATGGGTTATGCGGCGCAATCCAGGGTGCAAACAAGGCGGAGGCGAAATAGAGCGCGGTGACGGCCGCCGCGACGATGGTGACCTTGGAGCGCTTGAACGAATACCAGATATCGGAGTCGAGCGCCCGCGCCAGTAAGCTACTCGGTGCCTCATCCTGCGGCCGTCCAGCGGTGCCGGCGCCCGCGCCCTCTCCCGTCACATGAGACATCGAAGCGACCTCATGTCGCCGCTCCGGCGATGCGGATGCGGGGGTCAACGAAGACATAGAGGATGTCGACGACGAGATTGATCGCGACGAACAGGAAGGCGATCAGGAGCAAGTAGGCCGCCATGATCGGGATATCGACGTTCTGGACGGCCTGCAGGAACAAAAGGCCCATGCCCGGCCATTGGAAAACCGTTTCGGTGATGATGGCAAACGCGATGATGGAGCCAAGCTGCAGGCCGGTAATCGTGATGACCGGCACCAACGTGTTCTTCAATGCGTGGCCGAAATTGACCGCGCGGTTCTTAATGCCCCTGGCGCGTGCGAACTTGATGAAATCGGTCCTCAGCACTTCCAGCATCTCCGAGCGCACCAGCCGCATGATCAGCGTCATCTGGAAGAGGCCGAGCGTGACCGCCGGCAGGATCAGCGCTTTCAGGCCGGACGCGGTGAGGAGCCCGGTCGACCACCAGCCGAGATCGACGACGGCACCGCGGCCAAAGCTCGGCAGGATTTGCAGGTTCACCGCGAAGATGAAGATCAAAATGATGCCGATCAAAAATGTCGGAAGCGACACACCGACAAGGGAGACGGTCAAGAAGAACTTCGAAAGCCAGCTATCGCGCCGAAGCGCCGTGTAGACGCCCATCGGGATGCCGACGATGAGCGCGAACGCCGCCGCGACGAACGATAGTTCCAGCGTCGCCGGCAGGCGGTCGCCGATCAGCTCCGCCACGGGCCGTTTGAACTGATAGGACGTACCAAAATTAAACTGCGCCGCCTTACCGATGAAACGAACGAACTGGACCGGGACCGGATCGTTCAGCCCGAGTTGTTCGCGTAGCTGCGCCCGTTCCTCCAATGTCGTTTCCAAGCCGACCATCTGGTCGACTGGATCGCCGACGAAGCGGAACATGACGAACGCGATCAGCGCGACGACAAGCATCACCACGATGGATTGGACGAGCCGCCTGATCGTGAAAGCAAGCATGGGACCGAGCCGGTTGGCCTCCCCCCGAAACCGGGGAGAGGCCCGTTATGTCAAGCGCGCTAGTTCTTGTTGACGTAGTAGAGCATCAACTGGTTGTCGGCGCGCTGAGCCAGATCGATCGACGATGACACACCCCAGGCCAAGCCCTGCTGGTGCAGCGGGATGTGCGCGACTTCTTCGGTCGTCATCTTGTAGGCGTCGGTGATGAGCTGCAACCGCTTGGCCGGATCGTTCTCGACCAAGACATCTGCCGACAGCTTATCGACCGCCTCGTTGCAGTAGCCTCCGAGGTTGAACAGGCCACCTTCGCCCTTTTCGTCGCGGCAGCCATGCAGGTTGGTCAAGACGTTCCAGGAATCGAACGAACCGGGCGTCCAGCCAAGAAGGTAGAACGAGGTGTCAAAGCCGCCCGACGCCAGCACTTTGGCGAAGTACTGCGCCTTCGGCTGAGCGTTGAGGTTGACGGTCACGCCGACCCTGGCGAGCATGGCGACAATGGCCTGGCAGATCGCTTCGTCGTTCACATAGCGGTCGTTCGGGCAGTCCATGCCGACCTCGAAACCATCCGCATAGCCGGCTTCGGCGAGCAGAGCCTTGGCGCCATCCGGATTGTACTCAAGCCGCGAGAACTGGTCCGCATTGTCGAACATGAACGGTGAGATCATGATCGCCGACGGGGTCGAAAGATCACGCATCACCTTGGACTTGATCGCCTCGATGTCGATGGCGTGATAGAACGCCTGGCGCACCCGCACGTCCTTGAACGGGTTCTTGCCCTTGATGTTCGAATAGAGCAGCTCGTCGCGCATCTGGTCCATGCCCAGGAAGATCGTGCGCAACTCCGGACCCGTCATCGCGACCGTCGCGTCGTTGTCGTTGACGCGCTTAATATCCTGGACCGGGATCGGATAGACGAGATCCATCTCTCCCGACAGAAGCGCCGCGACGCGGGTCGCATCCGACGCGATGGTAGAGAACTCGACTGTATCCACATTGTGTTTTTTGTTGCCGTGGTCCCACCAGTCCGTATTGGCGGCGAAGGTCGTCGATACGCCGCCCTCGTGGCTGGTGATCTTGAAGGGTCCCGTGCCGTTCGCTTCCAGCGAGATAGTCGTCGCGACCTCGTCCGAGGCCGACGTAACGCGCACGGAGTCGTTCGCCTCCGCCCATTCCTTGTCGATGATGGCCCAGGTGTCCCACTCGTAGTGCAAGATGGGGTTGGGCGAGGCGAGAATGACATCGACGGTGTGGTCGTCGACCTTCTCGAACACAACGTCCGGCTGAATGCGTGACTTCAGGTCGGAACCCTCCGACCTCACACGCTCGGCGGAAAAGACGACATCGTCTGCAGTGAAATCATTGCCGTTGTGGAACTTGACCCCTTGGCGCAGCTTGAAACGCCACCGTGTTGGTTCGACGACCTCCCAGCTTTCAGCCAACGCCGGCAAGATCTGCAGATCCGGACCGCGGCGGGTCAGGCCTTCATAGACATTGCCGAGCGTTCCCAGCGTGAAGGTCTCGTTCAAGGAATAGGGATCGAGCGATTTGAGCGTGCCTTGAAAGGCGAACTTAAAGGTCGTCTCGGCGCTTGCGGCACCGGCCATGATGCCGACAGCGGCGGCCGCGCCGACAAGGGTGGTGGTGATCTTTCGAAGTGACATAAGAAACTCCCTCTATGTCGTGAGGCTGACGCACCTACAGCGAATTTAGTCATCCGCTTTTTTGATTTCGCCCAGCCTGATGCTGGAATCTTGACACGATGGGATCGGGGAATCCAGCCCATCCTCTACCGCACTGCGAAGAACGTAACGTCATCCCGGGTCCCTTGAGGCACTCGCCGACAGACGGGGTCCTCACGCATTCGTCATGGTGCCACCGGCGCCCTTTGCTAAAGTAGCGAAAACATCAATGCGTAACGGGGAGCCAATCGATAACCTCGCGAAAACACACCCGCCTTCTCATGACCGGCGCCTTCTTGGGTCTGCTGACCGCTGGTCCGGCGGCATCCGCCGAATTCACCTGGGCCTCGACGACCGATCCGCAAACCCTCGATCCCCATGCCGGCAACTCCGCCCCGGTTCTGGGCTTTCTGAACAATGTCTACGAGGGCCTCGTGCGACGCGACAAGTCGATGGTCATCGAACCGGCGCTGGCCGAGCGTTGGGAGCCGATTACTGAAGGCGGACCGGGCTGGCGCTTCCATCTGCGCCAGGGCGTGACCTTCCACGACGGCGCGGCCTTTACGGCGGAAGACGTCCTCTTTTCCTACCAGCGCGCCAGCGCCGAAGACTCAGACGTGCGCTCTTGGTTCGCGCCGGTCTCCGACGTGAAAGTCGTCGACGATTTCACCGTCGACTTTTTCACCAACGCACCGAATCCGATCTTTCCGGATTCCATCGCCAATTTCATGATCATGGACAAGGATTGGTCCGAGGCGAACGGCGCGGCCAAGACTTCCCGCGAGACCGAGACTCACGCCACCTTGAACACCAATGGCACTGGCGCCTTTCGGGTGGTCAATCGCGAACCGGGCGTAAAGACCGAGCTTGAGCCATTTGCCGATTGGTGGGTCGGTGCCGAGCACAACATTACCAAGGCGACTTTCGTGCCGATCACCAGCCAGGCAACGGCCGTTGCGGCGCTTCTTTCGGGCGAGATCGACATGGTCAACCCGGTGCCGGTCCAGGACGTGCCCCGCCTAAAGGAGACGGCGGGCCTCACCATGCACGAGGGGATCGAGGCACGCGTCATCATGCTCGGCTTTCCGCACGAGTCAGCGACGCTGAAGTATTCGGACGACGTCACCGATAAAAATCCGTTTGCCGACCGGCGGGTGCGCCAGGCGGTCTATCAGGCGATCGACAATGATGCGCTGATCGACAAGATCATGCGCGGCAACGCCGCGCCGGCCGCGCTCCTGGTCTCCGACACAATGCGTGGCCATTCGGCGGCGCAGGATCAGCGTTATGCCTTCGACCCTGACGGCGCGAAGGCTCTCCTGGCCGAGGCCGGGTATCCCGATGGTTTCTCCTTCGGCCTCAAATGCCCCAACAATCGCTATTTGAACGATGAATCGATTTGTAAGGCGGTAACGGCGATGCTCGCCAAGATTGGGCTGAATGCCAAGCTCGACGCCATGCCGGTCGCCAATTACTGGCCCGAACTGAGAGCCGATAACTACGATATGTACTTGCTCGGTTGGTCGCCCGGCACATTCGACGCGGAGCACCCAATCCGCTTTCTGATGGCCACGCCGAATGCCGAGAAGAAGCTGGGAAGCTGGAACTTCGGTGGATTTTCCAACGCCCGCGTCGACGAGCTTTTGCCAATGATCCAAAGCGAAATCGATGAAACCAAGCGCCAGGCGATGCTGGACGAGGTTCACGGGGTCCTGAAAGACGAGGTGGCCTATGTGCCGCTTTATGTCCAGCCGCTGCTGTGGGCGGCCAAGGACAACGTCTCGCTCACGCAGCGCGCCGACAACTTCTTCATCCTGCGCTGGGTGACCGTGAACTGATCGCTGCGACGGTTGTGGGGTCGCGGCTGTGGTAGAGTGTTGCCATGACCGCGACCACGCCCGTCCACGGACAGAACTTCTTTGCAATCGATGCCGATCTTCATGCGGTCATAATCGGTCGCCAGCCCGATCAGCTTGAGCGTTGGCGGGCGACATTGTCGGATTTCGGCGCCTGGGTCGGCGGGCCGCTCGATACTGAGGCGGTCTACACGGATCGTCATGGGCGGCCGGTTTTGCAGCCCTATGGGGCAGACGGCGCGCTGACCAATCACATCGCCTATAATCCGCTTTGGACGGAGGCGTCCCGCGACATCTATCGGCGCGGGATTGTCGGCCTCAACTATGGCGCCGATCCGGCCTCTTATCTCATCACGTTTGTGATGGGCTATTTGACCTCCCAATCGGATGTCTCGCTCCATTGCCCGGCCACCATGACCGGCGCGGTGGCGCACGTGCTTAACCGGTTCGCGCCGGACGCGGTACGTGACGCGTATTTACCGGACCTGATCCGTATGGACGGAGAGACGCTGACGGCCGGAACCTGGGCAACGGAACGACATGGCGGTAGCGATGTCGGCGCGACGCAAACGGTTGCGCGCGCGGACAGCGGCCATTTTCAGCTGAACGGATTGAAATGGTTCACCAGCAATGTCGACGGCGGTATCGCCATTGCGACCGCACGGCCGGAAGGCGGCGAAGCAGGGTCCGCTGGTCTCGGCCTCTACCTCGTGCCGACCGTTTTGCCTGACGGTACGCCGAACCCAATGCGTATTCGCCGCCTGAAGGACAAGCTTGGAACCTGCGGCGTGGCAACCGGCGAGGTGGACCTGACGGACACCTACGCCGTTGAAATCGCCCCGCCGCCAAAAGGCTTCAAGTTGATGATGGAGGCCCTGGAGTTCAGCCGCATCCACAATGCCATGAGTGCCGTCGGCCTCCAGCGCCGGGCGTTGTGGGAAGCTCTTGCCTTCGCCGTCGAGCGCGAGGCGTTTGGCGCGACCATCTCCACCTATCCCATGATTCAGCGTGAACTGATCCGTATGCGGGTCGATCTTGACGCCGATCTGGCGCTGGCGATCGAGGCGGCTCACGCGTTCGACCAGGCCTGGCATACCGACGTCACCGGCGGCCCGGTTGGCGCGCGCACATGGCTGCGTCTGGTCACCGCGTTGGCGAAGTACAGAACGGCGGAGAACGCCAATCGCACCTGTCGCGCCGCGATCGAACTGATCGGCGGCAACGGTTATACCTATGATTTCGTCACGCCACGCCTGTTGCGCGATGCCCAGGTGCTGACAGTCTGGGAGGGCCCGGCCAACATCCAGGCGCTTGAGGTCATGCGGCTCTTGGATCAGCGCTATGCGGGCTTTGAGACGTTTGAGGCAACCGTGACCAGGATCGCCGAACAGGCACGGGACCGCCATGCTGACTTGGCGAATTCGCTCACGACGGCCATGGCCACCTGTCGGGACGCCAAGGACCTCGTCACCTCTAGCGACGCGGCGGCGGCGCGAAGCGCCAGGCAGCTGATGCACGCGATGGCCGACCTGCTTGCCGCTGCGCTGCTCGTGGAGCAGGCCGCGCGTGACGCCGATGGATCACGCAAGGCGCTCATCGCCCGCGCTCATATCCCCGAAACATTGATCGAACGCACGCCGATGGCGATTGACGCCAGCGACGATTGGCTCTTCGATCATTTCGAGGAACTGCTGTCGCCCGATCTTGCGGTGCTGTTCAAACACTGATCTGCGCCGTCCGGTGTTGTTGATTTGCAATGCCGGGCGATCGTCTTCGACCTCACGGCCGGATCACGCGGCTTTTGACTTCCCCTTTGACGGCACACCTGCTACCTGCCGAGCGGCACGATTGGGCTGTGATCTCGATGGTCTTCGCGTTGACGGGCGCGGCTCTTCTTTCAGGCAACACCGCTGATCGAAATGGGGGCTTCGGTTTGAGACAGGTCGTTCTCGGCGCTGTGCTGCTGGTGTTGGCCGCGTGTGGCGGTGCCAAATTGCCGCCCCCGCCGGACGCGGAAGTCCTCGACGAAACACAAACCGTTGCGGTCGGCCTTCCTTCGAGACCCGCGGAATCCCGCAGTTATTCGGCCATGGTCGTAAACCTCAACTCCGGTCGCATCCTGCACAAGGAAAATGCCGACGAACCGCGCTATCCGGCCTCGTTGACGAAGATGATGACGCTGTTTTTGGTCTTCGAGGACATCAAGGCCGGCCGGCTTTCGATGAACGACTCCCTTTGGATATCCGAGAACGCCGCGCGGCAGCCGCCGGCGAAGATCGGCGTGAAGGCCGGCGACACGATCAGCGTTCGCGATGCGGTCAATGCAATGTCGGTCAAATCGGCCAATGATGTCGCCGTCGTCATCGCCGAAAACCTGTCGGGATCGGAACGAGCGTTCGCCAATCGGATGACGCAGATGGCCCGCACGATCGGCATGACCAAGACGCGGTTCGTCAACGCCTCGGGCCTACCTGACAACCGCCAGGTAACGACGGCCCGCGATATGGCGATCCTCGGCCGCGCCCTCAAGAAGCGCCATCCGCGCCTGTCGAAAAGTTTCGCCTCGCGTGAGTTCGTCTACAACGGTCGCCGCTTCCGCGCGACGAACCGGCTGTTGGGCAAGGTCCAGGGCGTCGACGGTATCAAGACCGGCTACATCCGTGCGTCGGGCTACAATCTGGTGGCATCCGTCAAGCGGGGGCGAACCGGTGTGATCGTCGTCGTTATCGGCGGTCGGTCGGGCAAGGCTCGAAACGACGCCGTTGAGACATTGATCGAGCGGTATCTCTAGGCGGTGTTGACCGCGTCACATTCGCGCGATGCGGCGACATGCCCTTTTCAATGCTGAATGGATTGAGCTAGGCTCACCGATCGGTTCAAGCGTCGTGGGACGCCATGATGAAACGCCCAATCGCCACTGCCGCCGTTCTTGCGCTTCTCAGCCCTGTCACCGCGGGCGCACAGGAGAGCGAGCCCGTCAGCCAATGTCTGGCGGTCGCCGAGACCCTCCCACATGTTCAGTTCGCATCGTTCGACGTCGCGGCGGTCGAAAAGGGCAATGTCTCGATCACCTTTGTCGGCCACTCGACCTTTCGGATCGAGAGCGCCGGCGGGGTGGTGATCGCCACCGACTACAACAACTACGCCGGTCAAGGCCGACTGCCCGACGTCGTCACCATGAACCGGGCGCATTCATCCCACTACACCGATAATATCGAGCCGGAGATCACCCACGTTCTTCCCGGTTGGGGCGACGGCGTCACGCCGGCCCGTCATCGGGTCGTCGTCGGCGATGTTTTCATCCGTAACGTGACGACCGACATTCGTGGGGGCTCACTGGGCCGGGCCCCCGACATGAACTCGATCTTCGTGTTCGAGGTCGCTGGGCTTTGCATCGGCCATCTGGGCCATCTCCACCATGAACTGTCGCCCGGCCATAAGGCAGCGATCGGTCGGCTCGACGTGGTTTTTGTGCCCGTTGACGGCAGCTACACCATGGCGCAGCAGAACATGACGGCGGTGCTTCAGGACCTGCGGGCACAACTCGTCATCCCGATGCACTATTTCGGTCCGACGACGCTGAACAATTTTCTCGCCGGCATGGGCGAAGCCTTCGAGATCAAAGTTAATTCCACAGCGACCATCACCGTGTCGCTGAAGACCCTTCCGGACCGACCGACAGTCCTCGTCTTGCCGGGCTATTAGCATCGATTGTCGTAATATCTGCGACAGTGCGACGTGCGTTGCATCCATTCTCGTGACGAGCCTTCGATCTTAGATAGTCGGCACGCGACCGGCAGTCGCGACCGAAAACCGTAATCGAAGGAACGAAACCATGTCGCAGTCGTATCAGGCGCCGGCCTTGCTTGTCGGGCGCGTTCTCCTGGCTCTTATGTTCGTCATGTCGGGCTTTTCGAAGATCTCCGGCTTTTCCGGCACGCAGCAATATATGGAAGCGTTCGGCGTGCCCGGCATTCTCTTGCCGCTGGTCATCATTGCCGAAATCGGTCTTGGCCTTGCGATCATAGTCGGCTTCAAAACCCGCTTGGCGGCACTGGGTCTGGCTGGCTTCACGCTGGTCGCCGGTGCGATCTTTCACAACAATTTCGCCGACCAGATGCAGATGATCATGTTCATGAAGAATCTGTCGATCACCGGCGCGTTCTTGGTTTTGTCTGCGATCGGAGCGGGTGCCTGGTCGCTCGATGCCAGGAATGGCGCGGCGGCTGAAGCGAACGCGCCGGCCTAAGGCTCGAAAAACCCTTGTTTACCGCCGGCTGCCCTTCGGCGGCCGGCGATCTGGCTTGGGGCGGCGGCGCCGTCGGCCCATGGGGCCTGTTCTGCGCGGATCAAGGTCCGGTTGAAGTGACAGGCCGGACCTCACGTCAATTTGTGATCTACCTCACTTCAAGCTCACAAAACCCTGCCCATATTTCCGATATCAGACGCGAACACATCGCAAACGAGACCGAAGTTAGGATTGGAAAGACCAATGTCCGGGATTTTGAAGGCAGGTGTCGTCATCGCCATGACCATGACCGGTGCCGCCATGTCGGATCAAGCCACGACGACACAGGGCCCCGATGATGCTCGCAAAGCGATCGCCGTCAGCGCGCAAGATGCCGAGCGCCCCGTCGTCTTGCAGCCGGTGCCCGATACCGCCTTGAATTGCCAAGTCGAGTCGGAGCGCCAGTTCGAGCCGAACCGCCGCGCATTTGTGATGAAGAAGGTCATGGTCTGCCGTTGATCGCGGCTCTTGGCGGCACGCGAACCTGGCGCTTGCGCCCGAATCAATACCGATAATCCACCTCATGATCCGCCCGGGAGACTGAAACTCCCGGGCGGCTTTGCTTTGTGTGGCGCAGTGCTTCGCTGCTTAGAGGTCTGATATCAAAGCGATTTTTCCAAATAATGTGCGTAACCGGTGGCGAGGACTTTCGTTTTCAGTGCGCAAGGGTATGCATTGTGAGCCAGACAGAACGTGATCCGTAAAACCCGGGGGAATTGCGGCAAATCGGATGAAACCGAGCGACATCATTATCGGCCTTTCAATGGTCGTTATCGCCGGTTGCTTTGGCCTGGCCCTGACAATTGCCGGAGGAATTTCGGCAGCGGCTTCCGGCGCGTTCGCTTTGGCGCTGATAGCGGTCTTGGCGGCGCTCCACCTCCTGACCACCTCGCAGCGCGAACGGCGCGATACAGCGCGCGTCATGCGCGACCTCTCTGAGACTGTCGGTCACTGCATGCGCCAGGTAACGGCGCTCACGCGTCGTGTGGACGATCTTCACGCCGACGTCACGGGCCGCGTCGACGCTGAAACCCGCGATTTGCACACCGAGCTCAATCTCGTTGCCGACGCCGTGCGCGAGCTTGCGGACGCAATGGACTCTGGATTTGCTGACACGGCTCGTCCGACGGCCAATGTTGCCGCGCCGCCCCCCGCAGCGTCCGTTCCACCGCTGCAGGTGCCCGATCGCACACAGGTGCCGCCGCAAAAGCCGATCGTGGATCAGTCGGTTCAAGCGCCCTTGCCGGATTTATCCAGCTATGTTCCCGATCCGGCCGAGCGCCCCTTCAGTGATCCGGGACGCATTGCGGCACAGATCGAGCCCGCCTCCGAGCCGGTTCAACCTCAACCGCAGCCAGCGGCGCCGCAACCCCAGCCGGCGCCAGCGCGCCAATCGGCTTCAGCGGATAGCATAGCAGGAAGTGGCTTCGGCCCACAGGCGCTTTTCTCGGAAGCCATACGCGAGGGCAGAGCGGAAATTTTCCTGCAGCCCATCGTGACCCTGCCACAGCGCAAGGTGCAGTTTTACGAAACGATCACCCGTATCCGGACGCTGACAGCCGGACCGGTCGATCAAGGCGCATACCGGCCGGCCATCGCCGACCACCCATCGATCGCCGAGCTTGATGGACTGACCTTATCGCGCGCGCTTCAGATCAGCGGCCGCCTGTCGCGTCGTGGTCGCGAGGTGCAGATCTTCGTACCGCTCAGTCCGCGCGCACTCGCCGATAGTGCGTTTGGAAGCGAAGCGCGCCGCCTTCTTGAACAGGCGGGCGAAAACGCCGGAAGTATCGTCTTCGAGATCGGCCAGGACGAACTCGCTTCACTTGGACCGGTGGAAGAGGAGACTATGGTGGCGCTGAGTGATCTCGGGCCGCGCTTTGCCCTGGATTCGATCCACGACTTCCGCTTCGACCCGCAGACCTTGGCGCGTCGACGCTTCCGTTTCGCAAGGGTCGACGCCACGGCACTCCTTGGCGGTAACGCGATTAGCCCGGACATTCACCCGGCCGACCTATCGGGGTTGATGATGCGCTTCAACATCCGCCTGATCGCCACCGGTATCAGTAGCGAGGCAACCGTCGTCGATCTGCTCGATTATGCTGTGCCCTATGCCCAGGGAAATCTGTTCTCGCCGCCGCGCCCCGTGCGGTCGGATATTCTCGCGGCCGGCGTAGAAACGCGGCCGCCGCAGCGGGCAACCGGCTAAGTTCGCAAACGCTTAGCCAAACAGCGCGTCGACTTCGTCCTGGGACACGGTCAGCGGCCCCTCTTCGTCAAATCCAGATAACAGCGCGTCGACCTGGCTTTGGCTGATGGCATCCTCGGCATGCTGAGGTCCGTGGAGAATCAGCGCCTTCTTGCGGGCTTCGCGCGCGGATTCTTCGCCGCTTAGCGGGCTTGGCTCGTCCGAACCGGCCAGTTCGGCCACACGGCGAATGCGCAGCTTGATGTGATCGAGCGTCTCGACGACCTTTGAGATGCGCTGGCCGGTGATGTCCTGAAAGGAGCATGCTTCCAGGATCTCGGTGCACTTTTCCTCGACGTATTTTCGATAGCCTTTGAGACCGCCGGTCGTCTTGGTGCTCATCATGGTTTCGACGGCTTCCATGACCGTAAGCGTCGCGCCCGCCGTTGCCTCGACAATCGCGTCGAGTTCCCGCCCGGCTTCGGGGATGCGCACGGTGACAATCTCGTTGGCCTGGAGACGGGCGATTTCGCGCCGCATCTGAACCATGGCATTCGCAATTTTCTGGAATTGCTTGTGGTCCGCATCGCTGAACGCACGATCGGGATGATCGAACAGCTTTTCCATCTTACCGGCCAAGGCCAGCGCGTCGGCGATCAAGGCTTGCGACGAAACATCGCTCCCGCTCGCCTCTGGAAAAAAGCTATCCGGACTGGAACTCGACTGGGTCATACCGGCACTTGAACTCACTGGTTGGCCACACTGGATACTGGGCGTCAGTCGCGGTGGTGCTATTCGCCAAAAACCGCGTCTATCTTCGATTTCAGGGTGCGGGCGTTGAACGGTTTGACGATATAGTTGTTCACGCCCGCTTTCTTGGCCGCGATGACGTTTTCCGTCTTCGATTCGGCTGTAATCATGATGAACGGCGTCTGCGAGAGCCCATCATCGTTGCGGACGTGCTTCAGCAATTCGTAGCCCGTCATCGGCTCCATGTTCCAATCCGATATCACCAGGCCGTAGCGCCGTTCTTGCATGCGCTGAAACGCTTCGGTGCCGTCCGCCGCATCGTCGACATTGTCGAAGCCGAGTTGCTTCAGGAGATTGCGGATTATGCGAACCATCGTCTTGTAGTCGTCGACGACGAGAATTGGCATGGACAGATCAACTGCCATCTTATTCTCCCAACTTGATCCCGCCGAAAGCGGTACATGCAATTCGTTCGAGGTGGCCCCGGTGCTTTGCAAACTGGGTGAATGCCTCAGCCCCCAACTTGCGAGGCACGTTATTTCGCTCTCCTTGAAATAACGTTAATGGAGAATTTTTCTCTATAAGCACGCATAAGTTGAATTCATCGTCGATCTTGAAACATTGCCCGAATCCCGGCGAACGCTTATGGAGTGTCTAGGGAATCCAACCGCATTCGGTGATGACGGAGGTGCTGCGGTGTCGATGCCGCGAAACACGCTGCTTTATTTCGAGGATCTCCAGTTGGGCATGACGGAATCGATTATTCGCACTGTCATGAACAGCGACGTGATCGGGTTTGCGGAGTTGTCCGGCGATGCCAATCCGGTGCACTTGAGCGAGCACTTCGCGGTCAAGACCCCGTTCAAGAGCCGCATCGCCCACGGCCTGTTCACCGCGAGCTTGATCTCTGCCGTGCTCGGCACGCGCTTGCCGGGGCCGGGCGCCATCTATCTGTCGCAGACTTTGAACTTCCGCGCGCCGGTCCGCATCGGCGATGTCGTGACCGCGCTGGTCGAGGTGGTGGATCTGATCGCCGACAAGAATCGCGCCAAATTGTCGTGCGAATGCCGGGTGGACAACCAGGTGGTTCTCGACGGCGAGGCGCTCGTTCGCGTTCCAGGCCGAGCGACGCTTAAGTGAACCGACCGACCCGCCATCGTTTCGTGCACATCACCGATCTGGCGCAACTCCCCGACACGGCGCGGCGCGGGGTTGTGGCGATCGGCAATTTCGACGGCGTGCACCGCGGGCATCGTGCGGTGATCGAGGCAGCACTCGATGTCGCCCGATCGGCCGGCGTGCCAACCGGTATTCTGACATTCGAACCGCATCCGCGCACGGTCTTCAAGCCCGACGACCCGGTCTTTAGGCTGACACCGGTCGCTGAGAAACGCATGATCTTCGCCGCGCTTGGCATCGATTTCGTCGTCGAGCAGCCGTTCGACCGAGCGTTCGCTTCGAACTCCGCGGCTGATTTCGTCGACCGAATCCTGCATGACGGACTGGGTGCGGCCCACGTTGTCACGGGATTCGACTTTCATTTCGGCAAGGATCGCCAAGGAACGCCCGCTTTCCTCGCGGAGACCGGTGAGCGGTCGGGCTTCGGCGTCACGATCGTTCCGGCGTTTACCGATCAAGAGACGCGGCCGCTGTCGTCGAGCGATATCCGAAAAATGCTGGAGGATGGCGACGTCGCCGCAGCCGCCGCCGCGCTGGGCTATCGTTGGTTCGTAACCGGCCCGATCATCCACGGCGAAAAGCGCGGTCGCGACCTCGGCTTCCCGACGGCCAATATGCGCCTTGGCGCCGATTGCCGTCTCGCCCACGGTGTCTATGCCGTTCGAATGCAGGTCGATGGTGTCAATCACGCAGGGGTCGCCAATTTTGGTCGCCGGCCGCAATTCGACAACGGCGCGCCGCTGCTTGAGACCTATCTGTTCGACTTCGCCGGCGACCTCTATGACAAGACCGTTGCGGTCGAACTCGTCGGGCTCCTAAGACCTGAGCTGAAATTCGAGGACGTCGCAGCACTCATTGCTCAAATGAATCGGGACGCGGCAGAGGCCCGCGCACTGCTGGAACCGATTTCCGGCGAGGCGTTCGGCCCCGAGACCTTGCGCCAGTAGCGCAAAAAGACCTGCTAGACGCTCAGCAGCGTGTCCATGTGGCCGTCTCGCCAGCTCGCTTCCTCGACACCGAAGGTGATGGACGCGTGGTGCATCGCCGAGAGCGGTGTTCCGAAAGCGCGGCCATGCCAATTGTCGGCACCGCATTCGGCGAAGTGACAGAGCCGCACGCTGGCACCATCGGCGACGATGACGAATGCCGTATCGGATGCGAACGTCTCGACGACCGGTGCGGCCTGCTGCTGGCTCGTCGGTAGGACTTCAGGTCCATCGGCTTCGTTCAGCGTCGCGTAAAGCTGCCGCCTTGTGGCTGAAAACAGAACATGCGCCGGCGCCAAAATAGCTCTTGCTTGGGCCAAGACATTGCAATTGCGGGCAAACGACCGGAAGGGATCGTCGGGAGGCAAGGGTATGCCATCGGCGATCGCCGTTTTCATGACCCGCCGCGCCGTGTCATCCAATCCAAGGGATTGGCCGTGCCGCTCGATGTCGTCGTCCTGGCGCTGCGCCGCCAAGTCGCAATACCGCCAGAGTTTCTCGCGCACCGCGGCAAGGGTCGGGTAAAGGGGATCGTCTTGATCGGGCACCGCTGCGCGACAGGTCCGCAGCAGAAGCAGTCCAGGCCGATCCTCGACCGCGATCAGCGGATCGCTGTCGAGCACGGCCAGCGCGAGCTTGATGAGTGAGATGTGATGTGGTTCGGCGTCGAGCGATTGGCAAAGGTCCGTGTCCGTCCATTCGCGGATCGGCTTGACGGTGCCAGGCATCAGCGGCGCATTTGGATCCAGGCCGAACCGGGCGTAATCCTCCGTCGCCACGAGCGGAGATGTCTCGGTCGCGTCGTCCTGTCCGCCAGTACCGACGCGAAACCCCTTGATGATCCGATCTCCGAACCGCAACACGGCTAATCCCCTTCCCATACGCTTAAGGCCGCTTACCGCGTTGATATTTAGGTCAACCCGGCTCCCGATGATGTGATCGGCACCACACTTCACGCGTTTATCCAGATGAGGACGGGCAGGGACTTGTCCTTTTCGCCGGCGCTGGTAGAAGTCGCCGCATGATGACGAAGATCGCAACCGGCTGGATAAAGCGAATTACCGGCCCGGTCTTCCGGTCCTAGTGACCGGGGGCGCCGGGGACCGAACCTCTCTCGACACGTTCGCCCAGCCTGGGCGGCAGACGACTCGCTGGACACCATGACCGATCACGATGACGCCGCCACGCGGCGCGATTATTCCGAAACGCTGTTCCTTCCCAAAACCGATTATCCGATGCGCGCCGGCTTGCCGAAGAAAGAGCCGGAGATCGTCAAAAAATGGGACGAGATGGGGCTCTACAAGCGCTTGCGCGAGGCGTCAGCCGGGCGCGACCGCTACATCCTCCATGACGGCCCGCCCTATGCCAACGGCCACCTGCATATCGGCCACGCGCTCAACAAGATCCTGAAGGACCTGGTGACGCGGTCGAAACAGATGGCGGGTTTCGACTCCAACTATGTGCCGGGCTGGGACTGTCACGGCCTGCCGATCGAATGGAAGATCGAGGAACAGTATCGCGCCAAGGGCAAGGACAAGGACGCCGTTCCGGTCAATGAGTTCCGTAAGGAATGCCGCGATTTCGCCGAGCATTGGATCAAGGTCCAGACGGAAGAGTTTCGCCGGCTGGGCGTTGAGGGCGATTTCGAGACTCCCTACACCACGATGAGCTTCGACGCCGAGGCAACGATTGCTTCCGAATTGATGAAGTTCGCGATGTCGGGCCAGCTCTATCGCGGCTCCAAGCCGGTGATGTGGTCGGTGGTTGAGCGCACGGCGCTGGCGGAGGCCGAGGTTGAGTATCGCGAGTATGAGAGCGATCAGGTCTGGGTGAAGTTTCCAATCACTAAGGGACCGGCCGATACCGAAGCCGCGTCAATTGTCATCTGGACCACGACGCCATGGACGATCCCCGGCAACCGGGCAATCTCGTACTCGTCCAAGATCAGCTACGGTTTGTACAAAGTGGTGAGCGCCGAGAACGACTACGGTCCACAACCCGGCGAGCTATTCATCATCGCCAAATCACTGCAAGAAACCTGCGCCGGCCAAGCTAAGATCGAGTTGGTGTTGGAGTCGGATCTAAGCTCGAAAGAGCTTGCCGCAATCACATGCGCCCACCCGCTGCGCGGACTGGGCTACGATTTCGACGTCCCGCTGCTCGACGGCGATCACGTCACCGACGACGCCGGCACGGGATTCGTCCACACCGCGCCTGGGCATGGCCGCGAGGACTTCGAGATCTGGATGGAGAATGCCCGCGATCTGAGGGAACGCGGGATAGACGTGTCGATCCCCTTCACGGTCGATGACGGTGGATTCTTCACCGAACAGGCGCCGGGATTAACGGGCGCCCGGGTCATCGACGACAAGGGTAAGAAGGGCGACGCCAACAAGCGGGTGATTGAGGCGCTGATTGAGACGGACATGCTCTTCGCGCGCGGTCGTCTGAAGCACGAATATCCCCATTCCTGGCGCTCCAAGAAGCCGGTCATCTTCCGCAACACGCCGCAGTGGTTCGTCTACATGGACGAGCCGATCAACAATCCGAGCGGAGCGAGGCAAGCGCAACGCGCGTCGGCCGATCAGGCCGCGCCCGCGCAGGCCAGCGAGCAAAGTGAGCGCTCGGCCGTGAGCGAAGTCGAACCGGATACGCTACGCACCCGAGCGCTCAAGGCCATCGACGAGACCCGTTTCGTGCCCCGCTCGGGCCAGAACCGGCTGCGCGGCATGATCGAAAATCGGCCCGACTGGGTGCTCTCCCGCCAACGCGCCTGGGGTGTGCCGATCGCCGTCTTCTACAACGACAATACCGGCGAGGTCCTGAAAGACGAAGACGTCAACGCCCGTATTGTGGCGGCCTTTGAGGAAGAGGGCGCCGATGCCTGGTTCGCCGACGACGCCAAGGCGCGCTTCCTCGGCAATCGTGCCGATGCCGACGATTGGACTCAGGTCACGGACATCCTCGATGTCTGGTTCGATTCCGGCTCCACCCATGCCTTCGTCATGGAAAAGCGCGCCGATCTCGCCGTCACCCGGCCGCACCAGGGCGGCACAGACAAGGTGCTCTATCTGGAGGGTTCAGATCAGCATCGCGGCTGGTTCCATTCCTCCCTTCTGGAAAGCTGCGGCACGCGCGGCGTCGCGCCCTATGACGATCTGCTCACCCACGGCTTCATCCTGGACGAGAAGGGCACCGAAAAGATGTCGAAGTCCAAGGGCAACGCGCTGTCGCCCCAGGACGTGATGAAACAATTCGGCGCCGATATCCTGCGCCTGTGGGTCGTGTCGTCCGACTACTGGACGGACATCCGGTTCGGTCCCGAGATCGTCAACGCTAATGCCGATTCCTATCGCAAGCTGCGGAACACGCTGCGCTGGCTGCTTGGCAATCTTCACCATTACGACCGCAACGCCGACCGCCTGCCGGCCTTCGAGATGCCGGAGCTTGAGCGCTACATCCTGCACCGGCTTACCGAACTCGATGTCATCGTGCGCCGCGGCTATGAGGACTTCGATTTCAAGCGGGTGTTCACGGCCCTGTTCAACTTCGCCACCGTCGATCTGTCCGCGTTCTATTTCGACATTCGCAAGGACGCGCTCTACTGCGAAGCGCCATCAAGCCTAAAGCGCAAGGCCTGTCTTACCGTGCTCGATCATGTCTTCGACGCACTGGTGACCTGGCTGGCGCCGATGATCCCGTTCACCGCTGAGGAAACCTGGCAGGCGCGCCATCCGGACTCCAACCATTCGGTTCATCTGGAGGTCTTTCCCGAAATCACCGATCGCTGGCGCGATGATGCGCTCGCCGCTCGCTGGAAGACCATCCGCATGGTGCGGCGCGTCGTGACGGGAGCGCTTGAGATCGAGCGCCGGGAAAAGCGGATCGGCTCGTCGCTGGAAGCTGCCCCCGAGATTTGGATCGCCGATCACGATCTCAAAGATGCCGTTGCCGACGTAGACTGGGCCGAGATCGCCATTGCGTCACAGGCACAGGTCTTCGAAGGCGAAGCACCGGAAGATGCATTCCACCTTGAAGACGTCCACGGCGTTGGGGTCGTGCCGGGCAGGGCGAAGGGGCAAAAGTGCGCCAGATCATGGCGCATCCTGCCGGAGGTTGGGACCGATCCCGACTATCCGGACTTGTCGTTGCGCGACGCCGCGGCCATGCGCGAAATCGAGGGGCGCGCCTGATAAACTTCAGTATTCGGTCGAGTAAACAACCGCACCACAATCCTAAATTGTGTGACCTATCGCACAGACTCCTGTAAACGCATCACTAACTGGTCGAATTGGATCGATAAACGGTTCTGGACAGAAAGAAGAAGCGCTAAAGCGTTCATCGGGCTGACCATAAAGCTCCAACCATAAAAAGTTCAGTCTTGGTTGAACGGGGGGCGTGTTGTGGACGAGTTCGTGCGAAGGCCGGCCGGCTTTCCCATGTCTGGAGATGGGATTGTTGCCTGGGCCGCTGCAACGCCGGGCGCTTGCCGGATCGGGGCCGTTCCCGGAAGCGACGATCCAGAACGGTTAGGCTGGGACACGGTCGTCAGACTGCTCGAGGACCATCGCGCATTCAGCTTTCGTTTAATCTCCGTCCTCGGTCTCAACGAGATCGCTGAACGACTGGATGCCGCAGGCTACAGTTTAGAGCCTGAACCGGTGTTCTCGACGAGTGCCGCGACGATCCGCTCCGTTGCGTGGCCCATCGCCGCCGAGGGGCCGCCGTCCGGCTATGTCGAGATCGCGCCCGATCGCCCGCTTGTTTCGGACGAGCGCGAAGCTGTCCAGGCCCTGCTCGCCAAGTATATCGGACCTGCCGTTGCGTCTAACATTCTCGACGGGGTGCTGACACCGCCGGTTGTCGTCGCCGCTGCCGATGCGACGGGCCATATCGTCGGCGTCGGCATTGGAGCATTTCCGCACAATCGCCATAGCCCGCACGATAACACCGGCTGGGCCGGTCTTATCGTGACCGAGACCGCCGCACGCCAAGCGGGGGTCGGGCGCTGGGTCAATGCTCAAGTCGCCGCCAAACTGGTCGATGACCATGGTGCGACGTCGGTTTATCAAAGTGTCCCGACAGCGAACACGGTCATGCGTCGTGTCGCTGAATCCTGCGGCTTGGCGCTCGATCCAAGTCTGCGCTGCGGTCTCGCCACCGGGCGCGACGATGATGGTGCGCCCTGACCGAACCCGGTGACCTGAACCCGACCTGCCCGGGATACAAGATCGGTGGCCACGTGGTGTACGTCGTGTATAAGGCGCAACGTGCTGCGGTCTTCGTAGGGCCCGTAATCAATGGCAAACTGGATTCGAGCGTGTCTCCCTTTCGCCTTGGCATCGTGATCGCGATCGTAACCTTGCTGTTCGATCAGGGAACGAAGCGCTACCTGCTGGACGTTTTCGGTCTGGCTGAGCGGTCGCCGGTCACCGTCACATCCTGGTTTGATCTCGTGCTCGTCTGGAATCGAGGGATATCCTATGGCCTGTTTCAACAGGACCACTGGCTTGGCCCGGTGATATTCGTCGCTATTGCGATCGGCGCGGCTGTTTTCTGTACGTTTTGGCTGAAGCGCGCCGAAAACCGAATCCTGGCGATCGGCCTTGGCCTGTTGATCGGCGGGGCGCTGGGAAATGCCATTGATCGGGCGCTTTATGGCGCCGTGGTCGACTTCGTCGCGCTCCACTATCGCGGATTTTCGTGGTATGTGTTCAACGTCGCGGATGTCGCGATCGTTGCCGCAGTCGCGGTCCTTTTGTATGATTCACTGAAGTCTCGCCCGAATCTTGCCGAAAAATCGGAGTAGAGACGGGACTGTCGCGCTGGGGCGACGTGCTGGGAATTCGAACATGAATAGTTCAACGGCCCGCTTGGGCGCCCGTTCGGGCTTGTTGTATGCCGGCCTCGCCGTTGCGGTTACGCTTGGTGGCTGCGCGAGCGGTACGCCTGAAGCGGCAGTCAAAGACAACACGCCCGCCAAACTCTTGACTGGCGACGCGATCTTCGTCGGGCTTGGCTTGCAGCGCTCAGATCAGCTTCAGCGACCCGATAGCACGCCGCGCGCCGAACTGGTTTTGCCGCCGGACCGCACTCTGCCGACGCCGCAGGATGCCTCCGCCTCGTCGGCGAGCGCCGCTTGGCCCAATGATCCCGATATCGCGCGCGAGCGTCGCCGCGCGGCAGCTCTCGCGCGCGACGCCGATCCGCGAAGCACAGCGGGCGATACCTATCGAATCCAAACCGAACGATCGATCGCCGAAGGCGAAATGCCGATCAGCCAGCGCCGTGAGCCGCAACGCAAGTATACGGAGTCGTCGGACTCCAGCGGATTGGCGAACCTGTCGGTGGCCGAGGCTCGCCGCCAATCGGCTCTTGCTCAGAAAATTCGCGCGGAACAAGCAACGACGCAGGCCACCACCAGCCGCCGGCTGATTGAACCGCCGGCCGAGTATCGTCAACTGCCGGAAGGCGCGCCGCCGCCACCCGAAAAGAAAAAACGCCGCTGGCTCCCTTTCTTTAGAGGCTAGAAACGGCGTCCTGTTCCTTACGTAAATGTCATCCGCGGCATCTGGCGAGAGCGTGGTCGGCATCCTAGGTTTATTCGAGGTGCGACGGGAATCTCTGTCCGCGCGCCGATCTTGCTGACATGCGCAAGGGGAATTGCCGTATGAGCGCTGAAAAACGTATCGGTGTTCGAAGCCTGGCGTTGATCGCGGCGCTGTGGTTGGCCGCGATGGTGCCGTCCGCGACCAGCGCTGCCAGCGAAGCTGAGCCGCCGCTCTTTGCTCCCAACGCTGAATCCTTCGTTCTTGATAACGGCCTCCAAGTCGTTGTCATCCCGGATCGGCGCGTCCCGGTGGTGACCCACATGTTGTGGTATCGCGCGGGCGCCGCCGACGAACCACCGGGGGTGTCCGGCATCGCCCACTTCTTGGAGCATCTGCTGTTCAAGGGAACGGAGGCTCATCCCGATGGCGAGTTCTCCAAGATCGTGGCCGAAATAGGGGGGCGGGAGAACGCGTTCACCGCTCAGGATTACACGGGCTATTTCCAGCGCGTTGCGAAACAGCATCTAGGCCAGATGATGGCGATGGAAGCGGATCGAATGAAGAATTTGGTTCTGCTTGAGGAGGACGTTGCGACCGAGAGAAAGGTCATCCTTGAGGAGCGCCGCCAGCGGATTGAAAACGAACCTGGCGGCATTCTCTCCGAAGCGTTGACTGCTGCATTCTACAAGTCTCATCCCTATGGAACACCGATCATCGGCTGGGAACATGAGATGGAGCAGCTGGACCGGGAGGATGCGCTGGCGTTCTACCAACAGTTCTATGCACCGGAGAAAGCCATCTTGGTTGTCGCGGGCGATGTCGCCGCCGAAGAGGTGCGTGACTTGGCCGAGTCGACCTATGGCAAGATCGCGCGAGTGTCCGACACCTTCGTTCGGTCGCGCCCGAAGGAGCCGGATCATCGCACGGAGCGCCGGGTCGTGCTGAGCGATGAACGAGTCCGCCAGCCGAGCCTGCAGCAGGCCTATCTTGTGCCAAGCTATGCCACGGCCGATGACGGTGAAGCCGAGGCGCTCGACCTTTTGGCCGAGATCATCGGCGGCGGCACGACGAGTCGCTTCTATCAGGCCTTGGTTGTCGATCGGAAGATCGCGGCTTCAGCGGGCGCATGGTATCAAAGCACCGCGCTCGACAAGACCCGGTTCGGCGTCTACGGCACCCCGAGCGAGGGCCACACACTGGAAGACTTGGAAACTGCTCTTGAGGTTGAAATCGCCGAAATCGTCGAAAACGGTGTGACCGAGGAAGAAGTTACGCGGGTGCGCAACGCCATGCTTGCCGACGCCATCTATGCGCAAGACAGCCAGGTTACGCTTGCCCGTGTGTTCGGCGCTGCCTTGACCAGCGGTTCGACCGTCAAAGATGTCCAAGAATGGCCGCGCCGGATCATGTCGATTACCCCCGCGGACATCCAGGCTGTCGCACGGCGCTATCTCACACCCGAAACAGCGGCAACCGGCTATCTGTTGCCGGCGAACGCGGAGGATCCGTCATGATGCGAATTGCCAGCATCAAGGAGCGGCTCTGCGCGCTTGTGATCTTCAGCGTGGCGCTGTTGTTCGTCGTGGTGCCCGCCCGCGCGACCGACATCACGCGCGTTGTATCGCCTGGCGGCATCGAGGCTTGGTTGGTGGAAGACTACACCAACCCGCTGATCGCGATGGATTTCGCTTTCACCGGCGGTTCGACGCAGGACCCGGCCGGCAAGGAAGGCCTCGCGCGGATGGTCTCCAGCCTTCTCGACGAGGGTGCCGGTGAACTCGACTCGCGCGCTTTTCAGCTCCGCATGGAAGAAACGGCCGTACGCCTGTCGTTTCGGGCATCGAGCGAGCTGTTTCGCGGATCGCTGACGACACTTGCGGCGCGCCAGGACGATGCTTTCGATCTGTTACGCTTGGCGCTGAACGAGCCGCGCTTCGACGAAGCGCCGGTTGAGCGGATTCGCGGCCAGATCAAGATCGGCTTGAAGCGTGACGAGACCGATGCCGACCGATTGGTGTCTCGCACGTTGTTCGCCAATATGTTCCCCGATCATCCCTACGGGCGCTCAACGCGTGGAACACCGGCCAGCATCGATGCGATCACCATCGATGATTTGCGGTCCTACCACGGTCGCGTGCTCGCGCGCGACACGCTGAAAATTGGTGTTGTCGGTGCCATTGATGCCGAAGCGCTTGGACCGGTCCTGGATGAAATCTTTGGTGGACTGCCGGAAGCTTCCGAACTTCAAGCCATAACCGAGGTCGCGCCGACAACCGATGATGTGTTCGAACTGGTCGACCTCGATGTACCGCAGTCCTCGATCTTTTTCGCGCTGCCGGGTCTCAAACGGGACGATGCCGATTTCATCACCGCCTTCGTGGTCAACCACATTTTCGGCGGTGGCAGTTTCTCATCTCGTCTCTACAGCGAGGTGCGCGAGAAACGCGGACTCGTCTATTCGGTTTATTCCTATCTCTATCCCTTTGATCATTCGGCGCTTTTGATCGGCGGCGCCGGGACGCAGAATGAGCGAGTGCAGGAATCGCTGGATGTGATCCACGAAGAGGTTCGGCGGATGGGCGACACAGGACCCACGGCGCAGGAACTGGAAAAGGCTAAGCGTTTCCTCGTCGGCGCCTATCCGTTGCGCTTCGACACGTCAGGCAAGATCGCCAGCCAGCTGGTGATGATGCAAATCGACGACTTGGGGATCGACTATATCGACCGGCGCAACGATCTGATCGAAGCCGTCACCCTAGACGATGCGAAACGCGTTGCACGCTCTCTCTACGATATCGAGCGCTTGGCGATCGGCATCGCCGGCAAGCCGCAAGTGGATGTCGAAAAGGCGACGGACGGATAAACACGTCAGCCTCGACCGCGCTCGGAAAATAGCGATTGCTATCCCAATCGGTCTCGAATCGTCATAGATTGCGACGATGTCCGAGCCCGCTTTGTCTTCACCGTCGGATCACCCGACGGTCCGGCATCTGCCGGAAACGCTGATCGATCGTATCGCCGCAGGCGAGGTCATCGAGCGGCCTGCAAGCGTGGTCAAGGAACTGGCCGAAAACGCCATCGACGCCGGTGCGCAATCGGTCGAAATCGTTGTTGAGGAAGGCGGCCGTCGGTTGATCCGCGTCACCGATGACGGCATCGGCATGACGCCAGAAGACCTCGACTTGGCCGTCGAGCGCCACGCCACGTCGAAATTGCCCAACGATTCTCTGGACAATATCCGCACGCTTGGTTTTCGCGGCGAGGCGCTTGCCTCCATCGGTGCGGTGGCGCGGCTTGCGATCACCAGCCGAGCCGCAGAAGACGCCGACACGGGTGCGACGATCTCCGTCGATGCCGGTCAAAAATCGCCAGTCCGTCCAGCGCCGTTCAACCGTGGCACGCGCATCGAAGTGCGCGATCTCTTCTATGCAACGCCGGCGCGGTTGAAATTCCTCAAATCGGAACGCGCGGAGATGCAGGCCATCGGTGACGTCGCGCGGCGCCTCGCACTTGCCCATCCAGCCGTTCGGGTGACCGTCAAGTCCGGCGATCGCACGCGCATCGACGCCCATGGCGCCGATCTGGCCGGTGGTGACGATCTCCACCGGATCGCGCGTCTCATCGATGCCGATTTCGCCGAGAACGCCGTCGCGGTCGATTGCGAGAGGGAGGGTGTGACGGTCGGCGGGTTTGCTGGGCTGCCGACCCATCATCGACCGACCGCGCAGGGCATCTACCTGTTCGTCAACGGTCGCCCGGTTCGCGACCGGTTGCTGATGTCGGCGGTGCGGGCCGCCTATGCGGATTTTCTGCCGCGTGATCGGTCTCCCGTTGCCGTGCTCTATGTGGATATCGATCCAAGCGATGTCGACGTCAACGTGCATCCGGCAAAGGCTGAGGTGCGCTTTCGCGAGCCGCAACGCGTGCGGGCTGTTGTTCTTTCGGCGCTGCGAGATGCGTTGGCGGCAGCGGGCCACCGTGCGTCGACTGCGGGTGGCTCAGCGGCGATTGCGGCCTTTCGGCAGGGCGGCGCCGAGCGGCCGACCATTCCGCCGCAACCCAATGTGACTTATGCCTGGCCAGCCGATCGCGATGCACCGACGATCGGTTTCGGTGAGGAGGCGAGGCGCTTCGATGGGATTGAGCCGAGCGCGCGCAACGAACCCGTCGGCATTTCAGGTGCGCCGGAGCCTCAGTTGGACGACCATCCGCTCGGCGCCGCGCGGGCTCAGCTCCACGAGACCTATATCGTTGCGCAAACGGCCGATGGGCTGGTCATTGTCGATCAACACGCCGCGCACGAACGGCTCGTCTATGAAAGGCTGAAGGCCGCACTAGCAGGAGGGTCCGTGCCACGACAGCTTCTCCTCCTGCCCGAAATCGTCGAGCTGAGCGAAGCGGCGGTCGAGCGTTTGACGGAGGCCGCCGATCAGCTCGCCGCGCTCGGTTTGGGCGTCGAACCCTTTGGACCGGGTGCCATCCTGGTGCGGGAAGTGCCGGCGCTTCTTGCTAAGGCCGATGTCACCGCGCTCATCCACGATCTCGCCGATTTCTTCGACACCGCGGAGGCGGCGGAAGCGCTCTCAGACCGACTCGACCATATCGCGGCGACAATGGCGTGCTATGGCTCAGTCCGCGCCGGCCGGCGCTTGACCGCAGAGGAAATGAACGCCCTCTTGCGCGACATGGAGCAGACACCGGGCGCCGGCCAATGCAATCACGGTCGCCCGACCTATATCGAACTGAAGCGCGCCGATATCGAGCGCCTGTTCGGACGTAGGGGATAATCCCGCTACTTTAGATCGCGCAGGAAGCCCTCGATGGCCCCCACGCATTTCCGACGCTGCTCGGTCTGTGGAAAATGACCGCTGTTCGCCACGGTCACCATGCGCGACTCCGCAATCCCTTCATGAATGGCGATCGATTTCTTAAGCGGCACCATGCGGTCATCCTTGGCGGCGATGATCAACACGGGAACCGCAATGTCGGCGAGCCGGTCATTGGCGTTGAAACGCTGACAGGCGAGAAAATCGTCATGGACCACGGTCGGGCCGGCAACCCGCATATGCCACCGCTGCTGCCGCTTGTAGGATTCGCGGGCGTGCCGAGGCCACGAGAACCGTACCATTACGTCGACGGTCGCCTCGAAATTCGTCTTAAAGCCGTTCAAGACCGCATCGGTCACCGGAAATTCGGCGCCGCCACCGATGGTCACCAATCCGGCGACGCGTGGGTGATGCCGGATGCCGAGGAGGAGTACGATCGCTGCCCCCATCGAATGGCCGACGATGACGGCGCGGGTGAAGCCCATCGCGTCGAGGAAGGCGCCGACCGCATCGGTGTAAGCCTCGACCGTATCGTGTCCGGTCCCTCCGTCGACATCATGGCCGGGCAGATCAAGCGTGTAGGTGGCGATCTGACGAAAGTCGCCGCCGGCGTTCCGCCAGGATTGGGGCCAGTCCGCGCGCTGTCCGCCAGCACCGTGGACGAAGACTAAGACGGGATCGTCGGGCTCGTGTTTGACACGGTTGTGGCCAAAGGACAGGCCGCCGATAGCTGTGTGAATGTTTGGCATTTAACGGTTCGCTTCCATCTTTCCTGCACATACGCTGTTGCGCGAGGCAGGCAAAGTGTATTGTGCTGGCGAGCGAACGGAATATCAGCGTGGGCAGGACTGCGATGGGATTGGGGCAAATGGGCCGGTGCGCTGTGGCCGGCATTGTGGTCGCTGCGGCCGTTGTGGCTATGGCTGCGCCGACGTCGGCAGCGACGCGCTGTGTCGCAAAGGCCAAGACAAGCGACGGCACGATCCTTGATGCAACGGTCGGGTCAGCCGTCGCGCTTAGCCCGATCACGGCCTGTCAAAACGCACTGAAGAGCTGTGCGGCCGATCTCCCCGAGTCGGCCCAGGCCGCGAAATGTGAAGTCGTGGAGGCCACCGAGACACAGGACAAAGTTACGGTCGCCGCAGTTCAAAGACGACCGGCCGAGGCGGTGTCCGACCTATGCAACATAGACGCTTGCCGGCGCGCCTATCGCTCTTTCCGCGCATCGGATTGTACCTTTCAGCCGAACAGAGGGCCGCGTCGGCTCTGCACCAAGACGGATGCCGATGTCGCAGCGCGGCGGGACATCGTTCCGCGCGAGACGCCACCGGCCGTCCAGCGTGGTCGGCGCGCGGCACCGCGCGGCTGCAACATCACCGCGTGCAGCCGTGCTTATCGCACGTTCCGTGCCTCAGACTGCACCTATCAACCGAGTTCCGGCCCTCGCCGGCTCTGCACCAAAGGCTTTGCGGGACGATCGGGCACGGTTCAGGTCTTCCGGCCCCGTTCGCGTGGCTTTCAGTCTTGTAACGTTTCGGCTTGCCGGCGGAGCTACAGCACCTTCCGTGCGTCGGATTGCACGTATCGGACGCTCTTCGGCGCTCGACGTCTCTGCAGGCTTTAGTCGGTAGTGGGGCGCGACGGCCAGGTGTCTCCGAGGCGATAGCCCTGTGGCCAGGGATCGGTAGAATCAAGCATATGCTGATGCGTGCCGGTGACCCAGGCGCGGCCGGAGATCGATGGCACGATCGCTGGTCGGTCGCCGACCGTCGTCTCGCCAAGGATTGTGCCGGTGAAGCGGGACCCGATGATCGACGTCGCCTCGAACCGATCGCCGACGGCCATGAGACCGCGTGCGTGCATCAAGGCCATGCGTGCGCAGGTGGCGGTCCCGCAGGGCGATCGATCGATCTTCGCCGGTTGAATGACGGCCGACTGGCGGCCGGCAAATCCGCCGTCGGTTGCGGCGACCGGGCCGGAGAACAAGCAAAACGAGATGTGTCGCCAGTCCGGATTATCGGGATGGTCGAAGCCCAGTTGGACATTGGCGGCATCGGTGATGCGTACGCCCGTTTCCGCCAGCGTCCGCGCTTCATGGGGTTCCAGCGCAAATCCGAGCTCGGTGGCATCGACAACAACAAAACTGTCGCCGCCAAAGGCCGTGTCGACTGTGATCGTACCGATCCCCTCAACCTCAAGCATTACGTCGAGCGCGCATGCGAAAGACGGAATGTTTTGAACCGTAATTCGTTCCGCCTTGCCGTCCTTGCACGTCGCCATCACTTCGATGATGCCGCCGGGCGCCTCTAGCGTGAGCCGGGTTTCCGGCTCCGTCATCGGCAGGATGCCGGTATCGAGAAGAACCGTTGCAACACAAATCGCATTTGATCCCGACATCGGCGGCGTGTCTTCGGGTTCCATGATGATGAAACCCATCTGGGCGCGCGGATCCTTCGGCGGCACCAGCAGATTGACATGACGAAAGACGCCGCCGCGCGGCTCGTTGAGAACGAAGCGGCGAAGGGTTTCGTCGTCGGCAATGGCGCGCGACTGCGCCCACAGCGTCTCGCCGGCGGGCGGCGCGACACCACCCACGATGACATCGCCGACTTCGCCTTCGGCATGGCAGGAGACGACATGGATGGTGCGGATTGTGGCCATGGCTGAAGTGACGCCATTTTGCTGTGGAAGTCCAGGTGGTTGGTGACCGGTTCCGTTTCCAGATGCCGCAAAGTAAGGTCCTCTCATGACGGATGACGATAAACACTGGGCGGTCCTCAATCTGGCTTTGCCGATACTGACGATCATCGGCGGGCTCGGCGTCTACTTTTTGCTGTTCCAATTCCTTGTCGATCCGCTCAACCCGAACCTCGATTCGCTCGGTTCGCCGAATGCGGTCTTCTTCTGGGAGACCGACGCGCCAGCCTCTCTCACGGAAGCGCTGGCGGCCGACCTGAACGCCCGATACGCTTTCGCGATCCCAAGCGTTTTAATGGCACTGGTCTTTGTCGCTGTGCTGATTGTCGCGTTCGGCCAGGTGTTGCCGCAATTCGGCTGGCCGGCAATGGCGCTTGGCGTGGCAGCGCTGCCGCTCGGCGCGGCGATCGGCTATGTAGAGCAATATGCCAACCCGCTACGCGCAGCCGTGGCCGATTGCCTGCCGGCCAGCTTAGACGATAGCTGTCCGCTCGATCAGGCCGTGGCGCGCAATCCGGGCGGTTGGTCGTTCGATGCCGGTGTCTTGGATCAGATCCGGTTCCTGGTCAGCGTCAATTCGGCCGTCAGCGTCGCCGGCATCGCACTGATCGGCATCTGCGCGATTTTCATCGCCCGAACGGTGCCGACCTCCGCGCTCGATCCCGACTATTTGAAGCGCCGCCGGGCCGGCCTCGATACGATGCTCGTCGTCGTGGGTCTGCTTTTGGTCTTTTCGGTCGCCACGACGCACGGCTTTTACAATTTCTCGTCCGCCTTGATGTGGCCAGAGACAGCCGGCTCCTTCCGGCTTCTCGCCTCTGCCGGCACGACGTATTGGGGCGCCGCCTACACCACCGTACTTATCGTCCTTGCCGCGCCGGCCATTGCGTCGGTCGCGCGCGATGCTCGGCGCGCGGCGCGTGCGGCGCTTCCCGACGCCAGCTTTGCGCAGCGTCAGGCTTGGTGCCACGACCAGGGAATCGAGATTGCCCTGCGTGAACGGCTACGGCTTGCGACAGCGGCTCTGGCGCCCGTGCTAACGGCACCGGTTCTCGATCTTCTGCGCAGCGTTGCCGGCTAGTCGCTTCGACGATAAGTCGAAAAGACCACCGCCGTGTCGCCGTAAACCCGCCGCTGAACAACGCTAAACCCGTCTGGCAAAGCGATCTCAACAGCCGCGTCTTCCTCTAGGACGGCCGCCGCCTCGGTGGCAAGCCAGCCGCCTGCGGCGGCCGATGCGAGGGCGCGTTCGCCAAGCCCCTTGCCATAGGGCGGATCGCAAAACACCAAGTCAAAGGGCGCGAGGCGCTGATTGGTCCCAAGCCGGGTCGCATCGCGGCGAAACACCCTGGTGACGCCGGTCAGGCCGAGATGCTCAATGTTGGTCCGGACGAGGCCACGCGCCTGCACGTCATCTTCGACAAAGAGCGCAAAGGCCGCGCCGCGTGACAATGCTTCAAGGCCGAGGGCGCCCGTCCCCGCGAATAGGTCAAGAACACGGGCGCCTTGAACCCGATCGCCGCCTGGGCCATGGGCCAAGATGTTGAAGACCGCCTCACGCGTCCGGTCGCTCGTCGGTCGGGTCGCGCGTGACTTCGGCGCCGCAAGCGCCGCGCCCTTATGCCGACCGCCGACGATGCGCATGGCGTGCCGAAGTGCCTGTCCGGCTCGCTTTCGGGCGCTCTTTAGTCGGGAGTACGACGCCGGCCTGGCGCGCGAGTTTCGCACCAAGCTGGTCGGCGAGCACGCGGGCCTTGACCTCCTCGACGGCGCCGGGCCTTAGCGCACCGAGCTGGAAGGGGCCGTAGGAAACGCGGATCAATCGCGTCACGGAAAGATCAAGGGCCGCAAGCACCTTCTTCACTTCCCGGTTCTTGCCCTCGCTGAGCGCCATGGTGAGCCAGGCGTTTGACCCTTGTACCCGCTCCAGATGCGCGTCGATCCCGCGATAGCGCACACCATCGACGGTGATGCCGCTCTTCAGGCCAGCAAGCCTGTCCTGGTCTACCGATCCGTGCACGCGCACCCGGTACCGCCGAATCCAACCGGTCGATGGCAACTCAAGGGTGCGGGCGAGGCCGCCGTCATTGGTCAAAAGCAGCAAGCCCTCCGTGTTGATGTCGAGCCGACCGATTGACACGACGCGCGGCAGTTCGTCGGGCAGGGCGTCGAACACCGTCCTTCGACCCTGCGGATCACGTGCACTCGTGACCAATCCCTTAGGCTTGTGGAAAAGCCACAGCCTGGACGGCTCGGCGCGGGGCAGAGGTTTGCCGTCGACGACCACCCGATCCGCAGCCCCCACGGTGATCGCCGGGCTTTCAAGAACGCGTCCATTCACGGCAACCCGGCCGGCGGCGATCCAGGTCTCGGCCTCGCGCCGCGAACACAAGCCGGCACGCGCCATGACCTTGGCGATGCGATCGCCCCTCTCCGGCGCCGAGCGGGCCTGGGCCTTTGTGTCGTCTCGTGTTTGCGTCATAGGATGCCTGATAGCAGAGTGGATCGATGGCGGCGAGGCCGGACATGTCAATGGAACAGGCACTGGTGGAGGCACGCCTTGCCGCCGAGCGCGGCGAGGTGCCGGTCGGTTGCGTCATCGTCAAGGACGGCGTAGTGATCGCCGCTGCCGGCAACCGAACCCTGGCCGATCGAGATCCGACAGCCCATGCCGAGATACTGGCGATCCGCCAGGCCAGCGGCGCTCTACAATCCGAGCGGCTCATCGACTGCGATCTCTATGTCACGCTGGAACCGTGCGCGATGTGTGCCGCCGCGATTTCCTTTGCCCGCATCCGGCGACTCTACTTCGGCGCGGCCGACCAGAAGGGCGGAGCGGTTGAGAACGGTCCGCGATTTTTCTCACAGCCCACTTGCCATCACGCCCCGGAGGTCTACGGCGGAATCGGCGAGACGGAGGCGGCGCGACTGTTGAAGGATTTCTTTGAAGCGCGCCGACCCGCCGGGGTCAAGTAGTCCGCGATCGGCGCTCCTTCGATGTCGTTCCGTCGGTGGGTGCAACGTGTTAGGGTCCGAGGTCAACGGTCAATGATGGGAGCTGAGCGTGGCCATCGGCCGACAAAGTGATGATGCGCTGGCTGCATTCGTCGAGTGGCACGTTGAGGCGGGTGCGGACGCGATTCTGTCCGACGAGCCCGTTGACCGATTCGCGGCGTCGGCCAACCCGCCGAAACCGGACAAGCAGGTTCCAAGACTACCTGCCGAGCCCCAACTCAATCTCGATCCGGCGATGGTGCCGCCAATTGCGACCGGCGCATCCGATGATGAGAAAGCGGTCGCCGACGCCAGAACGTTGGCCGCCGGTGCCGAAACGCTGGATGCGTTGAAAGATGCCCTTTCGACCTTTGAGGGATGCAGTCTCAAGGCGACGGCGAAATCGCTGGTATTCTCCGATGGCAATCCAAATGCGCAGATCATGATGATCGGCGAAGCGCCCGGGCGCGATGAGGATATCCAGGGTAAGCCCTTTGTCGGTCGGTCGGGTCAGCTTCTGGATCGCATGCTAGCCGCGACCGGGCTTGATCGCGACCGCGTCTACATCGCCAACATCGTGCCGTGGCGTCCGCCTGGAAACCGGACACCGACGCCGGCCGAAACGGAAATCTGTTTTCCTTTCCTTGTCCGTCAGATCGAACTGGCCTCGCCCAAGATCATCGTGCCCCTGGGCGGTGCGGCCGCGAAACGTCTCTTTGAGACCACCGACGGTATCTTGAGGACCCGCGGCAAGTGGCGCGATGTCCTTGTCGGGACGCATCATGCGCGCGCCATGGCAACCTTGCATCCCGCTTATCTTCTCCGTTCACCGGTACAAAAAAGGCTCGCTTGGCGCGATATGCAGGCATTAAAGCGACAACTTGCCGCAGCGGAGCCCTAGTTCATCCCTGTCTGCGCCGTTAATCGATCTGAGAATAGTATTCATATTTTGTTTATTCCCGCTTTAGTACGGCCAGTGTATGTCTGCGCCGGTGGTTTGGTAGTGAGTGGCGTGGATGGCAGCAGGTCGGGCGAAGAAAAACAATAAACGGCCGTCGAATAACAACCGCAGTATCAGAAAAAGCCAAAGGGCAGACTCAACGGTTCGTCTGGATCATGCCGTCAACATGCGCGTGCTGCGCACACTGATTGAAACCGAAGCGATCGACGCTGGTCTCGTTTACAAACTCCTCCTATTGACCCACGTCGATGACACACGGGCGATTCTGGATGCGCTGACGATGACGGATCCCTCTCGTATCGGCAGCGTGCGCGATCAAGTGTGCAGCCTCTTATCCACAGTGCGCGCAAGCGGTCACCGAAACGAGATGCGAGACGACATTGAAATGCTCTAGGCGGCGAGCGACTTGCGCACGATGTCGCGCGCGTCGTCGATCGGCCGTAGGCGTCCGGCATCCTCAAAGTGCCAGAACGTCCATCCATTGCAGGCTTCCAAGCCCTGAACATGGGCACCGATCTTGTGGATCGAGCCCTGGATGTCACCGACATCGAGTGAGCCATCGGCCCGCACCAGCGCTTGATGCCTGCGGCGGGCATCGAATAGCGAGGTTCCAGGCGGTATCAAGCCTCGTTCGACGACCACGCCGAACGGCACGCGTTTTTGCGCCCGCTTGCCTGAAACGACCTGCAATGCGGCCTCCGTGGCCGGTTCGACGGCGTCGATCCGGGCACGCGCTGCCGCGATATAGTCCGGATCGCGCTCCATCCCAATGAAATGGCGGCCCAGGCGTCGTGCAACAGCACCGGTTGTTCCGGACCCGAAAAACGGATCGACAACGACGTCGCCCGGTTTCGTTGTCGCCACCATGATGCGGTGAAGAAGCGCTTCAGGTTTCTGGGTCGGATGAACCTTGCGGCCGTCGGTGTCCTTCAAGCGTTCCGCCCCGGTGCACAACGGGATGACCCAGTCGGACCGCATTTGCAGGTCGTCGTTCATCACCTTCAACGCATCGTAGTTGAACGTATAGCCTTTGGCGTCCGGATCACGGGCGGCCCAGATCAGCGTTTCGTGGGCGTTGGTGAACCGACGACCCTTGAAGTTCGGCATCGGGTTGGATTTCACCCACAACACATCGTTGAGGATCCAAAAGCCGAGATCTTGCAGGATCGAACCGACCCGAAAGATGTTGTGATAGGATCCAATAACCCATAGGCCGCCGGTCGGCTTAAGCACCCGCCGCGCGGCCAGAAGCCAGGCGCGGGTGAACGCGTCATAGGCTTGAAAGCTTTGAAATTGATCCCACGCATCGTCGACGGCATCGACCTGCGATTGGTCCGGCCGGTGGAGCGCACCGGCGAGTTGGAGATTATAGGGTGGATCGGCGAAGACCAGGTCCGCGGAATTCGCGGGCAGCCTATCCAGCGCGGCAACGCAATCGCCGACGAGGATCTCGTCGATTGGAAGGGTAGGCGCTGCCTCTTGGGCACGCGACGATGACTTGGCCATGTGCGACTCGATACATTTGCACGAAACCTAGCCGTCGAACGTAAAGTGTTAACGTAAAGAAGAGCTTAAGCCCGGCCTCCGAGAACCGATCGGACTGGTGCGAAGGATCGGCGGTGGTGTGGTGTGGCCCCAAGGCTGGCAAGGGCCGCGCGATGGGCGGCGGTCGGGTAGCCCTTGTTGTCCGCAAAACCATAGCCCGGGTGAGAACGATCCAAGGCGACCATGATCCGGTCCCGCCAGACTTTGGCGACGATCGAAGCGGCGGCGATCGATAGCGATTTGGCATCGCCCCCGATCACCGTCTGACATGCAATATCTGTATCGGGCGGCACATCGCGCCCGTCGATCAGGGCCAGGTCCGGTCGCCGCGATAGAGCCTCGATGGCGCGTGCCATGGCCCAAAGAGACGCTGCCCGGATATTCATGGTGTCGATACGGCAAGGTGGCGCGATGCCGATCCCTATCTCGGCGGTCTCAATGAGCGTCTTGCACAGGCGTTCGCGCCGACCTGCGGACAGCTTCTTGGAATCATCCAGCCCGCTTGGAACGCAACCGGGGTCGAGAACGACAGCCGCGGCTACGACTGGCCCGGCGAGCGGCCCGCGGCCAGCTTCATCGACCCCAGCGATGTACGCCAAGCCATCGGTCCGCGCTTTGTCTTCGAAGGAGAAGTCGGGCATGGGCGGGCCACTCAATCCTGGGCGTCTGAGTCGCCCGTAATCTATCAACGCGACTATCGCCGAAGAGGTGTTCCAAGAAAACACCTGCCTACAAAGAGTGCCGGCGTCAGATCAGCGACAATTGTTCGCCGGATTTGATCGGTCGCTCGAATAAATCGGCGCGCAAGCGTTTCCGTACCTTGTTTAGGCCGCTGCGCCGGGCTGCGATTTCAAACCGGCGACCAACCGACCAAGCGTGAGGCCCGGTACCGGTCATGCGTTCGCCCCACTCAGAATCATAGGCCTTTCCGCCCCGCATGGTCTGCATGATGTTCAACACCTTTTGCGCCCGGTCCGGATAGTGCTCTTCGAGCCAAGCTTCGAAGACATCGCGCACCTCCAGGGGCAGTCGCAGCAAGATATAGCCGGCCTCAGTCGCGCCGGCGCTGGCGACGCGTTCGAGGATCGCTTCCATTTCGGCCTCATTGAGTGCTGGAACGAGCGGCGCCACCATGACGGCTACGGGAACGCCAGCAGCCGCCAGTGTCTCGACGGTTTGCAGCCGGCGATGCGGCGCTGCGGCACGCGGTTCCATCGATCGTGCCAGCTTTGGATCGAGCGAGGTGATTGAAACCGCCACCTTAACAAGCTCCCGCTCTGCTAAACGCGTCAAGATATCGAGATCGCGCAACACCAGCGCCGACTTCGTCACGATCCCGACGGGATGGCTTGTCCTGTCGAATATCTCCAGGATCGATCGCGTGATCCGATAGCGCCGTTCGATGGGCTGATAGGGGTCGGTGTTCGTGCCAAGCGCGATTAGGCGCGGCTCATAGCCAGGCGCCGCCAACTCCGTCTCTAAAAGCGCGGCCGCGTCCGGCTTGGCGAAGAGCCGGGTCTCGAAATCGAGCCCCGGCGACAAGCCCATATAGGCATGGGTGGGCCGCGCGTAGCAGTAAATGCAGCCATGTTCACAGCCGCGATAGGGGTTGATCGACCGATCGAAGGAAATATCGGGCGACTTGTTGCGCGTGATGATCTTCTTCGGCGTTTCCAGCGTCACTTCGGTCTTGAGCGCAGGAAGTTCGTCGAGCGAACCCCAGCCATCGTCGAACCCGTCTCGCGACAGTGCTTCGAACCGACCGCTCTGGTTGAGAGTCGCGCCACGCCCCCGCCGCCGGTCCGGGGCAATTGTGACCGGCGGCGGCGCCACCTCGAACAGGCCGTTCGAGGCGCGGGGCGGCGCTGGGGGGCGCGTTGCTTTCATCGTGCGGCGAGTCTCCAAGCGACGAATCGAGTCGTCCTGCCTTGCTGTTTGGAAACTAGCGCGATGAATAGAACAAATCAAGAACATATGATCGAGTTCCGGTTGCATTGCGTAAGAGGGTTGCGCTGCGATATGAAAGCGCGGTTTCAATGGCTGGGTCTGATTTCCTATGATCAGTGTCGTTATCCCGACCCTGAACGTCGAACGCACGCTGCCGGCGACGCTGAGCGCACTGGTTCCAGGCGCGCTCGATGGCGTTGTCAAAGAGGTGATCCTCTCCGACGGCGGATCGCGCGACGCGACGCTCTTGATCGGCGATGAGGCCGGGTGCCGGTCGGTTGTCGGTGCAAGCGGGCGTGGGGGGCAGATCAGGCGAGGTGTCGAGGCAGCTTCGGGCGAATGGGTCTTCGTCCTGCATGCCGACACCGTGCTCTCGGAGGGTTGGCAGCGTGAGGTGGCCACCTTTGTCGAGCGCGAATGCATGAGGAATGAGGGACCGCGCGCGGCGGCCTTCGCGTTTCGCCTGCGCGAGACCGGCTGGCGGGCATGGCTTCTGGAGCGCATCGTCGCGCTGCGCTGCGCCATCTTGGCACTACCCTACGGGGATCAGGGTCTACTTGTCCCGCGCACGCTTTATCGTGAAATCGGCGGATTTTCCGACATTCCTCTGATGGAGGACGTTGACATCGTTCGCCGCATTGGTCGCAATCGGATCGTCATGCTCAAGACAACGGCGGAAACAAGCGCAGAGCGCTATCGTCGCGACGGCTATATCGCCCGCATGGCCCGCAATTTTACCTGTTTGACGCTTTACTTCCTGCGGGTCCCGCCGCGGGTCATTAGCCGCATCTACGGATAGAGCCGGTAGTGGCGCTGACGCCCTGGCTGGTGATGATGGTCAAGGCGCCCATCGCCGGCGCGGTGAAGACGCGGCTCGCGCGCGATGTCGGTGTAGCGGAGGCCTTGCGGTTTTATCGCGCTTCAACGGCCGCGACGATCCGCCGACTTCGTGCGGATCGGCGGTGGCGATTTGTGTTGTCCGTCGCGCCAGACAGCGCAGCGATGGCGCCAGCCTGGCCAGCCGACATTTTGCGGATCGGGCAGGGGAGCGGTGATCTTGGTGCGCGAATGCAGCGTGTGATCGATCGGATGCCGCCCGGACCGGTCATTATCGTAGGATCGGACATTCCGACCATCCGACCCACGCACATCGCTAGAGCATTCGCGGCCTTAGGTCAGGCCGATATTGTATTCGGCCCGTCCGACGACGGCGGGTACTGGTTGGTCGGCGCCAAGCGCCGACCGCATGTTCCGCAAGTCTTTAGCAATGTGCGCTGGTCGAGTGAACACGCGCTGTCCGATACCCTCGGCAACTTATCAAATTACGTCACGTATCAGATCGATCCGCTCGACGATGTCGACACCGCCGGGGACCTGAAGCGTTGGCGGCAGTCCGGTTAGGGGCCGGACCCCCGCACTAAACTCATTGCATCGAGAGCTGATAGCTCACCGGCTCCCAGCGCCAGCCAGTACCAACCTTTTGAACATAGCCGAGCGCCGGGAACGGCATGTGGTAGCCGATGACTGGCACCTTGTCGGTCGCGGAAATATCGAACAGCCGAACCCGTGTCGCGGCCGCCGCGTCCTTGTCCATATCGAAACGGACATGCCAATCGGGCCTTTGGATCGACGCGACGAAGTGATTGGCCGTGTCGGCCCAGATGATGAGCCGCTGACCCTCGCTCTCGATGTGATAGGCCATATGGCCTGGTGTGTGGCCGAAGGCGGCGAGCGCATTGACGCCGGACGCCACCTCGCCTTCGTCGGCGAGGAACGTCATGTTTTCCGACACGGGCAGAACTTTGGCGCGGATGCCTTTAACCTGATCGGCCCGCTCGCCGGACAACATGCCTTCGTCCATCCAGAAATCGTATTCCGCCTGGCCGGTGACATACCGGGCGTTGGGGAAGGTGGGAACGTCGCCGGTTACGAGACCGCCAATATGGTCCGGGTGGAAATGGGTGATGACCACGATGTCGATCTGATCCGGGCTGTAGCCGGCCGTCGTGAGACGCGACGCCAGTTGACCGTTGTCGCCTCCAAGCCCCGTATCGAACAGCACGAGTTCCGATCCCGTGTTGACCACGGTCGGCGTGAAATAGAACATCGCCTGATCACTCGGCAGATTGTTCTCCGCCATGAGAGCGGCAACCGCGTCGGCGGACTGATCTTGACCGAAGATCGGGTGTGGTCCCGGCACGGCCCGATTGCCGTCCAAGATGGTCGTCACCTCGAAAGCCCCAAGCTTAAACCGACGAAAAACGGCGTTGGACGCGCCGAGCATGGGTGCAGCAGCATGGGCCGGGCCGACCGTTTTCAATATTGCCGGCGCGGCCAGCGCGGCGGCCCCGGCGAACAGGGCTGTGCGGCGCGAGAATTTCGATGCGGATGGGGTCATGGCTACCTCCCTCGTGATGCCGATCTGCTCCAAGATAGCGCGGATTGAGACTGCGTCATGAAGACGGAGCCGGTCGGCCGTCACAATGTGGTGATGGGCTTCAGGCCTTCAGCTTGCCGCGCTTCAGGTGTTCGTCCAGGCGCGGCATGATCTCCACGAAATTGCAGGGCATATGCCGGTAATCGAGTTGCGGCTGCAAAATGCCGTCCCAGGCGTCCTTGCAGGCGCCGGGCGAGCCGGGGAGGACGAAGATGTAGGTTGCGTTGGCGACACCGCCGGTGGCGCGGCTTTGGATCGTCGACGTGCCGATCTTATCGTAGGAGATGCGATGGAACACCTCCGAGAACCCGTCCATGCGCTTCTCAAAGAGCGGTTCGACGGCCTCTGGGGTCACGTCGCGCCCCGTGAAGCCTGTGCCGCCGGTGGTAATCACGACATCGACGCCCTCGTCATCGACTAGCGCTTTGACGGCATCGCGGATGGCTGGAACATCGTCGGTGACGATTGACCGCGAGACGAGCATATGCCCGGCCTCCTCAATGCGCTTTGCCAGAGTTGCGCCGGAGCGGTCGTCCTCTAGCGACCGGCTGTCGGAGACGGTGACGACGGTGATACGGACGGGGATGAAGGGGCGGCTCTCGTCGATCCGGGACATGGTCAAGGGATACTGCGTCGATCTATCACCTGCAACCGATCCCGCGTGCTCAAACGGCCTCGCGGTCGGCCGCCACGCTTTGCTTCGGCGCAAAGACGTGTACCGGCATCCCGACATTGTGCAGCGAGTGGGCGCCAAGGCTGTGTGATGACGCGTTTGAGGCTTGCGCGATGGGTTCCGTGACCAGAACCGGCTCACCGAGCGATTTGCCAAGATCGCTCAAGCGCGCCGCGACATTGGCCGCGGCGCCGATGACTGTGAAGTCGAGACGGTCGCTGGACCCGACATTGCCATAAGTCACGTGACCATGGGCGATGCCGACGGCGCACTCGGCTCTGCCGTGTCCAGGGATGTCGATTTCGGCCAGCTTGTCGACAATGGCAAGCGCCGCCTTGGCAGCATTGCTGCAGCTTTGTTGCGATCCCTGTTCATCGGGAAAGATCGCCAAGACAGCGTCACCGATGAACTTCAGCACCTCACCGCCCTCTTCGCGGATCTGGTTCACGGTCGTGTCGAAAAACCGATTGAGTAGGTTCAAATAGGCCTCGTGCCCGAGGGACTCCTCCAACCGCGACGACCCGCGCAGGTCGCAAAACAGGATCGCCGCATCGATTTCTTCACCGTCGCCGCGCCTATACTCGCCACCCAATACCCGAGCGCCGGTCGCCCGTCCCAGATAGGTGCCCAGCAGCGTTTCGGCGTTGGCGCGCAGCGTCATGACCTCAAAGAAGCGGCTGATCACGGCCGAGCATTCGAAGACGAGCCCCAGATTGGCCGTCGTGAAACCGTCAGGATGATCGGTTGCCATGGTCATGACGTTGATTTGACCGTCGGAGAAATTGAGCGGCATGGCGACGTAGTCGGTCGCGCCCTCCTCCTTCAACTCGTCCATGATCGGGAATTTGAAGGCCACATCGCCGACATTGAGCGGTTGCCGCACCCCGCCAAGGCCGAGCGTAACGTGCCGGATCGGGCTGTTGGTGTAGCCAATGTCGGTGAGGTTCTCGTGGTGGGCATTGTTGACCTCGACCTTGCCGGTCGAGGCTTTCCACAAGTAGGCGACACCTGCGATTTGCGGATGCCTGGACCAGATTACGATGTTCAGCCGGCTGACAGCAACGCCGTGCTCAACCAGTTTCTCGCAGAACTGGCGAGTGAGTTCAGCGGGATCGGGACATTGCCAGGCGGAGCGCATGATCCAATCGATCAAGGCGCCGCTGACATGGCCGTCCGACGGCCGCATCATCGGCGGCATTGCCGCGTCGTTGACCACGCCCGGCATGAAGGCGATGTATCCTTCGACGTCGCTGGCGTCTGGCAGGGCCGGTTCGTAGCTCCACGCCGCGTTCTCCAGCACCTTGCCGTCAACGGTCAGGTCCCAATAGGTCGCGGTGCCCTTAAAGGGACAGAATGTGCGGTGGTCTGTGGGTGTCTCCGACAAACCGAAGACATCAGCGCGCGGGAAATAGATCGTCGGCGCCAGACGCGTTTCGTGCATAATGCGCGCTTGAGTGCTCGAAGCGACGACGACCTCGCCATGCTTGAGCGTAACCCGGCCGTCGATCGGCATGACGGTGATGCTGTACCCAGCGGAATCCACTAAAGCCATGATCGTCATGTAGGCGTTCGCGGCCGGTTCGAAAAGACACACGCCGCACAATTCCTGACACAGGAGTTGCATTTCAGCGTCAAAGGCGGCATCCGTCTTCGCCAATCGTCAGCGCCACGACTAGCATCATGTCGCCAATCATTCAGATCGAGTCCCTTTCCAAGATCTACGATACCGGATTTGAGGCTCTGAAATCGGTATCGCTCGACGTTGAGGACGGCGAGATTTTGGCGCTGCTTGGACCGAACGGTGCCGGTAAGACAACGCTCATCAGTATTATCGTCGGTCTGGTCAACGCGACCGGCGGCAGCGTTACCGTCGACGGTCGCGACATCGTCGACGATTATAGACACACGCGCGCGTTGATCGGCTTGGTGCCTCAGGAGATCACGACCGACGCCTTTGAAACCGTTTGGGCGACCATCACACATACTCGCGGCCTGTTCGGGTTGGCCGCCGACCCCGCCTACATCGAACAGCTCCTTAAAGACCTCTCGCTTTGGGACAAGAAGGGCGAGAAGCTGATGACCCTATCGGGCGGCATGAAGCGTCGCGTGATGATCGCCAAGGCGCTGTCGCACAAGCCGCGCATCTTGTTTCTCGATGAGCCGACCGCCGGCGTCGACGTCGAACTGCGAAAGGACATGTGGGCGCTGGTGCGACGGCTGAAGGACTCCGGTGTCACCATCATCCTCACCACTCACTACATCGACGAGGCGGAGGAAATCGCCGACCGGGTCGCTGTCATCAATCATGGCGAGATCATCGTTGTTGAGGAAAAGGCCGAACTCATGCGCAAGCTCGGCCAGAAAACACTCTTCCTCGACCTGCAAGAGCGTTTGACGGTGCTGCCTGAAAGCCTCTCCGCCTTCAATGTTGCGCTGAGCGAGGACGGTAATCAGCTCATCTACACCTATGACACCAATGCTGAACGCACCGGCATCACGCGGCTTCTGGCAACGCTCAACGACTCCGGGATCCGCTTTCGCGACTTGTCCACCACGCAAAGCTCGCTGGAGGATATCTTCGTCAAACTGGTCAGGGACGAGGCATGAACCTCTACGCGATCAAAGCGATCTACACGTTCGAGATGGCGCGAACCGTTCGTACGCTTATGCAAAGCATCGTTTCGCCGGTGCTATCGACCTCGCTTTACTTCGTCGTTTTCGGCGCGGCGATCGGATCGCGCATCGAGGCGATCGACGGCGTGAGCTACGCAGCCTTCTTGGTGCCCGGCCTCATTATGCTTTCGGTGCTGACCCAGAGCATCTCAAACGCGTCCTTCGGCATCCATTTCCCGAAGTTCATCGGAACGATCTACGAAGTTCTCTCCGCCCCCGTTTCTCCGTTTGAAATCGTCGTCGGCTATGTGGGGGCGGCCGCGACAAAATCGGTCATCCTGGGGCTGATCATCCTGGCGACCGCCACGCTCTTTGTCTCTGTCGAGATCCTTCATCCCGTCTGGATGCTCGCCTTCCTGGTCTTGACGTCGGTGACCTTCAGTCTGTTCGGCTTCCTGATCGGCATCTGGGCGAAGAATTTCGAGCAGCTCCAGATCATCCCGCTCCTCATCATCACGCCCTTGGTTTTCCTGGGCGGCAGTTTCTATTCGATCAAGATGCTGCCTCCCGTGTGGCAAACAGTCACGTACTTCAATCCGGTCCTCTATCTGGTCTCCGGGTTTCGTTGGAGCTTCTATGGCAATGCCGACGTCAATGTGGGTCTCAGCCTTTTAATGATCCTCCTCTTCCTGGCATTGTGCCTGTACGCGGTCTCCTGGATTTTCAAAACCGGCTATCAGATCAAAACATGACGGTTCCGGGCGAATTGACACGTCTGACTAGTTGCTAGAATTAGGTGTGTGTTGCGCCAAGGCGTGCCTCACAGGAGACGGAAATGACCGACGAAACCACCGAACTCGAAGAACGCGAGTCGATGGAGTTCGACGTCGTGATCGTCGGCGCCGGACCGGCCGGTCTGGCAGCTGCGATCCGGCTGAAACAGATCGATGCCGACCTCAATGTCGTTGTGCTCGAAAAGGGCTCTGAAGTCGGTGCGCATATCCTCTCCGGCGCGGTGATCGATCCGATTGCGCTTGATCGGCTTCTACCAGAGTGGCGCGACGAGGACACGCCGCTCAAGACGCCAGTCACCGCGGACAAGTTCTTCTATCTGGGCGAAGCCGGCTCCATCCAGCTCCCGAATTTCTTGATGCCGCCGCTGATGAACAATCACGGCAACTACGTCGTGTCGCTGGGCAATGTCTGCCGCTGGATGGCGGAAAAGGCCGAGGCGCTGGGCGTGGAGGTTTATCCGGGCTTTGCCGCCGCTGAGGTGCTTTACGACGACAAAGGCGCCGTGATTGGCGTCGCGACCGGCGATATGGGCGTCCAAAGGGACGGCTCGCATGGCCCGAATTATCAGCGCGGCATGGCGCTGCTCGGCAAATATACGCTGATTGGCGAGGGCGTGCGCGGTTCGCTCGCCAAAAAGCTGATCAAGCAGTTCAAGCTCGACGAGGGCTGCGAGCCCGGCAAGTTCGGCATCGGCCTGAAAGAACTGTGGGAAATCGAGCCAGAGAAGCATCAACCGGGACTGGTTCAGCACTCTTTCGGTTGGCCGCTCGGCGCCAAGGCCGGTGGCGGTTCATTTTTGTACCACCTGGAGGACAACCAGGTTGCCGTCGGATTTGTCGTTCACCTGAACTATAAGAACCCCTATCTGGCACCCTTCGAGGAGTTCCAGCGCTTCAAAACGCATCCGGCCATCCGGCCGACTTTCGAGGGTGGTCGGCGCATTGCCTATGGCGCCCGAGCAATCACCGAAGGCGGTTGGCAGTCCGTGCCCAAGTTGGCGTTCCCCGGCGGCGCGCTGATCGGCTGTTCGGCTGGCTTCGTCAACGTTCCGCGCATCAAGGGCTCGCATAATGCCATGCTGTCGGGCATGGAGGCCGCTGAACATGTCGCTGCGGCTCTGTCGGACGGACGGGCACAGGATGAGATCTCGGGCTACGAAGATGGCTGGCGTACCGGTCCGATCGGCCAGGACCTGAAGAAGGTGCGCAACATTAAGCCGCTTTGGTCGAAATACGGCCTGCTCGGCGGGGTGGTGCTCGGAGGCCTGGACATGTGGACCAACACGTTCGGCTTCTCGCTGTTTGGCACGCTGCCGCATGGCAAGCCCGATCACATGGCGACGGAGCCGACGACCAAACATCAGCCGATCGAATATCCAAAGCCCGACGGTGTTGTCTCATTCGACAAGCTCTCCTCGGTCTTTCTATCTTCGACCAATCACGAGGAGGACCAGCCGGTCCATCTCAGAGTGAAAGACGACGATCTGCAACGGGATTCCGAGTTCTCGACCTATGCGGGCCCCTCAAACCGCTATTGTCCGGCGGGCGTCTACGAATGGCTGACGGAGGGCGAGGATCAGCCCCGCTTTCAGATCAACGCGCAGAACTGCGTGCACTGCAAGACGTGCGACATCAAGGACCCCAACCAGAACATCGTTTGGACCGTGCCCGAAGGCGGCGGCGGGCCGAACTATCCCAATATGTAGGGTCGCTCGGCCCTTCGGTTAACGGCGCATTAACCGGCAAACCGGTCACATGCACCTCTGACAATCATGTGCGCTGCTGCAACCCGCGTACCCTTGCAGCTTGTGGGTGAACGCGCCATGTTGCAGCTGATTCCAAGGATAAGGAGCACACCGATGCACAGCGCGCGAACAATCGGGCTCATCGCGTTCCTCGCGATTGGCTTTGGCGTAGCAGTGTCGGTTCCGCTGGGTGCGGTCGAGTCGGTCGACGATCCGGTCTTCGACGAGCGTGCGACCCTGAGTGGCAACTATCTAGCTGCCAGGATTGCCGGCAGCGCGGGCGACAGCCTTGCCGCGGCCCGGTTCTATTCGCGCGCCCTGTCTGACGACCCTGACAATCCCGTGCTTTTAGAGCAGGTGTTCCTGAATGAGTTGTCGAATGGCAACATGGACGCGGCCATCGATCACGCCGAAGACTTGGTCGCCAAACAGCCGACCAACCGCATGGCCCTATTCACGCTGGCGCTTAAAGACCTTCGTGGCCGCAACTTCGCCGCTGCGCGACAGCATATCGCAGCAGCACAGTCAGGCACTTTGGCTGATCTGACCGGCGGTCTTATGGATGGCTGGGCGCTTTATGGCCTCGGCCGCACCGAGGAAGCGATCGCGGTCATTGAGGATTTGTCCGGGCCGGACTGGTATGGCCTGTTCAAGGATTTTCACCTCGGGCTCATTTACGACGCCTCCGGCCGAACGGAAGAAGCGCGCCAGCATCTGTCTGCTGCCTATGCGGTCGAAAGCGGTGCGCTTCGTGTGGTCGAGACCATGGCTCGGTTCGAAGCGCGTCATGACAATCGCGACGAGGCCCTACGCATCCTCGCCGCTTATGAAAAGGTCCTGCCCGACCACCCCAACGTCACTGGGTTGCGCCAGCTCGTTGAGTCAGGCGAACCGGTCGCGCCCATGGCCATGACGCCCATTCGCGGTGCGGGCGAGGCGTTCATCGGATTGGGCCTGGCGCTTGCCCGCGAAGGGGGCGAGGACATCGCGACCATCTATCTGCGAAAGGCCGCCTATGCGCTGGACAATGACTCCATGGCGCTTGCCGGACTGGCCGATGTCTATGAGCGTCAGGACCGCCACGTTGAGGCGATTGCGGCCTACGACCTGATTGCCGAAGACGCGCCGGTCAAGCGCTCTGCTGAAACGAAGCGTGCGCTCAACCTCGATGCGATTGACCAGACCGATGAGGCCATCGCCGCACTAAACGCACTGATCGCCAGCGATACCGACGATCGCGAGCCGATCATGGCACTTGGTAATATCCTGCGGGCCCGTGAGCGCTTCACGGAGGCCGCCCGGACCTATACGCGCATCATCGACACGATCGAAACGCCGGTCGCGACGGACTGGCTCATCTATTACTATCGCGGCATCGCCAACGAACGCTCGAAACGTTGGCCGGCAGCCGAAAAGGACCTGCAGCAAGCGCTCGAACTCTCGCCGGATCATCCGCTCGTGCTGAACTATCTGGGCTATTCCTGGGTCGACCAGGGCATCTATCTGGAAGAGGGCCTTGAGATGATCAAGAAGGCGGTCGCCCAGCGGCCGCGTGATGGCTATATCGTCGACAGCTTGGGTTGGGTTTACTATCGCCTGGGCCGCTTCGAGGAAGCCGTCGCGAACCTGGAGCGGGCGGTGGAACTGCGGCCCCAGGACCCGGTCATCAACGATCACCTTGGCGACGCCTATTGGATGGTCGGCCGCAAGCTGGAGGCCCGGTTCCAATGGTCGCACGCTCGCGATCTGGACCCGGAGCCGGCTGAACTTGAGAAGATTGAGGCGAAGCTGAAGCATGGCCTCAAGGAGCCGGAGATCAACCGCGCCGATAACGAAAATGGCGGCAACGGCGGCTGACACGGCCGATCCGGCGTTCCTCTCCGGGCTAGCACCGGCCAAGATCAACCTGGCCCTTCATGTCATCGGGCGCCGGCCTGACGGCTATCACCTGATCGATACGCTGGTCGCCTTTGCGGATTTCGGCGATCGCATCAGTGTGGCTCCGTCCGAACGCCTGTCTTTGAGCGTAACCGGACCGCAAGCGCACGGGACACCGACGGATGAGCGCAATCTCGTCCTGAAGGCCGCAAAGGCCTTGGCAGATGCGGCTGGTTTGGTGGATGCCGGCGCTCACATCGCGCTCGACAAGCATCTTCCCTCTGCGTCGGGGATTGGTGGCGGCTCCTCCGACGCGGCGACGGCACTGCGCCTGCTCGCATCGCACTGGCGCGTCGACGCGGATTTGGCCGAGATTGCGCAGAGCCTTGGTGCGGATGGTCCCATGTGCCTTCGCGGCGCACCGCTGAGAGCAGAAGGAATCGGCGAGCGCCTGTCGCCCATCCCGACGCTGCCGGATGTGCACATTGTCCTAGCTAATCCTGGGCGGACCGTTGAAACCGCCGCGGTCTTCAAGGCATGCCGCGCAACCGGCAATGCACGCCTGCCGATACCTTCCTGGGAGGGGCTCGGTTCGTTCGTGCGCTATTTGCAATCGACCCGAAACGATCTGGCCGACGCGGCGATGGCACTGGACCCTGGCATCGCCCCGCTGCTGGCACTGCTTCAAGGCGAAAAAGCCTGCCTATTCGCCAACATGTCGGGCTCTGGGGCCACCTGCTTTGGCCTGTTCGCGGACGTCGCCGAGGCCAATGATTGTGCACATCGGCTGAAAGAGTCTGGTGTTGCCACCTGGGCCGCAGCCGGCGCACTTGCAACCGCTTAGAAACTCTCCCACAATCCAGCGTTGTTTCGACCCGTCCGGTTCCTTGAACACTTTCGTTCGGGCGTCGGGCGGGTCGGCTTTGCGTTATCGGGGGCGGGGCAATCGAGGGACCATGATCAAGTCCTTGAAAGACTATGAGCTGTTCGCCAGCCTCGACGATGAGCTTGATAAGCGCTACTCGACGCTGTGCACGGAGCGGCGCTACGAACCGCACGAGATCGTTGTCGACTTCGAGGACGACAGCCACGACGTACACCTGATCGTCTCCGGCACCGTTCGGATCATCTTTCGCATTGCGGCCGGGCGCGAGATCATTCTCAACGCGGCCAGCGAAGGCATGGTGTTCGGCGAGATCGCGGCGATCGACGGTCTCGCTCGCTCGGCGAATGTCACGGCAACGTCGCCGGCGCGTATCGCCACATTGCCGCGCCGTGTCTTTTTGGAGATGCTCGAAACCTCACCGCCGGTCGCGTTCGACCTCATGCGGCTTCTGGCCAGCCGTATCCGGCTCTTGACCATGAAGATCGCGGAAAACTCGTTCCTGCACCTGAAGTTCCGCCTCTACGCGGAGCTGATCCGCATGTCGAAGCCGCGCTCCGGTCATCCCGACGAAAGGATCATCTCGCCGCCGCCGACCCAGCTTGAGCTGGCTGAGCGCATCGCCTGTCGGCGTGAGTCCGTGTCGCTCGAAATTGGCCGCATGCGACGGGAGGGATTGATTGAGAAGCTGCGCGGCGGGTTGGTCCTCAAGGACGCTGAAGAGCTGAACCGCCGGGTTATGGCCGGCTGGGAGGAGTTGGGCTAACTCGCGCGCTCGATGCAGAACGCAACGACGTCTTCCAGAGCCTGCCTGTGGTCGCTTTGCGGGAAGATCGCCAGCGCGTCGAGGGCAATCGATCCGTAGTGGCGCGCCCGCGCGGTTGTGTCGGCACCGGCATCGTAGCGCTCCAGTAAGGCGATCGCCTGATCGAGATCGCCGTCGCGAATGTCGCCGTCCTCCAGTGTGCGCCGCCAGAACTGGCGCTCATCCTCCGTCCCACGCCGATAACTGAGAACGACCGGCAGCGTCACCTTGCCCTCGCGAAAGTCGTCGCCGACGTTCTTTCCAAGCTGTGCCTGTTTGCCGGAGTAGTCGAGAGCGTCGTCGATCAACTGAAAGGCGACCCCGAGGTTCATGCCGTAAGAGCGCAGGGCCGCCCGTTCCGATTCGCTACGGTCGGAGAGGACGGCGCCTACCTCTGTCGCGGCGGCGAACAGAGCGGCGGTCTTTGAACGGATGACCGCCAGATAGTCATCCTCCGTCGTCGACATACGCTGGGCCGTGCCAAGCTGCATGACCTCGCCTTCGGCGATGACGGTTGAGGCCGACGACAAGACGTCAAGGCAGCCGAGCGAACCGACATCGACCATCATTCTGAAAGCCTGGCCCAGGAGATAATCGCCGACAAGCACGCTTGCCTGATTGCCCCAGATCATTCGCGCCGCCTGCTTGCCGCGCCGCATATCGCTTTCGTCGACCACATCGTCGTGCAGGAGCGTAGCCGTGTGCATGAATTCGACCGCGGCCGCCAACATGACATGATCGTTGCCGTCCGGCGCCTTGGCTTCGTATCCGCAGAGCTGGGCTGAGGCGATTGTCAGCATCGGACGCAAACGTTTGCCGCCTGAGTTTATCAGGTGTTTGGCAAGCTCGGGAATAAGGTCCACATTGGAGCCGGCGCGCTTCAGGATTTCGGCGTTGACTTTCGCCATCCCGCCTTCGGTCAGCGTCATAATACGTTCGATCGTCGCGTCCGAATGCGGCGATTGCGTCTCTGAACCGAACTGTAGGACCTGCCCCACGCCAGAACTCCTTTCAAGATTGACAATAAGGCTACGAAGAGCGGCCACCAAGGGCAAGTGGCGGATTGGCGCAGCCTGAGACGTGCTCTAGCATTGCGGATGCGATTTGCAACCGCCACCAGTCCGCCTGGCTTAGGAGACACCCGCTTTGGAAGAGGTCTTTCGCACCAACAATCCGGTTTCGCTGTCCTATGCGACGGCGCTGTTGCGCGATGCCGGCTGCGAACCGCTCGTCGTCGATCAGCATATGAGCATCGTCGAAGGGTCGCTTGGCATATTGCCGCGCCGGGTCTTAGTTGAGTCCGATTGCTTGGTGCAGGCAAAACGAATCCTGAAAGATGCCGGCTTGTTCGACGATGCCTGACGCGACGACGCTCGATCTGAGCGAGGATATGCTTCTTAGCGGTCGCATCCGGATTCTTCAGCCGAAACGGGGCAACCGCGCGAGCATTGACGCGGTGCTGGTCGCGGCTGCCGTTCCGGCGCGAAGGGGCGAGCGCATCAGCGATTTTGGCGCAGGAAGCGGCGCAGTGGGTCTGTGCGTCGCGGCACGGGTCCCAGGCGTGGAGCTACTCGCCATCGATCGCGATGCGGACATGGTTCGACTGGCAGCGCGAAACTTTGAGTTGAACGCTATGGGCTGCAGCGCAATCGCGGTGGACCTTTGCGCGCCCGGATCGCAGCGCGCGGCCGCCGGCCTGGAGCCGGATGTTGCGGATCACGTTGTCGCCAATCCGCCTTATCTCGATCCCAAGACGATGCGCATTCCGCCGGAACCGGGACGGGCGAGCGCATTCGCGGCCGATCCCGGAGTGCTTGAGGGTTGGATGAAAGCCGCCGCCGGCCATGCTTGCCAGGGCGGCACGATCACCGTGATCCATCGGGCCGACGCGCTGAAGGCCGTTCTTCTTGCCTTGGAGGGCCGGGCCGGTGGGATTGCAGTCAAGCCGATCCAGGCACGCCCAACTGGAGCGGCAACGCGGATCATTGTGCAGGGTATCAAAGGGTCCAAGGCACCCCTGTCGCTCTTGCCACCCTTGACGCTTCACAACGCTGAGGGGAGTGACTATACGCCAGAGGCGACAGCGATTCTGGCCGAGGCATCCGCCTTGCCGCTTCGACCCTAGTTCACCCAGCGAGGCCGTTATGCGCACGCTTGTCACCGGCAGTTCCGGTCACCTGGGCGAAGGCCTGGTGCGCACGCTGAAAGGCGAGGGCGCGGACGTTGTCGGTCTCGACATCAAGCCATCTCACTACACCGATCTCGTGGGCTCGATCACAGATCCAGAGATCACCTCTCGCGCCATGGATGGTGTCTCCGTGGTGTTTCACACGGCGACGCTTCACAAGCCCCACGTCGCGACCCATTCGAAGCAGGATTTCGTCCACACGAATGTCACGGGCACTTTGATGCTCCTGGAAGCGGCCAGTCGCGCCGGCGTCGAAGCCTTCGTTTTCACAAGTTCCACCAGCGTCTTCGGCGACGCTATGCGGCCAGGACCAAGCGAGCCGACGGTGTGGATCGATGAAGATGTCGCGCCGCAGCCCAAGAACATTTACGGCGCAACGAAACTGGCGGCGGAGGACTTGTGCCAGCTCTTCTGGCGCAATCATGGATTGCCGACGATGGTGCTTCGAACGGCACGGTTCTTTCCGGAAGAAGACGATGACCGCCAGCGACGCAACGATTTCGATCAAGATAATCTGAAAGTCGTCGAACTGTTGAACCGTCGCGCTGATATCGCCGATGTCGTCAGCGCGCATCGGGCGGCGGCGAACCACGCGTCCGAAATCGGCCATGCGCGGTTCGTCATCTCCGCGACCACGCCGTTCGATCGCGACGATCTGAATGACCTGCGGCAAAAGGCGCCAGCCGTCTTGGCCCAAAGGATTCCGGACTACCAGGCCGAATTTGCGCGACGGACCTGGACAATGCTCGATGGTTTGGACCGGGTCTATTCCAATGCCCGCGCCCGCGCCGCCCTTGGCTGGAGCCCTGAGATCGATTTCACCGAAGCCGTTAGACGCTTGGCCGCTGGAGAGGACTATCGCAGCCCGCTGGCCCGGGCGATCGGCGCCAAGGGGTATCACGCCGACGTGTTCTCCGATGGTCCTTATCCTGTGACCGCGGCCTGAGGCCGGTAGCGGCTTTTGAGTCCAAACGAAGCGTCATATATGAAGGACCGATGACGTCGCGGCCTAGCCGCGAACGGAGCATGGAGGAAAAGCGCGTGCGTTTGATGAGAGCGGTCAACCGGATACTGCCCAAGGCATGGCGCCAGGACCTGCCGCCGATCATTCCGGTCGTACGGCTCAATGGACCGATTGGCATGGTGACGCCGTTGCGGCCGGGTCTCTCGATTGGCGCGGTTGCGAGTGTGTTGGAACGCGCCTTCTCGTTCAAAGATGCCCCGGCGATTGCCGTTGTCATCAACTCACCTGGCGGGTCTCCGGTACAGTCGACGCTGATTTTCAAGCGCATACGCGCGCTGGCCGAGGAAAAGAAGAAGCCGGTGACGGTTTATGTCGAGGACGTCGCAGCGTCCGGCGGTTATATGTTGGCCTGCGCCGGCGATGATATCGTCGCCGATCCGTCCTCCATTGTCGGGTCGATCGGCGTCATTTTTGTGGGGTTCGGGTTCGATCGGGCGATTGAGAAACTCGGCGTCGACCGGCGAGTCTACACGGCGGGCACGCGCAAGATGACGCTCGACCCGTTCCAGCCGGAAAAGCCCGAGGAAGTGAAGCGCATACGGTCGCTACAGCGCGAGATGCATCAATCGTTCATCGATCTGGTCAAAGAGCGGCGGGGCGACGTGCTGACCGAAGAGGACAAGACGTTGTTCACCGGTGAGTTCTGGACCGGCACGAAGGCGCTGGCGCTGGGTCTGGTGGATCGTCTGGGCGATATGCGCTCCGATATGCGCGCCCGCTTTGGCGATAAAGTCGTTTTCAAGGTGATCGCGCCGCGTCGCAGCCTGTTTGGCAGGCGCCAAGCCGGTTCCTGGACCGGCGATCCGCCATCTCTTGTGTCCGCCGACGACTGGATCGGCGCGCTGGAAACCCGGGAACTTTGGCAGCGCTACGGCTTCTGACGCCCTGCTACCGTTTGCGCCTGTGATAGAGCACCCGACGCTTGGTCAGGCGCGGAACGGACAGTTCGAACTGCGGTGCGGCGATCGTCCTGGGATGCCATTTCGGTGTCAGCACTTCACCCCGGCGCAATTCGCGGACATGAAGTCTCGGGAAAGCGACGCGAATTCGATCGGCGGGCAGGCGCCGCTCCGTGTGCGGGACAAAGGCCGAACTGCGGCTGATCCCGAGCCGCTGTTCACCGGCGTCGGCGATAGAGGCCGGCAGAGCGGCTAACGACAATCCGAAAAGGGCAACGGCAAGAGCAATACGCATCGCGAAACCTCGCTGCTTCGACGCCATTGGGTCTCAAGCGTAGCAGCCGCCCACTGCCCGGCAAAATCAACCTCGCGCGATTGATCCGTCTTAGAAAATCTCTTCGATCGGGTAGACGTTGACGAGGTAGAGATAGAAGAACGCCAGCGATAGCGTGAGAATGATGACGCCAAGCACCGGCGAGGACACCTTCAGTCCGCTGGCGCCAAGCTCCACCGTCGTGTCCGTTTCGCCGTCCTTGCCGTTGCCGCGTAGCGCGGCGTGGAACTGCATCCAAGAAAAATAGACGCCCAGAAGAACCAGCGCGACGACAAGCACGAAGATGATCTTGGCCGACAGAAGCTGCCAAGCGAAGACGCCCTTGCGATGCTCGAAGCCATGGACGCGGTAATCGTAGTAAGCCTTGAAGGCCGCCTGCATTGAGGCATTCCCCTCAGAGTCGAGGATACCCGGCGCCACCATCTCGGGCGCAACCGCCAGGGTCGGATCCGGTTTGGTCGACCGCCCCTTAAGCGCGTCCTGTAGTGCCTCTATTCGCGGCGGTGTCTCCTCGCTCTCCTCTTGCGCATACCCGACCGTCCCAAGACCGAGACAAAGTCCGACGACAAGAGCAAAAACGACACCATTCATCCAACGCATGACGCCACTCCATAGGCACACCGGACCTGACGCGACCATGGGCGATCACTGATCCTGCGTCAAAAACTGCAGGCTCGACAGTCGCCAGTCAATGAGCACATAGCCGTCCTTGCCGGACTCAGTCTGTCGATAGGCATTGTATTCGGCGTCTGAAAGAATGTTCTCAAGCACGCCCAAGAGGCGGCCTTCCAGCTCGGTTCCCCAGCCCTCAAGGCCGGGTGGCAGGGCCGGAAGATTGCCCGGCTGCGTGTTGGTGTAGAACGAGTAGGACGACTTGCGCCCGTCGGGCCATTCGGTCTCAAGCTTGCCGTTCGGGAAGCGGCGGACGATCCGGCCGTCCTTCATGTAGCGCTCCAGCGTACCGTCAGGGAGAACTGCGACCCGTTCGACGTCGCTGCTGCCCGACGCGACGGGTTCCGGCGCCGCATCGTCCGGCGGCTGGGTTCGCTCGGGGGACGCTCCGGCGAGCCGTTTCAACAGCGCGATCCGGTTGGTGTAAGCCGCGGCAATACACAGCCGTTCGGCAGCGCATGCGTTGCGTGCGACGATCCAATCGCGCTGCTGTTGCCTTAGTGCCCGGACGCGCCCTTCGTCCAACTGGGCGGACACACGGCGGAACCAGCCGACCATTTCACGATCGAGGGTGCCGAGACGCTCGCTTCGGCATATGGCGACTTCGGTGCGATTGAGATTGCCCGAGCACGAAAAACTCGGCGCCGCGACAGCAGGTGCGGTCGTGAGGACCTGTGCAATTGCCGCGACAGCAGCGAGTGTAAGAATCGGCTTGGTCATGGATTCGATCGCCGGACGAACGGGCTGTGCCCTAGCCGACGCCTCCTTTCGGTCATCCTGCGCCCAATGTGGGCGCCGTCCCCCCAAGCCACTGTTAGATTAGGCACATTGCGCGCGAATGACCAGAATGGGCCAGAGCTTTCGTTCCGAATGCTTGATTTCGGGTAACCACGCCGCTAACCGTGCGCCAACTGCTGCGACGAGGCTGCCATGACCGCCCAAAAACCACCGCACCTGGACCCGAAGCTGTCCTTTCAAGGTCTGATTCTGACCCTTCAGGATTTCTGGTCGAAGGAGGGCTGCGTCATCCTTCAGCCCTACGACATGGAGGTGGGCGCTGGAACGTTTCACCCGGCGACAACGCTTCGCGCTCTGGGGCCAAAGCCATGGAACGCGGCCTATGTCCAGCCATCCAGGCGGCCGACCGACGGACGCTACGGCGAAAATCCCAACCGTCTCCAGCACTACTACCAGTTTCAGGTCATCATCAAGCCATCGCCACCTGACCTGCAGGAACTCTATCTCAACTCGCTCTACGCCATCGGCATCGACCCGGCGATCCACGACCTGCGCTTCGTCGAGGACGACTGGGAAAGCCCGACGCTGGGCGCCTGGGGTCTCGGCTGGGAATGCTGGTGCGACGGTATGGAGGTCTCTCAGTTCACCTATTTCCAACAGGTGTGCGGCATCGATTGCGCGCCGGTCTCAGGCGAGCTGACCTACGGTTTGGAACGTCTGGCGATGTATGTTCAAGGCGTCGAGAAAGTCTACGACCTCAACTTCAACGGCCTCGACGGCGACCGCCGCGTTTCCTATGGCGACGTGTTCTTGCAGGCCGAGCAGGAATACTCCCGTCACAATTTCGAGCACGCAAACACCGAAATCCTGTTCCGCCATTTCGAGGATGCCGAGGCCGAGTGCAAAGCGCTGTTGGAGGCCGGTGACGATGGCGACCGCCATCTCATGGCGCTGCCGGCCTATGACCAGGCGATCAAGGCGAGCCACGTCTTCAATCTTTTGGATGCAAGGGGTGTCATCTCAGTAACGGAGCGTCAGAGCTATATCCTGCGCGTGCGCGATCTCTCAAAGGCCTGCGGCGAGGCCTGGGTCCGCACCGATGGGGGAAGGGGTTAGGGAGCGTCCTCGCCGCATCAACCACCGTTGCTTTTGTCCATTGGGCAAACCGACGCTTGGAGTCTTTCGTCTTCATTCGATAGGCCGCATTGAATGCTCGCACCGTCAATGGTGGGGCAAGGATGTCTACGCAGACTTCAACACCTATCGATCAAGTTCTAGGAACCGCGCCAGTTGAAGACGGTTCCGGTTACCAGGAGACGGAACGGCTAGATGGATTCGCTGACACAATTCTCGCTCGGTGCAGCGATTTCCGCACTGGCGTTGGGCAAAACGCTCGGGCCGCGCAAAGCAGCTATTCTTGGCGGCGTCCTTGGCACTCTACCCGACCTCGATATTCTTCTGCCATTCGACAACCCGGTCGACGCGTTCGTCCTGCACCGGGGATGGACCCATTCTCTGTTCGTCCATGCAATAGCGGCGCCGATTGTCGGTGAGGTCCTCGTCCGTCTTTTCGATGCGCTAAAGGACCTCAGGATCAGAGTCTGGTCAACCGTTTTCCTGTGTTTTTCAACGCATGCCATTATCGACGCCATGACGGTTTACGGCACGCGGCTGTTTTGGCCGCTCTATCCGGACCCGATCGGCGTCGGTTCTATCTTCATCATTGATCCGCTTTACACCGTGCCCCTTCTCGTAGTCGTCGTTTGGGCACTGGCAAGCAAATCCCGGACATCGCGTCTCAAAGGCGGGCTTACGGCTGCCCTTTTGGCGAGCACGGCCTACATGGGGCTGGGTCTGGCTTTGCAGGCGAATGCCGAAAGTCGAGCACGAACCATTTTTGCCAGCGCTGGGATAGACCCACCCAAAGTTTTTGCGATTGCGGCGCCCTTCAACATGGTGGTCTGGAAAGTTATCGGTCTCGAAGACGACCGCTATCACAATCTTTATCTCTCGCTCTTCGACAATGATCAAAATGCAAGAATCTACTCACACCCAACGCGCCCAGAACTCACCGCCTGTCTCGGGGATAACGATGCATTCGCAAAGCTCAAATGGTTCAGCCGGGGCTACTATCGAGCGGACTTGGAGGATGACAAGATAATCGTATCGGACCTTCGGATGGGCCTTACGCCAAGCTATGCTTTTCGATTTGCCATCGCCGAATTCACAGGCGAAACGGTGGCGTGGATTCCACCAGAAGTCATCGACAGTCGAATGGATACGGTCGACCAAGACCTGGATTGGCTGGGCGAGCGCTTGTTTGGACGACCATCGGTACGAGTGGCTGAAACGATCGAACCCGAACGGACAGGAACAACCGTGTTTGCAGCATGTTGACTATGCCGACTAGGTTGTTGCCCGTGCTTCGGCGAAGCGGTCAGAGGTGTTGGGAGCCAGTACGGTTCGTCCTGATCTCAAGAGCAAACAGTGTTATCGCAGCCCGAGACTTGGATTTTGGAGAATGCCGTGGCCCTAGAGTTCGATGAGACCCGGATCCGAGAGGCGCTCGACAAGGCCTGGTCCTTGGAAACGGCCGTCCAGTGGTCGGTGGAGAATCCCGCGAACGGACAATGCAATGTCACAGCGGCTGTCATCCACGATGTGTTTGGCGGCGACATCCTAAGGACGCGCTATCCTCAATTCTGGCACTACTACAATCGCATTGACGGAAAGCGTGTCGATCTGACCGACAGTCAGTTTACGCGGCCAGGCGCGCGTTTTGCCGCTCCGGAACGCTATGACGATGAACTCAGCGACAAGGCGGCCGCGATGGAGGGCATTCCGCAACGGGAGTACGATGCTCTCAAGAACGCTTTGCTTCCGCTTCTCGATTGATCCGCCGAGGTTAGGATTCCCGCTTGCTGCTCATGCAGAACGGCCTATTTTAGAAACGTTCTCATTCTGTTTGGAGCCGCTCGCATGTCAGCCCCCACCATCGCCCAGAAATCGCCTATTCCCGTCGAGGTCGAGACCGGAAAGTCTTATTTTTGGTGTGCATGCGGCCAGTCGGCCAACCAGCCATTCTGCGATGGGTCGCACAAGGGCACGGATTTTAATCCAATCAAGTGGACCGCCGACGAATCCGGCCGCAAGTTCTTCTGCGGCTGCAAAATGACCGAGGGACAGCCATTTTGCGACGGCACACACAACAGCCTTTAATAACTATTCGGGTGGCCTGACGGGTGCCGGCCCTCGCCGTCCTGTTCGGCCTCTTCATCGGCGGCGTCACCACGGCCTTCGTCTTTCTGGCCGGCGGGCTCTTTGCCTATGGCGCCAGTGTAACGATCCCGATCTTCTTGATCTCCGGCGCGCTGATGTGGCTAGCGGTTCGCGCCTTTTGGCGGATCACGGAAGCCTATGAAGAAGACCGTCTGCGTCTCGGTGTCCTCATCCCGGTACCGATTCTCATTCTTGGTATTTTGATTCTTCAGTCCCAGCCACTGCTCCTGCAGGGTCTCGGCGTCAGCGCCATCGTTTCGCTCGGGTCGTGGCTGTTATGGCTGGGTCTGGCCGGTCTGGCGTCGGCGCTGCACGGCACCAAACCGCCGACATGAGCGGCAAGCGCTGTCGGGGGACAAATCCGCGCCACCCTTTCAATTTTCATCCGAATCCGCCAGAGATCGACTAGATTTGACTTCGGCTCGAACGGGGGAGACGTGACATGAGCTGGATCATATTGGGCCTGATCGTCGCGGCCGCGATTTACGCGGTCTCGATCTACAACAGGCTGGTGAAACTGAAGCAGATGGTCAACGAGGCCTGGTCCGGCATTTCCGTTCAGTTGAAGCGTCGGTCCGATCTCATTCCGAACCTTCTGGAGACCGTCAAAGGCTATGCCAGTCACGAAAAGGAACTCTTTGAAAACGTCACGGAGTTACGCGCCAAGGCACAGGCCGTGGGCGACGATCACCCGGAAGAGCGCGCCAAGGCGGAAGGCCTGCTCGGCCGGGCGCTCGCCAATGTGATCGCGGTGGCTGAAAACTATCCCGATCTCAAGGCGGACGCGAACTTCCGTGAATTCCAGGATTCATTGTCGGAGATCGAAGACGAGATTCAAATGGCGCGGCGCTACTACAACGGCTCCGTGCGCAACAACAACACGCTCGTCGAACAGTTCCCGAGCAATCTGGTCGCGAACACCTTTGGCTTTCCGGTCGCGGAGTATTTCGAATTGGACGATCCGTCCGACCGCGCCGTCCCGGAGGTTTCTTTTTAGGGCCCGTACCTGACTAGGTCATGCGATGCGGCTTCTTGTCGCCCTTGTCATTGCAGTTGCACTTTGGAACACGCCGAGCGTCGCCGAAGAGGTCATCGAGCGCTTCGGTTCCGACGTCCAGATCGAGGCCGACGGCACGCTCGTTGTCACCGAGACCATCTCGGTCGTCGCAGAGGGCCGCCAGATTCGTCGCGGTATTTTTCGCGATTTCCCGACCCGCTACCGGACCGAAAACGGCCTGACCCGTACGGTCGGATTCAAGGTTTTGGAGGTTCAGCGCGATGGACACGATGAGCCCTGGTTCACCGAATCCATGCCTGGCGGGGTTCGGGTCTATATCGGCGACACCAACGTTTTCCTCCAGCCCGGCCGTTACACCTATCGCCTGACTTATCAGACGACGCGCCAATTGGGTTTTTTCCCCGACCGGGATGAACTCTATTGGAACGTCACTGGTAATTTCTGGAACTTCCCCATCGCTAGGGCCGAAGCGCGCATTGTTCTGCCCGAAGGTGCGACGGTCGGTCAGACAGCGGTTTACACCGGTCGCTTGGGAGAAGCCGGCAGTGACGCGACGACCGAGGTGATCGGTGTGCGCACGGTGAGATTTGTCACGACGCGGACGCTTCGCCCCGGGGAGGGGCTAACGGTCGCCGTTGGCTTTCCCAAGGGTATCGTGGCCGAGCCGGTCGGCGGTGCGATTCGTCCCTTGCTCGACAATCTCGGCCTGGCCACGGCCGGTGGCGGTCTCGTACTTGTGCTTGGCTATTTTGGCGCCATGTGGCGGCGGGTCGGCCGCGATCCGGAGAAAGGAGTCATCATTCCTCGTTTCAAACCGCCGGAGGGTCTGTCGGCGGCCGCCGTGAGCTACGTGTTTTATCGCGGCTTCAGCTCTCGCATGCGGGGCGTGCCGCGCGCCTTCGTTGCCGCGCTGATGGCTTTGGCGGCGAAAAGCGTCATCACCATCGACGAGGACGACGACGTCGTCTCCATGCGCGTTAACGGACTTTTGCCGGACGAAGCGCCGCCGGGCGAACGCGCCATCTTCAACGGCGCCTTCTTCGGCCGCAGCGATAGTCTGTCTTTCACGAAAGCCAACGGCACGACGCTGAAGGGAATGATGACGAAGTTCTCAAACGCCATTCTTGACGAATATGGCGGCCGGTTCTTCAAAGACAATCGCGGGATCTTCATCGTCGGCGTCGTGATATCCGTCATCGCGCTTGCAGGCTCAGTCGCGCTTTATCAGCCGACCGAAAATGAGATGGCGGGCCTGATCGCGACCGCTGTCGGTGGCGTGTTTTCGGCGTTCTTGTTGTCACTCGGCATCCGCCGCTTGCGTGGGTCGGTTCCGGGCGGCTCGGTCTGGGCGGGCGCATTCTTCACGCTTGTTGGGACACTGGCTGTCCTGGCCCTGGCGTTGACCTTCATCGTTCCGGCGCCCTGGCCATATGCTGTCTTGCGGCTCGTCCTTGTCATCCTTGCGTTCGCCAACATCACGTTCTGGCATCTGCTGACCGCGCCCACGGCTCAGGGCCGCGCGGTCATGGATGAAATCGAGGGGTTCAGGCTTTATCTCTCCGTGGCTGAAGCGGACCGCATGAACCTGAAGGATGCGCCGGACTTCACCACGTCGCTGTTTGAGCGCTATCTGCCCTATGCCATCGGGCTTGGCGTCGAAAAACCCTGGTCGGAGACCCTTGAGCAACACCTTCGCGTCACCGGCCAAGAGGGGACGTATCATCCGCGGTTTTATCGCGGCAGAAGCTGGGATTCCGGCAGCCTGGCGCGCTCGACCTCAGCGCTCACCAACACGGTCGGATCGAGCATTGCCAGTGCGATGCCGAAGCCCAAATCGTCCGGCGGTTCTGGCGGCGGTGGCTTTTCCGGCGGCGGCGGTGGCGGCGGCGGGGGAGGCGGTTGGTAAGGCGTGACAATGCGCGCGACTGTTGCTAGCAGTCGCCGACGCATCTCGCCGTCGTGGATTCTAGACCATGCCCGAACTCCTCCTCGAACTACTGAGCGAAGAAATCCCTGCGCGCATGCAGGCGCGGGCGGCCGATGACCTGAAGCGACTGACCACCGACCGACTCGTTGATGCTGGCCTTACCTATGAAGCCGCGCGGGCTTTCGTCACACCGCGCCGGCTGACGCTTGTCGTCGATGGTCTGCCCGTGCGTCAGCCCGATCGCCGGGAAGAAAAGAAGGGGCCACGTGTCGGAGCGCCGGACAAGGCCATCGAAGGCTTCCTGCGCGGCGCCGGTCTGTCGTCCATCGACGACGCGACGGTTCAAAGCGACCCGAAGAAGGGTGAGTTCTATGTCGCCGTCGTCGAACACAAGGGCCGCGCCGCCACCGAGGTGATCGCCGAAATCGTTCCCTCGGTGATCCGTGACTTTCCCTGGGCGAAATCGATGCGGTGGGGCGCGACGTCAGCGTCATCGGAGTCGCTGCGCTGGATCCGTCCGTTGCGTTCGATCACTTGCACGTTCGGTGCCGCCACCGAAGAACCGGAAGTTGTGTCGTTCACGATTGGCGACATTGCGTCCGGCAATGTCACCTACGGCCATCGCTTCATGGTGCCCGACGCCGTCGTCGTGCGCCGGTTCGACGACTATGAGGCCAGTCTGCGTGCCGCCCGTGTCATGCTCGACCGTGAAGAACGCAAGGACGCCATTCGTGACGCCGCGAAGGATCTGGCGTTGGCGAACGGTCTGGTGCTGGTCGAGGACGAGGGTCTTGTCGATGAGGTCGCCGGCCTCATCGAATGGCCCGTGCCGCTCATTGGAGCGTTCGATGAAGCGTTCCTGGGCGTGCCGGATGAGGTCATCCGCGCGACGATCCGCGCCAACCAGAAGTGTTTCGTCTTGCAATCGCCGGACACCGGGGCACTCGCCAACCGGTTCATCCTGGTCGCCAACATCGAGGCCAAGGACGGTGGTGCGGCGATCACTGCCGGCAATGAGCGAGTGATCCGCGCGCGCCTCGCCGACGCGAAGTTCTTCTGGGATCAGGACCTCAAAACCCCGCTCGAACATCGCCTGCCCAAGCTCAACGATCTGGTCTTTCACGCCAAGCTTGGCTCGATGCACGACAAAGCACACGCCATTGCCCGCCTGGCGATGGACCTGTCGGAGGTGGTTCCGAACGCGAACAAGAAACAATGCGAGCAGGCGGCGCTTTTGGCGAAGGCCGATCTTGTCTCCGGCATGGTGGGCGAGTTTCCGGACCTGCAAGGGATCATGGGCGCTTACTATACACGCAATGACGGCTTGCCCGATGCCGTCGCCGATGCGATTCGCGATCACTATCTGCCACAGGGCCCGTCCGACCCTGTTCCAACCGAGCCGACGGCGATCGTTGCCGCCCTTGCCGACAAGCTTTATACGCTCGTCGGCTTTTTCGGCATCGACGAGCGCCCGACCGGCTCGCGTGATCCTTTCGCGCTTCGTCGCGCGGCACTCGGCGTGATCCGCATCGTTTTGGAAAACGAGTTGCGTCTCGGCCTAACCGAATGGTTCGCCGCAACCACCAAGGTTTACGGCGGCATCGGCGAAAACGCGCTCGAACACTGGACGGATGCCTACGATGTCAATGCGACGCTTCTCGACTTCTTCGCCGATCGCCTTAAGGTCTATCTGCGCGATCGCGGCGAGCGGCACGACCTGATCGACGCGGTCTTTGCTCTGTCGAATCAAGACGATCTCGTTCTCATCGTCCGTCGGGTGACCGCGCTTGCTGCGTTCCTCGATACCGAGGACGGGCAGAACCTTCTGGCCGGCTACAAGCGCGCCGTGAACATTCTGCGGATCGAGGAAAAGAAGGACGGTGTCGCATACGAAGGCGCCCCCGACCGTGGCTATTTCGAGCAGGACGAGGAAAAAGCGTTGTTTGCTGGCCTGGACGCCGCCGAGGCGGAAGCCGCGAGCGCTCTCCACGCGGAGGATTTCGAAGCAGCCATGGCGGCGCTATCGAAGCTGCGGGGTCCGGTCGACGCATTCTTCGATCATGTGACCGTCAATGCCGACAGCCCGATCGTGCGCCGCAACAGACTGTGCCTTTTGAATCGCATCCGTGAAGCCACGCTCAAGGTTGCCGATTTCGGCAAGATTTCCGGTTAGAGCATATTCAGTGAAAGTCGAGTCGCCGAAGATGCGCACCCTCTTCGATTTTGAGCATGGTCTTGTCCGAAAACCGCACACACTTTTCGGGACCATGCACTAGATGGCCAAAAAGCGAAAGGTTGAACCTGTCACCATCACCGTATGGCCCCGGCGGTTGACAACGATCGTGAACATCACGGTTCTGGCGCTGCTGCTGGCCATCATCGTGCGGATGATTGTTTCGCTTGGCGCTCATATCGAACTTTTGGGAAGCGCGGTG
>JANQPO010000020.1 GCA_028289445.1 Tepidamorphaceae bacterium
GTCTGCCACTTTCCACTGGAGCAAGCTCCAGCTTCTCGTTCGACTTGCATGTGTTAGGCCTGCCGCCAGCGTTCGTTCTGAGCCAGGATCAAACTCTCAAGTTGAATGAGATTTAATCCGGCTGATCGCTTGCTTACTCGTATTAACGAGTTCCCATAATCACATCCGATCGCTCGCCAGCCCAAGGGCCGACCGCGATCGTAGCGAGTTGGGAAACGCAAGATCGCCGAAGTCTCTTATCGATCCGTCGAGGACGGATCTCGCAAGATCTTCGCCGCCTGCGTTTCTCTTTCTTCCTATTCAATTGTCAAAGAGCCGGGCAGCCGCCCATCCCGACCTCTGTTTCCAGAGCCCAGGCCGAATGACGCCACTAACGCGGAACGCGATATCTAGCGCCTGTCATTCAGAGAAGTCAACACCGAATGGGCCGCAAGCGACCCACCAAGTGCGGAGGCGTATATAGGGAGAAGCGACTGTGCCTGTCAACACAAGACCGTCCGTTTCTTGAACTTTTTTTGACATTGGCAACTCAAGCGGCAGTGCGCCGGAGTGACGTTGCGTCAGCATGAATTTACACAAAGCGCAATCGGCTCGGGACTCAGCATTGACAGGCCGCCATTTGCACAGGCATGTTCAGCCTCAATACTGCCAAACTGCTATCCGACTGATAAGGCACCGAGAGTCGGGGGAGTGACGTTCGCCTTGTCGGCCAAAACCAAACACCCTGTACCCAAGACGGATCGCGCGGCGCGCACATTGGTGGGCCATGAACCGCCGCTCACGCTTTCCGAGAACAGCCGTGCCGCCCTCAAGCAGGGCAGCGTGTCTTGGCGCTGGCTTGCCGGCGCCTTCGTGACAGGAATCTGCGGCGCCGGATTAATCGGTGGCGCGCTTATGACGTCCGTCGAAGGCGCGATTCATTTTGCTCAGCCCATGACGTCATGGCGGGTGGCGCAGACACCCGATGTGGATCTCGGTCTCGGCGACCGCAATTCGTCCACCGCGAAGAGCGACAAGCTCGATCTTGCCCGCGAGTTGGAAATCAGCCGCAAAGTGATCCAGACGACGGCAGAGCGCACCGTCGCCGGCAAGACATTCATCTCGATCCGACCCTACGAACTGGTCACAATCCCCATTGCCTCCACAGCAACGGAGATCGCCGACGATCTGCCGCCGTTCAATCCGCTGAAGATTTTCGCGGCCGGCGGCCTGTTTTCGGACGATGATGTCGACGTGGAACCGGTCAAGACAGACGCCAATGATGCGGTGGAAATTGAGACCGTCTCGTTCGCCGACGCAGGCGCTGTCCTCTTCTACGACACAGAAGCGCTATCGCCGCAGGACATCGACACCGCCGTGCGAGCCGCGGCACCCTTCGAGTTTGACGCAGCCACCGCATTTGTGTCTCCGGCCGTTCCCGCCATCAACACTGAAAGCGTTGCCTTCGCGGGTATCGGTGCGATCGGTGACGCAAGCCCAACGCAAGAAACGGTCTTCACGAAGAACGAATCGGTTGTAACCAAGGCGCCGTCCGACCCGGTTGTCGAGACCGCCGAGTCAACGCAGGTCGTTACGATCAACCGAGGCGACACGCTGTCGTCGGTGCTTGGCGAGGCGGGGGTCAGCTCTTCCGAGGCTCGGGTGATCGCCGAAACGCTCCGCCCCGTCTTCGAACCATCCAGGTTGAAGCCGGGCCAGCAAATTCACCTGGCTATCAATGCCGAAGCGACGGATGACAGGCCGCAATTGGTCCAGATGAGTCTGTTTGATGACGGCGCCCATCTCGCCTCGGTCCGTCAGTCGACCGAGAATGGACGGTTCGTCGCGCTCGACTCGTCGGCCGAGGTCGTCCGCCCGGTTCTCACCGCCACGGCCGCACCGAAATCGGGCGCCAGAGCCAGCATCTATCAAGGGCTTTACGAGTCCGGCATCCGTCACAACATTCCCAATGATGTGTTGAACCGGATCGTTCAGGTTCACTCGTACGATGTCGACTTCAAGCGTTCCGTGCAGGCCGGCGACAATTTCACAGCCTTCTTCGAACTGCCGGACGAGTCTGGCACGCCGCCCGACCCGCTGCCGCTCTTCATTTCCATGACCGTGCGAGGCGACGGGCGCGGATTCTATAAGTTTCGTACGCCCGATGACGGTGTGATCGATTACTACGACGCGGAAGGCCGCAGCGCGAAGAAGTTCCTCATCCGCAAGCCCATGAATGGCGGCAGGTTCCGCTCTGGATTCGGGATGCGTCGCCACCCGATCCTGCGCTACCGTCGCATGCACAAGGGCGTCGACTGGTCAGCGCCGCGCGGCACGCCAATCGTTGCGGCCGGCAATGGCACGGTCGTCGAGGCCAAGTGGAAATCCGGCTACGGTAAGTGGGTGAAGTTGCGCCACGCCAATGGCTACGAAACCAACTATGCCCACATGACCCGCCACGCCAAAGGTATCGCGGCTGGCCGCAAGGTGCGCCAAGGACAGGTCATCGGCTATGTTGGGTCCACGGGCTTATCGACCGGACCGCATCTTCACTACGAGGTCGAGGTCAATGGTCGCCATGTCGATCCGCTGCGTATCCGCCTGCCGCGCGGCCGGGTCTTGCAGGCCGACATGCTGGCCGCGTTCGAGCGAGAGAAAGCACGCATCGACGCTCTGATGGCCAAGCCGCCTGCACAGTCAACGCTGGCGCGCAGGGACACGGACGAGACGCGCCAGTTCGCAAACCGATAACCGGATCAGAGAATTCGAAGAAAGAGGCCGGCGTTTTCGCCGGCCTCACCGATTCTTGCGCGTCACTCTGCGGCAAGTGTTCCTGGGGAACCGCCGGCGATGAAGGTCAGTTCACCGTCGTCGACGTCGACGCGAATGGCGTCGCCGTCCTTGAAGTCGCCAGCCAGCAGACGTTCGGCTAGAGGGTCCTGGATGTCCTTTTGGATTACCCGCTTCAGCGGCCGTGCGCCGTACGCTGGATCGTATCCTCTTTCGGCGACGCGCGCCCTGGCGGCATCCGAAAGATCGAGCGTGATCTTGCGGGGCTCCAGGAGCTGGCGCAGGCGCTCAAGCTGTATATCAACGATCGCGCCCATCTGCTCCCGCCGCAACCGATGGAACAGGATGATCTCATCGACGCGGTTGAGGAACTCAGGACGAAAGTTCGCCTTGACTAGCGCCATCACCTCGTCGCGGACCGTATCGGTGTCCTCGCCTTCCGGCTGGTTGACAAGGAACTCCGCGCCGATGTTCGAGGTCATGATCAAGAGCGTGTTGCGAAAATCGACAGTGCGTCCCTGTCCGTCGGTCAAGCGCCCGTCGTCGAGCACCTGTAAAAGCACGTTGAAGACATCTGGGTGGGCCTTCTCGATCTCGTCGAACAACACCACCTGATAGGGCCGGCGACGCACGGCTTCAGTCAGCGCTCCGCCTTCTTCGTAGCCGACATAGCCGGGCGGCGCGCCGATCAGGCGGGCCACGGAGTGCTTTTCCATGTACTCCGACATGTCCAGCCGCACCATAGCCTGCTCATCATCGAACAGGAACATCGCAAGTGCCTTGGTCAGTTCGGTCTTGCCGACGCCGGTGGGACCCAAGAACATGAAAGAGCCGATTGGCCGGTTCGGGTCCTGAAGCCCTGCGCGGGCACGGCGCACTGCGGTCGAGACGGCCATAACGGCTTCGCTTTGACCGACAACCCGCCTCGCCAACTCGTCTTCCATGGCGAGCAGTTTTTCGCGCTCGCCTTCCAGCATCTTGTCGACGGGAATGCCGGTCCAACGCGAAACGATATGGGCGACGTGTTGCGGCGTCACGGCCTCTTCGACCATGCCGCCATTGTCTTCTTCGGCCTCCGCATCGGAGAGCCGCTTCTCCAGATCGGGAATGACCTGATAGGAGAGTCGGCCAGCATCCTCGTATTGACCTGACCGCTGCGCCTGTTCCAAGGCAATACGGGCGCGATCCAACTCTTCCTTGAGGCCCTGCGCCGACGACAGCTTGTCCTTTTCCGCCTGCCAGCGCGCGGTCATGGCGGCAGACGATTCTTCCAGATCCGTCAGTTCTTTTTCGAGCTTGTCCAGCCGATCCTTTGAGGCCGAGTCGGACTCCTTCTTGAGCGCCTCGCGCTCGATCTTGAGCTGAACGACGCGCCGGTCCAACTCGTCGAGTTCCTCTGGCTTGGAGTCGACCTGCATGCGTAGCCGGGACGCGGCCTCGTCCACCAGGTCGATCGCTTTGTCCGGCAGGAAGCGATCGGAGATGTAGCGGTTTGACAGCGTGGCAGCGGAAACGATTGCCGAGTCCGTGATCCGTACGCCGTGGTGCAGTTCATACTTCTCCTTCAGGCCGCGCAGAATCGAGACGGTGTCTTCCACGGTCGGTTCCGAGATGAAGACCGGTTGGAACCGCCGCGCCAGCGCCGCGTCCTTTTCAACGTGCTTGCGATATTCATCGAGCGTCGTGGCCCCGACACAGTGCAGCTCGCCGCGCGCCAGGGCAGGCTTGAGCAGATTGGACGCATCCATCGATCCCTCCGCCTTGCCGGCGCCGACCAGCGTGTGCATTTCATCAATGAAGAGCACGACGCGCCCGGCCTCGGCCTCGATTTCCGACAGGACGGCCTTCAGGCGTTCTTCGAACTCGCCGCGATACTTCGCGCCGGCAATCAGAGCGCCCATGTCCAGCGCCAGGAGCAATTTGTCGGTCAGGCTCTCCGGCACATCTCCGTTGACGATGCGCAGCGCCAGTCCTTCGGCGATGGCCGTCTTGCCGACGCCCGGTTCACCGATCAGCACCGGATTGTTCTTGGTGCGACGCGACAAGACCTGGATTGTCCGGCGAATCTCGTCGTCGCGGCCGATGACCGGATCGAGCTTGCCATCGCGGGCTGCCTCGGTCAGATCGCGAGTGTAACGTTTGAGTGCATCATAGCTGCTTTCCGACGACGCCGAGTCGGCCGTGCGTCCCTTGCGCATGTCGGCGATCGCGCTCTCTAAACCTTGGGGGGTCACGCCCGCTTCGGCCAGCGCTTTTCCGGCCTCGCCGGACTTTTCAAGCGCCAAGGCCTGAAGCAGGCGTTCGACCGTAACGAACGCGTCTTTGGCTTTGTCAGCGATCTTTTCAGCGCTATCGAAGAGACGGGCCGTCTCGGGCGCCAGATAAAGCTGCCCGGCGCCGCCTTCAACCTGAGGAATCTTGGCAAGGCTTGCGGCCGTGCGTTCAGACGCGACTGCCGGATCGCCACCTGCACGCGCGATCAGGCCTGCTGAGAGCCCATCCGGATCATCCAGCAGAACCTTGAGGACATGAAGAGGCGTGAATTGCTGGTGGTTGTCCCGCAACGCCAGGGACTGAGCGGATTGAACGAAGCCGCGTGCCCGTTCTGAGTACTTTTCAATGTTCATCCGATCTCCTTTCACGATACGTCCGCCCGACTTTCCGGCGCGGCGCGTCGATCCGTGATGAGGCTGGCATTACGCCCAGCCCGATGAATGGTCGGAACCCTAAAACGGCATTCCCGGACCGGATATAGGTGTTGCAGATGGGCAACAAAAGGGGGGATGCGAGGAATCTCGGCGCTGTTGTCGACCAGGGCTTAAGCACCGACCACTCGCGCCATCAGCGATGCCACTTCGATTGATTGAATCGGCCGATCCTGACCGCGCCTGCTCTTTGGGCTTGGGCTTGGACCTAGCCGGAGATCGTCGGCTCGGCCGCCTCGGAAGCAGCAACCGGTTCTTCAGTCTTCACAGGTTCGGCGGACTCCGAAGGCGCCTGATCGGGAGCCGCCTCAGCGGCCGGCGCTTCGCTCTCACTCTCGGATGACAGGTCCGCGCCATTCTCCGCCTTGGCACGCGGGCCGCGCCGCCCACGGCGGCTGCGCACCGCACGCGGCTTATCCTCAGAGTCAACGGCACCTTCGGCAGGCGTTTCATCGGACGCCGTGGCTGCATTTGCAGCTTCGGCCGAGGCGGGGTCGTCGCCGAACGACGGCGGCCCACGACGGTCGCGACCGTTCGATTCGCCGACGTCAGGTTGAGACTGCTGCTGGTTTTGCTGCTGCTCGGCCTGCGCCTGAATTTGTGCCTGCGCGGCCGAGATGATCCGATTGTAGTGTTCAGCGTGCTGGAGATAGTTCTCGGCCATGACGCGATCGCCGGACACCAGCGCGTCACGCGCGAGCGTGCTGTACTTTTCAGCGATGTGGGAGGCATTACCGCGGATTTTGACGTCCGGACCATTGCTTTCATAGTTGCGGCTCATCGGATTCGGCCCCTTCCGGTTCCGTCCCCGCATACGCTTGCCGCCGCTGTGCTGGTTCTGCCTCATGAATCCATCCTGATGGCCGTTTGTTCCCAGTCCCATGACGTCAATCGGCAATCGATTTCGTCACGACAAATGCGCCCATATCGCCCCGATCTGGCGCAGCCTTAAATCCAACTCATTCAGACGCGGTGGCAATCTCGTCGATCACCACGTTCTCGAACCATCGCGGCCACCTCGTTGAAGCGGCGTTCCAATGATCCTGCTGAGTGGTGCCTGGAAAACTTCGACCTGACCGGAGCGCGTCCCAGTCATTCCTTTTGTCGAAACATCTCGACAGGCACCGGGAGGTTATCGGGTTCCCGCGCGTATTCCAAGCCCTTTTTAGTCATGCCGGTCAGGGGTAACCAAATGCCTAACGCACCCGTCCACCGACGACGCGCGTCTTGCCGGACAGGTCCGACCAAAGGCGCGTATCCCGCAGGGTTAAATGCTTCTTCAGAAGATCCAAGACGCCGTCGGCCATCCCCTCACCGATCTCGACGATCAGCCAGCCGCCAGGACGCAGATTGCGCGCCGCGTCGCGGGCAATCGCGCGATAAGCGTCTAGCCCCTCGGCTCCGCCATCAAGTGCGGCGCGTGGATCGTGATCGCGTACGATCGGCGGCAAGCCGTCCAGATCAGCCGTTCGGATATAGGGAGGATTGGACACGATTACATCGAACTGCCCGACGAGTGGAGCCAGCCAATCGGCGCACAAGAGTGTGACGCGCCGATCGACGCCGATTGCCGCAGCGTTGCGGCGCGCGGTCAGCAAAGCGACCCGGCTGCGGTCAGTCGCGAGTGCCCAGGCGCTGTCGAACTCCGCCAACAGCGACAGTGCAATCGCCCCGGTACCGGTTCCCAGATCGGCGATCGCAAGCGATACGGTCGGATCGGGCACGATATCATGAACGGCATCGATCAGCGTCTCCGTTTCCGGCCTCGGTTCGAGCGTTTCCGGCGACAACGCGAAGTCATGGCGCCAAAATGCGCGCGTGCCGGCAATGCGCGCGATCGGCTCGCCGCCCGCGTGGCGATGAAAGGCATCGCGACAGCGCTCGGCCACCTCGGCAGACACCGGCGTCTCAGGTTGTGCGATGAGCGCGGCGGGATCGACACCACCCACAAGGCAGACGATCTGCCGGGCGCGCCGGCGAGCTTCGAAAATGCCCGCGTCAGCGAACAGGCCGGCACCTTCCGCAAGCAGACCTGACGCCGTCTCGGCCTTAAGCTTCGGCACCATCGAGCGCTGCCAATTGCGCCGCCTGATGCTCGGTGATCAAGGCATCGATGATTTCGCCAAGTGCCTCGCCGGCGATCACCTGGTCGAGCTTGTAGAGAGTGAGACCGATCCGGTGATCGGTGACGCGCCCTTGCGGAAAATTATATGTGCGAATGCGCTCCGAGCGATCGCCGGATCCGACTTGGTCCTTGCGCTCGGCCGAGCGGGCCTCGTCAGCGCGTTGCCGCTCCTCCTCATAGATCTTGGCGCGCAGCAGTGTCATCGCCTTGGCTTTGTTCTTGTGCTGGGACCGTTCGTCCTGCACCGCGACGACGATGCCCGAAGGTAGGTGGGTGATGCGCACGGCGCTGTCCGTCGTGTTAACGTGCTGTCCGCCGGCACCCGACGACCGGTAGGTGTCGATCTTTAGATCCGTCTCCGCGACATCGACATCGACGTCCTCCGCCTCCGGTAAGACCGCTACGGTCGCCGCTGAGGTGTGGATGCGGCCACCGGACTCCGTTTCTGGGACGCGTTGGACCCGATGCACACCGGACTCGAATTTCAGCTTCGCGTAGACGCCCGACCCGTTGATCTTGGCGACAATTTCACGATACCCGCCAAGGTCCGATTCATTCATCGAAAGCATCTCGACCTTCCAGCTCCGCAACTCCGCAAAGCGCTGGTACATGCGAAACAGGTCACCCGCGAACAGCGCCGCCTCCTCACCGCCTGTGCCTGCCCGCACCTCGATGATCACGTTCCGGGCATCGGCGGCATCCTTCGGCAGAAGGAGAACCTGGATCGTCTTGTCGAGGCCTTCGATGCGCTCGTCGATGGCTCGGCGCTCCGCATCGGCCAGGGAACGCATCTCTTGATCCGAGTCAGGATCGGCGAGGATTTCATCGATACCCGCACGTTCCTCGAGCGCAGAGCGCAAGGTCTTTGCCTTCTCAGCAACCGGTTCGAGCTCGGCATATTCTTTCGACAGGCGAACGAAATCGTCCGCCGCGGGTGCGCCTGCCAGCTCCATTTGAAGCGTCTCGAAGCGTGCGATGACCGTGTCAAGCTTGTCGAGCGGAACCACCGAACAACCTCAGACAGGAATGTCGTTCTGGCGGGCAAAGTCGAGGAGCCGCGATCGGAGCGAGCCTGTGCCCGCGTCCTTCATCAGATCGGCCATCTCGGCCTGCAACACGTCAATGTTCGTTTCCCGCACCATGGCCTTGACCGGTGCCACCGCCGCCGGCGTCATTGAAATCGACCGGTAGCCGAGACCGATCAATGCCATGGCCTCCAGCGGACGGCTTGCCATTTCGCCACACAAGGTCACCGGAACGTTCGTCGCATCAGCCTTTTCGACAATGTTGGCCAATGCCCGCAGAACCGAAATGGACAGCGTATCGAACCGGGCATTGAGCCGTGGATTGCCACGGTCGGCGGCAAACATGAACTGAACCAGATCGTTCGATCCGACCGAGATGAAGTCCACCTCCTCAAGCAGTGCATCCAATTCGAACAACACCGCCGGCACTTCGATCATCGCGCCCAGCGTAACCGTCTCGGGAAGCGCATAGCCGTGGTGGACTAAGTAAGCCTTCTCGCGTTCGATCACCGCTCGAGCGTCGCGAAACTCAGTGACATCCGACACCATGGGAAACATCAGTCTGAGATCGCGCTTCGCGGCGGCGCGCATCAGCGCCCGCGCCTGAATGCGAAGCAGACCCGGCCGGTCGAGCGCCAAGCGGATCGCGCGCCAGCCAAGCGCCGGGTTCTCTTCGCGCGGTGACCGCAGATAGGGCAGGACCTTATCACCGCCGACATCGAGCGAGCGAAAGGTTACGGGCCGGCCCGCCGCGACGTCGAGTACCTGCGCATAGACCCGTTCCTGCTCGCGCACGCGCGGCAGGTTGGTCGCCAGCATGAATTGCAGTTCGGTGCGAAACAGACCTATGCCGTCGGCGCCGGATTCCCGCAAATGCGGCAGGTCGACCAGAAGGCCGGCATTGACCAGGAGCGCCACCGGCGTCCCGTCTTTTGAGATCGCGGGCAGATCGCGGTCTTTGTCGTATTGCGCCTGCCGGCGAGCGCGGAAACGAACTTTTTCGACATAGGCCGCTTCGACGTCGGCGGCCGGGCGGATGTGAACATCCCCGGTTTGGCCATCGACGATGATCGGGTCCGACTCGTCAATCAGATCGAGCGCGCGCTCGATCTGCCCAACCGCCGCGATACCGAGTGCCTTGGCGACAACCGCCACATGGCTGGTCGCGCTTCCCTCTTCCAACACGAGACCGCGAATGCGCTCCCGGTCATAGTCAAGAAGCTCCGCCGGACCCATGGTGCGCGCGATGATGATGGAGTCCTTCGGCAAGTCCGAACGTGAAACGTTCGGAGCACCGACCAGTTCGCGCTGCAGCCGGTTGCCCAAGTCGTCGAGATCGTGCAGGCGCTCTCGGAGATAGGGGTCAGTCTGGCGCATCATCCGGGCGCGATAGTCGTTCTGCACGCGTTCCACGGCCGCTTCCGCCGTAAGCCCCGTCGACACGGCCTCGCGCAGGCGTTTGGTCCACCCTCTGTCGTGAGCGAACATGCGATAGGCATCGAGCACATCGCGATGTTCGCCGGCTCCGGCCATGTCGCCACGCGCCAGCATCGAATCGATTGAGGCGCGCAGTCGGTCAAGCGCCTCGCCGAGCCGCTTCTGCTCGTATTCGACATCCTCGGCAATCAGATTTCGGACAACGATACGCGGCTCGTGAAAGACGGCATGACCGAGCCCCAGCGCGTCCGACAGCGCGGCGCCGGTGAGATGATGCGACCGTAAATGCCGGATATCGATGTCGGGCGCTGCATCGATATCCAGTTCTCCCGACGCAAACAGTTCGGCAACCATCATCGCCGTTGTCTGCAGCGCTTCGACTTCTTCTTCCGAGTAGGTCCGTTTGACCCGGTTTTGAACAACCAGGACACCCAGCGTGTGGCCACCGCGCAGAATCGGCACGCCAAGGAAGGACTGATAGATTTCCTCTCCGGTTTCCGGAAGATAGGCGAAGGACGGATGCTCCTGCGCATTCGGCAGGTTCAGCGGTTCGGCTAGTTCCGCGATCAAGCCGACGAGGCCCTTGCCGATCCGAAGCTTGGAGGTGTGGACCGCCTCTTGCTTCAGACCTTGCGTCGCGCACAGTTCCAGCACGCCATGCTCGCGCAGCACATAAACCGAACAGACCTCGGCCACCATGTTGGCGGCGATCAGAACAACGATCTTGTCCAGACGCTCCTGTGCGTCGACCGGCTCGGCCATAACCTCGCGCAATCGGCGCAGCAAAAGCCACGGTCCGGGATGGCCGCCTCGCATGGGCGCTTATCCTTTGGTCTCGTTCGGCGGAACGCCACAATGGCGGCCGCAGGGCGCTTCTCGTCGCGGCAAGATGTCGACGTCGTCGCCGTCAGGTTGTTTCGTCGAGCCCGTATAGCGAATGCAGTGTCCTTACGGCAAGCTCGGTATAGGCGGCGTCTATCAAGATGGAGATCTTGATCTCCGACGTGGTGATCGCCTGAATGTTGATACCTCGACCAGCCAACGCCTCGAACATCTTCGCTGCAACGCCGGCGTGGCTTCGCATACCGACCCCGATGACGGACACCTTGACCACTTCGGTGGAGCCCGTCAGGTCAGCGTAATGGATCTCGTCCTCGGCGTCGCGGATAACCGACATGGCGCGATCGTAGTCGATCGTGGGCACAGTGAATGTCATGTCCGTCGTCGAACCGTCTGCGGACACATTCTGGACAATCATGTCGACATTGATGCCGGCATTGGCGAGCGGGCCGAAAACGGAAGCCGCGATCCCCGGCTTGTCGGGAACGCGGTGTAACGTGATTTTCGCCTCGTCACGGGCGAACGCGATGCCTGAGACAATCTGCTGTTCCACGATTTCATCCTCATCGCAAACGAGTGTGCCGGGCGTTTCATTACCCTCTTGGCCGAACGGTTTCAGCGTGTCCGGATCGTCGAAGCTGGAGCGCACGCACAACGGCACGCCGTGTACCATGGCCATTTCAACAGAACGGGTCTGCAACACCTTGGCGCCGAGCGATGCCATTTCCAGCATCTCCTCATAGGCGATACGCGGCAGGCGCTGCGCGCGCGTCACCATGCGCGGGTCCGTCGTGAAGACACCGTCGACATCCGTATAGATGTCGCAGCGGTCCGCCTTAACTGCGGCCGCGACCGCAACGGCAGACGTATCTGATCCACCGCGACCCAAGGTCGTGATCCGGTTGTCGGGTCCCAACCCCTGGAAGCCGGCAATCACCGCCACCTGTCGTTCGGCGAACCGCGTGTTTAACATGTCGGTTTCGATCTCACCGATGCGCGCCGCGCCGTGACTATCGTCGGTTCTAATCGGGATCTGCCAGCCAAGCCATGACCGCGCCGGCACGCCCATTGCCTGAAGCGTGATCGACAGAAGGCCGATCGTGACCTGTTCTCCGGCGGCGACCACGGTGTCGTATTCGCGCGCGTCGTGAAGCGCCGAAGCTTCACGGGTCCATTCCACCAGTTGATTGGTAGTGCCCGCCATCGCCGAGACGACGACGGCAACGTCGTTGCCCGCGTCGTATTCCCGTTTCACATGGCGTGCGACGTTGCGGATGCGCTCGACATCGGCAACCGACGTTCCCCCGAATTTCAACACCAGCCGCGCCATGATGCCCGGTCGTCCCTCAATCAGGCTTGAACGAGATCAAAGCGGGCGCCCGGCCGGCGACCCGCTGGGGCGCTCTCTTAACCGTGTCGGCGGCGGGGCGCAACATCGCCGCTTGACTTCGCAACAGAAGCGGCAATGTCATGGAGGCGAGGAAAGGACTAAGCCATGACCGCCGCTCACGATACGACGGATGCTACCGGCCAAACGCTCGATGCCGCCGAAGTCGAGCGATTTTCCGCGCTCGCCGCGGAATGGTGGAACCCGACCGGCAAGTTCGCCACGCTGCACAAGTTCAATCCCGTCCGACTGAAGTTCATTCGCGATGAGACCTGTCTCCACTTTGGCGGCGATGCCAGATCGACGACGCCGCTTGACGGGCTACGTGTCCTCGATATCGGCTGCGGCGGCGGGCTATTGTCGGAACCCATCGCCCGCATGGGCGCCGACGTCGTCGGCGTCGACCCGGCCCGCAAGAATGTCGAGACGGCGCGTATCCACGCCGAACAATCCGGCATAGCGATCGACTACCGCTGCGCCAGCGCGGAGGACATCGCGGCCGCCAGCGAGACCTTCGATATCGTGTTGAACATGGAAGTCGTGGAACACGTTGCCGATGTTGATCTGTTTCTCGACACCTGCGCCGGCATGGTGCGGCCGAACGGGCTGATGTTCGTCGCCACGATCAACCGAACCGCCAAGGCCTACGCGCTTGCCATCGTCGGCGCCGAATATGTGCTCGGCTGGCTGCCGCGCGGCACCCACACCTACGACAAATTCGTCCGCCCCGAAGAGATCGAAGCGGCGCTCGACCGTAACGGTCTGCGGACTTTGGTGAAGTCCGGAGTCGTCTACAGCATTCTCGGCGACCGGTGGGAGCTGTCGCGCGACATGGACGTCAACTATATGGTGCTGGCCGGCCGCCGCTAATGTTTGACCGCGTCCACATACGAGCGGATATCAAGGTACCACGCCGTCCATGACGGCGTCTTCGACGAACGGCTTACCCTGCTTCGCCCGAATGGCAACATGACGCTCACGGTGGTCCGGCACGCTTTCGCGCAGCGACTCGATGCGGTCCGACAAGGGCCCGCAGTCATGGCCAAGGTGGCAGGCGCGGGTCAAAAGGTAGAGCTCCACCTCGTCGCCCGCCGCGAAGAGATCGCCGCGCCGGACGAGGTCGGCGACGAACACGAGCGCGGGCGCATGGTCCCGATCCGCATGATATAGGATACTCCTGATATTACTGTTGCGCCGCATAAGGTGCCTGTCGGGATAATAGAGCCGCTCATCGCGGCGTTCCGCCCGATAGGGTATCGGGGATTGCGTGTCCATATCGAGGTGTGCTTCCGAGACCATAAAATCCCGGCGGCTTTCGCAAAACCCAAGCTCGTTGAAATAGCCTGGCGCATAGATATCCCACCGATTGTAACTGGGATTGTGGCGACCGTCTCTGCACTTCAAAGCGGCAGAGAATTGGGGATACTCTCTCACGAACGCCGTGTTGAGTATGTACTTTGCAGCCTCACACTGAAGCGTATCCAACAAATAGTTGTAGCCAGCATGCTCTTTCGACGTCATCAAATCGCGCGCCGGCATGCTCGGAAAGGGGCGAAACTGACCATCCTCGGTGTAGTCGAAGTCAAGCACCTTTTCATCGGCGGCGGATTGAGAAAAACAAATCAACAAGACAATAACAGGCAAGAAATACTTCAAACAGCTCACTAAAACATTATCCCCGTATTGCTTCATTATCGCAGAATACCCTAATCGAATGTTTTTGGGAATTGTTTGCGATGAACGAAGAAAAATCTCGGATCTGCGATGTGCTTTCAGAACGTTTACGAACTGCGGAAAGTAGAATGGATAGCGCTGAAGCCCAGGACCGAGCAGCCTTGGAAGAAGTCAAGCTGACTGAAGGGCAGCTTTCACAGGCGAAAAACAACCTTCATCGGATAGTGCAGCAGATCGAGGCGATCGCACCGCCGGCCCTCGGCTGTGCGATAGGTAGCCTCAGGGATTGCGTCACATTGGCGGCGAACCTCGCCAACCGGCAAGCGCGGCAGCAGTCGGAAATCAACCGTCTTGAAGATCGGTTGAGGTTGGCGAAGATCAAACAGGACAACACCAAACGCGACATCGAGGACTTCCGCAGACAGGCGTCCAAACTCAGCGCGAAACTCGCGGCGAACGGTTGCTTCTGACAACCTGCTAGATCATTTTTCGGTGAAAGTTGAGTCACCGAAAATGCGCTAGCTCTTTGATTTTCAGCATGTTCTTGTCCGAAACCCGCAGACACTTTTCGGGAACATGCCCTAGTTCCGCTCCTCCGGCAGCACCGGCAGCGGCAGGATGTCGACACCATCCTCCGTCAGCGCTTTGACGTCGTCGGGCGAGGCCTCGCCATAGATGCCCCGCGCCTCGGTCTCGCCGAAGTGAATTTTCCGCGCCTCTTCCGGAAAGCGCGGACCGACATAGTCGGCGTTTTCCGTCACCTTCTTGCGCAGCTCGCGCATGGCGCTCACAAGCTTCGCCTTATCAGGCGGCATGGCCGCGACGGGCATCGGAGCTTCGGCGCTTGGCGCCTCTTCCAGGTCGGAAACGTCATGTGAAACCGTCGGCGCCGCAGCCTTCTTGGAGGTCCGGACCTGTGGCGCCATCAAGGCCTTTTTCACCTCATGCGATCCACAGGTCCCGCACGTCACAAGTCCGCGTGCAACTTGAGTGTCGCAGTCTTCGGCGGAGCGGAACCAGGCGTCGAAGTCATGCCCTTCGGCGCATATCATGCGATAGCGGATCACGACGCGTCTCTCCGGCTGGCCGGCGTCACAGTCTCCGGAGCGAAGGCACGGTCGTGTTGGAGTGCGGGAATGCGCGAGCGCGCATCGGCGACCGCCGCTAAGTCGATCTCGGCCAGCGCATAGCCCGGTTCGTCGTCCATCTCGAACAACACCTCGCCCCAAGGCGCGATCGCCGTAGAATGGCCGAAGGTCTCGCGGCCATTGTCGTGGCGCCCGCCCTGTGCGGCGGCAATGACATAGGCACCCGTTTCAATCGCACGCGCGCGCAGCAGCGCCATCCAATGCGCCTCGCCGGTCACGCGCGTGAAGGCAGACGGCACGGTCAGCACCTCGGCACCCGCTTGCGCCAAAGCCCGGTAGAGCGCCGGGAAACGCAGATCGTAGCAGATCGATAACCCGAGCTTTGCAAACGGCAGATCAACAACGACCGCTGTTTCGCCGGCCTTGAAGGTCCGGCTCTCGCGGTAGCTCTCGCCGCCCGGCAGATCGACGTCGAACATGTGGATCTTGTCATAGCGGCCGGCGATTGATCCGTCCGGCGCAATCATGAAGGCACGGTTGGCCGCCAAGTCCTCTCCGACGCGCACGGCCAGCGATCCGATATGCAGCCAAACGCCAAGCTCTGCGGCCAAGCCGCGAAAGGCGGTTACCGCCGGATCGCTCGCCTCATCGTGGATCGCTGCCATAAGCGACTTTCGGCCAAGTTCCATCGTCGCCGTTTGCTCCGGCGTCTGGACATACGTGGCGCCACCCAGGGCCGCCTTGCGGATCAGCGCGCTTGCCTCGGCAGTGTTTTCTGCAATGTCGCTACTGGTTCGCATCTGGACGCACCCGGCAGTGAAGCGTCGATCCGTCATTGGATTATCCCGATGTCTCCGACAAAAGGGAATCGAGCTTACCGGCCTGCTCCAGCGCGAACAGATCATCGCAGCCGCCGACATGGGTTTCGCCGATGAAGATCTGCGGTGTCGTCCGCTGGCCATTGGCGCGCTCGGCCATGGCCCGTCGCTCGCCGGGTTTCAGCGTGACGTCGATTTCACGGAACGCGACACCCTTTTTCGACAGCAGTGATTTCGCCGCCGAGCAATAGCCGCAAAACGCTTGCGTATAGACTTCAACCCCAGCCAAAACGCGATCCTTGTGCATCGTCATAAAACCGTCGCCTGACATAGTCCATTTGGCTAAAGAGGCAAGTCGGCGTCGTTCACGACTTTGGCAAAGCATAACACATCGACCGCAAATGCGCCGGCTTCCATCAAAGCGCGCGCTGCCGCCTCGACCGTTGCCCCGGTTGTCATCACGTCGTCGACAAGGATGACGGGTCGATTGCTCATCTCAGGCAATCGCCGAGGATTGGCGGAGAACGCCCGTGCCACATTGGCGCGGCGCTGGGCTTCGGTAAGGCCGACCTGTGCCGCGGTGGCACGATCGCGCCGAAGAGCGTCGGCGATGCATGGCAGACCGGCTTGACGTGACAACGCAGCGGCAAGCAGCCCCGATTGATTGTATCTGCGCCCCCACTGCCGACGCCAATGTAGCGGAATGGGCACCAGAATGGCCCTTGGATCGAGGAGTTCCCTGCCCGCACGCTCCATCAAGCGCGCCATGAGCTCAGCGCAATCGTGTCGGTCGCGGTACTTCAAGGCGTGAACAAGGTTGCGGCCGGCGCCGTCAAAGACGCATGTGGCGCGGGCGCGGCGATAGACGGGCGGGACAAGAGCGGTGAAGCTCGCCAAAGCATCGCCATCAACCGGAAACGGAAGCGGCTGACCGGTGATCGGATGGATGGGTGCAGAGATGAGTGTCAGTTCGGCATGGCACCGAGCACATAGCCCCGGACTGCTGACGACCGGTGCTGTGCAGAGCGGACAGATGGGCGGCAGCAGCAAATCCAAGACGCGTCTGCCGATGCTGATGGCAGTGGCGGCGTGTTCTCTGTTGGCGATTGCGGCCATGGGGCAGTCTAGGGTCCGCACTTAACTAAGTCATGTGTTCTGTGCCAATGGACCGATCCGGGTAGATGCCGTAGGTCTGATGCAAACTGCCCGGAGCCTTCTGTGTCAGCGCCACCACTCTTCGATCGCGCCCTACTTCGCCAACGCATCCAACGCGCCGTTCGCCAGGGGCCGGAGACATTTTTGGCGACGGAGGCGACGCGGGAAATCATCGAACGCCTTGATCTGATCGTGCGCGATTTTCCGCTTGCAGCCGATCTTGGCGGGTCCTTCGGCGTGATAGCCGAGGCCTTGGCCAACCATCTACGTGTCGGTCAGACGATCCGCCTCGATCGCATCATGACAACGGCTGCAGTCGTCGGCGACGAAGAGTGGCTTCCGCTTAAGCCGCACACATTCGACCTGATTGTCTCCGCCGGGGGGCTTGGCTTCGTCAACGATCTGCCAGGCGCGCTCATTCAGATCGAGAATGCTTTGAAACCGGATGGCCTGTTCATGGCAACGGTCGCTGGCGCCGACACGTTGAAGGAGTTGCGCCAGGCATTTGCCACAGCGGAGACAGAATGCCTGGGCGGCGTCAGCCCCAGGGTCGCGCCCTTCGTCGACGTTCGGGATGCCGGCGATCTCCTGCAGCGCGCCGGTTTCGCACTGCCCGTCACGGATTCCAAAACGCTGACCGTCCGCTACGACACCGTTTTCGATCTCATACGCGATCTGCGCGGCATGGCGGCAACGAACATCCTCAAGGAACGGCTCAAACGCCCACTTCGGCGCGATGTCGCGCTGCGATTGGCTGAAATCTACTCCGAACAGTTCAGCGATAGCGATGGACGCGTGCGCGCGACATTCGAACTTGTCTTCTTGTTGGGTTGGTCACCGCACGAAAGTCAGCAAAAGCCGCTTCGGCCGGGCTCCGCGCAAACAAGGCTCGCAGATGCTCTAGGCACTAAGGAACGGATAGCGGAGCGGCGAAAGCGTCCGTTGGAGCCTTAACCGCCACCCAGCCCGTCGAACTCGGTCTTGATGTCGCCGAAGAGACCTTGGATTTCGGTGCCCGTCAGGCCAACCATCGTGATGATCGCCAATGCGATGCCGGTCGCAATCAGCGCATACTCGATCGCCGTCGCGCCGTCTTCGTTCGATAAGAACCGGCTAAGCAGGGACACAGCTTCCTCCACAATTTGATGCAAGTTATCATCAAAAGTTTCAAAAGTGCCTACCACACCCCCAAAAAACACGTCCTTAGCGTTTACCTAAAGTAAATCGATCAAATGCGGGATCAGCGGCTCGTCGGCCGCCGGCATCGGATAGTCGCGCAGGCGAACCGGGCGAACCCAGGCAGTCTCCTGGTTTTCCTGCGGCACAACCCGCCCTTCCCATCGACGACAAATGTAAAGCGGCATGAGGAGGTGAAAGTCGTCGTAGGCGTGACTGGCAAAGGTTAAAGGCGCTAAGCAGGCCTGTGTCACGTCGATGGCCAGTTCTTCCTTCAACTCACGGATGACTGCGGCTTCCGGCGTCTCGCCGGGATCGACCTTGCCGCCGGGAAACTCCCACAAGCCAGCCATCGCCTTGCCCTGAGGGCGACGCGTGATGAGAACGCGGCCATCGACATCAACCAGCGCACAGGCTGCCACCAGCACGATTGAACCCTGCGGCTTTGTCATGGATAGAGGCTGTTAGGGACTTTGGATGTGGTTGCGCCGAAGCGAAAATCCGTCAGTTCCAGGAGCGAGGAGGACGGACATGCAGCGCATGTTCTACGACGAGCGACGCCGAAATGGCGGATTTGCGGTCGGCCCCTTCGGGGTTGGGCAAAAAACGCCCCTGAATGCGTCGAAAATGCTCGACGGTGGCCCACACCGCCTTGTGCTTTTCTCCTGTTCAGGAACGATTTTTGCTCCAACGCAACGTCCATCCAAAGTCCCTAACAGCCTCTAGCTACGATAATCTGCGTTGATCGAGATATAGCCGTGGGTGAGATCGCAGGTCCACGCGGTGAAGCGGCCGGTCCCGAGCCCCAGATCGATCCGGATATCGATCGCGTCCCGTTTCATCATCGCAGACGCGAGCGCTTCATCATAACTTGGATGACGCTCACCGTCGGCGGCGACCTGAACGTCTCCGAACCAGATCGCCAGTCGATCGCGATCGGCCGGCTCTCCGGCCTTTCCAACAGCCATCACGACGCGACCCCAATTCGCGTCCTCGCCCGCAATCGCGGTCTTGACGAGTGGCGAATTGGCGACCGCCATGGCAATCCGTCGCGCAGAGCGCTTCGTGATGGCGCCGGTGACGGTGACGGTGACGAACTTGGACGCACCCTCACCGTCGCGAACGATCTGCTGGGCGAGATCGCGCATGATGTCCTTCAACGCCCGCCGGATGCCGGCCAGGCGCCGGTCGCTCGGCAATGTGATGCCTGGCGCGTCGCGCGCCTCTGCCGCGCCGGTCGCGAACAGCAACACCGTATCGCTTGTCGACGTGTCGCCATCGACCGTGATGGCGTTGAAAGCCTGGTCGTTGGCCGTGGTCAAGAGCCGCTTCAGGACGGCGGGCGCCAGAGGTGCATCGGTGACGAAAAACGCCAGCATCGTCGCCATGTCGGGCGCGATCATCCCCGATCCCTTGGCAATACCATTGATGGTCACAGGCACGCCGCCAAGGCTCGCGGACCGTGTGGCGTATTTCGGGAAAGTATCCGTGGTCATGATGGCGCTAGCCGCCTCGGGCCAGCAGTCGGGCTTAGCGCTTGCGGCAGTCTTCTTGAGGATGTCGGAGAAAGCGCCGGCATCGAGCGGCTCGCCGATGACGCCCGTAGACGCGAGCAAGATCTCTTCCGGCTGACAGCCAAGCACGTCCGCCGCCGCAGCAGCCGTTTGCTCCGTCGCCTGCCTGCCCCGGACGCCCGTAAAGGCGTTGGCGTTGCCGGAATTGACCACGAGGCCCCGCGCCGAACCGCCGGGCAATGCGGTGCGACACCAGTCGACGGGTGCGGAGGCCGTGTGCGACCGAGTCAACACGCCGGCAACTGCGGCCGGTCGATCGAAGCGCATGACCATGAGGTCGGTGCGATCTTTGTACTTAATGCCGGCGGCGGCGGTGCCGATCCGCACCCCATCGATCGATGGCATGTCCGGAAACGACTTCGGCGCGAGCGGAGAGAGCGGCGGCGCGGCCATGGCGACCTCGCGTATGCGCCTATTCGGCAGCCGGCGCGGCCGGATCCTTGCGCTCGATCTCGGCGGCGTCGCGCAGCTTAGTCACGAATTCGGCCTGTGCTTGACGCTCCAAGATTTCCCGGATTTGGCCCTCGACATCGGTAAAAGCGGGCGGCTGTGACAGCCGCTTGTCTTCCACTTTGATGACGTGCCAGCCGAACTGCGTCTGCACCGGCTCCGAAATCTCGCCGACCTCCAGAGCAAAGGCCGCCGTCTCGAACGCCGGGACCATCCGGCCGCGGCCAAAATACTCCAGATCGCCGCCCTTCGCCGAAGATGGACCGATGGACTTAGCCTTCGCCGTCTCAGCGAAGTCTGCACCGCCCCTCACCTCTTCCAAAACGGCTTTGGCCTCTTCCTCAGTCTCGACCAGGATGTGGCGAGCGCGGATCTCTTCCTGCCGATCCATTTGGCCGATTGCTTCCTCATAGAACGCCTTCATCGCGTCATCGGAGACGGCCTTGCCTGCTTCGTCGGACAGGATCGACTGCATGAGAACCCGTTCGCGTAGAAACGCCATGCGGTTTTCAAAGACGTCGGACACGGCCATGCCGCGCCGATCTGCCTCCTGTGCCATCAGCTTCATGTCGATGAGAAAGGTGATCAGGTAATTTCGCCGTTCCGCGTCTTCCATGTCCTTGACCGCCGGCTCAAGTTCAGCGGCCGCGGCCGTCAAATCAGCCTCGGTAATCTGTGCGCCGTTGACGGAGGCAACGATGTCGGACTCCTCGCTGGCGCTGGCCGCCCCAAATAAGGGCAGGGCGATGGCCGTTGAGAGCGCGATGGCGCGCAGCGCATTGGTAATGGTCATGAGTATTCCTATTCGTTGCGTAAGGCGCCGATACAAAACGTTCGCCAAACAGATGCAGCGCGAGGCAAACCGCTACATTGACAAGAATCGTGCCCCCTCTTACATCGCGTGAAGGATTTTGTCGTGTGACTTTTGCGCTACCAGTCTCGGCGCGCCGCAAATTCGGTCTTCGCAATCATGACGATAAGCGAAGACAGGGATCGATTGCGGCGCAGCCTTAATGCGCTTTGAAGGATGTTAGAGGCATGAAATTCGGGGCCATCGCGAGCAAGATGTTCGGCTCGGCAAACGATCGTCGCGTCAAGAGCTATCGTAGCTTTGTCGAGAAGATCAACGCGCTGGAACCCGAACTCGAAGGCCTTTCGCAAGACGATCTGATCGCCCGAACCGCGCAATTCCGCGACGAGGTGGCGGGCGGCAAACCCCTAAACGATCTACTTGTTCCGGCATTCGCAACTGTGCGCGAAGCGGCCAAACGCACGCTACATCAGCGGCATTTCGACGTTCAGCTGGTCGGCGGCATGGTGCTGCACGAGGGCGCGATCGCGGAGATGAAGACCGGCGAGGGCAAGACCCTTGTCGCCACCCTTCCGGTCTATTTGAACGCGCTCGCCGGCAAGGGCGTCCACGTCGTCACCGTCAACGACTATCTCGCCAAGCGCGACTCCGAATGGATGGGCGCGATCTACAACTATCTCGGCCTGACCGTCGGCGTGATCGTTCACGGCATGGACGATGCGGAACGCAAGGCAGCTTACAATTGCGATGTCACTTACGGCACGAATAACGAACTCGGCTTCGACTATCTGCGCGACAATATGAAGTACGACCTGGATCAGATGGTCCAGCGTACCCATAACTTCGCGATCGTCGACGAGGTCGACTCAATCTTGGTTGACGAGGCGCGCACGCCGCTCATCATCTCCGGCCCCGTTGAGGACAAGTCCGATCTCTACAACGCGATCGACACCTACATTCCCAAGCTTGAACCCGAACACTATGAGGTTGACGAAAAGCAGCGCGCGGCGACGCTGACCGAGGAGGGCACCGAGGCCATCGAGCAGCTTCTCAGGGATGGTGGGGATTTGAAGGGCGACTCACTTTACGACGTTGAGAACGTCACGGTCGTCCACCATGTCAATCAGGCGCTACGCGCACACAAGCTGTTTCAACGCGACAAGGATTACATCGTCCGCAATGACGAAGTGATCATCATCGACGAGTTCACCGGTCGCATGATGCCCGGCCGACGCTTTTCGGAAGGCCTCCATCAGGCGCTGGAAGCCAAGGAACACGTCTCGATTCAACCGGAAAACGTGACGCTAGCCTCCATCACGTTCCAAAACTATTTCCGGCTCTACGACAAGCTCGCCGGCATGACGGGCACGGCGGCAACCGAAGCGGCCGAGTTCGCCGATATCTACAGCTTGGAAGTCGTCGAGGTTCCGACCAATCTGCCAATCAAGCGCGCAGACGAGGACGACGAGGTCTATCGCACCCAGGACGAGAAATACGAAGCCATCATGGCATTGATCGACGACTGCAAGTCGCGCGGCCAGCCCATGTTGGTCGGCACGACATCCATCGAAAAGTCCGAGGTTCTGGCCGAGCTTTTGAAGAAGCGGGGCTACAAGCAAAAGACCTTCGACGACCCCGACGCGTTCAAGGTTCTCTACGACGGCGATTCCGGCACTAAGAAGGAGAAGGTCTTCGCCGTCCTTAACGCCCGCTATCACGAGCAGGAGGCGCAAATCGTCGCTCAGGCGGGGGTTCCGGGCGCTATCACGATTGCAACGAACATGGCGGGCCGCGGCACCGACATTCAGCTTGGCGGCAATGCCGACATGCGGATCGAGGCCGAGCTGGGCGATATGCCCGCGGGCTCGGAGCGCGACGACAAGGAGACGGCCATCCGCGCCCGCGTGGAAGAGTTGCGCGACAAGGCAATCGCCGAAGGCGGGCTCTACGTCGTCGGCACGGAGCGACACGAAAGCCGCCGCATCGACAACCAGTTGCGCGGCCGTTCGGGCCGCCAGGGCGATCCGGGTGCGTCGAAGTTCTTCCTGTCGCTGCAGGACGATCTGATGCGCATTTTCGGCTCCGACCGAATGGACACGGTGCTCACCAAACTCGGACTTCAGGAGGGCGAGGCCATCGTCCATCCCTGGATCAACAAGGCGCTGGAGAAGGCGCAGCAAAAGGTCGAAGCGCGCAATTTCGACATCCGCAAGAACTTGCTCAAGTTCGATAACGTGATGAACGACCAGCGCAAGGTGATCTTCGAACAGCGCATTGAGCTGATGGGCGACACCGCGGTGAACGAAACCGTCGCCGACATGCGTCACGATGTCGTTGACGATTTCGTCGCCAAGAGCATTCCGGAAAAGGCCTATGCCGAGCAATGGGATACGGCGACGCTGAAAGAAGACCTCTCCCGCGTTTTCGGGCTGGATTTGCCCGTCGACCAATGGGCCGAGGAAGAGGGCATCGCTGACGCGGAAATCCGCGAGCGTGTTCTCAAAGAGGTCGAGGAGAAGGCCGCCAAGAAGGCCGCCGCGTTCGGTCCAGACGTTGCCCGGCAGATTGAAAAGGCCGTTCTTCTCCAGACGCTCGATTCGCTTTGGCGTGAACATTTGATCACGCTCGACCATCTGCGCCAGGTCGTCGGCTTTCGTGGCTATGGCCAGCGCGATCCGCTGAACGAATACAAGACCGAGGCGTTCACGCTGTTTGAGAGCCTCCTGGCGCGTTTGCGCGAGCACGTCACCGGCCAGCTCATGCATGTCGAACTGGCGCCTCAGCAGCAGGTCGATATGCCGGAAGCCGATTTTGCCGATGTCGAGGCCCAGCATATCGATCCGATGACCGGCGAGAACGAGATGGCGGCAGCCGACGTCGCCGTGCTTGAGCGGCCGCGGCCCGGTGCGGCGCTGGACCCGGCGCGCCCGGAAACATGGGGCAAGGTACCGCGCAACGCGCCCTGCCCCTGCGGGTCGGGCAAGAAATACAAGCACTGCCACGGCCGCTATGCCTAGGAGCGGCCGGACCCATCCAAATGGCCGATGACACGTTAGTCGGAACCGTCACGGAATGGCTTGTCGACCAATCGCTCGGTAGTCCCGACATCAACGCCATGTTTGGCGGCATGTGCGAACGCATAAACGCTGCGGGCATTCCCGTATCGCGCGCCATGATCACCTATCAGACGCTCCACCCCGTCATCGAAGTGGAGATGGCCGTTTGGCGCCGAGGCGAAACCGTTGAGATGGAACAGTACGCGCACCGAAGCGATGAGCCGGAAGCGTGGCGCCAGAGCCCTCTCAAATTTCTGTTGGAATCAGATGCAAACTACTTTCGCCGCAAGTTGACCGGGCCCGAGGCGACCCTCGACTTCCCGGTTCTGATCGAGTTCGCCGAAAAGGGCTACACCGACTACTTCGCGATGGCCACGGCATTCTCGACGGTCAGCACGTCGCAAATCAACGAACCGCGCGGCATCCTGGTTAGCTGGAACAGCGACCGGCCAGGCGGGTTCTCGGACGGCGACCTGGCCTCTTTGAAGCGGATCCAGAAGCGGTTTGCCGTCGCCTGCAAGACCGCCATCCAGTCCGACATCACCCGCAATGTGGCAGCCACTTACCTTGGCGATCGCGCTGCGGACAAAGTGCTGTCTGGCCAGATCAGGCGGGGCGATGGCGACATGACCCGCGCCGTTGTCTGGTACTCCGATGTCCACGGATCGACCGCGCTGGCCGACACCATGCCGCAAGATGCGTTCCTTGAGCTTCTCAACGATTACTTTGAGTGCGTGGCCGGCGCGGCGTTGGACGCCGGCGGCGAGGTCCTCGATTTTATCGGCGATGCGGTTCTGGCAATCTTCCCGGTCGAGACGAACGCCGACATCCCGCGCGCTGCCCGCGCCGCAAGCGAGGCAGTTCATGTCGCATTGAGCGAGGCACAGTCAGTCAACGCCGGAAGGGCGCTCGCGGGAAAACAACCCTTTGCTTTCTCCGTGGCGCTCAATCTGGGTGATGTGATGTTCGGCAATATCGGCGTGCCGAGCCGCCTCTCCTTCTCCGTCATCGGACCGACCGTCAATGAAGTCGCCCGGATCGAGAAACTAACGCGCCAGCTCGACGTTCCAGCACTGGCTACGGAGTCCGTTGCCTCAGCGGTGCCCGACTTTTGGGAGAAGGCGGAGGACCATCGACTGGACGGTGTCAGTACACCGATCAGCCTCTATCGTTGGGCTACTGCCTAGGACCTGTCTTTGCCGGTTTTCCGACGATCGCAAATCGGGCAATGTCGTCCCGTTCGAAGGATCGAGGGACTAACATTGGCGACATGACACAGGATCAAGTCATCCTTTTCGCTATCCTGGGCGGTGTCTTGGGACTGCTGCTTTGGGGACGCATTCGCTACGATCTGGTTGCGTTCTGCGCCCTCATCGTCGCGGTCGTCGCGGGTGTCGTGGCGACCGACGACGCATTTTCAGGCTTCGGCCATCCGGCCACGGCGATAATCGCCATCGTGCTTATTATCTCTCGCGGATTGCTGAATTCGGGCGCCGTCGATCTCATTGCGCGTGTCATCGTCGATGCCGGCCGTAGTCTCGGCCGCCATATCGCCATTATGTCGAGCGTCGCCGGTGGACTTTCGGCCGTCATGAACAATGTGGCGGCACTTGCGATCCTCATGCCGGTGGAACTCCAGGCTTCGAAAAAAGCCGGTCGATCACCGGCGCTCACGCTGATGCCGCTGTCGTTCGCCACGATCCTCGGAGGCTTGATCACACTGATCGGCACGCCGCCCAATATCATCATCGCCCAGTTCCGCGAGACATCGCGCGGCGAGGCCTTCGCCATGTTCGATTTCGCGCCTGTGGGGATCGCTTGCGCCATTGCCGGCATCGCGTTCATCTCGTTCGTCGGCTGGCGGCTCCTGCCTGCGAGCGTCACCGATCGTTCTGGCGCCAAGGAATTGTTCGAGATCGATTCCTATGTGTCCGAACTCATCGTCGAGGACGGGTCCACGGCCATCGATCAGATGGTGCGCGATCTCGACCCGATTGCGGAGGAAAACGATGTCGTCGTTCTGGGTCTCGTGCGTGCCGGCAAACGGCTGCCGGGCGCGGCACGCAACCAGACCGTGAGGAAAGGCGACATTCTCGTTCTGGAGGGCAACCCCGAAGGCCTTGAGCAAATTGTCGGCGCCTTGAAGCTGTCTTACGTGAAAAAGGGCACGAAACTTGATCAGTCGACGGACATGGGTCTGATTGAAGCGGTCGTGCCGAAGGACGCGCGCATTGACGGGCGCACCACCGACGATATTCGCCTACGGGCGCGATACGGCTGCGTGCTTTTGGGTGTCGCGCGCCAAGGCAAGCAGGTTCGTGAACGCCTGCGCCACCTGCCGATGGCACCCGGCGACGTGCTGTTGATCTACGGCCCGAAGGAGCGGCTGGAGGACGTGGTCGCGTGGCTCGGTTGCCTGCCACTTGCCGATCGTGGCTTGAGCGTATCATCACGCGACAAGGCCAGCCTGGCGATCGCGATCTTCGGCATCGCCATCCTCTTGGCAACGATCGGCTTGCTTTACTTGCCGGTTGCGCTCGGCGCGGCAGCCGCCGCGATGGTTCTCTTTCGCGTCATTCCACTGCGCGACATCTACGATTCGATTGAATGGCCCGTCATCGTTCTGCTGGGCTCCTTGATCCCGATTGGCGCGGCGTTCGAATCCGCGGGTGGGACGAGCCTGATAGCGAACGGTTTGGTCACCGTGACCGCTGGCTTGCCGGCGTGGTTCGTTTTGACGGCACTCCTCGTTATCACCATGACGCTCTCCGATGTCCTCAACAACACCGCGACAACAATCATCGCCGCGCCCGTTGCGATTGACGTGGCGACGCGCATCGGCGCCGACCCGGATCCGTTCTTAATGGCTGTCGCGGTGGGTGCGTCCTGTGCGTTCCTGACGCCGATCGGGCACAAGAACAACACGCTGGTGATGGGTCCCGGCGGTTATCGCTTCGGCGACTATTGGCGCATGGGCCTGCCGCTGGAAATCATCGTCACCGCCGTGGCGGTACCGGCAATTCTGATATTCTGGCCGCTGTAAAGGGCGCCCGGTCAGCGAGCCTGAGGCAGATAACCGAGCACTGGCGTGGTGGGCCGGGAGCGCTCGCCGAGCATTTCGGCGACCGCATCGTTTGCCTTTGCGGCCGCATTCGGCGTTGGTTCTGGTGTTAGAGGTTCCGGCCCACGACGCAGAACACCCGGAAGACTTGGAAGCTTGGGCATCGCCGGCATCCGAACGCGCGGGATGAAGCGGCGCTTGTCGACCGTTGCCGTTCGCGCCTGGTCCGTAGCGATGGTGGGCGTGGTCTCGGCGGTCGCGGTCGGCACCGCGACTGCTGCCGGCTCATCGCCCGCCGGCACAGCGTCGCTGGCGGGGGCGCTCGCGAGCATCACCGCTGGCTCCTCGACCGCGGCCGGGGCCTCACGCTGGCGCTTCTTCTCCAGCTTCGCCAAAACCTTGACCTCTTCAATGAAGTCTTCGGTCTGCTTTTCCGCAACGGCGGTCTGGATCCACTGCGGCACGTCATACTCGGGACAGGCTTCCTGCGGGTCGAATTCGCTGGTCGCTGCGTTGAAGATGTAACGCCGATCGCAAACCGAAATAGCCGGCCGGCGCTGCGTGACCACGAAATGGTCGTTGCCTTCCTTCAGCATGCGCCAGAAATCAATATGCTCGCTCTCGGCATTCATTGCCAGATTTTCCGGCGTCATTCGGAAGGGAAAGGCCTGAACCTGGAACGATTCCTGGCCGGCGTCGAAGGCCTCGCGCGCCAGGGAATAAATCTCCTGGATCTGCTCGTCTTCCATGGCGTAACAGCCCGCCGACGAGCACGCGCCGTGGACCATCAAATGGGAGCCCGTGCGCTCATGCGCGCGATCGAAGGCGTTCGGGAAGCCAAGGTTGAACGACAGGTGATAATCGGAGTTCGGGTTCATCAAAGCCGGTGTGACTTCGTAGAAGCCCTCCGGCGCCTGACGATCGCCCTCTTGCATCTTCGGTCCGAGCTGGCCTGACCATTTGCAGATATCGTAGGTTTTGAAGCGGCGGAACTTGCCGTCCTTCGAGGATTTCTTCCAGACTTCCAGTTCAGACTCCTGCTTGAAGATACGCAGCAGGATCGGGTCCTCCTCGGTGAAGCCCTTCTTCTCAAGCGCTGCGACTGTGGCGTAGGGCAGCGGCTGAAGGTGTTTGGGTGCCTCAGAGGCGCAGGCTGACAAGGCCATCGCGGCGAGGCCGAACGCCGCAGCACGCAACATCGGTGCCCTGCTGGCGACTTGCAACGACGATCCTCGCATTCCCTTAACTCCGTCCCTTCCTGGTCCGCGCGCCATGCGCCACAACGCCTAAGACAATGTCGTGTCAGGGTTAAGGCGCGGTAAGGACAATAGGTTAACGCTTGCCCCTATCTCCCGGATCGGGCAACTGCGTTCAAGTCACTTTTACCTGATTGAGAACCTCGGGAAAAGGCCCCGAACGGATGGGTTCACGCCTTAGCCAAGGACTTTCCGATCGCCAAAAACCGATCTTGACGGCTCTCGCGTAGCGCTTCCGGCTCCATTCCATCGAGCGCCGACAGTGCTTCGGCGATCGCATCACCCGTGTTGGCGATCGACTGCACCGGATCACGATGAGCGCCACCGACAGGCTCCGGGATGATCCCGTCGATGATTCCCAACGCCGCAAGATCCTGCGCCGTGAGTTTCATGGCGGTCGCCGCGTCCTGGGCTTTGGCCGAATCGTGCCAAAGGATCGACGCCGCGCCCTCCGGCGAGATGACGCTATAGATGGCATGTTCCAGCATGAGAACCCTGTTGGCGGTGGCCAGCGCGATGGCACCGCCGGAACCGCCCTCGCCGATAATGACCGCGACATTGGCGACCTTCAGATCGAGACAGCAGGCTGTCGATTGCGCGATGGCCTCGGCCTGGCCGCGTTCCTCAGCACCGACACCTGGATAAGCGCCCGCCGTATCGACGAGCGCCACCACCGGCACTTGAAACTTTTCAGCCATGCGCATGAGCCGGACCGCTTTGCGGTAGCCCTCCGGCCGCGCCATGCCAAAGTTGTGCTTCAGACGGGTTTCGGTGTCCTCACCCTTCTCATGGCCAATGAACAAACAGGCGCGCTCCCGAAACCAGCCGAAACCGCCGATGATCGCGTTATCCTCACCAAAGTGACGGTCGCCGGACAGCGGCGTGAAGTCATCGACCAAAGCATTGCAGTAGTCGAGGAAATGTGGCCGGTTGGTATGGCGCGCAACCTGCGTCTTTTGCCAAGGCGTCAGCTTGGCGTAGATGTCCTTTAGGGTTTGCTCGGCCTTCGTCTCCATCCGGGTGATTTCATCCCGGGCGCCGGCGGGTGCATCGCCTGCCGCCATCTTGGCATTGAGATCGGCGATCTTGCCGTCGAGATCGGCAACCGATTTTTCAAATTCGAGATAGGCAAGCATTGGCAGCAATCATCCGAAATCGGAGCGGCTAATTAGGTGCGCCACATCGCTACGAAGGCATTGGAAACGGCGCGAAATTCGGCGGACCGTGACGCGACATCATCGCGAAGTCAAGAAACCCAGATCACCCGGTGGAGAACCCACGGGCTAGGGGGTGATGATCTTCGACGAGGGTGCGCAGATGATCGGCCGCCAAATGCGTATAAATCTGCGTGGTCGCAATGTCGGCATGGCCTAGCAGTTGCTGTACGACCCGCAGATCGGCGCCGCGCTCGACCAGATGCGTGGCGAAGGCATGGCGCAGGACATGCGGTGAGATCGCGGCAGGATCAAGGTCGGCTTCGACCGCCAGGGTCTTGAGATCACGCAGCACGCTTTGGCGGCTATAGTGGGTTTGTCCGCCGGTCGCCGGGAACAGCCAGGCCGTACCATCGACGCCGGCGGCCGCGCGCGCGGCACGATAGCGCTCAACCGCACGGTGCGTGTGGGCGCCGAGCGGCACGATACGTTCGCGCCCGCCCTTTCCCGTTACCGTCATGTGGTCTCGACCTGGGCGGATCAGCGCGTCTTTAAGGCTGACCAGTTCGGAAACGCGCAGGCCGGTGTCGTAGGCAAGCTCCAGGATACAAGACGTGCGCGCCGCACGATAAGCGGCAGCTTTTGTCAGATTTTCAGCATCTGACCGGCGTTCTGCCGCGGCGAACAGCGCTTCGACATCGGCAATCGTCAGCGTACGCGGAAGCACGCGGGCGCGGCGCGGGCCGGCTATGCCGGCGGCCGGATCGTTGGATCGCACACCCTCGACATAAAGAAACTGGAAGAATTGGCGCACCGCGGCCAAGCGTCGGGCGATCGTCCGGGTTGCAAGGCCTTGCGTGTCCAACCCGACAAGGTAATCCTCAATTGCCCTTTGATCGCAATCGCGGGCCGATTGGCCGGCCACAATCAGCGCCGCAAGGAAGTCCTCGATATCGCGATGATAGGCCGCGATCGTGTGATCGGCAGCGGCCCGTTCGGCCCGCATCATGACGAGGAAGTCGTCGATCAGCGCCAGGTCAGACTGGGTCATTGCGGAAGGCGGTTGATCGGCACGCGCTCGTTCATCTCGCGGGGCACCGGATCGACAAACAGGTCGAGCGCGATCATCGCGCCCAGCACCAGACCGGCCAACAGCGCGCAAAACACAAGAAATCGAAACAGGCTCGGCATCTGTCCATCCCCACCAGCCTGGCAATCTAGGCGTGCGCTTTAAACAAATCCTTTACCCTGGTCGGATCGCGCCGGATTACTCTAGCCATTGCCGTTGCTTGTGAAAACGCTCGGAAGTCACTAAACGGAAGCGTTCATCCAATCGTCGGTCGTTGCCAGCACGCGGATCGGGACGTGACGCGCCAATCCAATCGCCAAAATCGCATTGTCTCCGCGCTAGATGGCCAGCCGATTGTTTTGATCGGCATGATGGGCGCCGGCAAGAGTTCGGTCGGGCGCCGGTTGGCGACCAGGCTCGGCCTCGACTTCGTCGACGCCGACACGGAGATCGAGGCCGCGGCCGGCATGAGCATTGCCGATATCTTCTCCCAGCACGGCGAAGATGACTTTCGATCTGGAGAGCGGAGGGTCATTGCGCGGCTGATCAACGAACCAGGACCGCGCGTTCTCGCGACCGGCGGCGGTGCCTTCGTTAATCCGGAGACACGGGATCTGGTCAAATCGTCCGCTGTTTGCGTATGGCTCAAAGCGGAAGTCGATGTGCTTATGGAACGCGTACGGCGCAAGGCAACCCGCCCGCTTCTAAAGACCCCTGATCCGGAAGGCACCATGCGGACGCTGTTGGCAGAGCGCGAGCCAATTTATGCCGAAGCCGATATCACGGTCATGACAGGTCATGGACCGCATCAAAGGGTCGTCAACCTGATCCTCAATGCGCTGGACGCGCATCTTCGCGATCAAAAAGCCGATCGGGCGGCGCGATGAGTGAGACCCCAGACCGGCTGACGGTTTCCGTCACGCTTGGGGAGCGTAGCTATCCGATCCATATCGGCGAGGGTCTCATTGCCGAGGCGGGAACCCTGGTCGCCACCCACGCACCCACCCGTCAGGCAGCCATTGTGACGGATGAGACGGTCGAGCCGCTCTACGCCGACGTTTTAACGAACCGGCTCGGCGCTGCCGGTATTCGGACAATCGCTCACACGCTCGCAGCCGGCGAAGCCACCAAGTCGTTTGGTAATCTGGAACGGCTGTTGAACGGCTTGCTGGCTGAAGGCATTGAACGCGGTGACGTGGTGGTTGCCCTTGGCGGTGGCGTCATCGGCGATCTGGCGGGTTGCGCGGCTGGGTTGCTACGACGCGGCGTCAGGTTGATCCAGGTCCCGACATCGCTTCTGGCTCAGGTCGATTCCTCGGTCGGCGGCAAGACCGGGATCAACACCAAACACGGCAAAAACCTGGTGGGTGTCTTCCACCAGCCGAGCCTCGTCATCGCGGACACGGCGGTTCTGGACACCTTGCCAGAGCGTCAGTTCCGCGCCGGCTACGCCGAAGTCGTCAAATACGGGCTTTTGGGCGATGCATCGTTTTTCGCCTGGTTGGACGCAAATTGGCGCGATGTCTTCTCCGGCGGCGCGGCGCGTCGCGAGGCGGTCGCCCGCTGCTGCCAGGCCAAAGCGGCGATCGTGGCCGAGGACGAGCACGAGGCGGGACGCCGGGCCCTGCTCAATCTCGGACACACCTTCGGCCATGCTCTGGAAGCGGCGACCGGCTATAGCGACCGCCTCATCCATGGCGAAGCCGTGGCGATCGGCATGGCGATGGCCTTCCGCTTTTCCGAACGGCTCGGGCGGGTGTCAGCGCTTGACTGTGAGCGCGTGTGCACCCATTTGACGGATGTCGGACTTCCCACAAAACTCAGCGATATTCCTGGCTCGATGCCAGGCGCCGAAGAATTGATGGCGCACATCCGGCAAGACAAAAAGGTCACGGCCGGCGCGCTGACCTTTATCCTCGTTAACGCCATCGGCGACGCGGAGGTGGTAAAGGATGTCGATCCGACGCAAGTTGCCGCTCATTTGAAGGACGAACTGAAGCTCAAATGACCACGACCCTGGTGCTGACGGCACTGGCAATTCTATTTCTCTTGATCTTTTCCGGCCTGTTCTCCGGTTCGGAGACCGCGCTGACGGCCGCCTCTCGCGCGCGCATGCACCAATTGGAGCGCCAAGGCGACGGTCACGCGTCGATCGTCAACCGCCTTATGGAGAACCGCGAACGCCTGATCGGCGGCATTCTGGTCGGCAACAACCTGGTCAACATTCTCGCGTCCGCTCTCGCCACCAGCCTGTTCATTCAGCTCTTTGGCGAGGCCGGCGTTCTTTACGCAACGGCGGTGATGACCACCCTTGTTGTCATCTTCGCCGAGGTCCTGCCCAAGACCTATGCGATCCTGAACTCCGACAAGATGGCCCTGGCGGTGGCGCCGATCCTGCGCCCCGTCATCAACGTGTTCGCACCCGTCGTGGTCGCGGTGGAGGCCGTCGTGCGCTCGGTTTTCAAGCTCTTTAAGCTCGACGAGCCGGATGATGAAGCCCTTGTCACCGCGCATGACGAGATCCGCGGCGCCATTGACCTGCATCACAAGGAGGGCAGTTTCGTCAAAGGCGACCGCGACATGCTGGGCGGCATTCTCGACCTTCAGGAACTGGAGGTCTCGGACATCATGATCCACCGGACCAGTATCGAATCGCTCAACATTGAAGAGCCGATTGAGGACCTCGTCCGGCTAGCCGTCGACAGCGTCTATACGCGCCTGCCGCTTTGGCGCGACGAGCCGGAGAACATCGTTGCGGTCCTGCACGCCAAGGACCTGGTCCGGGCGCTGCAACGGGCCAAGGGCAAGGTCGCTGGGCTCGACATTTCCAGGATCGCCAAGACGCCATGGTTCGTGCCCGACACAACCACGGTGCAGGATCAGCTCAACAACTTCCTGCGCCGTCGCGCTCACTTCGCCATGGTGGTGGACGAGTATGGCGAGGTGCAGGGGCTCGTCACGCTTGAGGACATCTTGGAGGAGATCGTTGGTGAGATTACCGACGAACACGACATGGAGGTCGCGGGCGTGAAGGTGCTTGCCGGCGGCGCGGTGTCCGTCGATGGCACGGTGCCGATCCGCGATCTCAACCGGGCGATGGACTGGGACCTGCCCGACGACGAGGCGACGACGATTGCCGGCCTTGTCATCCACGAGGCCCGACAAATTCCGGACAAGGGCCAAGTGTTCAACTTCCATGGCTTTCGGTTCGCGATCGTGGAGCGCGACCGTAATCGGCTCACGAGCCTGCGCATCACACCGCTTGCGCGCCGGCGGCCGGACGCGGCGCCGGCCGCTTGATCAGTCTGGCGGCTGGGCATCGATGGCGAGCGCATGAACCCGCTCGGCAAGTTCGTCCGTTAGCGTTTCATTAATCATGCGATGCCGTTGAAGACGGGAGGTGTCGACGAATGCCTGCGCCTTTATGCGGACGCGAAAATGTGTCTCACCGCCGGGCCTGGCGCCGGCGTGACCGGCGTGCAAATGGCTCTCGTCGATGACGTCGAGTGCCGTTGGATTGAAAGCACCCTGAAGTTTTTCTTCGATCCGCGTTTTCATCGTCATGACCATCTCCTCAACAGGCTGGTAACGGCTCACCGCTAGGTTTTGGTTGTCGCCGCCGCTGTGCAACCCCATAATCCGGACCACATGGGAACCTACTCGAAATATTTCGACAGCATCCGGATCAAACCGGAGACACCGGAAACGGCGGAGCCCGAGACGCGGCAGTGCGACTGGGAGGGGTGTACCGCCGAAGGTTCGTTCCGGGCTCCGAAGGGGCGCGGCGCCGAAGGCAAGTACCACTATTTCTGCCTCGAACATGTTCGCGAATACAACAAAAGTTACAACTATTTCAACGGCATGTCTGATTCCGAGACGTGGGACTACCAAAAGAGCGCCTCGACCGGCGAGCGACCCACATGGCGCATGGGCGTTAACGCCTGGTCGCCGAACGGACGCAGGCGGATATTCGCCGGTACGAAACAGTTCGCGGGATTTGGCGTTGACGACAGCCTCGATCTTCTTGGCGACGCGCAGATCGAAGGCGAGCGCGGGCGGGGACCGCTGCGGCGCCGTCATGTGCGGGCACTGGAGCGTCGCTCGCTCGAAACTCTGGGCCTCGACGAGTCAGCCGATGACGACCAGATCCGCCAACGCTATAAAGATTTGGTGAAAAAGCATCACCCCGACGCCAATGGCGGCGATCGCAGCTCCGAAGATCGATTGCGCGAGATCATTCAGGCCTATAAGCACTTGAAGTCGGTCGGTTTCTGCTAGAGCCTTCGGTCAACAGATTGCAGAGCGCCGGCCGCACGCTTGCAGGGCGAAGCCGCGGCGTGCATATGAAGACCTCATAGGATATGTCCAAACGCTGACACGGCGAGTGGACCTTGCCGAATACGGAGTTTGACAGCGATGACCAGCGAAGCCGTGGCCCAGATGACACCGGCCGCAGGACACCAAGGACTGCCGGACACGACGGTCCAGGTGGCGGAAGCGTTCGGCATCGACAGTCAGATGGAGGTCCCGGCCTACAGCGAACCGAACGATCAAGTCCCGGATTTCGATCCGGACTACCTGTTCGATCGGGCGACGACGCTCGCGATCCTCGCTGGGTTCAAGCACAACCGTCGCGTGATCATTCAGGGTTATCACGGGACCGGCAAGTCAACCCATATCGAACAGGTCGCGGCACGCCTGAACTGGCCCTGCGTCCGGATCAATCTTGACAGTCACATCAGCCGCATCGACTTGATCGGCAAGGATGCCATCGTCATTCGCGACGGCATGCAAGTGACCGAGTTTCGCGACGGCATTCTGCCGTGGGCCTACCAGCACAATGTCGCGCTCGTCTTCGACGAATACGATGCCGGCCGGCCGGATGTCATGTTCGTCATTCAGCGCGTTCTGGAATCCTCCAGCCGGCTGACGCTTTTGGACCAAAGCCGCGTGCTTCGGCCTCATCCGGCCTTTCGCTTGTTCGCCACGGCCAACACGATTGGGCTGGGCGACACCTCCGGTCTTTATCACGGCACCCAGCAGATCAACCAAGCGCAGATGGATCGCTGGTCGATCGTGACTGTGCTCAATTATCTGCCGCACGACGACGAGGTCGGCATCGTTCTTTCCAAGGTGAAGAGTTTCGCCGCAACGCCGGAGGGCCGCGAGACCGTGTCGAACATGGTGCGGGTCGCCGATCTGACGCGCTCGGCCTTCGTCAATGGCGATTTGTCGACCGTGATGAGCCCGCGCACGGTGATCACCTGGGCGGAGAACGCCGAGATCTTCGGCGATATCGGTTTCGGATTTCGGCTAACCTTCATCAACAAGTGCGATGAGCTAGAGCGCGCCCTGGTGGCGGAGTTCTATCAGCGGTGCTTCGGCGAAGAACTGCCGGAATCGGCGATCAACATCGCTCTCGACTAATGTCCGAGCCGAAGCGCGGCAAGGGTAGTTCTCCGGTCGAACCGTTCAAGAAGGCGGTCGCTGGGACCCTCCGCGCCATCTCCGGCGACAAAGACCTCGCCGTCACCTATGCGGCAGACCGGCCCGGCCTGCAGCTGGGCAAAGCCCGCCTGCCCGAGCCGCCCCGCGCGCTGTCGCGCGAGCAAGCGGCGATAACACGCGGCCACGCCGACGCGTTCGCGTTGCGGGTCGCCTGCCACGACGCCGCTCTCCACCGATCCATGACGCCGGACGCTCAGGCGGCGCGTGCCGTTTTCGACATGGTCGAGCAGGTGCGGGTCGAAGCGATCGGCTGCAATCGGATGCCGGGCGTGCGCGGAAACCTGGCGGCCATGATCAGCGATCGACATGAGCGCAAGGGTTCGGCGCGCATGACGACCATGGAGGATTCGCCGGTCGAGGAAGCGTTGGCGCTTCTCGTGCGCGAGCGCTTGACGGGAATGGCGCCGCCTAAGAGCGCCGAGAAGATGGTTGAATGCTGGCGGCCGTGGATCGAGGAGCGGGCGGACGCGGCGATTGAGTCGCTCGGCGATCAGCTTGAGGACCAAGCGCAGTTCTCTCGAACGGCGCGGGAAATCTTGACGGCTCTCGACATGGCCGATGCTTTCGAGGAGCGGCGGGAGGACGACGAACAGTCGGACGACGACGACGATCAGGACGACACGGGCGACGATCAGGGCGAGGCCGAGGACGAAGAATCGGCCACGGGCATGGCGGCCCGCGACCACGAGGAAGCGACCGCCGAGCAGGACGAGGGTGCCCAGGAGGAGACCGAGGCACCAGCCGACATGTTGTCCGATGACATGGAGGACACCGACGCAACGGAAGCCGACGAGCCCTGGCGACCCAATCTGCCCATGTCGAACGAACCGCCGGCCTCCGGCTACAAGGTCTACGAACGCAAATTCGACGAAACGCTCAAAGCCGAGGAGTTGTGCGAGCCGGAGGAGTTGGAACGGCTGCGCGCCCTGCTCGACCGGCAGATCCAGCACTTGCAGCAGGTTGTCACCAAATTGGCTAATCGGCTGCAACGGCGGCTTCAGGCCCAACAGAACCGCGGCTGGGACTTCGACCTGGAAGAAGGGTTGCTCGATCCGGCGCGTCTGCCGCGCGTGATCCTCGACCCGATGCATCCGCTGTCGTTCAAGCAGGAGAAGGAAACGATTTTCCGCGACACGGTGGTGACGCTCCTGATCGACAATTCGGGATCGATGCGCGGCCGGCCGATCACAGTGGCCGCGACGTGCGCCGACATTCTGGCACGCACCTTGGAGCGCTGCGGTGTGAAGACCGAGATTCTTGGCTTCACGACACGCGCTTGGAAGGGTGGGCAAGCGCGCGAGGCCTGGCTGTCGGCCGGCAAGCCCGCGCATCCCGGTCGCCTGAATGATTTGCGTCACATCGTCTACAAGGACGCCGACGCGCCCTGGCGCAGGTCGCGGCGCAATCTTGGCCTTATGATGCGCGAGGGGTTGCTGAAGGAGAACATCGACGGCGAAGCCCTCTTGTGGGCTCACAACCGACTGATCGGCCGACCAGAGCAACGCCGCATCCTGATGATGATCTCCGACGGCGCGCCGGTCGACGATTCAACGCTATCGGTCAATCCCGGAAACTATCTGGAGCGTCATTTGCGGGAGGTCATCGAGGATATCGAGACGCGCTCTCCCGTTGAGCTCATCGCCATCGGCATTGGCCATGACGTTACCCGATACTACCGGCGGGCGGTGACGATCACCGATGCGGAGGAACTCGGCGGCGCGATGACGGAGAAGCTCGCGGAGCTGTTCGACGAGCACGCGCAATCGTCACGACGGCGAACAGCGGCCTAGCAACGGCCCTTTCAGGCGCGGCTGGTGCGAAAGTCTGGCATCGCGCGGCTGGCCAAGCCGAACGGCAGCAGCATGGCCGCAGCGACCAGCATCTTGACCACGAAATCGCCGGCGGCCCATGACATCCAGCGTGGGATCTCTGCCTGAAAAACCCCGAGGAATGGTGCCATCTCGATGGCAAACGCGTCATTGGCACCCAGAACGGCGAACCCCGCCGAAAAGGCCAGCGAAAAGAACAGCACAGTATCGAGCGCTGAACCGATCAACGACGAGATCAGCGGCGCGATCCACCAGGATCTCTGGCGCAGGCGATCAAAGATCGAGACGTCAAGCAACTGCGCGACGAGAAACGCCGAGCCTGAAGCAATCGCAATGCGCGGCGTCGCCGCCCAAATCGACAACACCACGGCCAGAGCGAACCCGGCGATGACGACGAAACGCGCAACCTGCGGACCAAGCCACCGGTTCGTAAGATCGGTAACCAGAAAGGCCACGGGATAGGTGAAGGCCCCATAGGTCAGGAGATCGGCAAGATTGAGCGATCCGATCTGCACAGCGACGGGATACTGCACCAGGATATTCGAGGCCAGGATCACGAGGCCCATCGCCCCGGCGCACAATGCGGCGCGGGAATAGGGTTCAGATAGTTTCATGGCGGACCGTCGAAGTCTCGAAGGCGGACACGAACGCCCGGCAACTAAGCTGCGGCGCTCTCCGTCGCCTCGGATGTTGCCTTCGCGATGCGGCCTTTGATGTCGCGCGCGCGCTGCGACAGATCGCGGTCGGCAGCTTTCATAAGAAATGCATCCAGACCACCACGATGCTCAACCGATCTAAGCGCGTGCGCAGATACCCGGAGCTTGAAGCTTTGCCCGAGCACTTCGCTCATCAGCGTCACATTGCAAAGGTTCGGCAAAAACCGACGGCGCGTCCGGTTGTTGGCGTGGCTGACGTTGTTGCCGGCCTGCACGCCTTTGCCGGTCAGTTCACAGCGGCGGGACATTTCTATCTTCCTCAAAGATTGGGCGTGTAACCCAAACAAAAGCGCCGGCGCGAGCGCCGGTCGAAAAAGCGTGGCGGTGAGATAAGTCGAAACCGCAAACGCGTCAAGCCTGCCAACGCTTGCCAAGTGCTAGATTTCCGGCCACAAACCCGTCAGAATTTGCAATAGTCTATAGTGGTACAGTTAAAGGTTGGGGTCACGCGCCGTCATGGCCAATCGTCTCACTACCATCGGTCGATGCTCGTTTGGGCTCGCCATTGCCGCTTCCCTCGCGCTTACCTTTGCTACCGCTTCAGTATCTCACGCAGCGGACGCCGTCCGTCTCAAGGCCAAATACATCGTCAGCCTGTCTGGTTTGAAGGTCGGCGACCTTCGTTTCGTGGGAACCGTCGGTCGGGACGGCTACGACGTGAAGGGAACCGGCGAGCTTGCCGGGCTGCCGCAGATCTTCATGACGTTCAAGGGCGAGACGGAGTCGGCCGGCGCGTTCGACGATGGCGCCGTGGATCCGGCCCGCCACTCCGCCCGCTACAATACGATCAAGAAGGACTACGTGACGCGCATGGCGTTCGCGGACGGCAGCGTCGCGTCTCTCGACCTGCAGCCGCCGAAGAAACAGAAGCGCTCGCGCGTACCGATATTGGATGAGCACAAGGTCGACGTCATCGATCCCATCGCTGCTGCCATCCTTCCGGGACCTCAGTCGGGCGCGCTTATGACCCAAGACGCCTGCAATCGTACGCTACCGATCTTCGATGGTCGCGAGCGTTTCGACATGCGTTTGGCCTTCAAAGGGTTTGGCGAAGTCGAAGCGAAGCGGGAGGGCAGCTACTCGGGGCCCGTAATCATCTGCAGCGTTCATTACACGCCGATATCCGGTCATCGGATCGATGACAATCTGGTCGAGGAATGGTCGGCGACGGGTGCCATCGAGGTCTGGTTTGCGCCGGTTGCCGTTGCCAATGCCCTCGTCCTTTACCGCATCAAGCTACCCACACCGCTCGGTACTGCCGTTATCCATCCGAAAGCGTTTCGCTTCGACACCGTCGGCCCGCAGGGTTAATTGCCGCCTCTCTCCGAGATCGCTCCCTCCCCGAGTCAAGGGACCGTCAGCGTATAAATTCGGGACAAAATGTTTATAAGTTTCGACGAAACAACCGGTTATGCGAAAATCTGGAATCGCATATCTAGTGTGGCCCCACTACCGGACCCCACATATGGTGTGGACCAAACCGCGAAACAGGGGAAGTCAGTGATTCGTGCAGCATGTGTTCCCGGTTTGCTCAAAATGTTAATGCCGACACCCAACAGTGGAAAGAGCGCGTTTAGTCTTGACTCGATTCGCACCAAAACCGTGAACGAAACGGGAATCGTGTCGAGTCAGCGATTCGGTCCTTGTTTGTTCAAGAGTCGTTCTCATCGCGCTATCGGAGTCGCTCGTGACCGTTTCTCCGCCGACTAGCTCGACCAAAGCCAGTCCAGGTCGTGGCGTTACTGCCGTGTTGGGGCCCACCAACACCGGCAAGACCCATCTTGCGATCGATCGAATGATAGCGCAGCCCTCAGGCATGATCGGTTTGCCGCTGCGGCTTCTGGCGCGCGAGGTCTACAACCGCATCTGCGAAAAGGTCGACGCCGATGCCGTGGCCCTGATCACGGGCGAAGAGAAGATCAAGCCCGACAACGCGCGTTACTTTGTTTGCACGGTCGAAGCCATGCCGGGCGATGTCAGTGTCGACTTCTTGGCGGTCGACGAGGTGCAGCTCGCGGCCGATTTGGAACGCGGCCATGTCTTCACTGATCGCATCCTCAATCAGCGCGGCGAGGCCGAGACACTGCTCTTGGGCGCGCATACGATCCAACCATTGATCGAGCAATTGCTGCCGGGCGCCAACATCATCTCAAGGCCGCGCTTTTCAACGCTCACCTATGCCGGCGACAAGAAGATCACTCGCCTGCCGCGCCGCAGCGCGGTCGTCGCGTTCTCCGCCAACGAGGTCTATGCCATTGCGGAACTCGTTCGACGGCATCGCGGTGGCGCAGCCGTTGTCATGGGAGCGCTGTCGCCACGCACCCGGAACGCCCAGGTCGAACTCTATCAGAACGGCGATGTCGATTTCCTGGTCGCCACAGATGCGATCGGCATGGGACTGAACCTCGACGTCAATCATGTTGCGTTCGCCAGCGACCGCAAATTTGACGGTTTCCAGCATCGCCGGCTGACCCCAGCCGAGTTCGGTCAGATCGCGGGCCGCGCCGGCCGCTATACAACGGATGGGACGTTCGGTGTCACCGGGCGAACGGAGGCGCTTGAAAGCGATCTGGTCGAGCGCATCGAAGGCCACGACTACGAGCCGTTGGAAGTGCTTCAGTGGCGCAATTCCGATCTCGATTTCGCGTCGCCCGACGCGCTGCGTCAATCGCTTGACGCAGCGCCGCGTCAATCAGGTTTGGCACGCGCGCCCCACGGAGTCGATCGCGTGGCACTGGAAGCGGCGCTGAGCGATAGTGAGGTCGGCGCTTCGATCAGGGACGCCGAGGACCTGGCGCGCTTATGGTCGGTCTGCGCCGTTCCAGACTATCGCAAGATCGCGCCCGCCAACCACGCTGAACTGATTGTCGACATCTATCGACATCTGACCGACGACGGGACCATCCCGGAGGATTGGTTCTCCTCGCAGGTCGGTTTCTCCGATCGCATCGACGGCGACATCGACACGCTCTCCAATCGCATCGCCCATATACGCACCTGGACATTCGTCGCTAATCGGCCGGATTGGCTCAAGGATCCGCTCTATTGGCGAGAAACGACGCGGGGCGTCGAGGACCGGCTATCAGATGCGCTGCACGAAAAGTTGACGCAACGCTTTGTCGACCGCCGGACAAGCGTCCTTATGCGCCGCTTGCAAGAAACCGAGCAGCTGGAAGCCAAGGTCGAGGAAAGCGGCGAAATGCATGTCGAGGATCATTTCGTCGGCCGGCTGGAAGGCTTGACGTTTCACCCTGACAGCACCACGGGAGACGACAAGGCCAAGGCGATCCGCACGGCGGCACAGCGCGTGCTCGCTTCAACGCTTGCGGAGCGTGCCGAAACGCTTTCGGCTGCCCCGGATACGGCTTTCAAATTGGAGACGACCGGGGCGGTGACCTGGATCGGTGCCGCAGTCGGCCGGCTCGAACGGTCCGATGACATGCTCGTCCCCCGCGTTATCCTGATCGCCGACGATCAACTGGCTGGCGCCGCGCGCGAGAAGGCACAGGCCCGCCTTCAATCATGGATAGACGCGCAGGCAAAGAGCCTCATCGGCCCGCTTTTCGATCTGCGGTCCGCAGACGGCCTCGATGGCCTGGCGCGAGGAATCGCCTTTCAGCTCGTCGAGGGCTTAGGCATTTTGCCGCGCCACGAAGTCGCCGACGACTTGAAGGCGCTCGATCAGCCGCTGCGTGCCAAGCTGCGCAGCCTTGGCGTACGCTTCGGTGCCTATAACGTCTTCCTGCCAGCGCTCTTGAAGCCAGGCCCGCGCTCATTGCTGGCGCAGTTGTTCGCGCTGACGTCCGGGACGGCTGCTGAGCGCTTGAGCGACGTCCTCGCGCTATCGGCCTCCGGCCGCACCTCTGTTCAGGTCGATAAGGATGTTGGCGAGGCTCTCTACCGGTCGGTCGGGTACCGCGTATGCGGGTCGATGGCGGTCCGCATCGACATTCTTGAACGATTGGCCGATCTCATCCGCCCGTTGATTGCATGGCGTGACGGCGAGGCACCGCGCCCCGAGGGCGCCGAGCCCGGCAATGCCTTTAAAGTCACCGTCGACATGACCTCGCTGGTTGGCTGCGCGGGCGAGGATTTCGCCGCGATCCTGAAGGCGCTCGGGTATCGGAGCGAAACCCGCAAGCAGGCCGCCGTGCCGGAGCCGGCACCACAGGACGCGGAGACGGAAAAGACCGGCGCTGAGACGCCGCCGGGCGCGGATGCCACGCAGGAGCCTCAGGCCTCTCTCTCCAAGAGTATGGATACGGCGCCGGCCGATAGTCAGCGCTCGGATGCAGAAAGCAGCACCGCGACACCAGATGATACGGTTGAAGCTTCGAGCGAGGGTGCCCCGCTCGAACCAGCAATCGAAATGCCCTCCGATACCACTGAAAGTGGCGATACCAGCACGCCCGACGAACAGGCCGCTAAGGAGCCGGCGCTCGTCGAAGTCACGATCTGGCGCCCGCGCGGGCCGGATCGACGTGGAGCGCGCAAGCCGCAACGTGACCCGGCCGACGCAGGCTCGGGGCGCGGTGCCGCGCGACGAAAGTCGAAACAGCGCCCTTCTGGAAAACCGCCCGACGGCGAAGACCGGCGGCAGAAGCGACCTGCCGCCAAGGGAAGAACGCGCCCGGCGCGGCAACCTGATCCCGATTCACCCTTTGCCGCACTCGCTGCCTTGAAAGATCAGCTGGAAAGCGAATCCTGATCGATGGAGCGCCAGCGGATCGACCGGTGGCTGTGGCATGCCCGAATCATGAAGACGCGGTCTCAGGCGGCGGACCTCGCAGCCGGCGGGCACATTCGCGTCAATCGCGACAAGGTCCGAAAGGCCAGCCACACGGTCAAGGTTGGGGATGTGATCACGCTCTATTGGGGCGGCCGGGTTCGCGTGCTTGAGGTCGCGGGCTTTTCCGCAAAGCGAGGACCGGCTGTCGAAGCCGAGACGCTTTATGCGGACCGTTCGCCGCCCAAGGCTCCGGCCACGCCCACGCGCGAGGCTACACGCATCGCACGCGTGCCTGGATCGGGGCGCCCAACGAAGAAGGACAGGCGCGCGACGGATCGGTTGCGTCGACCTGGGTCCTAACTGCCTGCAGGTGAGTGTCGGGAAGCTGACGCCGTGACGACGTGGCATCTTGATCCGATATCCACAATCGATTAGGCAAACAGCGCATTTTGCCGGAGCCGGCGCCGACCCAAAGCACCGGCCAGTTTCGATTAGAAGGCCCGTAGATGACCTACATCGTCAATGAATCCTGCATCAAATGCAAATTCACCGACTGTGTCGAGGTTTGTCCGGTGGATTGCTTCTACGAAGGCGAAAACATGCTGGTCATCCATCCGGACGAGTGCATCGACTGCGGGGTCTGCGAGCCGGAATGCCCTGTCGATGCGATCAAGCCCGATACCGAGCCGGGGCTTGAGAAATGGCTACAGATCAATACCGAATTTGCCGAGAAATGGCCGAACATCACGGTCAAGAAAGACCCGCTCCCGGAAGCCGAGGATTTTGAAGGCAAAGAGAACAAATTTGAGCAATATTTTTCACCAGAACCAGGTGAGGGCGATTAACCAATTTCGCGGTTGCTTGGGATAATTGGCACAAAAACCAAGCATTTTGACCCGATAGTGACTGGCGGGGACTTCTTTTTTTCGCCGAAGCGTGCTATATATCCATCATCGTCGATCAGCTAATAGCGCGTTGACTGCCGCTCCCGCTGGAGCGGTTTTTTGCGCACGGAATTGCGAGATCATCGAAGTGCAGACGGCCGGTATCGGCGATTATCGAAATGCGTACATTGCAACCCAAGTGATCCCGATAGCGGATCATTCGGTGTTAGCAAACATGCGGAATAGGCGGATTTGAAACACGAGCCGGCGTCTATGTCCGTCCGATACCAACAACAACGGGAGTGCAGAAGAGTATGAGCAAAACGAGCGCTCGACAGGATCAGGCCTTTTCGGTCAACGAGCATATTGTTTACCCAGCCCATGGTGTTGGTCAGATCACCGAGATCGAGGAGCAAGAGATCGCCGGTGCGAAGCTGAAGCTCTATGTGATCAATTTCGAGAAAGACAAAATGACGCTGCGCGTCCCGCTGGCGAAGATCGCCAGTGTTGGAATGCGCGCGCTCGCCGACGCGAAGACCGTCGACAAGGGCCTGTCCACGCTGACAGGCCGGGCGCGGATCAAGCGCACCATGTGGAGCCGCCGCGCGCAGGAATATGAGGCAAAGATCAATTCAGGCGATCTCATCGCCATCGCCGAAGTCGTGCGCGACCTGCATCGCGGCGATAATCAGCCGGAGCAATCCTATTCGGAGCGTCAGCTTTACGAGCAGGCGGTCGATCGGATGGCCCGCGAAATCGCGGCCGTCAAGAAGATGACGGAGACCGAGGCGATCCAGGAAATGGAAAAGATGCTGGCCAAGGGTCCGCGGCGCGGTCCTCGGACAGAAGAAACCGAAACGGAAGAAGACAAGGCTGCGTAAGAGCCGTTCGTCTGACATGCGAAACCCCGGGCCGTGGGCCCGGGGTTTTTTCGTTCTTGCGAGAAGCTTCGGCGATCAAAACAGCCCTTGGATCAAGCCCTCATCGTCGAGCCGGATAGCTTCAGCCGACGGCACGCGCGGCAATCCCGGCATGGTCATGATCTCGCCGCAGATGACCACAACGAAGCCGGCGCCAGCCGACAAGCGGACCTCGCGGATCGGTACGCCATGGCCGGTCGGCGCGCCGCGCACATTGGGGTCGGTCGTAAACGAGTACTGCGTTTTCGCCATACAGATCGGCAGCGAACCGAAGCCTTGTTCCTCCCACTGCCGAAGCTGATCGCGGATTTTCTGGTCCGCCAAAGCTTCGTCTGCCCGATAGATCCGCTTCGCAACGGTTTCGATTTTCTCAAACAGCGGCAAATCGTCGCCATAGAGCGGCGCGAATTGCGCAGCGCCGCCATCGATGATCTCGACGACACGATTGGCCAATTCCTCGGTGCCCTTGGAGCCCTCTGCCCAGTGGCGGCACAACACAGCCTCCGTGCCCATGGTCTCGACATACTCCTTGATCGCCGCGACCTCGGCGTCGGTATCGGTGATGAAGTGGTTGATGGCGACGATTGCCGGAACGCCAAACTGGCGCACATTCTCGATATGTCGGCCGAGATTGGCGCAGCCGCGCTTCAGTGCATCGACATCTTCTTTGCCAAGATCGCCCTTGTCGACACCCCCGTTTGACTTCAACGCGCGAATTGTCGCCACGATAACGACGGCCTCCGGGGCCAGACCCGCCTTGCGACACTTGATGTCGAAGAACTTCTCAGCGCCCAGATCGGCGCCAAATCCGGCCTCAGTGACGACGTAGTCGGCCAGCTTCAACGCGGTCTTGGTCGCAATGACCGAGTTGCACCCATGCGCGATGTTGGCAAACGGTCCGCCATGGATGAAAGCGGGATTGTTTTCCAATGTTTGAACCAGGTTCGGCTGCATCGCCTCGCGCAGGAGGACCGTCATCGCGCCATCGGCCTTGATGTCGCGGCAGGTCACTGGGCTGCGATCACGGCGATAGGCGACGATTATATCGCCGAGACGCCGCTGCAGATCGTCCAAATCTTCGGCCAGGCACAGGATCGCCATGATTTCGGACGCCACCGTGATGTCGAACCCGGCTTCGCGTGGAAAGCCGTTCGCGACGCCGCCGAGCGAGGCGACGATGGACCTGAGTGCCCGATCGTTCATGTCAAGCACCCGGCGCCATACGACACGGCGAATGTCGATATCAGCCGTGTTGCCCCAGTAGATATGATTGTCGATCATGGCGGACAGCAGGTTGTGGGCCGCCGTGATCGCATGGAAATCGCCGGTAAAGTGAAGGTTGATGTCCTCCATCGGCACGACCTGGGCATAGCCGCCGCCGGCAGCCCCACCCTTCATGCCGAAACACGGGCCAAGCGACGGCTCACGCAGACAAATTGTGGTTTTCTTGCCAATCCGGTTCAGACCGTCGCCGAGACCGACCGTGGTGGTCGTCTTGCCCTCGCCTGCGGGCGTGGGGTTAATCGCCGTGACCAGGATGAGATGTCCGTCTGGCCGATCCCTCAATGACGCGACGAATTCGCCTGAGACCTTCGCCTTGTCATGGCCGAAGGGCAGCAGCGCTTCGGACGGAATTCCGAGCCGGTCGCCGATCTCCATGATCGGCTTCTTCGTTGCTTCTCGAGCGATCTCAATGTCGGATTTCGGGGCCCCAGCCATGCCTTCTTTCTCCCTTGACCCGCGCACCGATGGCGCGGTGAAACTTTCGGCGACGCCTAGAGAATTTCCGCTGCGTTTTCCAGCCTAAAACCGCGCCCGGCTAGTATAATTGCGACCTTTGGACCAATCGGCTACGGGAAACGCTTTGCCCATGCGAATTGCCGGCTTATGACCGATCCAACAGAACCCAAAGGCGGTGGTCGTCATGCGTGACTTTCAGTTTCCTTCGCGATCCGTGGTGATGGGCCGCGAGGCGGCAGCCGCCACGTCGCACCCGCTGGCGACACTGACGGCGATCGACATCTTGAAGGCTGGAGGCAACGCCGTCGACGCAGCGATTGCCGCCGGCGCCGTCCTGACCGTCGTCGAGCCGCAAATGACCAGCCTCGGCGGCGACTGCTTCGCCATCGTCCACGACCCCGACAGTGGCCTCCATTGCCTCAACGGGTCCGGCTGCACCGCAAACACGCTCGATGTCGATGCGCTCCGCGCCTCGGGAATGACCGACATCCCTGCTGACAGCGTGCATGCGGTGACCGCGCCGGGGAGCGTTGCGGCCTGGAACTATCTTCTTGCAACGTTTGGCAGGCTTGGCCTCGATCAAGTGCTGCAACCGGCGATCGATCACGCGGAACGCGGCACGCCGGTCGCGCCGCGCGTCGCCTTTGACTGGGCCAAGCACCCAATCGATCTCGCCCGCGATGCCGGCACCAGCCAGCACTATCTCGTTAACGGCCGGGCACCCATTGAGGGAGACATCATGGCGTATCCGGCGCTTGCCGGAACCCTACGCGAGCTTGCCGACAAGGGACCGGACGGCCTCTACAAGGGTTGGGTCGCCGACGATCTCATCGCTATGCTCCAGACCGACGGCAGCGCGCTCACCCATGACGACTTCGCGGCAGTTGAAGCTGTTCCCGTCAAACCGATCGTCCGGCGCTACCGCGAGTTCGACGTTTTGGGCTTCCCGCCGAACACGCAAGGGCTGGCCATTCTCTTGATCCTCGGCATGCTCGACCGGTTCGGTCCATGGGCTGGCGATCCTTTGGACCCGCAGCGTCTGCACATCTACCTTGAGGCGGTGCGGCGCGGCTACGCGGTGCGCAACCGCCACCTGGCCGATCCGGACTTCATGGAGATGACACCCGAGGCACTGGTCAGCGATGACACGATCGATCGTCTCGCCGCAACGATCGATCCAGCACGCGCCACCGCTTTCGACGCCGTTCCAGATCTCACCGGCACGCACACCGTCTATCTGACCGTTGTCGATGGCGATGGTCGTGCCGTATCGTTCATCAACTCGCTCTTCGGCAATTTCGGCGCCAAGCGTACCGGTCCGAAGTCCGGCGTGCTCATGCAAAATCGTGGACATGGCTTTAACTTGGTCGACGGTCATCCCAACTGTATCGCGCCGGGCAAACGGCCGCTGCACACGCTCATCCCGGGCATGGTTTTGGCGGACGGTTTGCCACTCTACTGCTACGGCGTCATGGGCGGCGCTTATCAGGCGGCCGGTCACGCCTATGTCTTGTCGAACCTGATCGACTACGGCTTCGATCCGCAAGCCGCGCTCGACCTGCCGCGTGTCTTCATGGATGATGTCTTTGCACCGCACCAAACGGCCGTAACGGCCGAAAGCCGCATCCCAGCCTCAGCCCTATCCGCCTTGAGCGACAGGGGGCATCACGTGATCGACACGCCCGGCCCGATCGGTTGCGGACAGGCCATTCGAATTGACAAATCGCGGGGGGTTTTGATTGCAGGTTCGGACCCGCGCAAGGACGGGTTGGCGCTGGCCTACTGAGGAAACGGCTATAGCCTGACCGACCGCTTCCCGGTTAGTCGCGTCTGGATGGGCCGTTCGGCGGAGGCGAGATACCGGGTGACGGTCTCGTCGATTGGCAGACGACGCTTGGAGCGGGTCTGGGGGTCACCGGCCTCTGTCGCCAGGATGTGGGCGAGAAAGGCTGCTAGCGGACGCGCCGGACGCCCGGACCGCACGTCGTTGTCGATCGTCTGGTGTGTTTCGGTCGGAATGAGCATGCGCCCCGTGGGTTCATCGGCGCTCGACGCCGCATGCGGGTCGTCAGCGCGACCGCGATCGCCGTTAGGCGTCCGTGCAGATGGTGAGGTCGGTTCAACCGGCCGGATCATGGCGTGTCCCGAATTGGCACAAAAACGACTATCTCCTCCGACCTTGCAAGGATGCGGCCAGGGGGTGGCGTCTTTGCCGCTCGGGAGTGCAGCGATTTAGAGGTGGTGCGGCGTCTTCAGGACATCAGGCGCTGGTGGCGTGACCGCGCGCTACTTCTTGGATAGCTCTTCCAGGCGCTTCTCCATCTCGGCGAGACGCTTCTTGACGGCGTCGATATCGTCGTCGCCGTTCTTTGCTTCGGTTTCAGACGCCTGGACCGGGAACGGGGAGAACATTCGCATCGCCTGCTCGAACATCTGGGCGTTGCGTTTGACTTGATCGTCCATCGCACCGAACGTGTTGGAACCGAAGGACTGCGCCATCTGTTCGCGAAAGCGGCTTTGATTGTCGACGAAACTCTCAATCGACTGGTTGAGATAGCTGGGCAGAAGAGCCTGCATGCTGTCGCCGTAAAATCGGATCAACTGACGCAGGAAACTGATCGGCAAGAGATTCTCGCCCTTGGCCTCCTGTTCGAAGATGATCTGCGTCAGAACCGAATGGGTGATGTCATCGCCGGTCTTGGCGTCGCGCACGGTGAAGTCTTCGCCCTGCTTGACCATCTCGGCCAGATTATCGAGCGTCACATACGTACTGGTGCCAGTGTTATAAAGACGACGATTGGCGTACTTCTTGATGACCGTCGCCTCGGATTCCTCGGATTTACGTGACCCAGACAAACCCAAACTCCGATATTCCTGTTTGCAATGCGCGGCGCGATATTCCGCACTGCAGCATAAACCATTTGACGCGACGATACGAAGTCTCTTATCCAGACGCCAGCGTTTTGTGGCGGATCAAATGGCGACTAGAACCATTGCCTAATGGGCGCGGGCGATTAAAGCGGGTATCGTTGACACATCAACGGCACACGGAGATGTCAAACATCGGTTGGCTATCGCCACCGTAGCCCGTTTCGCTGCGCCAGTATCGGCCGCCTGTCATATTAACGGAGGAAACCATGAGTTCGTCAAACACCGTCGTCATCGCCAGCGCGGCGCGCACGCCCGTTGGCGCGTTTTCAGGCGCGTTCTCGACCGTCGCGGCGCATGACCTAGGCAGCATTGCCATCAAGGAGGCTCTGTCGCGAGCGTCGGTCGACGGCGGTGAAGTCGACGAAGTCATCATGGGACAGATCCTGACGGCCGGACAGGGTCAAAACACCGCGCGGCAGGCGTCGATAGGCGCAGGGTTGCCGAACGAGACAACGGCCTGGGCGATGAACCAATTGTGCGGATCGGGTCTTCGCGCCGTCGCGCTCGGCATGCAGCAGATCCAAAGCGGTGACGCCGACATCATCGTTGCGGGCGGCCAGGAAAACATGACGATGTCGCCGCACTGCCAGATGCTTCGCGCCGGCGTCAAAATGGGCGAGGTCCAGTTGCTCGATACGATGCTGAAAGACGGCCTGTGGGACGCCTTTCATGGCTATCACATGGGCACGACGGCGGAGAATGTCGCCGAACAGTGGCAGATCACCCGCGAGACCCAGGACGCCTTCGCGGTCGCTTCGCAGAACAAGACCGAGGCGGCGCAAAAGGCCGGCAAGTTCAAAGACGAGATCGTTCCCGTCACCGTCAAGACCCGCAAGGGCGACATCGTGGTGGAGGATGATGAGTATCCGCGTCACGGAACGACAATCGACGCCGTCACGAAACTGCGCCCGGCCTTCAAGAAGGACGGGACGGTGACCGCCGGTAACGCGTCGGGCATTAATGACGGGGCAGCCGCAACCGTCCTGATGACAGCGGCAGAGGCCGAGAAACGCGGCGTCGCGCCTTTGGCCCGCATCGTGTCGTGGGCAACGGCGGGTGTCGATCCGGCGGTCATGGGGTCCGGTCCGATTCCGGCCTCCCGCAGAGCGCTGGAGAAAGCCGGCTGGAGCACCGACGATCTCGATCTGGTCGAAGCCAACGAAGCATTCGCGGCGCAAGCCTGCGCGGTCAACCAGGACATGGGCTGGAACCCGGACATCGTCAACGTCAATGGCGGTGCGATCGCCATCGGCCATCCGATCGGCGCTTCGGGCGCTCGTGTCTTGACGACTCTTCTGCACGAGATGCAAAAGCGCGATGCTAAGAAGGGCCTGGCGACATTGTGCATCGGCGGCGGCATGGGTGTCGCCATGTGCGTAGAGCGCGACTGACATACCGCGACCGGCCGTGACAGGCGATGCGTAAAGCCGCCGACGCGCCGGTCGCTCAAATTCTATCCAATCACGGGGAGACGACGATGGGACGGGTTGCATTGGTCACCGGAGGATCGCGCGGCATTGGTGCGGCGATTTCGAAGGCCCTCAAGGACGCTGGATACACGGTGGCGGCGAACTATGCCGGCAACGATGAAGCGGCGGAGAAATTCAAGGCCGAGACTGGGGTGCCAGTCTACAAATGGTCGGTCGCCGATTATGACGCTTGTGTGGCCGGCATCGCCAAGGTCGAGGGCGATCTGGGCCCGGTCGAGGTGCTCGTCAACAACGCAGGAATCACGCGCGACGCGCCGTTCCACAAGATAACGCCGGACCAGTGGAACGCCGTGATCAACACCAACCTGACCGGTATCTTCAACATGACCCATCCGATCTGGCCAGGCATGCGGGAGCGCAAGTTCGGGCGGGTGATCAACATCTCCTCGGTCAACGGGCAAAAGGGTCAGTTCGCGCAAACGAACTACGCCGCCGCGAAGGCTGGCGATCTCGGTTTCACCAAGTCACTGGCCCAGGAAGGCGCCCGTAATGGGATCACGGTCAACGCCGTCTGCCCCGGCTATATCGCGACCGAAATGGTAATGGCAGTGCCGGAAAACGTGCGCGAAGCGATCATCGCGCAAATCCCGGCCGGCCGGCTCGGTGAGGCCGACGAAATCGCCCGCTGCGTAGCGTTCTTGGCGTCGGACGATGCTGGCTTCATCACGGGATCGACGCTGTCCGCCAATGGCGGCCAATACATGGCCTGACCTCGGCTCTTTCTCGATCAGGCCGCGTCGACTTCGTCGGCGCGGCCTTTCTTTTGACATAAGACGCTTTTGCGGCGACAACTGCCGCCCCACCTTGCGCCAGATGACCGTCGATCCGCCATGCCCCGCCCTCACCTTTCCCTGGAATTGCGCGGCGCGGCAACCGTTGTCCTTCTGGCGCTGATCGGCCTCCTTGCTATTGGGTATCTGGGCGATATCTGGCCGACGCTCGATCTCGCGAGCCATTTGCGTGTGCACGTCTCGGTCGCGTTGCTCGTACTTGCCCTTATCCTCTTCGCCCTTCACGCCCGCCTGCGCGCGGCGGCTGGATTGATCATCGGAATAGCCGGGCTGGTGACCCTCGTCATTCCGCTCTACGCGAATGCCATCCGAGTGGCGCCAGGTCCGTCCGACCTTAAACTCATCAGCTTCAACATGCTTTTCGTGAACGAAAACCCGAGCGAGGTGGTGACGCTGTTGGAGGCCGAACGGCCGGATGTCGCCTTCATCCTCGAAGCGCCAACGCTCTTTCCCTATCTGGACCGTCTGGCGCGGACCTTCACCTATCGCTCCGGGTGCACGCGGGCTCTCTATTGCGACCTTCTCGTTCTGGCCCGCCGCCCTCTGGAGGATGTCGATCGGCCGGGACCGGACGGCGGTTGGGACCGCTATGTTATGGCACGCGTGCCGGCCGGCAACACGATCGTCAACGTGGCGGCCGTCCACTTCTCCAAACCCTATGAAGGCGGCGAACATTGGCATGAAATGGGCTGGGTCAGCGACGTGCTGGCCGAGCGGCCCGGCCCCACCGTCCTCGCCGGGGACTTCAACCTTACACCCTGGTCAGCCACGGCCCGAGTGTTCGCCGAGGCCAACGACCTGAAAATCGTCGCGGGCTACCGCCCGACATGGCCGGCGCCACTCGGTTGGCTCGGCGTCCCGATCGACCATCTCATGGTGCGCGGCATCCAGCCGACAGCTGTCGGTCTGCTTGATGAAAGCTACGGCTCGAACCATCGCGGCCTGATTGCAACGTTCGCGGTTGATGAATGACCGACCGCCAGACGGCCACGCTGATCGGCTTCATCGCCGTCCTGTTGTGGGCTCTATTGGCGCTTTTCACGGCCGCATCCGGCGCCGTACCGCCATTCCAATTGGCTGCGATGACATTCGCGGTCGGTGGCGGTCTAGGCGTGACATCTTGGCTGTTTCGCCCGGGTGCGACAGCAGGACTGCGGCAACCGATGATCGTTTGGCTAGCCGGCATTGGCGGCCTATTTGGCTACCACTTCTTCTACTTCACCGCGCTGCGCAACGCACCTCCGGTCGAAGCTGGGTTGATTGCCTATCTCTGGCCGCTGCTTATCGTTGTTTGCTCCGCACTCCTGCCGGGTGAGCGGCTTGGCTGGCATCACGTTGCTGGCGCAGTCTTCGGACTGCTCGGCACCGCGCTCATCGTTACAGGCGGCAGCGGACTGACCCTGAAAGCCGAATACGCCTGGGGCTACGGCGCGGCACTTATCTGCGCTTGCACCTGGACGGCATATTCGCTGTCCGCCCGCCGCTTTGCCGCTGTGCCGACGGATGCGGTCGCCGGGTTTTGTGCCGTGACGGCAATCCTTGCACTGGCGTGCCACATTGCGTTCGAGGAAACGGTGTGGCCAACCACTCTCGGTGAATGGCTGGCCGTTCTTGCTCTCGGTCTCGGCCCGGTCGGTGCCGCCTTCTATGCATGGGATCGCGGGGTAAAGGCCGGCGATATTCAGGTCTTGGGTGCGGCCTCCTACGCCGCCCCGCTTCTCTCCACGCTTGTCCTGATCGCCACCGGATTTGCGGCCCTTACTTGGTCGATCGCGCTGGCCTGCTTCATGATCACGGGCGGCGCGCTGCTGGCCGCCAAGGATCTGATCCGTCGAACCTAGCCTTTCGCCGGTCGCGGTGCGGGACGCCAATCGGGCGGCGCCATCTCGAAGCCGACGAATTCGAAGCCTGGCGCGACCGTACAGCCCACGAGGCTCCAGCGCCCAAGGCTTTCTGCCGTCTGCCAGACACCGGCAGGGACCACGGCCTGCGGTTTTTCGCTGTCTGCCAGATTGGCTCCCAGACGAAACGCCTCGGCGTCATGACCGTTTTCGGAGATTGTCAACACCAGCGGCGCGCCAGCGTAGTAGTGCCATATCTCCGTCGCGTCGACCCGGTGCCAGGCAGAGCACTCGCCGGCTTGAAGGAGATAGTAAATGGCTGTGCCGACGGACCGACCGTTGACCGTGTCCGCGTCGCGGAACGTCTCCCGGTAGTGTCCCCCTTCTGGATGCGGTTCGAGGCCAAGCTGAGCGATAATGGCAGTAGCGTCCATCGCGTTAGAACCTGTCCTTCAGTGCGCGGATCTCCGCGAATACGGCGGCATCGTCCGCGCCAGGCATTTTGACAGCGGCGCGAATACCCGGATCATCCGGACGCAGGAACGGATTGGTTGCCCTTTCTGCGCCGATTGTGGTTGGCAGGGTCGGCTCGCCCCGATCGCGCATCGCTTCGATCGCAGCGGCACGGGACTTTAGCGCCGCATTGCCTGGATCAACCGTCAGGGCGAACCGGGCATTGGACAATGTGTATTCGTGGCCGCAATAGACGACCGTCGCGTCGGGCATTGCCCTTAGCTTCTTGAGGGAGTCCCACATCATCGGCGGTGTTCCCTCAAACACGCGCCCGCAGCCGAGCGCGAACAGCGTGTCACCGGCGAACGCCAGATTATCGGCCTTAAACCAATAGGCGATGTGGCCGAGCGTGTGGCCGGGCGTTTCAAGAATCTCGGCCTCATGATCGCCAAGGCGTACGGTATCGCCCTCGCTCACCGACCGATCGAGCCCCTTGATCTTCGCCGCCTCGGCGGCCGGGCCTGTGACCGTCACGCCGTCCGACTTAAGTGCGTCGATCCCACCGGTGTGATCGGCGTGATGATGGGTGACGAATATGTCGGTCAGCGACCAGCCCATCTCCGCCAACGCGGCTTTGACCGCATTTGCATCGGGCGCGTCGATCGACGCCGTTGCGCCGGTGTGTGGATCATGAACGAGGACACCGTAATTGTCGGAGAGGCAGGGAAATTGATGGCATAGAAGAGCGGTCATGACGGATACTTTCGCCTGGTCGAGAACGCCCCTATGGTGGCAAACGGATGGGGCACCGGTCAAAGCGAAACTTGCGACAGTCGGACAGGGTCGGACCATGGATGTCGTCGATCTGAGGACGTTCTACAATCAGGAGCTGGGGCAACTGGTCCGGCGCCAGGTCGGCGATCAGATCCAGCGCCTGATTGGACCTGTCTCGGGATTGGCAGTTGCCGGTATCGGTTTTGCCACGCCCTATTTGCGACCGTTTAAGCCGGACGCGGAGCGGGTTCTGGCACTGATGCCGGCCGCCCAAGGTGTTCTGCATTGGCCGCCGGAGGGACGCTTTGCCTCAACACTCGTTCACGACGATGCCCTGCCCCTGCCGGACACGTGCATCGACAAGCTGATTTGCGTGCATGCGCTGGAAATGACCGAATCCGCCGATGATCACCTGCGCGAAATATGGCGGGTTCTGATGCCGGGCGGTCGCTTGATCCTCGTCGTACCGAACCGGCGTGGCTTGTGGGCGCGCTTCGACAATACGCCATTCGGCCATGGGCGCCCGTTCAGCCGATCGCAGATCGCGCAGTTGCTGCAGGGCGCCCTCCTGACGCCGGAGTCCTGGTCTGAAACGCTTTACGTCCCGCCCATTGCCCGACGGTCCGTTTTGCGCGCCGCCGGCTTCTTCGAGAAAGTCGGCCGCGGGTTCCCGATACCGGTTGGCGGGGTTTTGATCGTCGAAGCATCGAAGCAGATTTATCAACGCGCCGCACAGCAAGCGCGGCGGCGCTTTTCCGTGCGGATCGCGCCGGTGCTGAATCCACGCCCGGCCACCCGCGTCAGCGCCGCAATACGAACATCGCCTCCGAAGCGATCAGGTTGAGCAACCAGGCCGGCCTCGACAATGGGAGCGGGCTTCCGTCTGCCTTAAAGGCGGCGATACCCTCCGTCTTGGCACCGACCTCGCCGACCAGATCGATAAAATCGTGGATCGTACAGAAGTGGATGTTCGGCGTTTCGTACCAGGTCGCCGGCAAGGACTTGGTCACCGGCATCCGGCCGAAGGCGATCAAACTGCCGCGAATGTGCCAGTGGCCGAAATTCGGAAACGAGACGATCGCCCGTTCGCCGATCCGCAACAGGTGCTCCAGGACGGTTTTGGGGTTGCGCGTCGCCTGAATCGTCTGTGACAGGATGACCGTGTCGAAACCATTATCGGGATAGTTCTCAAGATCGCTGTCAGCGTCGCCCTGTACGACAAACAGGCCCCGCGCAACACAGGCGTTGACGCCGGCCTGGCTCAGTTCGATGCCGCGCCCATCGATCTGCTTCTCCCGCTGCAGCAGCGCCAAAAGCCCGCCATCGCCACAGCCGATATCGAGGACACGAGACCCCGGCGTGACCAGATTGGCGATGATCCGGAAGTCGCGCCGCTTTGCAGCGGTGTCGAGCGCCAGTTGATCGGGATTGACTGTCTGTTGGTTCATGGCGCCGCCTCGGCCAGCCCCCGCGCACGCCCGCATGCCGACAAAAAGCCGCTCATGGTCGCCATCAGCTCCGGTACGTCGAGGAGGAAGGAATCGTGACCCTTGTCGGTGTCGATCTCGACGAACGAGACATGCGCCCCCGCGGCGTTCAACGCGTGGACGATGTCGCGATTGCCTTCGGTTGGAAACAGCCAGTCGCTGGTGAACGACACGACGCAGAATCGGGTCTTGCTTCCCATGAACGCATTCGCCAGGACCCCGTCATGGTCGGCGACCAGGTCGAAGTAGTCCATCGCGCGGGTTAGATAGAGATAGCTGTTGGCATCGAACCGGTCGACGAATGACATCCCCTGATAGCGCAGATAGGACTCGATCTGAAAGTCGGCATCGAAACCGAACGTCAACGCATCGCGATCCTGAAGGCTGCGTCCGAACTTACGGTGTAGCGCGGACTCCGAGAGATACGTGATGTGCGCCGCCATTCGCGCCACGGCCAATCCTTTTCGCGGGTTTGTCCCCTCGGTCTGGTAGCGACCGTTGCGCCATTCTGGATCGGCCATGACCGCCTGACGACCGACTTCGTGAAACGCGATGTTTTGCGCCGAATGGCGAGCGGCTGTGGCGATCGGAATCGCGGAGAATACCCGGTCGGGATAAGTCGCAACCCATTCGAGCACCTGCATGCCCCCCATGGAGCCGCCGGTCACGCAAAACAGCGTCTCGATTTCGAGCGCGTCGAGAAGCATGGCCTGCGCCCGCACCATGTCGCGAACGGTGATCAGCGGCAGATCGAGGCCATAAGGCTTACCGGTCGCCGGGTCGATGGATGCCGGGCCTGTGGACCCCATGCAGCCGCCAATCACGTTGGCGCAGATGACGAAATAGCGGTCCGTGTCGATTGGCTTATCGGGGCCGACCATCAAGCTCCACCAGCCCTCCTTTCCGGTGACCGGGTGCGTGTTGGCGACATGCTGGTCGCCGGTCAGCGCGTGGCAAACCAAGATCGCGTTGCTGCGCGCGGCATTGAGGCTGCCATAGGTCTTATAGGCGATGGTCAAGGGCGCGATCTCGCCGCCGGAATCGAGCACCAGCGGCTGGGTGTCCGGGAAGTGGATCACCTCGCTGTCAAACTCGCCCGCCTTAAGCGCTACGTTGTCCGGGCCGTCGTTCATCGTTCATCCTGACTGGTCGGCTCCTGTGCTACGCCGCGAGGCAGCATTGGTCAATCTTCGGGGTAGACCGCCAAGCCTTTCGCCTTGCGGAGCGCGCGCGGACCGGTATAACCGGGCAACTTGCGGGTCTGCCCGACATTTCAACGATTTGGACCACACGACATGACCGCACTTCCGTCGAAGCCGACGCCCCGACCGGGCGTTTTGGACATCGCGGCTTATGTGCCGGGAACCCAGGACGTCACGGGTCGCAATCGCGTGCATCGCCTGGCGTCGAACGAAACACCGCTTGGTCCTAGCCCAGCCGCCATCGCAGCGGTTAAGGCATCGGCCGATCATCTGCAACTCTATCCAGATGGCTCCGCCACCATGCTGCGCACCGCGATCGCCGCCCAGTTCGGGCTGAATGCCGACCGGATCGTTTGCGGGGCGGGGTCCGATGAATTGCTCAACCTTTTGGCCCAGGCTTATATCGAGCCCGGCGATGAAGCGATCTATACCGAACACGGCTTTTTGATCTATCGGATCGCGATTCTTGGAACCGGCGGTATACCTGTCGTCGCGCCTGAAACCGATCTGACAGCCAGTGTTGATGCGATTCTGGCGGCCGTTACGCCGAAGACGAAGCTGGTGTTTCTGGCCAACCCGAACAATCCGACCGGCACCTACCTCCCCTTCTCGGAGGTGCGCCGCCTGCATTCGGGTCTGCCGGGTCATGTGCTTCTCGTTCTCGACGCGGCCTATGCCGAGTACGTGCGTCACAACGACTATGACTCGGGCATAGAACTGGTGGCGACAAGCGACAATGTCGTGATGACGCGAACGTTTTCGAAGATTCACGGCCTCGCGGCTCTGCGGCTCGGCTGGCTCTATGGGCCGGCCGATGTTGTCGACGCGATCAATCGCATTCGCGGACCGTTCAATGTCGGCGCTCCCGCAATCGCCGCCGGCGCTGCCGCCATCGCGGATCAGACCTTCGTCGATACGGCCGTCGCTCACAATGAAGAATGGCTGCCCTGGGTCACGCGGGCGCTCGAGCAACTCGGGCTAACGGTGACGCCGAGCGCCGGAAACTTTGTGCTCGTTCACTTCCCCGATGCAGATGGGAAGCGCGCCGCGGATGCCGATCGGTTCCTGCTTGATCGGGGCATCATCCTACGCCGGGTTGCCGCCTATGGCCTGCCGAACGCGCTGCGCATGACGATTGGCGACGAAGAAGCAAACCGGGACACCGTCGAGGCGCTTCGCGCGTTTCTGGACACCGAGACATGAACCAGTCTGTCTTCGATACGCTGACGCTGATTGGTATCGGCCTGATCGGCTCGTCGATTGCTCGAACTGCGCGTGAGCGGGGTCTCGCAGGGTCGCTTGTCATTTGCGACAGCGATCCCGAGGTCCTTGCGCGTGCCGAGGCGCTCGGGCTCGGCGATCGGTATCACCAGGACCCCGCCGACGCAGTTCGCGACGCGGACGCTGTGTTCATCTGTGTGCCGGTCGGCGCAATAGAGGCTGTGACCTGCATGATCGCTCCAGCGCTCAAGCCCGGCGCGATCATATCCGACACCGGATCGGTCAAGATGACGCCTGCCACTGTATTTCGCCGGCACCTGCCCGATACGGCGCACGGCATACCTGGTCATCCAGTCGCCGGCACCGAGGAGTCTGGCCCGGACGCCGGTTTCGCCACGTTGTTCGATCAACGCTGGTTCATCGCGACACCGCCGAAAGACGCCGATCAGGACGCCATCGCCCGGCTGACGGCCTTTTGGGAAGGTTGCGGTTCAACGGTCGAGCTGATGGACGCGGAGCATCACGACCGGGTTCTGGCGATCACCAGCCACCTGCCGCATCTCATTGCCTACAATATCGTCGGCACAGTGTCGGAGCTTGAAGACGACACGAAGACCGAGGTCATCAAATTCTCAGCGTCGGGCTTTCGCGATTTCACGCGTCTGGCAGCGTCCGACCCGACCATGTGGCGCGACGTGTTCTTGAACAACCAGGAAGCGGTCTTGGAAATGCTTGGCCGCTTTACCGAGGATTTGACCGCGCTGCAGAAAGCGATCCGGCGGGGCGACGGTGCCGCACTCTTTGACCGCTTCACGCAGACCCGCGATATCCGACGCGGGGTCATCGATGCCGGTCAAGAGATTGACGCACCGGACTTCGGCCGCCACGTTTTAGATTAGAACAGCCGCGGCAGGACACCCAGACGCATGGCGCCGAGCGCGACAGCGCCTTGCTCGATCTTCAACTCAACCGCACGGCCTTCGACGCCATTCACCGTCGCCGCGCGGCCGAATATACCGGCCGCCGTTGTCAGCATCGCGAAATAGGCGGCCGTTGGATCGCTCCCTGCGGTCGCCGGATCCCTGGTGGCCATGCCGATATCGAACTCACCGTTCAAAGCACCGTCGGGCGTTGCCCGCACGGCTCCTGTGCTTACCAAAGTTGTGTTGTCGTCCGTGAGCGTCAGGTTCTTCAATTCGACCTCGCCATCCGCAGCCTGCCAGGCACGCCAGAACGCCGATGACAGGCGTGTGGTCGGCGGCACACCCGTCACCGCGCCGTCAAGCGATCCGGTCCAGGGCACTGTCCCACCGTTGACCGTCATTGCATCGGCGCGGATTGCGACATCGAAATCCTGCAACGGCGGCGCCGAGACCCGCTCCGGCATTCTCCGGGCGTGGATGGCAATCTGTGTCGCGGTGCCGGAGATCTTTTGATCCGGCGTCGCCGCGACCGTGAACACCGGTGTATCCGCCACGACCGACACACGGTCGAACTGCAACCCGCTAAGCGACAGGCTGGCTTGAAGCAGCGACCATTCGGCATTGGCAATTTCGGCACCGCGATAGGCGATCTGCCCAGGACTCTTTACCTCGAAGATCATACGCGTCGGCCGGTAGGCCTGAGCAACGCCGATCGCCTCCGGCACCGCGATACGCAGATCCTCAGCCGCATGAACAATCGTCAGATCGGTGCAGCGATATTGGAAGCGGAACGGGTATCCCGTCAGCGCTTCGTCGGCGCAGTCATACGTCCGGCCGGACGATGCTTCCTGCACGCGCCAGTCGGTGATCGCGGCTTCCACCTGCGCCCGGCCAAAAAACCAGACCGCCGACCAGACCGCCGCCAAAAGACCAAGGCCAATGATCGGCACATAGAGCCGCCATCGGCGCGGTTTTTCGGGTTCGAGCCCTGCAGCGATTTGGGTCACGCCGGTCTTTTCGACTCTTTTCGATGATGCGCTTGGCTTGCGCCTCTCGCGGTTGCACCGCCTCATAGCACCTGTTAGCGGAATACGCCATGAGGCAAGCGGACACGGTGAATGACACACGCTGGGTGTTCGGCTACGGCTCGCTGATGTGGCGGCCGGGATTCGCGCATACCGATCGCCAGCCGGCGCATCTGACCGGTCTGCACCGCTCTTTGTGCGTCTATTCCTACGTCCATCGCGGCACACCGGACCGGCCGGGCCTGGTTCTTGGATTGAATCATGGCGGTGCGTGTCGCGGCGTCGCGTTCAAGGTGACCGACGCCGACTGGCCGGACGTGGTCGCCTATCTGCGCGACCGGGAACAAGTCACCAATGTCTACCTGGAACGCGTGCGGCCGATCCGGGTCGGTGCCGACGGCGACAGCCGCGTCGTCAAGGCGCTGTGTTATGTCGTCGATCGCCGGCATGAACAGTATGCCGGCGACCTGTCGCTTGAAACGATGCTGGACATGATCCCGGTCAGCACCGGGCGATCGGGACCGAACACCGAGTATGTGCTGAACACGGTGGCGCATTTGGAGGAAATCGGCGTCGCCGACACGAAGCTCTACGCGCTCGCGCGGCGACTGAGAGACCTGAGCTGATAAGGTCTAGGCGGCCAACCGTATAGCTGCCGGTTCGTCCATCGCTCGATCGAAGGCCTCTGCCACCTCGCGCCGCTCAGTGGCTGATGGTGCCACCGCATGTACGTGCACCTCGACGTTCGGCTGGCGAAGCGCGACACGCACCGTTTCGTAAAACGTAAAGGCACCTGGAAACGGGCCTGTTTCACCGACCCAGATCGGCGTGCGAACGTCCCCGTCAACGACGACCACCAGCGCGACGGAATCACACAGATCGATCGCATCGTCTGGACGAAGAACCGAAACCACGTAGTGCGACCCATCCGGCAGCGTCCAATAGCCATGCTCGGGCACGTGCTTGGCGCCGGCTAAAAACCGCAAACGTTCTGTGGTTTTCGAAGTCGAGTAGTACATGAGGTCTCCACAAACGTGAACAAAAGTAGAACAAACTGATGAATTTGTCAATACTCGGCCCACCATCGTTCGATTTAGATGGAGTCCCACATGGATTGTACTAGTGACCCTTGTCACACAATCGCGTGAATCAAGCGGTTTGAGCGTCGGTCGCTGTACTGGGCAACATCGCGTTGCTCGCCGTCTCGATGTCCGATTCAAGCCGCTGCATGAACGCGCGCCGGGCGAGGCCAGGCTCAATAGGCGGAAGGATGTGAACCTGGACGGTGCCAGGGTAGCGCAGCCAGCTTCTCCGTGGCCAATAGAGGCCGGAGTTGAGCGCGATTGGCACACAGGGGCACGCGCAGGCCGCGTAGAGATTGGCGACGCCAGGCTTGTAATCGGGCGCAGCACCCGGTGTGCGCCTCGTACCCTCCGGGAAGATCACGATCTGCCGGCCATCGTTGATCGCATCTTGCGCCTCGCGCGTGATCGCCTTCAACGCCTTCATGCCGGCTGCGCGGTCGACAGAGATCATTCCGAATTTCATGAGGTACCAGCCGAACAGCGGGATGCGGGTGAGCTGCTTCTTCAAAATGAAGGTCGGATAGTCGAAGAGCGGCACAAGAGCCAACGTCTCCCAGGCCGATTGATGCTTCGAGGCGGCGAGATAGCCGCCCGCCGGCAGGTTCTCCAGACCGCGAATGTTGAAGTCGATACCGACGATCAGTTTCGCAAGCCAGATCGTCGACCTGCACCAGGTCTTTACGACGACGAAGAGGGGTCGCGCGGGCAGCACAAACAACGGGACGGACACCAGCAAGAAGAGCAGTGTGTTCACATAGAACGCGACGTTGAACACGGTCGAGCGAACGACCACGCCGATGCCTGCCCTTATCTCCAACTGGCCTTCGACCTCAACCCGTGTCATTGACCCGGTTTCTGACCAGCGCGAAGACATATTTCGCATATTCGGAGAAATAAACACGACCGGCCTGGGGATTGCGCCACCAGACGTGGTCGCCGGATACGGGTACCGGATAGGCGACGAGGTCATATCCCTGCATCGCGCGCTCGAACTCCATTATGCTGCGCGGCATATGGTAGCTCGATGTCACGACGACCAGGCGTTGGAAGTCATTCTGCTCACTCCAGATGCGTGCTTGGACGGCATTTCCGATTGTGTCGAGCGCCTCACGATCGATATCCACACAGCATGAAAAGAGTTCGGCATCGCCGTTGACCACCGCAATGATATCCTCACGCGTCGTCGCCTCGAACACGCCGGTGATGAGCAAACGTTCGCCGCGACCGTGCTTGAGAAGATCGAGACCGACGGCGATACGGTCCGGTGCGCCGGTCAGAACGATGATGCCGTCGCCGGTGATCGTGTCGGTGGCGATACTCGCGGTCAGTTGCCGGGTGAAGTGCAAAAAACCACCGATATAGATCGCCACGCCAATCGCCGCGAGCACAAGAAACCGTCGAATCATGGATCGGTTTTCGCACACTTACCATGCCCATTCAAAGCCCGGCGCCGACAGTGGCGCGGGGCTACTGAAGCGCGTGGAGGTACCGCAGCACCGTGGCGCGTGTCGTCAGTGCGGTGAGCGCCGTCACCAGACCGACGATCACCGCGATACCGATCAGCGTTATCGTGTCGATGCCGAAATCGCCGATCAGAATGCGGACCTCCGTCGCCTGCTGAACGTCCAGCCAGCGTGCGAGCAACGTCGACAAGAAGGTGAGAACCCCGATTGCCGCCAGTCCACCCAATACGCCGGCGCGCAGACCGAGCACCAGGAAATGCCTCTGAAACTCCGCGGCTATGAAGTGCTCCGGCGCGCCGACAAAGTGCAAAACCTCGATGACCTCGCGATTGCCGGACATGGTGCCGCGCGTCGCGAAGACAACGCTTGCGACCATCACCGACAGAACCAGCGCGAACAGCAAACCGCCGATGACCGCGACCGACCGGGCGCCGGTGCGCAAGCGATCGCGCCAGAACCTGTGATCGTCGAGGATAGCATTGGGAACCTCGGTTCCCACGGCAATCGCCAAGGCGTCGAGATCGGGCGGATTGAATGGGTCGATGCCGACACGGATGAGCCGGGGGATCGGCAGTTCGTTGATATCCATGCCGTCGCCAAGCCAGGGCTTGAGCAGGCTTTCCAGATCATCGGCGCTGGTGTCGGTGACGTTTGTTACGCCGTCCACACCGGCAGCGATGACAATGACCTGGCGCACCTGGGCATCGAGGTCTTTGGCCGGATCCGGTAGAACCTGAATGGTGACTTCGGTGGAGATGCGGTCCGTCCAGCGATCGGCCGTGCGCTGCGCCGAGATCATCGTTGCGAAAAACAGGCAGGCCAGAAAACACATGGCGGCAATGACGAATGTCAGCGCCCTCCCTGCCAGGCCGGTCGATGGAACGATCGGTGTCGCGCGCGCACTCGGAGCCGCAGCGAAATCCGCAGCACCATCCTCGGCCCGGTGAATATGCTGCCCGGGATGGGTAGCCATCGCCTGTTTGTCGTTCGCCTTGTCCCGCGCCATCGTCATCGGCTTATTGGTAGATGTTCAAGCGCCGATCGTTCAGCACCATGCGCGGCGCTTCGAACTGATCCATCAGGCTGGTGTCGTGGGTTGCAACGACGATCGTCGTGCCGAGCTTGTTCAACTCCAGGAAGAGACGCATCAATCGGCGCGCCAATTGCGGATCGACATTGCCGGTCGGCTCGTCGGCTAATAGCAGTTCCGGCTGCCCAATCACGGCTCTGGCGATCGCCGCGCGCTGTTTCTCCCCGCCAGATAGAACCGGCGGCAGGATGTGCATGCGGTCGCCGAGCCCGACCCACTTCAAAAGCTCAACCACATCGTCACGGTACTCGCGGAACGGACGACCCGTCACGCGAAGCGGAAGTGCCACGTTCTCGAACGTCGACAAGTGATCGAGGAGCCGGAATTCTTGGAACACGATGCCGACACGGCCGCGCAAAAGCGCAAGATCGCGGTTATGAAGCGACGATACATCCTCGTCAAAAATGGAAACCAGCCCACGGGTCGGGCGAATCGACATCAAAATCAGGCTCAAAAGAGACGTCTTGCCGGCACCAGACGGTCCGGTCAGGAAATGGAAGGAGCCGGGCTCGAGATCGAAGCTGATATCGCTTAGGATCTCCGGCCCTCCGCCGTAGCGCAATCCGACGTTTTCAAAGCGTACCACGGGTGACATCCGATTCGGTTGTCGACAGTGGCCGAACCTGGCCATCTCGCAACAAGGATACCATGACCGTCGTCATGCTTAATGCGGGATTAACGGTCTAACTCAGACAAGCAAAGTTGCGGGATGCCGAGGTTTATAAGGCCTTAACCAAATTCACGCCACTGTCCGGCAAACGAGCCGAGGGTCTGCTGCGTGATTCTCAACTGCCCCGCCTGCGAGACCTCCTACGAGGTGCCCGATACTGCCATCGGTCCAGAAGGGCGCCATGTCGCCTGCGCGCGCTGCAATCATCGTTGGCGGGCGACCTTCGCACACACAACGCCGCAGGCTGACGAGCCGGTTCTCGACGACGAAGAGGACATTAGTCCGCCATCGCAATTGGTCGACGAGATCGACACGTTCGATCCGCCGATCGAGTTTCAGGATCTCGAGACCGCCGCGCGACACAACGATTTTGAGGATTCAGGGCTTAGCAGCCATCGCGTCATCGTCAAACGTAAGAAGCAAAAATCGCTCGTCTCGGGTCATGCCGTGTTCGTCGGGCTGGCGATTGGCCTGCTGGGCGCCGGCATTTGGCTGCGAGAGCCGATCGTGCGCGCCGTTCCGCAAACGGCGGCGCTGTTCGAATTGGTCGGTCTGGAAGTCAACCTGGTCGGGCTTGACTTCCAGGATCTCGCCTGGGAGCGCGAGGTCGAGAACGGAACGCCGGTTCTCATCATCTCCGGCCGCATCGTGAACGTCAGCGACGTGGGCGCTTATGTTCCGGCGGTAAAGCTGTCCCTGCTCACCGGCGAGAAGGACGAGTTGTTCTCCTGGGTGACCGAACCAGAGGCGCGGACGCTGGAAGCCGGCACGGCGGTCGACTTCGCCGCAAGACTTGCGTCACCGCCGGATGAAGCGACAAATGTTATGGTTCGCTTCACGCCACGCCAGCGCGTGACAATTGGGATGAATCAATGAGCCATCTCATGGCCTCAGGACAACGCATCGAAATCCTGTTCGACGCCGAGACCATTACCGAGCGCAACCGGGCGCTTGCCCGCGACATCAAGGCGCTCGACCCAGAACGGCTTCTGGTCATTGCGGTCTTGAAGGGGAGCTTCATTTTCGCGGCCGATCTGGTGCGCGCCATGCATGAGATCGGACTGGCACCCGAGGTCGAGTTCATGCATCTGTCGAGCTATCGCGAAAGCACGGTGTCGACCGGTCAGGTCGAAATCCTACGCGATGTCGAAAGCGATATTCGCGGCCGAGACGTAATCTTGATCGATGATATCCTGGAATCCGGCCGCACTCTCGCGTTTGCCAAGGACTTGATGGTGGCGCGTGGTGCAAAGCGTGTGATGACTTGCGTTCTTTTGGAGAAACCGGGCAAACGAGCGACGGATATCGATGCCGATCTTATCGGTTTTGAGTGTCCGGACCGATTTGTCGTTGGTTACGGTATGGACATGGCGCATTCCTTCCGCCAGCTGCCATTCGTTGGATATGTCGTGCGCCAGGACGGCGACGACAGCGCCTGACTTAAGGCGTGACAGGGAATGGCGCACATTCTGATCGCGGACGATGAGCCGGATGTTCGCGCCTTTGTCCGGCGCGGTCTCATGCTCGACGGTCACACAATCGAGGCCGTAGAGGACGGCGGGGCAGCACTTCAGGCGATCCGGCTGAGCAACCCACCGTTCGATCTCGTTCTCTCAGACATCAAGATGCCGATCATGGACGGCATTCAGCTGGCGCTCGCCATAGCGCAGGACTGGCCTGATCTGCCGATACTGCTGATGACCGGATTCGCCGATCAACGCGAGCGGGCGCATGGGCTCGACGACCTCATCATCGATGTCTTGCAGAAACCGTTCACGCTCGACGTGCTACGCGGCACGGTTGCGCGAGCGCTTGCCGGCTCAGCCGGTCAGTAAGGCGTAATCAGCCGCTCTAGATAGTCACGCTCGATCTTCGGGCGCTGCGGCTCGCTGAGCCGTCGGCGGAGTTCTTGAAGGATTTCGCGGGCGCGCTGGACATCGATCTCGTCGGGTACCTTAACCGTATTGCCGAGATCGGGTCCTTCGGTCCGTTGCGGCCGGCCCAGAGGATCGCGCTGGCTGAGCGGATTGCCGTTTTCACCGTCTTGACCTTCCGCTTCCATCATCGATTCCATCATGCTTTGGGTACCGGCGCGCAAGTTGGAAAGCGCCTCGCCCTGGTCGCCAACCGCCTGGCCCGGCTGTTCGCCGCGTAGATTGCCTTCAGCTCGGCCCATGGCCTCGCCCGCCTGACCAAGGCTTTCGTTATTGCCCATGCCCATCTCGCCGAGCTGGCGCATGAGCTCTTCAAGCTGTTCACGCAGCGCCTGTTGGCCCTGGCCGAGCTGATTCAGTTGATCCTGAAGCGATTGTCCAAGCCCTTGACCGGGTTGTTGTTGCTGGCCGGGCTGACCTTGCTGAGGCTCACCGTTTTGCGGTCCCTGCTGATCGAGCCGGAAGGTCTGGTCCATCAGCTCCTGCTGTCGCTGGATCATCTCCTGCAACTGCTGGAGCGCTTCCGACATCTGGCCGTCGCCCTGCATGTTCTGAGGCATGCGTCGTGCATTACGCAGGTTCTCCATCATGCGCTGCATTTCCGCGAGCAGTTGCCTCGCGGCGTCTCGGGCGCCCGACCGCGCCATGTTTTCGATCTGATCGAGCATCCGGTCGAGATCCTGGCTCGACAGCATCTGCGAGGGATCCATGGGCGGCATTTCGGCGCCCTGAGGCATCTGCTCGGCATTTTCGGCCAGTTCCCGCAGGAAATCGGCCATCGCTTGGCGCAGTTCGGACATCAGACGTTCGATCTCAGCATCCGATGCGCCGTCCTCGAGCGCGTCCATGAGGGCCTGCTGGGCATCTCTGAGCCGGCGTTCGGCAACCGAGAGATCGCCGTCCTCGATATAGAGCGCGATATCCCAGAGATAGCCGACCAGATCGCGCAACTCGTCGTCAGTGTCGGCATTTTGCAGCCGCCAATAGGCGGAGCGCAAAAGCAGATAATGATTGGTGTCGTCGAAGAACCGGTCGGCGCCGTAAGACAGAGCGTCGAGTGCCGTCGTGACGGGCACGATCGCATCGCCATTAAGCGCCAACACGCGACGTTGCTCGACGATCGCGCGGGCAAGCGGGTTGTGGAAGGTGCGCTCCGGCAGGGTCATGAGGTGCTGTTCGGAACGCCCGATCTGCCCAGCCTCGTCCGTCGCCCTGAGGGTCAAACTTACCTGCGATCCAGCCCACGGGTGCGCTTGTAGATCGCGGGTCGTGCTGGCCTCGCCGTCGCGCACGCGGGCCTGCGGCAGCATCAGCGGAAGTTCCGGCGCCTCGAACAGTGGACGGCCAGCGTCGCCATTCGGCGCGATCTGCTCGATTTCGGCCTCGGCGGCGGTCACGCCATAGTCGTCGCGGAGAAAATAGGACAGGGTCAACGCACCGCTGATGGCCTGTTGCGGCGGCTCCAAGAAGGCGATCTCCGGCGGCGTATCCGGCACGATGTCGAAGGCCCAGGCGCGGATCTCCTGTCCCTCGGCCAAGAGCCGAAACGCCGTTGAAGTTTCGACTTCGGTCTCAAACGTCGCCGGTGCGACAGCGTTCGCAGTTGCCGTCAGGCGCCCAGCCTCGATCTGGGTCACATCGCCCTGGTCGCCGCTGACCAGTTCGACGCCATCGCCGGGTGTGACACGGATCGTGAGAACACTATTTTGCGGGACCGAATATCGATGCGCCGACGCATCCAGCGTGTCTTCGTCACCCGCTTGCGATTGAGTCAGGAAAAGCGGCGGCTCGCCGGTGTAGACAGGCGGCGTGACCCAGGCATCGATGCGCTTGGCCTCCGACACAGGTGTCGCGAACCGCGGGTCGACCATCGCACGCAGCCGATCGCCGGCATCGCCCTGTGCGAAGAGCACCGCGATAAAGAGCAGCAGCGCCGGCACAATGCGGAGCGCCCAGGGATCGGATCTAGCGATATTGGGTTCGAAACGGCCGGTTTTTGCGGCGCGGACAGCGTCGCGGGCGCGCTCTACATGCGCCGCCCACAGCCGCTTGCCTTCGACGTCGTTCGGATCGGCCGAGTGATGGTCGGCCAGCGTTTCAACCGGCCTGTGCACGAAACGCGAGCGCTCTTCGACCCGCCGGCGTGCTTCCGCATCGCTCGGCGCTCGATAATGACGCAGCGGGACAAGGCTAAAGAGCAGGCCGGCAGCGGCTAGAACAGTCGCACCGATAGCAATCGGTGCCGGCAGGACTTGCCACAAACCGAAGAGGGCGAGCGCGACGACGAAGGCCACCGCGGACAGGAATGGCGTGAGCACAACGGCCAAGCGCTCGACCGCCATGACCCGCCGCGCACGCGCAACGGTGCGGGAAAGCGCCGGCGTCATTCCGGTCGTGTCGTCCCGGGACTTGCTCAAATCGCGCCCTTCGGTTGCTCGCGCCTATCCTAACAGATGGGGCGTTTGGCGCCAGCGCCAAGAGCGTCGCACCAGCCAGCAGTCTAACACAATCGCGCGAGTAGGTCCTTGCTAGCCGAGCCAAGGGGGCATGGAATCGAGCCCGATCAGTGCATCGTGGTCCTGTCGCGGCCGCACCGCGTGATAGGCCGAGCCGTTAACCAGAACCTCCGGGACGAGCAGCCGGCTGTTGTAGGTGCTTGATTGAACGGCGCCATAAGCACCAGCCGACAGGACGGCGAGCAACGCGCCGCTTCTCGTTTCCGTCAGCGCCCGATCCTGAGCCAGGAAATCGCCCGATTCGCAAACCGGTCCGACAATGTCCGCAACGATCTCGGCGGCGCCCGCTTCCGGCTGTGTCACCGGAATGATGTCGTGATGGGCATCGTAGAGCGTTGGCCGAATGAGGTCGTTCATGGCCGCGTCGACGATCACGAACGTCCGGTCGCCGGCTTCCTTCACGTAGAGCACCTCGGTGACGAGGATCCCGGCATTGCCGGCGATCAGCCGGCCCGGTTCGAACAGCACGGTGCAATCAAGCTGCTGGACGTGCCGCTTCACGACGTCAGCATAGGCGGCCGGCAAGGGCGGCGGTTCGCTGCCGCCGCCATAGGGGATACCGAGTCCGCCGCCCAAGTCGATATGTTTGATCGCGTGGCCGTCGGCCTTCAGCGACAGCACCAGGTCGGTCAGCCGGTCGAACGCCGCATCGAACGGCGCCAGTTCGGTGATCTGGCTACCGATATGCATGTCGACGCCCACCGGCTCGATGCCCGGAAACGCTGCCGCCTTGGCATAGAGCCGCTTGGCGTCGGCAAACGGCACGCCGAACTTGTTGTGGGCGAGGCCGGTGGCGATCTTTTTGTGGGTCCGGGGATCGACATCCGGGTTGATGCGAAACGAAACCGGCGCGGTGCGCCCCATCTCGGTCGCGACCTCGGACAACAGTTCTAGTTCCGGCTCGGACTCAACGTTGATCGACAGGATGTCCGCCTCAACTGCTGCCTTAAGCTCCTGGCGCGACTTGCCAATGCCGGAAAAGACGATGCGCTTTGGTGAGATGCCGGCGGCAAGAGCGCGGCGAAGCTCGCCCTCCGAGACGACATCGGCGCCTGAGCCCAAATCGGCGAGCGTCCGCAATACTGCTTGGTTGGAATTCGCCTTCATGGCGTAGCAGATCAGGGTGTCGATACCCGCATAGGGCTCCTGAAACACCCGATAATGGCGCTCCAGCGTAGCCGTCGAATAGCAGTAGAACGGCGTGCCGACATCGGCCGCGATGTCGACCAGCGACACGTCTTCGGCGAAGAGCACGCCGTCGCGATAGGTGAAATGGTGCATGGCCGCCCCGGAAATCGCCTAGAGCAGACCGTCCAGGATGAAGGGGCGATCCGGGTTGACCGCCCTTGGTCCGGGCTTGACGACCTCGTTCTCGGCAATTGGCGGCGGCTTGGGTGCACCGGGCGGATGTTGTAGCGCACCTCGCCGTCCGCACGCGGACACCGCCAAGCACAACGCCAGCCCCAGCGCCACCATACGCAATCCTGGTCGCGTGTCTGCCACGGTACATCCTTTCCAGGCCGGCCCGACCGGTTCGGTTAGGCTTTGACTATTACATGCCTCTGCGATGCCGCAAAACGCAGCGCGGATCAACCCGCCGTCTTCGATTGACGCTCCAGCATCCGCAGCCAGCGACGCGCCTGTTTGCGCACATTGGTGGGCGCCGTGCCGCCATAGCTCGTTCTGGACCGGACCGAGGCTTGGACGGAGAGGACGGAGTAAACGGCATCGGTGATGCGCGCGTCCACCGCCTGCATGTGGGCGAGGGGTAGCCGGTGCAACGGCATTCTGGCCGCCTCGGCCCGCGCGACAAGCGTGCCGGTGACGTGGTGCGCCTCGCGGAACGGCAGGCCGAGTTCGCGCACCAGCCAATCGGCGAGGTCGGTGGCCGTCGAATATCCCTCAGCGGCGGCCTTGCGCATCGCCTTTGCAACCGGTTCCATGTCGCGCACCATCCCCGTCATGGCCGCGACAGCCAATGCCAGTGTGTCCAATGCGTCGAAGACAGGCTCCTTGTCTTCCTGCATATCCTTCGAATAGGCGAGCGGCAGGCCCTTCATGACCGTCATCAAGGTATGAAGCGCGCCGATGATGCGGCCGGTCTTGGCGCGTATAAGCTCCGCAGCGTCCGGATTGCGCTTCTGCGGCATGATCGACGAACCGGTGGTAAAGGCGTCGGAGAGCGTCACGAAGCCAAAGGGCGCCGAGGCCCAAACGACGATCTCCTCCGCAAAACGCGACAAATGCACCGCCAGGATCGATGCTGTTGCCAGGGTCTCCAAAGCGAAATCCCGATCGGACACGGCATCGAGCGAGTTGGCGGCCGGCCTGTCGAAGCCGAGCGCCGTCGCCGTCATGTCCCGGTCGATCGGAAAGGCCGTGCCGGCAAGCGCGGCGGCGCCCAGCGGCGACTCGTTGAGCCGTTTGCGAGCGTCGGCGAACCGCCCCCGGTCGCGGCCGATCATCTCAACATAGGCGAGCAGATGATGGCCGAACGTGACAGGCTGCGCGGTCTGCAAATGCGTGAATCCCGGCATGATGACAGACGCATGGGCCAGAGCCTTTTCCGCCAAAGCCGTTTGCAGGTCCACCAGCCCGGCATCGATCCCGTCGATCGCGTCCCGCACGAAGAGCTTGAAATCCGTCGCCACCTGGTCGTTGCGCGACCGCGCAGTGTGCAGCCGGCCGGCAGCCGGTCCGATCAGTTCCGTAAGCCGCGCTTCGATGTTAAGATGGATATCTTCCAGTTCGGTCTTGAAATCGAACGTGCCCGCCTCGACTTCTGACAGGATCGTGTCTAGACCGGCATTGATTTTGTCCGCATCTTCGGCAGAGATGATTCCGGTCGCGGCGAGCATCGCCGCATGGGCTTTCGACCCCTGGATGTCTTGGGCATAAAGGCGCTTGTCAAAGCCGATGGAGGCGTTGATCTCTTCCATGATCGCACTTGGGCCGGCGGCAAACCGCCCACCCCACATTTGGTTGCTCATGGCTATCCGGCCCCCTGTCACCTCATGAGGAATGGATGATCATAACCCCGCGCAGTCGGGCACTTGGGCTGATCGCCATCGCTGCCGTCGCGGCCGGTGTCGTATACGGGATGATGGCGGCGGAAAGCAATCGCGACGTCGCCGGAGCCGCTTGCGCCGCCTCGGCCGACCGCCTTGCGGCAATGCAGCAAGCGGCGATTGGTGAACTGGCCGCGTTTCAAGTCGCAGAGCAAGCCTCGGCAATGCCGCCGCTGGCGTTTTTCGACGCCAACGGTGGCGAGACGACGCTGGCCGCTTGGTCAGGCAAGGTCGCTCTGGTCAATCTATGGGCGACCTGGTGCATCCCTTGCCGCGAGGAAATGCCGGATTTCGCGGCGCTGCAAGCCGACTATGGCGGCGAAGATTTCGAGATCGTCGCCATCAATCTCGATCGCGGCGACCGAAGCGGACCGGCAGCCTTCTTGAAGGAGGTCGGCGCCGATAATCTGGCGCTCAACACCGACGAGCGCTCCGACACGTTTCAGATTCTCAAGGGAGAAGGGCTCGCTTTCGGGCTGCCGAGCACCATCCTGGTCGACGAAGCGGGTTGCCGGATCGGTCATCTCACTGGCCCGGCGAAGTGGGACAGCGACGATGGGCGGGCGCTGATCGAGGCAGCCTTGGCGAAGCCGGTCGGCTAGGCGGGATCGACCGGAGCCAGCCCGAAGGTCGCCGCGAGAATCACCGGTCGCGGCAACGCAATTTGCGTCAATGCAGCCTTGCGCCTTACACTTCCAACGCCTGGTCGTGCCGCACGATCGTGACCGGCGCTTGCCGGGCGCGGTGAAACCCATGGCTGAAGACACGACCCATCGGCCCTGGCCGAAACAAGATATCGATGCTGCTGTCTTGGGGGCGCTTGCGCACCTTTATCGCGGTGAAGTTTACCGCTCGACCCATTGGCGCACCCGCCTCGACAACACAACCAATTGGGCAGTGGTGACGACGGGGATCGCCCTTTCCGCGACCTTCAGCAACACCAACGCCTCGCCGCTGCCGCTGGTGCTGGTTGGCTTCCTGGTCTCATTCTTTTTGATCTTCGAGGCACGGCGCTACCGCTACTACAACCTATTTCGCGCCCGCGCCCGGCTGCTTGAAACCGATCTCTACGCGCCGATGCTCAGCGGCGACAAGGTCGACGTTAACGGAGCCTGGCATGAGATGCTCGCCGATGACTACCGCACCCCGCACTATCACATCAGCTTCGTGCGTGCGGTCGGGCGGCGGCTTCGCAGCAACTATTCCTGGATATTGGTGATCCAAGCGGTCGCCTATTACGGCAAGATCGCCATCCACCCGGTGCCGCTCACCAGTCTTCAAGATGCTTATGCGCGCGCGGCGGTCGGGCCCATTTCTGGAGAGCTCGTGATCCTGGCGGGCATCGCTTTTCATCTCGGTTGGCTGATCTTCGCCCTCGTGACGCGGCGATTAGACCATCTCTACCGGATGCAGCGAAGCTCACCGATGGAGCACAGATAGCGCGACGTCTTAGAAGAGATCGAGCCTGAAGCGATAGGACATTCCGGCGCCGATCATGAACTGATCCTCGCGGCCAGCGCGGCCGATGATCGGTGAATCAGCGGCATCGCCGATCAGGCGATGCCAGCTCGCCCGTCCGAGAATCGCAACGTGATCGTTCACCTGATAACGCGAATTGGCGATCACGCCCGCGCTCTTGACGCCGCCGCTGGCGTTGAATTGGCGCAGGCCGGAGCGTGCCGCCTGGGCGGCAGAGACGCCGAAATACGTCTCCATATATTCATCGTCGGCGAAGGTGACTTCGGGACCGACGCTCAGCGTCAAGCGCGGAAGCGGCGTGACGACGCCTTGAACCGATGCTTCTCCGACGAAGCCCTCATGGCCACCGAACCCGCGACGCACCCCAATCTCGGCTTTGATAAAGCGCTGGCGGAAGATGCCGGCAAGACCGAACTCGAACGCGGCGTCGACGTCGCCGAGACCCCTCAGATTGGCGTCATCGTTCTGATCGCGCTCGCCGCGAAAGCCGAAATCGGGACGAACCGATATGACCCGCTGCGGGCCACCACCAATCTGGAGCGGTCCGATCGACAAGAAGTTCAAGGAGATAATGGGGTAGGGCGACAGAAGGTAGTCTTCCGACCCCTCCCATTGAGGCTTGTACATGCCGCCCAAACCAATTTCGATATCGATATCGGTGCCCGGCGCGCGGTCGCTTGACTGGTAGGCCGCATCCGACGCCCAGCCTAACGCAGGGGTCAGTGCCAGCAGGGTCGCGAGTCCAAGAGCTTTGACTGTCATGTCCTACCCAATCTGAATGGTGTCATCCCACCAGCATACGCGCTATTGCGGTCACTTGGACCATTCTCAAGCCTACGATCCCCCGGTTTATCGAGGGTTACGGCCAACGTCCAATCTGGACTGCACCGATGCGCCGATTGGTCGCGGCGAGATGGCGGCGGATCGATCTCTCTGTGTTTCGCGTCAGCGTGTGGGAACCGGCTCTTCGCCGCGATAATCGTAGAAGCCGCGCTGAGTCTTGCGGCCCAGCCATCCCGCCTCGACATACTTCACCAAGAGCGGGCACGGGCGATACTTCGAGTCGGCCAGCCCCTCATAAAGCACGTGCATGACCGATAGACAGATATCGAGGCCGATGAAATCGGCCAGTTGCAGCGGTCCCATGGGATGGTTGGCCCCGAGCCGCATCGCCGTGTCGATCGCCTCGACCGAGCCGACGCCCTCATAGAGCGTGTAGATCGCCTCGTTGATCATCGGCAAAAGGATGCGGTTGACAATGAAGGCCGGGAAATCCTCGGATACCGACATCGTCTTGTCGAGGCTTGAGACGAACCCTTTAGCCGCCTCGAACGTGTCGTCCTCCGTGGCGATGCCGCGAATGAGCTCGACCAACTCCATGACCGGAACCGGATTCATGAAATGAATGCCGATGAAACGCTCCGGCCGGTCCGTGACGGAGGCAAGCCGGGTGATCGAGATCGATGACGTGTTCGACGCGACGATCGCGTTTTCCTTCAGGAACGGACAGAGCTGGGTGAAAATCTCCCGCTTGACGGCCTCGTTCTCCGACGCCGCCTCAATCACCAAGTCGGCCGGCCCCATGTCCACCAGACCGTCGGCGATCGCGATGCGGTCGAGCGCGGCCTTGCGGTCGTCTTCGGTGATCTTTCCAGAGCCGATCTGCCGGACCATGTTGCCGTTGATCGTCGCCAGGGCGGCCTCGACCTTGTCGGTCGATACGTCGCCTAAGAGAATGTCATATCCCGCGAGGGCGCAAACATGCGCGATGCCGCTACCCATCTGACCGGCACCGATTACGCCGACCTTTTCAAATTTCATACCACTCCGCCCCCTTGGCGGTTGAACTCAGCCACGCAACAGATTGGATCGCTACCACGTCGGCGGCAAGGGGTGAAGTGCGGTCAGCCGGCAATACGGCGCACCGCACACCGGGATATGTGCCCTATTTGGCGATTTTATCAAGCTCGGCATCAAGCTCTGGCATCACGTCGAAGAGATCGGCGACGAGGCCATAATCGGCGACCTGGAAAATCGGCGCCTCTTCGTCCTTGTTGATCGCCACGATGACCTTGGAATCCTTCATGCCGGCCAGATGCTGAATGGCGCCGGAAATGCCGACGGCCATGTAGAGGTCAGGCGCCACCACCTTGCCGGTCTGGCCGACCTGGTAATCGTTCGGCATATAGCCAGCGTCGACCGCGGCACGCGACGCGCCGACCGCGGCGCCGAGCTTGTCGGCGATCGGCTCGATGTACTTCTGGAAATTCTCGTTGGAGCCGAGCGCCCGGCCGCCGGACACGACGATCTTGGCGGATGTCAGTTCCGGCCGATCCGACTTCGACAGCTCCGCGCCGACATAGGTTGAAAGGCCCGGATCGGCTGCCGCGGAAACGTCCTCGACCGGGGCGGAGCCGCCCTCGCCGGCGGCCGCGAAACCGGCCGTGCGCACCGTCACGACGCGCTTTGCATCGGTCGACTGAACAGTCTGAATGGCGTTGCCGGCGTAGATCGGCCGCTCGAAAGTGTCGGCGCCCTTGACCGCGATGATGTCGGACACCTGCGCCACGTCCAACAGTGCGGCCGCGCGCGGCATGTAGTTCTTGCCGTTGGTGGTGGCGGGCGCGATCAGCGTGTCATAGCCGTCGGCAAGCGAAACGATCAGTGCCGCCATCGGTTCGGCCAATTGATGCTCCAGCGCATCGTCCTCAGCGACGAGCACCTTCGAGACGCCGTCGAGCTTGGCGGCCTGATCCGCCGCCGCGCGGCAGTTTTTGCCAGCGACCAGGACGTGTATGTCGCCACCGATCTCGGCTGCGGCCGTCAGTGTTTTGTGGGTGGTGTCCTTCAGGCTTTCGTTGTCGTGCTCGGCGATTAGAAGCGTTGCCATCGTCATTCGTCCCTACATACGCGGCGTCAGATGACGCCGGCCTCGTTCTTCAGCTTGTCGATCAGTTCTGCAACCGATTCGACCTTTACGCCGGCTTCGCGCTTCGGCGGCTCGACAGTCGACACAACAGTCAGGCGCGGCGCCGTATCGATGCCGTAGTCGCCAGGGGTCTTCTCGTCGAGTGGCTTTTTCTTCGCCTTCATGATGTTGGGCAGCGAGGCATAGCGTGGCTCGTTGAGGCGCAGATCGGTGGTGACGATTGCCGGCAGGGTGATGGAGACCGTCTGAAGGCCGCCGTCGACTTCGCGGGTGACAGCGAGACGGCCGTCATTGACCTCGACCTCTGACGCGAACGTGCCCTGCGACCAGCCAAGCAGCGCCGCCAGCATCTGACCGGTCTGATTGGAGTCGTCGTCGATCGCCTGTTTACCGAGAATGACGATGTCCGGCCCTTCAGCCTCGACCACGCCTTTGAGGATCTTAGCGACCGCCAAGGGCTCGACCAGATCGTCGGTCTTGACCAGAATGCCCCGGTCGGCGCCCATGGCGAGCGCCGTGCGGATCGTCTCCTGCGCCTGCTGCGGACCGATGGACACCGCGATCACTTCTTCGGCCTTACCGGCTTCACGCAGCCGCAAAGCCTCTTCAACGGCGATCTCGTCGAACGGGTTCATCGACATTTTGACATTGGCGAGTTCGACGCCCGATCCATCGGCCTTAACCCGGATCTTGACGTTGTAGTCGACCACGCGTTTGACGGGAACGAGAACCTTCATAGTTTGGCCTTTTCAATCGGTCGCGGCACGGCGCGCTGTGTGGAAAAACGTCGCCTCAACCCGCCGGATTATAACGGTAATGGGTCGGAATGCGGCGACCTATACGGTTCCCGGCCTCCATGTCAATGACCCGATTGCCGGGCGATCAACCAAGGTCGCGATCAAACAACGCCACCCCTGGACGCCGAAGCACCACCACCAGAACTGCGCCCGCCAGAAAACCACCGATATGACCCCACCAGGCAACGTTCGATTCCGTGTCATAGACCACCGAGAAGACCTGCATTGCGCCCCAAAACCCAAGGACCCAAAGGGCCTTAAGGCGTAGCGGGATGCGGCCCAGAAACAGCACCCAGACGCGCACGCGCGGATGCAGAATCAAATAGGCGGCGATGATGCCCGCGACGGCGCCGGATGCCCCGACGAGCGGGATGTCGGAATAAGGGGTGACGAACACATGGGCGAGCGCACCGGCGATCCCGCACAGCAGGTAGAAGACGAGGTATCGGACATGGCCGAGGGCATCCTCGATATTGTCACCGAAGACCCACAGAAACAGCATGTTGGAGAAAAGGTGCATCCAACCACCATGCAGGAACATGTAGGTCACGAGCGTGCCGCTCTCTGGCATGCCGAAGGGCCCGGTGGGCGGCGCGATCCCCGCCAACTCCGTCGGGACAACGCCATAACCCAGCACGCTCGCTTCCATGGCGGGAAATACCATCCCGCTCTGGAACAGGAAGAACACGGCAACGTTGGCGGCGATCAGTCCAAGCGTGACGTAATGATGTTCGATGTGAACGATCGGATTGTCGTCGCTGAGGGGAACGAACATCAGCGCTAGCGATTCTGGCCGGGCACCCACAAAACGTCGCCGTTCGCTTTGGCGTTCGCATAGCGGCTGGCGACGAACAGGAAATCCGACAGTCGGTTGATGTATTTCAGCGCCGGCTGGCTCACCGTCTCGCCGTCTTGGGTCGAAAGCTCGGTGATGAGACGTTCCGCCCGGCGACTGACCGTGCGCCCTTGATGCAGATAGGCGGCCGCCGGCGTGCCGCCCGGCAAGACAAAAGACCTAAGCGGTTGAAGATCAGCGTTCAGCCGATCGATTTCGCTTTCCAGCCAGTCGACCTGGGCGCCCGTGACCCGCAACGGCTCATAGCCGAGATCCTCGCCGGTCTCAGGCGTACAGAGGTCCGCGCCGAGGTCGAACAGATCATTCTGGATGCGCCCGAGCGCCGCATCGAGATCTCCGAGCTCTTGGTCCTGCGTTTGCAAGCGGACAAGACCGATCACCGCATTGGTTTCATCGACCGTGCCATAGGCGGCGATCCGCAGATCGTGCTTCGGCCGCCGTTCGCCTGTGCCCAGCGCCGTGGTGCCGTCGTCGCCGGTGCGGGTATAGATCTTGTTGAGAACGACCATCGGTCACCGCCCCATGAAATAGATCGAGATCATGATAATCACGATGGCGCCGAACTGGAGGATAACGCGCCATCGCATGAGCTTTTGCGACAGGTTCGCGGAACCGCCGCGCATCATGTTCCAAAGCCCAGCGAACAGAACCAGGGCCACGGCAGCAAGTGCAAGACCGATTAAGATGTTCATGGCGCCCCTGGAACTGGTTGGCTGCCAAACGTTTGGCTTTAGGGAATCCGGCGGCTTTCGCCGACAGACAGTTGACGTTGAGCCAATACACCTAGGCGACAATGCCAGGGCCGGCAAGCCGGCGACGGACTCACACCACGGATCGGCACAGCCGGTCGAGAAGCCGGCGCGGTAGCACGCGGCGCGCGGTCTCCATCAAATAGGCCGGTGTCGTCACGAAATAGCGCGGCTTTGGATTGCTGCTTTCGACAGCGTGACTCAGCTTGGCCAGAACCGCTTCGGGACCCAAGCGCCACCGCGCGTTCGGATCGCGCCGACGGCCCGTTTGATCGCCATCCAGATGAGCGCGATAGCGGGCGGCAAAGCGTGAGGCATCGATGTCGATGGTTTTGCGCAGCATGGCACGCGCGTTTTGGTCGAACTTGGCCGCAATCGGCCCCGGCTCGATCACGCTGACATGCACGCCCGTCCCGTGAAGCTCCTGGCGCAACGATTGCGACAATGCCTCAAGCGCGAACTTGGATGCCGCGTAAGGCCCGCGAAACGGAACGGCGACAAAGCCAAGCAAGGACGAGCATTGGACAATTCGACCGCGTCCATTGGCGATCATCGTTGGCAGCAACCGATGGACAAGGTCGTGGTAGCCAAACACATTGGCCTCGAACTGGGCGCGCAGGACATCGGTGCGGATATCTTCCACCGCCCCGCCCTGGCCGTAAGCACCGTTGTTGAAGAGTGCGAACAGCCGCCCGTCGGTTTGTTCCAATACGGCCTCAGTCGCCGCGGCGATCGATTCCGGTTCGGTGTAGTCGAGGTAGAAGGCTTCGAAGCCCTCGTCCTTGAGCCGGGCGATATCGTCCGGCTTGCGCGCCGTCGTAAAAACCCACCAACCGCGGTCCTTTAAGCCCTTTGCGCAACACGCACCGATGCCGGATGAGCATCCGGTGATGAGGATTGATTTTTCGGTGGTCACCCGGCCGCACACCCCCAATTGGACGGGCGCATGGTAGGGATCGCCGTCAGCCGGTCAACAACGCCATTTCGCTGTCGACGAAAAAGCGGTCTGTCGTGGACGGATTTGAACACGACCGCAAATCGGTTAGGAGAAGCGGAGCATGGAGGAGAGCATGAACGGCGCATTGATCGCGGACCTGGCACGACGGACGGATGACAAAGGACCGGTCACGATCGGGCTGGCGGGCGCCGGTCAGATGGGGACCGATATCGTCGTCCAAGTCGCTCAGATGCAAGGATTGCGCGTCGGTGCCATCGGCGAAATCGATCTGGAGGCGGCTCGATCCGCCGCCCGTCTCGCCGGATATGCGGACGATGATGTCGTTGAGTGTAGCGCCCCCGACCGCATCGATGCGGCGATCGAAGCCAGCAAAGTCGCGCTCACCAGCGATCTGAATGCGCTGGCCGCCGCTGGGCGGATCGACGCGGTGATCGACGCTACCGGCAATCCGAATGTCGGCGCCGTCTTCGCGCGTTCGGCCATCCAAAACGGCAAGCATCTCGTCATGCTGAATGTCGAAGCGGACATCTGCATTGGCCGCATGTTGAAGGCCGAGGCGGCGGTTGCGGGGGTCGTCTATTCGCTGGCCGCCGGCGACGAACCAGCCTGCACGATGGAGATCGTTAACTTCGCATGCAGCCTCGGCCTCGATATCGTCGCCGCCGGCAAGGGTAAGAACAATCCGCTGAAGTTCGATGCCGCCCCCGCCGACTATGCCGAGGAAGCGGCCCGACGCGACATGAACCCGCGCATGTTGGTCGAGTTCGTCGACGGCTCCAAGACGATGATCGAAATGGTGGCGCTCGCCAACGCCACGGGCCTCGTTCCCGACAAGCCTGGTATGCACGGACCCACGGCCGGGCTCGATGACTTGGCCTCCGTGTTGTGCCCGGTCGCCGATGGCGGCGTGCTGTCGCAAAAGGGCTGTGTCGATTATTCCATCGGCGCCGGCGTTGCGCCTGGCGTCTTCTGTATCGTCGAGGCGCGCCACCCCCGCGTGCTGGAGCGGTTGGTCGATCTTAAAGTGGGCAAAGGCCCTTATTTCACCCTTTACCGTCCCTATCATCTCACCAGTCTGGAGGTGCCGCTGACGGCGGCCCGCGCCGTACTCTACGGGCGCGCCGACATGCAGCCGCTCGACGAACCGGTCGCCGAGGCGGTGGCCGTTGCCAAACGCGACCTTGCCGTAGGCGACACGCTCGGCATGATCGGCGAGACGGACTACCGCGGCTGGGCGATGACGGCATCCGATGCGGCCAGCGCGGATGCTCTGCCGCTCGGCCTGGCGGAACGCGCGAAAATCACGCGCCCGGTCAAAGCCGGGACCGCGCTGACTTACGCCGATTGCGTACCCGACGAGAACCTGGTCATCACACAATTGCGCGCCGAGCTGGACGCCCGTGACGTCGCGAAAGGCTTTCGGACGGCGGCGGAATAGCGGTCGTGGCATCATCGGACCTGGTGCTCGGCATCGATGCCTCGACGACGGCCGTTAAGGCCATCGCCTTCGATGAGACCGGAACGCCCCAGGCCCAGGCGCGCGCAACCTATCCCCTCCACACACCTGCGCCAGGGTTCTTCGAACAGGATGCCGAGGACTGGTGGACGGCGTTCCAGGACGCTGTGTCCACTGTCTGCAGCGGAATCGGCGGCGACCGCGTTCGCGCATTAGCAATCGGCGTACAACGCGAGACCTTCGTCCCGCTCGCTACCGATGGACAACCCACACACCGCGCCATTCTCTGGCTCGACGAGCGCGCCCGCGCGGAAGTCGCCGAGTTGGGCGCTGAAATCGGCGCCGATCGCATCCACGAGATTACCGGCAAACCGCCGGACCCGACGCCGTCCCTTTACGCCATGGCGTGGCTGAAGAAGCATCGGCCGGACGCGCTCAGCAACGCCGCCATGGTTGTGGATGTCCACGGATACCTTGTCCACAAGCTCACCGGTCAATGGACGACGTCCCTACCCGCCGCCGATCCGCTCGGTATTGTCGACGTAAAGGCCGGCGCATTCGATGCCGATCTTGTTGCGGCGGCCGGACTGCGGCTCGACCAGTTGCCAGGTCTTGTACCGGGCGGCGAGAAGATCGGATCGCTTCTGCCTGATCACGCCAGGGCGCTCGGTCTTCGTGACGATGTCCTCGTCATCGCCGGTGCGGGAGATGGCCAGGTGACCGGTCTCGGACTAGGCGCAATCGGGGGCGATAACGCCTATCTGTCGATTGGATCGGGGATCGTCACAGGCATGCTGTCCGACAGCTATCGGATCGACAGGGCGTTCCGCACTCTCGCCAGCTCCATCGGCGACGGGTTCATGCTGGAAACAGTCATCCGATCCGGCATGCAGTTTGTGGACTGGGTTGTGAACACGACTGGACAGTCCATCGAGGCGCTTGAGGATGCAGCGCTTGAGATAGACCCAGGCTCCGACGGGCTCCTAGCCGTCCCCTATTTCGCCGGCGTGATGAACCCCTATTGGGACCCGGCGGCGCGGGGCACGTTCACCGGACTGTCGCTGGCCCATACTTCCGGCCATCTGTTCCGTGCCGTGCTTGAGGGTCTGGCTTTGGAACAGGCCGTCGCAACCGAGGCGATGGAAAAGAGCGTCGGTCGACGGGCGCAGCGGTTTGTCGCCTGCGGTGGTGGTTTGAAATCGCGCATCCTGCCCAAGGTGATGGCGGCAACCCTGAAGCGGCCAATCGCCGCTTCTCCGGTCGAAGAAGGTGTAGCGCTCGGCGCTGCCATCCTCGCAGCGCGCGGTGCCGGCTGGTTCGACGGCGTTGGGCCGGCCATTGAGGCCATGGTCACGCCGCCCGATCGGATTCACGCACCGGACCCCGCACTGACGGCCATCTATGAGCCTCTGGTTACGATCTATCGCGACCTCCACCCAAGCGTTGCGCCGCTTCAAGCGCGTTTGAGCGCGCGCGATACCGGCGTCTATTGACAAGCCGCACCGCCTCCGCAAGGTTATGAACAAATGAAACGTTGATGTAACAATTGTACATCGACGCATAACCGGGAGGATGCGGGTTGACCGAAACCCGTGTGCGGCAACGCCGCTTGAACGAGCGGGCCAGTCAGTGAGCGACATCGCGACCGTGGCGGCGGCAACGGAGCGGCGCTTTCGCATGCCGCGTTTCCTGTCGTCGGAACACCCGTTTCCCTGGCTTTTACCGCTGATCTCGATGTTGATCGTCTTCGGCATCTATCCCCTTCTTTACGCCTTTTGGATGTCGCTGCATCAGCGCAACCGCATCAAACGGGTCGACGAGTTCGTTTGGTTCAAAAACTGGGGAACGGCTTTCGGCGACGATCGCGTCTGGAACGCATTTCAGGTGACGATGACCTACACGCTGTCGGCGCTGGTCATTCAACTCGCGCTCGGTCTGGCGATCGCCATGTTGTTGGACTCCGACCGCAAGGGTTACGGCATCCTACGCGGACTGATGACGCTCCCGCTCGTCGTGCCACCGGCGGTCGCCGGTATGATGTTCCTTCTGATGGAAGACGGCTCGTTCGGCGTCTTGAGCCACTATCTCTATGCCTTCGGTTTGCTGTCGCCGGAGCGGCCGATCCTTGCCACCGGCTCGACGGCGCTTATGGGCGTCCTTCTCGCCGATATCTGGCAATGGACGCCGTTCATGGTGCTGATCATGCTGGCAGGGCTGCGCGCCTTGCCCAAGGAACCGTTCGAGGCGGCGGCCATCGACGGCGCCAATTCCTGGCAGATGTTCCGGCGGCTGACCTTGCCGATGCTGTCGAAGGTCATCGCCGTTGCCGTTCTGATCCGCGGCGTCGATCTCTTCCGCATCTTCGACTACGTCTACGTCATGACCTCTGGCGGACCCGGAACGGTCACGGAGACGATGTCCGCCTATGCCGGCCGTATCTTCATGACCGGCAACTTCCCCTACGCGGCGACACTGGCGCTGTTGACGCTGCTGATCATCTTCGTCGTCGCCAACATCTTCATCCAGGTTTTCAAGGTGCGCTTCTGATGGAGCCGTCGCACGCATCGCGCACCCTTCGCGACATTGTCGCCGTCCTGGTGGTGGCAATCTTCATGTTCCCGATCCTGTGGTGGGGGCTGAATTCCATCAAGCCTTACTCGGCGATCTTCGACAAGGACGGGCCGGTCTACCTCGACTTCGAGCCGACGCTCGACAATTACCGGGTCACGATGATGGGCGTGTCGCGCGTCGAACTGGCGATCCAGGACGGCGGCGGCACCTACGGCGCCGGCGGCGCATCGTCCTACGATTCACGCCAGACCATCCTCGACTCCATCATCGTTTCCGTCGGCTCGACGATCATCTCGGTTTTCTTGGCAACGCTTGCCGCCTATGCCCTTTCGCGCATGGCCATGCGCGGCAAACAGCATTTTATCTTCTGGGTGTTGTCGCAGCGCTTCATGCCGCCGATCGCCATCGTCATTCCGCTTCTGTTCATGTTTCGCGACATGGGGCTCAGAGACACCCATTTCGGGCTGATCCTAGCGCATGTGCTGATCAACCTGCCGCTCGCGGTCTTGCTGTTGAAGTCGTTCTTCGACGACGTGCCGAAGGATGTCGACGAGGCGGCGATGATCGACGGCGCGACCCGTTGGCAGAGCTTCCGGCGCGTCGTTCTGCCCATGGTGCGCGGCGGCGTCGCGGCGACGGCGGTGCTCTGTTTCATCTTCTCGTGGACCGAGTTCATGCTGTCGCTCTATCTGACGACCTCGATCCGCACATTGCCCGTCAAGATCACGACATTCGTAACGTCGACCGGCACCGAATGGGGTTTCATCACCGCGCTCGGCACCACCGCCATTCTGCCGGCCTTCGTGTTCATCCTTCTCGTCCAGCGCCATCTGGTCCGTGGGCTCACCCTCGGCTCGCTCAAAGAGTGACCATGGCCTGGACGGGATCCAATCAGTGAGTCTCAAACCAAGGGAGGAAACCCAAGAATGAGTTTCAAAGATCACGACAAGCGAACTTTCGTCGTCGATGCCTGCAACGACTTCACAGCGCGGCGCATCACCAAACGCGACTTCTTGAGAAAGATGGCGCTGGCCGGAGTCGGGTTCTCGACATTCTCTGCCGGCATGCTCGGTGGGCGCCGTCCCTTCAACGGCCTGACCGGTCTCGGCACGCCCGAGGCGCGCGCTGCAGGCCACACCGATGTCGAGAAGTGGCTGAAGGAAGTCGGCGGCAAGTACTCCGGCACCAAGATCCGCTATTCGACGGAAGCTACGCCGCCCTCAATCGTCGCCAACCAGTTGGCGCAGGAAGAGTTCACCAAGCTCACCGGCATTGAGGTGGAAGTCGAGATCGTGCCGCTTGAGCAGGTGCTCGCAAAGGCCACGCAGGACGTGCAGGGCCAGCTCGGCACCTACGACCTCTACTATCTCGATCAATCCTGGATGGCGACCTTCGCGCCGGACACGATCGATCCGACGGAGTACTACGCCTCGGATTCAGAACTCGCGATGCCGGACTTCGACTGGGACGACTTTTCCAAGCCGCTGGTCGATGGCATTGCCATGTACGAAGGCAAGATGGTCGGCATTCCGTTCGACATCCCGATCGCGATCCTGATGTACCGCAAGGACCTCTTCGACAAGTACTCCATCGAGGTGCCGGCGACGATGGAAGCCTATATGGAGGCCGCCCGCATCATCACCGAGGGCGAAAAGGACAACAACGTCTACGGCAACGCGTTCCAGGCCCGGTCCGGCCACTATTCGCTCGAATGCGACTGGACCATCTTCCTGTGGGGCCATGGCGGCTCGATCTTCAATGCCGATAACCTGTTCTCCGGCAATGACGATTTCGGCATCCAAGGTCTTGAGTACTATCAAAAGATGCTGGCCGACTATACGCCGCCGGCGGCGACCACCTGGACCTGGGACGGCCAGTTCCAGGCGATGCAGCAGGGCCAATCGGCGATGTGCATTTCCTGGGGCGAGTTCTTCCCGGGCATGGACGCCAACGAGTCGAAGGTTCAGGGCCTCATGGAGCACGCCCGTCCGCCGGTCGAAACGAACGGGCGCCGCCCGGTCGAGCAGGCCGGCTTCGGCGAAATCCCGGCCGTCGGCCACCAAGGCGGCTCGGTGATCGGGCTTTCGGCCTACTCGAAGAACAAGGAAGCCGCCTGGATCTTCATGCAATGGGCGTGCTCTAAGGACGTCATGGCCCGCGTTTCGACGCTGGGCGGCGGCGCCTCGCCGATGCGGCTGTCTTCGTTCGAGGACCCGCGCGTCAAGGAAAAGGCCGTCGTCGGTCCAGGCACGACGCGGCACTTCGACACCATCAACTGGACGATCAACAACGCCATGGGCTCAGAGCCGGACATGCCGTTGTGGGCGGAACTTGCCAACAACGACATCCCGGTCACGCTCGGCAAGCTTTTGACCGGCCAGGACTATGACGGGTCCGCGAAAGCGGCAATGGACGAGCTGGCCCAGGTCGTCGACCAAAAGGTTGCCGACGCGGGTCTGCGCTAGGCTACAAGCATTCAGCGGGCCGGTTCGCACCGGCCCGCTGAGCGTTACAATGATTGCGCTTGCGGCCTGCCGTTGGCGCCAAGAACGATGAATAGAAGCCATCGATTGTCATGCCCGACCGCGATCTTGTCATCGGAATCGACTCATCTACCTCCGCCACCAAAGCGATTGCCTTCGACGCGGCCGGGCGATCTGTGGCGGAAGGCCGGGCGCCGATTGAACTCGCCAATCCGGCGCCCGGCTGGTTCGAACAAGACCCCGCCGATTGGTGGGGCTCGACGGTTAGCGCGCTGCAAACCGTTAGAGGGGCCGTCGATCCGGCGCGAATTGCTGGCGTCGCGATTTCCAATCAGCGCGAGACTTTCGGCCTATTCGACGAAAAGGGAGCGGCGCTGCGTCCGGGCATGGTGTGGCTCGACGAACGGGCGAAGGCCGAAATGCGGTCGTTCGCCGATGCTTTCGGTCCGGACCGGCTGCATGCGATCTCCGGCAAGCCGATGGATATCACGCCGGGCTTACCCCTTTTCGTTTGGCTGAAGGCGCACGAACCCGATGTCTGGAGCCGCTTCGCCAAGGCGGCCGACGTGAATGCGTATTTGACCTTCCACCTGACCGGAGAATGGGCAACGCCGATGGCGTCCGCCGATCCTTCGGGCATGACCGACATCGCCAATGATAGCTGGTCGTCGGACCTTCTTTCGGCCGTCGATCTTCAATCGCATCGCCTCTCTCGCATCGTTACGCCCGGCAATGTCATGGGAACGGTTCATGACGACGGCGCACAGGCGACAGGCCTGCCGGCCGGCACGCCGGTGATCGCCGGTGGCGGTGACGGTCAGTGCGCCGGTACGGGTACCAATGTCTTGGGGTCCACGGCCGCCTATTTGAACCTTGGAACCGCGATGGTCTCAGGCTGCTACAGCCCTGCCTACGCGCACGACCGGGCCTTTCGTACCATGCGGGCGGTCGCCGAGACCGGCTTCATTCTGGAGAGCTGCTTGAGGACCGGCACCTATCTTGTCGACTGGATCGTTTCAAACCTGTTCGGCTTCGACAAGGACAACGCTCCAAACGTCTTGAGCGACCTGGAAGCGGAAGCGACCAGCTCGCCGGTCGGCGCCAACGGTCTGATGCTCGTGCCCTATTGGTCGGGGTCCATGACGCCCCACTGGGACATGGATGCACGCGGTGTCTTTGCCGGCTTTAACGCGTTTCATACCCGCGGCGACATGTATCGCGCCGTGTTGGAGGGGATGGCGCTCGACCAGGCTCTTGTGACTGCCGACGCCGAACGGGCGATGGGGCGACCGATCGATCGCTATATCGCGATCGGCGGCGGTGCCGCGTCCGATCTCTGGTGCCAGATCTTCGCCGATGCTAGCGGTCGGCCGGTGGATCGCTCGACGACGATCGAGGCCTCCGCGCTTGGCGCCGCGATGGCTGCCGCGACGGGCGCCGGCTGGTTCGCAACGGTTGCAGAGGCGGCTGCGGCCATGTCCGGTCCGATCGTAACGCGTTTCGAGCCGCAAGCCGACAGCCGCGATCGCTACCGGGACTTGCTGGACCTCTACCGCGATTTGTGGCCGCGCCTTTCAGAGTGGAACACGCGGCTCGCCCGGTTCGCGGAGGCAAGGCCGTGACCGCCGCCTCCCAAGCCGCCACGAACAACTTGAACGCGTTGATCGAGGATGTCGTCACCGGCCGCTGGATCGACCCCGAAACCGGACGGCCCGGCCAGGTGCCCTGCCGCATGATCGAACTAGCCGACTCACTTGACGGCGGCGAGGCCGACTACGTGGCGACGATGGACATCGGGCCGGCACCCGTTGTCGTGTCGGACGAGAACACCCATGAGGCGATGGGACGGCGCGTGGCGCGCGCGCTGAAGGCGATCCACTCCGAGATCGTGCTGCCGGGCGATACACACCCGGACGAGGCGACGGTTGCCGACCTTCGCCGCCGGCTCGCGGCTGCATCGGGCGTGGTCGCCGTCGGATCCGGCTCGTTGACCGATTGCTGCAAGTACGCCGCCCATCTCGATGGCAAACCACTGGTCACCTTCGGGACGGCGGCCTCCATGAACGGCTACGCCGCCGAGACCGCGTCCATCATGCTGTCCTCGGGCTTGAAGGCTTCGCTGCCGGCCACTGCGCCGCGTGGGCTTTTCCTCGATCTGACTGTCTCGGCCGAGGCACCGGCCTGGCTTTCAGCGGCAGGTCTGGGCGACAGTCTCTGCCGCTCCACCGCGCAGATCGACTGGTGGACATCGCACCGCCTCTTCGGCTCGTCCTACTCCGTCACGCCTTACGCGCTTCAGGCTGAAAGCGAGGCGGAGATGATGAAGACCGCCGGTGGTCTGGGCATCGGCGACCTCACCGCGGTGGGCCATCTGCAACGCGTCCTGACGCTGTGCGGACTTGGCGTCTGTTTCACCGGGTCGTCGCATCATGGGTCCATGGGCGAGCATCTGATTTCGCATTGGATCGATATGTTTGCCGGAGACCGGCATCCGGGAACCAGCCACGGCCAGCAGGTGGGCATCGCGTCGCTTGCCATGGCCCGCCTGCAGCAGGATATCCTGTCACGCGAAACACCGCCGCACGTGATGCCGACTCGTATCGACCAAGCCGATCTGGATCGCCGCTATGGTGCGGAGTTGGGCGGGCTTTGCGCGGTGGAAATGCAGAAAAAGGCGCTCGATCAGGCGGCTGCCGACGCCTTGAACGCCAAACTGGGTGACATGTGGCCCTCGCTGCGCCGGGAAACACAGGCGTTTGCCGTTTCGGTCGCCGAAATGGAGCGGACACTGAGCGCGGCAGGCGGCCCGACGACGGCTGCCGAACTTGGCCTGGCGAGAGACATCTGGGCGGATGCAATTCGCTACGCGCGGGAAATCCGCGGGCGTTGGTCGTTTCTCGACCTTGCGGCCGATGCCGATTTGCTGGACGGTTTTGTGGCGCACGAGATAGCGCGTTGACGGGGACAATGAGGGGCAAGCCGGAATGGCGAGTGTAACGATCAGCGACGTGAGTAAGTCTTTCGGGACCGTGGAGGTCATCCACGGCCTGTCGCTCGACATCCCCGATGGAAAGTTCGTCGTTCTCCTTGGCCCGTCCGGCTGCGGCAAGTCGACTCTCCTGCGGATGATCGCTGGGCTGGAGACCGCAACCAAGGGCGACATCGCGATCGCCGACACCGTGGTCAATACCGTCCACCCAAAAGACAGGAACATCGCCATGGTGTTCCAGAACTACGCGCTCTACGCCCACATGACCGTCTTTGACAACATGGCGTTTTCGATGGACCTGCGCGGCACGCCCAAAGCCGAGATGAAGGAAAAAGTGGATTGGGCCGCCTCGATCCTGAACCTGACCGACTATCTCGACCGCTATCCCCGCCAGCTTTCCGGCGGCCAGCGCCAGCGCGTCGCCATGGGACGCGCCATCGTTCGCGACCCGGCGGTTTTCCTCTTCGATGAGCCGCTGTCCAATCTAGACGCCAAGCTGCGCGTCCAGATGCGCACCGAGATCAAAGAGCTGCACCAAAAGCTGAAAACCACGACGGTCTACGTCACCCACGACCAGATCGAAGCAATGACCATGGCCGATCACATCGTCATCATGCGCGATGGGGTGATCGAGCAGGAGGGACGGCCGCTCGACATTTACGACGGCCCGGACAATCTCTTCGTGGCCGGCTTCATCGGGTCTCCGGGCATGAACATGCTGAATGGCACCGTCGAACGCATGGATGGCACACCGATTGTGCGGATGACCGATGAGATCGCGTTGCCGCTGCCCGAGAACGCCGGGGCCAAGGACGGGCAAGCCGTCGTCTACGGCATCCGGCCGGAACATCTGGAACCGCGACCGGATACGGGGACGCTCGCCGCCACGACCCAGGTGGTCGAGCCGACGGGTCCGGAGAATCATGTTTACGCCAGCTTGGGTGGCGTGGAGGTATGCGCCATCACGCGCGATCGGATCGAATTCAAGCCCGAGGCGCCGGTCCGCCTGACGCCCGATCTCGAGCGCGTTCACCTGTTCGATGCCGACACGGGCATGGTGATCCGGCATGGCTAGGATCGTCGTCCTCGGCGCCGGTGTCATGGGATCGGCGATGTCGGTGCCGGCCGACGCGCGCGGCCATGACATCCGGCTTGTCGGAACGCATTTGGATACGCAAATCGTCGAAGCGATTATGGCGACACGTGTCCATCCGACCCTCGGCATGACCCTGCCGGACTCCGTCAGAGCCTATCAATGGACCGAGTTTGGCGCGATCTTGGACGAAGGCGCCGACCTGATCATCATCGGGGTATCATCGGCGGGTGTCGAATGGGCGATCGACAGATTGGTCGTTGCACTGTCCGCGCCGGTACCAATTCTCATGGTGACGAAGGGTCTGGCCATCGAGGACACAACGCTGTCATCCCTCCCGGCTCATGTGTCGAATGCTCTGGAAGAGCGGCTTGGCTTTGCGGTTCCCATAGTGGCCGTCGCCGGGCCGGCCATTGCCGGAGAGCAGGCAGCCCGACGCGACACATCGGTTGTCTTCACCGGAGTGGATGACGATGCGATCGATCATGCCATGGCGATGCTGCGGACACCGTTCTATCATGTTCGACGCTCCATGGATGTCGTCGGCGTGGAGTTCTGTGCGGCGTTCAAGAATTTCTTCGCACTGGGCATTGGAACGGCCAGCGGACGCTGCGAGGCGTCGATACCCGTCGAGAACGGTGCCAAGATGCACAATGTTGCGGCGGGTTTGTTTGCCCAGGCGCTTTCGGAGATGCGGCTCCTGGTGACGGCTCATGGCGGCGAGGCGGAGACCGTCGGCGGCCTCGCTGGAACCGGCGATCTCTATGTGACTTGCATGGCGGGGCGCAACACCAAGATGGGCCGATTGCTTGGAACCGGACTGACGTATTCGCAAGCCAAGACCGAGCACATGACCGATGACACGGTGGAGGGCGCCGATCTGGCACTGTCGGTCGGACCGGCATTGAATCGCATGTTCTCGACCGGCCAGCTCGACCGCGACGCCATGCCTATGACAACGGCGATTATCGATGCGGTGTGCGATGACCGGGTATTCGCGGCGGATTGGACGCGCTTTCACGCCGCTTGACGGACTGATGGATTGGGAGACGAAACGATGAACGACAGCGATAAACCAAAGCTGGTGATCGGCGCCGACAATCTCGGCATCGACCTGAAAACGGCGATCCGTGGCCATTTGGAAGAGCAGGGTTTCGCCGTTGACGACATCGGCGTCGATAGCCGCGATCCGGTCGACTATCCAGATATCGGTGCGGCTCTGGCGCGTAAGGTCGCCGATGGCGCTTACGATCGCGGCATCCTGATTTGCGGCACAGGCGCCGGCATGGCGATCACGGCAAACAAGGTTCCGGGCGTGCGCGCGGTTTGCGTGCAGGATCCCTACACGGCCGAGCGGGCGATTGCATCGAACAATGCGCAGGTCATCACGCTCGGCCAGTTGATCACCGGCCCGGCTGTGGCGACAATGTTGGTGGATATCTGGTTGGCAAACGAATTCCAGGGCGGGCGCTCGGCGCCGAAGGTGGCGAAGATGGACGCTCTTGACGATCAGTATCGCTCAACGGACTAGTAACCTGATGAAGAGCACCGCGCAGGCGACACCGACGACACTGCCGACGGCCGCTGCGCCCGACGAGGACCTGCTCGTGCGTGCCGCCTGGGCCTATTATGTCGAGGGACTGACCCAAGGCGAGGTCGCCGCGCGGCTCGGACTCAACCGGGTTCGCGTCAACCGAATGTTGGCGCAGGCCCGCGAAAGCGGTCTCGTTCAAATTCGCATCAACACCAGCCATCCCATCGCCGCTGCGCGCGCGCTAGAGAACCGCTACGGCCTCGATCGCGCCGTCATCGTTCCCACGCCCGATGATCCCTACCGTACGCCCAACGCGATCGCTGTGGCGGCGGGCGCGGAACTGTCGCGACGGATCGTCGACAATATGTCGGTCGGCGTTGGATGGGGCCGGACCCTGCAATTGTCGCTACAGTCCATGGAGCGCCGAATGGTCTCCAATCTGTCCGTCGTCTCGTTGCTCGGCGGCCTAACGCGCGGATCGGTCATGAATGCCTACGAGACGGCCAGCCGGCTTGCCGGGATCTATGGCGCAACCTGTCTCTACATTGCCGGTCCGGCGTTTGCCGATACACCGGAAACGCAGCGCATTCTTCTACAGCAATCGATCGTGCGCGATGCCCTCGATCAGGCACGGTCTGTCGATATCGCGCTGATCTCGGTCGGGTCCACCACGGTCGACGCGTCCATGGCGGAACTCGGCATTATCTCAGACACCGATCGTCTGGCTCTGGTGAAGGCGGGCGCCGTCGGCGACATCTGCGCCCATTGGATCGACGCCGAAGGCCGCACCATCGATCATCCGCTGAACCATCGCGTCATCGCGCTCAATCCGGATGAGCTTGCGGGGATCGGAACCGTCATTCTGGCATCGGGCGGCAGCGATAAGATCCCGGTTCTTCGCGCGGCCATGCGACGGGGTGGGATCAACGTTCTCGTGACCGACGAAAAGACCGCCGAGGCGCTTGACTCGGACGACTGAGCTTTGGGGCCATCTGTGAGCAGGGCCGATAGGTTACTAGAGTCAGCTTGCCCAGTGCAGATTCTTACTCCTGCCGCCAGGCGAGCTTGCCGTTCAGATAAAGCGGTTCGGAAAGCGGTAGGATCCAGTCGGCACGGGCGAAGGTCCAATTTTCCTCGGTCAGATCGCGACCTCGATCGATTAGGGGCGCGTCCCGCCTCCCGTTGAGTGACGCCGACGCGATGACCCGGACCACCGGGTCAACGACGCCATGGCGAGCCCGCCACATGTCTTCGAGATGATGGGCATAACGCAGGATCATCTCCGGATTGCCGGACATCTTGTGGATCTGCCTCGGCGTTAGAAAATCGCGATTATCGACGGTCCAACGGCGGTCGGTTGCGGGGTCGGTCACGTAAAAGATCGTCGATCCCACCTTGCGGCGCAGCATCATCTGCCAGGCATAGCGGTGTCCTTCCTCAGTCCAGCTCGGCCGGCCGGGATAGGCGAAATGGCGAAGCGGCAGAGCGATTTGCACGGCGATCCAGACCGCAAGACCGACAACCGCGGCATTCCGCAGCCATGGACCGACGGGTTTCAGTTCACCGGCTCCCTGCACGGTCGCGGCAGCGGCGCGCCCGATCAGCGGGATACGCCGCATCACCTGGCGTGGCCAATCTGGATCGAAGAAAATCAGCGTCGCGGCAATCGTCAGCCACGGGAAAATGCCGATGGTGAACATGAAATGGTTCATCACATGGAAGCCGCAATAGGCGGCAAAGGCATAAATCCGCGTGCGCTTCCACAGCAGGAGTGGGGCGCCGACCAGATGAACGAGGATGGCGCTGTAGGCGGCGATCGCCACGACCCAGGTCTCGGTGAACAGGTGGCCGATGAACGGAAAGCTGGCGCGATCGGCCAGCCAGATCTGCAACGGCTGTAGCCTCAGCCAGTCCGGGTTGAGCTTCACCAGACCGGCGAAGATCAACATGACCTCCATTTGAGCCTTGAGCGTCCACATGGCGATCGCTGGAACGGTCTGGCTCTTGAGGGACGGCCGTAGCCAGGCATCGATCGCCCAGGTCCTGTTGGCCGGCAGGAAGATCATCAAGAAGCCGAGCAGGAGGACGAAATAGAAGTGGTTCAGATAGCGCGCCTGGTCGAGCAGGAAGACGTAAGCGAATCCGAAGAAGAAAACGACGGTGGCGATCCGGTAGAACGCGCCGAAGGCAATGCACAGCGCCGCAACGCCCAAGATCGCGAAGTGCCAATACAGACCTTCGCCCGGCCAGGGCTGGACCCAGCCAAATCCGAAATATGTGAACAGGAAGTCCGGCGCCAGATAATGGTGATGGATCCAGTCCTTTTCGAAGAACCGCCAGACTTCGATCGCCATGATCAGTCCGAACGCGATCCGAAAGACGGCCAGGGACGCACCGTCCACCGGCGCGAACGCGGAACCGAAACGGTTCAATACCCGCATTTTTCGATAACCCTTGCACCCGGATCGCACGATCGCGGCCATGGTGCACAACGGGTTTTAAGGATGAGCTAAGACGGGCGGCTGCGGAAAACGACTGGTCATGCCCGGACTTGATCCGGGGCCTCGTCTAAAGTGGCCCTGGCGAGGTCCCCGACTCTTCGCTCCGCTCCGGCCGGGACGGCGGCGCTTTTCCCCACCGCCGAACCTAACCGCATTGCGCGACGATCAGGCGCTCAGCGGTGGCCGGCCAAGCACTTTGAGCGTGGCGTTGCGCCCCATGCGCAGCAGCGGATAAGCGAAGCGGGCGAGCTGCGGGTGCTTGAAAAGAAACACGTTCACGCTGTTGAAGGTGTCGGACCGGGAACTCATCAGCGCCAAACGGTTGAGACACGCGGCGCCGTGATAGAACTCGCCACCGATCCGCAAGACCATGCCGGCATTGATGTCGAGGCCCTTGTCGCGCACCCAATCGATCTCCGGTCCGCCGCGCCTCGCGTCGATGAGCCGGAGGTCACCGAGCGCGCGACGCAGTCGCACATAGCGTGCGTACCGGCTGCAAAACGGGCATTCGCCGTCATAGATAAGTGTGGCTGCGGACATGGTACACCAACTCTTTCCCCTGCCGCTGGACAACGTCCATGCGATCCCATGATGGCCGCCACATCATTTCGGCAAGATTAAGACAATGCATTGCCGATTGTCACGCAAGTTGAAACATCAGATACAATCTATGCGTGTATAGTATAAATGCAGTAACTCATAGTAGAATAATACACGTTCCCTACAATTGTTCCGGGTTCATTCCCTGAATCTTAACCCGATTACTGTAGGGACTCCCATACCTCAATGCGCACTGCTCGCATTTGAATCGATTTGGCCAAGAGAAAGGCAGCGTCGTGCTTCTCAGGTTCTTGCGTCGGAGCGAATCCGGCAATGTTGCGGTCATCTTTGCTCTTACGCTCGTTCCGGTTCTCGGGCTGATCGGCGCCGCCGTTGACTATTCCATGGTGACAAAGTCGAGAAGCGATCTGCAAGCCGTTGCCGATGCTGCTGCCCTCGCCGGAGCGGCGCTTCCCAACGCCACCGACGACGAGCGGATTGCCGAAGTTCACAAGTTTCTCGATTCAAACGAGGCGGCCGATTTCGACACACCGAGTGTCTCCATTGAGGGCGATCGCGTGGTCGTCACGCTGGGACAGGAACTGCCGACCAGCCTCATGCACTTGCTCGACGTCGACACATTCAACGTCAGCGCCAACTCTGAAGCCTTGATCCCAGGCGCGCTCACTGCAGAAATCGCGCTCGTTCTCGACTATTCGGGATCGATGAACGGCAGCAACAAGTATCAGACGATGCGCGATGCGACGATCGATCTGATCAACGGGCTTGACGATGCCTCCAGTGCCAACACGATCAAGTTCGGGCTCGTTCCGTTCTCCGAGTATGTCTACACGGATATGACCACGGACTATATCCGCGACATTCATTCATCCTATTTCGGATCAACCGTGCGGGCGTGCCTCGACAGCCGCCGCTATCCGTATGCGGTCCAATCGTCGACGCCGAACTCCTCCGTCAATGCATCGCGTTGGCCGGCCCCCGGCATGCCCAATGCGTTGGAGTATCCAGGCAGCACACTGCCCTCCGGTGATTATCTCAACGATCTGGTCTCGACAGTCGATTGCACGCCGCCGCCCTCGGGCGATGACGATGACGATGGCGGCGGCACCTATGTGCCGAACGATTACTGCCTGCGGACGTATACGAGCGGCGAGGAATCGAGCCAGCAGGGCGAGATCGTGGTCAGCGACTTCGCGTCGGTCGATCCGCAATGTGCTAACTACCGCGATAAGGACGTCCGGGTGCGGCCTTTGACGACCGACTATGCCAGCCTGATCGGTCAGCTTGAATTCATGACGCCGATTCAACTCACCAACATCGCGCTCGGCCTTGAGTTCGGATGGCACATCCTGACGCCTAATGCCCCCTATATGGAGGGCGAAGTGCCAGATGACGATGTGATCAAAGCCATCGTGCTACTCACCGATGGCCGACAAACCGTCGGCGGCTTCGGTCCCTCGGACAGTTTCAATATCGGCCGTGCGGATCAAAACACCGAAGCACTGTGCGCATCGATCAAGGATGACGACATCCTACTGATTACCGTAGCCTTCGACCTCAACCATGTTGGGACACGCGATCGGTTGCGCGATTGCGCCAGTGAGACGGAGTTCTTCTTCGAAGCCGATACGAATTCCGAGCTGGTCAGCGTGTTCCATACCATCATGGACATGTTCCTGACGCCGGTTCGCCTGGTGAAGTAAAATCGACCCGCTGGTCTGACGTTTGCACGTTTCCGATTGCTCCGCCGCCTAGCTAATTTGCGCCCGGGGGCCAGCCACGGTACATTCGCCGGTGCGCATGCATTTCATTCGCGCCGGCGAGGCCGCGATGAATATCAACGATGCCTTTTCGTTCCTGGACACCTTGAAGAAGCGCCCAGTTCAGGCGGTTCTCGCAGTCATCGTTCTGTGTGCCGTCGTCGCGGCCATATCGTTCTCAAATGAAATCGGTGGCAGTCTGGCGAACTGGCGCACCGCCAATTCAACTTCACCGGAATCTAGAACCGTTTCGTTCTTTGCAGACAACTTCACCAACAACGCCAATTTGACTCTCGACAAGTTCAACAAGGAAACGTTTGAATCCTTCGCCCGTGCGGCGCGTGATGGCGATCTCATCGGGTTCTTGAACCGCATTGATCCGCGCCATTTTCGCGGCCAGCTGTTCGAGATCGGCGATTTCGGACGTGAGGCCGGCGACTGGGATATCGGCGCCGCGCTCGAACAATATGTCTGCGAATTCCTGACGATGTGCCATATCGGCGAATCGCGGACGTTCTCCGATCTCAAGGCGTTACAGTTCCTTAGCATCGATCGGCGCCCGGAAGACGCGCTGATCACCGTTCGCGTGTTGTTGACGTTCACTTCGGGCGAGACGGCGACCACTGAAATCTACTACGATCCGGGCATTCTCCGGTTTTCGGCGGACGTCGGCTAACCTCCTGACATTTCCTGTCAGTTGAGCGGCGATTTTCGTTGCTCACCCTCTCGCCTTTGGCGGCGTTACCGCCCATATTGGCGCCATGCCGAAATCGCCGAAAAAACCCGCAGGGTTCGAGGAAGCGCCGCAGGCCGACTATCAGGCCGTTGACTTGGCCGAAACGCCGGAGTGGGTGCGTCTTCTAGAGCAGAAGGACGGGTCCAAGGCGCCCGGCACACCTGGGTCGTCCAAACGGACGCCGAAAGGCAGGGCAAAGGAGCGCGCGCGCCATGGCGGCGACGAGAGCATCGCCGCCGACGTGCAGGACGCCAAGGGCGGCAAGACTCCGCCGAAGGCGAAACGGCCAGGCCGCAAAGACCAGAAACCGCTTAAGACGGCGCGCGGCACGTCGATGGGCGGGCCGGCCTCGGCCAAGGATCGCGCAGCGTCAGGGCTGATGCCCGTCGCCGGGCTGGACGTCACGCTGGAAGAGGCCAAGGCACTGCCCAAATCCGGCGCGACGGCCACCGTCGAGGCACTGTCGAAACTGATCGAACACGGCAATCCCAATCTCGGCGAAGACGCCTGGGTGCCGCACCGGCCGGAACGCCCGGAAAAATCGGAAGGCGGCGTCGCCTTTGAAAGCGTATCGGAGTTCGATCCGAAAGGGGATCAGCCCGATGCAATCGCCGAACTGGTCGGCGGGGTCAACGAGCACGAGCGCGACCAGGTGCTCCTCGGCGTCACGGGTTCCGGCAAGACCTTCACCATGGCGAAGGTGATCGAGGCGACCCAGCGCCCGGCCCTCATCCTGGCGCCCAACAAGACGCTGGCCGCCCAGCTCTATGGTGAGATGAAGGCGTTCTTCCCCGAGAACGCGGTGGAGTATTTCGTCTCCTATTACGACTACTACCAGCCGGAGGCCTATGTGCCCCGGACCGACACCTATATCGAGAAGGAATCGTCGATCAACGAGCAGATCGACCGGATGCGCCACTCCGCCACCCGCGCGCTGCTTGAACGCGACGACGTGGTGATCGTCGCGTCGGTCTCCTGCATCTACGGCATCGGCTCGGTCGAGACCTATACGGCGATGACGTTTGCGGTTGAGCTTGGCGACCGGCTCGATCAGCGGCAGCTGTTGGCCGATCTGGTGGCGCTGCAATACAAGCGCGCCGACGTCATGGGGCGCGGCACGTTCCGGGTGCGCGGCGACACGATCGAACTGTGGCCGGCGCACCTTGAAGATCGCTGCTGGCGCTTCTCGCTCTTCGGCGACGAGGTCGAGGGGATCCTCGAATTCGATCCGCTGACCGGCAAGAAGACCGGCGATTTCAAGTCGGTGAAGATCTACGCCAACTCCCACTACGTGACCCCGCGCCCGACGCTGACCCAGGCGATGAAGGGCATCAAGGACGAGTTGCGCGCCCGCCTCGACGAGCTGAATCATGCCGGCCGGCTGTTGGAGGCACAGCGCCTGGAACAGCGCACCATTTTCGACCTGGAGATGATGGAGGCGACCGGCTCCTGCGCCGGGATCGAGAACTATTCCCGCTATCTGACCGGCCGCAAGCCGGGCGAGCCACCGCCGACGCTGTTCGAATATCTGCCGGACAACGCCCTCGTCTTCGTCGACGAGAGCCATGTCACCATCGGCCAACTCGGGGGCATGTATCGCGGCGACTTCCGGCGCAAGGCGACGCTTGCGGAATACGGCTTCCGCCTCCCGTCCTGCATGGACAACCGGCCGCTGCGGTTCGAGGAATGGGACGCCATGCGCCCGCAAACGGTGTGCGTCTCGGCGACGCCCGGCGGGTGGGAGCTGAACCAGACCGGCGGCGTCTTCGCCGAACAGGTCATCCGGCCGACGGGGCTGACCGACCCGCCCGTGGAGGTGCGCCCGGCGACCAGCCAGGTCGACGACCTGCTCGACACGGTGCGCCAGGTGGCGGCCGACGGCTATCGCGCGCTGGTGACGGTGCTCACCAAGCGGATGGCGGAGGACCTGACCGAATATCTGCACGAACAAGGCGTGCGCGTGCGCTACATGCACTCCGACATCGACACGCTGGAGCGGATCGAGATCATCCGCGATCTCCGGCTCGGCGCCTTCGACGTTCTGGTCGGCATCAACCTGTTGCGCGAGGGGCTGGATATTCCCGAATGCGCGCTGGTGGCGATTCTCGACGCCGACAAGGAAGGATTCCTGAGGTCGGAGACCTCGCTGGTCCAGACCATCGGCCGCGCGGCCAGGAATGTCGACGGCCGGGTGATCCTTTACGCCGACACGGTCACCGGCTCGATGGAGCGGGCGATCGGCGAGACCAACCGAAGGCGCGAGAAGCAGGTCGCTTACAACGATGCGAATGGCATCACGCCGGAGTCGGTGAAGAAGAATATCGGCGACATCCTCTCATCGGTCTATGAGGGCGACCATGTGAAGGTGCCGACCGGCATGGCCGAAGAGGGCGCGCTGATCGGGCATAACCTGAAGGCCCATATCGCCGATCTTGAGACGAAGATGCGCGACGCCGCCGCCAATCTGGAGTTCGAGGAGGCGGCCCGCCTGCGCGACGAAATCAAGCGGCTTCAAGAGGCCGAACTGGCCGTCGCCGACGATCCCCTGGCGCGGTTGACGGAAGCGGAGGCCAAGGCGGCGCGGTCAGGTGAGCGGAATAGGGGTAGAGGTGGGAAGGGGAATTCGGGCGGCTCAGGCAGGGTCAGGAAGAACACACTCGACGAAATGACTGTACGACGCACCGAGATACCGAAAGGGCGATGAAACCGCGCATAGCGTGGCGAGCGCGAACGCGCGTCGGCCGGTCAGGCCGCGCCTGCGCAGGCCAGTGAGCAAAGCGAACGTACGGCCGTGAGCGAGAAGAAAGAAGCGAGGAGTGCGAAGGCACGACCGGGACGAAAAAGAGCCGCGTGAGAAAAAATACGCTGGATGAGATGACGGTGCGAAGAACGGAGATTCCGAGGGGGTAAACTGCCCAATCAGGTAGTTTTCCACGACGGTGAGTGTCCAATGATATCGGAGCAGTCAAAATAAGACTATAGACATGGCATTTCTGTGATTCTCGATGTTCCAGATGCCCAAGCCTCAAAGATTACGTGATCCGGTTCATGATCTTATTGAGTTTGATGATGGCGAGTTTGAGTCAGCCATTTGGAAGATTATCGACACCTCCGAGTTTCAACGCCTTCGCAGAATAAAGCAGCTGGGTTTTTCGGAATTTGTCTATCCTGGTGCAACTCATACGCGCTTCGCACATAGCGTAGGGGTGTTCAATACGGCTAGACAACTGTGTCGCGTGGTTTCAAGCCAGCGACCCGATCAATCTAATGTTGATTCGATACGAACAGCATCAGTAGCGGCCCTGGTCCACGATCTTGGTCACGGCCCATTTAGTCACGCTTTCGAAGAAGCGATGAAGGCGCTGAAGAAGAAGAAGAAGCATGAACATTGGACTGTTGACATCATCAATGAGTCGACCGAATTGGGCAATTTGATTGCCGATCTTTTCGATAACGAATTTAGAAAAAAAGTATCGGATATACTTACCAGTGAAATTCCAGAGAACGTTTTCGGGGCAATCGTCTCAAGCCAGTTTGACGCGGATCGTCTAGATTACATTCGGCGTGATCGGCTTATGACAGGTGCCGATTACGGCAAGTTTGACTATTCGTGGGTACTCGCGAACTTGGAGGTGGCCGACGTACCAATCACGGTCGATGACACTGATCTCAAGTCAGTTTCAACGTTGATCCTCGGCCCAAAGGCGCTTCAGGCTGCGGAAGCTTATGTTCTTGGTTTGTTCCAGCTCTATTTCTGTGTATATTTCCACAAGGCGACCCGTTCGGCGGAGGTAATGCTAACCGCCATTTTGACTCGCCTCGGTGAGCTGGTTGTCGACGAAAAGGTCGAGATTTCAGGTCTCTATCCTGAGAACCTTATTTGTCGATTTCTGGCTAGAAACGATTTGGAAACTTATTTGCGCCTAGACGACTATGCGGTTTGGAGCACTGTTAATATGCTTCGTGATTCGCCGGATGACATCCTAAGGGAGCTTTCGAGTCGCTTGCTCGATAGGCAACTGTATAAGGTTGTCGATGTTGCGGACAGTTTTCGAGGCGACCAAGCCAAGGTCATGCAATTTCGGATGGAGTTCAGCGAGCGACTGCAGGATGGCGCGATTTTGCAATCTGACGCAATTCTGGACATGCCGTTTCGCGATCCATATGAGCGCCGGCAATTCGGTTCCGCCGGCGGATTGAAGACGATCTACATCAAGCCCTCCAAATACGCTCTACCAAGTGATCTTAAGGACGAGTCGGATGTCGTGTCGGCTTTGCAAAGTCGACAACTCGTTCGCGTCCATGTTCGAAATTCAGAAACTGAAGAACAAATCAAATCTCTCATCCAGGAGATTCAATCATGAACTATGACCCGAACGCCGCAGCTCACATCGTTCGCTTGAATGGTGGTTCTCTCGTTGGAAACACGCGGTTCCAAAAGACGACTTATTTCCTGGAGGCGTTGGACGTAGGATTTGGCTTTGATTTTGACTATCATTACTATGGACCTTATTGCGATGATCTGAAAATATCGATTGAAGACTCTGTCTTTCTGGGACTAATCAGCAGTGAATTAGGGACCACGAATTCAGGAAATGAGTACTCTCGATATGACTTGATAGACGATCCAATTACGGATGACGCTTCCGATCAAAAAAGAGAAATAATATTGGAGATATTGAGAAATTACGATTCTGTTAGCTTGGAAATTGCGGCGACAGCGGATTTTCTGAAAAATAACGGCTCAGAGCAAGATTTTTGGGAAGAAACTAAGAAGCGCAAAGCGTCAAAATGTACAGAATTTTATTTGGAAAGGGCTGAAAAAATTTTGGAAGCTTTGGAGCAAATTTCCTAAAGCTCATAAGCTTTTTGTTTCACCAGCAAAAACCCTACCGAAACACCACCTTCTCCACACCACCGGTCCGCGTCGGATAGCGAATCGTGACACCAGTGCTGGTGGCCTCCGCCGATAGATCGCCGCCGACGCCGCCAGGCGCCTCTTCACGGGCGATTTCGACCCACGCGCCATCTCGATAGGTCACGGCGACCAGCGTCCGCCGTGCCGCGTCCGGCAGGACCAGATCGGCCACGCCGTCGCCCGTCATCTCCACCACCGCCGAGAGGCCGAGCGCGCGCGAGCCGATGGCGTGGTTGGAGAACCCGAACGCCGACGCCGCTTTGGTCAACGCTTTGCCGTTAAATGACCAAAGCTCCAGCGTGCCGCCGATATGCGGCGTCTTCACCACCGCGACGTCCAACCGGCCATCGCCGGTGAAGTCAGCGATCCCGGCGACGTTCAGCCAGCGATTGGGCCGGCCGATTGGCGGGACTTGCGCCACCGATTGGAGCGCCTTGCCGTCCGCCCCATCGCGCAGCCCGAAGAGCGCCAGCGCACCGCCGCCGCTTTGGGTGGACAAGAGCGTGACGACCTCCGTCCGGCCGTCGCCATCCAGATCGGCCAGGCGCGGCGTGATGTCCTCGAACACCGCGTCCCTGGGCAACTCTAGCGTCAGCGTCGCGCCGTCCGCCGTCTTGACCGCCAGCCCCGCCGCCTCGATGGCGTCGCCCAGAACCGCGTGGGCGTAGCGCTCCGTCGGCCCCACATACCAGGCCGCGCGGATATCGCCGGTGCCGGTCGCCGTGCCGCCATCGGGGAGCCGTGCGTTCAGATCAGCGGCATCGGCCAAGCCCGGCGCGGACAGCATGGCGGCGAAGACAAAGACAGCACATCGGATCACGGACACCTCCCCTGTTAGCGATTGCTTCTGCCCCACCTAACCCGATCCCCCAAGCGCGAACGGCGCCCCTCACCGTCTTTTGAAGGACGCAGCAACGCGTTATATGCGGGCGATGTCCGTTCGTCCGCCCCGCCAGTTTCAGCGCACCGCGCCAAAGGACCCGCTGTCGGCCGCGCTCGACCATGAACTTCGGGCGGAAGCGGCGACCACCCATGGCCGGTTGCTGAAGAAACTGGAGCGCGCGCTTGAGCGCCTGGCCGCCGCCGATGCTGAGACAGACCGCCGCGCGCGGCTTGTCGCGGAGGCCGGCACCGCGCTGTGGTATCTCATGATCCAGCGCGACCTGATGGGGTTTCGTAATCGGGCGCAGTTCCTTAAAGAGATGAAGGTGCCGCCGGAGGTGATCCTGCGCATGGGGGTCATCACTCGTGGCCCATAATCCTGATCCGCCTCGCTTCGCTCGCCGGGGTTATGGGCTAGGTGACGTGATACGGAACCCGAGCGCAGCGAGGCAAGGCCGAATGGCCGTCGCGCTTGTGGCGCGCGCCCGCGCAGGCCCGCGTCGTAGGCGCGGAGTAGCCGTGAGCGAACTTTTCTCTTGGCCCATAATCCTGATCCTCGTCGCCTTCGGCTCCTCGGGGTTATGGGCTAGGTGACGTGATACGGAACCCGAGCGCAGCGAGGCAAGGCCGAATGGCCATCGCGCTTGTGGCGCGCGCCCGCGCAGGCCCGCGTCGTAGGCGCGGAGTAGCCGTGAGCGAAACTTTTCTCTTGGCCCATAATCCTGATCTGCTCCGGGCTTCGCCCTTCGCAGGGTTATGGTTTTTTCTTGGCCCATAATCCTAATCCGCCTCGCTCCGCTCGTCGGGGTTATGGGCTGGGTGACGTGATACGGAAAACATTCAGCGTAACGGGTATCGGACAATCGCAGTCGTGTAATGGTGATGGCGCATAACCCCGAAAAGTTGCAGACTTTTCGGACAAGGATTATGCGCCCGGTAAAAACTGACCGAAATACCACCTCCCCCTTCCCCGCCTATTGAAGGGCGCGCCGCCGCGCTATACGGATGACGGCGGATCGCCGCCGGGCCATTTCACCAGGAGATCAAGTTGTTCAACGGAATCATGACGCCGGTGGTGACACCGCTTTCACAAGACGGGGCGATCGACCACCCGGCCTATCTCGCGCACAGCCAATGGGTGCTGGCCGAGGGCTCGCACTTCGTCACGCCGTTCGGCACGAATGGCGAGGCGGCGAGTTTCGGCATGCGCCAGAGGATGGCGGCGGTCGAGGCGCTGGTGGCCGGCGGCATCGATCCGGCTAACCTCATGCCGGGGACCGGACTGACGGCACTTGAGGACACCGTCACGCTGACGCACCACGCGCTTGAACTGGGCTGCGCCGCGGCGATGGTGCTGCCGCCGTTTTTCTTCAGGGGCGCCAGCGACGAGGGGCTTTACGCCTATTTCGCCCGGCTGGTGGAGACGCTGGCGCCGGTCGGCCCGAAATTGTGCCTCTACCACATTCCGCCGGTCGCCGGCATCGGCTTCAGTGCCGAGCTGGTTGCGCGGCTGAAGCGGGCATTTCCCGAGGCGATCGTGGCGATCAAGGACAGTTCGGGCGACTGGTCCAACACGCAGGCTTATCTCGATGCCACCTCGGACCTCGCCGTCTTTCCAGGGTCGGAGGCATTTCTGCTCCAGGGTCTGCGCGCCGGAGCGGTCGGATGCATTTCGGGTACCTGCAACATCAATGCAGCGGCCATCCGGGCGGTTTACGACAAGGCCAGCGAGCCGGGCGTCGAGGCGCTCAACGATGAGATGCTGCGTGTGCGCGGCATTGTTCAAGACGCGGGTCTGATGCCGGCCTGCAAATGGCTGCTCGCCGAGGCTACGGGCGAACCGGCCTATGGACGCGTCAGTCCGCCACTGTTGCCTCTTTCCGACGACAAGGCCGCCGCGCTGAAGACAGCACTGGGGCCATCGTTCAACGGACTGGCAAGCCTGTCGCAACTCGCCGCCTAGATCTCGGATCGCTTCCGCCTAAGCGAGACGGATCGAACCAAATCCGCGACGGCACCGCGCCGCGCCAGGCTGGGCTTCTCGATGAGATGCCAGGAGCAATAGGCGACCGGAAGCGTCGCAAGCACCGACACAGCGAACAAGCTCAGCGGCTGAAGTTCTGGCACAAGCATGAAGAACGTTTGCTGGATCGGAAAGGTGAAGATGTAGAGCCCGTAGGAGACATCGCCGTACCGGCTCCAATCCGTCGACCGGGTAGGCGTCATGAACGCAAGCCAAAGCAAACCATAGCCGATGAAGATTTTTTCGCTGACCTCATAAAATGCCGTTCCGCTCGACGCATACGTCGCGGCGAACAGCAGGATCGCGATGACCGGGGTTAGCGGCAGCCGGCGCCTCAGTACATAAGCCGACGCGCCGATCAAGAAACTCAGGTTCAGGTGTAGCGCATTGCTGACAAAGGACTCCGTTTCCGGCCACGGGAATACGATGCGGCCGGCGAGGTACGCAAGAGCGAGACCGATTAGCGCGATCGGAAGCATGATCCGGCCGGACGAAAAGCTGACCGCCGCAAGGCCAGTCAACAGGACGTAAGCGGCCAGCTCGTATTTGAGCGTCCATAGCGGCAGATTGACGACGCCACTTACCGGCAAGTTTGTGAACACGCCCGGAAGCGATCCATCGACGGCGAGCGTCGACGTGGCGCCAAAAAGGTATCTCCACGTTGCCGGATTGCCGAAATAGTCAACGGGCGCGTGCGTGGACACCAACGGGCCGAGCACGAATACGGTCGCCAGAACGGCGACGAACAGGGCGGGGAATACGCGCAGCACCCGAGACACGGCAAAGCGAACCAGGTCTTTGTCACGCAAGAGGCTCTGCGTGACGACGAAACCGCTCAGAATGAAGAAGATATCGACCGCATAGTGGCCAATCGAGCGGCCGAGCTGTGCCACGAGGGGTTCGGAGGCATACTGGCCCGTGACGATCGAATAGCTGTGGGTCAGGACGACCGCCAGCGCCGCCAGATGTCGGATCAGATGAAAATTGTTGTCGCGACCATCGCGCGCGTAGACCACGTGGTTCATGTATGACTCTTGGCTGGCTTCGGTTCGCTCAACTGATGAACTTCGGCGCAGTTGGAGCAAATCCTATGCCAGGAAACGAGCGCGAGACGTCCAGAGCCGCTTTCAATGAATTAGGATTACCAAATCGTTGCGATCTTAGGTTCGCGACCCTTGGCTGTGCCGGATCAGTGGGATCATGGCGGCGCCGATCGCGGCTTCGGTCCGTGACGCCGGTTCCGGCATCTGGCCCAGATGGCGTGCGCGGATGCGGGTGAATACGGGGTTCTTCGCGCTGCCTCCGACGGAGAGAATTCGCTCCGGGCGATTACCACCAAAGTCGCTGATGACCTGATAGCATCGTGCCTCGATCCGGGCGATTCCGTCGAAGATGCCATGCAGGAACTCTGCATCGTCGGAAGGTCGCGGCGACAGGCGCGGCTTAAGCGTCGGATCGTTCGTCGGAAAGCGCTCGCCGGGTTCAACGAGCGGATAATAATCGAGCGGTGTATCGTGTTCCGAGTCTATTTTTTCGCTCAGCGCGGCAAGCTCTTCGTCGGAAAAGTAGTGGCGCAGCACCCGCCCACCGGTGTTGGAGGCGCCGCCGACCAGCCAGACATCGCCGACCCTGTGCGAATAAAGACCCATGTTCGGCACATCGATACGCTTCTCGCTCAGGAGCTTTATGGCGAGCGTCGATCCGAGAGAGGTCACGGCCACGCCATTCTCCAGTGGCGCGGCTGCCAGGAACGCGGCGATGCTGTCCGTCGTTCCCGCGTGAACCATTACGCTTCCAGGAAGCTTGAACCGCGTCGCGATCTCACCTGAGATTTCCCCCAAGCACGTTCCAATTGAATGCGCTTGCGGCAACAGCCGTTCGGGGAGCAGCGATCCGATCCAGTCCGGCCAATGCCCGGTGTCCGGCTCAACGCCCGTCTTCAAGGCGTTCATGACATCGGAGTTTCCACCGCGCCCGATGAGTTTTGCCGCGACGAAATCCGCCTGATGGAGGAGATGCGCGGCGCGGTGATCGGTGTCCTCTTCGACCAGCCGAAGCGCGCGCGCCAGCGCGGAACCCGAGCCCCGGGTCATGTGCGGGTCCGGCGCGTGGCGCGCGATGCGCGCCGCCTCGGCATCGAAGCCCTTGGAGTCATACATGAGCGCGCGCGTGACCGGATTCAGATCGGCATCGGTCAGAACCATCGTGCCGGAGGTTCCGTCGATCGCTATGCGGCCGATATCGTCGCGGCCATATCCGTCGCTTTCAAGTTTTTGAAGCTGTGCGTCGAGGCAGGTGCCGACAGCATCCCACCACAGGGTCGCATCGATCCTGCCATCGGACTGCTGAAGGTGGTCGGCGCGGGCGAAGGACACGACATCGCCGCTGTCGTCGACGGCGGCGGTGCGAACTCCGGAGGTTCCGATGTCGATGCCCAGAGACAACATGAAACTAGGTTCGATCCGCCAGGGCCTGGCGGTATTTTTCGGCGTCCCAGTTCAACAATTCCGCCTCGGCCTCGGGACCGATCGGAATGGGCTGCCACTCGGGCTTAATCCGTCGCATCACGTCCGACAGGCATTTGAGCATCGCGCGCTGCGCCGGCGTCGCATCGGTTCGGATTTGAATGCCCGTGCCCCGAACGAGATGGGCCGGCGAAACTTCAGCGCCGGCACTTTGTCTGATCCCCGGCCCCAGAAACACGACATGATCCGGATAATAGGAGCCGCTCTCGATCAGGCCGCACACCCGATCGTCCCGCGCCATCCAGCCTTCCTCGACGGCCCACTCGCAGCCCTCCAGCGGCGGCTCATCGGGAGTTGAAACGTCGATGTCGGCAGCGCCAAGCGTCAGTCGCTCTTCGACTGAAAGCATGATCGCTTCCGTATCGGCGACCGTTTCTCCGCAACAGATCAGACCGTGGTTTTCGAGCAGGATGACACGCGTCCTGTCATCGATCCGCTCAAGGATCGCGCCGGTCAGCGGCACGCCTGGCTTTTCATAGGGAACGAACACAGGACTCATATCGGCGAGCTTGTCGGCCGCGCCTTTGCGCCCCTCGATAGACGTGACATGCACAATCGTCGCGACCGAATGGCTGTGGGCGACGACGGGCCAGTTCAACGCAGCATGGAAGGTTGTCTCAATCGATGGCCGCAGCGAGATAGCGGGGTCTATCACCGTGGCCTTGCACGTTCCGTCGCCGGCCCCATGAGCCTCGGCCCGCGCGGCGTTGAGGTCAACCGCGACGAAGATGTCGTCGGTCTGCGCATCCGCCAGTTCCATGCCCGATGCTTTGATCCACATGACCGCATCGTCTTTGATCGAAGTGTTGCCGCCGGGTCCCTGGATCATCAGGGGATCCTTTCCGATCCGGGCGGAGAAGGCGCGAAAGTCGTTGGAAAGAAGGTCCGTCGTCATGCCTATTTCAGAAGCTCCAGGGTGTAGTCGGGCAACGGTGCATTCTCTGACCGGGCCAGCGCCGCGAGATTGCCGGAGATGTCGCCCGCAGCAAAGACAGCGCGATGCAAGCCGCCTCGGACAAATGCCGTCTTCCAGCCCGCGTTCGACGCACCGGCGATGTCGTGTTCGAGGCTGTCCCCGACCATCAATATTCGGTCCGGGGCGAGGCTGAGCGCAATCTCGACGGCCTTGAAAACGGGAAGGTACGGTTTGCCATAGAACTGCACCGTGCCGCCTTTGGACGCATAATCGTGCGCGAGCGCGCCGGGCGAGATGACCTGTGCGCCATCGGCGCGCGGCGAGGCGCGATCCGGGTTAGAGCACAGAACCGGGAGGTCACGATCCAACGCCATCGAAAGCGCATGATCGAAAACGGCGGGGTCGGCGTCATCCGGCAGCCCCATGAGGAGAACCGCCTCGGCCTCCCCTACCCCGTCGAACACGGTATCCAGGCCATCCGCCCAAACCTCGGCGTCGCCGGGTGCGCGGGTGATCGGATAAAGCGATGAGACCGTCAGGCGTTTCGACTTGATATCCCGCCACAGCGCCTCGCCCGAGGTCATGACGCATTCGAATAGACTTGGATCGAACCCCATGTTCGCGATCCGCCGGGCGTTGGGCTCAGACCGCTTGCCCGAATTCGACAAGACGGCCATGCGCTTACCGAGACCTTTAAGCGCGCGCAGCGCTTCGACAGCATACGGATAGGGCGTGCTGCCGTCATGCAAAACGCCCCATTGGTCGAAAACGAAGGCGTCAACATCGCTCGCGACGACAGCGAGCGTGTCGATGTCCTTAGGCGTCATCGGGTTTTGGCGGCTCCAAGGATGCGAGATAGGCGTCGACGTCTTCTGCCTTCATCGCGGGTGCGGCCTTTTCGGCCGTGCCTGGCGGCATGTCGCCGAAATAGAACTGGAACCCTGGAATGAACTGGCGGCGCTTGCGCAGTTTCATGCCCTCATAGGGATAAACGTCGGAACGATCGTTAGCTTTGTCATGGCACGCCAGCACGTAGTCGGCCCGCTTGTCGATCTCTTCGACCGACTTCCACCCTTCATAGGCGTTCACAAATCGTGCGGGCACCCAATAGCGCCACTTCTCGTCTGCGTTCGGTTCCAGATTGCGCTCGTTGAAGATGGCGTCGCCGCAGATCACGATGTCTCCCATCGACGTTGTCACGGTGACGGCCATGTGGCCGACCGAATGACCCGGCGTGTGGAACATGGTGATGCCTGGAAAGATCTCGCACTCATCCTCAACCGCCTCGAAGACACAGCCGGCATAGGCCGGTTCGATGCCCAGAATACCGCACTCATAGGTCCGGTAGTAGAGCGGTAGCGGGTTGTAGGCCATCTCGATCTCGGCCTTGGGCGCGATATATCGGGCGTTCGGAAATTCCTTCATGTTCTGCACATGATCCCAGTGCAGGTGGGTGAAAATGATGGCGTCGATTTCAGCCGGATCGATGCCCATCTTTTGCTTCAGATGTTCATGGACCTGCAGGCAGCCGCGCTTCTGGCACTTATGATGGTACTTGGTCGCGCGCTCCTCGTCGCACAGGCCCGTATCGATGAGCAGCTTGTGTTCCCCGGTGTCGACATAGTGGCAGTAGACCGGCTGCCACATCTTCTTCCCGGCCGGCCCTTTCCAGAAAATATAGGTGCCGAGATCGCCTTCCAGCCAGCCCGTGTTGATCGGATAGATTTTCGTCTCGTTCACGCCCATGTCGACCTCCAGCTGAAACACCGCTCAATGGATACGACGACTTTTTAATGTATGCAAGATGGGAAATCGAGCGCTTGGCGGCGCTTCAATCAGTTAGCCTCCAGGACCTGAAGGAAGCTGGTGGCCATATGTTTGCGCATTCCCGCCGCTGCGGTCTGCGAATCGGCCGAGAAAATGTTGTGCAGGAGTTCTTCGTGAGACTTCGCCGATTCGATGAGATCCTCTTTGGTCTGTAGCTTCTTTGCACGAAAGGGTCCGGTCCGCCGCCGAAACTCCGAGGCGAGCTCCTGCATGTACTTGTTACCGGTCGCCTTGTAGATGGCGGCATGCAGCTTTTCGTTGGCGCGCATATACTCGATCTTGTCGCCGGCTTGGGCCGCTTTCATGCATTCGCCCTGCGCCGCGACGATCTCGGAGCGGGCGAGAAATGTCAGCCTTTGAGCGGCCATTCCCGCGCACACGGATTCGATTTCATACATTACTTCAAAGATTTGCGAGAGTTCCTCGCGCGTATACTCGGTCACGCGAACGCCGCGTCCGCTGCTGTTCATCAGGATGCGCTGGGCAACCAATTGATGGAAGGCTTCGCGCACGGGGGTCCGCGACACGCCGAGCCGTTCAGCTACGCGAACTTCATCCAATCGCTCGCCGGGCTTCAAAACACCGGCGGCAATCTCATCCGTCAGCATACGGGTCACGCGGACTGCTGCCGACTCGCGTTGCGCTTCTCCGTTTTCGTTCCGGGCGCGCTTCATTCCATCGTCCAGTGAGCTTGCTCGAAATGACTCCAAGTATACGAAAAATCGCCAAGACCGCAAATTTGTATGTTTACAAATATTTTTGTATACATATGATGGTAACAGGCCGAGGGAGGAGCTCATGCCAGATATCCGGCTTGAGAGGCTTGTAAAACGCTACGGCACCGTTGAAGTGCTGCATGGCATCGATTTGTCGATGGACGACAACGAGTTCACAGTGCTCGTCGGTCCGTCGGGATGCGGCAAGTCGACGACGCTTCGCATGCTTGCCGGATTGGAGAGTGTCTCCGACGGCGAAATCTATATTGGCGATCGTCCGGTCAGCCATCTCGACCCGAAGGACCGGGACTTGGCGATGGTCTTCCAGGACTATGCGCTTTACCCGCACATGAACGTCGCGCGGAATATCTCGTTCGCCTTGCGGCTGCAGAAAAGACCGCAGGCCGAGATCGACGCGAAGGTCAAGGAAGTCGCCGACATCGTCGGGCTGACGCAATTCCTGCATCGCAAGCCCGGAGAGCTGTCGGGCGGGCAGCGCCAAAGGGTGGCGATGGCGCGGGCGCTTGCCAAGGACAGTAGCATCTTTCTCTTCGACGAACCGTTGTCAAACCTGGACGCCAAGCTGCGCGGCCAGATGAGGGCCGAACTCGCGATCATGCGTCAGCGGGTTCAAAAAAACATGGTCTACGTGACCCATGACCAGATCGAGGCGATGACGCTGGCCGACCGCATCGTCGTCATGCATGGCGGTCATATTCAGCAACAAGGCACGCCCGAAGAGTTGTTCAAGCGACCGGCAAACAAGTTCGTTGCCGGGTTTTTGGGTAGCCCACCTATGAACTTTCTCGACGTGACGCTGGTGGAGGAAAGCGGTGCGCTCTTCGCGAGCGGCGACGGTATCCGTATCGCCGTTCCAGCCGAACTCGGCGCGCGCGTCGAAAAAGAGCGTGAGGTGACCCTCGGCATCCGGCCGTCGGATCTGGAATACGCCGCCGATGCCCCGGACGCCCAATCGCTCGATCTCAACGTCGCGGTGTCGGAATATGTCGGCGCACAATCGGTTCTGATCTGTGAGTGCGGTGGCGCGTCCGTGACCGTCGAGGTCAAGTCGGAGACGCCGATCGCGCTTGGGGAAACGCTGCGGTTCGCGGCGCGTCCGGAAGGCATTCATCTCTTCGACCGGACGACTGAGGCAGCGCTCTAGGGAGCGCCAAGAGACCAAAACTGGAACTGGAGGAGCACATGCTCAAGAGACTGACGAAGACGGCCGTGGCAGGCGCAGCGATGCTGTCCCTGTCGGCAATGGCGGCCTTGGCCAATCCTTACGAGGAGTACGCAGGAACGACGCTGATCGTGAACTTCCCAGCGCACCCGCACTACAACGCCGTGGTCAAGGTGCTGCCCGAGTTCACCAAGGAAACCGGCATTGAGGTCGAAGTGGACATGCTCCCCTACCTCAAAATGCGCGAGCGCCAGACGCTTGAACTGACGCAGGAAGAAGGCGCCTATGACCTGATCGCCTATGTCGTGTTCTCAAAGGCCGATTATGTCTTTGCCGATCAGTTGGAGAACCTTGCTCGGTTCTTCATGAACCCGAAATTGGCCGATCCGACCTATGACGCCGCGGATCTGATCGACGGTTACGTTCAGAACATCGGCGTGGCCGGCGGCTTCAAAGGCTATCTGCCGGGTCCGACCGGATCGCTCTTCGGTCTGCCGCAGGGCTCTGAGACTTCGGTCCTGATCTATCGGAAAGACATCTTTGAGAAGCACGGGCTCAAAGTCCCGGAGACCTATGACGAGCTTCTCGATGTCACCTGTAAAATTCCCGAGCTTGAGCCGGGAATGGGCGGCATGGCGTCGCGCGCTGCCTCCGGCCACCAGGCGAGTCACGCCTTTCTGCTGCACCTCGCACCGCTAGGCGGACGAGTATTCGACGACGTCTGGAATCCGATCATCAACAATGAAGCCGGCGTGGCGGCAGCCAATGCGCTGAAGACCATTGTCGATTGCGGCCCAGAGGGGTCGAGCGCCTTTGGTCCGGCTGAAGCGGCCAACGCATTCTCGACGGGACAGGCGGCCATGTTCCTGGACTCCATCGCCTTCGCGCCGGGTTTTGAGGATCCGCAGAAGAGCCAGGTGGCCGGTAACGTCGGTTACGCGCTGCATCCAGAGGGCGTGCGCCGCGGTAGCCAGACCGGCGGCTTCGGCATTGCGATCCCTAAGAATGCGGTGAACAAGGAAGCCGCGTTCCTACTGGCGCAATGGCTGACATCTAAGCATGGCGACAAGCTCGTTGCGATGGCCGGCGGCAACCCCTCGCGGTTCTCGACCTATGCGGACCCCGAGGTGCAGGCGAAGTTCCCGTTCGCCAAAGCCTTCGGCGAGGCCTTGAAGCACGCCGATCCCGACTGGCGGCCGATCATCCCGGCTTGGGGTAAGATCAACGCCGATATCGGAACCACGATGTCAAAGGTCCTCACTGAAGACCTGGATCCGCAGGAAGCGCTTGACGGCGTGGCCGAGCGCGCTCGCGCGATCATGGACGAAGAAGGCTACTACATCTGGCAGTAGCGCCGATCCAGCGGTTTCCCCGAACTCCCCGGGGGAACCGCACCTTAGCTGGGCGGTCGCGGTGCCGCCCAGCGATCGCCGTCTCGAACAGTCGATAGGAACCAACGTTCGTGAACAGACATCATCTCAACAGGATGACGCCCTATCTTTTCATGGGGCCTGCCACGATCATCATGGCCATCGCGCTGTTCTATCCCCTACTCTACATGGTGTATGGCAGTTTCCGGGCCTGGGACCCGAGCCAGGCGATCTCGGAGACCGAGTTCGTCGGGCTTGCAAACTACACGAAACTTCTCGGAGACGCGGCTTTTTGGGAGAGCGTCTCGGTTACGCTGACGTTCGCCTTCGCGGTGGTTTCTTTCGAAATGCTGATCGGCGTCGGCCTGGCATTGATCCTGGATCGTAATATCCGCGGCATGTCGGTTTTGCGGACGCTTTTCATTCTGCCGATGATGATCGCGCCGGTGGTCGTCGGGCTGATGTGGCGTTTCATGTACCACCCGACGGACGGCACGTTTAACAGGTGGTTTGAAGCCATCGGTCTGCCACGCGTCGATTGGCTTGGCGACCATGCGCTTCTCTCGGTGATCATCGCCGACATCTGGCAGTGGTCGCCTTTCATCTTCATTTTGTCGCTGGCAGCACTCCAATCGTTGCCGAGATCGGCGCTGGAAGCAGCACGGATCGATGGGGCGACGGGCTGGCAGCAGATCATACACATCAAGCTGCCGCTCATGATGCCGGTGCTGATCGTGACCATGCTTCTACGTCTGATCGATGCCTTCAAGGTGCTCGAAGTCATCCTGGTGATGACGGAAGGCGGGCCTGGACTGTCCACCGAAATCCTGGCGCTCAGGATCGCGCGAACCGCGCAGGAGTTCCGCGAGTTGGGCGAGGCCGCGGCGATGTCGAACTATCTGCTGCTGCTCCTGCTGATGCTGACGCTTGGCATGTTCGCCTTCACCCGCTGGCAGGAAGCGCGCGCGCGCCGTCTCACAATCAGAGTCGAGGAAGAGGGCTAAGCCGTGGCCGATACGACTTACGAAAAGCAGAACCCGGCTTTCTATGCCTTGATCGCGGCGCTGATCTTCATGTCGGTCGGTCCGGTCGTCCTGATGTTCTCGAATTCCTTCAAACTCGACATCGACATCATATCGGGCGCCGGCGGTTTGTTGTTCTTGCCGACGATCCAGAACTATGAGACCGCGCTTTGCGACATTCTTTGGTACGAGCCCGAACACCTTGAATTCTGCGCGATCCGTTTCGGCGGCGCGTTCATCAACTCAATCATCATCGCGCTGATTTCGACGTTTCTGACGTTGGTCATCGGCTGCATGGCCGCCTATGCGTTGGTCCGCTTCAAGTTCATGGGCCGGGATACCGTTTCGTTCTCGACCCTTGCCGTGCGCATGGTTCCGCCGGCGGTGCTCCTGGTGCCGGTGTTCGGCTTGTGGAACAACGCTTTTTGCTTGGATCGCAGTTCGATGCTCGGCGAATTGATCCGCGATACGTTCGGCGGACGCGGCGATGTGTGTTTGGCCGGGACCCACTCAGGCATCATCCTGATCTACGTTGCGATGAATCTCCCATTCGTGATCTGGATCTTGCAGAGCTTTATCGTGCAGGTGCCGCAATCGTTGGAGGAAGCGGCACGCGTGGACGGCGCGGGACCGTTTCAGGTCTTCTTCATGGTGGTATTGCCGTTGATCAAGCCGGGCCTGGCGGCGGCCGCAATCTTCACTTTCCGTATTGCCTGGAATGAGTATCTTTTGGCATCCGCGCTGGCCGATCGGGATACGATGACCGTTCCGATCCTGATCGTGAACAACACCAGTGAAGTCAGTATCGAATGGGGAGTGATCATGGCGACGGGCATGCTTTTGGCGATACCGCCGATCATCTTCACGCTCTTCGCGTCGCGCCAGATCATCACCGGCATGACCGCAGGTGCCGTTAAAGGCTAAACAATGCCAGCACTGATTGCTCTCCTCGGGACGTTCGAGACGAAGTCCGAAGAGCTCACGGCCCTGTCCGATCTCCTCAAAGCCAAGGGCTTGGAGGTTTTGAAGATCGACCTGTCGCTTGCGGCGGGCGGCTCGACATTGCCGGGTGACGAGAAAGTGCGACGGATGATCGAAATCGCCAAGGAGGCGACGGAGAAGATCGTCGCGGCGAACCCGACGGCCGCGGTTGCAATCGGCGGCGGGACGGGTAGCGAGATGGCGATGCGCGCCATGCAGCCCTTACCCGTCGCCATGCCCAAATTCATGATCACCACGCTGCCGTTCGATCCGCGAAACGCCGTCGCGGACAATGCCATCACCCTGATCCCAACCCTCTGCGACATCCAGGGCATGAACGCGGTTCTGCGCAGCGCTTTCGCGCGCACCGCCGCGATGGTGGCCGGTGCAGCCAACGAGATCGTCGAGCCTGAGGCGGGCGCGCTAAGTGTAGCGGTTACACTCTTGGGCGTGACCCAAAAGGCCGGAGACGAATTGCTGCGACAACTGCGCGCCAATGGGTATGAAACATCGGCCTTCCATGCCGCGGGCTATGGCGGCGCCGCGCTGACGCGTTTCGCCGAAGAGGGCTTGTTTTGCGGTATGATCGACATGACCGTGCACGAAATCGTGCGCATGCACGTGGCCGGATCGCATGTGCCCATGCCTGGCCGTTTCACCTCCACGGCACACTTGCCCAGGGTCGTTCTGCCCGGTGCGATGAATTTCTTCGATGCCGGTCCCTATGACGGAATGCCACCCGAGTTTCGGGATCGCGCGAATTATCGTCACTCCAGCTATTTCACGCATGTGAAGCTACGTCGCGACGAGATTGTCCGCGCGGCCCAGGCTTTGGCCGCGGATCTCAATCAGTCCACCGCGCCTTGCGAAGTGCTTGTCCCAATGGGCGGGTTTAGCAGCGAGGATCGCATCGGCGGCGCCATCGAAGACTTGGAGCTTCGCGAATGCGCTGCGGAGATTTTCGAGACAGAAGCGCGCGCCTATGCCGCCACCCGCCTCCCTTTTCACATCAACGACCCCGAGACGGCGACCGAAGCGGTCTCCCGCCTCATGCCACATCTCACAGCAGAGACCTGATCCATGTCCGACAATCTCGATTTCCACGATATCCTTGCCAAGAAGGACGATCTGATCGCCACGGCGAAGCGCTGTTTCGATCTTCGGCTGCAGACCAATGCGGGCGGGAACCTTTCGGTCTGTCTGGCGTCGCGCGAAGCGATCGTGATCAAGCCGTCCGGTGTGGGCTATAACGAGTGCACACGCGAGAACCTGCAGATCGTTCTGCTCGACGGGACGGTGCTGCCGTCGGAGCTGCCGCTCAAGCCCTCGAAGGACCTTGAGTTTCATCTCGAAATCTACCGGCGGCGGGACGACATTGACGCAATTGTCCACTGCCACAGTCCATGGGCGACAGGGTACGCCAGCGCTGGACTGGAAGTCCCCTGCTTGACGGTTCAAACGGTCGAGAAGATTGGCCGCATGCCGCTCATTCCGCTCAATGACGATCTCGGTCCGCAATCGGCGGAGATGATCGGCCCCTACTTCGATGACCCCAATATCCGGGCTGCGGTCATGGCGAACCACGGGACGATTGGCACCGGCAAGACGCTTCTGGCCGCGCAATATCTGGTCGAGATCATCGAGGAGACCGCGCATATCGCCTTCGTGCGGGATGCCATGGTGGCGGCCCATGGGCTCCAGGCGCCGCCGATGCCGCGCTTCGGTACGCTCAAGGATCAAGAAGCCGCGCTCGCTGGGGGCTGACGCGGTATGCCGCTAACGCTCTCGCTCAACACAAACCCGCTCGTAAACCGGTTTGCTGAGCCGAGCGATCTGATAAAAACTGTCGCGCGCGACATGAAAATTCGCGATCTTCAGTTGACCCATGAGTTCATCAATCCGAGCTGGCCGGCATCCGTTCTTCGCCGGCTGATCGGCGACATGAACCAGGCGCTACGAGCGACCGGCGTGCGCATCACCTCCGGCATGACTGGACCGTATGGACGGCTCAACCATTTCGGCCATCCGGATCGTGATGTGCGGCGCTATTACGTGGATTGGTTCAAGACGTTTGCCGATATCATCGTAGATCTTGGAGGCAGTGCGGTCGGCACCCAGTTTGCGATTTTCACCTATCGCGACTTTGATGACCCTAAGCGTCGTGAAGACCTGATTCAGAGTGCCATCGATTGCTGGTCACAGGTCGCCGAGCATGGGCGCACGGCGGGATTGGACTATGTTTTTTGGGAACCCATGAGCGTCGGCCGCGAGTTCGGTCCGACGATCGCCGAGACCATGGCGCTACAGGAGCGACTGACCAAAGCGCAAATGGCGATCCCGATGTGGATGATGGCGGACATCGACCACGGCGATCCGACTTCACCCAATCCTGAGGACTCCGACCCTTATGCATGGGCGCGCGCGGTGCCAAAGGTGTCGCCGATCATTCACATCAAACAGTCGATGATGGACAAGTCCGGCCATCGGCCGTTCACGGCGGAACATAACGCAAAGGGCGCGATCCAACCGGAGCCCTTGCTGGCGGCTTTTGCCGAGGGCGAGGCCAAGGACAATGAGATCTGCCTTGAGCTGTCTTTCAAGGAGCGCGAGCCTCACGACCGTCGCGTGATTGCCGATATTGCCGAAAGCGTGGCTTTTTGGGCGCCGTACATCGACACCGGAGCCGCTGACCTCAAAGTCTGATTTGGGCGAGGTTCGAGGCATTCATTCGGCGCCAAAGCGTCCAAATTCCTAGCTTCGCAGGAGTTTTGCAGCGCACCGGTGCAGGTGGAGCTAGATCGGAATTAATTTGGTCCGCTCACCTCACGTGCCTTCCCGGACGCGCTGCGGCATAATATGCCGCTGCGCTGATCCGGGATCGTTCGAGGTTTGGAACCTGCGTCGTTGACAACGCGATTCCGGTTCTGCGGTGCACCGCGCCCGGGATGACGAGAGAGGGGAATGACTCCATTTGAACGCATTCCGCTCTAGTGCGACATGAAAACCGGGACTTTAGCGAGCTTCATCACGTCGGTCGTCACGCCGCCCACCAGGTCATGGGCGAACTTGCTGTGCTCGAACGCGCCCATGATGATGATCTCAGCGGAAAGGTCTTCCGCAGCCGCCAGGATCGTTTGGCCCGTTCCGGTTTTGCGCGGACGAACCTGAAGATCGGCCCGGATGCCATGACGCTCAAGATTGGTCATCAAACGATCGGTTCCCGGCAGCTCAGTCTTGCCAATGGTCAAAACCGTGACCTTTGGCTTTTCTTCGAGAACCGGCATCGCATCGCCAAGCGCGCGCGCTGCGGAACGTTTTCCGTCCCAGGCAATCAGGGCGTGATCGGACAGCTTCGTTGACTCGAAATCCTCCGGCACGATGAGCACCGGCCGCCCACTTTGCAACGCGATTTTATCCGGGCTCGCGGCTAGATGCGCATCTTCCGGTCGCTCGGTCGGGTTGGTCAATACAACCAGGTCGAACACGCGCGCATAGGTCGAGACATCCGCGACGCCGGCCGCCTTCAGATCAACGAACTCTGCGCGCTCCGGTTTCCCGAACTCCGTCATCACGGTGTCGAAGCGGGCTTGGATTTCGGCAAGCCGTTCCGCATCCAGCCTGCGAAGCTCCGTCCTGACGACGCTGTTCAGTCGAGCGCCGTACTGTTTTTCGATCGTCGAGGGTCCGTGGCTGACAATTCCGGTGATCCAGGCATCGTTGTGTTCCGCGATGCGGATGGCGTGCCGCAGCGCGCTGCCGGTTTTCGTCCACCCGCTATAAGCAGCAAGAATATTCTTTAGAGACATCGGCACACTTTGTTCTTGGACATCAGACCTCGAAGCACTGGAGATCCTCGACGATCCCGAACGGGCCATCGAAATGGTCTTTGAGATCAGCAAGGGCGCTTCGGTGCCCATCCTCGCTGTCCATGTGGATGCGGAAGTGGCTGAGCAGTAGGCGCTTGACGCCCGCCCGTGTCGCCATCTGGGCGATTTGAGGCGGTGTCGGCGACATCTCAATCAGCGCCGGATGTACATCCTCGCCCGAGAGACGATAGCACCAGTGGAGCAACAGGTCGGCGTCATGGCTCAACCGTTCCAATTCGTCACACAGTGCGGCGTCGCCCGAATAGACAAACTTCCTGTCTCCGTTCTCCACAGAGAACGCCATGCAATCGAAGGCCGGCTGGGCGTGCGGAACCTCGCATGATTTCAGCTCCCAGCCGTTGCCCTTGTGCGAGAACCCAGGCTTGATCTCGACAACGTTCGGGCTCGGCCAGGGGCGCGGCAGGGTTCCACCGCGCGCCAGCCAAACCTCTTGGCTAGGACGAAGCTCGGTGCGGGCGTAGAGATCGGCGGAAAGCACACCGTCCTTGCCGAAATATCCTTCCGTGATTTTCGCGATCGGCGTCGGACCCCAAACGTTGAGAGGTGCCGCGCCTTCGTCCCATGCGGCGTGCACAATCCGCGCATAATCCATCATGTGGTCGGTATGGAGATGGCTAAGAAAGAGGTGCGTGATATCCGACGGTAGGCGACCCGATCGAACCAGATTGTCGAAGACGCCGCCGCCGCAATCGAACAAGATGCGATCGTCGCCGATCTCCAGCAGATAGCCTGACGACGCGCGCCGGTCATACGCTTCCGGCGAACCGGAGCCCAGGATCGTCAGCTTCATGCCATCACCTGTGGGGCCGGCGTGGCGCCGGGTGCACCAAGCTTCAGCGCTGCCTCGCGGCCGCCGAATTTCTGGATCAGCCGCGCCTGGTCGGCGAACGCTTGTGTGTCGACGGCCTCGGGATCGCAGATCGCGCGCAATGCTCGTTCCATCGACTCCAAGACGTCGCGATGTGTTGCGTCGCCGGCAAGGTTGAAGAGCTCTTCCGGGTCGGACTCAAGATCGAAGAGTTCCGGCGGGAAGCCGATATAGTGATTGTACTTCCACCGGCCTTTTTTCAGCATGAACGCGCCCGAGACCGCGCCGGCCGCGTGGTATTCACTGAAGACAACGCGTTCTGGATCGTCCACACCCCTGGCAATATCCGTCAACGAACGGATACCCTCGGCGCCGTCGAGCGGGGCGCCGAAATGGTCGGTAATCGTTTTTGACAGGTCGAGAAGGCTGATCGCCGTTTCGCATGTACCGATTGGGACATCCGGTCCCGCCACGATCATCGGGACGGCCACGCTTTCCTGATAGAGATTCGACTTCCCCCAAAGGCCGCGCGCGCCGACGTTGTCGCCGTGGTCGGACGTGTAGACAATCGTCGTCTTGTCGAGCGCTCCTGATGCGTCCAGCGCGCCGACGATTTCGCCGACATTGTGGTCGAGCCATGAGCACAGCCCGTAATAGGCCGACATCGCGCGCAGCCGTTCATCCTCGCTTTCGAACTTGGATTCAGAATCCATGAATGCGTTCTGCTTTTCGACCCAGGGATGGCGCGCGTGGCCGTCGCGTGGATGCAGCTTGGCGCGCGGGTGGATGTCGGGCGGATAGAGATCGAAGAACGCTTCGGGTGCGACCAGCGGGAAATGTGGCGCGACAAGGCCGACATAGAGGCACCAGGGGCGTGCGTCGCCGGACGAGGCCCGGTCGGCAATCCACTGCGTCGCGTGTTGCGTGACCGACGCGTCGTACTCGATGTAAGTGCTTTCGCCCGGCCCGATGTATTCGCCCAGCATGCGGCCCTTACCGTGAACCCGTTCCTCTTCCTTGCGGATTGAGGCCCAGACCATGCCGATGCCGCCGGCCACCATCATCGGAATGTGCTCGACATCGAACCCGGCCGGGTCCTCCTCGGCGCGATAGTGCAGCTTGCCGATCGACTCGACCGGCACGCCCTTGTCTTGCAACGCATGACCCCAGCCGGGAATGGACCCGTCATAGGGCATCGCGTTGTCCCACATACGGGTCTGGTGGACGTATTTGCCGGTGGCAAAACTTGCCCGCGCCGGCACGCAGATCGGACACGGCGTGTAGGCGTCGGTGAACAGCGTGCCGCGTGCCGCCAGCGCATCGAGGTGCGGCGTCTTTACGAACGGATGCCCGGCGCAGCCCATCGCGCGAGCTTGATGCTCGTCGGACATGATGATGAGCAGATTGGATACGCTCATACCGAAAACACGCGGGCTTCTGCGGCCAGTTCGAGTTTTTCGAGCGCGGAGAAAATGGACTTCGTTTCAGTCTTCGATAGTCCTGCCATCAAAAACCTTTGCCGCTGGCGCATCTTTGGCAATGTCTTCCCGAAAATCCGTCGCCCCTTGGCGGTCAGCGAAAGCCGTTGCTGGCGTTGATCGGTGTCGTCTCCCCGCGTGGCAACTAGACCATCCTCGACCATACCCTTCAGGCAACGGCTCAATTGTCCTTTGTCCATCATCGTGGTTCGTCTGATGCCCGAATGGGTCGTCGATCCCGAAGGGCCGATAGCCAACATGATCCGCCAATAGGCCAGCGGAATGCCCGAATTCTCTTCCAGAAATCTGGCGGCCTGCACGTTCAGCTTGGAATGGACGATATGGAGTCGCCAGGTCAACACATCCTGTAGCGGGGCGTCGTCATTGAATTCGGACGGATACTTCGCGATTGTCATACCTGCCTCGTCATTTAAAGCAGGGTATCAGGATTAGTTGACAAGTCAACTTTTTCGTTGACTTGTCAACTAATTTGACTAAAGTCCAAGTCAAGAAATTGGGAGGAACACGATGGCCAGAACTATCTCGAAGCTTTTCGCCTGCGCCTGCGCGACCTTATTTGCGACCGGTGCGTTGGCGGCCGATTGGACCCCACCCGGTCCGATCAAACTGATGATCGGCTTCCGCGCGGGCGGTGGCGCCGACACGCAGGCCCGCCTCATCGCCGAAGCGCTTGAGGAAAATAAGGGATGGAAATTCATCCCCGAACAGGTGACCGGCAAGGGTGGCATCAACCTAGCGGCAGCGCTCAAGGATCAGCCCAATGACGGCACCGCAATCGGCATGGTCGTCACCGAAACGCTCGGCTACAACATGGCCGCGTCCAATTCCGGTCTGACGCCACAGGACTTCACCGGCCTGACAACGACCGCCGGGTTCCAAATGGGCGTGGTCGCGCTTTCGTCGAAAGGCTGGAAATCCTTCGACGATGTCGTGGCGGCGGCAAAAGGCGGTGCCGAACTTCGTTTCGGCGCCATGAGCCCAAGGCTGGCCGATCTCGCCTATCTGGTCGGCAAGGCCCAAGGCGTGGATTTCAATATCGTCTCGGTGAGGGGCGGAAAGGGCGTCATGGACGGCGTCAATGCCGGCGATCTCGACCTCGGCTTCATGGCCGGCATCCAGGCCAAGGGCGTTGCAGCAGGCGATCTTGTGAACCTCGCTTCGGCGCTCTCGACACCGCTCGTGCAGACTCCGGATGCACCGACCTTCAAGGACCTTGGCGTCGAATTCAATGCCGATGGTTATTTCGTCTTTATCGGGCCGGCCGGCATGCCCGCGGAGGCGCGCGACGCGCTGGCATCGGCGATAGCCGAAATCGTGGCGGACGAAAACTCCAAGGCGGGTGGCATCGTCAAGAAGGCGTTCGGCGGTGCCGCGACAATCAGCGGTGACGAGCTTACGGCGCTTCTCGACGGCGATTTCGCGAACGCCGGGAAGCTGCTTGAGGCCGCCTCTGAGTAAACCCGACCAGGGGCCGTGCGGACACGGCCCCTTTCCGTCGGGAAGGAGGTTCGATTGTGGGCGCATCCAGAAGCAACCTCATTCTCGGTCTGCTCATCGTCGCCTTTTCGCTGCTCCTCCTCTTTGTCTGGGTGCCGTTGGACACGGAGACCGGTCTGATCGAAAAGGTCCGGCGTCAGGTCACCATCGGCGACGCCTTGGCGCCAACCGTCGCCGGACTATTCTTGCTGATCGGCGGCACAATCCTGGTTCTGTTCGAGCGCAAGGCGCCCCAACAGCCGACCGTCGGTCTCAGTAGCCTCGGCTTCATCGGCGCCGTTGCGCTTGTTCTCATCGTGAGCCTGTTTGCGATGCGCTATGCTGGACCGGCATTGGTGGCGATTGCCAACTTGGCATCGGACACGCCACAGGAGTATCGCCTGCTACGCGACGCGATCCCCTGGAAGTATACTGGCTATTTTCTTGGCGGATCCGCCATGTTGGTTGGATTGATTTCGCTCGTGGAGGGGCGCATCCGCGCCGTGACGGTTGCCGTCGCCATCGCAGCGGTCGTCGTTTTGATTATCCTTTATGACCTACCGTTCGACGATCTCTTGTTGCCGCCCAACGGAGACGTCTAGTGGGCACGCTCGATTACGTGTGGCTCGGTGTGCAGGCCGTGTTCCAGGGGCCTGAGGCCTTCTCGGTTCTAGGCCTCGGCATATCCATAACGCTCGTCATGATCCTCTCCGGCTTCTTGCTCGGTATCGCCGTCGGCGCGACGCCTGGCTTGGCCGGTCCGATCGCCATGGCAATCGCGCTACCGATCCTGATCTCGACATTCGGCTACACACCGGACGCGCTGCTGCCGGTCATGGGCTTCCTCATCGGCGTCATGAAGGGGGCAACGGTTGGCGGCGCCGTGCCGGCGATCCTGTTCAACACGCCAGGCACACCCGATGCGTTCATGACAACGCTGGACGGCTACCCGATGACCAAGAAAGGGCAGGCCAAGAAGGCGCTGCGCGTCGCTCATTTCTCCTCCGTCAGCGGCGACACGTTCTCCGACATCGTGCTGTTCGTCTGCGCGCCGTTTCTGGCCCTGCTGGTGGAGAGCTATCTCGATCTGCCGGAGAAGACGGCCCTGTTGATCCTGTCGCTGTCGTTCATCGCTGCGGTCATCGGTGGGTCGCCGGCGAAAGGCTTGATCTCGGTCGGGCTCGGCCTGCTTGCGGTGTTTATCGGTACCGGCGAGGATTTCTATCCGAGGCTTTCCATGGGAACGCCCCAGCTCTCCCAAGGCTTCCCGATCGCGACCGCCATTCTCGGCATCTTGATCGTCAGCGCCGTCTTCAAGGAACTCGAAGACTTGTGGGTGGAGAAACGCCGCAGCGGCAAAATCGAATTGACATCGCAGAGCGGCGATCAGCGTCTTCACATGGCCGACATTCGCCGCCTGTTTCCCTATATCGCCAGGTCATCGGTCATTGGCACGGCTATCGGTGCATTGCCGGGGATCGGTTCAACGCTTGCGGCGACGCTCGGCTACACAATCGGCCGCGGCCGCTACGAGAAGCGGAAGGGTGCCGACGATCCGGACTTCGGCGAAGGTGCACCGGAGGGCGTCGCCTCGACCGAGGCGGCCAACTCTTCGGTCTCGGGCGCAAACCTGATACCGGTCCTGTCGCTCGGCATTCCCGGCAACGCTGCGGCCGTGTTCTTGATCCTCGCGGCCGAAAGCATCGGCGGCTTCAATCCCGGACCGTCGGTGTTCCGGTTCACCGCCGACACGGTCAATCCCGAACTTGTCGTCGCCTTCGGTCTGTTCACCTCGATGTTCATCGCCAATGTCCTGAACTGGACGATCGGCGGCGTATTCATGCGCTCCATGGGCGTCATGGTGCGCGTGCCCAAACAGTTCCTTCTGCCGATCGTGCTGCTATTGACCCTGACTGCGGTCTACGTCCAGGAGGCGCGGATGGCGGCGATCTGGTTCACGCTTGGATTTGGCGTTTTGGGCTATTTCATGCGCTCGGTCGGCATTTCCCCTCTGCCTTTCGTCATCGCCTTTATCCTCGGCGGCAAGCTTGAGGAAAGCGCGCGGCAGGCTTTTTCCGCGACCGGCGGCGATCCCTTCTTCCTGTTCAACAATCCGATCGCGCTCGCCTTCATGCTGCTATCGGTCGGCGTGATCGTTGTCACCGCACGCAATGCGAGGAAGGCGGAATGAACCGGCCAAACATCCTACTGATTTCAGCGGACCAGCAGCGGGCCGATTGCTTCGGCTTCGAAGGTCGAAACGTCAAGACACCACACCTCGACCGGCTTGCCGCGGAGGGCACACGCTTTTCTAACTGCATTACGCCGTGCGTCGTTTGTCAGCCGGCGCGTGCTTCGATCCTGACAGGCCAGCTCTGCCGGACCCATGGGGTCCATGACAACGGCATCGATCTCAATCCGGAGATCGGCGACAAGGGCTTTGCCGGCGCGATGAGCGCCGCCGGTTATGAAACCTCGTTCTTCGGCAAGGCGCACTTTTCGACCTTCCATACGTTCGAGCCAACCGGGACACCGGAATGTCTGAGGTCTTCAGCCAGCTATGCCGATGATTGGTATGGCCCCTACATGGGGTTCGGCCATGTCGAATTGATGCTTGTCGGGCACAACTGGTTTCTTCCCGAGAAACCGCCGGCGGGCCAGCACTATGAGCGCTGGTTCTACGCGGATGGCCGAGGCGATGAGAAGAACGCGCTTTACCGGGAAAACGCCGGCGATACCAAAGACGCCGCGCAGACCTGGCACTCGAAGCTTCCTGTCGCCTGGCACAACACGACCTGGACAGCAGACCGCGCCATCGAGTGGCTGAAACACGGCCGTAGCGACCAGCCCTTTTGCACCTGGGTCAGCTTCCCCGATCCGCATCACCCGTTCGACGCGCCTGAGCCCTGGTCGCGCCTGCACGATCCGGCCGATGTGGACTTGCCAAAGCACCGCACCCGCGACTTCGCGAATAGGCCGTGGTGGCACGAGGCGGCGGTGACCGCCGAGCCGACCGGGTCCAAGGAAGCCGCTGAGACGCGCAAGAGCTACAGCCGTATCCAACCGCAAAGCGACGACCAACTGCGCGAGATCATCGCCAACACCTACGGACAGATCGCGCTGATCGACCACAATGTCGGTCGCATCCTGATCGCGCTTGAAGAGGCCGGTCTGTCGAAAAACACGCTCGTGATCTACATTTCAGATCACGGCGATTGGTTGGGCGATCACGGCCTCATTCTCAAAGGTCCGATGCACTATGACGGATTGCTCAAAGTGCCGATGATCGTTCGGGGTCCGGATGTCCCGGCCGGCAAAGTGATCGATGAGCCGGTTTCGACCCTCGATCTCGGCGCGACGTTTTTCGACTATGGACAGGCCGAACCGCTTCTCACGCAACACGGCCAAAGCCTGCGAGCGCTGATTGAGACATCCGACGCGAGGCGCGATTTCGCGCTCAACGAATGGGAGCTGTTGCCGACGCGCGCCGGCGTGGCGCTTAGCCTTCGCACGGTGCGCACCAAGACCCACAAGATGACGATCGATCTGCAATCCGGCGCCGGCGAACTCTACGACATGGTCAATGATCCAGGCGAGATGATCAACCTGTTCGATGATCCATCGGTCGCCGCGCTTAGAAAGCAGTTGATCGCCGCGATCGACTCCCGGCCGAACGACCAGATCGCCAATCAAGCGCAGGCCGGCATGGCGTAATCGACCATCCCACGGTCTGGTCGCAGGCGCCCTTGATCCTGCGATCGCCTCGCGGACGAATGGTTCGATTGACTATGTCGTTCACACAGTTGAGCTGACGTCAGCGGGCCTCGGAGATCACGACCCAGCTGCTTGGGCCACTCATGCTGAACTCTAACGAGTCCGAAGCGCAAAACGCGGCATGCGCAAACGTCTTTGAACCCATGTCCATCTTGGCGCTCATTGGCGGCAAGTTCAGCCGCTTCGGAATCGAAACAATGGCATTTGCCGATTGAGTGAAAACGCCGAAGGCCATCATCGCGATGACGCCGGCGATCAGTTTACGTCCCAACATCTCTGCACTCCCCTAGAGCTTATGTCCCCACTCGACATTGGATGTTGTACGTTTTACCGGACGCGCGTTTTTGTTCGTTTTCGTCGATTGGAACAATTTTATACAATTTCGATTTTCGCAGATTTGAGACCCGGGATTTCGATACCGAACCTCTCATAAGACCTTTGAATCGTTCATGTTTTCGATTCAGAAAAGACGTCTAGAAAAGAGTTTACCCTGCGTTCCAGACGGCATGTGCCGACGTCGATCGATGCTTCGAGATTAACTTGGATGGCTAAGTCTACAGCAAGCCGGACAGCAGCCGCGTCCTGTCGCAGTTCCTTCAGCGGCGCCACAAGCGACCGGTTATACGAAGACCTCTTTGGACGTCCTCAGAAGCAAAGGCGCCTGGCCTGGATCACGTTGGGAAGATGCATGACGGCCGCCAGAACGCCATCTTCCACAGCCTCGTCGACTTCGAGCAAGGCGATCGCGTCCTCATCGCGCGCTTGTCGGCCAAGCGCGAATGTCGCGATGTTGACGCCCATTTCGCCGAGCAGCGAACCGAGCCCACCAATAAATCCTGGCTTGTCTTCGTTGCGGATGTAGAGCATCCGCGGACGGAACTCAGATTCCAGATTGATGCCTGTGATTTGAATGATCCGCGGGCGTCCATCGGAAAATACCGTTCCGGCGATCGAAGCCTGCTGCTCTCCGGTGCAGACAGTCAAACGGACGTAGTTCTCGTAGACGCCTTGCTGTTCGCGGAACACTTCTTCGATTTCAATGCCACGTTCCTTCGCGACCGCCGGCGCACTCACGACGTTGATGTGTTGAAGAGCGGGCCGAATTGCCCCGGCAACGATGGCCGCCGTTAGCGCTTTCGTATTCATGTCCGACACATTGCCTTCGTATTCGATACGGAGGCTGGCAATTCCAGTGTCCATCAACTGACCGGCGAAGGACCCCAGATTGTCAGCCAGGTCGACGAATGGCTGTAGACGGGGCGCCTCTTCCGCAGACACCGACGGGCTGTTCAGAGCGTTGCGCACAGCGCCGGTGTTCAGAAAGTCCGCCAACTGTTCGGCAAGCTGCACTGCGACGTTTTCCTGCGCCTCTTTCGTCGCCGCACCCAGATGCGGAGTGCACACGACGTTGTCGAGATCGAACAGCGGGCTCTTGCGCGCCGGTTCTTCGGCGAAGACGTCCAAAGCGGCGCCGGCCACGTGGCCCGAGATCAATGCGTCGGCTAGCGCCCCTTCATCGATCAGCCCGCCACGCGCGCAGTTGATTATGCGAACGCCCTTTTTGGTTTTTGCAAGAGCCGCAGCATCGAGAACGTTGCGCGTTTTGTCATTCAGCGGTGTGTGCAGCGTGATGAAATCGGCCCGGCGCAACACGTCTTCAAGCTCGACCTTGTGCACCCCCAGATCCGCCGCGCGCTCCATGGACAGGAACGGATCGAACGCCATCACCTTCATCTGCAAACCGAGCGCGCGCTCGGCAACGATCGACCCGATGTTCCCGCATCCGATGATCCCGAGCGTTTTACCGGTGATCTCCACACCCATGAACCGCGATTTCTCCCACTTGCCCGCCCGGGTCGAGCAGTTTGCATCGGGGATCTGGCGGGCCAAAGCGAACATCATCGCGACTGCATGTTCGGCCGTCGTGACGGAATTGCCGAACGGCGTGTTCATCACGATGACGCCCTTCTTCGTGGCGGCAGGGATATCGACATTGTCCACGCCAATGCCGGCGCGACCGATAACCTTCAGGTTATCCGCGCGATCGATGATGTCGGCGGTCATTTTGGTCGCGGAGCGAATGGCGATTGCATCGAAGTCGCCGATGATGGCTGCGAGGCGATCTGGATCCTTCCCGAGACCCGGCTCGAAGGTGACGTCAAGACCGTGGTCCTGGAGGACATCGACGGCCGTGGCGGCGAGCGCATCGGAAATGAGAACCTTCGGGGTCATCGCAGTCATCCTTGCCTGGTGTCGACGGCGTCAATCCAGACAAGGCGTTTTGACATCGACCGCATCATCGGCCTGCTGCGGCTGCAAATATGGGTGACCACGTCGGGTGTCCGACGCATGGATCGTTGACATTTGCCACCAGCCCTGTCCGGTGTTTTCTTTGAAGACGAGTATTACAATCAATTATGTGAGAACAATTAATCGATATTAGATCGCATGAGATCTAATATCGGAACATAACTTACAATTACTTGTTGCCTCTAAATTTCGATACAATTTTAGGAAAACTGATTCCGAACCCCTAGGCGCCCAGATCGGCACGTTTTGACCGCGTGTGAACACTGCCAACGAGCCCGTGGTCTCCATTCGACATGCGCCATAAATGCATCGCGCTCAGTCTGGCTGTGACGTGGAACGCCCAGCGCTCAGTTGTTCATGGTGTTGGGCAGATACATCACGATGTCCGGGAACATCACGATCAAGGCGACGCCCACGATCAACAGCAAGAAGAACGGCACCGAATTCCGGGCAATGTCTAGGATGTTGACCCCGGTGATGCCCTGTAAAACGAAGAGATTGAACCCCACCGGCGGCGTTATCTGCGACATCTCCACGACCAGAACCAGAAAGATGCCGAACCAAATGAGATCGATACCGACGATTTCGACCATGGGGACGACGACGGCTGTCGTCAAAACGACCACTGAGATGCCGTCAAGGAAGCAGCCGAGGAGTATGAAAAAGAGCGTTAGCGCCGCGATCAACCCGTAGGTCGGCAATTGGAGATCGGCAATCCACAACGCAAGCACACGCGGAATCCCGGTGAAGCCCATGGCAACCGTCAAGAACGCCGCCCCCGACAGAATGAAGACAATCATGCAGGATGTGCGGGTCGCACCCATTAGGCTTTCAGAAAACAGATTCCAAGACAGGTCGCCGCTGCGCCAGGTCAACAACAGTGAAAACAAAACACCGACTGCTGCGGCATCCGTCGGCGACGCGATCCCGGAATAGATCGAGCCGATAACGCCAACGATGAGCAACAGGAAGGGCAAAAGCGACAACGAGCGGCGAAGCTTCTCGCCCATTGGCAAATGCTGCTCGGCGGCCGTCGGCATTCGGTTTCGGTTCATCGCTGACCACACAGCGACATAGCCCATGAACAGCAAGAGCATCATGATGCCGGGGCCGACGCCTGCGAGGAACAGTCGGGTGATCGATTCCTCAATCGCCACGCCGTACACGATCAAAATAATCGACGGCGGAATGAGCAGTCCCAGTGTTCCCGATCCGGCCAGCGTGCCGATGATCATGCCTTCGTCATAGCGCCGTTTTCTCAGCTCTGGCACCGAGATCTTGCCAACGGTCGCGCAAGTCGCTGCTGAGGATCCCGACACGGCCGCAAACAAACCACTGCCGACAACGTTGACGTGCAGCAACGCGCCGGGGAACCGGCTCAGCCATGGTGCTAATCCGGAAAAAAGATCGTTCGACAGTCGCGAGCGAAAGAGGATCTCACCAATCCAGATGAACATTGGCAATGCCGCCAGCGCCCAGGAATTGTTGCTCCCCCAAACACTCGTCGCCAGAACCTGGCCAATCGGGGCGTCGGTGAAGAGCCACATCCCGAAGAAGCCGACGGTAAGCAGCGAGATCGCCACCCAGACGCCGCTGGCGAGCCAGGCAAAGAGGACGACAATGAGAACAGCGCTAGCGAATAGCTGATCCATTCGGCTCCTCCTGCACGGCTGTGGGGCTCTCGGGCGTTGGGCAATCGGACAGCCGACCGATGGCTTGCACGAATTGATCGATGAGACAGACGGTCAGACCCACCAGTCCTAAGGCCATCGGTAGCTGCGGTAACCAGATCGGGATCGCGACGATGCCTGGTGAAAGATCGTGAAAGGTCCAGGATTGGAAGACCAGATTGAAGGCCCAATAGGCGAAGTACCCTGCCATGAGCGTGCCGGCCCCATAGGCCCACACCTCAGCGATCCCCGACCAACGATCGCTCATTTTCTGGGTGAAGAGCGTCACGCGTATATGCGCACCCTTTTGGAGCGTATTGGCGAGCGCAAAGAACGTGGCACCGACAAGGAAGAACCCTGTGAACTCCGCATAGGACGGAACCACCAGGCCGAAGGCCCGCAGGCCAACGGCGACCGCGATCTTATCAATGACGTTGAACGTGACCTGAACGAGGACGATGCCGCAGATCGCCACGATCAACAGGGCCGCGAGGGCGCCGGTCACCGCGTAAAAACCGTCCAATAGCTTGCGCATCATTCGCGAGTCCAAATCTGGCTGCCCGCGCGGCCCCAGCGCTTGCGGCGACGGCACTCGATTGCGATCAGGCGTTTGCGGCACAGGCAGTACCGCACGTGCACCTACGATTCGCCGCCGAACTTCGCGATGAGCGCTGCGCCTTCGTCACCGGCCTGCTTCGTCCACTCCTCGACCATCGTGCCGCCGATGGCGACAAGTGCGGAACGCAGAGCATCGGACGGCGGCGCGACAGCGATGCCGTTGTCGGAAAGGCCCTTGGTTTTTTCAGAGGTCTCGGCCATCGATGCCGCCCAGCCACGCTCTTCCGCCGCCTCGGCGGCCGCCAGAATCGAGGCTTTGAGATCGTCGTCGAGCTTATCGAAGACAGATTTGTTCATCACCACGATGTTCTTGGGCAGCCAAGCCTGAACGTCGTAGTAGTTAGACAGATAGTCCCAGGCCTTGTTGTTGTATCCGGTCGAAGGTGAGGTCACCATGGCGTCGACGCGGCCGGTCGAGAACGCCTGTCCCAGATCGGCGACTTCGACCTGTGTTGGAACGGCGTTGGCCAGCTGTGCCAGTCGTTCGGTGGCGGCGTTATAGGCCCGGAACTTCAGGCCCGAAAGTGCCTCGATTGAAGCCACTTCGCGGTTAGCATACAGCCCCTGCGGCGGCCATGGCACCGCATACAGAACCATCAGTCCTTCGCGATCGAGCAGCGCCTCGACCGTCGGGCGAGTCACCGTCCAGAGCTTGCGCGCGTCTTCATAGCTCGTCGCCAGGAACGGAATGGAATCAATGCCGAAGATCGGGTTCTCGTTCGAAAGCCTGGAGAGCAGAAACTCGCCGATCGGCGCTTGTCCGGTGCGCACGGCGTTCTTGATCTCGGGATGCTTGAAAAGGGATCCTGAGGAATGAACGACAATCGAAACATTCCCGCCCGTCTTCGCCTCGATGTCTTTAGCGAATTGCAGGTGATTGAGCGTATGGAAGTTGTTGTCTCCATACGGAACCGGCATGTTCCAGGTTTCTTTGGAGGCCACTATCGATGTCGTGACCAGGCCACCGGCTGCAGCCGTGAGCGCGCCGGTCGCTGCGAGCGCAACTACGCGCCGCCGGGTGATCTGTGGTGCCATTGTCAACATCCTCGGTTTGTCAGGTTAAACTCAGACGTACCGCCCCGCACAACTGAGAAGCTCGGTGCAAATCGGCGTTCGTAAGCGACGCGCAATTTGTCTCTGCACCGGTCTAATTCGCTATTCTTGAAAAGGTTCGTCATCGCGACTGCTCGGCTCAACATCCTATGCCGAAATCTTCTCCGGCGCGTCATCGCCAAATGAGACGCCCTTTGAAATCAGGAGCTTACGCATGTCTCCCAGGTTCTGCATGCTAACCATTTCCGACATGGTGAAACGGATGTTGAATGCCGTCTCGACGGCCAGAATTAGCTCAATGTGGCAAAGAGAATCCCAGTTCGGCGTATTCAACGCATTGGATTCTTCGCTCAACGTGTTCGGGTCGATCTTAAGGACGCCGGCGATGACCTCATAAAGCTGCATTTCATTACTCCTGTGAGAAATCTCTGGTGCTCCACCGAATTTCCATCAGCGGAAGCCAGCCTAACTCCTAAGCGAATACCTCATTGCGGACGTCCGCAGGCCAGCGCTCGGGCTCAAACCCGTGCTGCGTGAACGCGGCCAGAACCCATCGTTCGATTCCGAGACCGACGCAGCCGCTCAAGGCGGGTTCGCCATCGGTGTCGTGGATGTCGAAGCTCTTGCCGAAATCATGCAGCCGGCCGCGCTCAGCGAAACCCTCGTTCACCTTCTCCTGGTAGGGGCCGGGATCCGTGCGTGTGTTCTCGAAAAACACCTTAACATCGAAGCCGGAAACCTGTTTGACCATCACGTCCAAGAACCGGCTGGCCTTGTCGACGGTCGCTTCGAGATCATCGCTCGACATCAGGAAAACGGTCGCGATTCTGCGATCATCATCGACCGCGATACGGTCAATGTTCGGAGAAACGAACACGGATTCCTTGGCGATGTCGGACGCGATTTCATCGTCGACTTCGCGTGCTAGCTCCAAGACCGCTGTCATTGAGCCGGCAAGCTGGGTGTTCAAGAGTGCCCCCTCCCTAATGTCCGGTCGGCATTATCAGAACTGGTAGTAAAGAAATGACGAATCCGCGCCGATATTCGTGAACGCGATCAGGAGGATCACGGCGCCGACCGCCGACCAGCCCCACGTTGGGCGCCACTGGATGCGGCGGGCGGCTTTCGAGAAGCTTTCCGGCATCGGATCGATGCTGACCCAGGTGTGGGAGAGAATCTCCTGCGTATTCGGTGCCATAAGCACGATCGCGCCGAGCAAGGCGATCAGCGGCACGACGTCGGCCACCTGAAGAGCGACCATCGCGGTCGCCGTCTCGACGCCGCCCAGTCCCAATCCCCACATCGACGTGAGCATCACCAGCGCCGTCGAGACGTCGGGCGCGCGGAAAATTGCCAAACCGCTGACGACAACGGACATCGTCAGAGCCCACGCAACAAGCGACGGTAGTTTCGGCAGGTTGAATTGTTTCCAGCCATTGTTCACCGCGATCGCGAGACCGTGCAACAGACCGTACAACGCAAAGGTCCAGCCCGATCCGTGCCAAACGCCGGCAACGAACATTGTGAAGACCACCGGCCAACCACCGGTCACCATGAACCGCGCGATCGGCCCACAATTGCCGGCAGCCGCCCGGCGCATCCCGTTCATTGCCATTGGCGAATACACGAACTTCGTGAAGAAGCGCGTCATCGTGATGTGCCAGCGCTGCCAGAACTCTGAAATGCTGGTCGCCTTGAATGGGGAATTGAAGTTCAGCGGTAGTTTGATACCGAAGATTATTCCGAGCCCAACTGCCATGTCTGAGTAGCCGGAAAAATCGAAATAGAGCTGCAAAGTGTAGCTAAGCGAGCCAAGCCAGGCCGTCATCATGTCGACCGACTGTCCTGCTGCGACGCCATTGAACGCGACGTCGGCATAAGGTGCGATGGTGTCCGCAAGCACGACCTTCTTGAAAAGGCCCATAGCGAAGAGCGTCAGGCCCACGGCCAAGCGACGCACATCGACCGCAGAATCGTTGCGATCTTGCATCTGGTCGAAGAACTCACGCTGCAGAACCAGAGGTCCGGCGGTCACGCAGGGAAAGAACGACGCAAAAACCAGATACTTGACGAAGGGCTGCTCTTCGGCCTGCCCGCTGTGGGCTTCGACGAGATAGCCGATTTGGATGAATGTATAGAACGAGATCCCGATCGGCAGAATGATGTCGACGTGCGAGAAGCCCAGACCCGAGATCTGGTTGGTTATGTCGATGAGAAAGTTTGAGTACTTGAAGTAGGCAAGCGCCGCAATGTTCCCGAAAACGCTTAGCCCCAGCAGCCAACCCGCAGGCTTTCCGGACTTGGTCGCTCCGATAAGAAACCGCCCAATGACATAGTTCGTGGCCACGGAGGCGAAAAGGATCGTGACCAGCGCGAAGCTTAGCTGGGCGTAGAAAACGAGCGAAGCCAAGCCCAAGACCGCGAACGCCGATTGCCAGCCGCCGAAACGTTGAGCCAGCGCGAAAACGATGAACGTCAAAGGCAAGAAGATGAGAATGAACTCATAGGAACTGAAAACCACGATCTTGCTCCTCTCAGCTCACCGGGCCGCGCAGGGCGCCTGGATCGTTCAGCAAGTTGTAGTGATCAAGCAACATGCCGAGGCAGGTGGGATTGCCGTGTTCTGCGTCGATATACATGTCAGCCGTGCAGCCGACCTGCTCGGGAGCGAAACCGCCGATGATATCGAGACCATACTTTTCAGCCCAAAGCCGGGTCTGCTCTTCCACCCGCCGGAGGCCGTCCATGTAGGGGCTCCCCTGCACAGCATCCCAGAAGATCGGATTGAACTGGGGATGGGCGAGCGTGACCTTGACGCCTTGTTCCTGAAGGAAGGTCAAAAGCGCATCGATGTGCTCGACGCCCTTGGGATCGATTTTCGGCGGATTGTTGCGTTTCGCTTCTGCGAAGGCGAGCGCTTCGCGCCGAGCGCGCTCCTGCGAGAACAGATGCTGATGTTCTGCCGACCATAGAATGGAGCCACCCGGCAGCAGCGTATCCAATGCTTCGAAATGGCGTAGGTCAGAGGCGTGCGGTTGTTCCTGCGCCATCAATTGTCGTGACGCATGGGTCCACAGCAGCGGCAAGGAAACGAGTTCACGCCAGGTCTGCACCGGCAGCGTCTCCCAATAGCTCTGCGCCTCCAAACCGAGATGGTCGGCCATCTTGCGGTAGTATTTGATGCCCGGCAGCCAGAGGAAATCAGTCCGATCGCGGATCGGGGTCAGCAAGTTGTCGCGAATGGTGATGATCATTTCCTTCGGCATTTTGCCGTGCCGCATATACATCTCGACCATCGCGAGCATGTCTTCGTAATAGTCGCGGTGAACGTGGGAGTTGTAGAAGGTCTTGTTGCGGACCAGATATGTGTGCGCCTCCTGCCAATGGCTGGCACCCAGCACCACCACGTCCGGCACTTCAGGCATACGCTCGATCGTTGCGTCGCGCAGATCGCGAATATTGATGTTGAGATCAAAGACCGCGAAGTTCTGCCCGGCAATATGGGCATCGGCGACTCTTTCGATTAGCTGCTGATCGAACAGCATCGGCGCGAAGTACTTGTTCGCCTGCCACACCGCTCCAGCGCCCACGATGAACAATACAAGGAAGCCCATCACATAACGCCGGGCGAGCAGCCCCATGTCTTCCAGCTCATCCTGGAGATCATCGAGGTGTTTCTGCAGATCAATCTGCAGCCCTACGAACCGTTCGATCCGCATCCGCAGACGGTCGTTGGCGTCGAGCGGCTCGGCTGCCATTTCTGGCTCAGCAGAGTCTGAAGCGTACTCTGCATCGAAGGGCTCCGGTTCCCAACGCAAGGCCGCTGAACCATCCGTCATCAGCACAGGCGTGGCAGAACCGGGCGCCGGTGAAGCGCTGGCGACCGCTGCGCCTGCCCATCCGTGAGCAGGTTCGGGTGCGGGCATCGCATGTTGGATCGCATGACTGCCGACAGATAGGAGAGCACCCGCTCGACCCGCGCCCGGAGCATCGCCACCTAGCCCGAAGCCTGAGCCAAATTGCTCATTTGGTAATTCGCCATCCGATATGGGCTTGTCACGATCGGGTATGGAATCGTCGCCGGAGGTACTCGTGCTTCGTCCGCTCCCGAACATCAAGTCGAAGAGAAATGGCGCGAAAAACATTGGGATCTGGCAGACGCCGACAAACACGGACAAATCGTAGTCAACGCTGCTGGCGACCAAGCCATAGGTCAGGCCGACATTGCGGAAGCTTGCCAGGATGCTCACTGTCAACGCGACGTCGCTGTTGTACTTCGACATAATTATGCGGGTGAGGAGCAGCGAGATGAATGACACAAAGATGGCCAGGCCGAGGTAGCGCAGAATCTTTCCGGGCTCCTCAGACAGGGCAAGCGCGGCCTTTTCCTCAATAGCGAAGCAGAAGATCAGGAGCGCGGCGATCGAGCCCCACCGCCCGATCTTTTCCAGACTTCCCGCATAATTTTTCCCGCTTTTGGCAACAAATGCGCGCAGGAAAAATAGAATCAATATCGGAACGACGAGGAATATGAATATTCTTTGTGCAAAAATATCGAACTCTATTACGGTATTGCTATCATTAAACAGCCAAAATGGGATGAATATCGAAATCGGCGCCACAAACGTCGAAACGATGACGCTTTGCATAGCAATCTTATGATTCAGGCCCATCAGTTGCACGAGAGTCGGCGACGCAAAAAGCGAACCGCTGGCCAGAATGACGAGCATCAGAAACAGCGTGTGGCTATCGACTCCCATGAACTGCCCGATCGCCAAGACCACGCCCGGCAGCATGAGCTGTTGCCAAAACACGAGGCGCGGCACCACAGGGTGCAGCTTGCGAAGCTCGGACAATTCGTGTCCCGCATAAGGAACAAGCGAAAACACGACGAGAAAAAACAATGCGTGAAAGAGATAGGGTGCGAAAAAGTCAGCGACGCCTGGAACGGAAATGGCGACCAACGTACCGATCGCTATAATAAGACCGCCGATGGTCTTTTCTTCTTCTGTACTCATGACGCAGATACTCAGATTACTAACTGGAACTAAACACTGATAACTTCACACGATGGTGTATTCGTGAGTTCGAATAGTTTGTCGACGAGCGTGATGATGACCAAGGAATTATCTTATACTATCAAATAGTTACTCAAAGGTGTATTGGTCGTATTAAGGGAATATAAACTCTAGAAGACTAAATCCTAAGGCCGGGACAATTCGATTGGCGGGCAGCTCACCTCACATGGCGGACAGCGCATATGAATTGGAAGTTGAAGACGCTTCCGATGTACCGAGCGAAGATGACTTTGTGAGCGCCGTGCTTGACGGCGTCGATTTCGGGCTCGCCATTTTCGACAACGATCTCAACCTGCTCGCGGCCAACGACCAGTACTACTTTCTCTGCGGTTACGAGGCGGAGGCATTTCCGTCAGGGACGCATCTGCGTGAAATGATCGCTGAATCGCTGCGCCGAAGTGATCTGGCGCCGGCGGAAATCGACGCGACGATAAAGACGACCATGCTGCGGCTCAAGGTCGGCGGCACGCAGCAGTTTGTATTTCGTACGGCAGCCGACCGGACGATCCTTGTCACGCGCTGCCGCAACGGAAAAGGCCAACTCGTCGAGACCGTTCAGGAACGGGCGACGACCGATCGCGATGCGCATGCCACAGATCGGCTTCGGCAGATGGCCGAAACCGCCCATACGCGAATGATGCATGCCCTGAATGCGATGAGCGACGGCTTCGCACTCTATGATTCCTCAGACCGGCTCATTTTCTATAATCAAAGATTTGTCGAGCTGAATTCCGGCCTGTCGGACCTAATCAAGCCGGGCGCCTCCTTTGAGATGCTCATTAAGAACGGCGCGGTTCGCAATGCTTTCAAAACGCATGGCATGGACGCGCAGACCTATATCCACTGGCGGTTGCAACAACACTTCAGCCCCGGCGAAGTTCACGAGCACGAACTCGCCGACGGTCGATGGATCCGCACGCTTGAGCAATCCACCGAGGATGGTGGAACCGTCTGCACGCAGACCGACGTCACGGAGATCAAAAAGCGCGAGCAGGAGATCGTGCGCATCTCCGGCGCACTCGATACGACCGCCGATCAGCTGAACGAAGCCCTGAACAACATGATCCAGGGCCTTTGCATGTTCGACAACAACCAAAAGCTAATCGTTTGCAACAATCAGTATCTGGAGATGTACGGATTCTCGCCTGATGTCGTAAAGCCGGGCATCTCGATATCGGATGTCATGCGCTACAGTATTTCCCTCGGGAACTATCGTGACGAAGACGCACAGGCGGCGCTCAAGGCACGCCATGACCCCAGCAAGCTAAAGAAGCGCACGACCATCAAACAGCATTTGCGCGACGGGCGAGTCATTGCCGTTATGAATGAACCGATGGCGAATGGCGGAACGATTGCGACCTATCAGGACATCACGGCGCTCGAACGCCACGAAGCCAAACTGATTGCCTATACGCGGAAACTGGAGATCTCCAACCGCGAACTCCAGGACTTCGCTTACGTTGCCTCGCACGACCTGCAGGAGCCGCTTCGTAAGATTGAAGCGTTCGGCGATCGGCTTGTTCAAAAGTACGGCGATCAGATTCCCGACGATGGCAAAATGTTCGTCGATCGGATGCAAAATGCCGCCAAGCGCATGCGACAGCTCATCAACGATCTGCTGAGCTATTCTCGTGTCACGACAAAGGCGAAGCCTTTCGTTCCGGTCAATATGTCGGAGACCGTCTACGGCGTGGTCGCGGACCTGCAAATCTCAATCCAAGAAACCGATGCCGTTATCGAAATCGGCCAGCTGCCGACAATCGATGCTGACCGAACCCAGATGCGTCAGCTGTTCCAGAACCTCCTCACCAATGCACTAAAGTACAAAAAGCCTGACACCCGGCCCGAAGTGAACATTTCCGCCGAGAGTTTCTCCAGAGCAGGCGAATCCGATCTATCGCAAGAGTTTTGGCGCTTCACGATCACCGACAACGGCATCGGGTTCGATAACCAATACAAAGACCAAATCTTCAAAATCTTCCAGCGCTTACACGGCAGAATGGAATACGAGGGCACTGGCATTGGCCTGGCGACATGCCGAAAGATCGTGGAGCGGCACTTTGGCCGTATCGACGCAGACGGCGTGCCCGACGAGGGAGCGACCTTCATCGTCGAACTGCCGGCAGTGCAAACCGCTGAAGAGGACGACGAATGATGACGGGGACCAAACCAATTCGAATTGTAATCGCAGACGACGACGCCGACGACCGAATTCTGATTGGCGACGCGTTCGAAGAGGCCCGCCTGAAAAATCCGGTCGACTTCGTCGAGGACGGTATCGAGTTGCTACAATATCTGCGTCACGAGGGCGACTATACCCATCTCACCGATGACTGCATGCCCGGACTCATACTTCTTGACTTGAATATGCCGCGCATGGATGGCCGGTCGGCTCTAGAGGAAATCCGCAAAGACGAGAAGCTTCGGAGGATTCCGGTGGTCGTGCTCACCACCTCTAAGTCCGAAGAAGATATACTAAAGACCTACAATCTGGGTGTTAACTCATTCATTACCAAACCCGTAACTTTCGAAAATCTGTGTGAAGTCATCCAGGTGATCAGCAAATACTGGATTGAGATTGTAGCGCTTCCACATGACTACGACGCCTAGGATCAAGGCACTGAACTAGCATTCGTCATTGCACACAAACCGCAGGCTGTCTGATTGTCCCACGGTTGAGGCGGCGCGCTCGGCAAGCGATCGTCGCCGGGCGATGCGTCTGGCAAACAGGCTTCTGCGTGAGATAAAACGCGCTTAACGAAGTATTACTTGATTCCAAGACATTTAAACTGAATTCACCTTCAATATTTACGTCGAATTTGCATGATTGCGGTAGGCTCCCTCAAATTTTGGGAGGACGGTGTGATGCAAGCGGACTTCTTGCTTCATAAGTGTGGGCGGCTTCTGGCCGCCATGAGAGCGGTGGGTTGCTGCCCGGTCAGTTTCTTTCGTCTTATGGCCGAGGCAACGAACTGTGACGATGGTCACAACTGCCCTGATCGTTCGCTTTAGCCGTTAGACGCGGGCGCATCAGAAGATCGGGGCGTTCCAGGCATGGGCGACACTCAGTTGATAAGCCTGCCGATATCGCCTGATCGCGATGAGGATCCCGCGTCTAATGCCGCGAAACGCATAGTGGAGCTGGGGGGCTAGGCTATGGATACCGAAGAAATCCGCGTCCTGATCGTCGACGACGATGCCGACGATACCTATCTCATATGCGAGACCTTCAAGGAGATACAGGAAACTAAGTATCACCTGACAATCTCCCATTCGCCTGACGAAGCCAAGGGCATCATCGAAGAAAATCAGATCGACATCGTCCTTTGCGACTACCTCATGGGCGCAAAAAGCGGCCTCGACTTCATTGAGGCCATCCGCGCAGATGGTTTTGATGTTCCCGTCATCCTCTTGACCGGCATGAGCGGCAGATCGCTGGACAATGCTGCGCTGGAGGCGGGTGCCGCGGATTTCATCTCAAAAGTATCGCTGGCGCCTGACAACATCGACCGCGCTGTCCGTTATGCGATCGCCAGCGTTGAACGCCAAAGACTGGTGCAGACGGTTCTTCAAAGCGTCAACGCGGCCGTCGTGGTGATTGATAACGAACAGTGCCCGACGCTTTGGAATCCCACCTACGCGGCGCTTGTTAATACCGAAGATGGGACGGACTCGCTTGACTGCCTGAAGGCTTTCGCAACGAAACTGCTCAACGAGGGGCGGATCCTCACCATCGGCGACCACATCTTCGAGAAGACCGTATCGCAGCTTCCGAAAGAAGGCGCGGTGATCATGCTGCATGACGTCACCGAGCACGTTCAGGCGCTTCGGGAGCGTGAGCATGCGAACAATCGGGCCGCGCATCTTGCAATGCACTGCCCCCTGACCGGACTGCCGAACCGCAACGCGTTCGCCGACAGAGTGCAGATGGAGATTGACAGGCCGGGCGCGCAGAGCGCCGGCTTTCTGCTTCATATTCTCGATCTCAACAAATTCAAGGAAGTCAACGATGTGTATGGACACGCTGTCGGTGACGAGTTGCTAATCGAAGTCAGCCAAAGAATGTCGGCGTGCCTTGAGGAAGACGACTACATCGCAAGACTGGGCGGGGATGAGTTCGTCGCGATTGAGCGAAAAAAACTCAACGGCCCAAAGCAGTCGAGCTTGGCACAGCGCATCGTCGAAAGCGTAAACCAACCCTATTCCATCGACGGCATTGTCGTACATACCGGCGTGAGCGTTGGCATCTCGTCATATCCCGATCATGGCGCGACGGCCGAAGCGCTGCTTTCGAACGCTGACATCGCCCTTTATCGCGCAAAACTCGATCCTATCTCAGGCGTCTCCGCATTCGATGAAGAGATGGATAAGGTCGTCCGCGAAACGCGATACATATCGCGAGAGCTTAAGAGCGCGATTGAATGCGACGACGTTGATATCTTCTTCCAGCCGCAAGCCGACGCCATCACGGGTCGGATCGTTGGGTTTGAAGCACTCGCGCGTTGGGAACACGAGAAACTCGGGAGAGTCGCACCCTCAAGATTCATTCCGGTAGCAGAAGACAACGGTCTTATTCACCTGATCGGCCAGTCGGTGATGACCAGAGCATGCCGACTTGCGGCGCAGTTGCCGCAAGATTGCAAGGTTGCCGTCAACATCTCTCCGCTCCAAGTGCGCCGCGAGAACCTCGCCCAGCTGGTTCATGAATGCCTGTTGGAGACCGGGCTTTCGGCATCCCGCCTTGAGCTTGAGGTTACGGAAAGCGTGCTGATCGACGATTTCGATCGCGCGCTGCACGTTCTAAGAGCAATCAAGAACTTGGGCGTCTCCATCGCCATTGACGATTTCGGCACGGGTTATTCGTCGCTTTCGACGCTGATTGCGTTTCCGTTCGACAAGATCAAGATCGATAAGTCATTCACCCAGCAGATCGAGCATAGCGCCAAATCGAGGGCCGCTATTAGGGCGATTGTCGGGCTTGGCCACAATCTCGATCTGCGCATCGTCGCGGAAGGCGTGGAGAGTAAGACGCATGTCGATTTTCTTGCAGATCTTGGTTGTCACGAAGTCCAGGGATTTCTCGTCGGCGAGCCCCTCCCCTTCGAGGCGATCGAGCGGCATGCCATCGCGGGTCACACATATCCAGCAATGCTGAGCAACTGTGCCTGATTTAAGTCTCGCGCTGCCGGGAGCCTTGGCAACGGCTTGGGAAAGAGGCGCCGCGATCGGTTCACGCTCTAGCGGAAGTATGGCGCCATAGGCAGGCGGACAATCTCCGAGCTCGTTTTCGAAATACCGAGCCGGTAACGACTCGCTCATGTGCCAGATTTGCGAGACCGCACTGCCACATCTCGGTTCATGTCTTCTGACAACCCCAACCTTGGCGTGCTTTCTCCATGCGCCGGCCTCAGCGCCCTTCAAACCGGGGAGCGCGCTTAGCCAGGAAGGCGCGCACGCCCTCGGCGTAATCATTTGTCCGCCCAGCACGGTCCTGTGCGTCGGCTTCGCGGGCAACTTGCTCTTCGAGACTGGCAGATGCAGACGCCAGAAGCGCCGATTTCGCGAGCCCCAGCGCTACGGTCGGACCCTCAGCGAGGTTCTGCGCTAGCTGCCTCGCCTCCTCGGCCAGATCGGCGTCGGGAACCGCCCGCCAAATCATCCCCCATTCTGCTGCCTGACGCGCGCCGACAGGCTCGCCGGTCAGACAGATTGCCCGAGCCCGCGCCAGTCCGACAAGCCGCGGCAAGATCCAAGTCCCCGCTGAGTCCGGGATCAACCCGACCTTGGCGAACGATTGGATGAAGCGCGCGGATTCCGCCGCCAGAACGATATCGCAGGCCAACGCGAGGTTGGCGCCAGCTCCTGCCGCAACCCCGTTGACGGCACACACGACGGGCTTTCGAGACGTCAGAACGGCGGTGGTCAGCGGCGCGTAGTGGTCGGTGATGCTCGAACGGAGGTCCGGCGGCCACTCCGGCCCATCCGGGTCGCGCCGCGCCAGATCCTGACCCACGCAAAAGGCCGAGCCCGCGCCGGTCAACAGTATCGCCCGCAGGTCCGGATTGGTGTCGGCCTCCGTCACCGCCTCAGTCAAACGTGAGATGAGCGAGACCGTCAGCGCGTTCAACTTCTGCGGACGGTTCAGCGTGAGGACAAGGCATGCCCCGTCGCGCGCAACGCGCAACTCACCGGCGTCGTCGCTCATTGCGCTGCCTCGCGAAGCAGGTCTGAAACAACCCATTCACCCGGGCTTTGTGCCATGATCCTATCCATCCACGCGGCCACGATACCAAGTCCTACCCGCTCGGCATGATACATCGGCCCACCCAGCCAGCGCGGAAATCTTTGGGAGCGGATTGCTACGACATCAATCGCTCCGGGCGCCGCGACCAGCCCCGCTTCAACCATTCGCGCACCCTCGTTGACGCAGACCCCGAAGAGTGCCCGGCAGATGCCGATGTCTGGCGCGCTGACCGACTGCGCATAAGCTACTCCGACTGTGCGAGCAAGGTCGTCTTCCGCTAGTCCTTCCCAAATCGCTTCGAGCCGCTGCGCCGTGAGGTCTCCTATCCCGAACGCGCGCGCGGCCTGCTGTAGCTTGGCCCCAAGGCGGTTGCTGATAAACGTGTCACCGCCATTAGCAACGACTGCCACACCACCGATCCGCCGCGCGAAGGCGAGGGCGGCGCGGGCGGCCTCCGGGCGAGCGCAGTCCTGTACCGCAATTTCCGCCAACAAACCGGTCTCGCTGTCCTCGGTCAGCAAGACCGCCGCCGCCATCTCCTGTCCCGCGACTGTCTCTGGCTCCACCAGCGGTGCAGCGGGCTCCGTCATGAGGGCAACAGGAATGCCCGGCTCGGCCCGTGCCCTAAGCAACTCGAGCATAGATCGCCGCTCCGGCCCAGGCGCGCCCGGAACGGCAATGCAAAGATCGAACTCTCCCGCTTTGAGATCGAGGTCGTCGGCCGCACCCGCACGGCACACCGAAAGTCCGCTCGCATGCGCCCGGTCCGCCAACCGATCGGCGAAAACGGTCACGCCGATCACGGCCACGCCGCGGAGTTTGGGCGGCTGGCCCTCACCCAGCACAGGCGCCCGTGCGGCCTGCCGTTCAGCGAAAAAGACATGACGCAGCGCCCGCGATTGTGGCGAGGCGCGCAATGCGAGGTGACGGGCCCTTTCCTCTGACTGACCAGTCGCGAACGGAACCTCCGCCGCTCGGGCGACAAGTCGGAGCGCCTCCAGCGGAGCGTCCAATCGGCCGGCCTGCGCGGCCACCCCTGCCTCGCGCGCCTGCCACCAATCACGTGCGCGCGCTGCCACCGGACGGAGGCGCACGGCGGTAGGCCGCGCCTCCAGAGCCTCCGCAAAATCTTGGAGCGTTGTGTCCGACAAATCCGGCAGCAGCTGGTCAACGCCTCCTGCCGCAAGGAACACGTCCGCCTCCACCGGCCTGCCGCCCGTTGCCATCTCAAGAGCAAGGCACGGGCCGACGAGTCGCGGCAGCCGCTGCGTTCCTCCCGCGCCTGGCACGATCCCGAGTGTTACCTCCGGAAGCGCGAAACGCGTGCCCTGCACCGCCACGCGCCACGCGCAGCCCAGCGCTATCTCCAGCCCACCGCCGAACACACTGCCGTGCATCGCCGCGATCCAAGGTACGCGGCAATCCTCAATCGCCTCGATCACGTCGGGCAGATGCGGCTCTACCGGAGGTGCATCGAACTCCCTGATCTCGCCACCGGCGACAAATGTACGCCCCGCGCAGCGCAGGACCGCCGCCGCGACGTCCATCCCGCCAATGGTCTCCGCCGCTCGAGCGAGCCCAATTCGGACCGCAACCGACGTAGCGTTGACGGGCGGGTTGTCAATCGTGACCCAGACCAACCCACCCTTCTGTTCGATACGCACGGGATCGTCGCTCACCACTCCACCTCTACACGCGCTCGAGCACCACCGCGATGCCCTGCCCTACACCGATACACATCGTGCAGAGCGCATAGCGGCCGTTGGTCCGCCGCAAGTGGAGGGCTGCTGTAAGGGCAAGCCGTGCACCGCTGGCACCCAGCGGATGTCCGACCGCAATCGCACCGCCCGCCGGATTGACATGCGGCGCATCGTCGGGCACGCCCAGCTCGCGCAGGACCGCGAGCGCTTGTGCCGCGAAGGCCTCGTTGAGTTCAATCACGTCCATCGCGTCGAGCGTCAGTCCGGTTCGCTCCAGCACTCGGCGCACAGCCGGCACGGGGCCCACGCCCATGATCCGCGGCGGCACGCCCGCGCAGGCCATGCCGACCACCCGGGCCATCGGCGTTAGCCCATGCACGCCCGCCGCCCGCTCGCTCGCCACTATGAGTGCCGCTGCGCCGTCGTTTACGCCTGAAGCATTGCCCGCCGTCACGGTCAGGTCCGGTCCGTTGATGCCGCGTAGCGCCGCCAGTTTCTCAAGCTGTGTGTCGGGCCGGGGATGTTCGTCGGTTTCAACGATTACCGGATCACTCCTTCGCTGCGGGACCGACACGGAGACGATCTCTTCCGCGACGACACCCGCCGCGGCGGCGTTTGCGTAGCGCTCCTGTGAGCGCTGGGCGAACGCGTCCTGGTCTTCTCTTGAGATGCCGTAATCCGCCGCGACGTTGTCCGCGGTCTCAGGCATGGAATCGGTACCGTGGGCTGACTTCATCGCCGGATTAATGAAGCGCCAGCCGATCGTCGTGTCGTGGACAGCGTTGGCCCGCGAAAAAGCTGTTTCGGCTTTGGGCATGACGAAGGGCGCGCGGCTCATACTATCGACCCCGCCCGCGATCACGAAATCCGCATCTCCCGCGCGGATGGCGCGCGCCGCACTCCCAACCGCGTCGAGCCCCGAGCCACAGAGCCGGTTGACCGTAACGCCCGGCACATCGACCGGTAGCCCCGCCAGCAACGCCGCCATGCGCGCAACGTTGCGATTGTCCTCGCCCGCCTGGTTGGCGCAACCGAGGATCACATCGTCGAGCTGCGTCCAATCGGCACCGGGCGCGCGCTCTGCCAGCGCGCGCAGAACATGCGCGGCCAGATCGTCGGGCCGGACAGCAGCGAGTGCCCCACCATAACGACCGATCGGCGTGCGCACCCCATCACATATATAGGCGTCCATTATGTTCTTCCTGACTCAGTGACTAAGGCGCCTCTTAGCGCCTAACGAAGGGGTTGGCGACTGCCGTGGGTTCGGCCAGCCAGACTGATTTCGGCTGCAGATACTCCTTGATCGCTTCGCTGCCGTTCTCTCGGCCGAGCCCGCTGCGCTTCCATCCGCCGAACGGGGTCGTGTAGCTCGTCGAGCGGTAGGTGTTCACCCAGATTGTGCCAGCCTGTAACCGGCGCGACATGCTCAACGCCCGCGTCAGATCATTCGTCCAGACCCCGGCTGCAAGCCCGTAGAGCACGTCGTTGGCAATAGCGACCGCCTCATCCTCATCGCGGAACGACAGGACGCTCAGGACCGGGCCGAACACCTCTTCCTGCGCGATCCGCATATCGTTACGGACGTCAACGAAGATCGTCGGTTCGATGAAATGGCCTCCCGCACCCTCGGGCTGCGCAGCCCTGCCCCCCAGCAAACAGCGTGCGCCTTCAGCGCGCGCCGTATCGATATAGGAGAGGATCTTGTCGTGTTGCGCCGGCGTCGCCACCGGCGAAATGTTCGTCTCTGCGGCCATCGGGTCTCCGAGGCGGGCGATCTTGGCCATCCCAACGAGCCGTTCGAGGAAGTCGTCGTAGATGCTCTCCTGCAAGAGAAGCCGCGAGCCGGCCACGCAGGTCTGTCCAGAAGCGGCGAAGATACCCGATACCGCCCCCGGCACCGCTGCATCGAGATCGGCGTCTTCGAAGACGATATTGGGGGATTTTCCGCCGAGTTCCAACGTTACCTTCTTGAAGTCGCCCGCCGCCGCCTCGTTGATCGCCTGCCCCGCCGTTTCGCCCCCCGTGAAGGCAACCTTGCGCACTAGCGGATGGGTCACCAGCGGCATTCCCGCCTCGGCGCCGAAACCCGTCACCACGTTGACGACGCCCGTTGGGATTCCTGCCTTCTCCACCAGTGCCATCAGCTCAAGCGTCGAGGCAGAGGTGTACTCGGAAGGCTTGATCACCACAGTGTTCCCGGCCGCCAACGCCGGCGCGAGCTTCCACGCCAAAAGCAAGAGCGGCGAGTTCCACGGCGTGATCAGCGCGCAGACGCCGAGCGGCTCATAGCTCACCATGTTGACAACACCGGGCTTGTCGATAGGCGGTACATGGCCCTCAACCTTGTCGGCTAGTCCGCCGTAGTAGGCATACCAGTTCGCCATGTAGCGGCACTGGTTGCCCATCTCGGCCATCAGCTTGCCGTTGTCGCGCACCTCGATCTCGGCCAGCCGTTCTGCTTCCTCGGCGATAAGGCTCGCGAGCCGGGTAAGCGCTGCGCCTCGGGCGGAGGCGGTCCAGTTCGGCCAGTCGCCCTCGGTAAAGGCGCGATGGGCGGCCTGTACCGCGCGGTCGACGTCTTGCGCATCCGCACGTGGGAACTGCGCCCAGTTCTCACCTGTATAGGGGTTGGCTGAGGGGAATGTGGCTCCGCTCTCGGCATCGCACCAACTCCCGCCGATCCACATTCGGTACTCCTGCATCGCGTGCCTCCCTTACTCGTCACTCTCCGCCGACGCCTAAAGGTTGGCCAAGCATCGCCCGCTGGCGTAGCCATGAACTCGGCCGATAGCGCGGATCGCCGGTGACCGCCTGCATGGCAACAAGGATTTCCAACACCCGGGCCGGGCCGATCCGGTCACCGAGCGTTAGCGGTCCCGCCGGATATCCCAGGCCGATCCGAACCCCATCGTCGATATCGGCGGGGCTGGCGATCCTCATCTGAGCAATCTCACAACCAATATTCACGATTGAGGCAAGCACACGCTGCGCGATGAAACCGGGGCCGTCGCCCATCGCCGTAACGTGCCGCCCGGCGCGCACGAGGGCTGCATGCATTCCAACCACATGGGTCGGATCGGTGGCCGGTGTCGCCATCAGCGTAAGCCGGTCGCGCTCAGCGGTCAGCGGATCGAGTGCCACGGTTCGCGCCGCGTCGAGTCCGAGCCGACAGACGACCGCAGTCGCATCCTCACCCCATGGCGCAACCAGCAAAACGCCCTCATCCGGCGGCGTCGCTGCATCGATCACGCGCACCCCCGCTTCGGCCAGCATCCGTAGCGGTGCGTCGAGATCCGCCCGCATCTCTTGCGGTGCCCAGACTGCGGAAGGCGCGAGCGCGTCCGGCTCTGTCTCCGGCGGCTCCCGTCGTCGTCCGTCCTCGTAGTCATAGAAACCAGAACGGGACTTGCGCCCATAGAGTCCAGACGCAACCCGCGCGGCAAGATGAACACCTGGTCTGTATCGGGGTTCGTGATAGAACTGCTCGTAGATAAGCCGCATCACCGGCAGCGAAACGTCGAGCCCCGTCAGATCCAGTAACTCGAACGGCCCCATGCGGAACCCGCAACCCTCGCGCATCACCCGATCGACGTCGACCTCTTCCGCCAGCCCTTCCTGCACGATCCGCACGCCTTCGGTCATCAGGCCGCGCCCGGCGTGATTGATCAAAAAGCCCGGCGCATCGCGGCAAAGGATCGCGCGGTAGCCGATGCGCTCCGCAACCTTTAGTGCCGCCTTCTTCGCGAACGCGTCGGTGCGCAGACCAGGAATGATTTCCACGACCCGCATCAGCGGCACAGGGTTGAAGAAGTGCAGGCCGACGACCCGACCTGGATTCTGCACACCAGCCGCAACGGCCGAAATGGAGAGCGAAGAGGTGTTGGTCGCAAGCACCGTGTCGTCGGGCAAGAGTCGCTCAACCTCGGCAAAGAGTGCCTGCTTGACCTCAAGCACCTCCGCCACCGCCTCGATCACCACATCCGCCGGCGCAAGCTCGGCCATCTCCCGCACAACGGTAATGCGCGCCTTCGCCGCCTCGGCCTCGGAGGTCTTCATCGTTCCCTTCTCGGCGGCCCGAGCCAACATCTTCGCCGCGAAGGCGGCCCCGGCCTCTGCGGCCTCCACGCTCTGGTCAAAGAGGCGCACGGCATAGCCGCCTCCGGCCAGCGTCTGCACGATTCCCCGGCCCATGGTGCCGGCGCCTATCACCGCGACCGTTCCAGCGCGCTCCTGACTTGTCATCGTGAAGTCTCCGGGCGCTGCGAGAAACGGCGCTCGAAAATGCCCTCGGCGATCCGGTTGCGCATCATCTCCAGCGAGCCGCCGGCGATCTGCCAGCCACGTGACTTCCGGAAGCAGTATTCGACCAGCGACTCGTCGCAATAGCCGAGGCCTCCCATCGCCTGCATCGCCTCGTTGCAAGCTTCAAAACCGGCAAGGTTGCAGGCGAGCTTTGCCAGAGCGGTCTGTTGCGCGTCCGGCAGCCCGCGGTCGGCACTGACGGCCGCGCGGAAGAGTAGCAGGCGAGCCGACTCCAGTTTCAACAGGGTATCGGCAAACTTCCATTGCAGACCTTGAAACTCTGCCAGCGGGCGACCGAACTGCCTGCGCTCCAGCACGTAGTCCCGCGCCGTCTCAAACGCGAAGCGCCCCAGCGCCTGCGCCCGGGCGGCATTGCCGATCCGCTCAGCATTGAAGCCGGTGATCTGCTTCTTGAAGCCACCGGGCCCCAGCAGAACGTTCTCCGCTGGCACGTAGACGTCGTCGAAATAGAGTGCGCACCACCGCTCACCGTTCATGTAGGCGGACGGTTCGCCGAACGCGAAGCCGTCCATGCCACGTTCCAGGATTACCGAGCCGATTCCGTCTGTGCCCGGCCCGAAGCGTACGTAGACGAGAAATGTATCGGCCTCCACGGAGTGGCTGGTGAAGACCTTGCCCCCCTTGATCCGGTAGCCGTTGCCATCAGGCCGAGCCTCGGTCGTCAGATCGGTCACAGCGGAACCGGCTTCGGCCTCGGTCATGCCAAGACCGATGACTGTCTCGCCGCGCAGAAGGGGTCCGAGATACTTCTCCTGTTGGGCCGGCGCGGCGTACTCGGCAAGCGTGCGGATCGCACCGAAATTGCCGGCCTGGACGATATCGGCGCTCTTCGGGCAGACGAGCGCCACCTGTTCGATTGCAATCACGGCATCGAGTAGCGTTCCACCCTGTCCGCCCTTCTCCTCCGGGATGGTGATGCCGAACAGGCCGTTTTCGGAGAGCAGCTTCGCGACGTCGAATGAGAATTCGGGGCTTCGGGCTCGGGCGAGTGCACCGTCGGCGAGATGCCGGTCGGCAAGCTTGCGCACCGTGCTCTGAAAGAACTCTCGTTCAGGATCAAGGTTGAAGTCCACGTCAAGCGGTCCCTTCTGTTTTTTCCGCGCCACCGTGTCGCCCGGCGCCGTAGTGACATGCCGATGGCCTGCCGCATCCCTGCTTTGCGGTTGGGTCGCCGGCCCTAGATCTGGAGTTCAACGATCAGATTGCCGTGCGGGTCGGCTTCGGCCACCGCATCGGGCGGCACGATAATCGTGGACTCTCGCTCCTCAAAGACGGCCGGACCCGCAATGCGCACCCCCGGCCGCACTCTGTATCGGTCGTGAACCGGCGTTTCGACGAAACCGCCCGTCTCGCTGAAATAGACCTGCCGGTGCCCGGTTAGGCTCTCGCCCTCTCGCGAGGCCGCCGTTGGCTTGAGCATCGGCCGGGGGCCGGACACGACAACGCGCCAAGAAATGATCTCCGGTGGCATCGCCTCGGCCCGGCCGAAGAGTTCCCGGTAACGCGCCTCAAAAAGGCGGCCGAGTTCGCCCGGATCGCCCGCAGCAATCGCCGCCCGCGGGATCGCCACTTCCACCTGGTAGCCTTGCCCCTCATACCGCATCAGCGCGCCGATCACAGTCGTCGCGGTCTCAGGTCTTACGCCCGCCGAGGCTACGAGGCTGAGCCCTTCTTGCTCCAGTTCGTCAACCATTGCTGCCACGCGGCCAAGGTCGAGGTCGGCGAGGGGCTCAATCGCAGCACGAACAAACTCGAACGAAGTGGGCGAAGCAAGGAAGCCGAAGGCCGAGGCGACGCCCGCGCCGAGCGGACACAGCACCCGCCGCACGCCCATCCGCCGAGCGAGATTCGTGGCGTGTACGGGCCCAGCGCCGCCGATGGCGAGAAGCGCGAAATCCTGCACCTTGCGCCCGCTTTCAAGCGCGTGGATCGTGGCGGCCTGCGCCATACTCTCGTTGACCGTCTCATAGACGCCCCACGCGGCATCAACGACCGAGAGACCGAGCGGCCCAGCCAGTTCTCGCCGAATTGCGTCCTCGGCGGCGGCTTTGTCGAGTACCATGTCGCCGCCGAGGAATGACGCAGCGTCGAGATAGCCGAGCACCAGATCGGCATCTGTCACGGTCGGCAAGCGTCCGCCACGGCCGTAGCAGGCGGGTCCGGGCTCGGAGCTTGCGCTTTCGGGGCCGACGCGGACAAGGTCGAGTTTGTCGACCTGCGCGATCGAGCCACCGCCCGCACCAATCTCGATCATATCGATCACGGGCACTTGCAGCGGCAGCCCACTGCCTTTGGCGAAGCGAAACACCCGCGCCACTTCGAAACTGTCACTCTTCAACGGCTCACCGTCCTGGATCAGACAGGCCTTGGCCGTGGTGCCGCCCATATCGAAGCAGAGGATGTCCCGCTCTTCGGCCAGACCGCCATAAACGGCAGCCGCCTGAGCGCCGCCTGCGGGTCCCGACTGCACCAGCCGGATCGGAAACTCCACCGCTGTGTCGTGCCGCACCGTACCGCCGTCCGCAAGCATCAGATAGAGGTCGTCCGGCAACCGCCGGCGTGCCATCTCGGAGACAAGCCGTTCCACATAGGTGCGGAAGATCGGCTGCACGAAGGCGTTGGCCACCGCGGTCGAGGTGCGCTCATATTCTCCGATCTGCGGCATCACCTCGAACGAGGTGCAGATGGTGGCGCCTGGCAATTCCTCGGCGAGGATCCCCTTCGCCATCCGCTCGTTGGCGTCGTTGCGGAAGGCGTGGAGGAAGACGATCGCCACCGCCTTGACCTCGGCCGCCCGCAACTCGGCGGCCAGCGCCCGTAGCTCGACCTCCCGCGGTGCGCGCAGGATCTCCCCACTACCCAGCATCCGTTCGTCGACCTCGAAACGTAGGGCGCGTGGGACCAGCGGTTCGGGCATGTCGATGAACAGATCGTAGATCGAGTAGCGCAGCTCACGGCCGATTTCGAGTACGTCGCGAAAGCCCTTCGTCGTGACCAGCGCGGTCTTAACGCCTTTCCGTTCGATGAGCGCGTTAGCGACGAGCGTGGTGCCGTGGATGACCGTCTGCACGGCCTCCGCCGCCGCGCTATTTGCATCGAGAATGCGGGTGACGCCGTCGAGCACACCCTCGGCGGGGTCCTCCGGCGTCGTCAACACCTTCTCGTTGACCAGGTTACCCGAGCCCGTGTCGAGCATGACCACGTCGGTGAACGTGCCACCAATATCGACACCGATACGGAAGGGGCCGGGATGTGCGTTCATGTCTCGTGTCCGTACTGGGCCTTGGCCTGGGCGGGGCTGACGAGACCACTCGCGATGTCAGCGCGGATCGCCTTCGGGTCGCGCTCGCCAGGTGGGCCCATGCCGCCGCCGCCCGGGGTCTGGAAAGTGATAACGTCGTCTGGCGCGATACGGGTCTGGGTCTTGGCGGGGATGCGATTGCCGTTGATCATATCGATCCCAGCCGCCCCTGAGCTACCCCCAAGGAGCCCACGCGGCGGATTGTCAACCCGCTCGTGCCGGATGGTGACGGTCACTGGGCTCTCGCCCACGTTGCGGAAGGAGAGCCGCTGTGCATTGCCGCCCCGGAATCGGCCGGCGCCCCCCGTATCGGGCACGAGTGCCTTTTCTTCCACCAGTAGCGGCGTCTGATTCTCGAATTGCTCGATTGCCTGGTTCGAAACGTTTGACGGAAAGCTGAGGCAGCCCGGTCCATCCTGTGTCGGCCGTGCGCCATGTCCACCATTCATGAAGAACATCTTGACGAAGGGCCGCTCCGCGCCCTGCCGGCGACCCTTGAAATAAACGTTCCACAGAGGCGAGCCACAATCGGCGATCACCTTGTCGGGCGCGACCTGCGCAAGCGCACCGTAGATGGCGGGCGGCATGTAGTGCCCCGAAAGGTGCCGCCCCCATACAGGCGCCGGGCGCCGCGGATTAACTAGGCAGCCCTGGGGGGCGGTAACCGTGATCGGTCGGAACGCGCCGTCGTTGATCGGTGTGCCCGGGTCCAGCGCACACTTGATGGCATAGCAGCTATAGGCTTGGGTGAAGGTCAAAGGCGAGTTCACGGGGTGCTCGATCTGATCGCTCGTGCCAGTAAAGTCGACCGCCAGTTCCGAACCCCGGATCGTTACGGCACAGCGGATGACCAGCGGATGATCAAATCCGTCGGCGGTGAGTTCGTCGGTGTAGGTCCCGTCCGGCAGCGCGTCGATCGCCCGGCGCAAGCTTGCCTCGGAGCGGTCTAGCGCTTCATCGGCGAAGGCCTCCAGATCGGGCAGGTCCTCCTCGTCCAGCAGTGGGAGAAGGCGGCCGGCGCACGTGTGGTAGGCGGCAAACTGTGCGCGAATGTCGCCAAGCGTCTCGTCGGCCTCCCGCAGGTTCGCCTTGAGGATATCGACCAGAAGCGGGTTCTCCTCTCCACGGATCAAGATCTTCGCGGGCGGGATGTTCAAACCCTCCTCATAGCAATCCTTCGCCGAGGGCGAGGGTGCGCCGCCAATGTCGACGGTGTGAAAGATTGAGCCTATGAAACCAAGGTGTTGCCCGTCCCTGAAGAGCGGCTTGATCATCGTGATGTCGTTGAGGTGTCCCGTGCCGAGCCAACCATCGTTTGTGATCAGCACGTCACCGTCCTCCAGCGATTCTATGGGAAACCTCTCAAGCATTGCCTGCAGCGTACGCGCCATCGTGCCGATGAACGAGGGCACGCTGCGACGGCTCTGAGCGATCTGCCGGCCACGCGCATCGAGCAGGCCGATGGCGAAGTCATAGTTTTCGCGCACGACCGAGGAAAAAGACGTCCGAACGCAAGTCTCGCCAACCTGATCCATCAGACCGCTCATCCGCGCCCAGACAACTCCGACCTTGATCGGGCTCAGTTCCGTCATTCCGATGCCTCCAGTTGTTTCTCGACCGGTGTCAGCCAGCCCTCGGGCGTTGTGGCGGCGCCGCGGACCCAGGCGAAGTATGCGTCCTGCAACTGCCGTGTCACCGGGCCGGGATACCCGTCGCCCACGGTGAAACGGTCAATACCGACAACCGGCGTCACTTCCATACCGGTGCCAACCAACATCACCTCGCTTGCTGCGTAGAGTTCGGTGCGGTCGACCGTGCGCTCAATCACTTCTTGGACGGCGCCGCCCTGTCGCGCGCAGGCCAGCACGGTGTCCCGCGTGAGGCTTTCGAGGATATCGGCCGTCACGGGCGGAGCGATGAGTGCACCATCGCGCACTATCAAAAGGCACGCTCCAGGCGCCTCTGACACGTCGCCGGCCTCCGTCAGCAGGAGCGCGGTATCATAGCCGTCAGCGCGGGCCTGCAATCCAGCGAGGCGTCCATTGAGATAGTTCGCCGCGGCCTTCGCGCGGGCCGGGCTCGCGTTGTCGGCGATTCGCCGCCAACTCGAGACCTGACATCGCACCCCTTGCCGGAGGCGTTCCGTCAACTGAGGTCGTGGCCGAGCAAGGATCGCAACGCCGGTCGGTCCGCGTGCCGTCATCTCCCCGTCGCCCGCGACATAGACCTGAATGCGGATGTAGCAGTCTTCGTCCACCGGGTTGCGGGCCATCAGGCCCAGCGTTGCTGCCTCCATTTCCTCCACACTCGGGATCTCGTCGAGCCCCAGGACTTCCGACGAGCGCACGAGACGCTCAAGATGCTCACCCAGCCGGAAGAGCGCGATGCCTTGGGTGTCCGCCATCCGATAGCCCCGAATTCCTTCGAAAACCGAAGCCGCGTACGTCACCCCCGGCGCCAGCAGCGGCAGGCGCACGTGCTCTGCCGGAACGAACGTACCGTCGAGGTAGCCTACCGGATAGGCCGGTCCTCCCGCCATCTCAGCCTCCCCTCATTCCGGCCGCGCGCGCCGCCTGCCGGTCACGAAAGATCCGACGCAGCACGAGTATCAGCAGGAGGGTCATGACGGCCATCAAGGTGACGAAGGCGGGTCTGCCGAAAAAGTAAGCCAGCGGGTTCGGGACGGATCCAGCGATCAGCATCGAAATCCGCAGATTCGACTCCAGGATCGGCATTAGGATGAACCCGATCAGAAGCGGCACGGTTGGGAAAGCGAGCTTTGTCAGCCCCCAGCCGAGCAGGCCGAACACGACAACGAGTTGAACGTCGAAGAGCGAGCCGCGCATCGCGTAGGCGCCCGCGGCCGCGATGACGATCACGACCGGAAAAAGCACGCGTTTGGGAACCGTCACCACACGCCGCGCTATCCTGATCAGGCCATGCCCGAGGACCAGGTTTACCAGGTTAGCAAGCAGCAGGGCAGTGAAGATGGCAAAGATCGGCTCGGGATTGTCGCGAAAAATGACCGGCCCGGGCGTGATCCCCTGGATCAGAAGCGCCGAAAGGATAAGCGCCGCCGCGATGTCGCCCGGAATGCCGAAGGCCATCATCGGAACCAGGTTTGCGCCCGAGACGGCGTTGTTCGCGCTCTCCGGCGCCGCGACGCCCTCCAGAGCACCCTTGCCGAACTTCTCTGGCGTCTTCGACGTACGCCGCGCCTCGTTATAGGCCAGAAAGGCCGCGACCGTCGCGCTGATCCCGGGCAGGGCGCCAACGGCGGTTCCAAGCGATGACGATTTCAGCAGCGTCGGCAGCACACCTCGGAACTCCAGCCATGACACACGCCGGTCCGCTGGATCGTCGGAGAATGAAACCGTGCTCGTCGCGAGTTGCTTTCGCGGAAGCTCCATCTGGCGCAGCACCTCCGCCACGGCGAGGAAGCCGATCAACATCGGGATCAGTCCGATCCCCTCCTCAAGTTCAAGGAATCCCATCGTCAATCGGGGCGTCGCGGTGATCGGGTCGAGCCCGACGATGCCGAGAAGCATCCCCAGCAACATCGCAAATATCCCCTTCCAGATCCGCGCACCTGAAATGAAGCCCATCGTCATCAGAGAAAAGGCGACGAGGAGCGTGTATTCCGCAGGGCCGAAATTGAGCGCGATCGCGGCGAGGAATGACGCCCCGAAGATCAATACGATGTCCGAAAAACTGTCGCCGAAGACAGAGGAGTAAAGCGCCATCTTGCACGCCTTCTCCCCCTTGCCTTGCTGCGCGAGGGGATAGCCATCCATTACGGTGGCGGCAGCGGCGGGTGTCCCTGGCGTCTTGACCAGGATCGCGGTGACGGAACTGCCGAAAAGCGAGCCCTTGAACATGCCAAGCAGCATCGGCACCCCCACCCAGGGGTCGAGGTAGTAGGTGTATGGGATGAGAAGCGCGACGGTCATGGTCGCGGTTAACCCGGGAATGGCGCCGAGCAGCTGCCCGGCGACGACCCCCGCGATAACGGCCAGAATCGACTCCCATGTCAGCGCAAGCGCGATGCCGGCGAGGATGCTTTCCATCATGGATCAGCCCCCAAATTGCTCAATGAAATCGCCAAGCGCACCGTCAGGCAGGCGCACACTCAAGAGACGTTCGAACAGCAGGTAGACGAAAATGGCGCAGGCCACCCCGATCAGCCCCGCCATCCAGAGCCGGTTTTCGCCAAGCCGGTGCACCAGATAACCCACCAGCGCGAAGCTCGCCACGTAGAAGCCGGCGACCGGGATCAAGAGGAAGGCATAAACGTTGGTCAAAAGGTTCAGCACGATACCGCGCTGCGTCTCTTTTGCTGAGCCGAGGCCGTCGGTGATATCGGTCTCGGTTTCGTCGAGCTTGCCCCTGAGGGCCGTCGCGCCGAGCACGATGAGCCGCCCGATCATCGCCGCCACCATGATCATCGAAAGCAGGTAGGGCGCGAAGCGGGGCGAGACCTCGCTGTCGGCTCCAAAGCCTACCGGCACGTCGATCGAAGCGGGCACGTACCATAGCGCAAAGATGGCGACCAACAGCATGAGCACTGCGATCACTATCAATTCTCCACGCACATGGTCGGGCATGTGGCTGGCTCCCATGGAAGTGCCTTGTTAGAAATGCTCGAAGCGTCCGGCGGCGGATCGAGCCGCCGGACGCTTTCAGAGGCCTATTCGGCCAGACCAAACTCAGTGGTCGCCTTACCCATCGCCTCGTAGTCGGCCATGACCTGAGCGGTGAAGTCCGCAGAGTTCAGGTATGCGCCCTCTGTCTTGATGCGCTCCATAAGCTGGGCGAATTCAGCGCTCTCGGAGATCTGCTTGAGCGTGTCGTCCCATGCCGCGGTGACTTCCGCGGGCAAACCTGCCGGTGCTGCAAGGCCGAAAAAGCTCGCAAGCTCCAACGGATAACCGAGCGCCGAAAGGTTCGGTGCGTCAGGTGCCTGCGGGTTCGGCCCCGGGCTCGTCTCGCCGATAATCTTGATCTCACCATTGTCGAGTGCCGGTCCGTAGTCGGAGATCACCGCGAGATCGATCGTGCCAGCGAGCAGATTGGCTAACTCAACCGCGCCGCCTTTCGAGGGCAGGAAGGTGGTCTGCGCACCTTCGGCGCGAAACATCGCCTCGGTGGCGAGGTGCGGACCGCCCCGCGGCACGGCTGCCGACCAGCGCAACTGACCCGGCTTGTCCTTGGCGTAGGCAATCACCTCGTCCAGATTGTTGAACTTACCATCATTGCGAACGATGATCGGTTGCTTCGAAAGCAGGAACTGGCCGAGATAGGTCAGGTCTTCCGCCGGGTTGTAGGGAGCCTCGATGACATGCGGGCGTACGGTGATCGGGCTCGTCGAGATGAAGCAGATTGTGTAGCCGTCAGGGTCGCTATTGGCGCAGCTGTTGATACCGATGAACGCGCCGCCGCCGGCCCGGTTTTCGACCACGAACTTCACACCCATGATCTCGCTGGCCTGATCGGCAATGAAGCGCGAGGTGATGTCGCCGTTGCCGCCCGGCGAATAAGGCACGATCAGCGTGATCGGTTCGGATGGATACTCCTGAGCGGCGGCGATCCCCGCCGTTAGTGTCAGCGCAAGCGCGCCCTTGACAAGTCGATCGAACATGAATCCTCTCCTGTGGTTTTTGTGCGCACTGCGCGATGATTGCGCCGCTGCAGTCAGCGCCCGCAAGACCCACGGAAAGCGCGGGAATGAGACGGGCACCGGCACGCGGACGGCGCGTTTATGATGCCGGGCCAGCGGCAACGCGCGGGCCTCAGCATCGAAGCTGGAGGGTTCGGCATGGCCGAACAGGATGTGGCGGACCAGCGAGAGTATCTTGCTGCCGGCTCTGCGCGTGCGGTACGCGAGGCTATCCGAATGGGCCGCTGGCGCGGCACGACACACGGCCTCGCGGGTGGCTACGTTCAGGCAAACCTCGCCATCGTCCCAGAGGCCTACGCGCTTGATTTCATGCGGTTTTGCCACCGCAATCCCAAGCCCTGTCCGCTTCTCGATGTCACCGATACGGGTGACCCGGAGTTTCGCGAGGTAGCGCCGGGTTCCGACGTGCGCACCGACCTGTCGCGTTACGCTGTCTATCGCGACGGTGCTCCGGCAGGCGAGGTCGGCGATCTCCGCAACCTCTGGCGGGATGACCTTGTAGCCTTTGCTATGGGGTGTTCGCTCTCGTTTGATCAGGTGCTGATTGAGAACGGGCTCGACGTCGCCCATCTGCGCAAGCCGGGTGGACGCATCGCCGTCTACACTTCGGGTATCGCCTGCGCTCCCGCCGGCCCCTTCGCCGGCCCAATGGTGGTCTCGCTCCGCCCGATCCCTCAGGCGCAGCTCGAGCGGGTGATCGCCGTGACCCGCCGTTACCCGGCAACTCACGGCGCCCCCGTGCATGTGGGCGACCCCATCGAGATCGGCATCCACAACACCGATGCGGTCGATTGGGGCAAGCCGCCCGAGATCGGCCCCGATGACGTACCCGTGTTCTGGGGCTGTGGTGTGACTCCGCAGGCTGTCGCGATGGCCGCGCGCCTGCCCTTTATGATTACGCACGCAACGGGTCATATGTTCCTCACGGACCTGACCATGAAGGACATCGCGCAATGACAACGACCATGACGGGCAGCCTGCGCGACAAGCTCGCAGCGCACCCCTGCTTCGGCATGAGCTGCCGTCTGACGCGTACGACCGACATTGCGGCAATGCTCCGCGATGCCGGTTATGACTGGATGTTTCTCGACCTCGAACACGGCCCGCTCAGTTTCGACCAGCTTTGCCAGCAGGCGCTTGCGGGTGTTGAGGCCGGCGTGACCCCGATTGTGCGTGTGGCCGACCCTACGCCGGGGCCTATCCATCGGGTGCTCTCCAACGGCGCCATGGGTGTGATCGTGCCCCATGTGGACGATCCCGAAACGGCAGCCGGCATTGCTCGCCAGTGTCGCTTCCCCCCGCGCGGCGAGCGCTCCGTGCCCGGTCTTGTGCCGCAGTTGGGCTATCGCCCGATCAGCTTTCGCGAAGCCGCCGAACAGCTCGACCCAGTCACGCTTTGTGTGGTCATGATCGAAAGCTCGCGGGCCGTGGAGGCTGTGGACGAGATCGCTGCCGTCGAGGGCGTCGACGTCCTCTTCGTAGGTGCCTCGGATCTTACCTTCCAGCTTGGTGTGCCCAGTGCTTACGGAGACCCGCGTGTGGCGAGCGCAATGGAGAAGGTCGCCGATGCCGCGCGACGCCATGGCAAGGTCGCCGGCTTCGGCGGCGTGGCTGACGCCGAGATGGCCCGCCGCTATATCGGCCTTGGCATGCATTTCATACTCGCCGGCAACGATACGACGGTGTTCATGCAGGGCGCACGCGCGCGCCTCGCGGCCCTGAACGGGGAGTGAGTGTGCGACCATCCCGCTACCCCCGCATCGCCTTGAGCTGTGCGGCGTAGCCCGTCGGGTCGAGCACGACATCGATCAGCGCGGGGCCGTCGATCTCGCTTGCGGCTTCAAGTGCAGCCTCGTACTCGGCCTCCGTTTCCACCCGCCACGCAGCCACGCCGAAACCTTCCGCGACCTTGGCGAAATCGGTGCGCGGCCAGCGGACGCCCGCGGGTTGCATCTTGCGCTGCTGTTGCTTGAGGTCGATCATGGTCAATGCGCCGTCGTTGAACACTACCGTTGTGACCTTCGCGCCGTACTGCACGGCCGTCGCGAGTTCGCCGATGCACATCTTCAGCCCACCATCGCCGGTGAACGCGATCGCTCGCCGGCCGGGCTTCGCGAGTGCGGCGGCAATGCCCGCCGGCAGCGCGAAGGCCATCGAGGCGAGTCCGTTGGAGATCTGTACGTCGCCCGGGCGCTCCGCTGGCCAGAAGCCGGTCGCGCTGAGCATATGCGCACCGGCATCGACCGTGATGCACGCGTCGCTCCCGAAGACCGAGGCCGCGCACTCAACGATGCGCTGGGGGTCGAGCGCCTCGCTCGGCGGGAAAGCGATCGCCGCTTTCATCTCCTCCCGAAGCGCAGCGATTTGGCTCGAATCCCAGTCGCTCGCCGTGTTGGGCGCAGAGAGAGCGTCTAGAACGGGAGCGAGCGGGCCATAGACGCCGGCAGAGGGCTCCACGTAATGCGGCAGGTGCCTGGTGCGCGCGATATCGAGCACAGGGATCTCGTAGCGCCAGGGCTGAAGGATCAACTCCACAGGGTCGAGTCCGGCGAGTACGATCAGGTCCGCCTGGTTGATCGTCGATGCCTCGGCCGCGCCTCCGGTGAAGAGACCCACGCGGCCCGGATGCCCATCCGGCACGACGCCCTTAGCCTTGTAGGTGGTCAGCACCGGGCAGCCGAACGTGTCGACGAAGCGCCGGACAGCGGCGGCGTCTTTGGCTCGCCGTGCCTCCAGCCCGACTACGACAACTGGACGGCGTGCCTTCGAAAGTAGTGCGTTCGCTTCCGACAGTTCGGGCAGGCCCGACTCTTCGACCCGTGTTGCCTGCGTCGCTGCTGGCCGCACTTCGCGTCGCGCCCCCGCAGCCGTCAATTCGATATGGACCGGCCCCTGTCGAGGCGCGAGCGCGAGGTCGATCAACCTCTCGATCTCATCGGCCGCCGCCTCGCCTTCAAGGCGGCTGTAGCCCTTGACAACTGGCGCGCTCATCGCCTCCTGGTCGAACACTTGATGCGTCACATAGGCGGCGAGCAACTCAGAAAAGCCATCGGTAATCAGCACCACGGGTGACCGGTCGAGCGCGGCGTGGGCGAGCCCGTTCATAGCCTGCGCAAGACCGGGCCCCTTCGTTGTCAGAGCCGTGCCGGGGGCACCGGTCATGTCGGCATCGGTCGCGGCCATCATCACGGCAGCGTTTTCGGTGCGCGTCAGCACGAAGGTCATGCCGAGCGCCTCGGCCGCGGCGATCAGGTCGAGACTGGAGCCGCCCCCCGGCACCCCATAAACGCGTCGCGTCCCGCGCCGATGGAGCGCTCCAATTAGCGATTCCGCGAGCGTTTGGCTCGCCAGAGTGGTGCTTTTGACCTGCTCGTTCATCGCAGGCTCGGCACGAGACCTTCGCAGAGATGCGCAAGCCGGGGCCCGAGTTCGCCCTCCAGCCGCTCTCTGTCCACACGGAACGAGGGTGCACCGCACATCATCGACATCACCGTGTTGCGGTCGGCCGCCACGAGGGGAGTGGCCACCGCGCGCATGCCCCGGTGCCACTCGTCCTCGACGTAGCAGAAACCGCGGTCGTGGACCTGAGCAATCGCATCGAGCACGCGCGGGCGCAGCGCGGACCATTCCTCCGCCCCCATCCGCTCCTCGAAGCGCTCAAAGTAGAAATCGCGCTCGTCCTCCGGAACTCCTGCCAGGAAGGCTCGACCAACGGCCGTGGTCGCCATTGGCACACGGGAACCGACTTCAAGGTGAAGCGTAGAAAGCAATCGGCTCTTGCAGACATCGACAAAGATCAGGCTCAGCCTGTCGCGCGCGGCGAGGCCGACCGAAACGTCGTGCTCAAGCGTGAGTTCCATCATCGGGTCATGGGCGACCTGGCGCACCACGATGTTAGAGAGAACCGCGTAGCCCAATGCGAGGATCGCCTCGGTCGGTTCGTACTTCCCGTCTGCCTTAAGGTGCCGAAGGTAGCCGAGCTCAGCCAAGGTGTGCGTCAGTCGCGACACCGTAGCCTTTGGAATTCCGGTAGCGCTCGAAAGCTCCTGATTGCCCAGCGCGCCGCCGCCCGGTTTGAAGGCGCGCAGAATCTCAAAGCCACGGGCCAGCGCCGTGACGAAGCGCCGATCCTCGCTGCTTTCTGCAACGTCTTCTCGCCAGATCGTTGGGTATTCGTTCATCGCGCTCCCACCTTCGCACCGAGGTTCCCGCTTAGCGGATAGCTTTGGCCAAAAAACAGAATCAATCAAGAAAAACTTGCTTCTTAATTCCGCTAGGTGGAATACGGAGTGTATATTTTGAATTTCTCGCACTGCAACTGGGCGGCTCCAGGCCGCACAACCCTGCGGTGAACACCTGCAGATTCCATAAAGAAAGGACGATCACAGCATGGATTGCGACCACAGCGAAGTGGTGCTTTGCACAGCGGCATGCGTCGCGCAGTCTGCTGCGTCGTTCGTAGGGAAACTCTGATGAAGGCCGGATCCGGTGTCGTCGATGCGCGACCCGTGCTGGGGGCCGCTGCAATCCTCGCCAACACCGCGCTCGTGCCGATTATCGGGGTTTCGGTGAAGATGCTCGCCGCGGAGGGAGTTGCATCCGTCGAAGTGCTAGCCGGACGCGGAGCGCTCACCTTCGCTCTGCTGTTGCCGCTCCTTGTTTTCGCCAGGCACCGTCGGGCCGTGCGGACAACCGATTTGCGTGCCCACCTTGTTCATGTCGCCTTTGCCGTGTCGACCATGGCGTGCATCTACTATGCGCTTCGCAGCCTGCCCCTCGTCACAGTGACGGCTGTAAACTTCACCACACCGATTTTCACGGTCCTGTTGGCCGGGCTCCTGTTCGGCGATAGGATCGCGCCGCTCGGCTGGGCCGCGTTGATGATCGGCTTTATCGGCACGTTGATCGTCCTGCGCCCGGAGGCCACGGGCGTTGGGCTTGACGTCATCCTCTTGATCACTGGCTCCGTCCTCGCCGCAGGAATGAACATCGCCGTCCGGCGGATGCCCGCCCACAGCACCAACTACGCGGTCGTCTTTTACTTCAGTTTCGCCTGCGCCGTCGTCTTCGGTCTGGCCGGCGCCGGCAGCGCGACGCTTCCGACACCGACCGAAGCGATGTGGTTCCTCATCCTCTCCGCGACAGCGATCGGCGTGCACACATTCCTCGCCGTAGCCTACCGCTATGCATCCTCGGTGCTCGTTGGGGCACTGGATTACGGGCGGATCATTGGTGCGGCGGTGCTAGGCTGGATTTTCTTCGGCGAAGTGCCCGATGTTTTCGACGCTGCCGGCATCGCCCTCATCATATTCAGCGGCGCTATCGTGCTGCGGCTGAGTACGCGCGACGCCCCGCCGCGCACGACGGCCTAGAGCGTTCTGCTAAGAGATTGGATCAGCTCTGCTCTCGTCCGAGGCTGACGGCAAGCCCACAGCCGGTCGTTCATTCCAGTTCTCCGCTTCCGGCCCTGCTGCTCCTTGTCACCGTTCGGCGCCTGGCAGCACGTCGCCCGTGTCCGCACCAAGTGCTGGCGCCGGACGCGACGGAAGGTCAGGCCGCGCCGAAAACCGAAGCGGGGTGCGGGGTGTTAGCACTGGCTCCACCCCGGGATGGGGAATCCGCTCAAACATCGGGTTCTGCAGCGATGCGCGGGGATCCTCTGCGAGCATCTCCGCGGTATCGCGGAACGGGCTCCAGCAGACGGCGGTGCCGGCGAAAGCCGCCTCCACCCCGGCGAGATCCCGCTCGGCTGCCCAGTCATCGATCGCCGCGCCGATCTCGTGACGGGCGGCGTAGCGAGCATGCTCGTCGTCGAGCGACACATTCCGTGCCGCTTCGATTTCGGCGATTCGGGACGCGATCCCGGTTGCCTCCACCAGAGCGCGCCACTGCTTGACCGTGACCGCCACCAGCATGAAGTACCGCTCACAGCGAGTCCGGAAATCGCGCCCAAAGCTACCGTAGACCCAATTACCGTCCGGGGGGCGCGCATGCCCCCGAAGCTCGGCTTCGGCAAGTATGCCTAGATTGGCCAGGCTCTCCATTGCGACGTCCGAGAAACTCAACGCCACGTGCTGGCCTCGCCCGGTCTGCGCCCGGTCCAGCACCGCAGCAAGGATGCCCGACGCCAGTCGGTGGCCGCAGATCACGTCCCAAAACGGGATGGCGTTGCTTACGGGCGCACCGGTGCTTGCGGGGCCGGCCATCATCGCGGCGCCGCAGGCCGAGTGCACGGTGTAGTCGATGGCCGATCGTCCATCAGAGCTACCTTCGAGAGTCACCACAATGCAATCCGGCCGCCGCGCCAGTAGTGCCTCTGGCGAAAGCGGTGCCCGCGCCGGCAGGTTCGTCACGAAGATCGCGGGCGCGGCCCGGCTTTCGACATCGCCGCAGATCAAGTCGGCGGCCATCATCCGCCCGGTCTCCGTGCGTAGATCGAGTGTGACGGAACGCTTACCGCGGTTGAGCATCGTCCAGTAAAGACTTGCTCCCGCTGCAGAGAGCGGCCAGCGCCGGTAATCGAGCCCGCCTTCCGGGGGATCGAGCCGGATGACCTCCGCACCCATTTGCGCGAGACTCATCGTGGCAAGGGGTACGGCGACGAAGGCGGCGTTCTCGACGATTCTGAGTCCGGCGAGGGGGGCGCCCCCGGCCGCAACGGCGGCAGACGCCAGGGAGGGGGCGAGCGCCTCGCTCACGGCGCGGCCGCAGGTATGACCAGTGCATCGAGCGCCAGTCCTCCTGCGCCCTCCACACCGACAAGAAACGGATTGATTTCGGCTTCCGCCACCGAGGGGCAATGTGCGAGCTGCGACATCGCCACGATGGCGCGGGCAAGCGAATCCAGATCACCCTTCGGCCGGCCCCGAACCCCAGTAAGCGCCTTTACCATGCGCACATCCGCCAGCATTTCACGCGCTTTCGCTAGGTCGACCGGCGCCGCCCGGATCGCCGTGTCCTTCAGAACCTCGGCCAGAATGCCGCCCGCTCCCAGCATCACGAAGGGGCCCATAATCGGATCGCGGCGAAAGCCGATCAGCACCTCGCCCACACCCTTCTCCATGCGTTGCACGAGGACACCGCGCAACTCGGCACCCGGATGTGCCTGGCGCTGGGTTTCCAGCAATCGCACGGTCACCTCTCCGGCATCCTCCGCTGTCGCGATGCCAAGTGCGATTCCGCCCGTGTCTGATTTGTGGGCGATGTCGGGCGAAACGATCTTCAAAACAACAGGTCCGCCGAGCTCGGCGAAGATCTCGCGCGCCTCCGCGGGCGACGCAGCGAGCCGCCCGGACGGGCCGGCGATGCCAAGCATGTCGCACACGTCGCGTGACGCAATCTCGTCGAGCGTTTGCCCGCCCGCCCCGGCCACGTGCGCGGCAATCCGCTCGGCGAGCCCCTCAGGCGCAGGCGGCACGGACGACGGAGCACGTCGCTCCAGACGGGCGCGCATGCCCTCCGCACAAGCCTCGGGTGTCCGGAATACCGCGAGCCCTTCGCCCGTGAGCATTGCGCGCGATTCATCGGCCGCCGGCACCAAGTAGACGGCCAGCGGCTTGCGACTGCCCGACAGCCCGCGCAGCGGCGCCACGGCGAGTTCGGGGTGGAATTGTGAGGACGAGCCGATGACCATCGCCACCGCATCCACCATGTCGGACGCCATCAGAAGGTCCAAGACGTCGCGCACCAGCTCCGGCCGCGTGCCCGCCAGCGTCAGGTCGATCAGTCCGGCGTCGCCCGACGCCACCCCGTCGGCCGCGAGCCGCGCGCGCACCTCCGGTACTTTCGGGACGATGTCGAGCCCGCTTGCCGCCAACGCATCGACGACCGTCGCGCCGCCTCCGCCCGTCGTTGTCACCACGGCGACGCCCCGGCCCTGCGACACGCCTGAGCCGAAGAAAAGCGGCGGCGCTTCATAGAGCGCTTCCAGGATGCGCACACGGGCGATTCCGAGATCTTCAAGGAGCGCGTCCACCATGGCATCGTCGCCCGAAAGCGCCCCGGTATGGGTTGCGGCGAGTTGCTGGCCGGCTTTCGAGCGGCCAAGCTTGTAGGCCAAGACCGGCTTGCCGGCAGCCTCGGCCGCCCTCGCCAGGCGGGCCAGCGCCGCCCAGTCCCGAATCGCCTCCAGGAAGAGCAGGATCGCCGTGCACCGAGGGTCAGCGAGCATCAACTCGCCTATCTCGCCAACGGTCAGGTCGCTCTCATTGCCGACCGAGACGAGGCTTGAGAAGCCGATGCCGCGGGCAGCGCCGTGCGACAGTAGAGCGCCGATCATGCTGCCACTTTGCGAGATGACACCATAGCCGCCGCGAGGCAGCGCCTCCATCTCGAGCGCGGCGTTGGCGCTGCATGCAAAGCCATTGGTATCGATGACACCGATCGAGTTTGGGCCGAGCACCCGCAGCCCGTTATCCGCTGCCGCTGCGCGGAGTGCTTGCTGCCGCTCTTGACCCTGCGCCCCGGCCTCGGCGAAGCCGTCACTGAGAACCGTCGCACAGCGGACTCCAGCCTCCACACAGCCCCGAATCGCCTCGGGAACACGGTCGGCGGACAGGAGGATGAAGGCATGATCGACCGGTCCCGGCACGTCCGAAAGGCTCGGATACGCGGGGATACCCTCGATCTCACGAGCTGTGGGGTGAACCGGGAAAACCTGCCCCCCATAGCCGTGCCTGCGCAGGTAGCGCAGCGGCCGGGCTGTGTTCTTGGTCGGATCGGTAGACGCCCCGATCAGCGCCACCCTCTCCGGCGACAAGAGCGCGCGGGACAATTCTTCATTGAGCAACGGAGGTTTCACGCAGTTCATCGCGCTTCCCGTCCCCAACCGGCCGACGCCGGCCGTCTTTGAGCACAAAGCTTCTTTCGGCTTGCCGCTATCAAGCCACACTCCTTCACTTGTTTGGTTGATTACACCTGAGTGTACTCTCTCACCCGTGCCCGTTTTGGAAAGGGTCGTCAAGAACACGCGCGGCAACTCGGGCGCAACCGAACACAGGAGCCACCGTTCAGCCGGAGTTGCCTCGCTTTGACATTTTTTGGCACGCGAAGCCTCTCTGGCCGTCTCGCTCGCATTGAAACTGGGCGCTCTAGGAGAACGGATACTGCGAAAGCTTCAATGCCCGGTTCAGGGATGAGTTCCTGCGGCCTTATGTAGCAGACGCACCAGATGCTCAGTAGATGCGTTCGCAGATTTTCGCCATGCTTAGGGCATGGAAGCCAACAGCATTGTCCTTGGCGGACTGAAGCGCAAACAGCGTGAAATTCTAGGCGCGATCCGAGCCTATGAAGCGCAGATCGCACAGGCCAAACACGACCTCGCGCACATCAATGCAGCGATGAAGATCATGGAAGGATCGCCGGAGAACAGGCGGGCCTACATCGCCGGGCGCGGGTTTTTCGATAAGGGCGAGATAGCCGAGATCGCACAGCGCCACCTTGCGGATGGGCCATTGAACACGCGGGAGATTGCAGAGCGCGTCATGGTGGAGAAGGGACTAGACCCGTCAGA